>NZ_JAJFDP010000021.1:0-32807 GCF_020709435.1 Collinsella aerofaciens
CCGGCTCCGTGATCGACTACGCCGTGGCCGAGGACGCCGTCGAGGGCTACAGCTCGAAGGTCACCGGCGACGCCGAGCGCGGCTTCACCGTGACCAACACCTCCACGGCCAAGGTCTCGGTGCCCGTCGAGAAGAAGTGGGTCGGCCCGGCGGCCGAGAAGGCCACCGTGCGCCTGCTCGCCGACGGAGAGGACACCGGCAAGAAGACCGAGCTGTCGAAGTCCAATAGCTGGAAGCACACCTTCGAGGGCCTGCCCAAGTACTCCAAGTCCGGCTCCGTGATCGACTACGCCGTGGCCGAGGACGCCGTCGAGGGCTACAGCTCTAAGGTCACCGGCGACGCCGAGCGCGGCTTCACCGTGACCAACACTTTGAAGACGGGCGAGCTCGACGTCTCCAAGACTGTCGTGGCGCGCGAGGGCCTGGCGGTCGACGCGGACAAGATATTTAAGTTTGTGGTTGAGGCCACCGATGCCGCGGGCCGCAAAGTATCCGGCGCCTACGGTGACGCGACGTTCGAGGACGGCAAGGCGACCCTCAAGCTCAAAGATGGCCAGACGGCGAGGATCACGGGGCTGCCCGCGGGAACCGCCTACACGGTGACCGAACGTGCCGCCGATGGCTACAAGGCCGCGGTGAACGGAGCCGAGGGATCCAAGGCCGATGGCTCCATCTCGGCCGACCAGGTCTCCTCCGCCGCCTTCACCAACACCTTCGACCCCGCCTCCGCCACGGCGTCCGTCCCCGAGCTCACCAAGGTGCTCGCGGGCGGCCGCAAGCCCGGCCTCCAGGAGGGGGAATTCACCTTTGAGCTCTCCCTCACCGACGGTGCGGGCAATGTGCTCGAGAGCTACCCAATCGAGGCGAAGAATAACAAGGACGGAAAGGTTTCCTTTGGCGAGCTCAGCTTCACCAATCTGGGTACCTACCACGCGACCGTGACCGAGAAAGCAAACGGCGATGTCCTGATTGAGGACGATGCGCATGCCTACACCTTCGACATCACGGTGACTCAGACTGGCGCCGGCCTTAAGGCCGAGATCTCCAACGAGCGGGGCAAGAAGACTTTCACCAACACCTTCACGCCGCACGACAACACGAAGGCCGTCACCAAGGCGGACGCCTCGGGCGCCAAGGTCGATGTGGGTGGCAAGCCGGTGGGCGTGGGCGATACCCTCACCTATACCATCGGCTGGGCCAATAACAGCGTCGACGACAGGGGCGCCGCGCAGGCGGCCGACGTGACGGTGACCGATGTCCTGCCCAAGGGCGTTGACTATGTTAAGGGCTCTGCCGACGGCGCCGCCTACGACGCCGCGACGCGCACTCTTACCTGGTCGCTCGGCGAGCAGACTGCGGGCGCCGCGGGCACGCTCAGCTTCGACGTGAAGGTCTCCGCCGAAGCCGCCGTGGTCGACGACATCGCCAACACCGCCACGGTCGAGGTGGGCGAGAACGAGTCGCAGACCAACACGACCCACAACAGCGTGCCCCGCGAGGGCAGCCTCACCGTCAAGAAGACGGTCGTCGGCGGCGACAGCCAGCGCGAGTTCGGCTTCACGGTCGCGCTGGCCGACAGGGACGGCGAGCCCGTCTCCGGCACCTTCGGCAAGGGCGACGGCGCCGTGACGTTCACGGACGGCAAGGCAACCTTTGCGCTTAAGGACGGCGAGGAGAAGGCCATCGCCGGCCTGCCCGTGGGCGCGAGCTACACCGTGACCGAGGATGCGGCCGAGGGCTATACGACTGCTGCCGAGGGGGCCGAAGGCGTCGTGACCGAGGACGGCGCGCTCGCGGCGTTCACCAACACGTACGGAACGGCCACCGAGGGCAGAGACGTCTCCACCGCGGGGCTCTTCACCAAGACGCTCGAGGGCCGCGACTGGGCCGAGGGCGACAGCTTCCAGTTCACGCTTACGGGCGAGGGCGGCGCCCCCATGCCCGAGGGCTCTGCCGACGGCTCCAAGACCGTCAGCGTGACGGCCGCCGCCGGCACCAAGGCGGGCGATAGGGTCGCCTTCGACTTCGGCTCCATCCGCTACACGCTCGATGACATCAAGGATGCCGAGTTCGCCGAGGTTGGTGGCAAGCGCGTGCGCGCCAAGACCTTCACCTACACGGTGCGCGAGGTCAGGCCCGACAACGGCTCTGTCATCGCCGGTGTGGCCTACGACGGCCACGTCGCCACGATGACGGTGACCGTGACTGACGACGGCTCCGGCAACCTCACGGCCACGACGCCCGCGATCGCGGAGGTGAGCGGCGGTGACTTCGTCAACACCTACACGACCGAGCTTGAATACTCGGCCCGTGCGGGCGTGCGCCTGTCCAAGACGCTCTCCGGTCGCGCCATGGAGGCGGGGCAGTTCGCCTTCACCGTGACTGCCGACGCCGAGACGGCCGCCAAGCTCGGCCTCAAGACCGACAAGGACGCCTACGCCGTGGCCGCGGCTGACGATGGGAAGGCCGACCTGGTCGACCTCATCGGCGGTGCCGCGGAGAGCGACGTGAAGTTCACCGACGCCGACGCGGGCAAGACCTACCGCTTCACCGTCACCGAGACCAAGCTCGGCGGCGAGGGCTACACCAACGATACCGCGCCACGCACGGTGACCATCGCGCCCGGCTACGACGCCGCGACGGGTAAGCTCACGGTCACGACCACGGTTGCCGGGGACGGCGTCGAGGTCGCCCGCAGCGAGGTCTCCACAGCGGATGACGCCACGGAGACGCCCACGCCCGTGACGGTCGCGTTCCAGAACTCCTACGAGGCCACCGGAACGCTCGGCGGCGAGGGCAACGTGGCAATTGACGCCACCAAGACGCTGACGGGCCGCGCCGCGGCGGCGGGCGAGTTCTCGTTCTCCGTCCGCGATGCCCGGGGCAATGTGGTCGCGACCGCGACCAACCGGGCCTCCGGCGACGGCGAGGCCGCGGGACTTGCGTTCTCGCCCATTGCCTACACCACCGATGCTCTCGAGCGGATGGTGGCGGACGGCACCGCTACCAGGGCCGCCGACGGCTCCTGGGTCATTCCCTATACCGTATCCGAGGACGGCACGGATCAGCTGTCCGCGGGCGTGACGGCGACCGCCTCGAGCTTCGACATCACGGTTAAGGTGGCAGATGACGGCAAGGGCAGTCTGGACGTTAGCGTGGTCTACCCCGAGGGCTCCGACAGCACGCTGTCGTTTGTGAACGGCTATGGCACCAACGAGGCGACAGTTGACCTCGCGGGCACCAAGACGCTGGCGCTCGGCCAGGCCGGGCTCGGCCTGGCGCAGGCCGACATCGCGGGCAAGTACACCTTTAAGATCGCGCCGCTGGACGGCGCGCCCGCGCCGGTCGACGCCTCCGGCAAGACGGTGGCCGAGGCGACCAACGACGCCGCCGGCAACGTCGAGCTGGGCCACGTCACGTTCAGACAGCCGAGCGACCTCGACGACGCCGAGATCGACGGCCAAGGTCTGCGCACCAAGACGTTCGCCTACCGGGTGAGCGAGTCCGGTTCGGTCGACGGCGTGGTCAACGACGCGACGGCGACAAGGACCTTCACGGTCAAGGTGGTCGAGGACACCAACGCGGGCACGCTCGCCGCGGAGGTCCTGCCCGCAGAGGGCACGCCCGAGGGCAAGGGCGCGTTCGAGTTCACCAACACCTGCGTCGTGAACCCGACGCCGAGCTCCGTCACCGACCGGATCGCGGTGAGCAAGAAGCTTAAGGGCCGTGACCTGGTCGAGGGCGAGTTCGAGTTCCAGCTGGTCGAGATTGCCGCCGACGGCAGTGAGAGCGTCGCGGCAACGGGCAGGAACGCCGCCGACGGCACGGTCGCTCTCAGCCCCGTCACCTACACCGCGCCCGGCACGCACAGCTATGAGCTGCGCGAGGTCGCCGGCACGGCGGGCGGCGTGACGTACGACAGGGCGACGTACCGCGTGCGCACGACGGTCACCGATGCCAAAAACGGCACGCTCGCCGTCAAGCACGAGCTGGCGGATGCCGAGGGCAATCCCACGGGCGACGACTCGGTGACGTTCACCAACGGCTACGAGGCCGCGCCCGTCACCCTCAAGCTGGGCGCCGCCAAGGTGCTCAAGGGCGCCGAGCTCAAGGCGGGCCAGTTTAGCTTTGAGCTCAAGAGCCGGGACGGCAAGGTCATGTCGACCGCCAAGAATGCCGCGGACGGCAGCGTCACGTTCGATGCGCTGACCTTCAAGCAGGCCGGCACCTACACCTTCACGGTGAGCGAGGTCGACGACGGCCAGGCGCACGTGACCTACGACAAGGCGGTGCACAAGATCGTCGTCACGGTGGGCGACGAGGCGGCAGACGGCACCAAGACGGGCTACCTGTCGGCGAAGGTCTCCTACGAGGGCGACGCCAACGTGCCGCCGGTCTTCACCAACAGCTACGCCGAGAATCCCGGGACCCCCGGCACCCCCGAGAACCCCGGCACGCCGGGCGGCGGCTCGGACGGCGGTTCAGATAACGGCTCCGGCGGCAGCTCCGGTGACGGCTCCAAGGGCGGTATGCCCGACACCGGCGACCGCAGCCTGCCGGTCGAGGCGCTCGCGGCCATGGCCGGCATCGGCGCGCTGACCGCAGCGGGCGGCGCGGTCCTGTACCGTAGGCGCCGCTAGCGATATGGACGAGTGGGGCGAATCCATCCGATGGGTTCGCCCCACTTGCCCTGCTGGACGGGAGCAGGTAAGATATACCGAGCGCCTAGCGTGTTCGATGGGTTCGGATGACGACATGTTCCGAATCTGGTCAGGTCCGGAAGGAAGCAGCCATAAGGAGCCTCTGTCGGGCATCCGAATCCATCGAGCGCACGGGCGCTTTTTTGGTGCCGCGATGCGGTCCCGGTGCCGGCGGGCTGTTTGGTGTCTCGCTGGTCCTCGGCTTTGCCTGCGGGATCGCTCGACTACCAAACAGCCCGCCGGCACCGGGATCACTTCGTCCAAAAATCACCCGTAAAGGCGCGCTAGCCTAATTAAATCTATCCCTTAAGGAATGCTGCTCGTTGGCGTTGTTTGGAGCGCGGTGGCGATGTGCTTCAAGAGACAGTGGCATTACCATTTGTTTTTACAAGTAAAGAGGCCCGTTTCCCTTGGTTGGGGAAACGGGCCTCTTTTTGTCTCTGGGCTTGTGGATTGGTGAAGGCAGAATGCTCTGTCGGCTATTTTGAGTTCTTGATGCGGCGTGTGGCTGTGGCGGTTATTCCGAGGCCTGCGGCGGCGATTCCTGCGAGTGCGATTGCGCTCGGTGCTGTGTCGCCCGTGTTCGCGAGCTTGCCGGCGGTCGTATCTGCTTGCTTGCCGCTGCTCGAGTTCGCCTGCTTGGTGGAGCTTGGCGGGGTATTTTTGCCGGTCGCGGACGAGCCGGCGGGCTGTGTCGCCTCGGCCGGTTGCGCTGAGCTGGAGGGTTTTGTCGTCTCGGCGGGTTTCGTTATCTCGGGCGAGGTGGTCTTATCTGCCGCGGCCTTTGCCTCTTCGTATGCTTTGCAGGCGTCATCATAGGCCGCTTGCGCCTTTTCCAAATCGCCGAGGAGCGCATTTCGCTTGGCTATGTCCTCGTCGATGTGGGCTTTAGCTTCCTCTGCCTCACTTTCGAAATGCTGAACCTGTTTTTCCTGGCTTTCGAGTCGGCGTTGGTAGGAGTGAAGATCATCTTCATAAGATTTTTCTCGCCTTTCTGCCGCCATGATCTCCATGCGCAACTGCTTAATATGCTCCTTAATAGCTGTGCTGGGCTCCTCGCCGCCGAGTGCTTCAAGTGCCTTATCTAATTCTGCCTGAAGGCCGCTTGTCCGGTTGTGGGCCTCATCGTATTTGGCTTGGGCTGCATCGACGTTCGCTTGCATGGCGGGAAGGGGTTCCCTCCGTTTGGCGGCTTCCGCCACCACCATGTCGTAGAGTTCTTGAAATGCGGCAATGTCATCATCGATTTCCGCAATTTTCTCGGGACTTGCGGCGTCTTTTGCGGCCTCGAGGTTTTTGAGCGCTTCCTGCATGGCCGCATGCGCTTTTTCTTTTGCGGCGGCCGCGTCTTCCGTCTGCAAGGCAACTGCACCGGTGGGGGCGCTGGTTTCTGCCGCGATCGCCGTTGCGGGGGCGATTCCCGCGACAAGTGCCGCGGAAAGGGCGATGCCCACAGTTGCTCGTCTTGCTCTTCTTGCGAGAATGTCGTTCATCTCGGCACCTCATTTCAAGGGTCGGCGACTAACTTGGTAGCACTAATGTAAGTATATCAGGCGATTAACCCGTCGTTGATCGGGTGCGCGCGTATACCCCTCGATTAACAGCCATTAAATCTATTCCTTAAGGAATGCTGCTCGCTGGCGTTATTTGGAGCGCGGTGGCTATGTGGTTCAAGAGACGGCGGCATTGCCATTTGTTTTTACAAGTAAAGAGGCCCGTTTCCCTTGGTTGGGGAAACGGGCCTCTTTTTGTCTCTGGGCTTGTGGATTGGTGAAGGCAGAATGCTCTGTCGGCTATTTTGAGTTCTTGATGCGGCGTGTGGCTGTGGCGGTTATTCCGAGGCCTGCGGCGGCGATTCCTGCGAGTGCGATTGCGCTCGGTGCTGTGTCGCCCGTGTTCGCGAGCTTGCCGGCGGTCGTATCTGCTTGCTTGCCGCTGCTCGAGTTCGCCTGCTTGGTGGAGCTTGGCGGGGTATTTTTGCCGGTCGCGGACGAGCCGGCGGGCTGTGTCGCCTCGGCCGGTTGCGCTGAGCTGGAGGGTTTTGTCGTCTCGGCGGGTTTCGTTATCTCGGGCGAGGTGGTCTTATCTGCCGCGGCCTTTGCCTCTTCGTATGCTTTGCAGGCGTCATCATAGGCCGCTTGCGCCTTTTCCAAATCGCCGAGGAGCGCATTTCGCTTGGCTATGTCCTCGTCGATGTGGGCTTTAGCTTCCTCTGCCTCACTTTCGAAATGCTGAACCTGTTTTTCCTGGCTTTCGAGTCGGCGTTGGTAGGAGTGAAGATCATCTTCATAAGATTTTTCTCGCCTTTCTGCCGCCATGATCTCCATGCGCAACTGCTTAATATGCTCCTTAATAGCTGTGCTGGGCTCCTCGCCGCCGAGTGCTTCAAGTGCCTTATCTAATTCTGCCTGAAGGCCGCTTGTCCGGTTGTGGGCCTCATCGTATTTGGCTTGGGCTGCATCGACGTTCGCTTGCATGGCGGGAAGGGGTTCCCTCCGTTTGGCGGCTTCCGCCACCACCATGTCGTAGAGTTCTTGAAATGCGGCAATGTCATCATCGATTTCCGCAATTTTCTCGGGACTTGCGGCGTCTTTTGCGGCCTCGAGGTTTTTGAGCGCTTCCTGCATGGCCGCATGCGCTTTTTCTTTTGCGGCGGCCGCGTCTTCCGTCTGCAAGGCAACTGCACCGGTGGGGGCGCTGGTTTCTGCCGCGATCGCCGTTGCGGGGGCGATTCCCGCGACAAGTGCCGCGGAAAGGGCGATGCCCACAGTTGCTCGTCTTGCTCTTCTTGCGAGAATGTCGTTCATCTCGGCACCTCATTTCAAGGGTCGGCGACTAACTTGGTAGCACTAATGTAAATATACCATGCTAGTTGACCCGACACTGGCTGGGTGTGCGCGTATACCCCTCTGAAAACTGAATCTCGCCAGAAATGACGAGTTGTTTACGCTTCTTTTGAGCTCACCGTACTATCATGATTCGAATTGAGTGTGAATGATGATAGGGAGCGCCTTTTTATGATTGAGTTGCTCAGGCGTTTTGGTGGTAAGTTTCGCCGGTATATGGTGATCGGCCCTGCGTGCAAGTTGATCGAAGTGATCTTTGACCTGCTTACGCCGCTCGTGATTGCGCAGATGATCGACAAGGGCATCGGCGCGCACGACGTCAACGCCGTCGTCCACTACGGCATGCTGCTTGGCGCCATGGCTGTGATCGGCATCTCGTTTACGCTCGTCTGCCAAAAGATGGCGGCGCTGACCTCGCAGGGCATGGGCACCGATATTCGCGGCGCGCTCTACGAACACATCAACAAACTGAGCTATGCTGAGCTCGACCGCTTTGGCACGCCGTCGCTCATCACCCGCATCACCAACGACGTTAACCAGGTCCAGCTCGCTGTGGCGCTGGGCGTGCGCATGCTCATCCGCTGGCCTTTCCTGGCGGTGGGCTCCATGTGCGCGGCCCTTGCCATCGACCTTAAGCTCGGCATCATCTTTTTGATCTGCACGCCCGCCATTGGCCTGGTGTTCTGGGTTGTCATGGCGCGCTGTATCCCGTATTACAGGCAGCTGCAGGCAAAGCTCGACCGCATCGCGCTTATCTGCCGCGAGGGCCTTTCGGGCGCCCGCGTGGTTCGCGCCTTCGTGCGCGAAGATCACGAGCGCGAGCGCTTTGCGCAGGCCGCCGACGACCAGGCCAATACTGCCATCGCGGTGGGCAAGCTCTCGTCGATTCTCAACCCCGTCACGTTTTTGGTGATGAACCTGGGCGTGTGCGCCATCCTGTGGGTGGGCGGCATCCAGGTCAGCGTGGGCGAGCTTACGCAGGGCCAGGTCATGGCGTTTGTGAACTACATGACGCAGACCCTGACCTCCATCGTGTACGTCGCCAACCTGGTCGTGGTCTTTACCAAGGCGAGCGCCAGCGCGTCGCGTATCAACGAGGTGCTCAATTGCGTGCCGAGCATCGCTGACGGGGGCAACCAGCCGGTCGCGCTGCCTGAGCCGAGCGACCTGACGGGTGGCGCTGTTCCGGTCCCTGCGCTGAGCTTTGACCATGCGAGCTTCTCGTTTGGCGCCGGCGCGGCAAATGCCGTGAGCGATGTGACTCTGGAGCTCCCGCTGGGCAAGACGCTTGGCATTATCGGCGGTACGGGTAGCGGCAAGTCCACGCTTGTCTCGCTTATTCCGCGCCTATACGATGCGAGTACCGGCAGCGTGAGCGTGATGGGCGCCGACGTGCGCACCTGGCCGCTCGACCAGCTGCGCCACGTGGTCGCGACCGTTCCGCAGCGAGCGTCGCTGGTGAGCGGCACCATCCGCAGCAACCTGACCTGGCGTGACGAGTCGGCGACCGACGAGGAGCTCTGGGCGGCGCTCGACATGGCGCAGGCGAGCGAGTTCGTGCGCAACAAGCCACAGGGCTTAGATGCCCCGGTCGAGGCGGGCGGCAAGAACTTTAGCGGTGGCCAGCGTCAGCGCCTGACTATCGCGCGTGCCCTGGTGGGTTCGCCGCAGGTTCTGATCATGGACGACTCCGCCTCGGCACTCGACTTTAAGACCGACGCGGCGCTTCGCCGTGCCATCCGCGAGCGCAGCGTGCGCGGTGCCGTCGAGGGCGGGCTGCCGCTCACGACGGTGATCGTAAGCCAGCGCGTCTCGACCGTGCGCGACGCCGACATGATCTGCGTGCTCGATCACGGCTCGGTTGCGGGCCTGGGCACGCATGACGAGCTGTATGCAAGCTGCCAGCTCTACCGAGAGATCTGCCAGTCGCAGCTGCGCCGCGAGGAGCTCGAGGGTCAGCAGAGGAGCGCGACGCCCGCGTCTGTCCCGGCTGCCCCGGCATCCACTTGCGCAAAGGAGGGCTGCTAAATGAATCCGTACACTTCTTCCGGTTCGGTCGCCACGATGACGGCCAACGTGTCCGGTAACGATAACCTCAACGACCTGGGCGACGGTCCGCGCCAGCCCGGCGATCCCGAGCGCTATCCCGTGGGTGCGGTGACCCGCCGCCTGATGGGCTACGTCCGTCCGCATCGTATCTCGTTTACGGCGTCGTTTGTGAGTGCCGCCGTCTCGGTGGTCCTGCAGCTCTACACACCCATCCTCATTGGCGAGGGCATCGACCTGATCGTTGCCGCGGGCCAGGTGGACTTCGATGCGCTGCTGCCGCTCGTTACCAAACTCGCGCTCGTCGTGGTGGGAGCTGCGGCCTTCCAGTGGCTGCAGGGCTGCTGCGTCAACCGCCTGTCCTACGAAACGGTGCGTGACATGCGCGTGGAGGCGAGCGACAAGCTCAGCCGCATGCCGCTCAGCTTTATCGACAGCCATGCTCACGGCGACCTTATGAGCCGTGTGGTCAACGACGTCGACCAGGTGGGCGACGGTCTGCTGCAGGGCTTCACGCAGCTCTTCACCGGCGTCATCACCATTGTGGGCACGCTCGCGTTTATGCTCTCCATTAACCTGACCATGACGCTCGTGGTGGTGCTCGTCACGCCGCTTTCCATTTTTGCAGCCGGCGCTATTGCCAAGCTCTCCAACAAAAGCTTTACGGCACAGCAGCGTATTCAAGGGCAGCTCGGCGGCCATATCGAGGAGTACGTAGGCGAGCAAAAGCTTGTCGACGCCTTTGCCTACGGCCCGCACGCTCAACAGCGCTTCGATACCCTCAATGCCGAGCTCTACACCGCGGGCGAGCGCGCGCAGTTTATGGGTTCGCTTTCCAACCCCGGCACGCGCTTTATCAATAACATCATCTACGCCGTGGTCGCCGTGATCGGCTGCGCGGGCGTGATCACGGGCGTGCCCGCGGCGCTTACGGTGGGCGGCGTGCAGATCTTCCTGTCCTACGCCAACCAGTACACCAAGCCTTTCAACGAGGTCACCAACGTCATTACGCAGATCCAGACCGCGTACGCCTCGGCGCGCCGCATGTTTGCGCTGCTCGATGCGCGCGAGCAGGAGCTCGACGCGGAGGATGCCGTGGAACTTGCCGTCCCGCAGGGCGAGGTGACCTTTGAGCATGTGGACTTTAGCTACGTGCCCGACCGCAAGCTGCTGCAGGACATCTGCATCGAGGCCAAGCCCGGCATGCGCTTTGCCCTGGTCGGCCCCACGGGCTGCGGCAAGACAACGCTCATCAACTTGCTGCTGCGGTTTTACGATATCGATGCCGGACGCATCATGGTCGATGGCCGGTCTTCGCGTGACTACACGCGCGCAAGCCTTCGCCGTGCCTTTGGCATGGTGCTGCAGGACACTTGGCTGTTCGAGGGCACGGTGGCGGAAAACATCGCCTACGGCTGTCCCGACGCCACACGCGAGCAGGTTATCGAGGCTGCCAAGCGCGCGCATGCGCACAAGTTTATCGTGCAGCTGCCAGGCGGCTACGATACGGTCATCGGCGAGGACGGCGGCACGTTTAGCCAAGGTCAAAAACAGCTGCTGTGCATCGCGCGCGTCATGCTCACCGACCCGGCGATTTTGCTGCTGGACGAGGCGACCTCGAGTATCGATACGCGTACCGAGCTGCAGGTGCAGGCGGCGTTCGACGAGCTTATGGCCGGCCGCACAAGCTTTGTGGTGGCGCACCGCCTGTCGACGATCCGCAACGCCGACTGCATTCTGGTGATGCGCGACGGCCAGATTATCGAGCGCGGCACGCACGACGAGCTGCTAGCGGCAGGCGGCTTCTACGCCGAACTCTATCGCAGCCAGTTTGCCCAGTGAGCAAGCCCGTGGGGCAAATTAATCAATCGACAGACGGTGGTTTACATCTGTCACGTTAGTACTAAGATATTCATCTAATAAATTGCATTAGTGGCTTTAGTTTTGGGGGATACGAGGCAACGTGACTATGACGTGCTCTTTGGTGGTTAACAGCAAGAGCGGTAATACCAGGATGGTTTCGGGTGCGATCAAGCGTACGCTGCAGGCTGCGGGTGTTGAGTTTGTCCATGCCGCGGCGTTGAGCGACGATGCGGATGCAGATCAGGTTGCGCTCGAGGCGCAGGGCGCCTGCGCGGCCGACACGGTGCTCGTCGGTTTTTGGTGCGACAAGGGCGCGTGCACGCCTTCGGTCGCGGCGTTGCTCTCCGCCTTGCACGGCAAGCGCGTGTTCCTGTTTGGCACCTGCGGCTTTGGGGCCGACCAGAGCTACTATCAGCAGATTATCGACCGCGTAACTTCCAATTTGGCTGGGGATGCCGAGCTTGCGGGCTGGGCGATGTGCCAGGGCAAGATGGGCCCCGCGGTCAAGCAGCGCTACGAGGCCATGCTCGAGCAAGATCCCGAAAACGTCCGATTTAAGATGCTGCTCGACAACTGGGTTGCCGCAAAGGATCACCCCACCAAGGAGGATCTGGATAACATGGCTGCAGCCGCCAAGAAGGCCGTGCTGGGAGAGTAGCTTCGCCGTTCGCGGTGCCGCGCGTTCAATCGTACAAACGTGAAAGCCTCGAGATTCTCGAGGCTTTTTTCTTGACACTTGTGGACGCAACCGTGGCAAGCGTTTGGGGTGACATTTTCCATCACCTCGATGACGAGACCGTCCTGGACGACACGCTCTCATGCGTTCGCTGGATGTATTCAAAGTGGGACGGGCTTTCCGGATGGATGGGGTTTCGGAAAGTGTGTCCCGGAATTTGCCTTTGGAATGGGACGTAGTTTCCCGTTGAGGTGCTTTGCGGAAAGTGCATCCCACTCTGGGCGGTCGAAGTGGGACACACTTTCCCAAAGGCGCTCCAACGGGAAATTGCGTCCCATTATTCGGTCGGGACTGCGGACGATTTCCTGGACCGCTAAATCGCGGCCATCCCCAGCGACGACCGGTAGTCGCTGGGGATGGCCGCGATTTAGCGGTCCAGGAAATCGTCCGCAGTCCCGGCACTCGACGGAAAATACATCCCAGAAATGGCCTTTGAGCTGGGATAAGATTTCCGCGGCATCTCGGATTCTCAAAAATGAGACACGCCGTTGGCGAAAATGAGACACGTGATATCGGGCATCGGACGTATCATTTGTAAAAATGAGTCCACTCCACTCGAATAAAGCGAGGTCCCTCATGTACGTTCCACACCCCCGTATCCGTAGGCTGTCGAAAATCCCACTTGTTGGGACGGCGGCGCTTGCTGCGTTGATCGCCACGAGCGTCGCCTGCTTCACGGCCACGCCCCAGGTTGCCCAGGCGGCAGACGCGCCCGCAATCACCGATATGACCGAGCAGGATTATCAAGCCCTGGGTCTGGGCACGAGCGAGGACATTCCGGCCGATACCGTTGGCCCCTATTCCACTGATACCCCCACGACGTTTGCCACGCGCAGCGAGGTCTATATGGCAGCTAACGGTAGCCATGGCAATCGCTACACTCTGCGCGACAAGCTCGAGAACGTCGAGCGCGGTGACATTGGCGGCAGCAGCAAACTCACCGATGGCTATGGAAGTGTGTGGGGCGCCGCAAAGTTCTGGCAAAACGTCAACAACTTCGATACGAACAGCGATCTCTACAAGCATAGCGACTACGGTGGCGGCACCTGGTCGTACCTAAGCAACAATGAGTCCTCAACAGTACTCGCCAACGACAACAACGGTTTCTCGGGCATTCACGCCACGAGTGTTGAGTTCTGCAGCGACGCCAGCACGGGCAAAAAGAGCCGCGTTGCCGAGCTCCGTGCCTACGGCGACAGTTCCTCCACGACGATTGACGGCAAGTCATACGCCGGAAAGGTTGAGCTGGTCCTCTACTCGTTTAGCAACGGGCGTACGCGCACTCTCGACACACACCTGCCGGTGACGGTCAACACTAATATGATGTACGAAGGCCGTTTTAAGTACCTGGATGCCGGTTACCTGCAAGAGCACGACGCCGTCTTTGATGTCGAGGCGGGCGATGTCGATGGCGACGGCGTCGACGAGCTTTTTGTCTACGCGGGCTGCTATGTCGACGAGAACGGCGTGCGCAAGGCTGTAGTCGACATGTATGACTTGGAGGGCGGCAACTGGAAGCAAAGCGTCGTCAAGATCGATGCCGGTAACGCCGCGGACTACACCACGCACAACAAGGGCGGGAACGACTCCTGGACGCAGCTTCAGTCAGCTCCTGTCGTTTCGCTAGCGGCCGGCGACCTCGATCGCGATTTTTGCGATGACCTCGCCATCGTGGTCTCGGCACCCTACGGCAAGAAGAATATTGATAAGTCGACGCATTGCGAGCTGTTTTCGTGGGATGCATCCAAGGGTGCGCTCGTCCATGTCGATGCTCTGGGCGACGCGGGCGCAATCTCCCTCTCCGCGAACGGCAAGACCATGGTCGCTGCGAATGCGACGTTCGGCACGTTTGCCGCCTACGATGAAGAAGGAAAGAAGACGGGTGAAACCGTCACGGGCCTTATTCTTGCGGGCTATGACTGGCAACGCAGCGCTTTTGATTACGGCGCTTCTGACGGCAGCAAGGGGCTGTACGGCGCGCTGTACCGCTACGCGTATTTTGACTCGGAGTCTGGCGAGTTCAAGCTTTCCGATTGCAAGGAATACAGAGACGGGCTCCTCGCCTCCTATGGGCTGATGCATGTGCCCAACAGCGCATGGAAGGATAGCGCTCAGGATAAGCGCTATCCGTGCACTTTGGCGCCTATTGCCCTTGCCACTGCCAACCTTGACGGCTTGTCCGAGCAGCTGGCGGTCGACGAGGTGCTCGTGGGCGGCGATGTGTTCCGCGACTTTGCCTGCAACACGGCACAGAGCGGGGCTCAGGGCTTGGGGTCCATGGTCGGAACCATGAGCATGAGCGGTCAGCAATACAACAGCAGCAACAAGCATGACCACAAGGGTATAGAGCAGGTGTGGATCAGCGACGTCAAGGCGGGCAGCGTCTCGGGTTCGGACCGCTATAACGAGAGCTTTATCGCCGTGGTGGGCAAGCACCGCGACGAGGACCTGCGCAAGAACGATGACTACTATTGGATGACCGCCTCGCATTTTTCGCTCGACGAGAACGGAAAGGTGCGCCGCGGCGAGGAGCAGGTGATTAGCGAGAGCAACCGTCGCGGCACTACCTACGG
The DNA here is from genome assembly GCF_020709435.1 of Collinsella aerofaciens. Lineage (GTDB taxonomy): Bacteria > Actinomycetota > Coriobacteriia > Coriobacteriales > Coriobacteriaceae > Collinsella > Collinsella aerofaciens_AU. The sequence goes on from NZ_JAJFDP010000021.1 coordinate 14,765, forward strand.
CACATTTATCTCGCTCGCGCTGCCCGATGTCGACAACGACAGCGTCAAGATCACGTACAAGGACCGCTACAAGGTCTATACCAACCCGCGCGTGCTTGCCGTGCTGCAGGATGCGCCCTATGTTGAGGATCTGGAGCAGGCATACGGCTATCTGGTGTTGGGCGGCACGTCATACGGAGAGGAAAAGGGCACGGGGACATCCCAGGGCTATACCATTGGCGCCGAGTTGGGCGTTGCCGTCGAGGTGCAGACCGGTCCGCCCCTGGTCGCGATGAATGCTTCAGTCGATTTTGCCGCCGAGGGATGCTATGACTACCGGAGCGAGCGCACGGTCAGCGCAAGCGTAAGCTATGAGTCGCATGCCGGCGAGGGTGACAAGGCCGTGCTCTACACGATTCCGATGGTCTATTACGAGTATGAGATCGAAAATGAGGAAACTGGTGGCAAGGGCGTGATGGCGGCGCCCGTGTCGCTCGGCGCGCAGACCTCGGTCGTTAATGTCGAGGCCTATGACCGCATTGCCAAACAGCACAATATGACGCCGCTCAGCTACTTTTTGACCAACCGGTCGGGAGAACCCGGAACCTATCAAACGACGCTCAACGGCGAGACTCCCGTTGGGGATTCCTTTGGCCTGGGCAAGCCTGGCGTAACGCGCGCCTACACGCACGATGGGTTTAACGGCGCCGCCGCGCAGTCGGGGGCGAGCATTGAGCAGACCATCGAAGTCGAGGAGGGCAAGGAGCAGGAGCTCGAGCTCGGCTTGACGCTGAACGGCAGCGTTGTCATGGGCGCGAAGCTCGCAAAGCACGAGTTGTTTGGCGGCCTGTGCTTTGGTGCCAACGCCGGCTTTACTACGGGTAACTCCTCGAGTGAATCGACCGAATACGGCGGCACCGTCGACAACCTGCCCGAGGCCGCGCAGGGCAAGTACGGTTTTGTGTGGCGTCTGGGCGTCAACGCGGTGGATGTCGACAAGTTCGAGGCAGACTCGGGCGACAAGCTCGGCACCAAGGACACCGACCAGTTCTGGATCGTGGGCTATGACGTTAAGGACGTCGAGATGCCCGACGCGCCGGCCGTGACGGGCTTTACGGCAAACGCCGTCGATTCGACCAGCGTTACGTTTAGCTGGGACGATGTGCTCGCAAACAAGAGTGGCTTTAGCTACGGCGTGGGCATGCTGCAGAGCAATGCGGCGGATGCGGTCGTCAATAGCTGGAAGATTGCCGAGAACACGCAGACCTCGCTCAAGTGGGATGGGCTGCAGCCCAATACGGAGTATCGATTCGCCATCGCCGCCGTTAAGAATGGATCCACGACCGAAACAGGTATTCGCTCGGCAATCATCACGGTCAAGACCATGCCCGATGGCATGACGATGACCGTGAGCGGACCTGCAGCGGATGCTGCGGAGGGGTCGGATCTTGGATACGACTCTTCGGTTGAGCGCACGGCGGGAAGTCACCTGACGCTCTCGGCGATTGGCCATGTGAAGCAACTCGGTGCCGACGATAGCGAAACAGGGCTGGCACCGACCTATATGTGGTACCGCAAGGGCCGCGGCGAGACAGAGTTTAAGCTCGTGGGTGCCGATGGCAACCTCGCGGCTGGAACGGCCTCAAAGCTCGAGATTGACCTGACCGCAGACGATGACGGTGCGCAGTATTACTGCCACGTGGGATACAACGACGTGGGCCTCGACACCGGCACGACGCTCGTGAATATCGAGGCCGAGGAGACGGCGCCCACAACGGTGAACGCCACCCCGATCCGCACGCGCCGCCTGTTCTCACAGGCAAGTGCGGGCGCCAAGAAGTTCCTGGACCATACGCTGGTAAACACCGCCGGCCCAACCGATTCCGAAGGCTCAAAGGACCCCGAGACTCCTGAGACCCCGACGAATCCGGACAAGCCCAAGTCCGACAACGGAGCTAAGACCGACACCAAGGTCAAGACTACGACCACAGCGAAGAACCTCGCAAACACCGGCGACCAAACATTCGCCCTAGTCGCCACCGCAGCAGCAGCGGGAGCAACGCTCGTAGTGATAGCCCTCATCATGCTGATCAAGCGCCGCAAGACCCACTAGTAGCCAGTCGAACATATCGACAACCCAAAAACCCGGGTAGCCAAAAAACAGGCCACCCGGGTTTTCTGTTGAGTGGAGACTCCGCAAGCGGAAACTGCATCCCACAATTAGCGCCCAGACCGGGACGCACTTTCCCAACGAGCCTCAACCGGAAAATACATCCCGGAATCCAGCTGAATAGTGGGGCACACTTTCCCAATCAGGTCCCAAGCGGAAACTGCATCCCGTTCCGGACGTGAATTCTGGGACACGGTTTCCGGATGCAAAAAGGCCACATGACGTGGCCTTCGACTTATATATGTTCAGCGGATACCCCTACGACAAGCCGCGCTCCAACAACAAGGCGTCTGCCCGGCGACGCGGAACGTAAGGTTCATCGCGAGTTCCGCACGAGCCGGAGAGCACTTAATGTGCTCTCCGTGCGAGCAGGACTGTCCGAGCAGGGAACCTTACGTTCCGCGCCGCCGGGCAGACGAACCAGTTATGAGTGACCCGCTACTTGATCTTGGTCGTACCCGGTGCCAGGTTGGGGTCGGTTTCGTTGGCCTCGGTCTGGAAATGCTCGGTGTAGACGTTCTTGCCGTCGCGGAACATCTCGTAGTACTGCATCTTGGCGTAATCCTCGCGCGCCTTGGTGGCGGCTGCGGCAGCGGCGTCGTCGCCGGTGACGTTGGAGGAGAGCGCCCAGCGCAGGCTGGCGTCCTCGTAGCCCACGGAGTTGATAGCGGGCAGCGACTCGCGCAGCGTCATGTGCGCTTTCTGGTAGTCGGTCAGCGGGGCGCCGATCAGCTGCATCAGTTGGGTGGACAGGTAGTTGGTGGACAGGTCGTCGGTCTCGCTCGTCTGGTCGCAGCCGGCAACGTCGTAGTTGGCCCAGATGATGTAGTCGGTCTGCCACAGACGCTCCTGATGCGTGGCGTCGTCCTCGCCGGTAAACCACTTATCGTTGAACTTGGACGGGAAGAACGGCTGGTGGTCGCCCCAGAACACCACGACTACCTTGCGGTCGAGCTTGCTCAAGGCGTTGAGGAAGTAGCGCAGCGCCTGATCGGACTGCTCGATGCACGAGACGTACTCGTCAACATCGGAGAGCGTGCCGTCCTCGACGGTCTTGGTGTCCAGGTCGGTCGTGTCGATGTTCAGGTGCATCTGCTTGTCGGCCGGCAGCAGGCCCGTGTCGTAGCCCGAGTGGTTCTGCATGGTCACGTCGAAGATAAACTGCGGATCGGCGTTCTGGTCGAGCAGCTCAAGAATCTTGTCGTAGGTCGCCTGGTCGGTCACCATACCGCGCAGGGTGTCGGCTCCCTGGAAGTCGTTGATAGACAGGAACTGGTCAAAGCCAAAGTCCTTGTACACGTTCTCGCGGTTCCAGTTGGTTGCGTGGTTGGGGTGCATGGCCGTGGTGGAATATCCGAGCGACTTGAACTGCTCTGCCAGGTTCCCGGTCGTTTCCATGTTGTAGATGGTGTAGGGGTACACGCCCGAGCCCAGGTTGGCCATGGAGTTGCCGGTCATAAACTCAAACTCGGTATTGGCGGTGCCGCCGCCGTAGGCGCTCACGTAGAGCTTACCGCGGCTGAGGCAGTTGGACAGGTTCTTAAAGTACTGCGGGCCCTCGTAGCCGGCGCGCATGTTCTGGTAGATCGAAAGATCCGAGAAGGTCTCGTTCATGATGGCGATGACCGTGGGCTTCTCGCTATCGAACTGCTCCTTTGCGGCGGCGCGCTCGTCGCTCTTGGCTGCGTCGGACTTGTCGTAGGCCTTGGCGTACTTTTTGAGCGTGGCCTTGGCATCGTCGACGGAGTAGTCGGCGGGTTTGGGCGGCTTGATGGACTGCGCTGCGCTAATGAAAGCGGGCAGGTAGCCCTCGCGCCAGTAGCTCTCGAGCGGGCGCCAGGTGTAGACGGTGATGCCGAGGGTGTTGTAGTAGTCGATGAGCGTGACGTGTGCGGTCACGCCGCCCAGGCACAGCACCGCCACGAGCAGGTTGGTGAGCAGCATGCGCTTGGCGGTGGCGGCGCCCTTCTGACGGTGCGGTGCCACCAGGCCGGCGTACTCGCACAGCAGCATGGCGATGGCGGTAAAGCCCATGGACAGCACGCAGAACAGCGAGATCGAGAAGGTGTAGCCGGTGCCGGCGACCGCAGCGGCGGTGGAGATGGCCGAAAGGTCGCCCGGCTGGATGGGCATGGATTTAAACGTGATGACGAAGAACTCGGCAATGCCCAGGACAAAGAGGGCAAAGGCCAAGACCGCGGGGGCTGCGCCGTGGCGCTGGAACAGGAAGAACAGGCCGACCATGAGCGTGGTGATGATGGCCCATTCGAGCAGGATGCACAGGGGGTAGACCCAGGTAAAGTCGTGGTTGGACGAGACCTCCATGCCCAGCAGCGCAAAGACGCCGGCGAGCAGCAGGCACAGGACGGCGGCGACGAGCGGTTTGCCCACAAAGGCGCCGCGCAGGCGGGCGAGCTTGCCGGTGGGGGCGGGGGCGTCGGGCCCGGCGAACGCAAAGGCGCGCGGGGCGATGCGGTCGCGGGCGATGCTGGCCCAAGCGCAGCCGGTGAGGATGGCGTTGGTCAGGATGAGCATCACAAAGGCGAGCGGCTCGTTTTGCGCGACGAGGCCAATGGCGCCCCAGACAGTCAAAAAGAGCTGGAACAGGCCAAAGGCGACGCTCCAGGCGAAGGCGCCCTTGGCAACGGTGCCCGACTGAGCGCGAATGGCCTTGGCCTCGCGCAAGACAAGGTAGACGGTCGCCGCAAGACCGACGAGCGAGATGGCGGCAGCGAACATGCTGAGACTCCTCACAAACTTAAAACCTACGAAAGCGGGGGTTTACCCGATTGTTACCTAAATATGCGCTGCAATTGATGGCTGCGCACAACAACCAGCCATATTAACGCGCATGTGCGGCGGTGTGGCGCAATGTAGTGGCGACCTGCGCGATAATGGATGGGAATTACACGGAAACGTAAAGGCTTCTTAAAGAATTGGCGAGGATAGAGCTATGGGCGAGCAGGTTTGTATGACGGGTGCCGAGTACTGCGGCGGAGCTAAGGGCGTGGATGCGAACGGTTATCCGGTCGAGACTACGGGCAACGCGGTGCTGGACATCTTGGAGCACCGCTCGTCCACGCGTGCCTTCGCGCGTGATGACGACGACCGCCCCGTGGCGGTGACCGACGAGCAGCGGGCGGCAATCTTGCATGCGGCGAGTCGCGCACCGTCGGCGGGCGCCATGATGATGTATTCCATCGTGAGCATTCGCGAGCAGGCTACGCTGGACCGTCTGGCCGACCTGTGCGACCACCAGCCCATGATCGCCAAGGCGCCCTGGGCTCTAATATTTGTGGTCGATTATGCCAAGTGGATCGATCTGTTTGAGCACGTGGGCTGCTTTGAGCCCGAGTTCGTCGAACGCACGGGCAAGGCGTCCCGCCGTGCTCCGGGTCTGGGCGACTTTGCCATCGCAGCCCAGGATGCCGTGATCGCCGCGCAAAACGCCGTGGTTGCCGCCGAGGCCCTGGGGCTGGGGAGCTGCTACATCGGTGATATCGTCGAGAATGCCGAGGAAGTCGCCGAGCTGCTCGATCTGCCGCCCTATACCATGCCGCTATCGATGCTCATCATCGGCACGCCCCGTAAGGAGCGTCCGGCAATCGCGCATCCCGTGGTGAACCTGGTGCACGAGGAGCGCTACTGCCGCGCGGATGCCGCGACCATGGACGCGCAGGTGGCCGAGATGGACGCAATGTTCCGTCCGCATGCCCGCGAGGTGGGGGAGCGCGTCGTGGACATCTATGCCCGCAAGCACACGAGTCCCTTTATGGCCGAGATGAGCCGATCCATGGAATGGTGGTTCAAAAACTGGCTTGGAAAATGACGAATGTGACAAAGGGGCAGTCCCTTTGTTACATTTCATATCGCCGCGGTGGCCTAAAGGCCGTATAAATGTTTATTTAGCTGGGAAAACAGTGCCATTCAAACATGGGCCGATTACCTATAATTCCTTCGAACATTAAAGTTGGGAGGAAACCGGCTTATGGAACAAAAGGCCAAGGAGGCAGCCTCGCACGCTGCGATTCCTGTGAGCATCTCGGCGATGCTCGTCACGCTGGGCGTGGTGTACGGCGATATCGGCACCAGCCCTATGTATGTAACCAAGGCGCTCGTTGCCGGCAACGGCGGCATCGGAAGCGTGACGGAGGAGTTCGTGCTTGGCGCGCTCTCCCTTGTCGTGTGGACGGTCACGCTGCTGACCACCATCAAGTATGTGCTCATCTCGCTGCGCGCCGATAACCATGGTGAGGGCGGCATCTTTGCCCTGTACAGCCTGGTCAAGCGCTGCGGCAAGTGGCTCATCATCCCCGCCATGCTGGGTGGCGCCGCGCTGCTCGCCGACGGCATCCTGACGCCGGCCGTTACCGTTACCACGGCCATCGAGGGCCTGCGCACCATCCCGGCGGTCCATGCCGTGCTGGGCGATGACCAGGGCCGCGTCGTCGCCATTACGCTCGCCATCATCATCGCGCTCTTTTTGGTGCAACGCATCGGTACGGCCAAGATCGGTCACGCCTTTGGCCCCATCATGACGCTGTGGTTCCTGTTCCTGGGCGGCACGGGTCTGTTTTTTGTCTTCCAGCACCCCGCCGTGCTGCTGTGCCTCAACCCGGTGCGCGGCATCGCCTTTTTGCTGAGCCCCAACAACCACGCGGGCATCATGATTCTGGGCAGCTGCTTCCTCGCCACCACCGGTGCCGAGGCGCTCTACTCCGACATGGGCCACGTCGGCCGCGGCAACATCTACGCCACCTGGCCGTTCGTTAAGTGCTGTCTGCTGCTTTCCTATATGGGCCAGGGCGCTTGGCTTATGAACAACGCTGCCAACCCCGAGCTCATGGGCATTGCCGACCTCAACCCGTTCTACCAGATGCTCGCCCCGGGCCTGCGCCCGTTTGCCGTAGGCCTTTCCACCGTTGCGGCCATCATCGCCTCGCAGGCGCTCATCACCGGCGCATTCTCGCTGGTGTCCGAGGCCAGCCGTCTGGACCTTATGCCGCACATGCAGGTCTTCTACCCTGCCGAGACCAAGGGCCAGCTCTACATCCCCATGGTCAACAACGTCATGCTCGTGGGCTGCGTCATCGTGGTGCTGCTGTTCCAGAACTCGGCGCATATGGAAGCCGCCTACGGCCTTGCCATTACGCTGACTATGATGTGCACCACGCTGCTGCTCTTCTTCTACCTGCACGAGGAGCGCAAGCTCAAGGTTGCTCCGTGGATCTTCGCGGCCTTCTTCCTTTTGCTCGAAGGCTTCTTCTTCGTGAGCTCGCTCACCAAGTTCTTCCACGGCGGCTATTTCACCATCCTTATGGCTGCACTCATCATGGGCATTATGGTGTGCTGGTACAACGGCACGGCGGTCGAGCAGCGCCAGTTTACGCTACTGCCGCTGCGCAGCTACCTGCCGCAGCTCAAGCGCCTGCGCGACGACGACCGTTACGAGCTCGTGAGCGACAACATCGTGTACCTGACCAAGGACACCCATACCGACTACATCGACCGCGATATCGTTTACTCGATCTTGGATAAGCATCCCAAGCGCGCCCGCGCCTGGTGGTTTGTGAATGTCGAGACCATGGACGAACCGCACACCTTTGCCTATTCGGTCGAGACGTTCGGCACCGACTACGTGTTCCGCGTGCATCTGTACCTGGGCTACAAGATCAACCAGCGCGTCAATGCCTACCTGCGTCAGGTTGTTCAGGACCTGGCTGCCACCGGCGAGCTGCCGCCGCAGACGCATGACTACTCGGTCTACAAGGATCCGGGTAACATCGGCACGTTCAAGTTCGTCCTGATCCGTAAGCTTCTGGCGCCCGAAAGCGATGTGGAGCCCAGCGAGCGTACGGCCATCACGCTCAAGTACATCATCCGCCGCGCCGCCGGCACGCCCGCGCGTTGGTACGGCCTGGAGAACTCCAACGTGAGCTTTGAGTACGTGCCGCTGTTCACCAAGTTCAAGGCCGTGAATAAGATGCAGCGCCTGGCTCCCAACGAGCGGCCGTAGTCGACGCTCGAGGTTTGTCTGCGAACGGGCGGGTTTGTATTGACGGGGATTGAGTCCTGGGAGGAAACCATGGATGCAAAGGTGCTTGACGGTTGCGATCTTGCGACCGAGCTGGTGCGTGAGGTACGCGCCGATGCTGCCGAAGATCGGTTCTTTACGAATCGGGCCAACATGGATATGGCCGACCGCGTGATTTCGATCGTGGTGACGGTGCTTGTCGCGGCGTGCGTGTGCGCACTGCTCGCGCACGTGCTGTTTGTCTAACGACCGCAGGTTGCAAAGGCTTTACACTTGGAACCACCACAAGGGGAAACCACCACAAGGGTGCCTGTCCCCTTTGTGGTGGTTTTTGTTTTTGAGAGAGGGGCGGGACGCTGATGGACGTCCGTACGGACGGCGATATTGCCGATAGCTTTTGGTGGCGGCGCACAACGCTGACGCGCCGCACTCCTCTGTATGACGCCTGCGTATCGGTGGGGCTGCTGGTCGCGGCGACGATTGTGGGCGCGCTGCTCGACCATCCGGGTCTCGCGCCGAGCATCATGATCGTCTATGTGTTCGCCGTTCAGCTGTGCGCATTCTTTACCTGGAGTCGCCTGTATTGCTTGCTGAGCTCGGCTGCCGCCGTGGCGCTCTACAACTTTTTGTTTGTCGACCCGCGCTACTCGCTGTCGCTTATCGACCGCGGCTATCCCGGCATGTTCTTCATCATGTTCGTGGTTTCGCTTGTGTCGAGCTCGATTGCGTTGGCCCTGCGCCGCGCCTTGGCACAGGCTGCCGCCAGCGACCGCCGCACGCATATGGTGCTCGAGACCAACCGCATGCTGCAGCGGTGCGCCGATCAGCATCAGATCGTTCACGCCATGGCCACGCAGCTGGCGCGTCTTTCGGGCTGTCCGGTTGTGTGGTACAGCGCCGACGCCGAGGGCGATGACCTGCTGCCGCGTGCGACGTACACGGCCGTGGGCGATGCCGCCCCGGTGCACGAGCTGGCGCCGCAGATGCCGCCGAGGCTCTCGGCGTCCGCCTACGTGGGAACGCCGCTCGATGCCACCTATGGCGGCTCGGCGTTTTATGGCATCTACCTGACGGTTCGCACGGGCGACGGCTTCGCGCGCTCGGGCGACCCCGCCTCGGTGGTGGGCGTGCTGGCTATCGTTGCCGAGCCCGACGTGCTGACGCACGAGGAGCGAACACTTGCCGATGCCATCGTGAGCGAAGGCGAGCTGGCACTCGATCGCGCCCGCGCTATGGAGGCCCGCGAGGAGGCGGCGGTGCTCGCCAAAAACGAACAGCTGCGCGCCAACCTGCTGCGCTCCATCTCGCACGATCTGCGCACACCGCTTACCAGTATTTCGGGTAATGCCGACGTGCTGCTCGATCAGGGCTCGACCGGCACCGCGGTTCTCGATGCCCAGACGCGCCGTGGCCTTCTTCTATCCATTCGCTCGGATGCGCTGTGGCTCAACGCCACCGTCGAGAACCTGCTCGCCATCACCAAGCTCGAGGGCGGCGGCATGCACCTGTCGACCACGCTCGAGCTCATGGACGATATCGTCGAGGAGGCGCTGCGCCACGTGAACCCTGCCGTGCGCGAGCACGACCTTAAGGTGGTGGCGTGCGATGAGCCGGCGCTCGTCAACGTCGATGCACGCCTGATGGTGCAGCTGGTGGTCAATCTGGTGAACAACGCCATCACCTATACGCCCACAGGCTCGCATATCATGATTTCGATTAGCGTCGACGATGGACGCGTGGCGTGCTCGGTGGTCGATGATGGTCCGGGCATCGCACCCGAGGACCGCGAGCGGATCTTTGAGTCGTTCTACACCGCCAACCACGGTCTGGCTGACAGTCACCGCAGCGTGGGCCTGGGTCTTTCGCTCTGCCGCTCCATTGCGCTGGCGCATGGCGGTAGCATAGAGGTTGCCGCGGCGGACCCGCACGGCTCGGTCTTTACGATTGAGCTTCCTGCCGCCGACGTTTCGTTTGATAAGGAGTAGCGCCGTGCCGAACTCTGCCGTAAAACCGCTCATCTTGGTCGTTGAGGACGACCCTGCCGTTCGCAATCTTATTGTTGCTGCGCTCGAGGCGCACGGCTTGCGCCATATGGCCGTGGAGACCGCCCATGCCGCCATCGCCGCCGCCTCGTCGCAGACGCCGAGCATTGTGCTGCTCGATCTGGGCCTGCCCGATATGGACGGCGTCAAGGTGGTGGAGTCGGTGCGCGCATGGTCGGGCATGCCGATTATCGTGGTCTCGGCGCGCAGCGAGGATGCGGACAAAATCCGCGCGCTCGATGCCGGTGCTGACGACTATCTGACCAAGCCGTTTTCGGTCGAGGAGCTGCTCGCGCGTATTCGCACGACGCTCAGGCGCCTTTCGTATGCGCAAACGGGCGGTGTTGCCTCCGAGGGCTCGTTCGATACCGGTGAGCTGCATATCGATTTTGATGCCGGCATCGCCACGATGGATGGCGAGGAACTGCATCTGACGCCGATCGAGTATAAGCTCCTGTGCCTGCTGGCACACAACGCCGACAAAGTGCTGACGCACCAGTTTATCCTGCACGAGATTTGGGGCACGGCAACTAAGAGCGACCTGGCGAGCCTGCGTGTCTTTATGGGCACGCTGCGCAAGAAGATCGAGTCCGATCCCGCGCATCCGCGCTATATTCAAACGCATGTGGGTATCGGTTACCGATTGGTCACCCAAGGCTAGATCGCCGGCCACCATCCCACTATGAGTTGCGGTGAAATACGGTCTATATTTGCCTAATTCCAGGCAAAACAGTCCGTATTCCACCGCAACTTTGTTATTTGCCTTTGGGCTTGCTGGCGTAGAACTTCTTCTTTTTAGGCTTGCCGTTGCCGGCCTGCGCGTGCGCGGGCACTGCCGCGCGAGGCTTACGGGCCTCGGGGTTGCGCAGCTCCTCGGTTCGCTCGGCAATCTCCTCGGCGCTAAAGCCGACCTCGGCCATGGCGTCCTCAATGGGCAGGCGGCGCACGATATAGCAGTGGTGCACCTTCTGGTTACGTGCGAAGTCCTCGGGAATGGTCTGCGCCGTAATGTCCTCCAGCACGACGCCCGCGCGCGCGAGCTTGCGCGTTTCGGGGCGGAAGCCGCGCAGGTTGCAGCTGAAGATGGCATGGCCGCCCTGCGCGAGCAGGCGAGATACGCCGGCCAAAAGCTCAACATGGTCGCGTTGGACATCCCAGGTACGGCGGCCCATCTTTGACGAGTTCGAGAACGTGGGCGGGTCGACAAAGATCAGGTCCCAGCGGTTGCGCGTCTGGCGCTGGTCGCGAATCCAGGCAAGCACGTCGTCGCGCACAAAATGATGCTGCGGCCCCACAAAGCCGTTCTGGCGCATGTTGCGCTCGGCCCAGTCCAGATAGGTGTTGGAGAGGTCGACCGTCACGGTCTCCTCGACGCCGCCATCTGCCGCATAGCAGGTGGCGGTGCCGGTGTAGGCAAACAGGTTGAGGAAGCGGCGCGCCTGTTTGGCGTGCTCGCGCACTAGGTTGCGGGTGACGCGGTGATCCAGGAAGATGCCCACATCCAGATAGTCGTCAAAGTTGACGGCAAAGGTGAGGCCGCCCTCTTCGATGAGCGGCAGACGACGGCGTGCGATATTGGCACGCTCGCCCGATCCGCCCTTGCCGGCGCCCTGCTTGCCGTACTGCGAGCCGCCGCGCGAACGCATGCGGGCCTTGGCGTGCACATGCTCGGCCGGAACATCCAGGATGCGCGGCGCGATGGCCAAGATGTCGAGCATACGGGCCTGGGCCAGTGCGGGGTCGATGGTCTTAGGCGCGGCGTATTCGGCGATGACGAGCCAGCGGCCCGGCGTCTGCGGGCAACCCTCGTACAGGTCGATGGCAGCGGAGTAGTCGGGCAGGTCGGCATCGTAGACGCGGTAGCAGCTCACGCCCTCGCGCTTTGCCCACTTTCGACGCAGACGGGCGTTCTTGCGCAGGCGGTTGGCGAACTGTTCGGACTCCGGGATGAGCACGGGCAGCGGCTTGCCGTCGCCCAGGTCGAGCGTGGCGGTAGGTTCGGGCATGAGGGTGTCGGCGGCTTCGCCTTGGGCATCTGCGGTCTGCTCCTCGGCATCTGCGCTGGTCGCAGCTTCGAATGCCGCGGCGGCGTGGTCGAGCGAGGGCCAAACCTCAAGAGCCGCCTCCTCGTTATTGGGCATGACGGCGATCGAGCGCTCGGGCTCGGCGTGGAGCGCGCGGGCCAGCAAGCCGTCGCGGGTGAGAGCGGCGACCGGCGCCGAAGCGAGCTCGGGGGCGCGGCGCAGCTCGCCGATGAGCGTCATGGCATCCTGCATGAGCGAAAGCGGGGTCTCGGTCGTGTCCGCGACCAGGGCGGCACCGGCGACGGCGCCCGCATGGTCCAGCACGGTGGCGGACTTGGCGGCGCAAAAATCAACAAAGCGCTTGTAGCCGGCACATTTGACCATGCGCTCGGCGGTCTTGCGGGCGGCGGGGTCAACATCCACGGCCACGATGCGCGCCTGCCGCTCGCGCGCTGCCGCCTCGCGCTCGCGCGCCTCGGCAAGCAGCTGCTCCCACAGAGCGGCGTCGTGCGGCTGCCAGCCCTCAAAGCCCCAGCGCTCGCGTGCGGCGCCCGGGGCGCGGTCGGTCAGAATGTTCACGGCTTCCAGCAACAGGCCGCCGCCGGCGCACGAGGCATCGATTAGCGTGGGAAGGGCTTCATTCTCGTAATCGTCGGCCGTCAACTCGCGCTCACACAGTGCGGTCCAGCCGACCTGCGCCAGCACCAGGGCGGCGTAGTCGGGGCGCAACACGTGCGCGCCCTCGCCGGCACGGGTCGCCGCGGGCGGCAGGCGCTTGAACAGCGGGTCGCCCGAAAGGTCCAGGCTGATGCTCGCGCGACGCTGACGCAGCGAAAGCAGCAGGTGAACGTCGGGGTCGGCGGCATCGACATCGGCGCGACGGCCCGTGGTCTCGGCCAGGCGGTCGCACAGCGCGTCCTTGGCGCGCAGGGCCGAGAAGCGCGTGTTGCGCAGCTGCTCGGTCACGCCGCGGGCGGTGATGGCGATGGTGGCGCCGGGGCGGACGATGCTCTCCCAGGCGATGTCGTAAACGCTATCGTACAGTTCATCGGCATCCTGCGCCTCAAAGCGCCCGAGTACCACGAACACGCGGCTCGCCAGGCGCGACCACAGACAGGCGCGGTAGCCTTCTTCGAGCTCGCCCTCAAATGTAGCGCGGCCCTTCAGCCGGCGAACATGCGAAAGCCCGAGGCGTTTAAGCTCATCGGCGAGTGCGGACTCAAAGCCCTCGGGGCAGCTTGCGTAAAATTCCATGGGTGACCTCTCTGGTTGCGTCGCTCCATTATATGATGGATGCTTCGTTTACTCTCGCCCCCGAAAGGAACCCATATGATTGATGCGTGCCCCGATTCTGCCGTGCTCTTTTTTGACGTGGACGGCACGCTGACGTCGTTCGATCCCGACAACATGACCGACAAGGACTTTTCGGCGGTTCGCCCCTCGCAGGCGGTGATCGAGGCGTTTCATCGTCTGCACGACGCAGGGCACAAGGCGTTTATCTGCACGGGTCGTCCCTTGTGGCTGATTGCCGATGGCCTGCGTGCTTTGGAGCCTGCGGGTGTCGTTGCCATGGCGGGCGCCACGCTCGAGGTCGAGGGTCGCGTGGTGCATGAGGACTGCTTTGACGAGGACGTTATCGAGGAGCTTGCGCGCCGTATGGCAGCGGCAGGGATTGAGGCCTTTTTCGAGACCAACGTGGCTACTTTTGCCCTGGAACCCGCGGGTGTTGAGCAGTCGTCTCTGATCGGCACTTCTGTGGTGCACAGCACCGAGGAAATGCGCGTCGACGGCAGTCTGCGCGTGGGCAAGGTATGCCTCAGTGTGCCCAGTTTGGCTCGCGTGGCCAACGATGACGGCTTTATCGATCGCGAGTTTGAGCTGTGCAACACCGGTGGCCAGAATCGCGAGCTGAGCCCCAAGGGCATTGACAAGGGCGTGGGCGTGGCGCGAGCGCTGGAATACCTGGGTCGCACCGGCAACGCGCGCACCTTTGGCTTTGGCGATTCCGGCAACGATCTGGGTATGCTCGCCGCTGTCGAGACGGCCGTGGCCATGGGCAACGCTATGCCCGAGGTCAAGGCGCTCGCCGACTACGTGACTGATGATGTCGCACACGACGGCACCGTCACAGCGATGCAGCATTTCGGCCTCATCTAATGAATCCCTCGTTCTGACGTTTGCTCAAACTGCGACTCTTTGCTTTTGCATGCTCAATCGATTTATCAATCCAAACACTGAGGTGTTTATACCGTTCGCCGAGAAGATAAAAAACCGCAGCTCACGCCTTGATAAACGTAGGTAAAGTGTTTAGCAGTTTAACGCCCATGTGCAAGCGAAAGGAATCAGGCAGATGGCAATCAAGGTGTTCGCTGACGGTGCAAACCTCGAGGGCATGCTCGACATGTACGAGAACGGCAACGTTCAGGGTTTCACGACCAACCCGTCCCTTATGAAGAAGGGCGGCGTGACGGATTACCGCGCGTTTGCCAAGGAGGTCCTGGCCCACATCACCGATGTGTCCGTCTCGTTTGAGGTCTTTGCCGACGACGTCGAGACCATGGAGGTCGAGGCCCGCGAGATCGCTACCTGGGCCGAGAACGTCTACGTCAAGATTCCGTGCGTGACCACCAAGGGCGAGTCCACCGCCGAGCTGGTCCGCAAGCTTTCCGCCGACGGCATCAAGGTCAACGTCACTACCATCTTTACGCCTACGCAGGTCGATGAGATGGTCGAGGCCGTTGACACCGAGACGCCGTCCATCATCTCGCTCTTTGCCGGCCGCATCGCCGATACCGGCGTCGACCCCATTCCGTTTATGACGGAGTCGGTCAAGAAGGCCGCCGCAAAGCCCAACTGCGAGGTCCTGTGGGCGTCCACGCGCGAGCTCATTAACATTTACCAGGCAGAAGCCTGCGGTTGCCAGATCATCACGGTGCCCAACAGCATCCTGGCCAAGCGCAAGAACATCGGTCGCGACCCGTACGAGGTCTCGCTCGACACCGTCCGCGGCTTTGCCAAGGATATCGCCGCTTTGGGCTTCCATATTCTGCCGTAACGCGAACACTGGCTACGCCGCGGGCTGCTCGCCCCGGCCTTTCCTTTCCCTATCGCTCACGCGCTTCGCGAGGGTCGCGCTAGGCAAAGGAAAGGCCGGGGCTGCCGACACGAGCTTGCCAGCAAGTTGGCGCTTGGCTTCCATATCCTGCCGTGGGCAAAGGTACCCCCGCCTGCGCCGTGCAAAATTGAGAGTATTCAGCAAGGTAAAGGCTTTACCAGCTAGATAAAGCACGGAACGGCCCCCGTTTTGGCTCTGACGACGCTAAAACGGGGGCTGTTTTTTGCTTTTTCGTCTCTGAGGGGCATCCGGAACGGTGGAATTTGCAGAATACTCGCGATTTTGCACATCGCTACAGGGGGTACCTTTGCTTTGGCGGTTTACTTGCCCTGCACCATGGTGAGCGAGATCTTCTTGCGGTCGCGATCGACCTTTTCGACCCACACCTTGACCGTGTCACCGACGCGCACGACGTCGCTGGGGTGCTTGACAAAGCGGTTGGCCAGCTTAGAGATATGTACGAGGCCGTCCTGGTGCACTCCCACGTCGACGAAGGCGCCAAAGTCGACGACGTTGCGCACCGTGCCCTTGAGCTCCATGCCGGGCTCCAGGTCGTCGATGGAAAGCGCCGAGCGGCTAAAGACCACCTCGGGCGCGTCATCGCGCGGGTCGCGGCCGGGCTTCTTGAGCTCGTTGACGATGTCGATGAGCGTGAGGGTGCCGCAGTTCAGGTCGCTTGCCAGCGCCGAGATGCTGCCCAGGCGGCGCTCGATGTCGGGCACGCCGCCGCGGCTGAGCTCGCTTGTTTTAACGCCGGCGCGTTCTAGGACGGCCGTGGCCACCTCGTAGCTTTCGGGGTGGACGCTCGTCGCGTCGAGCGGGTTCTTACCGCCGCTAATGCGCAGGAAACCCGCGGCGTTGAGGTATGCCTTGGGTCCCAGCTTGGGGACCTTCTTGAGCTGGCGGCGATCGGTAAAGGCGCCGTTTTCCTCGCGGTAGGCCACGATGTTTTTGGCCACGCTCGGCGTAATGCCCGATACGTATCCCAGCAAACTTGCGCTCGCGGTGTTTACGTCGACGCCCACGCGGTTGACGACGTCCTCCACCACGTGGCCCAGGGTGCGTGAGAGCTCGGCCTGGTCAAGGTCGTGCTGGTACTGGCCCACGCCGATGGACTGGGGCGGAATCTTGACGAGCTCTGCCAGCGGGTCCTGCAGGCGGCGGCCCAGGCTCATGGCGCCACGCACGGTGACGTCCAGATCGGGATACTCCTGGCTGGCGAGCTCGGAGGCGGAGTACACCGACGCGCCGGCTTCGTTAACGATGGTGTAGCGAAGGCTGGGCGCCTGCTCGGCAATGAACTCCGAGACGACTTCCTCGGTCTCGCGGCTGGCGGTGCCGTTGCCGATGACGATGGTGTTGACGCTGTCCTTTTTGACGAGGCGGGCGAGCTCGCGCTTGGTGCCGGCGACGTCGTGGCGCGGCTTGGTGGGATAGACCACGCCGTGGTCGAGCAGCTTGCCGGTCTCGTCCATGACGGCGACCTTGCAGCCGGTGCGGTAGCCCGGATCGAGCGCGAGCACGCGGGCGCCGCGCACGGGGCGTGCCGAGAGCAGGCCCTCGAGATTCTTGGCAAAGACGTTGATGGCCTCGGTCTGCGCGCGAACGGTGAGCTTGGCGCGGGCTTCGCGCTCCAGCGAGGGGGCCATGAGGCGCTTGTAACCGTCAGCGATGGCGGCGTCAAAGACGGGCGCGAAGACGCCCTGACGGCGGGGCCAACGGCTGCCGAGGCGTGCCGTGGCGGCAGCACCGTCGACGTTCACGCGCACGCGGAGCTTGCCTTCGCGCTCACCGCGGTCGATAGCCAGCACGCGGTGGTTGGGTATACGGCGCAGTGGCTCATCATAGCTGTAGTACGGCTCGTAGGGAGTCTTTTCGGCGGGGTCGGTGGCCTCGACGACGATGTCGGCGGTGTTTTGCGTAAAGGCGCGCAGGTCGGCGACGTTCTCGGGGTCCTCGGCTACCGTCTCGGCCACGATGTCGGCGGCGCCGGCGAGCGCCTTCTCGGGCGTGTCGAAGCCGGCCTCCTCGTTGACGTATGCCGCGGCGGCGTCGAGTGCGCTGCCCTTGGCCGAGGCCTGCATGATGACCATGTTGGCGAGCGGCTCCAGGCCGGCCTCGCGGGCCTTTTGCGCGCGGGTCATGCGCTTTTTGCGGTAGGGCTTGTAGAGGTCCGCGACACGCTGGAGCTGCGTGGCCTCGCGAATCTGCTGTTCGAGTTCGGGCGTGAGCTTGCCCTGGGCGTCGATGAGCAGAATGACGTCCTCTTTGCGCTGCTCAAGATTGCGCAGGTAGGACAGGCGCTCGTCGAGTGCGCGCAGGGCGACGTCGTCCATGCCACCCGTGGCTTCCTTGCGGTAGCGCGAGATAAAGGGAATGGTGTTGCCCTCGTCGATGAGCTTGACGGCTGCCTCGATGTTGTCAGCCTTAAGGTTGAGCTCGCGGGCGAGCTGGGCGATAAGATCCATGGGACTCCTTGCGTTTAAGGTGCGTTTGCAGCACAGGGCTACCAAGGATACCACCCGTCCCAAAAGACTGTTTTGGGCCCGCGTCACGAAAACGGCCTATCTACTACGTTTAACCCATATGGGTCGACCATTCCCCGGTTTTCAGAGAATACGCAAGCCTTCTACCTGCACTGATAATTGTCCTTGGGGGAAGCGGGCACTGCGGGGGCGC
>NZ_JAJFDP010000022.1:0-27007 GCF_020709435.1 Collinsella aerofaciens
ATATTGGCACACAAGGTCAAAGGCGGCACCATGATCCTCCTGGTCGACAAGATCGAAAAAAGCTTCGGCGCACGCGTCCTCTTTAGCGGCGCGTCCTTCCAGATCAACCCCGGCGAGCGCTTTGCGCTCGTGGGACCCAACGGCGCCGGCAAAACCACCATGCTCAAGATCATCATGGGCATCGACAGCCCAGACGCCGGCCAGGTCCAGTACGCCAAGGACTGCCAGGTAGGCTACCTAGAGCAGGAAACTAATCTGGAGCAAAAGGACACCACCATCCTTGCCGAGGTCATGGCCGCCGCCAAGGAAATCCGCCGCATGGGCGAGCGCGCCAACGAGCTGCAGGCCCAGATCACCGAGCTCTCCGAACAGGGGAAGGACGTCAACGCGCTCCTCAACGAGTACGGCCAGGTCCAGGACCGCTTTGAGCACCTGGGCGGCTACGAGCTCGAGAGCAACGCTCGCAAGATCCTGTCCGGCCTGGGCTTTAAGGTCGCCGACTTTGAGCGCCCGTGCTCCGAGTTCTCGGGCGGCTGGCAGATGCGCATCGCACTTGCTAAGCTCTTCCTGCGCCACCCCGACCTGCTGCTGCTCGACGAGCCCACCAACCACCTGGACCTCGAAAGCGTCCAGTGGCTGCGCGGCTTTATCGCCAACTACGACGGCGCCGTGCTCATCGTCAGCCACGACCGCGCCTTCATGGACGCCTGCGTCGACCACGTCGCCGCACTCGAAAACCGTCGCGTAACCACCTACACCGGCAACTACAGCAGCTACCTCAAGCAGCGCGAGGACAACCTGGAGCAGATGCGCGCCAAGCGCGCCGCCCAGGAGCGCGACATCGCCCACATGCAGGTCTTCGTCGATAAGTTCCGCTACAAGCCCACCAAGGCAACCCAGGCCCAGGAGCGCATTCGCAAAATCGAGCAGATCAAAAAGGAGCTCGTCATCCTGCCCGAGGGCCACAAGCATATCGACTTTAAGTTCCCCGACCCGCCGCGCTCGGGCGATATGGTCGTGGGCCTCGAGGGCGTCTCCAAGTCATACGGCGACAAGCACATCTACAGTGACATCGACCTCAAGCTCTACCGCGGCGAGCATGTGGCGCTCGTCGGCCCCAACGGCGCCGGCAAGTCCACCCTCATGAAGATCCTCGCCGGCCTGGAACCGCCCACCACCGGCACCCGCGACCTGGGCACCAACGTGGGTGTGGCCTACTACGCCCAGCACGCGCTCGAGGGCATGACCGAGTCCAACACCGTCCTGCAAGAGATCGACACCGTCACGCCCAAGTGGACCGTGCCGCAGCAGCGCAGCCTGCTGGGCGCCTTCCTATTTAGCGACAACGACTCCATCGAGAAGCAGGTCCGTGTCCTCTCCGGCGGCGAAAAGGCGCGTCTGGCGCTTGCCAAGATGCTCGTGGCCCCCGAGGCGCTCCTGTGCCTGGACGAGCCCACCAACCACCTGGACATCGACTCGGTAGACATGCTCGAGAACGCCCTGCAAAACTTCCCCGGCACCATCGTGCTGATCAGCCACGACGAGCACCTGGTACGCGCTGTGGCCAACCGCATCATCGACATCCGCGACGGCAAGGTCACGGTCTACGATGGCGACTACGACTACTACCTCTACAAGCGCGAGGACCTCGCAGCCCGCGCCGCGGCCGATGCGGCAGGGGAGAGCGCACCGGCCGCGACCAAGTCCGCTAAGGTCACCGCGGCCCAGCCCGACACCCCCGCCACCGCCTCCAAGCCCGCCGAGGGCAAAAAGACCAAGGAGCAAAAGCGCGCCGAGGCCCAGGCCCGCGCCGCGCTCAACAAAAAGCTCAAGGGCGTGCGCAACCAGCTCAAGAAGATCGAGGCCGAGCTCGACAAAAAGCGCGCCCGCTATGACGAGCTTATGGAATTGATGGCGAGCGAAGAGCTTTATGCCGATCAGGACAAGTTCAACGCCGCGCTGGGGGAATATAACGGCCTTAAGCAAGAGCTGCCCAAGCTCGAGGATGAATGGCTGGAGCTTTCCACCCAGATCGAAGAGGAGACCGCGCGTGAACTCTCGTAAGGCCACCGCCGTGGCGATGAGCATCATCGCCACCGCCTGTCGCATCTGCGGCATCTTTATGAGCGCGATGACCGTGCTGCTGTGTTTTAGCGGCCTCACCGCCAAGCTGCAGATCGTGGGCTTTGTCGTTGAGCTTTCGCGCGCACTGCCGAGCGCCATTGCAGGCTACGGCGTTATCACCTCGCCCTTTGGCGGCGTGTTCCGCCTGGATTATGCCATCGTCGCCGTCATTCTGTTTGTGGCCGACTACCTGCTCACGCGCACCTCGCGCCGCGTCCGCTAGGGGAGCACCATGTCCAGCAGCTACCTCATGAACCTGCTCGCCAGCGCGATTGCCGTCATCGTGGGCATCGTTATCCACGAGAGCGCGCACGCAGCCGCGGCCTGGGCACTCGGCGATAAGACGGCCCGTTCGCGCGGACGCGTCTCGCTCAACCCGCTCAACCATATCGACCCGTTTGGCACCATCATCCTGCCGCTGCTCATGCTCGCAGCCGGTGGCCCGGTGTTTGCCTTCGCCAAGCCCGTGCCCGTCTACCTCAACAACCTCAAGCACCCCAAGCGCGACGAGGTCCTGGTGAGCGTAGCCGGCCCCGCATCGAACATCGCACTCGCGTGTCTTGCTGCCGCCCTCATGCGCCTGACCTATGGCAACCTCTACACCAGCATGTCATTTGCCCTGGCGTCGCAAATTATGAACTTCGGCGCCACGTTTATCGTGGTCAACTTGTCGCTCGCGTTCTTTAACCTCATCCCGATCCCGCCGCTCGACGGCTCATCGATTATCGTGCCGTTCCTCAAGGGCAAGGCGCTCGCCAACTACTACCGCCTGCAGCAATACGCCATGCCCATCCTCATCCTGGTTCTGTACCTGTTGCCCATGTGGACCGGCATCGATGTGATCGGCCGCTATTTCGACGTTACCGTGTATCCACTTGCTGAGCAGCTGCTTAACTTCGCAATCGCCGGTATCTAAGGTAAACTAACAGGTCGACCGTGCAAAACGGTCGCAACATGCACCCAAACCGCGCCGCGAAGGCGCCGTCAAAGGAGGTCGAAGATGTCGTATCGCGTGTCGACGCAGGTCTACAGCGGACCGTTCGACCTGCTGCTGCAGCTGGTAACCCGCCAAAAAGTAGATATCGGCGCCATCTCCATCAGCGACGTGGCCGAGCAGTACCTTGCCGAGGCCGAGCGCATCGAGGCGCTGGACCTGGACGTGGCGAGCGACTTTTTGCTGGTCGCGGCAACCCTTTTGGACATCAAGGCTGCCTCTCTGGTGCCGCAGGAGGCCCCGCGCAAAGTCGATGACGACGATGACGAGTTCGACGAAGACCTTGAGGAGCTCAGCACGCTTGACGGCGACGCCCTGCGCGAGGTCCTGATCCAGCGCCTGATTGCCTACAAGCAGTTTAAAGGCGCGGCTGCAGCCCTCGGTGCCCGCATGCAGGCCGAAAGCCGCATGCACCCGCGTGTGGCCGGCCCCGACCCCGAGTTCCTAGGCCTTATGCCCGACTACCTTGCCGGCATCACGCTGCGCGGTCTCGCCGTCATCTGCGCCGACCTGGACGGGAAGCGACAGACCTTCTTGCTGGAGGCCGAGCACGTGGCACCCCATCGCGTTCCGCTCGACCTGACGGTGGCCTCAGTCGACCGCTTTACCATGGCGCACCAAACCTGCACCTTCCGCGAGCTACTGGACGGCGATGCCACCACCGAGCAGCTCGTCGTCACCTTCCTAGCTATGCTTGAGCTCGTCAAGCGCGGCTCGCTCACGCTGAGCCAGGACGAGATCTTTGGAACCATCCGTATCAACCGCGTCGAAGGCGCCGAGGCCTATGTGCCCGGCGAGGGCCCCGAGCTCACCGAATAGGAGCCGCAACCATGTCAACCCTTTCCACGCTGGAGGCAAACAGCCTCAAAGGCGCCCTCGAGGCGCTGCTGCTGGTGTCAAGCGACCCAGTGAGTGCGCCCGCGCTGGCCGGCGCACTGGATATCGCCCCCGGCGAGTGCGCGTCGCTGCTCGCCGAGCTCAAGGTTGAGTACGAGGAGGCCAACCGCGGCTTTCAGCTGCGCGAGGTCGCCGGCGGCTGGCGCCTGTTCACGCACCCCGCCTACCACGACGTGGTCGAGGCCTATGTGTTGAGCTGGGACACGCAAAAGCTGTCCCAGGCGGCGCTCGAAACCCTGGCCGTCATCGCATACCACCAGCCCGTAACGCGCGAGGTGGTCAAGGGCATCCGCGGCGTCAACTCAGACGGCGTCATCGCGTCGCTCGTGGACAAGGGTCTGGTGCGCGAGCTCGGCCGTGACCCCCAGCGCGGTCAGGCCATCATTTACGGCACGACCAACGCCTTCTTGGAAAAGTTCGGTCTGCGCTCCACCCGCGACCTGCCCGATCTGGAGCAGTTTGCCCCCGACGAGCAGTCGCGCCAGTTTATCCGCGAGCGCCTGAGCGGCCGCAGCATTCAGTCTACGCTCGAGGAACAGGCCGAAGATCTGGACGAAGAGCGCGAACTGATCGATACCGATGTTGAGGACACCGATGAAGAGGAGCTTCTGCTCACAGGTGCTACCTCGGAGGATATACATGACGAGGACTAACGAAGCAGGGGAGACGCGCGTCGCAAGCGCCACGGACACCGCAGCGCCCGTAGGCGACGCGGTGTCCGTCTACCCGCACACCATGCGCCTGCAGCGCTTTTTGGCACGCGCGGGCGTGGCGAGCCGTCGCGGCTCAGAGGACCTGATGACCGCTGGCCGCGTGACCGTCAACGGCCAGGTCGCGACCGAGCTGGGCACCAAGGTCGATGTCGACCACGATCACATTGAGGTCGACGGCATGCCCGTCAAGCTCGACCAGGGCGCCGTATACCTGATGCTCTACAAGCCGACCGGCTACCTCACCACCATGAGCGACCCGCAGGAGCGCCCTTGTGTGGCCGACCTGGTCCCGCGCGACCGCTTTCCGGGACTTTTCCCGGTGGGTCGCCTGGACCGCGACACCACAGGCCTTTTGCTCTTTACCACCGACGGCGACCTGTCACAGGACTTGCTGCACCCCAGCAAGCATGTCTATAAGACCTACCAGGCACTCGTGGACGGGCAGCTGACCGATCGCGACTTGGAACCGCTCCGCCGTGGCATCGAGCTCGACGACGGCCTATGCCAGCCGGCGATCTGCCGAATCATTAACGCGCGCGAGGCTGAAGCCGTGGCCCCGCAGGGTGTGAAGCCCGGTACCACCGCCGTGGAGGTCATCATCCGCGAAGGCCGCAAGAACCAGGTCAAGCGCATGCTGGGCAAGATCCACCACCCGGTGATACGCCTGCATCGCAGCAACTTTGCCGGCCTGGAGCTCAAGGATGTGGCCAAGGGCTCGTGGCGCGAGCTCACCGACCGCGAGGTGCAAATCCTCAAGGCCGGCGGCATCCCGCCTAAGCAGGCCAGCTCCAAGCGCGACAGCGGCAAGCCCCAGGGCACGCCCGCGGCACGCACGCGTCACCACGGCAGCCACGGCTCCGCGCCCAAGCGCAACACCTACCGCGAGCGCTACACCGGCTAGGCAGCCCGCCAAGCCGCAGCGCCCGCGTCCCATACCAGCACGTCAACCACCGAAAGGAAGCATTGCATGATCGTCGCCATCGACGGCCCCGCCGGTTCCGGCAAGTCCACCATCGCCAAGGAGATCGCCCGCCAGCTGGGCTTTAACAAGCTCGATACGGGCGCCATGTATCGCGCCGTCACCTTCGCCGCGCTCGACCGCGGCATCGACCTGGACGACGAGGCTGCCATCGACGCCCTCGCCGAGCAGATCGAAATCCGCTTTACCAACGGCACCGGCGAGGACACACGTCTGACCATTGATGGCCAGGACGCCTCGGCTGCCATCCGCACCCCGCAGGTCGACGCCAACGTGTCCAAGGTCTCGGCCTACCCGGGCGTGCGCGCGGCCATGCTCGTCCATCAGCGCCGCGCCGCCGAGGATCGCGACATCGTGGCCGAGGGTCGCGACATCGGAACCGTCGTGTTCCCCAACGCGCAGGTCAAGGTGTTCCTGACCGCCGACCCGCGCGAGCGCGCCCGTCGCCGCGTGCTGCAGCGCCACCAAAACGACGCCCAGCCGCTCACCAGCGAGCAGCTCGAGGCCGAAGTCGACGAGACCCTCGATGCCCTCAAGCAGCGCGACAAGCTCGACAGCAGCCGCGAGGTGGCGCCGCTCGTGCCCGCCGAGGACGCCGTGCACGTCGACTCCACCGCACACACCATAGACGAGGTCGTCCACATTATCGAGGACCTCATCAACCAAAGGAGGTAGCCCATGCGCCTGTTTAAGCAGACGCCCGAGGATTACTACAACGCCCCTTATGCCGAGTTCCCCGTGCTCATCCGCGGCACCGTCTTCGTGGTCATGGCAATCCTTTGGGCCTTCTCCAAGCTCATGTGGCGCTGGAAGGTAGAGGACGCCGATCTGCTGTTTGAGCGCCAGGAAGGCCGCGGCAGCGTGGTCATCTGCAACCACACCTCGATGGCCGAGCTTTTGGCTGTAGAGACGGCGCTGTTCTTTGGCGGCCGCCGCATTCGCCCCATTTTTAAGTCCGAGTTTGCCAAGAGCAAGATCGTACGCTGGGCCTTTAGCCGCGTTGGTGGCATCCCCGTGGAGCGTGGTACTGCCGATATGAAGTGCCTGCGTGCCGCCCAGCATGCGCTGCAGCGCGGCGAGGACGTCCTGATCTTCCCCGAGGGCACGCGCATCCGCTCGCGCGAGATCAAACCCGAGGTCCACGGCGGCTTTGCGCTCATCGCCCAGATGGGCAAGGCACCCGTGAACCCGCTCGCCATCTGTGGCTGGTCCGACATCACGCCTGCGGGCAAAAAGATCATGCGCCCCAAGAAGTGCTGGATCCGCGCCGGCAAGGCCATCTCGCTTTCCGACGCGCCAGCCGGGCTTAAGCGCACGGAGCGTCTGGCCTGGTTTGAGTCCGAGGCCATGAACCGCGTCTACGCCATGCGAGACGAGCTGTGCGCCGAGCATCCGGGCAGGTTCTAGCCATGGACGAGAACGTTATGGGCACCACCGCGACCGCGTCCGACCAGGGCGGCGCGCCCACCATCGAGATCGCAGCCCATGCCGGCACCTGCTACGGCGTGCAGCGCGCGCTCGACATGGCGCTGGCCGCCGCGCCGCAGGCAGGGGAGAGCGCTCAGGTCCACACCCTGGGCCCGCTCATCCATAACCCCATCGTCGTGCGCGAGCTCGCCGAGGCCGGCATTGGCTTGGCCGAGACCCTGAACGACGCGGCATCGGGCACCGTAATCATCCGCGCCCACGGCGTGGTGCCGCAGGTGATCGAGGCGGCTCACGATCGCGGTCTTACCGTGGTCGACGCCACCTGCCCCTACGTGAAAAAGGTCCACATGGCGGCGGAACGCCTGGTACGAGAGGGCTATCACGTGGTGGTCGTGGGCGAGCCGGGCCACCCCGAAGTCGAGGGCATCCTGGGCCACGCCGGCGATGATGCGCAGGTCGTAAGCTGTGCCGCCGATGCGGACGCGCTGCCGCTCAAGGGCAAGGTGGGCCTCGTTGTACAGACTACCCAGACCGCACAGAACCTCGCCGACGTCGTAGCTGCCATCACCCCGCGTGTGCAGGAACTGCGCGTGATCAACACCATCTGCGCCGCCACGAGCGAGCGCCAGCAGGCCGCCGCCGCACTTGCCAACCGCTGCGACTGCATGGTCGTCGTGGGCGGCAAAAACTCCGGCAACACCCGCCGCCTGGCGCAGATCTGCGCAGACGCCTGCGAGCACACGCATCATATCGAGGAGGCAAGCGAGCTCGAGGCCGCATGGTTTGCCGGCGCGCGCCACATCGGTATCACCGCCGGCGCTTCCACACCGCAAGAACACATCGAACGCGCCGTCGCGCGCATCAAGGAGCTTTGCCGCTAATCATGGACCAGACCGTACCCGCATACGCCGCCGAGGTGGCCGATTACGGGCGCAGCCGCGACCCCGAGCCGGGTGAGGGCGCGCTCGTAAAGAGCGTTCGTCCCGAATCGCCCGCGTGGGATGTGGGTATCGAGCCGGGAATGCGCGTGCTCACGGTCAACGGTGAGACACTCACCGACATGATCGTGTGGCTCTGGGAGGCCGACGATGATACCGTCGACCTGGAGGTTTTCGATCCGCGCGACAACACCGTCACCTCCGTCGAGCTCGACCGCTTCCCGGGAGAGGACTGGGGCCTTGAGTTCGATGGCCCCATCTTTGACGGCATGCGTACCTGCGTAAACGCCTGCGTGTTCTGCTTTATGACGATGCTGCCCAAGGGCGGCCGCTCCACGCTCTATATCCGCGATGACGACTACCGCCTGAGCTTTTTGCAGGGCAACTTTGTCACGCTGACCAACCTCACCGACGACGACGTGCAAAACGTCATCGAACGCAACATGAGCCCCATGAATGTGTCGGTCCACGCCGTGAGCCCCGACGTCCGTCGCCGCATGATGGGCCGTAACGCCCAGCGCGGCATGGACGTGCTCGAGGCCATCATGGCCGCCGGCATCGAGATCCACGCGCAGATCGTGCTGTGTCCCGGCATGAACGACGGTGAGGAGCTGCAAAAGACCCTACGCTTTTGCGAGGAGCACGAGCAGATCACGAGCCTGGGCATCGTACCGCTGGGCTTTACCAAGCACCAGAATCGCTTTACCTGGTCATACAGCGACAAACCTGAGCTCGCGCGCGAGACCATTGCCATGATCCGTCCCTTCCAGGATCGAGCCTACGAGCGCTTTGGCCGCCACACCTTCCAGATGAGCGATGAATTCTATCTGGACGCCGGCATCGATCCTCCCGAGGCGGACTTCTACGACGGCTACCCGCAGTACTACGACGGCATCGGCATGATCCGCTCGTATCTGGACGAGACCGACGACGTGCTTGCCGCCGACGCCGAGCGCCTGGCCCGCGTTCGCGAGGCAATTGCCGGGCGCGGCCAGCGCCTCCTGTGCCTTTCCGGCGCCAGCGCGCGCGACACCGTGGCGCGCTTTGTGGAGTCGTCACAGGGACTCGCCGGCACTGTCACGGCCATCAAGAACCGCTACTTTGGCGGCAACGTGGACGTGACCGGCCTCATCGTCGCGTGTGACATTCTGGAGCAGCTGCCGCAGGACCTCTCGGGGGTTATGCTCTTTGTGCCTAAGCTCATGTTCAACGCTGACGGCATGACGCTTGACGAGTATCATCGTGACGATTTACTCGCAAGCCTTACCAGTCGCGGCGCCGAGGTTCATGTGGTGTCGACCATGCCGCATGAGCTGCTCGATACCCTGGAGCACATCCTTGGCATTGTGCCCGCGGACTCTAACATTTCCACTGACCCTACCCATTAAAGGAGTGCAGATGAAACCTATCGTCGCCGTCGTCGGACGCCCCAACGTGGGCAAGTCCACGCTCGTTAACCGCCTGGCCCAGACCTCGGACGCCATCGTCCACGAGTCCCGCGGCGTCACGCGCGACCGCTCGTACCACACGGCCGATTGGAACGGCCGCGAGTTCACCATCGTCGACACGGGCGGCATCGAACCGCTCAAGAGCGATGACGTCTTTGCCACGTCCATTCGCGACCAGGCCCTCGCCGCCGCCGAGGAAGCCGCCGTCATCCTGTTTGTGGTCGACGGCCGCACCGGCGTCACCGAGGAGGACGAGTCGGTCGCCCGCATGCTCAAGCGCTGCGACAAGCCGGTCTTTCTGCTGGTGAACAAGCTCGACAACCCCGATCGCGAGAACGACAGCATCTGGGAGTTCTATTCGCTCGGCATCGGTGAGCCCACGCCGCTCTCGGCCCTGCATGGTCATGGCACGGGCGACCTGCTCGACGATATCGTGGCCCTGCTTCCGGAGGAAGAGGACGAGGTCGCCGATGAGTTCCCCGACGCGCTGAACGTCGCCATCATCGGCCGCCCCAACGCCGGTAAGTCTTCGCTGTTCAACCGCATCCTGGGCGCCGACCGCTCCATCGTGTCCAACATTGCCGGCACCACGCGCGACGCCATCGACACGGTCGTCGAGCGCAACGGCAAGCACTACCGCATGGTCGACACCGCGGGCATTCGCAAGAAGAGCACCGTGTACGAGAACATCGAGTACTACTCCATGGTTCGCGGCCTGCGCGCCATCGACCGCGCCGACGTGGCGCTGCTCGTCGTCGACGCCTCCGTGGGCGTTACCGAGCAGGACCAGAAGGTCATGGGTCTTGCCATCGAGCGCGGATGCGCCATCGTGGTGCTGCTCAACAAGTGGGACCTGCTCGACGACGACCGCAAGCGCGAGGCCTGCATGGAGACCATCGACCGCCGTCTGGGCGTCATGGCTCCCTGGGCCCAGTACCTGCGCATCTCTGCCCTGACCGGCCGCAGCGTCGAGAAGATCTGGGCAATGGTAGACGCCGCCGAAAAGACGCGCTCGCAAAAGATCAGCACCTCGCGCCTCAACACGTTCCTCACCGACCTGCGCGAGTTCGGTCATACCGTGGTGGACGGCAAGCGCCGCCTGCGCATGCACTACGTGACCCAGACGGGCGTCAACCCGCCGACGTTCACGTTCTTCGTCAACCACAGCGATCTGGTCAACGACACCTATCAGCGCTACATCGAGAACCGCATGCGCTCGACCTTCGACTTTGCCGGCACACCCATTCGACTCTTCTTTAGGAAGAAGGAGCAAAAGGATGCATAATCCAATTCTGCTGACCGCCATCTGCGCCGTGGTCTCGTTCTTTATCGGAGCGATTCCGTTTGGCCTGATCTTGGGCCGCGTGTTCAACCACACGGACATCCGCAAGGCGGGCTCCGGTAACATCGGCACCACCAACGCCCTGCGCGTAGCCGGCCCCAAGGTCGCGGCGCTCACGCTGCTGCTCGACTGCCTGAAGGGCGCCATCTGCGTTGTCATCGCCCGTCCGCTTATCGCCGATCTGGGCTATGGTTTTCCGCCGAGCATTATGGCTCCCGGTGCTGCCGGCGACTGGATGCTCGGCGTCATTTGCCTGGCGGCCGTGTGGGGACACATCTTCTCGCCCTACCTTAACTTCCACGGCGGTAAGGGTATCGCCGTGGGCCTGGGCGTCATCCTCGCCTGGTACTGGCCCATTGGCCTGTCGCTGCTGGGCATGTTTATCGTGGCCGTCGCCATCACCAAGTTTGTGTCGGTGGGCTCGCTCGCCGCTGCCATCGGACTTCCCATCGCTGCCTGCGCAGTCTTTCCGTACAGCAGCCTGGGCCTCAAGTTTTGCATGGCGCTAATCGGCATCACCGTGGTGTGGGCCCATCGCGCGAACATCAAAAAGCTCATGACCGGTAAGGAGTCCAAGCTCTCGTTTACCAAGCGCGTCACCGAGCCCGGCGATAAGTAGGAGAGAGTCATGAATGTTGCGCTGATTGGCTCCGGCTCCTGGGGAACCGCCGTCGCCGGCCTTGCCGCTGCGCGAGCCGAGCGCGTGACCATGTGGGCCCATAGCGAGCAGACGGCCGCCGGCATTAACGGTGAGCATCGCAACCCCCGCTATCTGGTGGACTACGTGCTGCCCTGCAACGTCTTCGCCACGACGGAGCTGATGCAGGCACTCGACGGCGCCGAGGCCATCATCTTTGCCGTTCCTTCGACGCACCTTCGCAGCGTGTGCCACCAGGCCGCGCCCTTTATCGCCGCCGATACCCCGGTGCTCTGCCTCACCAAGGGCATTGAGCCCGAGTCCGGCCTGCTCATGAGCGAGGTCATCGCCAGCGAGATCGGCAACGAAGCACGTGTCGCGGCGCTTTCGGGCCCCAACCATGCTGAGGAAATCTGCCGCGGCGGACTTTCTGCCGCCGTCATCGCCAGCAAAAATCCGCAGATAGGGGAGACCTTTAAGGACC
The DNA here is from genome assembly GCF_020709435.1 of Collinsella aerofaciens. Lineage (GTDB taxonomy): Bacteria > Actinomycetota > Coriobacteriia > Coriobacteriales > Coriobacteriaceae > Collinsella > Collinsella aerofaciens_AU. The sequence continues at coordinate 11,985 of NZ_JAJFDP010000022.1, forward strand.
TGCTCCTGTCCACGGCCTTCCGCATCTACCTCTCGCAAGACATGACCGGTGTCGAGGTTTGCGGCGCCATGAAAAATGTCATCGCCATCGTGTGCGGCATCTCCGCCGGCTCGGGCGCAGGCGACAACACGCTTGCCCTTATCATGACGCGCGGTCTGGCCGAGATCAGCCGTCTGGTGCACGCCCGCGGCGGTCAAGCTATGACCTGTATGGGACTTGCCGGCATGGGCGACCTCATTGCCACCTGCACCTCGGAGCATTCACGCAACCGCACCTTTGGCTACGAGTTTGCCCACGGCGTGTCGCTCGACGAGTATCAGGAGCGCACGCATATGGTGGTCGAGGGCGCCGTCGCGGCCCGCAGCGTCAGCGAACTTGCCCGTTCACTGGGCGTAGACATTCCGCTCACCTTTGCCGTGGAGCAAACGCTCTACAACGGTGTTACTTTGGATAGGGCGCTCGAGATTCTTACCGAACGCGTCCCTTCTCAAGAGTTCTACGGACTCACCGACTAGCGCAGAAAGGCTTCTACCATGGGTTCCATCAAAATCGCTCCGTCCGTCCTTTCGGCCGACATGGCCAACCTCAAGGGCGAGCTCGACAAAATCGCCGGCGCCGACTTTGTGCACTTCGACGTTATGGACGGTCACTTTACCGGCAACCTCACCTTTGGCGTTGACATCCTTAAGGCCGTCAAGCGCTCCACCGATGTGCCGGTCGACGCGCACCTGATGGTGTCGAACCCCGACGAGACGGTCCATTGGTACGCCGACGCCGGTGCCGACATGATCACCGTGCACTACGAGGCCTCCACGCACCTGCACCGCACGCTCACGCATCTGCAGCAGCGCGGCGTCAAGGCCGGTGTGGTGCTCAACCCCGCCACGCCCGTCTGCGTGCTCGATAGCATCATCGACATTGTTGACATGGTGCTGCTCATGAGCGTGAACCCCGGCTTTGGCGGCCAGAGCTTTATCCCCGGCACCATCGCCAAACTGCACGAGCTCAAGGCCATGTGTGAGCGCCACGGCGTGTCGCCCATGATCGAGGTCGACGGCGGCATCTCTTCCAAAAACATCGCCGAGGTCGTTAAGGCCGGTGCCGATGTTCTGGTGGCCGGCTCCGCCGTATTTAAGTCCGAAGATCCCGCTGCCGAGGTTGCGCTACTGCAGAAGCTGGGCAACGAGGCCGCACAGGAGGCATAAACCCTTATGACAGCAGGTCAAAACCGCATACCCGTGAATCTTGACTATGCCGCCTCGACGCCCATGCGCGCCGAGGCGCTCCTTGCGCAGCGCGAGTACGACGACAGCGAGATTGCCGGCGTCAACCCCAACTCGCTGCACTCGCTTGGCCGCAAGGCCGCCGCACGCCTAGAAGTCGCTCGTCGCGAGATCGCCCGTAGCTTTGGCGCACGCGTTCGCCCGTCCGAGATCATCCTTACCAACGGCGGCACCGAGGCCAACCAGCTGGCGCTGCTCGGTCTTGCCGAGGGTGCTCGTCAGCGCGATCGCAAGCGCGATCGTGTAATCGTTTCGGCCATCGAGCACGATTCGATTCTGGACAACCTGCCGCTGCTGCGTGCCGCCGGCTTTACCGTCGACTTGGTGCAGCCCTGCCGCATGGGCTACATTGAGCCTGCCACGCTTGTCGAACTGCTCGGCAACGACGTGGCGCTCGTGAGCATCATGGTTGCCAACAACGAGACCGGCGTGGCGCAGCCCATCCGCGAGCTTGCCGCGGCCGCACATGCTGCCGGCGCCCTGTTTCATACCGATGCCATCCAAGGGTACTTGCATATTCCGCTCGATGTCACCGAGCTGGGCGTCGATGCTATGACCGTTGCCGCGCACAAGATCGGCGGCCCCGTGGCATCCGGCGCGCTCTACCTTAAGAGCCGCACGCCGCTGCGCCCGCGCATCTTTGGCGGCGGACAGGAGGCCGGTCGTCGTGCCGGCACGCAGGACCTGCGTACACAGCTTGCTTTTGCCGCTGCCGCTTCCGCGCTGTTGCCGAACGTGGCCCAGGAGCGCGCGACGCTGCAGGTCTTATCCGATAAGCTCTACGCCACGCTTACGGCTCATCCGCGCATTCACGCCACCATGGGCGACTACGCGCAAGCCGACCGTCTGCCCGGCATGGTATCGATCTACATTGACGGCATGGACTCCGAGGAGCTCATCATCAAGCTCGACGCCGCCGGCTTTGAGGTGTCGGCAGGCTCGGCATGCTCGAGCGGCAGCATGGACCCGAGCCATGTTCTCAGCGCCATGGGCATTGGTCGCGAGCAGGCATTGGGCGCTCTGCGTATCTCGTTTGATGACCGTGTGAACCCTGTCGACCTGGACGAGTTTGCCCAGACGCTGCTCTCGATCGTGGGTGCCGCATGATCGTCGCCGAGCTTGAACGTGGGCTGCTGGCGCGCTACCCCAAGGCGGACGCCGAGGGCTGGGATCACGTAGGACTCTCCGTTGGCGATCCGGCCGCGGAGATCACCGGCGTTGCCTGCGCGCTCGATGCGACCGAAGCTAATGTTCGCCGCGCCCAAGAAGGCGGCGCCAACGTGCTGCTGACGCATCATCCCATATACATCAAGGCGCCCGAGGCGTTTTGTCCGTCGGATTCCGCACGCCCCCAATGCAGCGCGGCGCTCTACGAGGCAGCGCGTTGCGGCGTGAGCATTATCTCGCTCCACACCAACCTGGACCGCTCGCACGAAGCCCGCGTCTGCCTGAGTGAGCTGCTGGGTGCCGTACCCGTGAGCTCACTGGAGCACGTGGACGACCCCGAGCCGACCGGCCTGGGCGCGCTTGCAACGCTCAACGACCCGTGCACGCTGCGCGATCTTGCCACCCGTGCTGCCACAGCCTTCGGCAGCGACCCGCGTGTGTGGGGCGAAGTTGATCGCCCGTGCCGCACCGTCGCCATTTTGGGCGGCTCCCTGGGCGACTTTGGAGAGCTCGCCATCGCCGCCGGTGCGGATGTTGTCGTGACGGGCGAGACAGGCTATCACGTGGCGCAGGACCTTGCCTTGCGTGGGCTACCGGTGATCTTGCTCGGCCACGACCGCTCCGAGGAGCCGTTCGTTGATATATTGATGAACTCTGCAGTTGACGCCGGGGTCGACCCCCGTCATGCGATTAAAATACTGAACCCTTGCCAATGGTGGACTGTGACAAAAGGAGAGAACTTATGAGCGCCGGCGCTACGCTACTCAAGCTGCAACAGATCGATTTGGAGCTCGCCCGCAACAAGAGCGAACTTGCCAATATGCCGGAGCTCAAGGAGCTCGCTTCCAAGCGTAAGACCTACGTTAAGCTCAAAGCCGAGATGACCAAGCTCTACGCCCAGCGCAAGGACCTGGACATTGAGCTCGACGATCTCAACACCACCGAGATTCAGACCAACAACGCCATTGAGGCTGCCAAGAAGCGCCACGTCGACGGTTCCGACTACCGTGAGGTTCAGGACCTGGAGAATGAACTCGCAACCCTGGCCAAGCGTCTGGACAAGATTGAGCACACCCGCAAGGACGTCGTTGTCGCCCATAAGGAGGCGCTCGACCGCGAGGCCCGCGCACAGGCAATTATCGCCAAGTTCGAGGAGGGCGTGAAGGCCGATACCAAGGCCGCCCGCGCTAAGGCTGCCGACCTGCAGGCTCAGATTGACGCCGCCACTAAGGAACGCACCGCGCTTGCCGCCACGCTGCCGGCCGACGTGCTCACCGACTACGAGCGTCTGCTCAAGCAGTTCCGCGGCCTGGCCGTCGAGACCATCCAGGGCAACATCCCCACAGTCTGCCACACCGCGCTGCAGGCATCGTCCATGAGCGACCTCAACCACGACGGTAGGTCAATTACGCACTGCCCGTACTGCCACCGCCTCCTGGTACTCCCGAGCAAGGAAGCTTAAACGATGACGGCATCCAACAATTCAATGCAACTTGAGGGAAAAACGATCCTGCTGGGCATTACCGGCGGGATCGCCGCCTATAAGTCGTGCAATATCGTGCGCCTGCTGCAAAAGCGCGGCGCGCGCGTCAAGGTCGTTATGAGCGAGCATGCCACGGAGTTCGTGGGGCCGCTTACCTTCCGCGCGCTCACCAACGAGCCCGTTGCCGTGGGCCTATTCGACGATCCCTCCGACCCCATCCACCACATTTCGCTGGCGCAGGAGCCCGATCTGGTGGTCGTGGCGCCCGCGACGGCCAATATCATCGCCAAGATGGCAAACGGTATCGCCGATGACCTCATCTCCACCACGCTGCTTGCGACGCCGCGACCCATCGTGATCGCACCCGCTATGAACAACGGCATGTGGAAGGCGCCGGCGACGCAGGCCAACATGGCCACGCTGCGCGAGCGTGGTGTCCATGTGGTGGGACCCGGCAGCGGCTACCTTGCCTGCGGCGACGTGGACACGGGACGCATGAACGAGCCCGAGGACATCGTCGAGGCCATCTGCGAGGTGCTGAACCCCGTCCCGCAATACCTTGCGGGCAAGCGAATCGTGATCACCGCCGGCCCCACGCACGAGCCGATCGACCCCGTACGCTTCATCGGAAACCGGTCGTCGGGCAAGATGGGCATCGCCCTGGCGGGGGAGGCCGCTCGCCGCGGTGCTGCGGTCACGCTTGTGCTGGGGCCGACATCGCTCGATGTTCCCCACGGCGTGGAGTGCGTGCGCGTGCAGACCGCCGAAGAGATGCTGCAGGCAGCGCTGAGCGCCTTTCAGACGGCTGATGCGGCCATTTGTGCGGCCGCTGTCGCCGACTACACCCCCGCGACCCCTGCCGACCATAAGCTCAAAAAGGCCAACGAGCGCCTGAATCGCATCGAACTGGTCGAGACGGTCGATATTTTGGCCGAGCTCTCGCGCCAAAAGGGAGAGCGGTGCGTGATCGGCTTTGCGGCCGAGACCGATAACGTCGTGGAGTACGCGCAGCGCAAGCTTGCGCGCAAGGGTTGCGATGCCATTATCGCCAACGATGTCTCGCGCGCCGATTCGGGCTTTGGAACCGATACCAACAAGGCCTGGATCGTGAGCAAAGCGGGCACGCAAGAACTTCCCGTGCTAACAAAACCCCAGCTCGCAGATACAATTTTGGACTTGCTTCAAAATATTTAAAAAAGTTCTTGCACAAGGGCAAAGTTTCGGGTTAATATACTCCCTGTTGCGAGCGAGAGCACAGCAACAAACAAAGGCTTCGGGACGTGGCGCAGCTTGGTAGCGCACTTGACTGGGGGTCAAGGGGTCGCTGGTTCGAATCCAGTCGTCCCGACCAGAAGTTTGCAGGTCAGGCACCTAGTGCCTGACCTTTTTTGTTTTAATCACCATGATTATTTTGCTTAAAGCAACAACGTTCCCGCTCGATGTAATCACCGAATCAAAACGTGTACATCAGCCACCAAAATCGACATTTTTCGACATGTTTGGAGGCTGATGTACACGAATGCGAAATCCCCGCCGCCTAAAAGCGCCCTCCACATGTCTGGACTCTCTATGCTTACGCTGGATAGACATCGCCGGAACGGGTATAGTATCGAAAGTTTTGTCGTTAACCAGCGGGGGAGTCCTGTGGGCATCAAAAAGAAGATCAAAAAGGAGCTTATCGGCACTTCCGATTACCCGTCGAATAAGATCTTTACGATCTCCAATTTCATCACCTTTACGCGCCTGATCCTCACCCTGGTATTTCTGTACCTGTTTGTGACGGACAACAACCGCGTCATCGCCATTGTTATCTACGCCGTTGCCGCCTCCACCGACTGGATGGACGGCCAGATCGCCCGCATGACTAAGACGGTCTCATGGCTCGGCAAGGTCATGGATCCCATCTGCGACCGTGCGCTGCTGTTCACCGGCGTCTTGGGACTGGTGGTCCGCGGAGAGCTACCCATCTGGGTCTGCGTGCTCATTATTGGCCGCGACATCTATCTGGGCATCGGCACGCTTATCGTTCGTCATTATCACCGTCGCCCCATCGATGTCGTCTTCCCGGGAAAGATTGCCACAGCGCTGCTCATGACTGGTTTCTCGCTCATGCTGCTCGGTTTCCCCGTTATTGACGGCCTGCATCTTTTACCTTCATCCCTTACGGCCTTCCCGGGCCTCAACGGAAGCTCGGTGCCCCTCGGCATCTTCTTTGTGTACGGCGGCGTGATCTTCTCCATGCTCACGGCTGTCATCTACTCCATTAAGGGCGGAGCGGCCATTAAACAGGCTCTCGCGCATCCCGAGGACGAGGACATCGACTTTCTGAACCCTGAAATCGAAGACTGATTCGTTGGGGTATGATTACGTACGGTTCATTATTTGCGGCAGGTCCGCGATAAGTTAGGGGTTGTCATGGACAACATGGTTAACAATATGCCTCAGAATGATAAGGCCGCGGACGCTACCTGCGTATTCCGCGTTCCTTCAAGCGACGTCACCGTTCCCGACCTCATGGCCAACGTGCGCATCACCGCCCCCGTTCTGTCCATCGTCAAGGGTCCGCAGACTGGTGCCGCTTTTGAACTCGAGGACGACGTGACCACCATCGGCCGCGATCCTGCGAACGGCATCTTCCTCAATGACATGACCGTTTCGCGCAGCCACGCGCGCATTATTCGCGAGGGCCTCGGCGCTCGCATCGAGGACTTGGGCTCGCTCAATGGCACCTGGGTCGACGGTGCCATCGTCAATGCAGCCCCGCTGCACGACGGTTCTTCCGTCCAGATCGGTACGTTTACGCTCATCTACCACGAGAGCACGCCGGAGCGCATCGAAACCGGTGAGTAGGGCATGGCCGAACGCAACTATCTGAGTATCGGCCAAGTCGTCAACCTACTTCGAGGCGCATACCCCGATCTTTCGAACTCAAAAATTAGATTTCTAGAGGATGAGGGGCTCATTACCCCTCATCGTACGCCAAAGGGATACCGTCAGTACTCCAAGGAGGACGTTGATCGCCTGGAGGTCATTCTGCACCTGCAGAAGACCCGCTATATGCCACTCAACGTGATTAAGCAGCGCTTGGAAAACGCCACGGACCTGTCGACGCTCGCCTACGAGGTGGGCTTGCTGTCCGATGTTCCGCTCAAGACGGAGCCCAAGGAGACTAAGCAAAAGTTGCATCCCATCGAGACCATTCCCGATATGCTGGGCGTCGAGATTTCGTTTATCCGCTCGCTCGCCGAGAACGACCTCATTCGCATCATCAAGAGTCCGCAAAATCGTGAGCTCGTCGATGGTCGCGATTTCCCGATCATCCGCTACTGCTCCGAGCTGTCACGCTTCCATATCGAGCCGCGCAACCTGCGTCAGTACGTGTCTTCCGCCAACCGCGAGTCCTCGATGTTTGAGCAGGTGCTCGTGAGCATGCTCGGAATGGATACCTCCGATGACGAGCGCGACGCCAAACTCGAGCGTGCGTTTAAGAAGCTTCACGACCTGACAGAAGGTGTGCACACTGCGCTGCTCAAGAACCGTGTTTTTGAGTCGCTCAACGCCGTGGTCGAGGACGCCGACATCGATGCACTCGATGAGGAAATCACTCGCTCCGAGTCCACCAAGGCCAAAAACGAAGAGACAGCCGCGCCGGCTTCGCACGAGGATTCTCTCGTAAAGCCGCTCAAGGTCGTCGCCCCTTCGCAATCCGGCACCGCCACCGCGGGCATATAACCGCTGCTGAAATTTCGGCAACCCATTGAAAGGTCATGCAATGTACGACTTCGAATCTCAAATCGTCGATATCCCCGACTATCCCGAGCCCGGAGTCATCTTTAAGGACATCACGCCGCTCTTTGGCAATCCCGAGGCGCTCAAAGCCATGACCGATGCCCTCGCCGAACACTTTGCCGGCATGGGAATCACCAAGGTCGTGGGTCCCGAGGCTCGCGGCTTTATGGTTGGCGTACCGGTGGCTGTAGCCCTTGGCGCCGGCTTTGTTCCCGCACGTAAACCGGGCAAGCTGCCGCGCGAGACCGTGAGCCAGAGCTACGAGCTCGAGTACGGCACCGATTCAATTGAGATCCATGCCGACGCTATCAGCTCTAAAGATACCGTGTTGATTCTGGACGACTTGGTCGCGACGGGCGGAACCGTCGAGGCAACAGGTAAACTGGTGCGAGATATGGGCGCAAAGCTTGTCGGTTACGGTTGTATCCTTGAGCTTGCGTTTCTCAACCCGCGCGAGAAGCTCACGCCGCCCGATGACGATGTGGAGCTCTTTAGTCTGGTGACGGTGGACTAGCCGTTACCCTTAGTTAGTGGAAAGGAAGCTACATGCGCACAGCAAACACGCACAAAAACATGGCACGCTGCGCTGCTACGGCAACCCTCGCTTGTGTTTTGGGCTTGGGCCTCGCGGCTCCTGCCTACGCCGATACCGCATCCGACCTTGCCGCTGCTCGTACTAAGCTCGAGCAGATCGGTACCCAAACCCAGCAGATTTACGATGAGCTCGCCACGCAGACGCAGGCGCTCGATCAGACTGCTGGCGAGATCACGCAAAAGCAGCAGGAAATTGCCGATGGTCAGGCCAAGCTCTCGACCTATGTCGCCGGCGAGTACAAAACCGGCGGCCTGAGCCTGCTTCAGGTTCTGACGGGCGTCGATGACCTGAGCGATATGCTCAACCGTCTGTTCTACTACGGGAAAGTTTCCGATAAGCAGGCTCAGACCATTCAAGAGGTCAAGGAGCTTAAGCAGCAGCTCACCGATAAGCAGGCCGAGCAGGAGAAGAACGTCGCCGCCACGCAAAAGAAGGTCGACGAGCTTAATGCCCAGCAGGCTGAAGCCCAGAACGTCGTAAATTCCCTGGATTCGCAGCTGCAGGCCGAGCTTGCCGCCGAGGCCGAGGCCAACGCCGCGCTTCAGGCCGGCATCAACGCCAGCACCGCCGAGAAGGCCACGGTGAGCAACGAGACTGCCGGTACGACCGAGAACACCAACAACGGTGGCCAGACCAGCAATAACAACAACCAGGGCGGCAACACTCCGGCTCCTACGCCGGCACCTGCTCCGACGTCGCAGCCCTCCACACCTGCTCCGGCTCCGACGCCTTCTGCTCCGAGCCAGTCCGTCGACGGCGGTTCTGTTGTCTCGCGTGCATACAGCAAGCTTGGTTGCGCTTATTCCTGGGGCGGCATTGGACCGAACAGCTTCGATTGCTCTGGTTTTGTTAGCTATTGCCTCACTGGTCGCTATTGCCGCCTGGGCACCACGGGTACCTTTATGGGCTGGACGCGTGTGTCCGATCCGCAGCCCGGTGACGTTGTGGTCAACTCGTACCACACCGGCATTTACATCGGTGGTGGTCAGATGATTCATGCTTCCGACTACAACACGGGTGTTATCATCAGCTCCGTTGCCGCCGGCATGAACAATAACTACATCTTCGTGCGTTACTAAGTCATCTTACACAGCGTGTGAATGTGGACCTCGTGGCTTTAAGTTGCGAGGTCCATTCTTTTATCTTTAGTCCAGGCCGCTATCTAGTTTTGAATACTAGATAGCGGCCCAATCGGTCAGAAAGAAAGCTATAATTGATGAAGAACAATTAGAAAGGACCCTCTATGAGCTGGGCACTTATCTCCGATTCAAGCTGCAACCTCCGCGATTGGCAACCGACCGCGCCCCATACCACCTTTGCATTTGCGCCCCTCAAAATTCGAGTGGGGGAGCGTGAATTCGTCGATGACCTTTCGCTCGATGTGCATGAGCTCAACTGCGCTGTTCAGGCGGAGACGAACGCTTCTTCGAGCGCTTGTCCCAGCGTAGGGGAGTGGGCCGAGCTCTTCAAATTGGCAGACAAGACCATCTGCATGCCGATCTCTGAGGGCGTGTCGGGCAGCTACAACGCGGCAGCCACGGCTCGCGATATGGTTCTTGCCGAGGAGCCCGACCGACAGATTCATCTAGTCAATTCACGCGCAGCTGGCGGCAAAATGGACCTCATTTTCTTGCTGTTCGACCGCTATCTTGCAAGCAACCCGGATGTCTCATTCGAGGACGCTTGCGCATACTTCGATAGCCTTGAGCAGAACAGCAAAATCCTCTTCAGCTTGTGCAATTACGAAAACCTCGCCAAAGCCGGACGTATCCCTAAGGCAGCCGGCGTCATTGCCAACAAGCTCAATATCCGCATTTTGGGCACGGCGAGTGAGGCCGGTAAAATCGAACTCGTGGGGCACACGCGAGGCGAAAAGAAGATGCTCAACAAGATTATCGATACCATGGAAGCCGAGGGTTTTGCCGGCGGCGAGGTCATCATCGATCACGTTGAGAACGAAGCTGGAGCACAGGCGCTTACTGACCGCATAGTCGAGCATTGGCCCGGCTCCAAGACCATCATCATGCCCTGCAACGGCCTGGATTCCTATTACGCCGAGATGCACGGCCTCATCATCGGCTACGGCATGGGCTTAGCTTCGGGCAAATAAAGTCCAACCAAGCAAAAATACGGGCGGGACAAAGCGACAGATGGCTCTTTGTCCCGCCCGTTTTATACGTCGGCTAGCTATTAAACCCGTTGAACTTGAGATAGCTCATCAAGTAAGCCTTCGAAACAAAGGATGAAACCGCGCTGCGCACAAGCAGCGACTCACGCGTTACCTGACGCGCCGTATCGGGAACCGGTGTCTGCTCGACAGAAAACGCCGACCGAATCGATGCCTCAAGCTGATCGACCACATAATCGAAGGCCGTCGGGGCATCGTAGCTCAAACGTTGAATGTTAAAGAGTGCCTGCACCGCAGCAATAGGTAGCACCTGCTTAAAGATGCAGATAGCGATCAGGCGGGCAATCTGCTCGCGGCCATATTGTTTTTTGACCGGAGCAGGCACCAAGCCGACCTTTACGTAGTTATTGATCATCGATGGCGTAATGACAGGCTGCTCAACGCAGATGGACAGCGGCTCCATCCACAGCGCAACGTACTCAATGACCTGGTCGCGGTAGAGCGTCACATTGGGCAACTGGTTATAGCGCGGCAGGCTCAACGTATTGAGTTTGCGCACGATATCGGACTGAATAAATGCATCGGGCAGCACAGTGGGCTGAATATCCTCAGGCTTAATGCTGACCGACGAATCGGACATCGGGATAACGCGTTTGGCGTGGTTCATAAGGATCCTCCGTTCATTAGCTATATTGTATTCTAGGTTATCTAGTTTTGCATACTATATAGCAGGAAAGTAAAAGTGGTTGGACAGCACATTGATGCACCGTCCAACCACTTTGTTTTAAAGATAGCAACCTTACATAATATATATTATCGTACTTATCCACGGAGAAACGCGTATACGCTCGTTGCCGCTATGGCTCCATCAGAAACGGCAGTCACAACCTGGCGTAAACGCTTGGAACGGATGTCGCCAGCGGCAAATAGACCTGGCGTGCGGGTCGCCATGGAATCATCAGTAACAATACCGCCGTCCGGCGCCAGATCGACTAGATGCTCAACGAGCTCGGAATGGGGCTGCGTTCCGGTAAAGACAAAGATACCAAACGAGCCAGGGACAAATGACTCGGTGTGAGTTTCCCCGGATGCATTGTCCTTAAAGGTAATCGTCGTTGGCATGGCTTCGCCCGAGAGCTCGACAATACTAGTTTGGTACCTAACTGAAATATTATCTTTTGCAAGAACTTTTTGAACCACACCATCGGGGGCACGGAACTGATCGCGGCGCAAAACGATGGTCACGCTGCTGGCGATTTCTGACAAGAACAGAGCTTCCTCGCAGGCAGCATTGCCGCCGCCGATGACAAAAACCTGCTTGCCGCGAAAGAACATGCCGTCGCACGTCGCGCAATACGAAACGCCGCGACCGCGATACGCATCCTCGCCAACAAAACCAGCAGATCGCGGCGTGGCACCCATGCAAGCGATAACGCTCGAGGCCGACGTATCGCCCAAATCGTGATGCACCGTAAACAGCGCTGCATCGGCATCGTAATCGATACCCGTAACCATGCTCCATGTAACCTGTGCTCCCAGGCCCTCTGCATGCTGCTGAAAACGCTCACCGAGTTCGGCGCCACTCAAGAGCGGAATGCCCGGATAGTTCTCGACTTCATTGGTCGTGGCGATCTGCCCTCCCGACATGCCCTGTTCAATCACGGTCGTCGTTAGGTTGGAGCGCGCCGCATAAATGGCCGCAGCATAGCCCGCAGGGCCGCCACCGATAATCGCAACATCGATCGGCTGATGGGTAGTCATGAAGAGACCTCCTGTCGAAAGATTGGCGTTCTTTGCGCTCATACCCAAATTTACGTGAACATGACACTCATGCACTACAATGATAAATCGCGTAACAAAGCTGAAGGGGAGTTATCGATGGATCAAACGCAGATGAGCAATAGCGCTCCCCTGCCCATGCAAGCCACTCCCCAACCGGAGCAAATGACCGTTTCACCTGCACAAAAACCCCTAGTAACCATTGTGCACGCATCGGTTGGATCGGGCCACAAAGCCGCCGCCAACGCGATTGCACAAGCATTTGATCTTATCCGCGGCACCAAGGGAATCCCTGAGGATATTGAAATTGAAGTGCTCGATATCCTTGATTTTGGACGTATTAAATTCGACGGCAATAAGACCGCGGCTTCTTTTACGGGAGCCACACGCCCCATTTACGACCTGACCTGGCGATATACGCTTACGGGACATCTTCTCTGGGGTGGCGGCACGGCATGGTCGCGTATTATGTTCCCCGCCTTCAACGAATATATTCGTCGCCGCAGGCCTATAGCCGTGGTCGCAACGCACATCACAGCAGCCAATGTTGCCGTGGGCGCCCGCGTAATTACGGGTATCGATTACCCGGTCATCTGTGTGCCGACCGATTACGAAGTCGAAGGCTTTTGGCCCCACAAGGACACCGACCTATTCTGTGTAGCCAACGAGTTTATGGCCGAAACGCTGCGCCCGCGCAAGGTTCCCGAGTCAAAGATCCGCATAACGGGCATCCCCATCCGAGCCGGTTTCGATTCAGATTACAAACGCGAAGATGAGCTCAGCAAGTTCAATCTCCCCATAGACAAAACCGTCGTATTGGTGATGGCCGGCGCCAGTTTGCCCCAACCATACGTGCGTTTCCGCGCCGCGATGGACCACACGCTCCCCTTCTTACGCGGCTTTGAGGACATGCACTTTGTCTTTTTGCCCGGTAAAGACGTGGAGTATGCCACCCGTCTGAAGACGCTCTTCGTCGCCATGAAGCTCGAAAACGTCACAGTTCTGGACTACGTGGATGACATGGCGGCCCTCATGCACGGCTGCGACCTGGCAATCCTCAAGTCGGGCGGGCTCACCGTCACCGAGTGCCTATGCGCACATCTGCCGATGATCCTGCTGGGCAAGTCCTATGGCCAGGAAAAGGCCAACACCACGATGCTCACCGGCATGGGCGCCAGCATGCATGTCACCACCGCACGAGAGCTCATCGTTACCCTACGTCACCTGCACGACCATCCCGAATCACTCAAAGCCCTACTCATCAATGGCGAAGTACTACGCCGCCCCCACGCAGCCGAAGACATAGCCATCGCAACCATGGAGCTAGTAGGCAAGCCCCAAAAGCGCAAACGAGCCTTCTGCCGCTTCTATTGGGGCGGAAAACCCGCGCATATCCGCTAGTCGAATGTCCGCCGCTCTGCCGGAGCCGCCCTTATATCATTCCATGCTCAAACATTCTCACTTCGCTGCGAAACTGCGCGTGGAACGATATAAGGGCGGCTCCGGCAGAGCGGCTGCGTTTACTTACTAGCAGCTACTTCAGAATCCCCTCCATTAGAACCTGCAAAGGTAAAACAGGAAAATAAAAATACAGTAAGCCGATGCAACAAAGGGACAGCCCCTTTGTCGCATCGGCTTACTAGAAAAGTAAATATTGTTTCAAGCGAGTAGCCGCCCGCCCGGGGCTTACCTATATCGTTCCACGCGCAGTTTCGCAGCGAGCGAAGCGACGCGAGAATGTTTGAGCATGGAATGATATAGGTAAGCCCCGGGCGGGAGGGATACGAGCGCCCTAGGCGACGCCGCTGGAGCCGAAGCCTCCGTTGCCTCGGTCGGTTTTGTCTAGTTCTTCTACTTCCATGAGGTTGACCGTGGGGACTTCTTGGATGACGAGTTGGGCTATGCGGTCGCCTTTGTTGATTTTGATGTTGTTGGAGGGATCCAGGTTGATGAGGATAACCTTGAGTTCTCCTCGGTAGTGGGCGTCGATGAGGCCCGGCGTATTGACTATAGACAGGCCCTGCTTGATGGCCAAGCCGCTGCGGGGCTGGACGAAGCCGGCATAACCGTCGGGCAGGGCGATGGCCAGCCCAGTAGAGACCAGACGACGTTCGAAGGGCCTCAGGACGCAGTCCTCGTTGGAGCGCAGATCCAAACCGGCATCGGTGGGATGGGCGTATTTGGGAAGCTCGACGGTGGGGTCGAGACGCTTTATGTTGACGGTAATGTTGGACATGGAATCACCTTAGCTTGTCAAGCTCTTGCAGAAACTCATCGACGTCTTTGAAATCGCGGTAGACCGAGGCAAAGCGGATGTACGCCACCTTGTCGATCTTGGCCAAGCGCTTGAGCACCATGTCACCCAACTCATGGGACGTGACGGCCGTCAGCGTACGAGAACGCAGCTCGACCTCGATATCGTCGATAATCTCATTGAGCTTCTTAGTGTCGATATCACGCTTGATGGTGGCGCGCATCAAGCCGACGAGCAGCTTATTGCGATCGAACCGCTGCTTGGTTCCGTCCGACTTAATGACCTCAATTGGGTCTTCGCATCGCTCGAACGTTGTAAAGCGGTAGTTACACGAGCAACATTCGCGACGGCGCTTAATGGTGTTATTTGACTCCTGCATACGGGAATCAACGACGCGGGTATGTGCCTTGCCGCATTTGGGACAGCGCATGGTACCTCCTCTTAAACGATAACAAGGGTACCATGTGCAGCGCGATAATGATTACGAACGAGCCCTTGATTATCAACTTCATCCGAACACTTCCCACATTCATCCGCACATGTGC
>NZ_JAJFDP010000062.1:0-258 GCF_020709435.1 Collinsella aerofaciens
GCACAACCTTGCCAAGGTTGGGGTCGCGGGTTCGAGCCCCGTTGTCCGCTCCATTGCATTTCCGGACCGTTTGGGCGGTCCTTTTTCGGCGAAGTGGCCAAGTGGTAAGGCAGAGGCCTGCAAAGCCTTTACCCCCGGTTCGAATCCGGGCTTCGCCTCCAGGCAACATCCGGGCGCTCCGGCGCCCGTTTTGTTTTACATATGCGGACATGGCTCAGTTGGTAGAGCACAACCTTGCCAAGGTTGGGGTCGCGGGTT
>NZ_JAJFDP010000023.1:0-22098 GCF_020709435.1 Collinsella aerofaciens
AGCGGGTGGTTTCTGATGCGGCGCGCTGCGCGCCCCGCACAGGCTAAAGCCTCTAAATAAAGGGATAGGGCCACGCGGCCCTATCCCTTTTTGCTAGCTATAGCAGCTTGTGCGCTACTCGCGGCACAGGTGCACGGCGAAACCGGCGAACTCGCGCTTAAAGTACACGAGCTTGGTGCCGCCATCGGGCAACAGCACGCGCGACTCCTCGTTGACCTCGAGCCCGCGCTCGGCAAACCACTTCTCAGCTGCATCGATGTCGTTAACGGCAAAGCCGATGTGACCTTTGGTGCCACGACCGTTCTGCTTCATGATCTCGACCAGCGAATCGTTGAAGTACGAAACCGGGGTCTCGATGACGGGCAGGCCCATCATCGTCGAGAACAGCTCCGCGATCTCCAGGGCGTCTGCCGGGTCGGTGGCGTTAATGCCCACATGGGCAACGCGCATACCAAAGAGCTCTACCGGGTTGGCGTTCTGCTCACTCATGCAGTCAGCGCCTACTGAGCCATGACGTCGAGAACGGCCTTCTCGGCGGCAACGCGGTTCATGCCGGTCATGAAGGGCACGCCACTCACGTACGGGCAGGTGAGGCCCTCGGGGGCAACGGTGGTGGCGATCAGCAGGTCAGCGCCCTCGTCGCAGTAATCCTTGGCCTCGGAGATGGCGCACTGCACGATCTCGTACTTGTCGGCATAACCGTTGGCGTCGAGCAGGGTAGCGACCTTCTGGGCAACGAGCGTGGAAGTAGCAGCGCCAGCACCGCAAGCCAAAACGATCTTCTTCATAGGTAATGTCTCCCTTCATGGTTTACTTTAGGTAAGTGTACCGCAGCGAGCGATGGCACTCGGCCTCGATGAGCTTTTATGCCAGTTTGCTTGCGCGCTGCGTATAATACATCTAGTACGTGTTGTCATACCGCTCGCTTTATGAGCGACTAAGGACCCTAATATGCCCGATTCCCGCACACTCTGGACCGCCGTCGTTATCATCTGCATCGCCGTGTCGGTGTTCTTTAGCGTCAAAAAACGCACAACGTTCAAGCGCCTGCAGCAGCTTATGGCCGCCAAGCAGTGGGACGAGTTCGATCGTTTGCTCGACGGCAAACTCACCAGCATGCTGTACCCGCGCTACAACCGCGACTACCTGCGTCTGAACTCCTATCTGCTGCGCGAGGACCACGAGCGTGCCAGCGAGATGTTCGACCTGCTGCTGGGGCTCAACCTCCCCAAGATGCAGCGCGTCGACCTGGTGATCAAGGCCTTTAACTACTACGTTGGCCAGGAGGACCGTAAAAAGTCCAAAGAGCTGCTGCACGAGATCAAGGGCTTCGAGGGCGGTCAGGCCGAGGCAGTCGCGCACGAGTGTCAGCTGATGTACGACACGATGATCCTCAAGCGCCACAACGACATTCCCGAGCTGGAGCGCATGCTCAAGGATGCCGGTGACGACAAGGTCAAGCGCTGCCGCTTGGAGTACCTGCTGGCCCTGCAGTACCAGAACAAGGGCGACGAAGCCAAGTTCCAGGAGTTCCTGGAGAAGTCGGGCCAACACTCGATGGCCGTCAACGCGTAACGGACGGCTTGTGCTAGACTTCTAGTTTCACGGGGGCGTGGCGGAATTGGCATACGCAGGAGACTTAAAATCTCTCGCCGCAAGGATTGTGGGTTCGAGTCCCACCGCCCCTACCATGTGATTGCTTGCGAGCCCGTGTTCCCCAGGGATGCGGGCTCGCTTCTTTTAGATGCCGGCGGGACTCGAACCCGCGAGGGGGCGAGCGTTAAGCGGACGCGCAGCGTCCGTAGCGAGCCGGCGAGGGCGCCGACAGGCGGCCGAAGCCGGTGCGTATTTGCGCAGCAAATACGCAGACGTCCCAGCGCCCCTACCATGTATTGTTTACGAGCTCGTGTCCCCCAGGGATGCGGGCTCGTTTCTTTTACACGCCGGTGGGGCTCTAAGTTGCGGTGGAATAGTTCCTGTTTTGGCAGTTTACCAGCCCATTTAGGAACTATTCCACCGCAACTTAGGTTGGTGTTCCCACATTTTCCGATGGAAAAACGTGGTTGTCTCCCACATTTTCCGATGGAAAAACGTGGTTGTCTCGCACATTTTTCGATGGAAACGCCCAAATGGCCTTATACTAGCCGAGAGGGTTGGGAGGCAATATGCAGCGACAGCTTATGAGTGAACTTATCGCTTGGAAATCAAGGGCGAATCGCAAACCTCTCTTGCTTAAGGGAGCCCGCCAGACAGGAAAGACTTGGCTTCTTAACGAATTCGCAAGCCAGCAGTATCGAAACGTCA
This sequence comes from Collinsella aerofaciens, assembly GCF_020709435.1. Lineage (GTDB taxonomy): Bacteria > Actinomycetota > Coriobacteriia > Coriobacteriales > Coriobacteriaceae > Collinsella > Collinsella aerofaciens_AU. Next base: position 2,305 of record NZ_JAJFDP010000023.1, read on the forward strand.
TTCGTTTTGACTTTATGCTCGAGCCGAGCACACGCTCGCTGTTCGATGGGAACCTCGACCCCAAGCGCATCATCTCCCAGATAGAACTCCTACGTGGCCAAACCGTAACGCCGGAAGACGCGCTCATCATCTTCGACGAGATCCAAGAGGCACCACGCGGGATCACCTCACTCAAGTACTTCAACGAACTTGCACCCGAATACCACATCGTGGCAGCCGGTTCCTATATGGGCCTCGCGCTCCGACGCGAAAACGAGTCATTTCCCGTCGGTAAAATCGACCAGCTCACCATGCGTCCCATGGGGTTTGCCGAATTCGTTCGTGCCGTCGACGGCGGCCCGCTCGCCGACGCCGTCCTTGCCGCAGACATGAACCTTCTGGCAAACGTTACCGAAAAGCTCGAGCACTTGCTCAAGGAATACCTTGTTGTCGGCGGTATGCCCGAAGTTGTCTCCGCTTTCGCCGAGACACGCGATTTCATCGAAGCCCGAAGGCTTCAGCAGCAAATCATCGAGGCTTACGAATCCGATTTTGGCAAACATGCACCCGCCCGCATCGTCGAGCGCATGAGGTTGGTTTGGAAATCCCTTCCCGGCCAGCTTGCAAAGGAGAACAAGAAGTTTGTCTATGGCGCCCTTCGTCCCGGAGCGCGCGCACGCGATTTCGAGGAAAGCCTCCAGTGGCTCACGGACTACGGAATCGTTCATAAGGTGCCACGTGTTTCCGCTCTAAAGGCGCCGCTCTCGAGCTACGAAGACCTCTCGGGCTTCAAACTGTTCTGCATCGACACCGGCATCCTCGGAGCGCTCTCCGGTCTCTCTCCGGCCATCGTTCTTAACGGATCCGCTGTTTTTACCGAGTTCAAAGGTTCGCTGACCGAACAATACGTCGCGCAGGAGCTTTTGCTCCAGGACAAAACTCCCGCGTATTGGTCCTCTACCTCCGGCAATGCCGAAACCGACTTTGCCATCGACCATGCGGGAACCGTGCTTCCGCTTGAGGTCAAGGCGGCAGAGAACCTTAAAGCGAAGAGTCTGAAAATAGCCTGCGAAAAATTCAAACTCGAGCGTTGCGTGAGGAGCTCCCTGGCGGCATATAGAGACGAGGGCATGCTCATCAATATTCCGCTTTGGGAGATTGGGCAGATCGACAAGCTGGCATAGGCGCTGTGGGGACGCCCCGCAAGGACTGTCCCCAGGTGCCGGCTGTTGAGTTGCGGTGGAATAGGGACTGTTTGGTGCCCGAAAGGGCGATTGTAGTCCGTATTTCACCGCAAATTATTTAGAGGGTGCTGAGAGTGGGGGTCCAGCCGATGGTGGGGGTCGCGCCGTCGAGGGTCTCGTTGATGGTGGCGGCCATGCCGGCGAGGAGGCTGTTCTCGCTTACGGTGAGCATGTCGTAACCGCCGGCTCGCATAAGCTCGCGAATCACCACGGCACCAGCCAAGATCACGCCCGCGCGTTTGGGCTGTACACCCGGTAGCGCGGCGATGCCTTCCGCGTCCAACACAGACATGCGCTCGATAGCGGCCGAGACCTGCTCCAGCGACAGCTCGCGTAGGTGCACAAAGCTCGAATCGTACGGTTCCAGCTCGTGGACCAGAGCCACCAGCGTAGTCACCGTGCCGCCCACCGCGACTAAGCGTTCGGCGCGCTCAAAGTCGACAGGCAGGCCCTCAAAATAGGCGGCGAACTGCTCGCCTGCCCACGCGGCAGCGACAGCAAGCTCGCCATCCGCGGGCGGCAACGCGGAGAAAAAGCGCTCCGTCACGCGACGGCAGCCAATGTCCAGCGAGCGCGTCCCTTCCAGCGCAAAAACCCCGCGCTCCGGAGCGTATACGCCCGTCGCGAGCTCCGTGGAGCCACCGCCCGAATCGGCGACGATGATGCGCTCGCCAGCAAAGTCGTGCGCCACGCCAAAAAACGTCAGGCGCGCCTCGACCTCGCCCGGAATCACCTGTGGCTCAAGCCCCAGATCGCGCAGGCCGTCCAGCAGCAGCGCGGCATTGGACGCATCGCGTGCGGCACTCGTGCACGTGGTGCAGATGCACGCGGCCCCAAAGGTACGGGCTTCGTCCACAAACATGCGGCACGCAGCGAGCACGCGCTCAACGGCCGCCTCGCAAAAGCGCCCCGTCGCGTCCACGCCCTCGCCCAAGTCGGTGATCTCGGTATGCTTGGACGATTCCACGATCGCCCCGGCCTCGACCTGCGCCAACACCAGTCGCGACGACACCGTTCCCAGGTCGATCGCGGCTACCTTATAGCGTTTGCAATTTGTCATTGCGGGCTCCCCTCCGGGCGCTATTTGCCGTTGGACACGACCGTCTGGCCCTCGACGCCGTTAAACCCAAACAGCATGTCGAGCGCTTGGATGTACCACGGCGCGTCCTTACCGACTTCTTCGATTTCCTTGGCAACTTCGCTGGCCTTCTTGGCGTTCGACGACTTCTGGCTCGACGAGGCATCCGGATCGCCGTCCAGGCCCTGCACTTCAATCCTCTTCTCGCCGGGCATCACCAAGCCCAGGTCCTCGGATGCCGCATCCTTGATACCCTCCTCCGAGAGCAGCTTGTCGACGCTTTTTTGCAGCCCATCATTGTATTGCTGGCGAATCTCGACCTGCTTGGCCAAGATATCGCTCGAACGCTTTGCCACGTACAGGTCGCGCACGGGGAAATACAGGCTCACGAGCACCAGGGCAACGACGATGCCGATGAATAGCCCTCGCTGAGGACCGTGGGTAAAGTCGTAGATCGCCTTGACCACCGCGTTGTCATTGGCGTAGCGCATAAAGTCCGAGCCCGAAAAACGGTTCGAGGGCCTGCTCGATTTGTCGTGTACCTGAGTCGAGGAACGCGACGCATGCGACGAACGTGCCGGGCGCACCGGTCCGTCTGTCGAAGTATTCACTTGAGCATTGGGGCGCGAGGTACCTGTCGGGCGCTGCGTGGAGCGATCGACGCCGGCGTAGGCGGACCCACCGAGCTGCACCGTGCGCGCACGGCGAGGCGACGGCTCGCGCGAACCGGCGGAATAGTACCTGTTGTCGTAAATCTGATCCATGTGCGCCTTGTGCGGTTGAGGTTTGTTTGCGCTAAGTCCTTTAGTTATAGCACGAGCGCCCGCACCGCCTTCGCCAGCCTTTGCTCGACATAAAAAAGGCGCTGAGCCATATGGCCCAGCGCCCACAGCGCTTTGCGGCGTCCAGCCAAGACGGGGCGGAACCGAGTCAGCCTCCCCCTCGCCAAATTCGCCCGTTTAGCGAATGTTGTAGAACGCGGCCTTGCCGGCGTAGCGCGCACTGCCCTCGAGCTCGTCCTCGATACGGATGAGCTGGTTGTACTTGGCAATGCGGTCGCTGCGGCACGGGGCGCCCGACTTGATCTGGCCGGCGTTGACGCCCACGACCAGGTCGGCGATGGTGGAGTCCTCGGTCTCGCCGGAGCGGTGGCTCACGATGCAGGCGTAGCCGGCCTCCTTGGCGGTCTCGATGGCCTCGAGCGACTCGGTGAGCGTACCGATCTGGTTGACCTTGACCAGGATCGCGTTGGCGGCGCCCAACTCGATGCCCTTCTTGAGGCGCTCGGTGTTGGTGACGAACAGGTCGTCGCCCACCAGCTGCACCTTGTTGCCAATGCGGCGGGTAAGCTCGACCCAGCCGTCCCAGTCCTCCTCGGCCATGCCGTCCTCGATGGAGATGATGGGATAGGTGTCGACGAGTTTCTCCCAGTAATCGACCATCTGGGCGCTCGTATACTCAACGCCCTCGCCCTTGAGCTCGTACATGCCGGTCTCGGCGTTGTAGAACTCGGTCGAGGCCGGGTCCATGGCGTACATGAAGTCGACGCCGGGCTTAAAGCCGGCCTTCTCCACGGCCTTGGTGATGTACTCGAACGGCTCGGCATTGGTCTTGAGGTTGGGCGCGAAGCCGCCCTCGTCGCCCACGCCGCCGCCCAGGCCGGCCTCGTGCAGCACGCCCTTGAGGGTGTGGTAGACCTCGGCGCACCAGCGCAGGCCCTCGGCAAAGCTCGGGGCGCCCACCGGCATGATCATGAACTCCTGGAAGTCCACGTTGTTGTCGGCATGCACGCCGCCGTTGAGGATGTTCATCATAGGCGTGGGCAGCAGGTGGGCGTTGACGCCGCCCAGGTACTGGTACAGCGACAGGCCCGCCGACTCGGCCGCGGCGCGGGCGACGGCCAGCGACACGCCCAGGATGGCGTTGGCGCCGAGTTTGGTCTTGTTGGGGGTACCGTCCGCGGCGATCAGCGCGGCATCGACGGCGCGCTGATCGAAGGCATCGAGGCCCACGACGGCGTCGGCACACTCGTTGTTGACGTGTTCGACGGCCTGCGAGACGCCCTTGCCCAGATAGCGGCCCTTGTCGCCATCGCGCAGCTCGCATGCCTCAAAGGCGCCGGTCGAAGCGCCCGAAGGCACCATCGCGCGACCGAAGCTGCCGTCCTCGAGCACGACCTCGACCTCGACGGTGGGATTGCCGCGGCTGTCGAGCACCTCGCGACCGTAAACATCCAAAATATCGCTCATGTTGTCTCCCTCTCACTTGGAAACGTAGTGGTTGCAAGCGACCGGCTGACCGTGCACCGTCGGTGCGCCTCCGTAAGTTAGCCATGTCGCACTTTTTGCATTATGCCCTAAGTTAGCCGAGGGATACACTTGTTTTTCGAAAAATTTAGCGGGAGCGACGAGGCGTGCCGGCTCATCGTTCCCGCAGTCTTACTCCTCTGCCTTTGCGGCATCCCACAGGTCATTGAGACCGTGGGTCGAAAGCTCAGCCAGATCCACATGGGCGTTGGCCGCCATCTGCTCCATCGCAGCCCAGCGACGGCGGAACTTGGCCGTGCTCGCGCGCAGGGCGCTCTCGGCGTCGATGCCCTCCTTGCGCGCAACGTTGACCAGGGCAAAGAGCAGGTCGCCAAACTCCATCTCGCGCTCGGGCGAGCCGGGAGCCTCGGCCTCAAACTCGGCACGCTCCTCGGCAACCTCGTCCCACACATCCTGGACCGTCTCCCACTCAAAGCCCACGGCCGCTGCCTTGCGCGACACCTTCTGCGCCTGCATCAATGCCGGCAGATGCGTGGGCACGCCGTCGAGCAGGCCCTCGGGCGCAGCCTCGCCTGCCGCCACGACCTTGTCCTTGGCAGCCTTCTCAGCAAGCTTAACCTCGTCCCAGATCTTGAGCACATCGTCGGAGTTATCGGCATCCGCATCGCCAAACACGTGCGGGTGGCGGCGGATGAGCTTGGCGTCGATATCGCGTGCCACATCGGCCAGCGTAAACTCACCGGCGTCCGCCGCGATCTGCGCATGCAACACTACTTGCATGAGCACGTCGCCGAGCTCCTCGCGCAGATGCGCCGCGTCGTCCGCCTCGATGCAGTCGAGCGCCTCGTAGGCTTCCTCGATCATGTTCTTGCCGATGCTCTGATGCGTCTGTTCGCGATCCCACGGGCAGCCATCGGGCTGACGCAGACGCCAGATGGTCTGCACCAGATGCTGCAGCTCGGCCGACGCGTCGACCAGCGTGGACAGATCGCGCGAGCCCTCGGCATTTTGCTGAGCCGTGTGCTGCGCCATGGTTAGTCCTCCTCCATGATCACGTGGCGGAACGCACCGCCCTCGTAGATGCCGTAGCTGTGCGTGCCATCCTTGGGGATGCTCACGCTGCCGGGGTTGAAAAGCCATAGGCCCGGGTGTGCCTCGCTTGCCTCGTTAACCTTGATATGCGTGTGGCCGTAGACGAGCGCGGAGCCCTCGGGCAGCGCGGGCGCGTGGTCGACGCTGTTGTGCATGCCGGCGCCAAAGACGTGGCCATGCGTCAGGAACAGCTCGCGGCCGGTCTCGTCGAACAGCGTGGCGTAGTCCGCCATGACGGGAAAGTCGAGCACCATCTGGTCGACCTCGGCGTCACAGTTGCCGCGCACCGCGATGATGCGGTCGGCCAGGGCGTTGAGCAGCGGAATCACGCGCTTGGGGGCGTAGTCGCGCGGCAGGTCGTTGCGCGGGCCGTGGTAGAGCAGGTCTCCCAGCAGCACGATGCGGTCGGGCTGCTCGGATTCGATGGCGGCGACCAGGCGCTCGGTCCAATATGCCGAGCCGTGAATGTCGGAGGCGATAAGGTATTTCATGGGGAGTCCTTTCGGGGTGGGGTTGATGTGGCCGGGCGCGGCGCGTCGCTCGGCCGTGTTACTCAAATCGCAGTGCCGCGCTCTGGGCCGCCTGCATCACACGTTGGAGCGGCACGTTGTGCTCACGGGCAAGGCGGGCGCAGTCTTCGTACTCGGGTGCCGCGCGCTCGCTGCCGTCGGGCAGGGTGGCTACCTTGACGGATACATCGCCCCATAGCGTCGTTACGCGCTCAAAGCGGCGTGGCAGGCAAACGCGCTCCATAACCTGGCGGCGGATGCCATTGGTCGTGGTTTCCAAAAAGATAATCGTCTGCAGGCGCTCGATATCCTCGTGGGTGCAGATTACCTGCAGCTGCCAGCCGGGACGGCCCTTCTTGCAATAGAGGGGTAGCCAATGCACCTCGCGCGCACCGGCCTCGCGCAGGCGGTCGGCGGCGTAGGCGAGCACCTCGGGCGACGCGTCGTCGATATCGCATTCCAGTTTGACGATGGTCTCGGGCGCATCGGTCTCGCGGGACAGCGGAGATTTGCTATCGCATGGCATACGGTCCGGCTCCTTTCCGCACGGGCTCGTTTTGTTCACCCAAACGCTAACACATCGCGGGCGGCGTGGATGTGGCGGAGCGCGATGAGCGCGATTTTCCCTGTCCGCAAGAAACCGACACTCCACCGCCTCAGCCAAACATGTACGTCAGCCTCCAAACATGTCATTTTTTGCAGCTTTTGGAGGCTGATGTACACGTTTTGAGAGCGCAAGCGAGGCCGCACCGCGCGTCGCGCAGCCTTTCCAATCGATTTCGACCCCCGGCGTGTCCGGCGTGTTGAGAGCTGCGCCATTACAATGAAGCGGATTCGCTTGACGCAAAGGAGCCGCCATGCCTGCTTGCCCGCTGGTCGATTGCCACACCCACACCTCGTTCTCGGACGGTCATGCCTCGTTTGAGGACAACGTTCGCGCCGCTGCTGCGGCCAGCTGCCGCGTCATGGTCTCGACCGACCATCTCACCCTGCCCGCCAGCATGGATGCTAACTGCGAGGTGCAGGTTACTGAGGGTGACCTCCCGGCGCATCGTCTGGCTTTTGAGGACGCTCGCAATCTTGCCGCTCAGATTGCGCCAGAACTCACCTTTATCTACGGTTTCGAATGCGATTGGTACGAGGGCTGCGAGCCTTTGGTTGAGCGCTGGTCCCAGGGCGCCGTCGTGCGCCTGGGCAGTGTGCACTGGATTGGCAACCCAGGCGATATCATGGCCGGTGCCGCGGGTACGGCGGGAACGGAGGACGTCGCTCGTCCCGATACGCCCGATTCGCGCTGCGGCTGGATCGACGATGACACCAACCTGCACGTTTGGGAAAACCTGGGGGTACGCGGCGTGTGGGAGCGCTATGTCGATGACTGGTGCCGCGCCTGCGAGAGCCCGCTCAACTTTGATGTGATGGCTCACCCCGACCTGGTCATGCGCTTTTCGAAGGAAGGCTTTGCGCCCGATTTTGACCCCGCACCGTTTTGGCAGCAGATGGCAGAGTGCGCGCACGATACGGGCCGCCGCGTTGAGGTCTCGACGGCCGCACCGCGCAAGGGCTTGGGCGACTACTACCCCGCAACCGGTCTTTTGCGCTGCTTTGCCCATGCCGAAGTGCCGATCACCTTTGGCTCGGACGCGCACCGCGCCTGCGATATCTGCTGGAACATCCGCGAGGCCCAGGCGCACGCCTACGACTGCGGTTATCGAACCTTCGACATCCCCCACGCCACCGGCGAATGGGAATCCACGCCCCTCGCCTAGCCATCCCTTCATAAGTTGCGGTGAAATAGGGATTGTTTTGCTTGATGAAGCGCTTAAACAGTCCCTATTTCACCGCAACTTCCATGACCCCGTTACACCAACAAAGACTGTCCCAAACGACTAGTGGCGGCGGGCGTTGAGTTCGCCGGCCAGCTCGTCGAGGGTGATGCCGTAGCGCTCGAGCGTCACGAGCAGGTGGTAGACCAGGTCGCCGGCCTCGTAGCGGATGTGATCGTGATCGTTATCCTTGCAGGCCATGATCACCTCGCTCGCCTCCTCGGCAAGCTTCTTGAGCAGCTCGTCCTCGACGTCGGTCAACAGACGAGCGGTGTAGCTCTCCTGCGGCGATGCGTCGCGACGGCCGTGAATCACCTCGGCGAGCCCCGTCAGCGTCTCACCGATATTTCCATCCTGAACGTTTGCGGTGCGCACACCCATAGTTCAATCCTTTCTGGTTGGCCGAGCGTCTAATCGAGCGCCCGCCCTACGCGAGTTTCTTAAAGAAGCAGGTACGGTTGCCGGTATGGCAGGCCGGACCCGGCGAGTCAACCTTGACCAGCAGCGTATCGCTATCGCAGTCGGCCCAAAGCTCCTTGACCTCCTGCATATTGCCGCTCGTCGCGCCCTTGTTCCAGAGCTCCTGGCGACTGCGGCTCCAAAACCACGTGGTACCGGTCTTGAGCGTCAGCCCCACCGACTCCTCGTTCATCCAAGCAACCATAAGCACCTCGCCGGTGTCATACTGCTGAACCACACAAGGAATCAATTCTTTGGCGTCGTATTTAAGATCCGCTGGAGTAGTAATTTCTCTCATTTCAATTCCCCAATTTAAACATCGCCGGTCGGCGAGGGTTGTCCAGGTGCCCGAGATTCCGAGCGACAAGCCCGACGACGCGTACTTAAGTACGCGAGGAGGGTTGGAGCCGGAAGGTCGGGTGCCTGGGCAAGCCGCAGCATTAGAAGTCCAGCCTCACAGGAATACCTTGAGAGGCCATATACTCTTTGACTTCGCGAATGCTGAACGTCCCAAAGTGAAAGACGCTTGCCGCCAGTACGGCGTCGGCTTCGCCCTCGATCACACCCTCAGCAAAATGCTCGAGCGTGCCCACGCCGCCGCTCGCGATGACGGGAATCGGCACCGCGCGCGCCACGGCGCGGGTGAGCGCCAGGTCAAAGCCGGCCTTGGTGCCGTCGCGGTCCATACTGGTGAGCAAGATCTCGCCGGCGCCGCGACGGGCCGCCTCCTCGGCCCACGCCACCGCGTCGATACCCGTGGCGTTGCGGCCGCCTGCGGTAAAGACCTCCCACTTGTCGGCACCAGATGCGCCGGGCAAACCGACGCGCTTGGCATCGATCGCCACGACCACGGCCTGGCTGCCAAACGCCGCGGCAGCCTGGCTAATCAACGACGGATCGCGCACGGCGGCAGAGTTAAGCGACACCTTGTCGGCGCCGGCTGCAACCATGGTGCGCATGCCCGCCAGGTCGCGAAAGCCGCCGCCCACGGTATAGGGAATAGCGAGCTCCTCGGCCGCATGCGCCGCCATCTCGATGGTCGTCGCGCGGTTGTCGCTCGTGGCGGTAATGTCCAGGAAGACAACCTCGTCCGCACCCTCGCGGTCGTAGGCGCGGGCTAGCTCCACCGGGTCGCCCGCATCGCGCAGGCTCACAAAGTTGACGCCCTTGACCACGCGGCCGTCCTTGACGTCCAAGCAGGGAATCACGCGTTTGGTAAGCATGGGCTACTCCTCCCCTCGGGCGGCGGCTAGCGCCTGGGCCAGCGTAAAGTTGCCCTCGTAGAGCGCACGGCCGGTAATGGCGCCCTCAATAGCATCCTCACCCACCGCGGCCAGTGCGCGGATATCGTCGAGCGTCGAGATACCACCCGAAGCCACGACGGGAAAGCCCGCGACCTCGGCCACATGACGATACGCCGCCACATCGATGCCCGTCTGCATGCCATCGCGCGCGATGTCGGTATACACCAGATGCTTAAAGCCCAGCTCGGAAAGCTGCGCCACGGCATCGTCGAGTGCCACGCCCGCGCCGTCGCGCCAGCCGTTCACCTTGACCTGGCCGTCGCGTGCGGCGATATCTGCCACCAGCAGCTCGCCAAAGCCGCGAGCCGCCACCTCGGCAAATCCCGGCTCGGTCACGATCACCGTGCCCAGCGCGATGCGACGCGCGCCATAGCCGGCAAGCTCGTCGATGCGCGCGAGCGAGCGAACGCCGCCGCCCACGTCCACGGACAGACCGTCGACGCCGCAGATAGCCTTTATCGCCGCCGAGTTGGCAGCGCACGCGTCCTCGTCCTCGCCAAAGGCAGCGGACAGGTCGACGACGTGCACCCAGCTCGTGCCCTGCTCGGCAAAGGAGCGGGCAACGGCCACGGGGTCGTCGGAATATACCTTGCAGCGGCTCCGGTCACCGCGCTCCAGGCGCACGACCTTACCGCCGATCAAATCGATTGCGGGAAACAGAATCATCGGCCGGCCCCCTCGACGATGCTCACAAAGTTTTTAAGAATGCGCTGACCCAGCGCGGAGGATTTCTCGGGATGGAACTGGCAGCCCCACACGTTGCCATGGCGCACGATGCACGGGAAGCTCCGCGTATAGTGCGTGCGCGCCAGCACATCGGCGGCATCGGCATCGTCGGACACCGCGTAGCTGTGGGTGAAGTACATGTTGGCACCCTCGGCAAAACCAGTAAGCAGCGGATCGGCCGCACCGGTGGGCGTCATGTGCACCTGGTCCCAGCCCACGTGCGGCACCTTCAGGCGACTCGACTCCAAGCGCGTGCACGAACCGCACATAATACCCAGGCCATCGACCCAGGGGCCACCGGCCTGCTGGGGGGTGTTGCCATCGGCAACCGCGCCCTCGTCCGCAGGCACGCCTTCGTTGCCGCGCTCAAAAAATAGCTGAAGGCCCAGGCAAATGCCGAGCAGCGGAGTTCCGGTGGCGACAGCATCGAGCACCGCGTCCGCCTCGCCACTCTGGCGCATAAAGGCGATCGCGTCATAGAACGCGCCCACGCCCGGAATGACCAGGCCGTCGACGCGGCGGATCTGCTCCGGTTCGTCCGATGTGCAGGCGGCGGCACCGGCGCGCGCAAGCCCGCGCACGACGCTCGACAAGTTGCCCTTGTGGTAGTCAACTACCACGATCTTCGGTTCGCCCACGCGACCCTCCTTTTCCCCATTCAAAACCTGTCCCTTTTTGGCAGGTTACAGTGAACCCTTGGTGCTGGGGATGCCCTGCACGCGAGGATCGAGCTCGCAGGCGTGACGCATCGTGCGGCCCACGGCCTTAAAGGCCGCCTCGATAATGTGGTGCGAATTGCCGCCCGCCAGCTCGCGCACGTGCAGCGTGAGCTTGGCATCGCGCGCAAAGGCATAGAAGAACTCGACGGCCAGCTCGGTATCAAAGGTGCCCACACGCTCGGTCGGCACGGGCAGCTCGCAGTAGGCCTGGCCGCGACCCGAAATGTCCACGGCGGCCATCACGAGCGTCTCGTCCATGGCGATCGCCGCATCGGCAAAGCGCGTAATACCCGCTTTGTCGCCCAGCGCCCGGCAAAACGCCTCGCCCAGCACAATGCCCATGTCCTCGACGGTGTGGTGCGCATCGACTTCCACATCGCCTACCGCATGCACCGTCAAATCGAACAGGCCATGGCGGCCAAAAGCGTTGAGCATGTGGTCGAAAAACGGCACGCCGGTCGAGATATCGCACACGCCGGTTCCGTCCAGGTCGAGCTTGACGACAATGTCGGTCTCCCCCGTCTTACGGGTCACCTCGGCATAACGGCCCATCTACATCTCCTCCTTCACCAGCGCGGCAAACGCAGCCAGCACCTCGTCGTTTTCCTGCGGGGTACCCACGGTAATGCGCAGGCAGTCCGCGAGCCCCGGCGCGTAGCTAAAGTCGCGCACCAGGATGGAGTACTCGTCGCGCAGACGCTCACGCACACGCGTGGCATGCGGCGTGCGCACGAGCACAAAGTTCGCCGCACTCGGCCATGCCTCCACGGGCAGGCCCTCGGCAGCCATCGCACGCAGGGCAGCCAGCTCGCGCTCGCGCTCGGATGCGACCTGCGCCACCACGGGCGCATAGGCATCGCGGGCACGCACGCAGGCAAGCGCCGCCGCCTGGCTCAGCACGTTGACCGAGTAAATCTGGCGAATCGCCGCGAACACCTCGATAACCTCGGGCGCCGCGATCACATAGCCCAAGCGCGTGCCGGCGGTGCCAAACGCCTTGGACAGCGTGTGCAGAATCACCAGGTTGGAGTGCTCGGCGATAAGCCCCTGCGCTGTGGTGGCCGCGCCGAACGAATCGTCGGCAAACTCAACGTAGGCCTCGTCGACCATCACCATGCCGGGGCAGGCGTCGCACAGCGCCGCGACAAAGTCGAGCGGCGCCACATCACCCGTGGGATTGTTGGGCGAGGTCACGATTGCCAGGTTGCACTCGGGCGCGGCCGCGAGCACGGCTGCCTGGTCGAGCTCAAAGGTCGCCGGGTCGCGCCACACGTCGCGCACCTCGGTCTGGCACAGCGACGCAAAGAACGCATACTCGCTAAAGCACGGCGGGCAGTTGAGCAGGGTCCGCCCCGCGCCGCCAAACGCCAGCAGGAAGTTATAGAGTAGCTCGTCGCCGCCGTTGCCCACGCAGATGTTCTCGCGCGTCACGCCATGCCAGGCAGCAAGCTCGTCGCGCAGGTCGTTGGACATGGGATCGGGATAGCGGTTGAGCGGTGCGGCAGCCAAGGCCGCATCAACCGCCTCGCGCACGCCGGCCGGCACGGGATAGGTGTTCTCGTTGGCCGAAAGATTGATGCGCGTGGGCGTAAAGTTGGGATCGTAGGGCTCGATGCCGGTCAAGTAGGGCTGGACGAGCTCCTTCATGCGGGGCGTCAGCTCGGCCATATTAGGCCTCCTCGCCGGTCGCGCCAGCGGCACCGCCCGCAGCCGCCGCCAGGTCCACGCCCTCAGCAACCGTCGCCACGGCGTCGCCCGGCCAGGCGACCTTGGTCAGGTCGGCCGCAGCCAGTGACTCGGCACTCACGGCATCCTCGCCCTGCTCCAGCACGCGACGACGCAGGGCAGCAGAAAGCGCGTGCGCCCACAGGCCCTCGGCCTCGGCTAGACGCTGTGTGGCGGGAGCGTCAGAGAGCAGGCCCTCGGGCGTATAGCAAATGACGCTCGAGCGCTTAACGAACTCTTCGACCGAAAGCGGGTTGGAGAACATGGCCGTGCCGCCGGTTGGCAGCGTGTGGTTGGGACCGGCAACATAATCGCCGAGCGGCTCGGAGCTCCAAGCGCCCACAAAGATGGCGCCGGCGTTGCGAATGCCGCCGAGCAGGCCCATCGCGTCCTTGCAGTGCAGCTCCAAGTGCTCGGGCGCCACGGTATTCACCGCCTCGACGGCGGCAGCCATGTCGGCGGCCACCACGATGGTGCCCTCATTGTCGAGCGAAGCACGCGTGATCTCGGCACGCGGCGACTGCGCCACCAGGATATCGATGCCTGCCTCGACCTCGCGCGCAAACTGCTCGTCGCAAGTCACCAGATAGCAGGCTGCCAGCGGATCGTGCTCGGCCTGGGCCATCAGGTCTGCCGCGACCACCATGGGCTTGGCCGTGGCATCGGCCAGTACGCAGACCTCGGAGGGGCCAGCGACCATGTCGATTCCCACGTCGCCCGAGACAATCTGCTTGGCCGCAGCGACAAAGGCGTTGCCCGGACCGGTGATTTTATCGACACGCGGAATGGTCTCGGTACCGTACGCCAGCGCGGCCACGGCCTGAGCGCCGCCCACCATATAGATTTCGTCCACGCCGCCGAGCTTTGCCGCGGCAAGCGTGTGGGGGCTGATCAGGCCGTCTTTTTGCGGCGGGGTCACCATAACCACGCGCTTGACGCCGGCAACCTTGGCGGGAATGGCATTCATGAGCACCGTGGAGGGATACTGCGCGCGACCGCCCGGCACATAGATGCCAGCCGCCGCGAGCGGGGTCACCTTAACGCCGAGTATCGTGCCGTCCGGGCGCGTGGTAAACCAGCTCTGCTCGACCTCGCGCTGGTGGAATTCGCGAATCTGACGCGCGGCCTTCTCAAGCGCAGCGACAAAAGCGGGATCGAGACCTTCGAGCGCAGCATCGATCTGCTCCTGCGGCAGACGGAAGCTCTGCAGCTCAACGCCGTCAAAACGCTGACAGTAATCGCGCACCGCGGCATCGCCGTTGGCGCGCACGTCGGCCACGATATCGCGGGCGGCGTCGACGATGTTTTGCGGCAGCACACCCTTGCGGTTGAGCTGGTTGGTAACGAGGCGCTCACCGGGAGCAAGCTTGATGGTCTTCATATCGGTATCCCCTATCGGTCGAGGTTGTGTTCGAAAAACGAGCGACTGGGCAGCGGCACCAGTCGGCCCGCAGCCCGTACGTTGGGGCGCCCGTGCGCGCTCGCGCTATTGTGCCGAGCCCGCGACGGGCTCAAAATGCTTGTCCTTTACGGCAGCCGCCAGGCGATCGGCCAGGTTGCGCACACGCGGATCGAGGCGCGCGGCACCCGGGTTGACGAAGAAACGGGCCGTGCAGTCCATGATGCGGCCGGTGATGACCAGGTCGTTGTCGCGCAGCGTGGCGCCCGTGGCGGTAATATCCACGATGCGATCGGTCATGCCGACAATGGGGCCCAGCTCGATGTTACCGTGCAGCGAAACGATGTCGGCGTTCACGCCGCGCTCGGCATACCAGGCACTCGCGATGCGCGGGTACTTGGTTGCCACGCGAAGCGAACCGCGGCGGGCATAGTTGCGCTCGGCCTGACCGGCGCGCCACGCGGGCTCCGCCTCGATAAAGGTGCACAAGCCATAGCCCAGGTCTACCAGCTGCAGCAGGTTGAGGTCCGCCTCGATGAGCGAGTCCCAACCGCAGATGCCGCAATCGGCACCGCCGCAGCCCACAAAAGCGGGCGCATCGCTGGGACGCACGATGACAAACTCGATATTGCCGACCGCGCCCTCGCCGGCACGTGTGTCGCGGCCGCGCACGATCAGGTGACGGCCGGGGTCACGCAGCTCAGAGACGTCCAGGCCCGCGGTCTCGAGCACGTCGAGCGTGTCGGCCTTAAGCGAGCCCTTGGGCACGGCGATGCGCAGCGGGCCCTCGGCGCCACGGCCCGCGGCGTGATCGCCGTCGGAAGCGGCGTCCTCGGCCGAGGTGCGCGCGGTCTCCAGACGCTCGAGCGAAAAGGCGAAGCCCGCCGCCGGCACCTCGATGCCGTCGCCAAATGCACCGGTAAAGATGGAGTCGTAGCGTCCGCCCGAACCCACCGGATCGGGCAGGTCACCGGCATAGGCCTTAAAGACCAGGCCCGTGTAGTAATCAAAAGAGTTCATGATGGAGAAGTCGAACGACAGCACCCGGGCGTCCTCGGGAGCCAGGCCCTCGACCAGAGCACGCAACTCGCGCGTGAGCGGCGCGGCGATACCGGCAGCCTCCAGCAGCGCGTCCACGCGGTCGAGCACCTCGGCACCACCGTGCAGGCGCGGCAGCTCGCTAATGGCGGCCTTGACGGCCTCGGACTCCGCACTTGCCGCCACACGGGCATCAAGGCCCACAAAGTCGTTGGCGTGCACGCAGCGCAGGGCCTCGGCGGCCAGCTCGCGATCCTCGCACGCCGCGAGCAGCTCCTTAAACGGACGCACGCTACCTGCGATAATGCGCGCATCGGGCAGCGCCAGCTTGCGCACGGCCTCGGCCACGAGCGAGACGATCTCGACATCGCCCGCGGTATCGCCCGCACCGATAAGCTCAAAGCCCAGCTGTGTAAACTGGCGCGAGCCGCCGGCATTGCGCTGGCACTCACGAACCACCGGCGCCTCGTAGCGAAGGCGCAGGGGCAGATCGGCCGCGCGCATGCGAGTCGAAACCAGACGCACAATCGGCAGCGTGTTGTCGGGACGGACCACCAGCAGGCGACCGTCGTCATCAAAGAGTTTAAACGGCGTGTCCGCAATGCGGCCGCCTTCCTCGAGCGAACCCTTGTCCTCGAGCAGTGGCGTCTCGACCGGAAGGTAATGATGCTCCCTGAAGCAGCCCTTCACCGTCAGCGCAATCTCCTCGCGCGCCTGAGCCTCCTCGGGCAATATGTCCCGGAATCCCCACGGTGTGGCCGTCATCTGGTGAGCCTCCTCATGCTGTGCTTCGTATAGAACAGAAGACCGGCATAGCTCCGCCGGTCTTCTGGGTACTTTAGCATACTAGAGTGCTTGCGGGGAAAATCCGTCGCAGCCGCTCACGCCGTATTCATTTGGAAACATAGGGCAGATTGCCGCAACCCAACCCCGCCTAGGCGCCAATCGCACGACGATACTCTGCCATTACCTGCGCATCGGCAGCTGCGGGGTCGGCAAAATAGCGCCAGTCATAGGTCTCGGCCGAAACAACTCCGCGATAGCCGCGCGTCACCAGCCTATCCAGGTCGGCGCGCATATCGCGGTCGCCGTCACCCCAAGCAAGATGCGTCGTGCCATCTGCCGCAACATCGACAAAATGCACGTGGGCGACATCATCGCCAAGCAGATCGAAATAATCGTCGATGGTATCCCCTGCCACCGCCATAGCGCCCAAATCCAGACACGCCTTAAGTGCCGGATGATCAACTGCCTCGATCATGCGCTTCGTGTCGGCCGCCGAGTTCACGATCATCGACTCAACCGGCTGTAGGGCCTCGAGCACCAGTCGCACGCCGCGCTCTCCCGCATGCTCGGCAATCGCACGCAGCATCGAGGCGCTGCGACCCCACGCGTCCTCGATCGGCTCGTTCAAAAATGCCCAGCCGCTCGAGACCATGACCTGCTCGGCTCCAAGTTCCGCCGCGATATCCACAACGTTCTTAAAGTACGCGAGCGTGCGAGCGCGCGCCTCATTCCCGCGCGCCGCGATATTCCACGGCTTGGGGTTGTTCTGTTCGGGACAAAGCCCCACAATCCGAATCCCATACCGCTGTGACAGCTCCTGCACCTGCTCGAGCGAATCGTATCCATGGCAATCGACATACAGATGCATCGCCCCGGTCCAAAGCTCGCAACACGTGTAGCCCGAGGCCGCTGCCGAAGAAAAGAATTCCTCAAGGTCAAAATAACGATGGCTGATATTCATGACGGCAAGCTGGGGATAGCTCATAATTACTCTCCAACCCAAGCGAGGCCCCGTTCCATATAGGAGCGAGGCCCGATTACACAAACGTTATTTGCTCTTAGTAGTCGAACTGGTGATAGTAGCGACGGTAGTTGAGGTTGTGCTTGGTGACCGTCTCGTAGTAAGCGGCAAGGCGATCGGTGATCAGCGAGGAGAGGATCCACGGGGAGACGATGACGCGGAACTCGTCGTCAAGGCCGGGGATCGCGAACTCGGCGGTGTCGATGATGTTGATGTCGGTGTCGCCGGTCACGCCGCGGGTCAGGAAGGCGCGGACGCGCTCGTCGAGCTTGCGGTTCTCGTCCTCGCCCATGAACAGGAAGACCGGGACGCCGGGCTCCACGAGCTCGAGGGTGCCGTGGAAGAAGTCGGCCGAGGTGATGTAGCGGGTGCGCTTCCACTGCATCTCCTCCAGGATGCACATCGAGAACAGGATGGTCTCGCCCCACAGGGCGCCGGAGCCGATGAACATGGTGTAGGGGGCCAGGGCGTACTTCTTGGCGAGCTCCTCGGCGCGCGGCTCGAAGCGCTTGCGGATATCGAGCATGTCCTTCCAGATGTCCTTGGTCTGCTCGATGAACTTATCGAACTGCGGGAAGCAGCCACGGCGGTTGAGCAGGCGCAGGCCGAAGCAGTCGGCGAGGTAGTAGCCCATCTCGCAGCCGCCGTTACCATGATCGGAAGCCATCTTGACGCAATTCTCGGCGCCCACAGCCTGGCCGATGGGGCCCTCGGGCTTGGTCATGGCGTAGACACGAATGCCCTTTTCCTTCATCTTCTTGACGGCCTCGAGGACCTCGGGGGTGGTGCCGGACTCGGAGGCGGTGAGCACGACGGACTTCTCGGTCATGCGCTTGTGGCCCATGACGTTCCACTCGGCGGCGTGGATCAGGTAGACCTCGAGGTCGCGGTCGCCGAACTTGTTCATGAGGTACTCGAGCTGCATGAGCTCGTCCCAGGTGCCGCCGACGCCCATCAGAAACACGGCGTCGTAGCCCTCGTCGGCGACCTTGTCGGCGAGCGCGGTCATCTTCTTGCCGGTCTCATAGACGTTCTTGCCGTCCTCGAGATAGCCCTCCTGGCTAAAGTGCATGATCTCGATCTTCTCGGTTTCCTTCATGGCTTTTCCTTTCTGTCCAGCACGCGAATCTATATATCGCGTTTCTTTTCGATACCAATTATAGACATACACCCAACGTGTTTTTAATACCACTTTTCAATCTGTTCCAATCCCCGGTGAACGGTCGAAATTCTCTGGTGAGTGGTATCAAATTAGAATTTGATGTATAGCTAACGCCCCCGGCGTCTCCCTTGTGTGACAAAGAACAGCGTTCCTACCAGCGCAATAATGGTCGATGCTCCAAACAGTACCGTCTGGACGCCCAAAGCCTCCGCCAAAAACGGAGCCGCCAGCAGCGGCACCACGCCGGCGCTCATCAGGCCAAAACGCACAAAGCCGGTAATGCGCCCCAGGTATTTGATGTCGGCACGCTCCTGAATCAAGATCATCTGCAGCGGCTCCAGGAACCCCCAGGCCAGACCGTTAATCGCCTGACCGATAATCGCGACCCCCAGCATATCAGTGCCCACGTACACCATGGACCCAATGCCCACGGCCATGAGCGCGCCGAGCAGCAATCGCAGGTTGACATGGCGAGCAGAAAGCTTGGTCAGGATGAACGCACCCACCGAGGAAGTGAGGCCCACGACCGAGGACAACCAGCCCAGCCAGACGATATCCACGTTGAGTACATCACGGTAGAACAACGACTCCAGCGAATCGAACGCGCCAAACGCAAAGAAACCCAAAAAGCCCGAGATAAAGATGAGGCGCAAGTCGTGGTCGCGAAACGTAAGTCGCGCACCCTCGGCCATGCCGCCCAGAATACCGCCCTTCGGCTTCTCCCCTTTTGCGGGAGCAACACACTCGTGACAGCCCAAGGAGAGCACGGCCGCCACACCCATCATGCCCGCCATGAGCAGATAAACCGATTGCGTGGCAAAACAGCTCACGATGGCACCGCCGAGCAGCGGGCCAGCGGTATAGGCGATATTGCTGTAGAACACCATGAGGCCGTTCACGCGGGTACGACCCTCGGTGGTCGACTCCAGGTATCCCGGAAACGCATGCGTGCAGGTGTTGATAAAGCCGCCCGCAAGTCCCAAGACGCACGCGGCAAACACAAGCCCGGGGACAGACAACGGCGCTAACCCCACGCCAAGCGATAGCACTGCCGTAATCACGCACGTCACAAACGACGTCCGGCGCGGTCCAAAGCGATCGATGACCGAGCCCGACACCATATTGCCCACCGACGTCATAAGATTGCGCACGAGCGTAATGGCGGCAACCAAAAAGGCCGTGCCGGCCAGATCATACGTGGCCGCACCGATAAGCCCCAAAAAGTAGACCGCGTTGTTGGCGCACCACTGCAGGGACTCAATAAGAATCAGCCTGACCTCTGCCGGCGTCAGGCGCATTGCTTCGCGATCCTTCGCGAACATACGAACTCCTTCTATACAAAAAGGGGATGGAGGGCATAGGCCTGCTCCATCCCCTTTCCAGGTTGCAACGAAAATCTATGCAGCCGGGCCCTTACGCCAGCACGCCGAAGAACGCGCCGATGATGCCCACGACCATGG
>NZ_JAJFDP010000050.1:0-494 GCF_020709435.1 Collinsella aerofaciens
CCCTGACCTCTTGACTGCCAGTCAAGCGCTCTCCCAGCTGAGCTACGCCCCCGTGCGAAAAAGTACTATACGGGAACTCTCACGGCGATGCAAGGGCAATTTTGGAAAAACTTTCCGGGGGCGCGGGCGCCGCTGGGACGAGAGCGCGGCACGGACTCGAGGGCAAGGGACCCGCGATGCCGGATCCGGCCCGCGGGGCGCGCCCAGGGCATCTCGGGCTCCGCCGCTCGCCGGTTTTCGCTTCCACCCCACGGGCCGCCATCCGCCCAACGACCATCCCGCCGGCGCCGGGCCCATTATCGGGGCCAATCGCGCTCCCGCCGACCCGGCGATTTCAAAACCATGCCGGTTTACGGGGCCAGGCCGGGAACCCCCGAGCATGCCGTAATCGGTAAAATCAAAACCGCAGGTAGATGACTTGCGCATTCAGCGAAATGCAGGGTATGGACGGCCGGTCCAGGTCCAGCCCCGTAATCCGGCATAGTTTTGAAATG
>NZ_JAJFDP010000024.1:0-17869 GCF_020709435.1 Collinsella aerofaciens
CGTTGCCGCGCCCCCGCAGTGCCCGCTTCCCCCAAGGACAATTATCAGTGCAGGTAGATGGCTTATCAAAAATCGAAAAATGCCGGTATGGATGGGAGCCTCCGAATCAGCCCCGTAATCCGGCATAGTTTTGAAATGGCACTAAAGTAGGTACAAACTAAATATCGATTCCAAGGATAGTTGTGGTGGAATAGTTCCTGGATGCCGGGGTTTTGGCGGAAATCAGGAACTATTTCACCGCAATTGGGGAGGGGCGGGGTGGATGGCGGGGTAGCTAAAGAGCTCCATCCCAAATGAGCTACCTAGGCAGGGTCGATGTCCATGCTGGCTATGAGGTCGGTACCGGTGTCTAGGAGGTTGGGGAGGACTACATCGCTCATGCGGATGGGGGCGTCGACGACCAGACCGCGGATGAGGTCCATGGCTTGAGCGTGGAGTGCCAGTGGGATGGCATTGGCCGTGCGGACGGGCAGCAGCGCCTCGTCGCCGCCGGATACGGCTACGGTGGTGGTGAGCACGCGCATGGGGCAGGTTAGCTCCTGATGCGCGAACTTATCGCCGCGCGGGCAGTTATTGCCGGTCACGGAGTGCACCTCCGCTACGTTGCCGTCGGCATCGCGCTCGACTTCCACGGCCAGAAGGCATTCGGACGGACAGGTCGTGCAGTTGAACTGTAGCGTCTCTTTCACGGTATCGCTCATGACTCTACGCCTCCTCAACGGGGTCGACGGACAGAACAATCTCGCTAACACCTAGGTCGAGTGCTTGCTGGATGACTTTCGCCGGTAGCGGGAAACTCTCCATAACGCTCGGTTTAAACGGGCGGACCTTGCCTGCAAACAGTTCCTCGCTGCCCGCCAGAATGCGCACGCGGGCGGCATCGACCGGCCGGCGTACGCGGAAGTTGAGCTTAGTGAGCCCGACGGTCGTAATGCGGCCCGGCAGTGCGTAGCCTGCGATGCCGGCGGGGGAGACCGTGAGCTTGCAGGCCGCGTCCGCAACTCCCGCCGCGGTGCCGACAGCCTCCAACGCCCATGCCGCCGCAGCCGCACCGGCACGCTCGGACTCGGTCGTCACGTTGTCGGCCAGGTCGTGTACGTGCAGCACGTTGCCGCAGGCAAAGATGCCCGGAACGCCTGTCTGCAGGTTCTGGTCCACCACGGCACCGCGCGTGCGGGGATCCAGCTCCACGCCCGCGGCAACCGAAAGCTCGTTCTCGGGAATCAGGCCCACTGAAAGCAGTAGCGTGTCGCACGGAACAACGCGCTCGGTCCCCGGAATGGGTGCCAGGTGCTCGTCGACTTGACTCACCTCGACGGCTTCCACGCGACCGTGACCGATCACACGCGTGACGGTGGTGGACAGGTGCAGCGGTATGCCAAAGTCGTCCAGGCAGTTCTTCACATTGCGACGCAGGCCGTTGGCGTACGGCATGAGCTCGTACACGCCCTCGACCGAAATCCCCTCGAGCGTGCAGCGGCGCGCCATGATGAGTCCGATGTCGCCCGAGCCCAAAATGACGGAGTGCGAGCCGGGTTTGAGGTTCTCGATATTGATGTATCGCTGCGCCAGGCCGGCTGTAAACACGCCGGCGGGTCGGCTGCCGGGAATCTTGATCTCGCTGCGGGTGCGCTCGCGGCAGCCCATGGCAAGGACGACCGCATTTCCGGTGAGCTGCAGCATGCCGGCACGGCTCATGAGCGTGACGGTATGGACCGCGACGTCCTCCGTGGACTCGCCCGAATCAATCCCAAGCACCATGCTGTCCAAGAACAGCGCAATGTTGGTCGCGCGCACCTGGTCGATAAAGCGCTGCGCATACTCGGGACCGGTGAGCTCCTGCTTAAAGTGCGACAGTCCAAAGCCGGGGTGAATGCACTGGCGCAGGATGCCGCCCAAGTGTTGCTCGCGCTCCACGATGGCCACGCGCGCGCCGGCCTTATGCGCGGCAAGCGCGGCCGCCATGCCGGCAGGTCCGCCGCCGATAACGACCACGTCGAAGGCCTGCGTTGCCACGGCCTCAACGGCGCCGCTATCAATCGCGCTCGATTTGAATTCCGCCATCCTAGCGCACCCCCTTCAGCGGTCCCTCGACCAGCCAAGATCCGGTGTCCTCCAGCAGCACCTCGCTGGGGTCACACCCCAGCTCGCGGGCTAGGATCGCCACCACGCGGCTCTGACAAAAGCCGCTCTGGCAGCGGCCCATGCCCGCGCGGCAGCGGCGTTTGACGCCCTCGACCGAAACCGCACCCGGACGGCGTCGAATCGCGGCAACAATCTCGGCCTCGGGTACTGTCTCGCAGCGGCAGACGATCTGCCCCCATGCAGGGTCGGACTCAATGAGCTCTTCCTTGCGTGCAAGCGGCGCACGGTCGAAGTCGTCCGGCGCGCGGAGAATCGGATCCCAATCGGCCCGCTCGCGCAAAGCAACGCCCGCCTCGCGCATCACGTGCTCCATGCGCTCGGCAATGGCCGGCGCGCTTGCTACGCCTGGCGACTGAATGCCCGCCGCCTGGAACAGGCCTGGCACCACGGCCGACTGCCCAATAAAGAAGTCGTTCGTCCCCTTAATGACCGGACGCCCGCCGGCAAACGCGCGCACCACGCGACGCGTGTCCAGATCGGGAACCAGCTTGCGCGCTCCCGTCAGCAGCGCGTTCACATCGCTCGCATAAGTCTGTGTGTCGCCCGGCTCGCGCACGGCAGCGGTTGCGGTGATTACGGTGTTGCCGTGCACGGTGCCCGTGACGATAACGCCCTTGGACACCGGCGTGGGCACTGGGTAGAGCGGCATGAGCGCGCGCGGCTCCTTGTCCAGCACCACGATGTTTCCCTGGCGCCAGACCATCTGAAACTCTTCGGCGCCGGCCATATGCGAGATGTCCGCGGCACCGTTGCCCGCGGCGTTGATCAGATACCGGCAGCGCACATCGCCGGCAGGCGTCACCAGCGTAAAGCGCGCAGCACCGTCGGTAGCCTCGCCGCCAGCAACTTCAATGGCTTCCACCGGCGCGGAGCGCATAAACGTCACCCCGTTGGCGACGGCGTTCTCCAGCGCGGCGATGGCGACCTCAAACGGATCCACAAAGCCAGTCGAGGGGCACCACAGCGCGCACGTCGCCTTGGCGCTTGCGCGCGGTTCAAGCTCGTGGATGCGCTCGGGACCGATAAGCGACAGCTCGGGCACGCCGTTGGCGAGGCCATTGCTGCGCAGCTTCTCCAGGTGCGCACGGTTCTCGTCGCTAAATCCCAGCACCATCGAGCCGGTTCGGCAAAACAAAAAGCCCAGCTCCTGGGCCCAGGTGCCATACAGCTCGCAGCCGCGGGCGTTGACCTGCGCCTTTACGGTGCCCGGTGCCGGATCGTAGCCGGCGTGCACCAGGCCGCCGTTGGCCTTCGATGCGCCTAGTGCGATGTCGTTGGCCGCCTCGACCACGCAAATGGACAGGTCAAACCGCGCGAGCTGCCGCGCGATGGCGCACCCCGTGATGCCCGCGCCCACAATCGCGATATCAAACGTTTCTGTCACAGTGCCTCCCAGACAAGTTGACAGGCTGTCAATAGGACCATCCTACGGTCCGCACACCCCCAGTGCGGCGGCAATGCGGCGAACAGCCCCGCAACATCCGCCAACGGCAGGCGAGGGGGAGACTCAGGACATCAGTGGCCTCGTCTGCCGCCCCTGGTGTCAGGGGTTTGTCTCGTTCTGTAACAGTAAGCAGAAGAGTTGGGTTCCAGATGTTACAGATCGAGACGTTTGCCAGACGGCCCCTCCGTTTGTCTCGATCTGTAACAGGAAGAGGGGGAAATCGGTCCTATGTGTTACAGATCGAGATTTAAAGTCAGGGAGAGATCTTCTGTCTCGATCTGTAACATCTGGGGACCGTTTTGGGGTCTAGATGTTACAGATTTAGATGAACCTATCAGTCGGTTTCGAATGGCTAAATCTGTAACAGTTAGACCTGTTTTTGCCGAGTTGTTGTTACAGATTGAGATATTTAACGGAGGGCTCACCGTTCATCTTGATCTGTAACAGTAAGAGTTGTTTTTGGAGTCAAGATGTTACAGATCGAGATTGAAGTTGGGGAGGGACCCCTGCGTCTCGATCTGTAACATCTAGACCCGGATTCCGCTTCCACCTGTTACAGATTGAGATGTTTGTGTCCGCGCCGGCCCCGTACCCAGCCGTGGTCCCATATAAACAAACCCCGTGGTAAACTTGACCGGACTGTAATTATTCCGAAAGGTACACCTCAATGTCCAAATACATCAACGAGCTCATGTCACCGCAGCTTATGGGCGTCATCTATGCCTTCGTGGGCTTTATCATCGCCCTGTACGTGCTGTCGGTCGTCTATGTGTTCATCGACGCTCGCCGCCGCGGCGCCAGCGCCTACGTGGCATGGGGCATCATCGCCCTGATTCCGTTTGTGGGCCTCATCGCCTACCTGGTCCTGCGTCCGCACTCCTACGCGGCCGACCGCGAGGAGCAGGAGCTGGACATGGCCCTGCGCGAGCGCCAGCTTGCCCAGTACGGCACCTGCCCGCAGTGCGGCGCCCCCATCGAGAAGGATTTTGTCGTGTGCCCCGTGTGCGACACCCAGGTTCGCAACGTGTGCCCCAGCTGCCATCGCCCGCTCGACGCGCACTGGAAGGTCTGCCCCTACTGCCGAACTCGCATCCAGTAACGCATCCATCGCCGGGCCGGCCGCAAGCCACGAGCGCACCGCGCGCCCCGCAGCCCCGCCCCCACACGATGAAGCATGCGTAGAAAATCGCCCGCCGTGCCATTAAGGTGCGGCGGGCGCTTGTATACCAAGGCAACCTGCCTATAATGATGCAAGTCAAAAACGCCGAGCGCATTGCACGCACTTGCATCAGGCATCCGAGAGGAGAAAACATACCCATGAAGGCACTCTACAATGACGGTTCGGTGGCCGAGCTCCCGCAGGACGAGGTCACGCACGTCATCCGCCACTCCGCCGCGCACATCATGGCGCAGGCCATCAAGCGCCTGTACCCCGAGGCCGACTTTGCCTACGGCCCCGCGACCGACAACGGCTTCTACTACGATGTCGACCTGCCCGAGGGCGTCAAGATCAGCGAGGACGACTTCCCCGCGATCGAGGCCGAGATGAAGAAGATCGTCAAGGAGAACCTCAAGTTCACCGTGTTCGAGAAGCCCCGCGCCGAGGCCATCGCCCTTATGGAGGAGCGCGGCGAGAAGTACAAGGTCGAGCACATCGGCGACCTGGACGACGACGCCCGCATCACTTTCTACCAGCAGGGCGACTACATCGACATGTGCGTCGGCCCCCACATCTGCTACACCAAGGCCCTCAAGGCCTTTAAGCTCACCGGCGTCTCGGGCGCCTACTGGAAGGGCGACAAGGACAACAAGATGCTCACCCGCATCAACGGCGTCGCCTTTGCCACCAAGGAAGAGCTCGACGAGCACATGCACATGCTCGAGGAGGCCAAGAAGCGCGACCACCGCAAGATCGGCCGCGAGATGGACCTCTTTATGATGCGCGACGAGGCCCCCGGCTTCCCGTTCTTCCTGCCCAACGGCATGATCCTTAAGAACACGCTGCTGGACTACTGGCGCGAGATCCACCACAAGGCCGGCTACGTGGAGATCTCCACGCCGCTCATCATGAACAAGCAGCTGTGGAAGACCTCGGGCCACTGGGACCACTACAAGGACAACATGTACTCTACCGTCATCGACGACGAAGAGTACTGCATTAAGCCCATGAACTGCCCGGGCGGCGTGCTGGTGTACGCCTCCAAGCCGCACTCCTATCGCGAGCTGCCCATTCGCGCCGGCGAGATTGGCCTGGTGCACCGCCACGAGCTGCGCGGCGCCCTGCACGGCCTGTTCCGCGTGCGCTGCTTTAACCAGGACGACGCCCACCTGTTTGTGCGTCCCGACCAGCTGACCGACGAGATCGTGGGCGTGGTCAACCTCATCGACTCCGTGTACCAAAAGTTTGGCTTTAAGTATCACGTTGAGCTTTCCACCCGCCCCGAGGACTCCATGGGCTCGGATGAGGACTGGGCTCGCGCCGAGGAGGGCCTGCGCACCGCTCTGGACAAGCTGGGCATGGACTACGAGGTCAACGAGGGCGACGGCGCCTTCTACGGCCCCAAGATCGACTTCCACCTGGAGGACTCACTCGGCCGTACCTGGCAGTGCGGCACCGTCCAGCTCGACTTCCAGATGCCGCTCAACTTTGACCTGGAGTACGTGGACGCCGACGGCACCAAGAAGCGTCCCATCATGCTGCATCGCGTGTGCTTTGGCTCCATCGAGCGCTTCATTGGTATTCTGATTGAGCACTTTGCGGGCAAGTTCCCCACCTGGCTGGCTCCCGTGCAGGTCAAGGCACTTCCCGTCTCTGAGAAGAGCCGCGACTACGCCCACGAGGTTTGCTCCAAGCTGGAGGAGGCCGGAATTCGCGTGGTTTGCGACGACCGCGACGAGAAGATCGGCTACAAGATCCGCGAGGCCCGCAGCATCGACCGCGTGCCCTACATGCTCATCCTGGGCGAGAAGGAGGTCGAGGCCGGCAACATTTCCGTCCGCGACCGCTCCAACGAGACCGTTCAGATGAGCGTTGACGAGTTTGTGGCCAAGGTGCTCGAGGAGATCAAGACTCGCGCCTAGCACAAACAACACAAGAATTAACAAAGGCGATCGTCCTCACGGGCGGTCGCCTTTTTTGTTGTCTATAGAAGAAAAGCCGCTGGTTAGAGCGGCTTTTTTTGTTGTGCAAAAAGGTACAGGTTTTTGTAGAGGGGTATGGAGATGCGCCCATTCGCTTCGCATTTTGTGCAATCTGGGAAAACGTGAGCAGTTTGCTCGTATAATGAGTAACGTCGAAAGATACAAAAACCTGTACTTTTGCGACTGCGCCTAGCTGCGAGCGAGAAGCCTGTTCTTAACGCTTCTGCATCCGCGTGTGTCGCGGAGACAAGAAAAGGGGGCGAGAGATGGAACAGACAATGCGGCGCCAAGAGCAGCTGCCCGGTGCCTTTAGTGGCGCTACTACCAACAGCCAGCGCGGCCGCGTCCGCTGGTATCTGGTCCACACCCCCAATGGAAAAGAGCGCGAGACCTGCGAAAAGGTCCGTCGTATTATCCCGCACGAGCTGATGCAGGACGCTTTTGTGATGCAAAAGGAGTTCTGGTTTAAGCGGGACGGCGCGTGGTCGCTCCAAACCAAACCCATGTACAAGGAATACTTCTTCGTCGCCACGCGCGATGCCGCCCTGCTCGACAAGGCTTTGGCCCAGTTGAGCTTTGGCTGCCGCATCGCCGGCAGCAGGGAGCGGGCGTACATGCCCATGCCAGACGATGCGCAGGACTGGTATCGCAGTGTGCTGGACGACGACGGCGTGGTGCGCAACAGCGTCGCGCGCATAGAAGACGGCGTGCTGCACATAGAGCAAGGGCCCTTAGTGGGGCAAGAGGCCCGTGTAAAGAAGATCGACCGTCATAAGCGCTGGTGCCTGGTGGACGTGGGCGAAGGCGACTCCGCTTTTAGGGAGCTGCTACCGCTTGACGTTCCCAGCAAAACGTAAAGGGAGACGTTGTACCGGCTGTTCGTACGCTTTTTTGAATTTAGCGATTGGGGGATCCCTGGGGAACGGGGACGTAAGTTTGACTGTGGATGCTAAGGAAATGACAGAGAGCTGTGCATCAATGGGGGATGCACTAGCTATTAAAGAGATTAAGCCGAGCGGCACGCTTGGTTACCGCTTTATTAAGAGGCTGTTTGATCTGGTGTTCAGTCTTTTGATGAGCGTACTGCTGCTTATTCCTATCGCCATCGTGTGCGTGCTCATTAGTCTCGAATCGCCCGGCAGCCCCATGTATACGCAAGAGCGCGTCGGCAGAGGCGGAAGGACTATCAAGATTTTTAAGCTTCGTAGTATGGTCGCCGATGCTGGCGATGTACAGAAGTATCTGAGTCCCGAGCAGCTACATCAGTGGGAAGTCGAACGCAAGGTTGACGATGACCCTCGTATTACCAAGATTGGTCAGTTTATTCGTAAGTGCTCTATCGACGAGATGCCTCAGTTCCTGAACGTGCTTAACGGCGATCTTTCCGTTATTGGACCGCGTCCCATTACAAGGGATGAGCTTGAACAGCACTTTTCCGACGAGGAAAAGGCTGAGCTGCTCTCTGTTCAGCCCGGTATTACTGGTCTGTGGCAGGCAACCGATCGTAACGAGGCAACCTTCGAGAGCGGCCTGCGCCAGAAGATTGAGCTTCGCTATGTCCAAAACCGTTGTTTTGCGATGGATTGGAAGTGCTTTACTGGCACTTTTGGTGCCATGTTTGGAAAGAAGAGAACGGGACGATAGATGCAGACAAACTTTTCTTCTTCTTACAGTGTGTTGATGAGCATTTACAAAAAAGAAAATCCTGCCTTTTTAATTCAAGCTTTAGACAGCATGCTGAATCAAACGGTTTCTCCTGCCGAGATCGTCATGGTCAAGGATGGTCCGCTTACGCATGAGCTTGAAGACGTGCTCCAAGATTATGATTTCCTGCATCCCGGACTGTTCAATTTTGTTTCGTATGAAAAAAACCATGGACTTGGGTATGCACTGCGCCAAGGCATCCTTGCTTGCTCTAACGAAATTGTTGCACGCATGGACACTGATGATATAGCTCGTCCGGATCGTATGGAGAAACAGCTTGCCGCTATTGATAGTGGTCTCGATATGGTCGGAAGCGATGTTATCGAATTCGTCACGACTCCCAATGAACCTGTTGCGGCCACAGATCTTCCCAAGGGCATCGACGCTATACGTTCTTATTCCAAAAGGCGAAATCCCTTTCGTCATCCTCCTATGACGTTTAGAAAGTCGAAAGTCATGGAGGCTGGTAACTACAGTTCCGATTTTCTCTACTTTGAGGATTGGGACCTTTTTAACAGGATGCTCGCATGTGGCTGCAAGGCGGATAACCTGAAGGAACCGCTTGTTGCGATGCGCGTTAGTGGGGATTTCTATGCTCGCAGGGGGGGGCTCGCAGTATCTTAAGTACGCTAAAGCATTTAAGCGTGCTCAAGTTGAGCGTGGCTATTTCACAAAATGCGATTATATCTGTTCTTATTTACCGCATGCCGTCGTCTGTCTGATGCCAAATTCCGTTAGAGCGTTGATATATCGTTTTGTTCTCAGGAGGTCTTAGATATATGGCTTCTGATGTTGCTAAGCCTCTGGTTAGTGTCATTGTCCCCATGTACAACGTGGGTATGTTCGCGCTTCCTTGCGTAAACTCATTGCTTGGTCAGACTTATTCGAATATCGAATATATTATTGTGGATGATGGATGTACTGATAATACTATTGATCTTATTGAAGATGCCGTTGGATCAGACACGCGATTTAAGATTTTGCATAAGGAAAACGGCGGTCTTTCTTCTGCTCGTAACTTTGGTACTCAAAGGTGCCACGGCGATTATGTCATGTATGTTGATGGGGACGATTTGATTGATTCGCGAACTGTTGAGTTGATGGTCGAAGCGGCTGACAAGTATCAAGTTTCGCTCGTTATCGGCTCCTTTGCGAAGACGCCTGTTCTTGATAACTATAAGATGGGGCAGAATGTAGAATTCCATGTTGAATCTGGAATTGAACATTTACGAAAATTACTTTTATTAAGCGGCGAGAGCGGCTCTGCGTGCGGAAAGCTCTTTGAACGATCTCTTATTAACGACCTTGTCTTTCCTGAGGGGCAGCTCTTCGAAGACATGGGCGTAATTGCTAAAATTTGTTCCAAAATTCAAAAGGTTGCATTCTCTGATGCGTGCTTTTATGCATACGTGACGAGACCTGGTTCCATTACAACGCTCAGAAAGCAGGGTTCCAAGCATGCTAAAGACATGGACAGGACTATTGAGACTGTTCGACGATTTGCCGGGTCTGAATTTCAGGGCGAGTTTGAGTGTTTTCAATCATTCTGTACGCTCCGCGTTGCAATGAGGGTTGATCCGGACGGATTTGATAGTAAGGCTGACGCCCAGAAATATCTGTGGAATGCTCGAGGGCTTGCCTGGAGGGCGTCGAGGAACCCATATGCTTGTTCAAAATGGAGGTTACGCTGCGCTCTCTTTTCTATCTCTCCTAGGGTTCATAACGCTTTCTATGCGTTATATGCTGCAATTTCTGGTAAGGCTATCGGGTAACTCCCGTGATAAAAGGTTGATAAGGTGAGTTTTTCTATTAGCGCGCATCTGTTTAACGTTACTGAATGCCATGGCGGCTTTTTGTATAACATCTATTTTCAAGATGTGTTTAACTGTTGTGTTGGTGTTTTCGACGTGGTTTCGACCGGAGGTAAATCGACGGTTTACAAACGATATGCAAAGCAGGTGTAGAGATGCCAATCTATTTCATTGCCTTTGTGTCCCATATTGCATTGCTATATTTTTCGGTAAAGATACCTAATAAGCGCGTCAGTATTCTTCTAGCGGTTATCGCGGTTCTCCCCCTTTGTTTGGTGGCGGGGCTGCGCGATGCATCTGTCGGTACCGATACCTCGGCATATCCTCTCAGGTGTTTTTACGCCTCGCAGTATTATTCGCTCACAGGTGCTATGGGTGCTTGCTCAGATCAAGAGCCGCTATTCGTAATTCTCTTCTGGATCCTGGGGAGACTGACTGGTGATTTCCACGCTGTTCTTTTTCTTTGTGAAGCCATCGTTCTCCTTCCCTATATTTTAGTTGTTAGGAAGTTGTATCCTCGCGGGTATCCTGTCGTAGGTTTCTTTCTTTGTTTCGTTGTGTTCGGTTATACGTTAAACATAATTAGGCAATGTCTTGCTACTAGTATGCTCGTCATGATGCTCTATGAGCTGTTCCGTGAGAAGCGCGTCCCCGCTATTGTTTATTTGGCTCTTGCAGTTGGCTTTCACAAAATGTCTATCATAGGACTTTTAATTTGGATTATTTATATTTCATGCTTCAACCGCAGACACGAACGTTCATACAAGACCGTTGCACTTCTTGCATGCGTTGGCGTTATCATTTTTGCTATTTGTGTGATTATGATTGGACCGGATGTGATGGAGCTCGTGTCTCTATTTACGTCGTCATATAGCTTTCAGATCAAACACGCTGGAATGGGCTCATTTAATATCACAATGCTTATTTATTTTCTATTTTGCCTTGCTATATGGATGTTGGGTAGTAAGGGTTTGACCACGAGCATTGATCGATGGACACTTAATTTTTATACGAGCTGTGGCATAATTTCTTCCTTATTTGCTCAATTTGCGAGCATCAGTCCTGAGTTAATTCGACTCAGTTTCCCTTTTCTTTTCATTTCAGGTTTGGTTTACCCCTTTTTGTCTGAAAACCTTGGTAGAGAGCGGTTTCTAACTGGAACTCTGGGCTTTTTATTTTTCGTGTTTTATTTTGTCATTACGTTTGTATATGGCGGCAGCTGCGATCTTTTTCCGTATTCGTCGGCGCTATTAGGAGTTATTTATGCATGACGAAACGCCTGACATCAGTATTGTTGTACCGGTATATAACACCGAGCGTTTTCTTCCCGCTTGTCTGGAATCTATTGATATACAAGGGACCGGCTCTTTTGAGGTGATTCTTGTGGATGATGGTTCCACCGATGGATCTCCTGAGATTTGCGATGCTTATTGCGATAAGCGTGAGAGAGCCTTCGTTATTCATAAGGACAACGAAGGTCTTCTCGCTGCACGTCGAGATGGTCTTCGTAAGGCGAGTGGGCGTTATATTCTTTCGCTCGACTCCGATGACGCTCTTCTTGAAGGCTGCATCAAAAAGGTATGCGATGTAATTGCCTCGACTGGTGCTGATATCATTTCATTTGACTTTACCATGGGATTGATGCCTATTAAACCCTCGTTAAAAGTTGATATCTGTTCTGGTATGCATACGGGTGAATCTTTTGATGCTGTTAAAAACCTGTTGTGCGGATGCGATTTCAATAGCGTTTGGAATAAGGTCATTCGGAGAGATTTGTTTGCCAGTGATGAGTGGTACTCGAAACGAGTTGGCCTTATGCACGGTGAGGATCTTTGTCAACTTCTTCCTGTTTTCGATATTGCAAAGAGTTTATTTCACATTGACGAGCCGCTTTACTACTATCGTCAGCATGGCGCTAATAGTACGAAGCAGTTTAAAGAGGATCAGATAACTGATTGGAGCTTTGTAAGCGACGAGTTGATTCGTTATGCGAGTGAATGGTCGAGCGATTCAGTAAAAAATGCCAAAAGGGGTATCTGTCGACACTATTGTGATCTTGATGAAGTTCTTTGGCATTGTGAAGTGGATAAAGAGGTGAAAAGGCAATTTGATAAAACAATTAAAAGCGAGTATCAGAGTCGAATCAGCAATTGTCCGGACTTAGTTCATAGTCTTGTTTTGTCAAATTGCAGTATCGTTTCTTTTTCTGCTCGGCACTTACTAAGCTGCTTTAAATGTCTCCGTCGTCTATTTGTATAATGCAGGTCATTATTGCTTTTTTCTAATACATTTAGTTGGAGCATTATTAGTCCTGACCGAGCCTGTCCTTAGCTTTCAATTAAGTGACAAGAATTTACGATTGAACCGATATCAAAGGTTCAGTCTTGTCGTGCGGTGTATTCATTCCTTGGGCTTTAGTTATTTCGGTCGATGCTTAGAAGCTGGTCTTTGCACGTTTTTTCAAAGAAGTTCTCCAACGTCCCCATGGTCTGGGTGAGTCAATAGACGCTTTCGTTTGTGATTTATTGTTTGTAGTCTATTCCTCTATGGGGTGCCGTCTGCGATTGGTCTTGTTGATTGCATGTTGGGGCATCATAACTTAAATGTCCGAATTGATGGAAGCGCATATTTATTCGACTTTGAAGATGGGAGGAGTCAATTGTTGCATATTCTTAATTTAATTAAGAAGGCTATAAAACTTCTACTTTCTAGCCCTATTTATGATGGCTTACTTAGGTTATGTCGTCGTTCCGATGCTATATCCTATGCGTCTAAGGCGAAGCTTAGCATGGTTTCCAAGAGACCATCCAATATGTTCATGCCTATTGTTTTTAAGGAAGGCATATCTTACGACATTTCTATTATTGTGCCTGTATACAACGTTGAAAAATACCTCAAACCTTGCCTTGATTCCATTGTGACACAGGAGTTTTCTGGCAAGTTTGAGGTTATTATTGTAGATGACGGGTCTAAAGATGATTCTGGCGTTATAGCCGATTCGTATGGACTAATGCCTAATGTTCTTGTAATTCACCAAATAAACGGCGGCCTTTCCGCAGCACGTAATGCGGGTCTTAGAGTTTCTCGCGGTAAGTACATCATGTTCGTGGATTCTGATGACATGATCGGGCCAGGGTATCTTGAGGATATGCGGAGCAGACTCGATGAAACATCTGCGGATTTCGTTACATCGACTTTTAGATATATGTCTGATGATGGTTTGCTTGGCGAGATAGAGAACGATAGAGCTAGTTGGATGGTGCCGTGGGGCAGGCTGTATCGTCGTGAAGTCTGGAATCGACTAGGTTTTCCCGTTGGTGCATGGTACGAAGATCTGATTCATCCGGTATGGATAGATTGTCGCTTTAACGATGAACCTTGTTATGATTTGAGTGGCTATTATTACCGAATCCGTCCTGGATCCATAATGCAGTCTACCCCTACGAATGTTAAAGGGCTTGATTCGTATTGGGTTCTTGATGAGTTGATTTCTTTACGTGCAGAGCTGGGGATTAATTATAGTCAGGAAGACTTCAATCGCATTTTTCCTTTGTTCGGACCGCTCTTGCTTGGGAGAACTGTCGCTCTGGACAACTGCGCTCGTAAGATTTTATTTGCTTGTTGTTGTGACACGTTCAATTCAATTGATGAGTTCAGCAGGGTGAGTACTTCGATGAATGGTAGATGGAAGGATATTGAGAAGGCTCTGCGCACTTCGGATTACAGCCGCTATCTTCTCGCATCGCTTTCTCTAGCTGCTGATGGGGTAACTGGACTCAGCCTTTCAGATGCTATTCATATTTGGGTGAACAGGAACAGATAAATAATGAAGATTGGAACGATTACTTTCCACGGTGCTTTAAATTTCGGGTCTGCACTTCAGTCTTATGCGCTTCAAGAAGTCTTGAAAGGCATGGGGCATGAGGTGCGAATAATCGACTATCGTTCTCGTGACTATGAGCAATATAGGTTTTTCCAACCTCGCCACCCGAAGATGACGCTGCGCGCAATGCGCTGTTGGCGTAAGCGGTCGTCTAGAAAGGCTGCATTCGCGGAATTTTCTAAAAAGTATTTCAGGCTTACAAAGAGACCGTATTTCTGGAAAAAAGAAAGTGATATGTACGAACTCGCTGAGCAGTTTGATTGTTTTATTTGCGGAAGCGATCAAATTTGGAATCTCGATTGCACACAAGGTGTTGTTGGCCCCTATTTCCTTTCATTTGCCGGAGATAGTCGACGAGTTGCTTACGCCCCCAGTCTTGCTCACACTTTCTTTAGACCGGAGAATTTTGATGAGCAACTTGTATCCGATTTACTTTCAAGGTTTGATTTTTTGTCTGTTCGCGAGGAGGAGACGGTTCCGCTATTTCAGCCACTTGTCGATACGCCTATCGACGTTGTTTTAGATCCCACACTTTTGTTGGAATCCGATGACTATACCGACATGGCATCTAAAGATGTCTTGCAAGGTGAATATATTTTCATGTATCTTTTGCGTGAATGTCCTGAGCTTATCGAGAGCACCGTCGCGATGACGGAGGCAACAGGCATGAAGGTGGCTTATATATCTGAGAATAATCTAGATATCCCAAATTCAATTAACCTGTTTGGCGTTGGCCCTGAAGAGTTCGTTTCTCTTATCGCACACGCAGACCTCATCGTTACCAATTCCTTTCATGCAACTGTATTCTCTGTTCTCTTCCATAAGCCCTTCCGCGTATATGCAACAGATAAGTCTGGTGCGCGTATGCGCGACTTGTTGGGCAATATCGGGCTGTCTGACCGTTGCGTCAACGTTATGTGTGCCGACGATGTTCCCCCTTGTGACTGGGGTGATGTGGACTCTCTTCTTGATTCTCTGCGTGAGCATTCGTGGGCTTATCTTAGAAAGGCGCTTTCGTAATGGGAGAGACAAGCCGACTTATCAAAAATACCGGCATTATCGCAGTTGGCGGCATGGCAACAAAGCTCGTGTCGTTTCTTCTGCTTCCGCTCTATACATCGGTTCTTTCCACTGCTGATTACGGCACCGTAGACTACATCAATACTATTGCTTTATTTTGCGTTCCTGCGGTTTCGCTGCTTATGGATGAAGCGCTGTTTCGGTTTCTCATTGACTGCCGTACCGATGAGGATCGGTCTACAGCCGTGACAGCGTCATGCGCTGTACTTCTTGCCGGATGCGTATGCTTTGCAGTCATGGCGATTCTGGTATGGTTGCTTTTTGAGCCTGAAAATCTTGGCTGGGTCGTGGGACTTGTTGTTGCTGGCGCGCTTCTGCAGATGGCTTCTGCTGTCCTTCGTGGTTTCGGTGATACCGTGGGATATTCCGTCATGAACTTTGCCGCGAGTGCTTTTACCATTTTGCTCAATGTTCTCTTTATCGCCGTTCTTCGCTGGGGCGTTGTGGGTATGCTTTCTGCAACGGTCATTGCGCAGGGCGGTGTTGCTCTCGTGTTCATGGTAATGCGGAGGCTCTGGCGCTATATCGATCCGTCGGCTCTCTCTATCTCCTATGCTTTAAACCTTCTACGGTATTCATTTCCGCTCATCCCTAATAAGGTTTCCTGGACTATTAATAACTTGCTGGACAGGCTCATTATCATGAGTACGCTTGGGCCTTCTGCTGCCGGCGTGTATGCAGTGTCGTACAAGTTCCCCGGTATCATGGATCAGGTGTATGGCTTTTTCTATCAGTCTTGGAAGGAGAGTTCAGCTCGAGCCCTAAACTCTGATGAGGATGAGTCGGCTTTCTATAACTCTGTGTATCGGGCGCTAAGGCGTTTCATGATGAGCGTCGTTCTGCTTATGTCCGCGCTTATGCCTCTTGTGTATGGTGTCCTGATTAAGGGTTCATTCGGCGAGGGCATGTTGTATGTACCGATATTGCTCTTGGCGACGTACTTCAGCAATATTTCCGGTTTTTATGGCGGTATCTTCACCGCACATAAAGAGACTGGAATTATGGGAACCACTACTGCGGTGTCTGCTGCTCTTTGCGCCCTGCTGTGTGTCTTGTTGATTCCACGCTTTGGTCTATATGGAGCGTCTTTTGCAACCCTCTTGGCGATGATCGTGGTGAATGAGTACCGCAGGATTAAAGTCGCTAAGTTTGCGAAGCTTGTCGAAGACCGGGCTGAGCAGATTCTGACTTTGGTTTCAATTCTTGGAGTGTTCGCCTTTTATTATCTGTCAGCCTACGGTGCTGGCTTTTTGAGCGCTATTGCCTGTCTTGCAATTGCGTTGGCTTTTTTCGGTTATATGAATGCGGACATTCTGCGCAAGTTGCTTTCGGTTCATAAATAGGGGGGGTAACTGCATGTCTACTGTGAAAAGGGGAGAAATTCCCACGCTGTTTGAGTCGCCATCGCATTGCTGCGGTTGTGGAGCGTGTGCCGCTAGTTGCCCTAGAGGCGCCGTTACCATGTCCGAGGGTAAGGATGGGTTCGTTCTTCCTGTAATTGATGGTGATCTTTGCATTGGCTGCGGCGCGTGCATTAAGGCGTGCGGTCTTAACCGAGGGATAGGCTCTAATTCCGCCGGACCGTTCTTTGCCGCCGCCGGTAGGGACGATGTCTCGGAGTCCGCCTCCGGTGGCGTTTTTGGTGCATTTGCGCGTGAGCTTATTGCTTCTGGTGGGGTCGCATATGGCGCTGCCTATGAGCGCGAGGGGAGCATCCTTCGGGTGCGGCACCGTCGCGCGGCGAGCGTTGACGGGCTTCGTCCACTGCTTAACTCAAAATATGTGCAGAGTGATGCCGGAGCTTGTTTTGCCGACGTGAAGGCGGACCTTCGCGAGGGGAGGCGGGTTCTTTTCTGCGGTACGCCTTGCCAAGTCGCCGGCCTTAGGGGCTTTCTCGGAGGCGATTATGAGAACCTGACAACCGTTGACCTGGTCTGCCACGGCGTCCCTTCCGGCCGCATGTTCGCGGATTGCGTTGAGGGCTATGGCAGACAGCTTGGGTCTCCCGTGGTTGATTTCCGGTTTAGGTGCAAGCGCGAGGGGTGGGACAACTCTCTTCTTCTATTTCTTCTTCTTGAGGACGGAAGAGAGATCACCATTCCTGCGGCGAAATCCCCCTACTACGACATGTTCCTTAACCTCAAGACTCTTCGCGATAGCTGCTATAGGTGCCCCTATGCAGGGAGATTTCGCGCCGGCGATCTTACCATCGGTGATTTTTGGGGCGTCGACGTTAATAGGCCCGACGTTTTGAAAGATGCTGAGAAGTTTAATCAGATGAAAGGTGTCTCCTGCTTGCTGGTGAATAACGACCGCGGCAGGGAGTTTATTGAATCCAGCAACGCTCTGGACTTGTACCCTGTCGAATTTGACGATATCGCTAAAGGCAACGATCAGCTCCGCCGCCCGAGCACCCTTCCAAAAGACAGACAGCTCTATATTGACGCATTTGTCGAAGGTGGTTGGCATGCCATTGAGTGTATGTATAAAAGGCGTGAGCGGGGAATATTTTTTTGTACTAAGAAAATAGCACGAAGGCTTCTCCCTGAATCATTTCGGGAGATTGCCAAAAAGTATTTGAAAGATCTTGCAGACTAGGTAAGGACCCACGCCTGGGCGGGCCCCCCGTTGGGCTCGTAGAGCCATACCGTGTTGCCCTCC
>NZ_JAJFDP010000025.1:0-16816 GCF_020709435.1 Collinsella aerofaciens
GTCCGTCTACGGCCAGACCAAGGCCGCCGGCGACATCGCCGTGGCCGGGTGCCCGTGCCACTACATCATGCGCAGCTCTTGGGTCATCGGCGAGGGGCACAACTTCGTAAACACCATGAAGGGCCTCTCAGACCGCGTCGCCGACCCGGACGACAATCTGGACAAGGTCACCGTCGTGGACGACCAGCTGGGCCGCCTGACCTTCACGCGCGACATGGCCGCCGCCATCTTCCACGTGCTGGACGCTAAGGCCCCCTACGGCACCTACGGCTGCACCGGCTCGGGCGCCGTGAGGAGCTGGGCCGACATCGCCCGCGCCGTCTTCGAGGCTGCCAACGGCAACGGGGACAAAGTGGTCCCGGTCAGCACCGCCGACTACTACGCCAGCGCCGCAGGCCCCATCGCCCCGCGCCCGGTCCACTCCGCGCTCGACCTGTCCAAGCTGGAGTCGGCAGGCTTCCACATGCCCGACTGGGAGGAAGAGCTGGGGGAGTACCTCAAGACACTCTAGTCGCCCTTGAATATGCGAGAGTCAAGTCCGCTGTTCCTTAACGGCGGCCTTTCTTGTGACTAGCGTATAGCTCTGTGCCGGTAAGAGCGGCAGCGGTCGCCAGGCTAATTGCGAGCCCTGCAGATGCTTCCAGACCCGGCGGCGATTCGATTCGCCGCCGGGCCTGTTGCGTTTTGGGGCTCTGTCGCCGCGTCTTAGCCTATTCCGGCTTCGGCTGCGCGGCGCGGGTATCGCAGAAGACGTGCAGGCAGCGCTTGCAGCCCGGCGTCATCCCGGCTAGTTCAAGGTTGGATAAATGCTTTTCGTGTCCCGCCACGCTTTCCAATGTGGCGGGACTTTTTGATTGATAGAGCAACTTTGGTAGAGGCCCCGTTCTTACTGAATGCTTCGAAGGCAAGAAGAGCTTCCCAGTAGCCATTTCTACTACCGATGAAAGGCATAGAATTTTTTACTTAATCTGAATGTGGGATAATTCGACGAAAGGATAGGGTTACGGAGCCGCCATGGACCAGAAATTACAAGCGATGATCGAAGAGCTGCAAGGCGTATGCGGTAAACCCGCCCATGAAGAGGTTCAGAAGATCCAAGGTGTCTGCCCGTCCCCAACGACCACGTCATTCTCTGGGCAGACATGATCTCATATGGAGGATACCCTGCCGGAATCGCCCTCACCGATCGCGCATTCATATCCAAAGCCCCCAAGAAAGATGTGAAGGCCGCCAACAAAGAAGCCAAAGCAAAAGCGAAGGAAACCGGTGAGAAGGCCCATAAGCTTAATGCTATCTACCGCATCATCCCATGGGATTTCTTCGATCCCGAGGATTACGACATCCTGGAGCGCAAGGATAAAGGAAATCGAAGATATGCGCTCAAAGGCAAAGACGAGACCCTCGCTGTATTCGAGAGCAAAGCTATGTACGAAGCGTTCAGAGAGTACCGCTCCGATGCGATAAGGCAAAGAAAAGAAGCGGAGGAATTGGCCGAGAGGTCGACGATCAGCGCCCTGAACTCCTTCAGCGTCGGGGGCATTATGTTCAATGCAGCCTATGGCGCAGGACAGACGAAGACGGGCCATGGAATCTACGCGGAGGAAGCCGGCGCGAAGCTTGATTGGATTCACGGCGAGAAGTCAACGGTAGTCGGAAGAGATAACGCCAAGAACGGACCCGACAAAATTGTTGGGGCATCCCCGGTGCAGTGCAAGTTCTGCAAAACGGCATACCAAACCGTAGAAGCCTGCTTCAAGAAAACGCCAGCTGGCGCCAAGGAATTCAGATACTATGATCTCAACGACAACCCGATGAAGATTGAAGTTCCGAAGGACCAGTACGCGGATGCTGTCGCCTATATGAAAACGCGTATCGAGCAAGGAACCGTTAAAGGCGTCAACGATCCGGAGGCGGCGCTTGATATCATCCGCAAGAGCAACCTTTCATACCAGCAGGTTCGCAACCTTGCCAAGCCGGGAACAGTGGAATCGCTCGTCTACGACTTCGCCGAGTCCTCGATAACATGCACTTCCGCCCTGGGCATTTCCGCCGTCTGCGCATTTGCCCAAGCACTGTGGAGCACCCGAAGTCCAAAAGAGGCGGCAAAGTACGCAATCGTTACGGGCATCAGGGTCTACGGGCTCAGCTTCGCCGGAAGCGTCATTGCCTCCCAGCTGTCCAGGACCAGCTTGATGAACGCAATAAACCCATTGGCTACGCGTATCACCAAGAGGATAGGATCCAAAGCGGCGCAGGAAATAGTAAACGCATTTCGGGCGATGGCAGGGAAGAAGGCCATATACGGCGCCGCGGCACAGAAGAGCTTCGCGAAGTTTCTTGGATCGAACCTAATTACCCAGGGGGCTATGTTCGTGGTCTTTACCGTACCGGATACGTACGGGCTGATTGAAGGAAGGCTGTCAGGGGCTCAGTATACGAAGAACATAACGTCCCTGCTCGTGTCGTTCGGAAGCACGATTGCCGGGACGGCGGCGACAGGCGCTATCGCGGGGAAAAAGCTCACCGACAAAGTCGGCAAAAAAGCAGTGCAGGTCATCGGGATGAGCGGAGGCCTGCTGATAGGGGGCATCGCGGGGGCGGCGACAAAGGCCGTCGGAGACATAATCCGAGAGGACGACGCGCTATGGACGACTCGAATGTTCAACGCTATCTTCGTCAATATGGAAATAGAGTATCTCCTAACTGCAGAAGAGCAGGATGCTGTCATATCCCAACTTGACTCCGATAAAAAGAGCCTGAGAAAGCTCCAAGAAAAACTAGTGAGCTCGAAAGAGCAGGAGAAGGAAATCAGAGATTACCTGCAGCCTCTATTTGAAAAAGCCATGAGATCTCGCAAGAGGGTCACGGAGCGCGATATGAAAACGCTGACTGAAAACTTGGTCGAAATACTAAAAGAGGGGGATAGAGAAATTGAAGTGTGATTGCTGCGGCAGAAAGAAAAAACTACTAGAGGCATTCGCCTCAGTAGACAACGGAGATAAGAAGCTGACTCTCTGCGTCGATTGCAACGATCTGCTTTACAAACTGCGTGATGCCGCAAACGAAGGTGCTGCAAACGAATTTCAGAGCATTCAGCAGTCGCTGACCTCGCGAATGGAGGGTGAGGCGTCGAAGGATTTCCAAGCATGGTCAGAGAAATTCATAGCTAAGCAGCATGCAAAAATTGTTAAAAGCGGAACTGAAGCTCAAGTCGAATAGCCCACGCCGAATCAAACGGTTACCCAGTGGTGCTGTGGGGTTAACGCGTTCATAACTTGAACTGACAGTGTTTCCGTTGGAGCTCCTGTGGGCGGCAGGTTGAGAATAGATTTAAAAACCGAAGCAGTCTTCCGTTTATCTTAAAGCGCAGACTCTGCATTTGTTGACGCTGAGGCCTCACGAATCTGATGCCAATGCAGATTCGATAACTCTCCTTCAGGTAGGTTCAGGTAGGTTATATATCTCTAATCCGATACGATCGTGTGTTTCAAGATAGGATTTCGGGTACAATAGAACTGCTTTACGCATTGGCGTAAAGGTGCGTTATCGCCGTCAATAGCGCAAACGACGAAATTCCGACGTTCGCACTATTGATGCCGACGTTGCCTGCGCATAGCTGGGCAAGGGCGCTGATGATCATATCGGTTATCTCCGCATCTCCATCTAGTATGCCATAGGCAAGCATTGGAATGGGCGGCCGCATTGCGTTGGTGAACTCGCTTCACCTCATGTTAGCCTGCTCGGTTTGGGTGAGCCGCTCCTATATACCGAGCAGGTTGATTAAAGGCGGTGAGCCCGTGAACGATTTCGACCCGTCTCGTATTCCAGGGTATGCGACAAAGAAGAGCTACGCGCATTTCGATTACCGTGTTGCATTCAAGGATGTCGAGGCGAGGGTTTGTGATGCAGATTTTATTCAGCGTCACGCATTTCTTCCCTTAATTGCGAATAAGCTTTGCCATGTGAGATTCAGGGACGGCAAGAAAACCCTGAAGACGAGAGATATCGCATATGCATCTCACTTGGATCACAGGATTTTTCAGTATTATGCGCTGCAATGGGGCAAGTTATATGACCGTCGTGCCTTAGAAACGGGCATCGGCGGCGTTGCTGCAGCTTATCGAAGCGGATTTCACCTCACTAATTACTCTGTTGCTGCAGATGCAATCGATGCCATTCGCAGGCAGGGGGATTCGCTAGTTATCACGGGAGACTTCACCCATTTTTTCGATAACCTCGATCATAGTTACTTACGCAAGGCCGTTAGAGGGTTCTTTAACGAGGGCATGCTTCCACCGGACCATTACCAAGTCCTGAAAAACATATTGCATTACTGCTATTGGCCTGCTGGCGATTTGGCGAGAAGGAACGGACTTTGCTGGATTGATCTTCAGCCAGACGACCCGTTCACGTTTGGCAATTCTGCGTCCAAAGTTCGATCCAAGGCGTTAAGGAGCCTTAACAGGCTACCGCGCATCTTGACACCTGCGGAGTTTACGGCTTACAAGGATTCTTCGATTGTTGTGCCCTGGAAAGAAAGGCATGATGCGAGGGGCATTCCCCAAGGACTGGCAACAAGTGGCGTGTTGGCGAATATGTATATGTTTGATACCGATACCCAGATTAACGCGTGTGTTGCCAGCGTGAATGGCAGGTATATACGATATTGCGACGACTTCATCATTGTCGTCCCTGCCAAGGATCTCAAAACAGCAAGTAAAGCTCTTGCTTTGGCACAGGGAGTTCCTGCAGTTGAACTACAAGATGAAAAAACCAAAATCCACCGTATAAACGATGGAAAGGTCGAGCAACTTTCATTTGGTGCATTGCTCGCAGGAGAAATGGAAGTTGTGCGAACCGCGCATCATGCTGGAAATCATGTTTCGTTTTTGGGATTTGATTTTGACGGTAACGATGTTCGAATTCGCCAATCTACGGTCGGAAGGTTTTACAATAGGTTTTATCGTGCTGCTAAATCAATCGGCAGGCTGGCTGATAAGCCGGACAAGCAT
Source organism: Collinsella aerofaciens (assembly GCF_020709435.1). Classification (GTDB taxonomy): domain Bacteria; phylum Actinomycetota; class Coriobacteriia; order Coriobacteriales; family Coriobacteriaceae; genus Collinsella; species Collinsella aerofaciens_AU. The sequence continues at coordinate 5,013 of NZ_JAJFDP010000025.1, forward strand.
CCGAGTAAGAAGCGCGTAAGCGCATTGTACGAGCATTACTCTCCGAAGGGGAACAGATCGAGTGACAAGCGAAGCGCTTCGGACCCAAGCCGCCATGGAAACTATCTTTCATATGTTGCAAGAGCTCAGAAGGCGTTTCCGAATGACCCCATTAGTGGTCATGTTTCCAAGATGTATAGGAAAATTAACAAGGCAACGGGTAGGGGCTGATACTGGTTTAGGCGCTGTAGGTAACAGTAAAGCTTGAGCATGGTCTAACCGCCAGCTTTCAATCGAGTTTATGCCATCATTGTTGTGGACGGGGCGGCCTCAGTTGCGGGTTGATCTATCGCAGCGAAAGAAATCTTTCGCCCTAAGTTGATGCTGGAGGGAATAATGGAGACATGCCGGTCAAAAGAACCTGCTGATCAGCTCATCGGTCATATCGATTCCTATCTCAAGGATAAGGACAATCAATATGCAATTGCACTTGAGGGAGATTGGGGGTCGGGAAAGACCCGATTCATTGAAGAGAAGCTCGCCAAGCATCTCGAAGAGGGCGAATACGACCTTGTCCGCGTTTCTATGTTCGGGATTGCTACTGCTGAAGATTTATACGAACGCATTGTGATGGCGCTCGTACACCTTAGCGATAAAGACATGAGGTCGCAAGCTGCTGCCAAAACGATAGGGGGCGCCCTCAACGGTATTTCGGGGGCTTTAATTAAAAGAACGGGATTATCCGTGAATCTCTCCGTCGGGATACAATCCGTTGCCTGCCTAATGCTCAGAAAGAAGCACTTTCTTGTATTCGATGATGTGGAGAGGCGTTCTAAAGATAGCGACGATTTGGCGCTATTCGGAACGATGAACGATCTTGTCGAAAGGCTTGGGTTGAAGGTCATGCTGGTTTCAAATGCCTGGGGAGGCAGTGATGTGCAATCGATGCGAGAGTTCGATAGGGACGTACGCGAAAAACTAATTTGGAAAGTCTATCCATTCAGGCCGTGCCCGTCGGCATTGGCCGAAGAAATTCTCATGGGAGATTGTCGCCCATCGGAAGACCTTGATATACATGGTGCCATACTTGCGGGGGTTGAGGCCAGCGGATGCGTAAATGCTCGGGCAATGATTCGTGCTCATGAGCTAATCGGAAGAATTTGCAGTCTTGAGGCGGTTCAAGATACAGGAATTGCACCCCAAAATCGGTTTAACGCTCTACGGGACGCAGTCCATTTTGCTTTGTTGACCTCCATGGGGAGCGCGCCTTCCATGCCACAAAACGGAAGGCGAGAGAATTTGCTCAGTCCGGAGGCCCTGGAATACGATCGTAGCGTGTCTCTTTACGAGCAATACTCTGATTTCTCCGTGATAGGTAAAGCATTCGAACCTTCAGGCGAAGTAACAAAGGATGATCTTGAGCAAGGGTTTAAAGCGTACATTGGAAAAAGGTATCCGAATAACATCGATACCCTCGATGTTAGAGAGATCGCTGCTGAGATGAGGCACGCGTACGCTCTTGATGACGAGAAGGTGGATGTCCTCGCGAAGCGTTATTTTGCTTTAGTTTCCGGGGCACATTATTCAGTCGATTGTTTGCACGACGTGCTCGAGGTTTATTACCTGTTATCTGATCTCGAATGGGAATGTCCTTTTTCGCAAAATGACTTTATCGAATATTGCAAGAAAGTGATCGATGCTGATCCAGAAAAAGCTTCTGAGTACCTTTCTGGACCAGTATTTTGTGCAGACGAGAGGCGGGAGAGACGGACGCTCGCTGAAGATCTCAAGCGTTATGCTTGGGCAGAGTTGAATAAAAGAATGACGAGTCAGTTGATGATATCTGAAGGAGCGCAGGGACTGACGGGCAGGGAGCTTGCTCGTCGTCTCAACGATGCTGCGAAACGCGATGTCAAAGTGTTGGTTAATGCTAGTCCGAGGGTCATTGTCAAGACATTTTGCAGAGAAGATGCGTCGAATCAAGAGGCGCTTCGTGAGTTCTTTGTGCATCTTCATAACGTTCGGAATCCGGACGGAGTGCCATCGGCGGCTTTAGTTGAATGGATACATCAGATAAAAAATGCACTGGAAGAAACGAACATTGAAACGAAAACTGGAGCGATTAGAAGGCGCTGGTTCTTGAGAAATTTGGAGGAGCTTGAGAACCGATTTAGGTAACCCGTACAGAAGTAGCACCGATACTCCGCTTGCCGTGCGCTTTAGCGCCAGCGGTCTTGGTTTGCGCTTGCACGGTGCCGGCTTGATTTCATTTGTTGCATAGATCGAAGTATGAGCCGGTCGCGCCTTCTTCGCTGTGACCATGGTCTTCTATCCGTCTCAGCTGCATGGTGAGTTCGATTGCTTTTTCGGAGTGGCAATGATACGTATGGTGTGAAACGGATGGTACGCGGATAACGAGGGGCGAAAACAACGACAGCCCCACGCTAAAGGAAAGGAGCGGAGGAACTATGCCAGAAAATAAAATACCAGGCCTCTTCACCGTCTACTACATGAATCAGCAGAAGGTGTTCGAGACGAGGATGCTCCTGGACAACAAGCTCAAGACTACAAGCTCCAAGGAAAACCAGAACGGGACGACAAAGAGAGCATCATTGAACGCCGAAGCGGAGCTCAACCCTCCCTTCCTGACGAAACTCAGGGCAAAACTCGAAGGAAGCGTCAGGCACGAAAAACAAGAGAAGATCGTGGACACCCTCGAATACGTGAACACAAATAGCCGGATGCTCGCCGACATAATGGAGCACTGCAAAGCCCCCGAAAGCGGAACAACGCTTGCAGAAGGCGACCTCGCATATATTGGCGATGTCTCGCTGAAGCTCATCAATGAGGACGAGATTCGAGGCATCATGGCGATCATGAGCGGGACCTTTGACGGAATCACCGTCCCCGATGCCGGAGACCTCGACATCGGCCACATGATGCAATCCTTCATAGGAGACGGCGCAGCCTTCAAGCTCAGAGGAAACCGCGCAAGAAGAAGAACGCCGCTGTACGCGAAGATTCCCCTCGACGGAGAAGAGATGTTCGAAAGCGGGTACACAATCGACGACCTGCTCATCGGAAAGGTCGGCATCGTCGGGATATGCAAAGGGAAAATCACCCCGGCCCAGATGAAGAGCCCCTTTGATTACTTCCAGCAGCCAGGCGACCCAAAACGCACGCCGCAGAACGACATTGTTATATGCGGAAAGAACCCGTCACCCACAGCCATGACCGTCGGCGGCAATCGGGCAGAACAGGGCTATTACATAGACATCCTTGCTGTCATTCAGGCAGTGTCCTTCGAGGCTTGATAGGCAATGCCATGCGCAAACTCGTCACATACAACAAATTCCAGTATAAAGCCCTGATCGACCAGCTCGGAGTAGACGGCTTCAAGTTGATGTCACTTCTCGAACTACACGGAAGCGACCAAATCTCCGAGCTCCTTTCCGAGAAAAAGCTCGTCGTGGTCGTTTCATCATTCATGGGCTTACTATCGGGTGATCTCCAGCTGGCATCGAAATTCGAGCTCCTCGTCCACCAGCTACCCTTTGGCACCCTCTTCATCGGAGACGATAAAACCGTGAACGAAGGAGCATACCAATTGAGAACCATGTTCGACGACATAATAGACTGCGACATCGAGGTCGATGAGGGCACCCAGAAGGACAAAAGAGGAAAGAGAACACTCGTATCCCTCGACGAACTCGAATTCATGCAAGTCCTCACCACCCTCGAAAGCGAGCTCATAGGCCAGATCGAATTCAAACGCTCCTTCGAATCCCGATCGCGCAGCTTCAGGCTCTTCAATGCGCTCGGCGAGCAGCCAGTATTCTCGCTGCTCCTTCTTGGCCCTTCGGGTGTCGGGAAAACAGAAGTTGCCAAGATCCTCTGCGAGGCAATCGCGCCATGCCAGCCCCTCCCTAAGGTCAATCTCGGGAACTACAGCAGTAAGGACTCTCTCAACTCCCTGATCGGCAGCCCGAGAGGATACATGGGAAGCGAAGAAGGCGAGCTGGGAAAGAAGATCGACTCATCCGATGCCGGAATTCTCCTGGTGGACGAGTTCGAGAAAGCTGAACCCGCCGTCTGGAACTTCTTCCTCGATCTCCTCGAGACAGGATCGTTCACGGACTCCCAAGGGATGGAGCATGATCTCCGCGGGTTTATCATCGTGTTCACGACAAACTGCCCCCTCGGGAAGATCGATGAAACTTTCCCGGCGGAACTCCTCTCCCGCTTCAGTTTGATGAGCCTCTTCTCCAAGCTAAGCATAAGCGACAAAAAGCTCTTTGTCGAAAGATACGTCTCCATGTTTGCCAAGAAGTACAGGGAGACTGATCTCAAGGGTTTGCCGACATTGCCGGACGACATCGCCGACAAGGCAAAGGTGGAAATCGACATTGAAGCGACCGAAAACATCCGGATCCTCAAGAACACAACAAGATCCTGGATCAGCGAATTCGTGGAGAAGGCCCGAAAGAGCAGTTCAATCACGACGCCGTCCTCCATCATCCACACCCAAATTTAACGAATATACATTCTTATTGCATCGCATCTACATTACCAAATCCAGATTGCTTGAGATGTCATGACGCAAGTTCAGATTCACTTCGGAGTATCATGCTGTCAATTTGAAGGATGCTACCTGCTTTTAAAGAATCGAAACGGAGGTTGTAAGTCGATTCTTCCTTTCACCGACTGACAAAACGATTTACACCTAATTGTGGACTTCGCCCACGCGATTTCTCTTTGCCCCCGCATCGATCTCGCTAAACTGATAAGTGCTGCCACCAGGGCATTTTCTGGTGCACATCCTATTGGCTCCTGCGAAGATCGGAGCGGGTATGTTTGCCGCCGAGTCCCACACCAGCCGTCATCACATCGCGATCGCTGCCATGGCCTGCCTATGCGTCTTGCTGGGCGGGCCTTCCTATGCCGCGGGCGCGGAGAGCCTGTTCATCGCGGGCGCGACGTACTGCGAGCCGGGCGTTTCGGGCCCCGGTTGGGCCTGGACCGATGCCGGCCATCTGGAGCTCGACGGCTACGCGGGCGACACCATCGGCGCCGACGGCGACCTGGTCGTGACGCTTGTGGGGCAGAACTCGGTGGTCGAGTCGCAGGCGCCCGATGCGGACATCTCGCAGTGCGGCATGGAGGTGTGGGGCGACCTGACGCTTAGCGGCACCGGGTCCCTGGCGGCATCGGGCTCGCAGTGCGCGATCCACGTCTCGCGAGCGCTCGTTGTGGACGGCTGCACCGTCGATGCCCGGGCGGACGGGGCGAACGTCACGGGCGAGGCCGTGGCCGGCGTGATCGCCGGCGACATGGCCGTGCGCGGCGGCGGGCGCGTCGTCGCCTTCGGTGCCGCGCCCGCCGCCGGCGTGTACGCTTACGGTTTGTACCTGCAGGACGCTGGCGACGGCTCGGCCGGGTGCGGGCTTTCGGTCGACGCCTCGTGGCTCGACGCGGCCGGTGCCGATGGCGGCGTTGCTTGCACGGGTGGGTCGCTCGTGTCCGCGCGGTTCGTGACGCCCGTGGGCGGGGCCTTCGGTGCCGGCGGCGTGGTGGATGCCTCCGGGGCCATGGCGCCGCATGTGGTGATCGAGCCCCTGGGCGCCACGGCGCCGGCGGGGGAGACCGACGGGCGCGAGGTGCCCGGTGGCGCGGGCGAGCCGCTGGTGGTGCCGGTCCTACCGATGAGCAGCCCGGTGCCGGGCCCGCGACGGATCCCGTCCTTAAGCCCGCGACCACGACGCCAAAGACAGCCACGACAACCAAGACGACCAAAACGACAGTGACCAAGACCGCGGCGTCCACACCATTCAAGGCCAAGACCGCCAGCGCTGCCACCGCCACTCTCCCCAAGACCGCCGACAGCAACTGGATCGCCGCCTCCTTGGCGCTATTCCTGCTGGGGACAGCGCTTTTAGGTGCCGCACGCCGCTGCTGAGGCACCCGTTTGGGCTGGAAGAGGGGAGAGGCAACCGACAAAAAGCGAGTTTTACGTTTCCCAAAGTAGGGGCACACCGGCTGACGCCGGCGCACCCCTACTGTTGAACGGACAGTTTTAATTGCTCAAGATATGGCAGCCATAGCGTGCCCCAGCTCGTTCGTAGCCTTTACTCGACGGTGCAGAAGCGCGTGCACGAAATCCTGGCATAACGCGCGAGCAGCCGCAACAAGCGCTGCCATTGGGCATGACCACGCTGCTGGCCGCGCCCCTTTGTCTAGTCCTGCTGCCCTTCGTTCTGCTGGATCTCTTCGTTGAAGCATTCATCGGCCTTTTCGTTGATTAGCCACTTTAACCAAACAGGGCACTTCTCCCAACTGTCTCCGAAGCCCCTTGAATATCAACTTCATCCGAACACCTCCCACATTCATCTGTGAGTGTACCGATGAATGTGGGAATCCGATGCCCTGAGGGCCGGATCAGCCGGCCCCGGGAGATTGGAGGACTCCACGTCTGAACCTCCCGCATCCCGTGCGGGCAAGATAAATGCCCGCAACGATTGCCGCTGCGAGCATTCTCCAGGCCGGTCACAAACCGGCAGGCTCCGACTATTTGACGTCACCGTGTAAGTGTAATACAATAATACATGACAGTAGGACACCATTAAGGAGGTAGACAATGGCAACCATCTCTATCCGAGTCAGTGATGACCTCAAGGCCAAACTCGAGGGATTGGCCCACGAATCGGGTGGCACCATCTCAGGAGTGGTCACCGAAGCCCTCGGATCAATGGTGGGTAGCCCCCGCACTGATTACCCCGAGGAGATGGCCCCGCTGACCATAGCGCCGGTCAACCGCCTCATCCTCCGCGACCAGGAGCTCATCCTTGCCGCCCTCTCGGAGGACGAGGAGGATGCCGCTTACCACAAGCGCAATGCACAGATATTCGAGAAGGGCTACGTGCGCGAGTACCCGGAGGCATTCGCCGTGCTTCGACCGGAGATTCCCAACTCACGCTGCGAGGAGCTGTACGACATCCTCGACATGTTCCGCGTCCTCAGGGCCTCATACGAGGACCTGCCTGAAGATGAGAAGGCCGAGGTGGACGAGCGCGACATCTCGCCTCAAGGCTTCGACTACAACGACATGGAGGAGGGGCGTCTCGCCGGCTACGTGAAGCACCTCTTTGCGGACAAGCGCTATGAGGAGCTCGCGGAGCCTCTGAGGAAGTACTCGGATGGCGGGAACTCGCATGGTCCCCGCCTCGAGATGTACCGCCGCATGCTTCACTGCTTCAAGCCCCTCTGGCGCAAGCATATGCTCGGCGACCGCTTCCTCGGCCTCGCCGAGATCGAGAAGGTCATCGCTGCGCAGCGCTACGACTCTGGCTACTAGGAGGGAGCAGCCGATGTCTGAAGACATCGGACGAATTCTGTAGTACATCAACGAATACATCAAGGGCTGGAGTGTCCACGGGACGGCCGGGAGCTGCCGGGGGGCCTACGGCGTGGAGGACGTGCCGCTCAGCGAGCTCGACCTGACGCCGGGGCTGATAGGGCGGGCGCACGCATAGAGGGGCGATGCCCCGCTGTCCTGGCCTGAAGGGGAAAATGTAATAGGCGGGCCGACCGTCCGGCTGAGTCTGGGAAGAGGTGCCGGGCGGAGGGCGGGGCATGGCCACCGGACCCATCGAAAAACATCTCCACCGTTCCTTCAACTGGGAAAATGCCGCCCCCGAGTCCCGGGAGGGGACTCGGGGGCGTTCGGCTGGCTGCGGAAACGGCCTATCCGATCAATGTGTTCGGCTGAGATCGGAAATCAACCCCTCTCCGAAGCCCACGGCTCGCCATTCCTCGTGGGGCTCGTGCCAGGCGGTGTCATCCCTTGGGATCATGGGTTTGGTGCCAAGCGTCTTGTTCCAGAGGCGGCCATGGTGGGCGCAGCAGTAGTTCCTCACGGTGTTGAGCGCCACGAGGCAGAACTCGGCCACCTTGGCGCTGACTCCGAGCGTGCCCGCTATTATCCCACGTGCTCGAGTTTGCCGACGGGTTCTTCTCGGTCTGCCATGAGGCCGCGCGAGATCAGCAGGTCCGCCTGTTCGTCGTAGGTGAGGAATGGCTTCTCGTACTTCGTCTCGGCTCCAAGGACTTAAAAAAGACCCGCCAGTGTGCATGCTAAGCAGAGGCCAGGCGGGTTTACTGACAACATCTTAACGTGTCCCCTCGGCATTGGCTATTGAAATACTAGAACGCGTGCCCCAGCTTGTCCGTTAACCAATTGCTCTTGGCTCGGCGACATCAGCATGGCGCTCAAAGGCACCTCAGATCGCTGCCAAAATGCCTATATTTCGGAAGCGCGAGGAAAAAATAAGCAATCCCTGAGCACAACCCGATTTTTGTCAATAAAACCGCGGTTAGAGACTTTGCCAATCTCCCTTACGTATGGCATCTTCAGATTTTGCCGCATGCTGCCGGATACAGCCCCTCTCTAATCACCGGCCTGCGGAACGGGCGGATGGCGATTGCCTTCCATTCAATCGGTAAGTAAAATTAAGACTTGATTACTCTTGTCGACATATCCGCTGCTGTTTCTCGTGCGCTGTCTCGTTACGACGTCCGCGAGGCATACCTATCTGGCTCCTTCGCCCGTGGCGAGCAAACGCCAGATAGCGATATTGATTTGCGTCTAGTCTGCGGTGAAACAATGACGTTCGGCACGCTATTCGAACTCTCCCTTGAGCTCGAAGAAGAGCTTGTGCGAGATGTTGAGATTGTCACCAACCCTCCCGAGCATATGCGTCCTGCATTCCGCAAGAGCATTGAAAAGGATGAGGTGCGTCTCTATGAAGCGGCGTAAATGGGATGAGGAACTCATCGAGGTCATTCTTTTTGATTGCGAAGCTCGCATATTTTGATCTCGCTACACCAATAACTACTGCTGCCAGGCAATTTATTGGCGCAGTTTCCATTGGCTCTTGCGAAGGTCGGAGCGGTCATGCTTGCTGCCGCGTTCCACACCAGCCGACACTACATCCTGTTTACTGCTTTGGTCTGCCTATGCGTTTTGCTGGGCGGGTGCTTTGCCGGCGCGGCCGGCCTCATCGCGCCGGCGATGGCCTGACTCGCCAAAAAACCTCGATGCAATCGCGTTGCGCGTATCGGCGACGTGTCATACGTATAGAATCAAAGCATCCGCACGAAGGTTATCAATTGGATTGGACACCACATGGAGATCCCCAGCACCCTCTGCAGTAATATCTACGACTTTGCGTTTTGCCCCGAGCCCTGTTACGACCGCCTGGTAGACCTCACCGATCCCTAGGACTGGGGTCCCAACAACCGTATCCTCAAAAACTACCTGTCGTTCTCGTTTAGCCGCGCGGTGTTTCTGACCGAGCGCGACGTAGACCAGACCGCGCCGTCCAACCTGCCGCTGGTGTTCGACGACGACCGTTGCCTGTTCAACACCGGCCTGTACACGCGCCGCTACGAGACCATCTACGGCTTGTTTGAGCCCAATTCCAAGCCCGACGCGCGCCAGCATTGGTTTTTGAAGGGCTTCTTTAAGGAGAGCGACCCCATGCTGGTCTCGTTTGAGTACCTGCCGTGCCGCGTGCGCTTTGGCGAGGACCCCTCCGAGCTGGTCTTTGACTACCGCTTGCCGATCCGCTCCAACATCGACCACATTCTGGGCGACGAGGAAAACCTCACGCGCATCCCCGCCAGCCTGATGGGGGAGGGCAACTCGCTGCTGCTGCGCCGTGCCTTTGAGGGCGCCGTCGTCGAGGCCGCCCGTCGCGCCGCCGCCAACTACACGCTCGCCGTGCCGCAGTTCTATGGAGGCCGAATCCAGCTGCTGCTGCCGCTGTGCCTGACCGGCGACAAGCCCGAGCTGGCGCTGACCATCCAGCGCGAGGACGGCTTCTACGCTGCGCGCACCTGTCTCACGCTCGATATGGCCTACAACAACGCACGACTCATCTGCCGCCCCGAGACCTCGTGGATCAAGCGGTAAAGGCTCGTTGAGCTGCGGGTTTGCTGTTTATTTGGACTGCGCCAGAGCAGCCAAAGCCCACGAATTTAAAATCGAGGGCAAAAAGTTCTTGGTAAACCACGCGCGGCTATGATAGTATCTCTTTTGCCAAAAGGCGACGGGCGATTGGCTCAGGGGTAGAGCATATCCTTCACACGGATGGGGTCACAAGTTCGAATCTTGTATCGCCCACCATCTAAAGTAAAGGTCAGAGGTGTTAAGCCTCTGGCCTTTTTCTTGTTGACACCAAGGGTGATTCCAAAACGAATCGTAGTCGTATAAGGCGTCATTTTTTTCGCACCCTTTTTGCTGACGCCATTGCATGTTTTGTATAAAACGCATGCGTATTTTCATTGAATTCCCCATGTGATCCGCGCGCAAATGTGGAGACAGGGACCACATGCCCAAAGCTCCTTCCAGCGGTTTTCTATCACACGACGGTTTTTCGGCGGAACTCGGCATGCTTTTGTCAGCATTTGGTTTGCTTCCCGTACTTACCCGCATGATGCCCCGGTAGATAATCGGCCATGCCCGCAATCCGCACGGCCTACGGTCGAAACCAGGGGAGGCCACATGGACGAAATCGTCTGCGCAAACACCGCATTCCGCTACTGGCGCTGCCCACCGCAGGTGCATGACCTCTACCCGCGCCTACCCAGCTCCGATGACGGCTGGCGGGCCCTATCCCAAGCCCCTTTCGTAACCGATGTCCTCAAGACCCCGATTATCGCTGTTGCTTCGCCAGGTTGTTGTAATCACCACTCGGGATTGCGCTCCACTATTCGCTGGGAAGGGGCTTCGGATACCGGCACAACAACCGACACTCATTTAGGCTTTAGCGTCACCAATCCGCTTAACACGTTATTTACTATGACACGCTTTGTGTCCCAAATAGATCTCGTACTGGCTATGTACGAACTTTGCGGCTGGTTTTCTGTTTTCGAGCCGACCCCCGCTGTCGAAATGCAGTTAAAAATCGCGTTAAAGGAGAATCGCAATTCCAGCACGCAGGATCTGTTCGAACTTGGAGAAGGCGAAGACGAGATTCCTTGGAAACGAGTTTATGCCCGCACAACCGTAAAGGCCCCAGCAAATGAAGGCCAAACGAACAATCACGAGGATGGAAGAGAGGTTACGAAACTCAAAGGTACTTCGCTTTGGATGAGAAAGCCACTCATCGAACTGAGCGACTTGCATCGATTCGCCGAAAAGGTCAAAAGTCAAATGTGGGGAAAGCAGTTTTATGATGCCGCTCAGCAGGTTATCGGCATTGCTGCATCTCCACTCGAGGTCGCGGGGGTCCTGCTTCTAAGTCGTTCTCGACGTCTAGGTGGTTCAGGATTCAGATACGTATACCTCAACGATTTAACCCCTCTATCCGAGGAAGCCCAAAGCATCGCAGGTCAAAAGGTTTGCTACGGTGACATCGTGATTGTAAACCCAATCCTAATGAAGGCAGCAATTATCGAAATCCAAGGTGAGGTCATCCATGGGTCAGGCGCGGTATTTGACCAAGATGCGGAGCGCATGACTGCGCTCCAGAGCATGGGTTTCGATGTGTTCCTGGTAACCCACGATATGCTTAACGACAAAAAACAGCTAGACGCCATAGTCAAAAGCGTCTGCAGTCGTTTGGGGATTCGATATAAAGCCAAATCCGAGGCAATGAAGCGCGCCGAGACGCGACTGCGAGCAAATGTTCTGTGCAACTGGTTGGAACTCGGAAATTAGCCGGCGACAAGGCGCTAGAACGACCTAGTTTTCCTGCTAGTGAATTAGTATCATTTCAAAACTATGCCGGATTACGGGGCTGGACCTGGACCGGCCGTCCATACCC
>NZ_JAJFDP010000026.1:0-13436 GCF_020709435.1 Collinsella aerofaciens
AAATCCAAGGGTTATACCCTAAGAGCAAACCACCCCTTTTAGGGGTGGTTTTGATTGCTTCGCGCCATGTGGGGGCGGTGGCGACGTGCATTTTTGCGAGTATTCTGCAGTCGAAGGTCCCTGCATACCGATCTCGGGCAAAAAATCGGGAGTTCTCGATGTTTTCTACGAATGATGGGCGGGGTTATGGGCTGGCAGCGTTTGATTTGCAGGGATATTCGCGGTCTTTGGCATTTATCGTGGCGCCCGAAGCTCTTGGTTATGTTGAATACTCCTAAAAATGCACGACGCTTAGAGGGGGACCTTCGCGAAAAAGGAAACCGCCCCGTCGAAGTATGCATTCGACGGGGCGGTTTATGCATTTGGCCGATTAAGGATGCGCTGTCAAACTACTAGAACTTGACGGTCGGGGCCTGGCGGGCTGCTTCGGCGGCCTCGAAGCCCTGGCGCTCCTTAAACTGGAAGATGCCGGCAAAGATGACAGCCGGGAACGTCTGAATGGCGTTGTTGTAGCTGAGCACGCAATCGTTGTAGCTCTGGCGTGCGTAGCTAATCTTGTTCTCGGTATCCTCGAGCGATGCCTGCAGCTGCGTAAAGTTGGTGTTTGCCTTAAGATCGGGATAGGCCTCGGCTACGGCGAAGAGCTGGCGCAGCGCACCGGTCAGCACGTTGTCGGCTTCCATCTTGGCCTCGGGCGTGGTGGCCTTGACGGCGGTGTTACGCGCGCTGATCACGGCGGAGAGCGTCTCCTGCTCGTGCTTGGCGTAGCCCTTGACGGTCTCGACCAGGTTGGGGATCAGGTCGTTGCGGCGCTGCAGCTGCGTATCGATGTTCTGCCAGGCGTTATCAATGCGGTTACGCTTGGTGACCATGTTGTTGTAGATGCCGGCGATGGCGCAGACAATCACAATGACAACAACGATGCCGATGATGACGGTAATCATGATGTCTCCGTTTCGAATGGCCGCGGCGGCATGCGCCAGCTGCCGTTGGTATAACGCTACTAGTATACCCGCAACGTTTTGCCGTGCCGAACTTTCCGGCAAGCGTTATGTTTTCGGCGGGGTCGGCACCGGGGCAAAGCGCGCGAGGTACAGGTGTAAGATATGCGACAGATTGACGAGTGTTGTCTTTGCCCTGAGGATGGCGATACGGATGGACCTTCGCATCAAGAAAACCTATCGTGCCCTGTTCGATGCCTTTACCGAGCTTTTGGAAGAGTATCGGTTTGAGGATTTGACGGTTGCTATGCTTTGCGACCGGGCCATGATTCGCCGCACGACGTTCTATAAGCACTTTCGCGATAAAAACGATTACTTCGCCTTTTATATCGATGAGCTCATGTCGGGCTTGCCGCAAAAACAGCCCGATGAGGCCGGCGCGGTGTCTGCCGAGGACGTGCGCGCGCTTCGGCACGCGATTTTGGACGATGCCATGGATTTGATTCTGGCGCACGAGCGGCTCATGGATAACATTTTGGCAAGCAGCATGTCGGGCATGTTGACCAACGTTATTTGCGACCGCATTGCCCACTCCATCCGCGAGCGTGTGATGAACGTGCTTGCCGAGGATGCCCTGGCCCCCGTGTCACTTGAGACGACGTCTGAGTTTGTCGCCGGCGGTATTATTCGACTTTTCACGATATGGTGGGAATCGGGCCACGATCTTGAGCGTCGACCCGAGATAGCCGACGTGGTCGATGCACTGTTTGAGCGGACCATGACACCGGTGAATCACTAAAGTGGCGGAGAGAGGGGGATTCGAACCCCCGGAACGCTCTCGCGCTCAACGGTTTTCAAGACCGCCGCATTCAACCGCTCTGCCATCTCTCCGTGAGTCGTAATGATAGCATCGTTTTGAATTTGCAACAGGGAAGGCGAACGATGACGATCACCGAAATCGACGAGAAGTTCATGCGCGAGGCGCTGGCGGAGGCGCGCGCCGCCGCGGCGGTGGGCGAGGTGCCCATCGGTGCCATAGTGGTGCGCGACGGCGAGATCGTCGCGAGGGCGCACAATCGGCGCGAGCTCGATCAGGATCCTTCGGCTCATGCAGAGTTCGCGGCCCTGTGCGCTGCCGCTCGGTCGCTCGGTCGCTGGCGCCTTTCCGATTGCACGGTCTATGTGACGCTTGAGCCCTGCTGCATGTGTGCGGGGCTTATGGTCAACGCGCGCGTGGGGCGCTGCGTGTATGGCGCGGCTGATGCCAAGGCGGGCGCGCTGGGATCCCTATACGATTTGAATGCCGACTCGCGCCTGAATCATCGGTTTAACGTGACGGCTGGGGTCCTGGCGGATGAATGTCGCGAGCTGCTGAGTAACTATTTTGGCGGTCTGCGCGGAGCGGGCGGCGCTGATTGCGGTTGTGGGGCCGATCTTGAAGCACACGCCGCTCACGCCGCAGCGCTTGCAGGTGCCGGTGAGGATGCTGACACGGCGGTTGACTTTGGTCCTGCGTGCCGCCGGCCCCGCCGTGTGCTGCTGGCGATCGACTCCTTTAAGGGCAGCGTTTCGAGTGCGCAGGCGGAGGCGGCGGTTGCCGAAGGCGTGCGCCGTGTGTGGTCCGATGCCGAGGTGCGCGCATTGCCGCTGGCAGATGGTGGCGAGGGAACGCTCGATGCCGTTGCCGCGTGCGGCGGTGAGATTGTGACCTGCGAGGTGGCAGGCCCCTTGGGCGACCGCGTGTCTGCCCGGATGCTGGTTGATGTCGAGCGCGAGTCCGCGGTCATCGAGATGGCCGAGGCGGCCGGCATTGGGTACTCGCCTCGCACGGAGTCGTCGGCGCTGGCTGCTACAACCTATGGCGTGGGCGAGCTCATACTTCGCGCGGTTCGTGCCGGGGCAAAGACTATCTATATTGGCTTGGGCGGCAGTGCCACCAACGACGGTGGCGCCGGCATGCTGCAGGCGCTGGGCGCGCGTGTGGTCGATGATCAGGGCTGCGATGTCGCCCCCGGTCTTGCCGGACTTGAGCGGGCGGCGAGCGTTGATTTGGCGCCAGCGCTTCGGGCTTTGGATGGCACTCGTATTGTTGTGCTTTCGGATGTCGATAATCCGCTCGTAGGGCGTCGCGGCGCGCTTGCGGTGTTCGGCGGACAGAAGGGTCTGCCGGCGGATGATGCCGAGGCACTGAGCAGGTGCGACAGCTGGATGGTCGGCTACGGTCGCTTGCTCGATACGGCGATTTTCGAGGCGCGGGCCCAAGGGTTGTTGCGCACACCCGAGGGTGCGCGGACATTTGGCTCGGTGCTCGGCGTGCCCGGCGCCGGTGCCGCCGGCGGCCTGGGCGCCGCACTGCTAGCGCTCGGCGCCGAGTTGCGCTCGGGCGTGGAGACATTGCTCGACCTCGTGGGGTTTGACGAGCGCGTGCGCGATGTCGATCTGGTCATAACGGGCGAGGGCAATATGGATGAGCAGTCCGCCGCCGGTAAGGCGCCGGTGGGCGTGGCGCGCCGTGCCAAGCGGTGCGGCAAGCCGGTGATCGCCGTCGTGGGCGGTCGTGCCGTCAACCTGGATGCGGTGTACGAGCAGGGTATTGACTTGGTTTTGCCGATTTGCCGCAAGCCCATGGACCTGGAACAGGCACTCGATCTGCAAGAAGCCACAACCAACCTCATCTGTGCCGGCGAGGCAGCCGCCCGATCCTACGACCTCGCCCGCCTCTAAAACCCATCCCCTCGATAAGTTGCGGTGAAATACGGAGTGTTTTTGCCTTTAAGGCGCTAATTCAGTCCGTATTCCACCGCAACTTCGTGAATGGTCATCCGAGGCTGGCCGCCTTGGGCCTTGGGTCGGACCGTTTGCCACGAAATGCGGCCATCTACTACGTTTAACCGAGCTACCTCGACCATCCCGGAATTTGCAAAAACAAAACCGCAGGTAGAGAGCTGGCCGATTTTCGAAAAAGTCGGCTATGGTTGACCCCTGCGGCCTAAACGTAGTAGATAGGTCCTTTTCGTGGCGCAGCGTCAGACCAGTCTATTTGGGACGGCTATTTTGACTACATGCCGATCTGATTGCCCAAGTAGTCAAAAAAGCCCCGTCCCAAATTAGCTACCTTGTGGGGCTGTGGGGATAAAGATTGCCGACGGTTTTATCCCGCCGAACCCCTTTGATGGCGCGAATGGTTCGATTTGACGACCGAGTGGCAACCTGACGCGGAATAGTGGGTCGTTTAAATTGCTACAATTTTAAGTATATTGCGATGTCCCGCCTTGCGTTTCTGCGCGGGGGGGGGCGTATATTTGCATCGATGGGGACGACGACACATATATAATGAGCCGCTGCTTGCCGTCCTCATGGATTTGGGGAGGGCCTTCATGAATCGCGTGTGTGCGAGAGCTCGAGAAATGCTAAAGCCTTTTGGCAAGAAAACCAATACCGCAAAGCGTGTCCTGAGGGTTTTGGCCGTCCCGCTGGCGGCGTGTGCGCTCCTGTTTGGTGCGACGAGTGCGTCGGCCGATCAAACGGTTCCCTTTAGCAACCACACCGTGCAGACGGTGAATCCCACCGGCACTACGGTCAATTTGTTCGACTATTGGGTCGTGAACGGCGACAATGATAAGTCCGTCAACATAAACAACAATAATGGCAATGACAACACCGGCATCAACAAAGGTCACCAGCTCAAGTTCAATGGCGGTGCCGGATCGGGCATTAATAAATGGACGGGAAGAAGCGGCATTGGCGGCTTTGGACGTCTTCAATTTGTGAAGAACACGCTGGTAGATGGCTATCCGTCAATCAAAGCCGGCACCTACACCTCCTATAACACGAGTGGTACGTACACCGACGAGTCGCTGGCTTATCTCTTTAATAACGACAGCCAGGTCAACGGCAAGGCCGTTTACAACAAAGTGCAAGGCCTTTTCCAGCTCAAGGATGGCTATTACGTTTACGACTCGTACGGCTCTGACGGCAACTATGCTGTGTATAACTCCACGACTAACTCCTTTGACGTCTACGATAAGGCTGGCGTATATAAGGACAGCGTGTCAGATGCGAATCGGGGTCAGTTCTTCCCCTTTGACTCGGCTGACAAGGTTTTTGAAGAGAGGAACGGCCAGCTTTCTCCTATAGGGATAACGGACGGAACGAACGATAAGCTCAACCACCACTTTGGCATGTCCATGACCACGGAGTTTGTCCAGCCTAAGGAAGGCAAGACCACCGATCTCAAAGACATGGTCTTTAAGTTCTCGGGTGACGACGACGTCTGGGTGTACATCGATGGCGTACTCGTGGGCGATCTGGGCGGCATCCACGAGAAGGCGACGCTCGAGATCAACTTCGCCACTGGTGAAGTAAAAGTCGGTCATGTCGACGGTGCGAATGGAACCAAGAAGGAAATCGAAAAAACCAACATCAAGGCAAAGTTCGAAGACGCCGGCGCAGATACTACCAACTTCTCCGGCAACACCTTCTGCAACAGCACCAAGCACACGCTGAGCTTTTTCTACCTGGAGCGTGGTGCGGGTGCGTCGAACATGTCGCTCAAGTTCAACCTCACCACCCTGCCGTCGTCCGAGGTCGAGAAGGTTGACCAGAACGGCAAGGCAGTCCAGGGCGCAACTTTCGCGCTATATCGGTCCGATGCCGACTGGAATGAGCAGGGCAAGGCTATCGCCCAGGGCACAACGGACGACAAAGGCCGACTGGTACTTCTGAAGCCGGACCGTTCTGTTCTTTCGTTCGACGAAGAGCATGCTGATAGGCACGACTACTTTGTACTCAAAGAAGTTGGCCTGCCCGAGGGATACCGCTCGAGCCTGACCTCGTCGACCACTGCAACGCCAGGTGAGCTGCACCTGCAGTACAAGCAAGCTGCGACGAGTGGCTCGGGTGGTGTGGTGGTTGCACCGCAGACGACGGTCACCACGGCCGACGGCAAGTCATGGACGGGTAGCCGCATGTGGCTGAACGGCGGCTATCTGGCCGCTAAGGAGACTATTTCCCTAGATAAAGATACGCAAGACAATAAAGGCAACGCCATTAGCTCGGGTACGACGTTTGCCGTCGTACTCAAGCTCACCGGTGCGAGCGAGGACCATACAAGCGAAGACGCGTGGACGGCGGTCACGGGCAACCCGCTCAATGGCTATAAGCTGTGCTCCGCGCACGGCATTGCCGGTGCGGTCGAGGCTGCCAAATCGGCGGACACGAGTGTCTTTGATGTTGATACCAAGGGCGACTACGTGGTGACGGTCAGGTCGCTGCCCGGAGATATCGAGAAGTACGCCACCATGATGACGGACAAGTCGAAGGCGGAATATACCGTGGCGGTGTATCACACCACGGCATCGTCTCTGGCGGGGGCAACCATCGACAACACCTCTATGGTCCAATATCAAACGATAAACAGGCAGTTCTCTACGGTGATTCACCTCACCAACGTTCAGAACCGTCTGTTTGTGCAGAAGGTTGACGACCTGGGTAAGCCCGTGAACGACGCGACGTTTCAGCTGTACCAGGCTAAGGACGTTACTGGCAATAGCCCCAGCACGTATGCCATCAAGCCCGGTGCCGAGCCGTATGACACCGTGAAGGCGAACGACGCGACCTATCCGTATGAGATTAAGGGTGCGGCATGCTTCCCACTCGATTCGGTAAATCACAAACCCCTTATCAAGGGTACGTACTACCTGCGTGAGTCTGTAAGCCCGGATGGCTATGAGATTAACAACACTATCACCAAGGTGATTGTGGATGATTCGGGCGTGTATGTGGATGCCGGTGAGAAAGGCGACGGCGTGCTCAGCGTGAGCGGCCCGGGTTCGCTGATCGCCTCCCTGGCACAGTTTGGCTCTCCCGACTCCATTGACAACACGCTTACGCACATTAAGGGCAAGCTGCAGAGTGCGGCCGTTGACGCCAGCGGAAACCTGACATGGGGCCCGACAAGTCCTACGGACAACTGGATGCATATGCGCTATGACAAGACGACGCAAGGTGCCAAGACCGTCTTGCGCTATGTCGAGGACGGTGGCGACCGCAACGGCCAGCTGGCGACCATCTTTGCCGATACGGGCATCAACCGCATGGCCCTTTATCAAGACGATGATGCCACCAATGGCACCGATCTGGGCACGCTTCAGCTCAATCATCTCTTTACCACGGCAACGGCCGTGCAGTATACCGATCGTCGCGTGGCACGCCTGCAAGTGACTAAGACCGTGACGGCGGATGCTGGTCTTACTGCGCCCACCAAGGATGCGGACGACAACGATCTGACCTTTACGTTTAAGTTCACCCTGCCGAAGTCCCAGGAGGGCTACGAGGCGCATGTGTTCGATGCGAGCGGCAACGCTGTGGGCAATTCCTTTAAGCTTAGGAACGGCGACACCCATTCCATCAAGGCCGGCGAGACCATTCGCGTATACGACCTCAAGAAGGGTGACAACTACAGTGTGAGCGAGCTCACCACCAAGGGCGAGGCGTCCAGTGGCAATGTGCTGGCGAGCATCGTCAACGCCGTGACCGGCTCTGCCGACGAGTCTGTGCTTCCGGCTGGCTTTAGCCTCGTGAGCCGCAAAGCCGGCGGTAAGGAGCAATCGGGAACTGGCAACACCATCACGGGCAAGATTGTCGCGCTCGAGGACGGAAAGATTCCCGCGAGCAACAAGCTAGAGTTCACCAACAACTACAGTGTCAACCCCGTAAAGAATGGCCTAAGCGCCAAGAAGGTGCTCGAAGGTCGCGATTGGGCCGATGGCGATTCCTTTACCGTGCAGCTTACGCCTGAGGACGGCGCCCCCATGCCCGACGGTGCCAAGAGCGCGGCGGTGACGGTTGAGCTCACCAACGACCAGCAGGCGACGTTTGGCGATATTACCTATACCAAGCCGGGCACCTACACCTATACCATCTCGGAGGTTATCCCCGGCTCCGATGCCAGGGCGGACGGCATGAGCTACTCCGCCGCCGTCTATACCGCGACGGTCGTGGTGGAGGATAACCATGCCGGTGCTCTGGTCGTTAAGAGCGTGAAGATGGTGCAGGAGTGCGACGACGCGGGTGTCGACACCAAGACGGATGTTGCCGGTAAGGTCGCAACCTTCACCAACCGCTACGATACGCACGAACACAGCATCATCATCCATGCTCAAAAGAACCTGACCGACAACGCCGGGACGTTCCCGCTTGCCCAGAACGCCTTTAGCTTTACGCTTGAGGGTATGGGCGGCTATGCGGACGACGACGCAGCGTTCGACCCCAAGACGGTCGATCCGCGCGTGACGGCTCCCATGCCCGAGGGCAACACCGCGACCGTGGGCAATAACGCCGACGGTACGGTGACCTGGCCGGCAATCACCTATACCGCCAAGGCGGATGCGGGACGTGCCTACGTTTACAAGTTCGCCGAGAATCCCGGCAGTGTTACGGGCATGACCTACGACGGATCGATCTATTACGCCGTGGTGCGCAACGCCAAGAAGGGCGCCGGCATCCAGACCTCGATCGAGTACTACAAGGTTGTAAAGGACGGCTCGGTAAAGCAGCTGGACACGAACGTTACGCCTTCCTTTACCAATATATATAGCGTGGAGTCCACGAGCGCGACCCTGCAGGGCCAAAAGACCGTGAGCGGTCGCGACTGGAACCAGGGCGAGAGCTATACCCTTAACCTCGCTGCCGCTACGGATGATGCCGGCGCGACCGGTTTGAGCAAGACCACCGCGCAAGCGGTAAAGGACGGGGCCGTTGCCGTTAACGTCAACCAAGCTGTCGCCAGCGCGCCCGAGTCGGGACGCGTGGCATCGTTCTCCTTTGGCACCGAAGCCGCCCCGACCGTGACGTTCAACCGCGCAGGCACCTTTAGCTTCAACATCACCGAGAAAGCTGCGCAGGATGGCCAGGCGGGCATGTCCATGGACAAGCACACCGCACGCGCGACCGTCGTGGTGACCGATCTGGACGAGTCGGGCAACCACACGGGCAAGCTGCGCGTGTCGAGCGTGACCTACGCCAACACCGGCGCCTCCGATGCGGACAAGGCCGTAACTGACAAGGCCGCCTTTACCAACGCATACCATGCGTCGGGCACCTTTGGTGGTGTGACGGTGAGCAAGACCCTTGAGGGTCGCGCCTCTACCGCGGGCCAGTTTACCTTTGCCGTGACGGGCCTTTGGTACAACGGCGTTCAGACGTCGGTCGATGGCTCCGAGGCCAGCCTGTCCAATAAGGTGGCAGGGGCCGGCGTGTCCGGCGCTGTGGTGAGCGCAAGCGGGGAAGAGAAGCTCTTTGCCCGCAAGCTCACGGAACAGGACCTTGGCCGTACATTTGCCTATCGCATTCACGAGAACCAGCCTGCTGCTGCCGGCTACACCTATGACACCGGCTACACTGGTGACGCTATCGTGCTCGTCAAGGTTCTTGCACACAAGGACGACCCCGCTAAGCTCTACACCGTGACGACCGTGCTCAAGGGTGCGGGTGTGACGGAGCTGCTGGGCGACGGCGCCGACGCGAGCGCGCTGACGGACGAAAAGATCGTCCAGCTCAAGCAAGATTCGACTACCTACGTGCAGCAGTACGATGCAAGTGAGGCCGGCGCCACAACGCCTACTGTCTCGTTTGTGAACCGTTACGCGGCAAGTCTCGACTATGGCGCCGATGGCGGTTTGCAGATCGAGAAGACGTTGACGTATCCCAAGGACGCGACCATTTTTGGCTCGCCTAAGAGCACGTTCCGTTATATCGTCAAGCCTGCTGACGAGACATCTGCCAGCAAGGTTGGCATTTCCACGAATGACAAGGTCTTTGAGACCGCAAATGTCGAGGCCGACGCCCCCAAGACCGTGAGTTTGATACCTGCGGGTGGGTTGACCTTCACTCAGGATGATGCCGGCAAGACGTTCACCTATACGGTGAGTGAGATTGACGACAAGGCGACGGGCTATACGTACGACAAGACGGTCCATACGGTTAAGGCTGTCGTAGCGGATAACGGCGACGGTACGCTTAGAGTCACGACAGCGGTAAGCAAGCAGGTCGATGGCAAGGACGAGCTCGAGGGCCAGTGGATCTATCCGTCGGGTGCAACGTCCACCGGTGTCGCGACGGTCAAATTCAAGAACACCTATACGGTCACCGAGGCGGCAACCTACACCCCGTCCGTGACGAAGGTGGTTGCCGGTGCCGATGCTCCGGGCAAGTTCACCTTTGCTATGACCGCGGCTGACGATGCTACCAAGACTGCCATCGATGGCAAGCTCATCACCGGATCTTCGATGGGTGCGGACAACGGCTATGTCGAGAAAAAGCAAACGAAGGAGGGCCTCAAGGACGGGGAGCACTATCAGGTCGATTTCTCGAAGCTCACCTTTAACAAACCGGGCACGTATAAGTTTGCTATTAATGAGCTGGCCCCGAACAGCGGCCTCGGCGAGTGGAAGTATGACCAGCACATCTATACCGTGACCGTTACCGTAACCGATGAGGGCGGCAAGCTTGTGGCCCGCGCCGATGGCGCGACCGGCTCGGAAGGCTTCATCTTCACCAATAGGTATCGCACCTCGACGAGCTACGAGCTCCAGGGCGGTCTGGAGATCGTCAAGACGCTTAACGGGCACGACCTGCATGCCGGCATGTTTAGCTTTACGGTAACGGGCGAAGACGCCGCCTCGACCGATAAGCTCAACAAGCTGTTGCGCGCAGATGAGGACAAGCTCACCGTGACAAACGATGAGCCGCAGGCCGATGGCACGTCCCATACCGGCATTTTGGGTGGCCTGACCTTTGCGACGGAAGATGCGGGTAAGACGTTTACTTACAAGGTTGTCGAGAATGGCGGCGGCAAGGGCGGCTATACATACGACTCCACCTATTGGATGGTAGGGATTGCGGTTAAGAAGCGCGATAACGGTTCGCTCTATACCGTGACCACGGTCAAGCACTATGACGCCAAGAACGTCGAGCTTTCCGCGAAGACCTTTAGCTCCGAGAGCGGTACCGCCAAGGCCCAGGTGTCCTTTACCAACAGCTACATCGCGAAAGGAACCTTTGAGGGCCTTGCCGCCGAGAAGGTAATGGACTCCCGCGACAAGATCGAGGCTGGCCAGTATACGTTTGACCTGTATGCCGAGAAGGCCGATGGCTCGCTCAAAAAGATGGATGAGGGCACGACCCAGGCGGGCGAGAACGGTACCGCAACGGTCGACTTCGGCAAGGTTTACTTTAAGCTTGGCGATGCTACCAGCGAAACTCATGAGCAGGCGATTGACCTTGCCCGCGCCGTCAACGATGGTGTTGCCACCAAGCAACACAATGCCGACCACACCACTACCTACAGCTTTAACCTGGTGGCAAAGGAGCGCTTGGCCAGCCTGCCCGCGGGCGTGCGCCCCGTGGATACGTCCGCGACGTGCCGGGTGCTGCTCGAGGTGACCGACAACAACAACGGCAAGCTGACGTCCAAGGTGACCTATCGCGATGGTACCGAGAACGGCAAGATCGTTTTCCACAACACGCGTGACAAGGTCAAGACGATCGGCACGGTCGCAAAGCCCAATGTGGACATCGACGGGCAGCTGCTTTCCGTGGGCGACTCCTACGTTTACACCATCAACTGGGTCAATACTGAGGCCGATGTCGCCGGTAACCTGGTTCCGGCCAGCGTGACCGTGACCGACGAGCTTCCTGCCGGCGTTGTGTTCGAGGCCTTTGAGGGCAAGAACGCCGATAAGGGCGCTGCGAGCGGTCAGTTGCTCACTTGGAACCTGGGTGAGCAACCCGCGGGCAGCAACGGTTCGGTGCGCGTGCGCGTCAAGATTACCGAGGACGCTGTGAAGGACGTCCAGGGTGCGGTCGGCACCGTTGAGAACAAAGCTACCGTAACGGTTGACAACAAGAGCTATACCGGCACCACGACCAATTACGTGCCCAAGAAGTCCGAGAGCGATGCTCAGGATTCGAGTGGCTCGGGCATTAAGCTGGGCGATGAGCTCACCTACACCATCGGCTACAAGAACACCGAGGGCGCGTCTGCCACGGTGAAGATCACCGATGCCGTTCCCGCGGGAACCGAGTTCGTGGAGTTCGCGGGTGACCATGCGGATGTCGCATCCAAGGACGACGACGGCAACCTTACCTGGACGTTGAAGGACGTTCCCGCCGGCAAGGAGGGCACGGTTCAGTTTAAGGTCCGGGTGACCGAGGACGCGTTCAAGAGCGGTGGCGCTTCGGGCGACATCTCCAACCAGGCGTCGGTGACGGTCGGCAACAACCCTGCCGTCAAGACCAACACCACTACCGATCAGGTTTCTGACGGGCGCCTGACGTTGAGCAAGACGGTCACGGCCGCCGAAGGCATCACCGCGCCTAACAAGGCATTTACCTTTAAGGTGCTGCTCTACCAGGCCGATGGCACAACGCTGCTGGCCGGCACCTTTGCGTTCGCCGGTCGTCCCGGCGGCACCAATGGCACTTATGTAAGTGGACAGATCAAGAGCGGTGACACCATCGCGCTTAAGGCCGGCGGCTCCGTCACGGTTACCTTGCCCACGGGTACGCACTACGAGGTGCAGGAGCTCGACTCCAAGGGTGAGCTCATGACGAGCGAGGACGGCTTTGCGGTTGTCGATAAGGCGAACCTCCAGAAGGGTATCGTCGGACAGGCGACGCAGGCGAGCTTCACCAACGTCTACAGCGTGGAGCCCACAAAGGTGGAAAACGCCTTCAAGGTCCAAAAGAAGATTTCCGGACGCAACTGGACGACATCGGACGTCTTTACCATGACGCTGGCTGCCCAAGGCGAGGCACCCATGCCCAAGGGCGCCAAGGACGGCGTGTCGACGATTGAGCTGCACAAGGATGCCCAGGTCGGCAACTTCGGTACCATCGAGTACACCAAGCCCGGTACCTATACCTATGTGATTACCGAGCAGTCGGGTGACGAGACGGCACTCACGTTCTCGAAGGCCACCTATCGTGCCACCGTCACGGTGACCGACGACGGCGCCGGTAAGCTGTTTGCCAAGACCAAGATTGCACAGCTGACTGACGATGACGGTAGCGTTGCTGAGCGCACGGTCGAGGCGGCGGTCTTTACCAACACCGCCAAGACTGGCAGCCTCACCGTCAAGAAGACGGTCGTCGGCGGCGACAGCCAGCGCGAGTTCGGCTTTGCGGTCACGCTGACCGATGGGGACGGCGAGCCCGTCTCCGGCACCTTCGGCAAGGGCGAGAACGCCGTGACGTTCGCGGACGGCAAGGCGACCTTCACGCTCAAGGACGGCGGGGAGAAGGTCATCGCCGGCCTGCCCGTGGGCGTGCACTACACCGTGACCGAGGACGCCGCCGAGGGCTACACGACCGCGGTCAACGGGGCCGACGGCTCCAAGGCCGAGGGCGCCGTGACCGAGGACGGCGCGACCGTCGCGTTCACCAACACCTCCACGGCCAAGGTCTCGGTGCCCGTCGAGAAGAAGTGGGTCGGCC
>NZ_JAJFDP010000063.1:0-247 GCF_020709435.1 Collinsella aerofaciens
CCGAGGAGATCGCCTGGGAGAACGGCTGGATCACGACCGCCGAGCTGGAGGAGGCGGCCAAGGCCTACGGCAAGTCGGTCTACGGTCGGC
Source organism: Collinsella aerofaciens (assembly GCF_020709435.1). Classification (GTDB taxonomy): domain Bacteria; phylum Actinomycetota; class Coriobacteriia; order Coriobacteriales; family Coriobacteriaceae; genus Collinsella; species Collinsella aerofaciens_AU. Next base: position 91 of record NZ_JAJFDP010000063.1, read on the forward strand.
ACCTGAAGAAGGTCGCCGCCGGCGAGATCGTCAACAGCCCGCGCGAGTACTAAACGATTCAATGGGAGATACAGATATGTCTGAAGAGCTCTTCGAGCCCAGGAACATCATCGTCACGGGCGGCTGCGGCTTCATCGGCAGCAACTTCGTGCACTAC
>NZ_JAJFDP010000027.1:0-12301 GCF_020709435.1 Collinsella aerofaciens
TTGAACGTCAGATTGTCCAAATGCGGCCCGCGCAGCGTCGAGCCGTTACGCGGTTCGTAGAACCGCGTAACTAGTTAGTACATCTTTGCGCCGGCGGGGATGGAGGCGTCGAGCTGGATCAGGTTGAGGCGCTCCTCACCATCCTCCTCGTGGATGGCACTGATGAGCATGCCGCAGCTGGGGATGCCCATCATCTTGCGCGGAGGCAGGTTGGTGATGGCGAGCAAGGTCTTGCCGACCAGGTCCTCGGGCTCGTAATAAGCGTGAATACCGGAGAGGATGGTACGGTCGGTGCCGGTGCCGTCGTCGAGCGTAAAGTTCAGCAGCTTCTTGGACTTCTTGACGGCCTCGCATGCCTTGACCTTCACGGCGCGGAAGTCGCTCTTGGAGAAGGTATCGAAGTCGACGAACTCCTCGAACAGCGGCTCAACGGCGATCTTGGAGTAATCGAGCGTGGGCTTAAGCGACTTAACGAACGGGCTCGCGGCGTTGCCGGCCTCGGCAGCCTTGGCGGCAGCGGCACCGGACTGGAAACCCTTCTCGGGCTTCATGTGCGGGAACAGCAGCACGTCGCGGATAGAAGCCTGGTTGGTGAGCAGCATGACCACGCGGTCGATACCAATGCCAATGCCGCCCGCGGGAGGCATACCGTACTCGAGGGCGCGCACGTAGTCCTCGTCGTACTCCATGGCCTCGTCGTCACCGCCGGCCTTCTCGGCCATCTGGGCGGCAAAGCGCTCGGCCTGGTCGACCGGGTCGTTGAGCTCGGAGAACGCGTTGGCGTACTCGTGACCGGCAATAACCAGCTCAAAGCGGTGCGTCAGGCGCGGGTCGTCCTCAAAACGCTTGGCAAGCGGGCTGACCTCGATGGGGTAATCGCACACGAACGTCGGGTTGACGATGGTGTCCTCGCCCAGCTCATCGTAAATCTCGGCGATGATCTTGCCAGCAGTCCACTCGGGCTTGATCTCCAGGCCCTTCTCGCGCGCGGCGGCAGCAAGCTCCTCGACCGGCGTGTCGATGGTGACCTGCTTGCCGAGCACGTCGGAGACGATGTCGGTCATGGGACGGCTGGCCCACTCACCAGAAAGGTCGATGGTCTGGCCCTGGTACTCGATGACCTCGGGGTTGCCGATGGCCTTGTTGGCAGCCTTGATGACACCTTGGGCGAGTGCCTTCATGCCCTCGAGGTCGGAGAAGGCACGGTAGGCCTCCATCGTGGTGAACTCGGGGTTGTGGGTAAGGTCCATGCCCTCGTTACGGAAGATGCGACCGATCTCGAACACGCGCTCAAAACCACCGACGATGCAGCGCTTGAGGTGCAGCTCGGTGGCAATACGCAGGTAGCACTCCTGATCGAGCGCGTTGAAATGCGTGATGAACGGCTTAGCCGTAGCGCCGCCCTGGATGGTCTGCAAGATGGGGGTCTCGACCTCCATGTAGCCGTCGGACTCCATAAAGCGACGGAAGGTGGAGAGAATCTGCGAGCGCTTGCGGAAGGTCTCGCGAACGTCGTCGTTGGCGATCAGGTCGACATAGCGTTGGCGATAGCGGGTCTCCTTGTCGGAAAGACCGTGGAACTTCTCGGGCAGCGGACGAACGGCCTTGGCAAGCAGGGTCGTGCTCTTAGGGGCAACGGAAAGCTGGCCGCGCTGGGTGCGAACGACCACGCCGGTCACGCCCAGGATGTCGCCCAGGTCGAGGGCCTTGAGCGTATTCCAGGCAGCCTCGTCCATGTCGTTGATGCGGCAGAACAGCTGAATCTCGGCAGTCGCATCGCGCACGACGATGAACATGATCTTGCCCTGACCGCGCTTGGCGACCACACGGCCGGCGATCTTCACGACGTCCTCGGTGTCCTCGCCATCGGCAAGATCGGCGTACTTAGTCTCGATATCGGCGACGTAGTCCTCAAGCTCAGAGTGCTCGGGATAGGGGTTCTGGCCCGCCTCGAACAGGGCGGCGCGCTTGGCCAGGCGGGTGGCGCGCTCGTCGTTGAGCGTCGATGCCTGATCGGCGGCGTTCTGGTTCTCTGCCATAAGTTAGCTCCTCAAACTAAAACGCTCCCCAGGATTCGGTCCCAGGGAGCGAAAACATACCTTTACGCGGGACCGTGGTCTAGCGTGCGATCTTGGCGATGGTGTAGACGCGAGTCTTGCCGGAAGGCGTAACGACCTCGACGGAGTCGCCCTCGCCGTGACCGATGATGGCGTGGCCGACCGGAGACTCGTTGGAGATCTTGTGCACGAGCGAGTTGGTCTCGGTGGTACCGACGAGCGTGACTTCCATGACCTCGCCGTTGGGATCAATCAGCGAAACGGTGGAACCGATGGAGACGGTCAGGTCGCCCGTGGTGGCAGCAACCTGAGCGTTGGCGAGGATGGCCTGGATCTCGGCAATACGAGCGGCGTTCTGGGCCTGCTTGTCCTTAGCGGCGTCGTACTCGGAGTTCTCCGAAAGGTCGCCGAACGCGCGGGCTTCCTTGATGTCCTCGACGATCTCCTTGGCGTAATCGCCCTCACGCCAAGCGAGCTCCTCGACGAGCTTCTGGCGGCCCTCAGCGGTCAGTACGATCTGGCTTGCGTCCATACGGATATCTCCCCAACTCTGATCAAACAATCAACTGTCAACAAAACGAAAAAGACCGGCTAGCCTGCGGGCAAGCCGGTCAGGTGCTCACCCCAAAGGGATGGGACTACTCTGCGTCCGCGTCGCTGTCCTCTGCCTGCTTCTTCTTGGCAGCAGCGAGCTTGGCCTCGAGCTCAGCGATCTCCTTGTCCTCCTCGGACTGCTCGACCACGACCTCCTCGGCCTGCTTGGTCTCGGCCTTATCGTCGCCCTCCATACCCTCACGGATATTCTTGACGGTAGAGCCGAGGGACTTGCCGAGCTTCGGCAGGTTCTTGGGCCCGAAGATAATCAGGACAACGACGAGAATAATGATGAGCTCAGGAGCCCTCAGTCCAAACATGTAGACCTCCACAATACAGCGAGACAAGCTCGAATGAGTATACCGCGGGTATCGCGGTATCACAACACTAGCTAAAAAAAGGGACCGCAAGAAGCGGTCCCTCCTCATGCTCTGGTCGGGTTGACTGGATTTGAACCAGCGACCCCTGCGTCCCGAACGCAGTGCTCTACCAAACTGAGCCACAACCCGTTAGCTCGACTATAGTAACAAAGATTTTCGCCGCGTGCTAGAGAAATTTTTATTTCTTTGGCGCGTCGATTTGAACCGTGTTGGGAATAAGCTCTGTCGCGCAGGCCCACCAGCCATTTTGCTGGGCAGCATCGGCAAGCCTTTCGGCCGTGGCAGCGGTGTCGCAAATGGCAAACGAGCAGGCACCCGATCCGCACACATCTACAGCAACGGTTCCGTCCTGTTTACGCAGCCAGTCGAGGACCGTTTGAATCTGCGACTCCATCTGTGCGGAAATGACACCAAGGTTGTTATGGATGAGTGCATATGCCGTCTCGGCATCACCAGCACGCAAGGCAGAAGCTATCGCGCCGGGCTTGTCCGCAGGCACCGAGGCCTCGTCAAAACGTCGATAGGCTTCAATTGTCGAAACACTTGCCTCGCGCGGCTTGACCAGCACGACGGGCGTCGCGGGCAGCGCGGGGTACTCAGTTGCCAGCACGTCTCCCCCACCTACGTAGAACGCAGGACTCGCGTGCAAAAAGAACGGGACGTCAGCACCGATGCCTCGCGCAATGTCGTCGAGCGCTGGGTCGGTGCGATCAATGCCCCAGAGCTCCGCCAAGGCGACAATGACCGCGGCCGCATCCGTCGAGGGGCCGCCCAAGCCGGCGCACAATGGGATGCGCTTCTCAATCGTCACGCAGATGTTTGCCTCGCGACCATAATGCTCGGCCATAGCAACCGCAGCCCGATACGCCGTATTCTTTTGCATGGGAAAATCTGATGCCGGAACCGTCTGGACGGTCAGCGCCTGCGCCGGCGTGACCGTCACGGTATCGGAAAGACCGACGGCCGCCATCAGGGAATCGACCCTGTGGTAGCCGCGGTCATCGCGCTCGGTATGAACCCCCAGGTAGAGGTTAATCTTTGCCGGCGCGGAAAGAGTCAGGGACCGATCGGTCACCGTTAATGCTCCTCGAGCTGATTGCCGAGCGGGGTAAAGATATGCTCGCCGCTCTCGGGGTCGAACAGCTCGACCTGACCGGTGAGGACATCGATATACTGGTAGGACTGACGCGACTTGCGACCGCGACGCTCGTCGACCTCGACGATAAAGACGGCGGGGTGGACGCTCTTGATGGTGCCCATGCGCTCGACAACGCGGGTGCGGCCCATGTTGGCCTTCACCTTGACGCGATCGCCCACCATATCGGTCAGCTTCTCGTGGATGTCGTCGACGTGATTGACTTCCATCTCTTCCATGAACAGGGCCTCCAGAAGGTGCAATTCAAAAAGGGGATAATACCCCTAAGATAGACAAAACTCTAATACTATAGCACCCTGTTGTGGCCATACGCAAGTAGCTAAATAATCCCCATCCCAAATACGTACCAGACGACAATCTCGCATGATCAGTTGTTACGCGGTTTGGTAAAACCGCGTAACCTAAAGGTTGTCGGTGTCCAGGACGATGGTGAATGGGCCATCGTTGACCAGGTCGACCTTCATGTCGGCGCCAAAGATACCGTGCGCCACATGCTCAACGTCCTCGCGCACAAGCGTCAAGAAGTACTCGTAGAGCTCGTTGGCGACATCGGGGGCGCCGGCATCCGTAAACGATGGGCGGCGACCGTGGCGGCAATCGGCGAACAGCGTGAACTGCGACACCACGAGCACCTCGCCGTCGACATCGGCAAGCGCCAAGTTGGTCTTGCCGTTCTCGTCCTCGTTGATACGCAGCCCGCGGAGCTTGCCCCACAGCTTGTCGGCCTCGGCACGCGTATCGCCATGGCCCACACCAAGCAGCACCAGGTAGCCGCGTCCAATGCGACCCACGCACTCGCCGTCGACCGTCACGCCGGCGTTGAGCACGCGCTGCACCACCGCACGCACGGCCTACTCCTCGCCCGTCAGTTTGGCGGATAGGTGCTCGAGCGCATGGAATCGATGGCTGATGGCGTTCTTCTCGTCCGCCGTCAGCTCGGCCATGGTCTTGCCCGGCGTGTCGACCGGCAGGAACAGCGGGTCGTAGCCAAAGCCGTGATCGCCGCGGCCCTCGTGCGCGATAACGCCCTCGCAGGCGCCCTCACCATAGGTGACCAGACCATCCGTGTCGATGAGCGCGACGACGCTCATAAAGCGCGCGGTGCGATCCTCGTCTGCCACGCCTTCCAAGTTAACGAGCAGCTTGGCGTTGTTGGCGGCATCGTCGCCGTGAACGCCCGCGTAGCGCGCGCTATACACACCGGGCTCACCGTCCAGCGCGTCGACGACCAAGCCCGAATCATCGGCAATGGCCATAAGGCCCGTCTCCTCGACCGCAGCCTGCGCCTTGATGATGGCGTTCTCCAAAAACGTCGTGCCGTTTTCCTCGGGGTCCTCAAAATCGCCCAGCTGGCCGAGCGCCACAAAGCGCACCTCGGGCATGACCTTGCCCAAAATGGCCTCGATCTCGGTGAGCTTATGGGCGTTGCCCGTTGCCACGACGATGGTCGCCGCCGGGTCGAGGGTGTCGATGTCAATCTTCTCAAGTGCCATGACTGGCCTCCTTGTCTCTATATCAATACCGCGCCGAGGGCAACGAGGGACTCCGCCTCTCCCCTCTCAATCAACGGCAGTCTTGTGTCCAGACGTCTCCACAGGTAAAACCTACCAAAATAAACCTGTCCCTTTTTGGCAGATTAGGCGATGGCTTGGCGCTGAAGCTCGATGAGCTCGGCGATACCTTTGTCGCCCAGGTCGAGCAGGGCGTTGAGGCGCTTACGGTCGAAGGGCGCCTGCTCGCCGGTGCCCTGGAGCTCGATCATCTCACCGGTGTCGGTGGCGACGAGGTTCATGTCGACCTCGGCATGGCTGTCCTCGGAATAATCCAAGTCGAGCAGAGTGTTGCCGTCGACAACGCCCATGGAGATGGCAGCCACCTGGCCGATAAGCGGGATGCGCTCGATCTTGCCCGCCTCGACCCACATGGCGAGGGCGTCGTGCAGCGCCACCCAGGCGCCGGTGATGCTCGCTGTACGCGTGCCGCCATCGGCCTGAATCACATCGCAGTCGACGGTGACGGTGTACTCGCCGAGCGCCTTCATGTTGACGACGGTACGCAGGCTGCGGCCAATGAGGCGCTCGATCTCCATGGAGCGGCCCTTGCGGTTGGCGTGCTCGCGCTTGCAGCGCTTGCCGGTCGACGCCGGCAGCATGGCGTATTCCGCGGTCACCCAGCCGGCCTTAGCTCCCTTTCGCCAGCCCGGCACGCCCTCCTCGATAGTGGCGGCGCACAGCACGCGCGTGTCACCGAACTCGGCCAGACACGAGCCGTGAGCGTGCTTCATGACGCCACGGGTGAGCTTAACGGGGCGCAACTCGTTGGCGGCGCGACCGTTGGCGCGGTTGACCTGCATGTACTCCATAGAAATTTCCTTTCGGCAAAAGATGTGGCGAAGGCTCTGGCAGCTGCCTTACATCTATTTCAGCTCATCGATATCGATATGTTCGATGCTCTTGAGCGGCTGACCAAAGATAAAGCTGCCCGCCACCGCAAACTCGGCAATGTTATCGGCCGTCGTGGCAAAACGATGCTGCGGCTCGGCGGCGTCGCCCGCCAGCTGCTCGCGGCGCGTGAGGATATCGGTCAGCTCGCGCGTGGTCTCCTCGGCGGAACTCACGACGCGCACCTCAGGCCCCAGCGCATGGCGGATAGGTCCCACCAACAGCGGAAAATGCGTACAGCCGAGCACCACGGTATCGATGCCGTGGTCGCGCAGCGGCTCAACCGTGGCACCCACCAGCGCACGCACGGCAGGCGTATCGAAGATGTCCTCGTTCTCAAGCCACTGTTCCTGCAGATGTGCACCCGAGGCGAGCTCGTGTTCGACAACCTCGACAAAGCTCGAGGCTGGACAGCCGTATACATCGACGCCGGCATCTAGATCCTGAATGGCGCGCGTGTAGGCGCCCGAGCGAATGGTGAGGTTGGTGGCGAGCACGCCCACGCGACGCGTACGCGTGCTGTTGATTGCCGCACGGGCACCCGGCGCGATCACGCCGATCACGGGAACGTCGAGCACCTGCTGGGCCAGACGCAAGGCCGCAGCGGTCGCCGTGTTGCAGGCGATGACCATGATCTTGACGTCGTGCTTCGACAGCCAACGGCCCGCCTGCAACGCAAACGAGCGCACCTCATCCTCGGTGCGGGTGCCGTAGGGGCAGCGCTTGGTGTCGCCAAAGTAGTAGACGGACTCGTGCGGCAGCGCCGTCGCAATCGCGCGCGCAACCGTCAGACCGCCCAAACCAGAATCGAACACGCCAATCGGGCGCGTGTCGCCTGCCGGATTCTCGATATCGGACATTACCTCACCAGTCTCTCTCGAAAAGACATGTCCAAGTGCGGCGACGCCGCGCTACGAACGCGCCGCGACCAGCAGCTCTGCCGTCGCCGCCCAACCGTCGACAATTTTGCCGCGCGTAACGAAAGCGTTCTCGCAAGCAGCCAGGAACTCGGGCGCGCCGGCGCTCGTCAGGCCATTCTCGACCAGACAGAACGTGCCCACGTGATCGGCCATGTAGAAGTCGGACTCGGAATCGCCGAGCGCCAACGTCTCCTCGCGCTCGATCCCCAGGTGCTCGCAGAAGCGCGCAATGGCGACGCCTTTGTTGAGGCCCGCGGGGTTGATGTTGAAGGCGCGACCGTCCTCGACGCGATCGAGCTCGAGCGTCGTCGGCTTGGACAGATGAGTCAGATGGCCGTTGCAAGCCCAGATCAGACCGCAGCCGGCCTCGTCCAGGATGGCCTGGACCTCATCGTCGGGCACATTGCCGCGCATGCCGACGGTGACCTCACGGTATTTGTAGCCGGTCGACATGTCGTTGTGGTACTCGATCTTGTGCGGCCAGCGGGCAAGGATCTTCTCGCACACGCCGGTCTGCTCGATCACCTGGTGCGGCGTGAGGCCGCAGGCGGGGTCGTAAGGCATGTCACCGGTCAGATACTCCCAATCGTTGGCTTTGAGGTCGTACATAACCAGACCGCCCATCTCACCAATGTAGGAGTTGAGGCCGAGCACGCGCGCGTCCTCGTGGATCATGGTACGGTTGCGGCCCGAGGTGGGAACCACCTGAATACCAGCGCGAGCGAGCGCCACGACGGCCTCGACGAGTTTGGTCGAGGGGTTGCCGTCGTTGTCGCGCAGCACGCACGAGCCGGGTGCGAGCATCGTGGCATCCAGGTCGGTAAAGACGTACTTGACCTTGGCCAAACGCTCGCGCATCTCGCCCGAAAGCTCGGCAACGGTCGGCAGGGTGTTGTGGGACATGGTTACTCCGTTTACGTAGAAGGGTTTGGACTTGGACGGCATGTTTTGATTGAGGGAACACGCTTATGGCGACAGCGCACTCAGGGCGCCGCCGCCATCATGGTTCATTAGTCAAACTGGGTAACATCGATTAGGCGATTGGCCAGCGAAAGGTCGCTCTCGACGGGCACGAACTCGTCGCCCACGTGCATGAGCTCCTCGTCACCCTTTGCCAGCAGCAAGACAATGGTGGGAGCATCGGGGTTGACGTACTCCTCGCGCGCCGCCTTGAACGCCGCATGCACGGCGGCTTCGCGGTCGAGGATGATCTTGTTCGGCGTATCGTCGGGAACATGCTCGGCAAGCTCGCGACAGACCTTCATCGGGTCTTCGTGAGCTGGATCCTCGTTGGCAAAGATCATCAGGTCGGAATACGGTGCGGCCTCACGCGGAAGCTGCTCGCGGCGCTCCTGCGCCTTGCCGCCGGCAGCACCAAACACTGCGATGACCGGGCTAGCGGGAAACGCGCGCTTGACCGACGAGAAAAGCGAACGGAACGAAAGCTGGTTGTGCGCATAGTCGACAACGCAGATCACGCGGCCGTCCTTCGACTCCACGACCTCCATACGGCCCGGCACACGCAGTTTGGAGAGGCCCTTCTTGATGGCATCGATACCGATGCCGATCTCGCGCGCAGCGGCGATAGCGACCAGCGCGTTCTCCACGTTAAAGTCTCCCGCGATACCCAGCAGGATCTTCTCCCCCGCCTCGGACTCGTCGGCACACAGGCCATGCAAGTTGAACTCGATGCTAAAGCCGACCATGCGTACGTCGCTCGCCCACAGGCTTGCCTCGGGATGCTCGACGCCAACGGTCACCAAGCGCTCGGCCGTCGACGCTGCCTCCAGCACACGGTCGGCCTCTTCGGTGCCCAGATTCACCACGGCGGTCTTTGCCTGGTCAAAGATCCTGAGTTTGCTCTCAAAATAATCCTCAAACGTGGGGTGTTCAATCGGCGAGATGTGGTCGCGGCCGATGTTGAGGAAGCACGCCACGTCAAACGGCAGATTCTCGACGCGTTGGTACTTGAGCGCCTGGCTCGAGACCTCCATGACCATGGACTGGCGACCGGACGTGCGGCAGTTGGCGATATGGCGCCAGACCTCGGGGGCCTCGGGCGTAGTATTGGTGCTCTCATAGCACTCGATGCCATCGTCGGTACTCACCGAGCCGATCATGCCGCAGGACTCGCCCGCCGCTTTGATAATCGACTGGAGCATAAAAGCGGCCGTGGTCTTTCCCTTGGTACCGGTGATGCCCACGATCTTAACGTCGTGGTCGGGGCGGTTGTAGACCTCCGGCGGCAACAGGGCCATGGCCGTGCGGACGCTATCCACGACCAGCATCGCCGCGCCGCTCTCCTGCGCCAGCGGCTCCAGAGACTCGACCAGTGACTCCTCGCACACAAATGCGACGGCGCCCGCATCGAGCGCCATGCTCAAAAACACGGGCTTAAAGGCAGCACCTTTGCAGAAGAACACGTCACCTGCCGAGACCGTGCGCGAATCAAACGAGCAGCCGGTCACGGCACGCTCGTCAACCTGCTCTGATGCGCGCAGCTCGCCGCACACATCGAGAAGCTTGGCAAGCGTATCGACCGTGGTCACGGTCGCGGAATCCGAATGGTGCATCTTTCACCTTTCTCAGCCATTTGGCAGGGACGGTTTTATAGTAACTGAAACGCACCCACGCAAAAACGGCTCCCGGAGGAGCCGTTACGCGCAGGCGTTCGTCAGCCGAGGCTAGGCAGCCTGAACAGCGGGCTGGTCCTCGTCGATAAAGAAGCGCTTGTACCACACTAGGAACACGAGCGGCGTATAGATCTTGCGCTGGAAATCGCCCTTGCCCGCAAAGTGCAGATCGAGCAGGTGCATGAGCTCGTCGGTATTGAAGAACTCGCTTGCCCACGGCGCGGTGAAGTACTCCTTGACATAGTCGTACCACTTTTGCTCGCGCAGCCAGTAGACAATCGGCACCGGGAAGCCCACCTTGGGACGGGTGGCCCACTCATCGGGCAGCGACTTGTTGGCAGCGTGGCGGAGTACCTGCTTGTTGCCGTTCTCGTTGATGCGGTAGCGATCGGGAATGTGCTCGGCGAACTCCATGACTTTGCGGTCCAGGAAGGGCACGCGCAGCTCCAGCGAGTGCGCCATGCACATCTTGTCGGCCTTGAGCAGAATGTCGCCCGGGAGCCACATGTTCATGTCCAGGTACTGCTTCTTGACCAGTTCGGGCTGACCCTTCACGCGTGCGTAGATGGGTGCAGCGAGCTCAAAGGCGCCATCGCCGGTGTTGTACTCGGGCTTGAGCACGCCGTCGACCTCGCGCTCCGGCCATACCAGAGCCTGTCCCAGGAACGACTTCTCGGGGATCTCGGCACCCTTGACCAGGAAGTTATGTCCCTTGAAGTACGGCATATGCAGCGCCAGGTTACCGAGCGCGCGACGGATGGGCAGCGGCACCATCTTTTTGTACTTGCGCACCGGGACCGTGTCCTCGTAGTAGGCGTAGCCGCCAAAGAGCTCGTCGGCGCCTTCGCCCGAAAGCACGACGGTAACGTCCTTGCGGGCCATCTCGGCCAAGAACCACAGCGGCACGGAAGACAGGTTGGACTGCGGCTCGTCCATGTGATACTGGATGTCCTCGAGCGCACCGAAGAACTCGTCGGCGGTAATCATCTTGCGAACGTTCTCGACGCCGAGCTTATCGGAAAGTTCCTTGGCGTAGTTGGTCTCGTTGAAGTTCTTGTAGTCAAAGCCCACCGAGAAGGTCTTGTCGGGCATGAGGCAAGCGGCGATGTAGCTGGAGTCGACGCCACCGGAGAGGAACGACGCGACCTTGACGTCGGCGATGCGATGGGCCTCGACACTCTCGTGCACGACCTCGTCCAGCTCATCGACATACTCTTCGAACGGCTTCTCGACGGCAGAGTAATCGCAATCCCAGTAGCGCTCGATGTTCATCTTGCCGGTCGGGATATCGACGGTAAAGTAGTGCGCCGGCGGCAGCTTGTAGACACCCTCGAAGAAGGTCTCCTCAGTCGCCGAATACTGCAGCGTCATGTACGGACGCAGAGCCTTTTTGTTGACCGCCTTGTGGAAGTGCGGGTAGTCCAGGAAGCTCTTGATCTCGGAACCAAAGAGCACGCCCGGAGCGCCGTCGCCCGCATCGGCCATGGGATAGTAGTAGAGCGGCTTGATGCCAAAGATGTCGCGGGCGCCAAAAAGCTTGTTCTTCTTTTTGTCCCAGATGACGAAGGCGTACATACCGCGCAGACGATCGAGTACGGCCTCGCCCCACTCCTCGTAGCCGTGCAGGAGGCTCTCGGTGTCGGCGCCGCAGTGGAACTTGTAGCCCTTGGCCTCGAGCTCGGAACGGAGTTCTTGGAAGTTGTAGATCTCGCCGTTGAAGACAATGACGACGCTGCCGTCCTCATTGGCCATGGGCTGAGCGCCGGCCTCGGTCAGGTCGAGGATCGACAGGCGGCGGAAGCCCAGGGCAACGCGGCCGTCGATAAACTGACCGCCCATGTCGGGACCGCGATGGACGATGCGGTCCATCATCTTGGTGAGCACCTCGGATTGGTTATCCGTCCCACCGACAAAACCGACAAAACCGCACATATACTATCCCCTCTGCTGTTGCTGGGCATCAAATCGAATCAGTAGCTTTTGAGTATACCCGAGGGCGTAAAGAGGGGCGGAATGTTCAGGCAATCTCAACTGAATCAGCTCCGCTGTGACACGCTGTGACACGCGGGTTGATTTCCGATCTCAGCCGAACACATTGAGCAAATAGGCCATTCCCGCAG
>NZ_JAJFDP010000051.1:0-459 GCF_020709435.1 Collinsella aerofaciens
TCTGACTACGAATCAGAACGTCATAGGTTCGAATCCTATACGCCGCACCAATTGAAATTGAAAGCCTCCGGCAACGGGGGCTTTTCTTTTACGTCGGCACTGCATGGATTCGAACCTCGGTCGAGGCGCGGGCGTAAAGAAAACGCGGAGCGTTTTTAGCCCGCGGGCGAGCGCGCCGGCAGGCGGGCGAAGCCGGTGCGGATCCGCGAAGCGGATGCGCGGAATTCTATACGCCGCACCAATCGAAATTGAAAGCCTCCGGCAACGGGGGCTTTTATTTTATGGCGGTATCCCATGGATCCGAATCTCGGTCGAGGCGCGGGCGTCTCAATCATCACTTCGTAAAATTTTTCCAAATTGTCGCTTGACCCATCGAGGGGTCACGTGCATAATAATCCGTGCGTTGCGGCGTTACCTCAGCTGGATAGAGGGTCTGACTACGAATCAGAACGTCATAGG
>NZ_JAJFDP010000028.1:0-10904 GCF_020709435.1 Collinsella aerofaciens
ACCTATGACGTTCTGATTCGTAGTCAGACCCTCTATCCAGCTGAGGTAACGCCGCAGCGCAAGACATATAAAACCACTTTAGCTTATTGGAGTCAAGCACAATCTCAAACTTTTTTGTGGAACGCAGTTTTGTCATGCTGATCCGCATATACCGCTGTTCCCCGTACGATCGATTGGCTTTTCGATCACGTCAAACTTGGCATCAAGTTCCCTCAGGAGCGATCTCACCCGCTGGGCACAATCATAATCGGCAAACGAGATGCTCAGCATGCGCGCGACCTGGTTGGAAGTCCCAACTCCATAGAAGTGCTCCAGCGCCACAAGCCCCTCGTGCGTCACAAAGGTCTCGACCACATGCGGCGACTCCTCAAAGCACCATTGTGTCAACGGACCCTCACTCGTCTGCCGAACCACCAGGCCGCCCATGCCAGACGGCTCACACGTTACAAGCAGGTACTCCCCGCCCTCGTCGCTCTCAAACAAAACCACCCGATCATCAAACAGCTCCATCGCGTCCCCTTTCTCTCGCTCTTATTTAGCAAAAGCATAGCAGGTAGATGGCTGTATACAGAACAGTTGTTCGTGTGTTTTCTATTGAGCTGTCCGCACGGCATGGTATGGACCTGCGCACGAAATAGGGCGCCCCCGAAGGAGCGCCCTTGCATATCCCCTATGCAGCCAACTTACGCGACCGGCTCGATCTTCTCGAGACCACCCATGTAAGGACGCAGGACCTCGGGAATCGTGATGGTGCCGTCGGCGTTCTGGTAGTTCTCCAGAATGGCGGCCATGGTGCGGCCGGCCGGCAGGCCGGAACCGTTGAGCGTGTGCAGGTAGCGCGAACCCTTGAAGTTCTCGGGGTCGCGGTACTTGATGTTGGCGCGGCGGGCCTGGAAGTCGCCGCAGTTGGAGCAGGAGCTGATCTCCTTGTAGGCGTTGTAGCTCGGCAGCCAGACCTCGACGTCGTAGGTCTGACGGGCAGAGAAGCCCAAGTCGCCGGTGCACAGGCTAATCACGCGATACGGAAGGCCCAGCTGCTGCAGCAGGTACTCGGCCTCGGCGGTCATGCTCTCGAGCTCCTCGTCGGACTCCTCCGGCTTAGCGAACTTGACCATCTCGACCTTGTCGAACTCGTGCTGACGGATGATGCCGCGGGTGTCGCGACCGGCGGAACCGGCCTCCTCGCGGAAGCAGGGGGTGAAGGCGGTGTAGCGGCGCGGCAGGGTGTCGGCGTCGAGGACCTCGCCGGCGTGCAGGTTGGTGAGCACGACCTCGGCGGTGGGGATCAGGAAGTTGTCGCCCGAGACGTGGTAGGCGTCGTCCTCGAACTTGGGCAGCTGACCCGTGCCAAACATGGTCTGACGCTTGACGACGATGGGCGGCCACCACTCCTTAAAACCACGGCTGGTGTGCGTATCGAGGAAGAAGTTGATGAGGGCGCGCTCCAGGCGGGCGCCGGCGCCACCGAGAACGGTAAAACGGCTGCCGGAGAGCTTGTTGCCGCGCTCGAAGTCGAGGATGTCCAGATCGGTGCCCAGATCCCAATGCGGCTTAAAGTCGAAGTCGAACTCGCGCGGGGTGCCCCAACGACGGCGCTCAATATTCTCGTCCTCGTCCTTGCCGTACGGCGTGGCCTCGCAAGGAATGTTGGGCAGGTGAGCCATGAAGTCGTACTGCTCCTGTTCGAGAGCGGTGCGGCGCTCGGCCAGACCGTCAATCTTCTCGTTGACGGCGCGCACGGCCTCCTTGGCGGCCTCGGCCTCGTCCTTCTTGCCCTCCTTCATCAGGGCGCCGATCTTCTTGGACTCGGCATTGCGCGTAGCCTGGAGCTCCTCGACCTCGGTGATGACGGCACGGCGCTCGTCGTCGAGCTCAAAGAACTTCTCGCGATCCCAAGACGTCTGGCGGTTAGCCATGGCGACATCGATGGCATCGGGGTTCTCGCGAACAAACTTGATATCAAGCATTAGATCCTCCGGCGATATACATTCCATTTAGGTTGCAACCTTGTACATGTATGGGCAAGTATATACTTATGAGCGTTTACGACCCAACTCAACTACGCAAGAAGGCACCCAATGGACGCAGTTTTTTCCTTTTTGTTTGGCACCCGCACCGGTTTTGCCATCCTTTTCGCCGGCGGCATCCTGTTATTTGCGATTCTTGCCTTTGTAATGGAGAAGCGCACCCATAAGATGTACGTCGACCGCGGGCCCAAGTCCGAGGATGAGGAAGACAGCTTCTGGGACTAACCTGCCAAAAAGGGACAGGTTTATTTTGGTCGGTTTTATCTGGGCAAATGCAAGCGCCCCGCAACCGGTAACGATCCGGTTGCGGGGCGCTTTTCGCACATACGACAAAACCGCAGGAAAAACCTGCCAAAATAAACCTGTCCCTAAATGGCAGGTTTTACTGGAGAGTTGCGTCGATTGCCTTGACCAGGGCACTGCGCATGCCGGCGTCCTCGAGCGCAACGACGCCCTTGATGGTGGCGCCACCGGGCGAGCATACGGCATCCTTCATCGCCGCAGGATGCTGACCAGTTGAAAGCTGCAGCTTTGCCGTACCTAGCACCATCTGGCTCACAATGCGATAGGCATCGGCACGCGGGATACCGTGCTTGACCGCCGCATCGCCCAGGGCCTCGATTGCCATAGCGACAAATGCCGGAGCGCAACCACCCACCGTGCCGCCCACGAACAGCAGGCTCGTATCGAGCTCGACCACCGCACCGAGCTTGCCAAGCAGATCAAGCACCACTACGCTCTGCTCATCACTAAGCGTGGAAGCCTTCTCGCAAGCGATGACGCCCTCGCCCACCGAAACCGGCGTGTTGGGCACCGTCGAGATATGCGCGACGCCCGGCAGGACCTGCTCCCACTTGGCACTGTCCCAGGTCCAGGCAACCGACAGAACGACCTTTTTGGCAAGAGCATCCTTGAGCGGGGCGAATATCTTCTCGATCATGTACGGTTTGACCGCAGCGACCACGATATCGGATGCGGCGACAACCTCGGCGGCATCGTGGCAGGCGACCATGCCGCGCGCCTCGCAGCGCTCAACCAGTGCGTCGTAGCGACCCGCGCAGGCGCACATGTCGCTCGCAGCTACACCGGCAGCGATCCAGCCATCGGCCATAGCGCTCGCCATATTGCCAAAACCGACAAATCCAATCTTCATTTCTCATAGTCCTTTCAGACACATTCCTCAAAACGAAAGGTATTGTCCCACGCCATTGTTTCGCATTGCCGACCTATTTGTGATACGGCTCGCCACGACTGATCTTGCAGGCACGGTAAATCTGCTCTAACAGCACCACACGCGCCAGGTTATGCGGCAAGGTAATGCGTCCAAAGCTGAGCATCTCGTCGGCTCGTGCGCGCACGTCATCGCTCACGCCGTCCGAACCGCCGATTACAAAGGCAATGTCGCTGCTGCCTCGCAGCATAAGATCGTCGAGCCTCGCCGAGAGCTCCTCACTCGAACGCTCCTTGCCCTCGATAGCCAGCAGAATCACATGGGCTCTCGGCGGCAAGGCAGCAAGAATCGCCGCCCCCTCCTTGTCACGCGCGGCATCCACACCGCCCGCCTTAGCCGGGTCGATATCGGCCACCTCGCGGATATCAACCTTGGCATAGGCACCTAGGCGCTTGGTGTACTCAGCGCACGCGTCCTTCCAAAAGCGCTCCTTGAGCTTACCGACGCAAACGACAGTGTATTTCACGCGCGTCTACTCCTTCGAATCGTTTTGAACTTTGCCGGCGGTCAGCATCTGCTCGAGCATCGAGGCCGACTGCGAAAAGTCGCTTGGCAACACGACCGTCGAGGTTTTACCCGTGCGAGCGAACTCCGTCATCATCTCGGACCACTGCGTAAACATGAACAGTTGGTTGGCCTCGTCATTGCCGACACCCGTCTCCTGTATGATCTCGAGCGAATCTTTGATACCCAGCGCGATGGCCTTGCGCTGGTTGGCGATGCCCTCGCCCGCCTTTTCCATTGCCTCAGCCTCGGCGGTCGCCTCGGTGACGCGCTTGATGCGGTCTGCCTCAGCGAGCTCCTGTGCCGCAGCGCGCTTGCGCTGGGCGGCGTTGATGTCGTTCATGGAGTTCTCGACCTCGGTCGGCAGTGCAATCTTGGTGATGAGCGTCGACACGAGGGTGAAGCCGTAGGCGGCCATCTGCTCGGAAACGGTAGCGTTGACATCCTTGGCGATGTCATCCTTCTTGGCAAAGACCTCATCGAGTGTGTAGACGGGAATCGAAGAGCGCAGGGCGTCGGTGATGAAGTCACGCATCTGGTCGACGGGCTCCTGCAGCATGTAGTAGCTCTTGTAGATACCCGAATCTGCCGGGCCGGCGCCCATGTCATAGCTCACGTGGTACTGAGCAGAGACCTCAAGGCCGATGGTCACGTTGTCCTGGGTCTTAACGTCGATGCCAAAACCGTTTTTCATGGTGCGCAGACTCACCGTGGCGGCCTTGCGGTCGATCACGGGCACCTTCATGTGGAAGCCCGCGTTGACGATGCGGTTAAACTTGCCCAGACGCTCGATGATCACGGCATGCTGTTGTTCAACGACATAGCAGGCGTTGGGAAGCAGAAGCAACAAAATGATGATGGGAAGCAGAAGGCTCGTAAGGGCGGCAATGATACCGGACAACAGCATGGTCTCTCCTCTGATAGGCACACGTTGGCACTAGGATACCCGCACGAAGCAGCCACGTGACATCAACAAGAGACCCATAACAAAAAAGCTCCCATTGCTGGGAGCTCTTTCAATCAATGGTGCGGGCGAAAGGACGTCCGCGTATCCGCTGCGCGGATCCGCACCGGCTTCGCCCGCCTGCCGGCGGACTCGCCAGCTCGCTAAAACCGCTCCGCGTTTTCTTTACGCTCGCTCCTTCGCAGGTTCAAGTCCCTGCGATGGGCCCATAACAAAAAAGCCCCCATTGCTGGGAGCTCTTTCATTCAATGGTGCGGGCGAAAGGACTTGAACCTTCATGGGGTTGCCCCCATACGGACCTGAACCGTACGCGTCTGCCAATTCCGCCACGCCCGCGTGCAGGAATTAGAATAACGGAGCGCCATCGCGAACGCAAGAACTATTTTTGAAAAAGTTTGCAGGCATTTTCCCAAGCTGCTCGCGCGATTGCCTCAGCATCCTCGCCGGTACGATCGACACGGTCGTTGACCAGCGTGTTTGCCGTAATGGAGATCATTGCGGGCTCGCATTCAAGACCGCGGATGGGCTCCGGAGCCATATACGGGCAATCCGTCTCGAACAAAATTCGATCGAGTGGGGTTGCCGCAAATGCCTCGCGCACATCGTCGTTGCGCTTAAAGGTAGCCGCGCCTCCATAAGCGATATAGCAGCCCAGCTCCACAAAGCGCTCCATCGTGGCGCGGTCCTCGCCAAAACAGTGCAGCACACAACCGGCCTGGGGCACGCCCACCTCACGAAGCACGTTGTACGCATCAACGTGCGAGGTGCGCTCCCCATCCGAGTCCTCGTGACGCAGGTGCAGCTCCACCGGCACGTTACGGCACACGGCAAGCTCGAGCTGGCGCGTCATGCAGTCAATCTGCACGTTATGGGGTGCCGGCGCGATATCGTCGTCATAGTCCATGTGGTAGTCCAGGCCGATTTCGCCAATACCGGCGCATAAGGGGTCATCGAGTGCGGCAACGACCTGCGCGTGAACGTCGTCGGTATAGTCCGGCGCACCATACGGATGCACGCCGGCAAGATACTTGATCTGAGGGATATCCTGCATCGGCAGAATTTCGCGCACGAGCCAGTCGCTATAGTCCGTCACGCTGCGTTTGTCAGCGATGGGGTCGAACATCGTCACCAACAGGTCGACGCCCGCGGCTTTGGCGCGCACGAGCGTCTCGGGCACTTCTTTGCCCCAAAACGAAAGCAGATGCGCATGCGTGTCGGCAAGCGGCGCCAAGGGCACGGGACAAGCAACCGTCTTCTTTTTCTTGGTAAACGTCACGCGTTCGGCATTAAGCGTCATGGATTAGCTCCTGGGCCAGGCGGACAAAGTCGGCAACATCGAGCGTCTCGGCGCGCGTGGTGGATGCGATACCGCAAGCCTCAAAGGCGGCATCGAGCACGTCCTTGGCAAAGCCGTTGGCGCTCATGGAGTTGCGAATGGTCTTGCGACGCTGAGCAAATGCAGCATCAATCACGCGGGCCACAAACTCGCGGTCGAGTCCTTCGGGCACCACGCCGTCAACACGGTCGATACGCACGACGGCCGAGTCCACGTGCGGCGCCGGCATAAAGCAACGCGGCGGCACCTCAAAGCGACCCGTCACCTGCGCATACAGGCCGAGCTTTGCCGTATAGCCGCCATAGGTCTTGTTGCCCGGCACTGCGGCAATGCGATCGGCAACCTCCTTTTGCACCATGACGACGGCACGCTTGAGCGCGGGCATCGTCTGGAAGAACTGCAAGATGATTGTCGCCGCCACGTTATAGGGCAAGTTCGCGACAAATACCGTCGGCTCACCGCCGGCGGCCTGCTCAATCTGCTCCGGGCCCACCTTAAGCGCGTCGCCCATGATAAAGCGGAAGTTGGCGTAGTCGGCGGCGTGAGCATCGAGCACCGGCTCGAGCTCGGGATCGGCCTCGATCGACGTGACGCACGCCGCCTCCTGCAACAGCGCAAGCGTGAGCGTACCAACGCCCGGACCAACCTCGAGCACGCGCTCATCGCCTGCAAGCTCGGCAAGCTCGCAAATGCGCTCAATTACATGGTTGTCGATCAGGAAGTTCTGGCCCAGGCGATGCTTGGTCGCAAGGCCAAACTCCTCCAGCAGCTCCCTGGTGGCCGTGGGGTTTGCCAAAGGCGAAGTTGTCATGGTTGCCTCCTTAGCATGATGGCGGCGTCTTGAAACAAAAGGGCATGGACCGTGGCGGCCATGCCCTTACAGCTAAACAGCAAATTGCCGATATGGCGCGCTGCGTCTTAGCCCAGACGCGGGAACAGCGGATCGCCCTTCTCGACGGGCTGACCACCAGCAAGCAGGCCCCAAGCGCAAATGCCCTTGAGGTCGTCGCTCGCGGCCTCGTCCTCGCAGGACAGGCGGCGCAGAGCCTCGGCAGAAGTCTGGGGCATGAGCGGCATCAGCAGGTGAGCGGCAATGCGGATGGCCTCGAGCAGGTTGTAGATCACAAACGCCAGCTCGTCAGCCTTGGCCTCGTCCTTGGCAAGTGCCCAAGGCTCGGAGTCCTCGATGTAGTGGTTGGCGGCGTGGATGAGCTCCATGACCTCGTCCTTGGCTCCACCGTAATCGAGCACGTCCATCTTGGCCATGTAGCGCTCGACCAAACCGTCGGCAATCTTTGCCAGCGGGTTGTCGAACGCATCGAACGACGCGGGCTTGGCGGGCGCGCAACCGTCAAAGAACTTGCCGCTCATGTTGAGCGAACGCGAGATAAGGTTGCCCCAGCTGTTGGCCAGGTCGGCGTTGTAGACCTGCTCCATGCGATCGAAGCTGATGGCACCGTCGGTGCCGGGGACGACGTCGGTCATGAAGTAGTAGCGATAGCCCTCAACGCCCAACATGTCGATAACGTCCTGCGGAGCGATAGCGTTGCCACGGCTCTTGGACATCTTCTCGGCCTTGCCAGTCTCGGCATTGCGCACGGTCAGGAAGCCGTGGGCAAAGACGTGCTCGGGCAGAGCCTCGCCGATGGCCATGAGCATGGCGGGCCAAATGACGCAGTGGAAGCGGATGATGTCCTTACCCACGATGTGGAACTGCGCGGGCCAGCGATAGGCCAGCTCGGCACGCGCCTCGTCGGTGTCGACACCGTAGCCGACGGCCGTCATATAGTTGAGCAGCGCATCGAACCACACGTAGGTCACGTGACCCTCGTCAAACGGGACCTGAATGCCCCAGTCAAAGCTCGTGCGGCTCACGGAAAGGTCGTTAAGGCCGCCCTCGACAAAGCTGCGCACCTCGTTCATGCGGAACGCGGGCTCGACAAAGTCGGGGTGCTCGTCATAAAGCTTGAGCAGCTTGTCCTGGAAGGCGGAAAGCTTAAAGAAGTAGGACTCCTCCTGCACGCGCTCAAGCGGACGGTGGCAGTCGGGGCACAGGTGCTGGCCGACGCTGCCGTACTCCTCGTCGCCCTTCTGGACCTGCGTATCGGTAAAGTAGGTCTCGTCAGGCACGCAATACCAGCCGTCGTAGCTGCCCTTATACAGGTAGCCAGACTCCTTCATGCGCTCCCACAGGTACTGCACGGCATGATGCTGGCGCGGCTCGGTGGTGCGGATGAAGTCGTCGTTGGAAATCTCGAGCTTGCTCCAAAGCTCTTTGAAGTGCGGAGCCTGGCTGTCGGTCCACTCCTGCGGCGTCATGCCATGCTTGGCTGCGGCCTCGGCGACCTTCTCGCCGTGCTCGTCCATGCCGGTCAGGAACTTGACGTTATAGCCGGCGGAGCGACGATAGCGAGCCTGAACATCGGCGATGATGGTGGAATAAGCCGTGCCCAGGTGCGGATCGGCGTTGACGTAGTAGATGGGCGTCGTGATAAAGAACGAAGGCTTGCTTTGATCCATGGGGTTTGTCCTCCAGAAAAACGTTGCATACAGGGGATGATTCTAGCGCAAGGGCTGGATATCCTCCATCTATTGCATATCGAGCACCATGGCATAGACATCGCGCTTGCGGCGCGAATACTTCTGAGACAGGCGCTTGGCCACCGCAGACGCGGGCTCCCCCTCCTCGAGCGCGGCGCGGATATCCTCGCGCAGGGCCTCGTCGGGATCCGCTGCCGCGGCGCCAACCGGCACGATACCGGCCTCCTCGTCCTCGCTCGGCGGCGCGATGACCAGCGCAATCTCGCCCTTCACCTCGCCGCGAGCACGCAGCTCCTCGGCGAGCTGGGCGGCGGGCCCGCGCAAGACCTCCTCGTGCAGCTTGGTAAGTTCGCGGCAGACGGCAACCTCACGCTGGGGAAAAACCTCTGCCACAGCCTCGAGCGTCGCCACGATGCGATGTGGAGACTCGTAGAAGATGAGTGCGCCGGGCACCACGGCAAGGCGCTGCAAACGGCGCACACGGTCGCCGTGCTTTCGGCCCAAAAAGCCCTCGAAGAAAAAATGCTCGCAGGGAATGCCGGACGAAACAAGCGCCGTGACGCAAGCAGAGGGCCCGGGAATAACTTCGACGGGCACATCGGCCTCACGCGCCGCCTCGACCAACGCCTGGCCGGGATCGGACACGCTCGGCATGCCGGCGTCCGAGGCAAAGGCAAGGGTCTCCCCCGCCAGCAGACGGTCGACCAGGCCGGCAGCGCGGCTAGCGATCACATTCTCGTCGCAACGGACAAGCGGCTTGGAAATGCCCAGGTGCATCAGCAGCTTTGACGTCACACGCGTGTCTTCGCAGCAGATGGCATCGGCGGCGGCAAAAGCCTCACCAACGCGCGGGGACAGGTCGCCCAGGTTGCCGATGGGCGTGCCGACCACATAGAGTTTGCCCGTATGGGCGCTGTTTTGCGTCATATCAACCTATTCAATCATGCCGCGCTCGAGCGTACCGAGCGCCGCGCGGGCGTCCCATGCTGCAATGCGCTTCTCGGTCTTCCACGTTTGGAAGAACCAACCGGCAGCCGGCGCAAACGAAGCCAGCTGGTTGGCGATAAACACGCGCTCGTAGGCATTGCGGCCCTCGGGCGTAACCGACGAGTTGGCAAAGATCGCCGCGCCCGACCATTCGCCCACCAGCACGGGGAACCCAGTCGAAATCGCTTCTTTAAGCTCGCGCTTGTTACGCGAAATCGCCGTCGTCAGCCCGCGAGGGCTCGTGATGTCGAGCGCATACTCGTCGCGGTAATGGTACAGGTGAAGGTCCATGTAGACGTTCTTGTACTTGGCGCCGCGCATAAAATGCTTCCACTCGCTGGGATGCCCCGACGACGAGAAGACGACGATCTTATCCTCGGGCATATACGAACGAACGAGCTCGTAGGCATCGCGATAGAAATTGCGCAGGTAGTGGGCCGGAATGCCATCCGTCATGATGAAGAGGCTCTTGCGAACGCTCATCTGCGGCGTGTCCAGCAGCTCAATGCCCAGCAGGCTCTCGGCCTCGCCATAGCGATCGGCCAAGCGCTCGAGCACGTCGAGTGCGACGTGACGGCCGTTGGTGGACGAATGCCACTCGGCGACAGCCTCCGGCGTGGTGGGCGAATCGTTGGAATCGCCCTGGCCACCGGGCACGGTTGCCAGATCGAGCAGCACGCGGATGTCGTACTTGGCAGCCCACTCAATTGCACGGTCAATGTAGTCGACAACCGAGATGTAGGACGCATCGGACCCCTGTGAGCCAAAGGCATACCAGGGCACCGGCAGACGCACGGCATTGAGGCCAATCTGCGCCATGCGGCGAAAATCATCCTCGCTCACAAACGTCTCGTAATGGCGGCGCATGCGCTCGTTGTAAGCGGCGGTACCCATGGCCTCCTGCAGCTCGGCTGCGTTGGATGCACCGGTCGCCGCGTACAGCGACGGGGTCACCCAAGGCTCGGGAATAAACCAGCCAGAGAGATTAACGCCGAGTATCCTCTCCATCACTGCCCCCTTCGGATCATGCAGGTCGAACCCGCATCGTATTGCATAGGATAAGTATCGTTTTGAGTATACCCGCGTGTGCGGACAGACGACCGAACGGTCTGTAAAGTGATGCGAAAGTGGGAGGAATGTCTGGGAGCAGACGGGATCGGAATGGTGCGACGAGGTGTGTACGCGCGCCGGAGGCAGGCACCGGAAAGTGTGTCCCGTTCTATCGCTCAATAATGGGGCGCATTTTCCGCAGAACCCTACATAAAAGAAAAGGACCCCTTTGCAGAGGTCCTAGTCAATTCAAGGTGGCGGGGA
>NZ_JAJFDP010000003.1:0-230541 GCF_020709435.1 Collinsella aerofaciens
CCCTCAGGGTATCGGGTTCCCACATTCATCCGCACATGTGCGGATGAATGTGGGAAGTGTTCGGATGAAGTTGATAATCAAGGCAACATGTTGGTCAAGCACAATCTTTTGGATTCTTTTGGCGTGAGCGGCTTGGTTTTGGTAGGATTTGTCAGCGGCTTGACTAAGGGGGTTTTATAACTGCCATGCAGGTAGCCGTGTTGGTAACGTTTTACCGACTTGCCAAGAACCCCTCATTTTTAATGCGTCTGCAAAATGACTAATTGCTTTGACCTGCTGAAACACTATATGTTGTGTTTGACCTAAAAAAAGAATACAGGATATAGATGCATCTTTGTCGTATGATAGATGGCGGACAGAGAACGAAGACCTTGTTCGTCCCCTTCGGACACGCCTTTGAGTCGCTTGATCGGCTACGAGGATTGTCCGCATGAGGACCTATGGTTTATCGAGAACACAGATTGCGCGACGGCGCCGCAAGACAGGGGCAAGCCCTGCCGGGCATCGTTTGGCTCTGAAGCGCAATGAGGCTACGACGCGAAAGAGGCAAGAGGATGAAGATCATCAAGCGCAGCGGCACCGAGGTTGTCTTTGACATCGATAAGATCGTCAATGCGATTCGCGCCGCCAACTTGGAGGTCGAGGAGAGCTCTCGTCTAACCGACCGCCAGGTGGTTTATGCGGCGCAAAACGTCGCCGAGGCATGCGAGAACGCGGGCCACACCGTTTCGGTCGAGGAGATCCAGGATTTGGTCGAGGACGAGATCATGCGTCTCGACTGCTACGAGGTTGCCCGCCACTACATCATCTATCGCTATGTCCAGAGCCTGAAGCGCCAGAAGAACACGACCGATGACAAGATCCTGTCGCTGATCGAGTGCAATAACGAAGAGGTCAAGCAGGAGAACTCCAACAAGAACCCGACCGTCAATTCCGTTCAGCGTGACTACATGGCCGGTGAGATCTCCAAGGACCTGACCCAGCGCGTGCTGCTGCCCCAGGAGATCGTGGATGCCCACAATGAGGGCCTGATTCACTTCCACGATTCCGACTACTTTGCCCAGCACATGCATAACTGCGACTTGGTGAACCTGGAGGACATGCTCCAGAACGGCACTGTTATCTCGGGCACACTGATCGAGAAGCCGCACAGCTTCTCGACTGCCTGCAATATTGCGACGCAGATTATAGCCCAGGTTGCTTCCTCCCAGTACGGCGGCCAGTCGATTTCGCTGACCCATCTTGCCCCGTTCGTTGAGGTGAGCCGTCAAAAGATTCGTGGCGAGGTCGCCCGCGAGCTCGAGGAGCTCGGCGTTTCCGCATCTCCCGAAAAGGTCCGCGAGGTTGTTGAGGACCGCTTGCGTGACGAGATCCGTCGCGGTGTCCAGACGATTCAGTATCAGGTCGTGACCCTTATGACCACCAATGGTCAGGCGCCGTTCGTGACGGTCTTCATGTATCTTAACGAGGCTCGTACGCCCCAGGAGAAGCATGACCTTGCCATGATTGTGGAGGAGACGCTTCGTCAGCGCTATGAGGGCGTTAAGAACGAGGCCGGCGTGTGGATTACCCCGGCATTCCCCAAGCTTATTTATGTACTCGAGGACGATAACGTTCACGAGAATTCCCCGTACTTCTACCTGACCCAGCTGGCTGCCAAGTGCACCGCCAAGCGCATGGTTCCCGATTACATCTCCGAGAAGAAGATGCGCGAGCTCAAGCTGTCGAAGGGCGAGACCGCGGGTAACGGTGACTGCTATACCTGTATGGGCTGTCGCAGCTTCTTGACGCCCGACCGCTCGGGCAACGGCTTTAACAACGTTGCCAACGCGCTGAACTACGACCCGAACAAGCCCAAGTACTATGGCCGCTTTAACCAGGGCGTCGTGACCATCAACCTGCCCGATGTCGCGCTGAGCTCGCATCAGGACATGGACAAGTTCTGGAAGATCTTCGACGAGCGCCTTGAGCTTTGCCATCGTGCCCTGCTGTGCCGTCATGAGCGCCTGATGGGCACGCTTTCGGATGCCGCGCCGATTCTTTGGCAGTACGGTGCCCTGGCACGTCTGAAGAAGGGCGAGACGATCGATAAGCTGCTCGTGGGCGGCTACTCCACCATCAGCCTGGGGTATGCCGGTCTGTATGAGTGCGTCAAGTACATGACGGGCCACAGCCACACCGAGAAGGAAGGCACGCCGTTTGCCATGGCCGTCATGCAGCGCATGAACGACAAGTGCGCGGAGTGGAAGGCCGAAAGCGATATTGACTTCTCGCTGTACGGTACCCCGCTTGAGTCGACGACCTACAAGTTTGCCAAGTGCCTGCAGCGCCGTTTTGGCATTATCCCGGGCGTGACGGACAAGGGCTACATTACTAACAGCTATCACGTTCATGTGTCCGAGGAGATTGATGCTTTCGATAAGCTCAAGTTCGAGGGTATGTTCCAGCAGCTTTCGCCGGGCGGCGCCATCTCCTACGTTGAGGTTCCCAACATGCAGGACAACCTCAAGGCTGTCATTCGCGTGATGCAGTACATCTACGACAACATCATGTACGCCGAGCTCAACACCAAGAGCGACTACTGCCAGGTGTGCGGCTACGATGGCGAGATCAAGATTGTCGAGGACGATGGCAAGCTGGTGTGGGAGTGCCCCAACTGCGGCAACCGCGACCAGGAGAAGATGAACGTCGCTCGTCGTACGTGCGGCTACATCGGTACCCAGTTCTGGAACCAGGGCCGAACCGAGGAGATCCGCGACCGCGTGCTGCATCTCTAATAACCATACCAGGCCGCCCCGTAGCGAGGCCCCGGACCTTTACTCGCTATTTCGGACAGTCCTGGCTCACGACGGAGGCGCCACTGGCGCCTCCTGTTCGTGCGGAACTCATATCGAGCAAAGGTCCGGGGCCTCGCTACGGGGCGGCCAAGTTGACGTAGCTGAGATGCGGCATGCGGTCTGCTCACTCCTCGAAGTTCTTAGCGGAGATAATTCGAGCTGCAGCTGCGATTTACTTGCGATGGCGGTTGAGCCGCAACCCAGTTTTTATTAGATCTCGAACCCTATGCTCGATGTTCGCTTCGTTCATTGAGTTACCCTTTGCATGAGGCCGGGACATATCGTCCCGCCCGCAGTTTCGCAGGCCGAAGGCCGAGAATGTTTGAGGACGGGATGATATGTCCCGGCCTCCCGGGAGAGTTACCTATGAACTACGCGAACATTAAGTATTTCGACATTGCTGATGGAGAAGGCGTTCGTACTTCTCTGTTTGTGAGCGGGTGCCGTCGTGGGTGCAAGAATTGCTTTAACTCTGTCGCGTGGGACTTTGCTGCGGGCGAGCCGTTCGATCGCGCCGTCGAGGATAAGATTATCGAGAGTCTCGATCATCCCTTTATCGATGGCCTGACGATTCTGGGTGGCGAGCCTATGGAGCCCGAGAATCAGGCGGGGCTTGTTGACTTTATCGAGCGCGTGCGTGCGGCCTATCCTGCGGGGTCGGGCAAGACCATTTGGTGCTTTACCGGTGACGTGCTCGAGGAGCTTATGCCGGGTGGCCGTCATCATACCGAGGTGACGGACCGTATCCTGGCCTGCCTCGATATGTTGGTGGACGGCCCGTTCGTTCAGGATCTGTACGATATCTCGTTGCGCTTTAGGGGCTCGAGCAATCAGCGCGTGATCGACATGAACGCTACGCGCGCCCGTGCTGAGCGCGAGGGCGTTGCGCTTTGTGATGCGGTTGAACTTTGGCGTGATGATCCGGTCTATTCGACCCATACTATGTAGCTTGTGGCCGATGCCGGAGGGCGTGGTACCATAGCGCGAACGCAAAATCGGAAAAGTGAGGCCCAGATGGTCGATCAGGAAAAAGTCGAGGCCGCCATTAAGCTGTTGCTTGAGGGCATAGGCGAGGACCCAACTCGTGCGGGCCTGCTGGAGACCCCGGCGCGCGTCGCTCGTATGTATGGTGAGATCGCCGGCGGTATGGACCAGAGTGCCAAGGAGCATCTGTCCAAAACTTTTGCCGTCGCTTCGAATGATTTGGTTATCGAGCGCGACATTACGTTCTACTCGCTGTGCGAGCATCATCTGCTGCCGTTTTATGGCAAGGCCGCCATTGGCTATATCCCCAACGGCCGTGTCGCAGGGCTTTCTAAGCTTGCCCGCACGGTTGAGGTCTACGCCCGTCGCCTGCAGCTGCAGGAGCAGTTGTGCGCACAAGTTGCCGATGCCCTCATGGAGTATCTTGCTCCGCAAGGGGCGATTGTGCTCATGGAGGCCGAGCATATGTGCATGACGATGCGTGGCGTGCAAAAGCCCGGCACCAAGACTGTGACGCTCGCTCGCCGCGGCGTCTTTGAGACCGATCCCGCGCTCGAGGAGCGATTCTTTAGGATGCTGGACCGCTAACCATGAGAGCCGTTAACGACTTTGCATCGAAGACCGATGAGGGAACGCCGCGTCGCGGTTTTATGGCTTCGGGCCTGGCCCCCTTTGGTGCCATGCCTCGTATCGATTACATCTGTGCCAACGGGCTGTTCCGGCGGCACCTGGGCAACATTGCGCAGTTGGAATCGGGGCGCATCTTCTGCCGCCACGGTATTGACCATCTGCTCGATGTCGCTCGCATTATGTGGATCAAGAATCTCGAGGAACAGCTCGAATTTGACCGCGAGGTCATCTACGCCACGGCACTTCTTCACGATATCGGCAAAGATGAACAGTATGAATCGGGTATATCCCATGATGTTGCAAGCGAACGCGTCGCTGATGCGATTCTCGGCGGCATGCCCGATGACGTAGCGTTTGAGCCGGCCGATGCCGCAGCCATTAAGACGGCCATTCTGGGCCATCGAAAGCTGCGCGTGAACAGCCAACCGCTTGAGCGTCTGCTCTACGCAGCCGACAAAGCGTCGCGCGCCTGCTTTGCATGCCCCGCGCGCAATGCTTGCAACTGGAGCGACGATAAAAAGAACCTGTCGATTCGCGTGTAGTTAGTTTGCGCGGTCGGGGTTCTAAACGAAGGAGACGATCGCGATGAATAACAAAAAACTGCCCGAGAATGCAACCAAGACTGAAGGTGCCGAGCTCGCACGCCGTGGAAGGGGCGAAATATCCACCGCAACGGCGGTGCCCCACGTGAGCTATGATGATCTGCGCCATGCCGACCGCATTACTATCGACGGTCTCGAGGTCTTTGCCAACCACGGCGTGTATCCCGAAGAGAACGCGCTGGGCCAGAAGTTCATCGTGTCCCTGGTGCTCTATGCCGACCTGCGTGCAGCGGGGGAGCACGATAACCTGGACGCCTCGATTGACTATGGCTCGGTGTGCCACGATGTTGATGGCTATCTGCGCGAGCATACGTTTAAGCTTATCGAGGCGGCAGCCGAGGGTGTGGCCCAGATGCTGCTGCGTCGTTACCCCTTGCTGCTTGGCGTGCGTGTTAAGCTCGATAAGCCTTGGGCGCCCGTCGGTCTTCCCCTGGCAAGCTGCGGCGTCGAGATCGAGCGCGTGCGCTAACCGGTTCTAATACGTCTCTATGGGTGGCTGCTTGAGCCGCTGCGACAGCGCTCTATTGTTGGGGCAGTACCTGTCGAGCAGGGCGTGAAACCGCTGATTGTGGCTTGGCTCGAGCAGGTGGACGAGCTCGTGGGCGACAACCATGTCGAGACACTCGATGGGATAAGCGGCAAGTTCGCGTGCGATGCGAATGGCTCCGGTCTTGGGCGTGCATGATCCCCAGCGCGTTTTCATGCTGCGCACGGAGACGCGGGAAACGGCGACACTCATTGTGATTTCGTATGCGTGCACGATGTCGCGTAGCGCTGCGGTGACCTCGGTCGTATAAAGCTGGCTGATGTGGGCTTGGAGCTCGTCGGACGTTAGGCCGTCGAGGATTGCGCGCCGCTTGGCCTGTGGGCCTTCGTCCGATTCATCGGTACCCATAAAACTTGCGAAGGTGGCCTGCTTGGGTCGCGGTGCAGGTGACGCAAAGTTGTGATCGAGCGCATCTTGTACCGTGATGGGCTTGCCCCAAAGCGCAATGATGGACGAGGGACTGAGCGGCTCTCGCGCTGTCGCCTGATGTTGCTCACGCTGGTCAAGTCGGCTGATAATCCAGGCGCTGTTGCGCTTCACAAACGCTTCGATACGCTCGCGGCTGGCGCCGAGCGGTGCGCTGGCGTGGACCTCACCGCTCGATGTGACGCGTACGTTGAAGTTCTTGACGCGCTTTTTGGTAACGACGACGGGGATGGATGTGCCATCCGGTCGGGATACGGTAATCGTAAATTGCTGCGTCAAAAGCGGTCCTTCAGGTTGGGGACGGGCCGGCATGTCGACCGTTCGGCATGCCGGCCCGCTCAAGGGACGTGATATTAATAACGCTCAAAGAAGGCAAGCGCATTATCGCTGCAGAGCTTTTGCATCACGGTCTTGCCAAAGTGCTTGGAGAGCATGTTCTGGAACTCGGGCATCTTGCTGGCATCGGAGAGGAAAGCGGGCACCGTGGCTCCGTCCCAGTCGCCGCCGAGTGCGATGACGTCCTCGCCGCCCAGGTCGAGCCAGTGCTCGATATGTGCCGCCAGCTGGTCGAAGGTGACGTCTGCGGCGGTCTTGTCGGTTGCGTCGTTGGAAAGGAACTCGCTGCAGTAGTTGAGGCCGACGATGCCACCCGTGTCGCGAATGGTGCGGAACTGGTCGTCGGTGAGGTTGCGCTTGACGCCGCAGACGGTGCGGGAGTTGGAGTGGCTGGCGACGAAGGGGCGCGTGGCGTGGGCGACAACCTCGTCAAAGCACTCATCGTTGAGGTGGGAGACGTCGAGTACCATGCCGGCGTGCTCCATCTGCGTAAGTGCCTCGATGCCGGCAGCGGTGAGGCCGGCGTGGGTATCGTGTCCGCTCGCGAGCGGTCCCTGCGCGTTCCAGCTGAGTGACGACATAAGCACGCCCAAGCTCTTGAGCACCTCGATCAGCGCGGGGTCCTCGGCAAAGAACGTGGCGTTTTCGATGGTGTGGATGCAAGCGGCCTTGCCGTCCTTGAGCGCGGGGCGAATGTCTGCGGCGCTGCGTACGTTGACCATGCGGTCGTGGTTGAGCATTGCCTGGCCGCTCATATGCGCCATGATCTGCGCCTGGAAGCGCGCGGCGTGGGCGGTGGGAATCTCGTCGGGGACAAACGTGGCGAAGCACTGTGCCCACGGCGTGTTGCCAATCTTTGCGAGCGAGATGGCGCAGGCGTTGCCCTCGATGAGATCGAAATCTTGCGGATGTGTTTCGTCGCCGGGGAAATAACCGTCGGTGCCGGCGGTAAAGCGCAGGTCGAGATCGAGTGTGGCCCAGCCGATGCGGTCAGCGGTGTCGCAGTGAAGGTCAAATACGGGATATGCCATGGTTCCTCCGGTTGCAGCGTTTCTTTGCAAACTGTCATTGAATTGTATGACTAGGGTATAGTTAGCGCCATATGTTCATGGCGGCCCGCGTTGTGCGCCGCCCTTATTACGGAGGTTACCATGTCCAACCAGGGCAAGAAGGTCAAGACCCATTATCGCGGCACGCTCGATGACGGCACGCAGTTCGATAGCTCCTACGATCGCGGCGAGCCGCTGGAGTTCACCTGCGGTGCCGGTCAGATGATCAAGGGCTTCGACGCCGCTGTTGTCGACATGCAGGTGGGCGAGAAGAAGACCGTGCACATTCCTGCTGCCGATGCCTACGGCGAGCACAATCCCGAGATGGTTATTACCTTCCCGGCCGAACAGGTTCCCAACATCGAGCAGATCGAGAAGGGCATGAAGCTCTTCCTGTCCACGCCGAGCGGCATGCCTGTCCCCGCCGTCGTCATTGACGTGACGCCCGAGGCCGTGACGCTCGATGCCAACCACGAGCTTGCCGGCAAGGATCTCAACTTTGATATCGAGCTCGTCGAGGTCGAGGGTTAGAGTATGCCTGAACGCTTGGTTTCGACGACATGCTTGGGAAATCTCAACGATCCGTCCTATGAACTCCTGCTTCGCCGGAAGTTGGGCGGCGTCTTTGAGGTTGACGAGCTACTGCTCGATTGGGATCAGGCTGATGTATGCGCGTTTGCGGGCGTGACGGAGCTGGGGCGCACGATCGATGTTCGGCTGGATACTGCCGACGGCGGTCGTCTTGCCGATGGCGACGTGCTCGCCATCGACCGTTCGGGCATGGTGCCCGTGGCAGTTGTCGTGCGCTTGCGCAGCGCCGAGGTTTATTTGGTCGAAGTTGACCGCATGGACCCGATTGCGCTCGCGCATTCGTGCTGGGAGATCGGCAACATGCATGCGCCGCTCTTCCGAGGCGACTCGGACGAGCATACCGTGCGCATGTATACGCCGGTGCAGCCTGTTTTGGGCCGCATGCTCCGGGGTGTCGAGGGTGTTCGGCTCTCGGTGGTCACACGCGAGCTCGATGCCAGCCGGCGCTTTGCGTCGAGTGCGGCGGAGGTCGTCGTGAGCATGGCTCCAGACTTTACCATCGTAAAAAAGGTGCGCGGCTAAGCGCGCGTATGCGCAAGATGGGCTTTGAGGGGCGACCAATCAAGGTCCGTCTTGCTGTTGATAGGAGGCTTTGGGGAAGCATATGGGTCTTGAGGGAATCAAACTGATTGCATGCGATTTGGACGGCACGTTGCTGCATCCGGGGGAGCGCGAGCTGCGTTCCGAGGCCTTTGAGCTTATCGATGAGCTGCATCGTCGCGGTATCGTGTTTATGCCGGCGAGTGGCCGTCAATATGCGAGCTTGCGCTACCTGTTTGCCCCGGTGGCCGATGAGCTCACCTATGTATGCGAAAACGGAACCTTGGTGATGAGCGAGGGGCGTGCCGTTGTCAAGCGCTCTATGGAGCGTAGCCTTGCTATGGCTATCGCGAATGCCGTGGTTGCGTATCCCCATACCGACGTGACCCTTTCGTGTGAGGGGCACATCTACGCCATGAGCGGTAACGATGCGTTCGTCGACCATTTGCGCTATGTGGTCCACTGCGATGTGGCGGTGGTCGACCGTCCCGAGGACATCGACGAGGATGTCATTAAGATTGGCTTCCAGACGCCCGAGGTGGATTATCCGGCAGCCCGGGAGTATTTCGAGCGCCTCTTTAGCGATCGTGTCGAAGTGATGACGTCGGGAACCGCATGGACGGACTTGATCGGTTTCGGTTCGGGCAAGGGCTCCGCGCTTGCCGATTACGGTCGTGCCCTGGGTATTTCGCCCGATGAGATGATGGCTTTTGGCGACAATGAGAACGATCGCGACATGCTCAACGTCGTGGGCCATCCCTATCTGATGGAGAGCTGCAACCCCACCATGCGTGGCGTCAACGACCGCGTCCGTTACGTGCGCACGGTCGAAGAAGAACTGCACCGTCTACTTGCTGAGTAAACATTTGGGGCATGTCTAGAAATCTACTTCTTGCTGCAAAGTGCGGAAAGGTGGATTTTAAGGCATGTTCCAAACGTCTACCGGCAATCGGGGCAGAGACCCTCGAAGATGGTGTAGTGCGACGTGACGTGCCAGCCGATTTGCTCGGATGCTTTGGCGTCGAGCTGTGCATCGAAGGGGAGTGGTACGTCGATGACGCGGCTGCACGAGGTGCAGATGATATGCGCATGCGGCTCGACGGTGCGATCGAAGCGGCTGCCGCCCGGCGTCTTGATGGAGAGGATTTCGCCGGCGTCGGCCAAGAGATTGAGATTGCGGTAGACCGTACCGCGGCTGATTTTGTCATCCTGCGCGCGCACGACGTTGTAGATTTCGTCGGCGGTGGGATGGTTATAGCTTTGGCGCACGGCGTCAAGAACCAGCTTTCGCTGCTTGGTATTCCTTCTTTGCACCGTCATGCGCCTCGCCTCTTTTCTATTAACGGTCGTAGGTAAATGATACCGTATTTAGCACACAATACTAATAATGAGGAGTGAAACCGTCTTCATTGGCAAGTGGGGCTCGGGCCTGGGCATCTACGAGGCGAAAACGCGTTCCCATGCGCTCGTAGGAGGCATGAAGTGC
The DNA here is from genome assembly GCF_020709435.1 of Collinsella aerofaciens. Classification (GTDB taxonomy): domain Bacteria; phylum Actinomycetota; class Coriobacteriia; order Coriobacteriales; family Coriobacteriaceae; genus Collinsella; species Collinsella aerofaciens_AU. Next base: position 10,029 of record NZ_JAJFDP010000003.1, read on the forward strand.
CTCGAGATGAGATAGGATATTTGCCGGAGCTCCCTGTATCTCCATCTCGACTGAGCCGTCTTCCATGTTACGCACCCAGCCGGTGAGTGCGCGTGCCTGCGCGAGGTTGGTGTTGGTAAAGCGAAAACCAACGCCTTGGACTTGCCCCGCCCAGCGCAGGAAATAGCGCAGGGGAGTGTCTTGAGTGGCCTCGTCGCTTGCGAGCACGGTAAGCCTGCGGCGCAGCTCGAGCTCGACGTTTGATGGTTTTTGAGGCTCTCGACTGCCGCCGGTGACGCTGGAGAAGAACGTATCGAAGAGGCCCATCGCTATGCCTGCTTGCCTGCGTCGGCCGGGAAGGTTATGCCGGCCTGCTGACGCACGGCATCCATGATGCGTAGTGAGACGAGCGTGACATCGCGGTAGTGGCCAAGCTCGTGGCGTCCCGCCGGGGTCTCCCAAATCTCTTCCTTGACGTTATCGATGCCGCCGATGGCGGTGATGAAGTCCGTGAGCTCGTATTCCATAGTGTTGCTCGATTTGGGCAGGTCGAGCACGCGGCCGTTATCGCCCTGTTCGCGCGGCGCCTCGGTCGCCGAGCCGCGTACGACGTCGCCGCGATAGTCGATGCGGACGTTGCGGGGCGTGGACAGATGGTCGATCTGGATAGTGCCACGCTCGCCTTCGATCTGCGAGGGCAGTAGGTCATTCGTAATTTTGGAGTGCGCGAGCTCGACGGAGATTCGGCCACCGCCGTAGCTGGCGAGGATGGAACCGCAGCCGTCGATGGGGCCGTGCGTGAGCTGTCGCGTGGTGGGGTCGAGCAGAGTAGCCATGCTCGTAAGGCCGGAGGGCATGCCGAAAATCTCGACCATGGGCTCGACGGTGTAGACGCCAATATCCATGAGGGAACCCGATGCCATATTGCAGTCGAAGATATTGGTGGCGCGTCCCGCGAGAATCTCGTTGTAGCGCGAGGAATACTTGCCAAAGCGCAATGAGGCGCGGCGGATGGGGGCGATTTCACCCAAGGCGTCCTCGATGGCGTGGAAGGCGGGATCGTGGAGGGGACGCATGGCCTCGAGGGCCACGACACCTGCTGCCTCGGCAGCGCGGAAGACCTCAAGCGCTTGCGCCTCGGTGGCGCAGAAGGGCTTTTCGACGATAACGTGCTTACCGCCGGCGATGCAGGCGAGCGCCTGTTCGTGATGGAGTGCATTGGGGCTGCCGATGTAGACGGCGTCGACGTCGTTGGCGGAAGCGAGCCCGTCGAGTGCGGTGAAGTTACGCTCGCCGCCGTGCTTAGCGGTGAAGGCGGCGCCGCGATCAGCATCGCGCGAGAGCGTGCCCACAAACGCAGCTTGGTCGTTGGCGTTGACGACCTGGATAAAGTCGTCGGTAATCATGGATGTGCCGATGGTCGCTATACGCAGCATGTATCCCCCTCGTGCCGTTCGGTTTACAGGATGAGTGTAGCGCGAAGGGGCAGGAAATAGCGTGCGAAAACGCCGTTACAGGTCGCTCTCGTTAAAGCCAGTGTCGATATCGAGGTTGCTGCCGTCGGCCGCCCTGGTGGCAAGCTCGTCGCAGCGCTCGTTGAGCTCATGGCCGGCGTGACCCTTAACCCAGATGAACTCAACCTTGTGCTTGCTCTTTGCGGTGAGCAGGCGCTCCCACAGATCGCGGTTCTTGACAGGCTGCTTGTTGGCGGTCTTCCAGCCGCGTTTTTTCCAGCCGTCGATCCAGTGCTTGTTGAAGGCGTTAACGACGTACTGCGAATCGGAATGGACTTCGACGTCGCAGGGGCGGTTGAGCGCCTCGAGTGCCACGATAACGGCCATGAGCTCCATGCGGTTGTTGGTGGTCTTGGCGTAGCCGCGCGAAAGCTCAGAGGTGAAGGTCTTGCCGGCGGGGTTGGTGTATTTGAGCACGGCGCCGTAGCCGCCGCGTCCCGGATTTGATCGGGCCGAGCCGTCGGTATAGATGATGACCTTCACATGGTTCCTTTCGTTGGGTACGTTTCGTGTGAGTGACCATTGTAGCGCCATGCCCGCCGGGGGCTAGCAATCTACGATTTCTACCCCGTCTTCCGACAGTTGGTTGGCATGGATGATGCGGTTGAGTTCGTCGAGGTATTGCTGCAAGAGGGGAGAGGGCTTGCGATCGTCGTGCATGATGTAGCCCACATGCATCGTCGGGGCGTCTGCTAACGGGATCGATGCCATACCCCATTGCATTTCATTGGAGAGGACACCGGTCGACAGGGTGTAACCGTTCGACGTGATAAGTAAGTTAGTAAGTGTTCCGCGGTCCGAGATTCGTATGTTGCGGTCGCAAGGGATATAGCTAAAAGGTTCCTCGGCGTAATAGAAGGAGTTTGAGGTTCCCTGCTCAAAGCTGTAGCGCGTATAGGGTGTGAGGTCGGCAAGGGACAGCTGCGGGCGGCGGGCAAGCGGGTGGCGCTCGCTAACGAAGACGTGGACTTTTGCATCAAAGAGGGGATGAAAGCTCGCCCGGGCATCGGTAAAGGCCTTCTGCAAGACACGGGTATTAAAGTCATCCAGATAGAGGATGCCGATGTCACTGCGAAACGCGCGCACGTCGTCGATGATCTGCGCTGTGGTGGTCTCGCGCATGATGAACTCGAACTTGCTGTCGCGGCAGCGCTCGACGACGTTGACAAAGGCCTCGACCGAAAACGCGTAGTGTTGGGCCGAGATGGCAAGGCGGGCTTGCGGGATGCCGCCGTCTTCGTAGCGGGCCTCGAGCATGTCGGCCTGCTCAACGACCTGGCGCGCATAGCCCAAAAGCTCGGTGCCATCGTTGGTGAGCGTGACGCCGCGGCTGGAGCGCGTAAAGATTTCCAGATGGAGCTCCTGTTCCAGGCTTTTGACGGCGTTTGAGATGTTGGACTGAGCGGTATAGAGGCGCTGGGCCGCGGCGTTGATTGAGCCGGACTCTGCCACGGCGATCAAAAAGCGAAGCTGCTGGAGGGTCATCGGCGCCCGTCCTTTCGTGTGTTATCTACAAAACCGATAACAGGTTAGCGCTTTTAAGTGATTGACCGAGAGAAACAATGCTCGTACTATTCAAAACACACAAAGGCGGTAGGTAATTAAGCCAACCACGGAACCGGGATGCGAAAGGAGGCCCGCATATGAATTGCTTACCAAGACGAATGCCGGGCTCCTGTTTGCGCCCGTTGGCGTAATCAGGAGATAGCGACTTACTTCTCTCACTCTTATTACTTTTGTTCGATCAAGGAGATCATCATGAGCCAGTTCATCAACAACCCCGAGCACACCTTTGGTTTCGATACCCTGCAGCTGCACGTTGGCCAGGAGAGCGCCGATCCTGCATCCGACTCCCGTGCCGTGCCTATCTACCAGACCACGAGCTATGTGTTCCGCAACTCCCAGCACGCCGCTGACCGCTTTGGTCTTGCCGACGCCGGTAACATCTACGGCCGTCTGACCAACTCCACCCAGGGCGTTTTCGAGGACCGTATCGCCGCGCTCGAGGGTGGCGTTGCTGGCCTCGCCGTCGCCTCTGGCGCCGCCGCCATCACCTATACCCTGCAGGCACTTGCCCAGGCCGGTGACCATGTGGTTGCCCAGAAGACCATCTACGGTGGCTCCTACAACCTGCTGGAGCATACGCTCTCCCAGTTTGGCGTCGAGACCACGTTTGTCGACGCTCATAATCTGGAAGAGGTCGAGGGGGCCATCAAGGACAACACTACGGTCATCTATCTCGAGACGCTCGGCAACCCCAACTCCGACATCCCCAACATCGACGCCATCTCCGAGATCGCCAAGAAGCGCGGTCTGCCGGTTGTCGTCGATAACACCTTCGGCACCCCGTATCTGTTCCGTCCGCTGGAGCATGGTGCCAACATCGTCGTCCACTCCGCAACCAAGTTCATCGGTGGCCACGGCACCTCGCTGGGCGGTGTGATCGTCGACGGCGGTAACTTCGATTGGAAGGCGAGCGGAAAGTACGCCCAGATCGCTGAGCCCAACCCCTCCTACCACGGTGTTTCGTTTGCCGAGGCTGCCGGTCCCGCCGCCTTCGCGACCTATGTCCGCGCTATCCTGCTGCGTGACGAGGGCGCTTGCATCAGCCCGTTCAACGCCTGGGTCCTGCTCCAGGGCACCGAGACTCTGTCGCTGCGCGTTGACCGTCATGTCGAGAACACCAAGAAGGTCGTTGAGTTCCTGGCTGGTGACAGCCACGTCGCCAAGGTGAACCACCCGAGCCTGCCTGAGCACCCCGATCACGAGCTCTATCAGAAGTACTTCCCCCGTGGCGGTGCCTCGATTTTTACCTTCGAGATTAAGGGTGGCCAGGAGGCAGCTTGGAAGTTCATCGACCATCTGCAGGTGTTTTCGCTGCTCGCCAACGTGGCCGACGTCAAGTCGCTCGTCGTGCACCCGGCTACCACCACGCACTCCCAGCTCTCTGCCGAGGAGCTCGCCGAGCAGAACATCACGCCCTCCACGATCCGTCTTTCCATCGGTACCGAGAACGCCGAGGATATCATTTGGGATCTGAAGCAGGCCTTCGCCGCGCTGGACGAGTAAGGCGACTTGTGCAAGGACCCCTTGCGACTCGATAGGTATAACTGCATAAAATGCCTGCTCAAGGCGCCTGTGTGAACTATGGTTGCACAGGCGCTTTTTTGCATAGAGAGGGTGTAAAAACAGGGTTTTTGGCACGCTTTATGCATTCGAGTTGTGGAAAACTCCTGTTAAGAGGATGTGAGTTTTACGCAATTGATGTGCGCCTTTTGAGTAAAACCGCAGGTCGCGATTTGCTCGGGGTACTATGCAGCGCGATCGAATCACACGCAGCTCAAACGCAGCAAAAACACACTACGGAGGTTTCCAGCTACATGAGGATCGATTCACGAAAACCGAAAGCCGCCGCCCTTTCCGCCGCTCTGACTGTGGCACTTTTGGCGGGCGCCGGCGCAACTGATGCCCACGCGGCAACACTGTCTGATACGGTCGGATCTACGCCGTCCGAGGCGACGCTGGTGCAGCCCGTCGACTACCGCGGTGACGGTTATGGCTCCATGCAGGAGTGGAACGCCTCGATGGGGGCAAAGCGCGATTCCCTGGAGATGCGCGCTCAGATCATTATGAATATGTATGGCGACTATGCTACCGATGACGAGCGCGCTGTGCTGCAGGGTTGCATCGACGGCGCGGGTAGCCTGTTGACGATGGGGGAGGTCGACGCCAAGTCGACCGAGCTCGACGAGCTTCGCTCCACGCTCGAGGATGCCAAGCGCGAGGCGCTCGAGGCTGCCGCAGCCGAAGCCGAGGCCGCTGAGGCCGTTCAGGCTTCGTATTACAACGCCGGCTCCGGCTTGTCTTACGCGTCTGCTGCGTATTACGCGAACGGCTCGGGCCTGACGCGCTCGAGCGGCGTCAATAACTATAACGGCCGCCGCGAGACTTATTACAGCAGCAACGTGTTGTATCACCACCGCACGGGCGAATGGACGCAGGATTCCGAGGGCTTTTGGCGCGATTCCGATGGCTACTACGTCGTGGCCGCGGGCGATAAGGCCCAAGGCTCCACGTTTACCGGCTCCAAGGGTGAGTGCAAGGTCTATGACTCCGGCTGCGCTGCCGGAACCACCGACTACTACACTGGCTGGTAATTGTTCTGCATCACGGATATTTTGCGGACGGGCGTCTTTACCGAGCTTTAGGGCAACGTAAGGACGCCCGTTCTATGTGTGCGCTTGAGCTAACAGAGCCCTTACCGTGACGGTACGTCGCGCATATGGGCGCGGGGCACACTAGTTCATGAGAAATAAGGTCTTTCTCGTGGAGGAAGTGGTCTTGTGAACGCTCGAGATATTGCCATTGCCGCCGTCGCATTGGTGCTTGGCTGCCTTGGTCCTACGGCCGCGCTCGTTGCGGGCATGCAGGGGTCTTGTGGGGCTGCCTCTATCGTGGTCAGTGCGTTGGTCGCGGCCGCACTGCTGGGAAGTGCGGGTGCAGTCCTTTGTCGCGACGATGAGGACCAGGCGTCGGAGTCGCAGCTCTAACCGTCGGGACATCGACTACTGGTTATAGATGAAGATGAAAGCCGCCGTAAGGGGAGTGCTCCTTGTGGCGGCTTTGCTGTTGAGCCTGTTGACGTGGTGAGCCGGGCGCTACCAGCTTTTCTCGATATCGCGGATGCGCTGATAGAGCCAATCGTTTTGTGGCACTTGGATATCGTGTTTGACGGCCAGGCGGCAAATGGTGCCCGCGAACTCCTCGACTTCGGTTTTTCGTTGCGCGATGCGGTCCTGCGCCATCGAGGGCATACCGGTGGGGTCGATTCCCTCAATGAGGTGCACCATCTGCGTCAGATCTGCCTCGGTCAGCTCAATGCCCTCGGCGTTGGCGACCGCAAGCGTTTCGCGCATGGCAGAAACAAAGCAGCGACGCTGCTCGGAGCCCGGCTCCGTGGCGCTTCCGTAGGTCCCGCCGTAGGCCATACACGTCTGGTTGATGCCGTCGTTGAGCATGAGTTTGGCCCACATGCGGTGCGCAACGTCGCTCTCGACGGTATGGGCGATGCCGCAGCGCGTGTAGAGCTCGTCGATGGCGGTGACGGTTGCGAGCTCGGTGCCGGCCGCCGCGCCAAAGCTGATTTCGCCCGCATTGGTAAAGGTGAGCTCTCCGTTGAGGAACACGGCGTCCATGCCCTGGCAAATACCAAGAACGGTATGCTCCCAGCCAAAGCGCTCGGCAATCTTCTGCTCGCTCGTAATGCCGTTACACAGCGAGGCGATGAGCGTATTGGGTCCCACGACGCGCTCCATAGTCTTGAGTGCTTGGTTGAGTCCAGTCGTCTTGACCGTGAGAATGACCAGATCGGCGGGCGTTGCCTCGCTGGCGCGGACGGACTTGAGTGCACAGGGCTTGCCATTGACGGTGAGCGCATCGCCCGCGTGACGCTCAAAACGGACGTCATCCATAACGTATTCGACGGCGTCGTTGCCGAGTGCCTGGGCGATCATACTGCCGTAGAGTAGCCCGACGCCACCCTTGCCGATAAAGGTGACCTTGTTGATCTGCATGTGAATTATCTCCCCATATAAAAGGCGCCCGCGTAAGGGGCGCCTGATGGATTGTATGCCGCCAGCGCACCTTGTGCATGCAGGGTGGCGATTTTTAAATGAATGGACGCGTGGAGCTTACGCTGCGGGGCAGACCGCGAAAACGCGTGCGGGATATCCAACGCCATCGCGCACCTTGGGGAAGGTGCAGAAGATGACGGCGCCTGTGGCGGGAAGCTCGTCCAGATGGTCCATGACCTCGATCTGATAGCGGTCGACCGAGAGGATGTATTGCTCGCCGGGGTGGGGGTAGGCGTCCTCACGCGCGGGCATGGTTGGCTTCTTTCATCGGGCTTTTTGCTGATGTTAAAGCGGTGCCGTGACGGCTTGATTTCTGCTGCGTTACGATACGTTCTCAATTGCGATTCCGATGTGTTTCGATGACGTGACGGGTTTGTTTTGCCTTGTCAGGGCTTCGATGGGAGGGGAGGGGCCGTGCAATATCGCGTTGACCCCAAAAGCGGCAACCGTATCTCGGCGTTGGGGCTGGGCTGCATGAGGTTTCCCGGTGCGCCGGGACGCCCGGATGCGAAGGCAGCCGACGCCATCATTTCCCGTGCGGTGGAGCAGGGGATTAATTATCTGGACACCGCGTATCTCTATCCCGGTAACGAGGCGTGCGTGGGCGCCTCGCTTGAGCGCTTGGGGCTGCGTGACCGGGTGTTGCTGGCGACTAAGTTGCCGCATGCTTCGTGCAAGTGCGCGGAGGATTTCGACCGGTTCTTCGACGAGCAACTGCGCCGCCTGCAGACCGACCATATCGACTATTACCTTATGCACAACATTACCTCGCCCGCCCAGTGGGAGCGCTTGGTGGCACTGGGCATCGAGGACTGGATTGCGCGCCAAAAGGCTGCGGGGCGTATCCGCCAGATCGGCTTTTCGTACCACGGCAGCGCGGCGGACTTCCTCACGATGCTCGATGCGTATGACTGGGATTTTTGCCAGATCCAGTACAACTATGCCGGCGAGCGCTACCAGGCGGGAACGGCGGGGCTCTTGGCCGCTGCCGAGCGCGGGCTCGCGGTGTTTGTGATGGAGCCGCTGTTGGGCGGACGACTGGCGGGCAAGCTGCCGCCGCGGGCTCGCGCCGTGCTCGATGAGGCGCACGACCCACATTTGCATACGCCTGCCGCATGGGGGCTTTCGTGGGTGTGGAACCATCCACAGGTGACGATGCTGCTTTCGGGCATGACCGATACCGCGCAGGTGGATGAGAACGCGGCGCTGGCAGATCGCGCGCTGCCGGACTCGATGTCAACAGGCCAGCTCGATACCATCGCGCATGTGCTGGAAGAGTTTGAGAAATCGAATCGTGTGCCCTGCACGGGTTGCGGTTACTGTATGCCGTGTCCCAAGGGCATCAATATTCCTGGCTGCTTTGCCGCCTACAACGCGAGCTATGCACATAGCTGGTTTACGGGCATCTCGCAATACTTTACGGCGAGCGCGGTGCGCACAAGCGAGCCCAAGTTGGTGAGCAATTGCGTCAAATGCGGCAAATGCGCGCGGCACTGCCCGCAGCACATCGATATTCCCGAGCGTCTCGACGATGTGCGCCGACGTTTCCAGCCTGGTCCCGTGACGGCGGTGCTTAAGGCCTTCGGCAAAACGCGCTCCTCATGACCCTTTTATAACTTGCGGTGGAATAGTTCCTGTTTGCGGCAGAATAAGGCATCAACAGGAACTATTTCACCGCAACTGAAGGGGGCTGTCGTGGGCCATCGGGATTCATGTGATGATTTGCGCGAGGTTCGTTGGGGCATTTTGGGTGCCGGACACATTTCTCATCGATTTGCATCGTCGCTCAAGAAGGTCGACGGGGCACGGCTGGTGGCTGCGGCCGGTCGCACTCCTGCACATGTCGAGGAATTTTGCCGAGCGTTTTCGATCGATGCTGCGCATGGCCACGCCTCGGTCGACGATAACGGCAATGCGGCTTATGACGCGCTGATTGCCGACTCCGATGTCGACGCAATCTACTTGGCTCTTCCGCATGGCATGCATACGCGTTGGGCCTGTCGCGCGCTGCGCGCCGGAAAGGCCGTGCTGTGCGAAAAGCCGGCCGTTTTGAGTGAGGAAGAGGCTCTCTCGATTGCCTCCACCTCTCGTGAGCGCGGCGTGCTGTTTATGGAGGCGATGAAGAATCGGTTTTGCCCGATGCGCACTCGCGTGAAGGACTTGCTTGCGTCGGGTGAGCTTGGCCGTATTGTCTCGATTGAAAGCGTGCAAAAGCTCGATTACGGCGAGCCTCCTTCGGGCTATCTGCTTGATCCGTTGCAGGGCGGCTGTCTATATGACATGGGCTGCTATGCGGTCGGTTGGTTTGAGGATTTGCTCGCGGGCGCGTGCGAGGTTTCATCCCGTGAAGTTCGCTGGCGTGACGTATCGGGCGGCCGCGTCGATTGGGCCGACGAGATCCGTATGAGCGTCGGCGGTATACCCATTCATATGGCGTGCGACGGCAAAGCTGCATATGAAAGCCGCTTAACGATTGACTGCGAGCGAGGCTCGTTGGAAATCGAGCGCCTCCATCGTCCCGAGCTCGCCTATGTGAAGTACTCCGACGGACGAACGCTCGAAATAAATGCCCCGTTTGAGATCGATGATTTCTACGGCGAAATCCAGCATGCGACCCAGCTCATCCGGGCGGGGAAACTCGAGAGTCCCGTCATGCCCCTTGCCGCCACGCAGCGCTGCGCGCGCATTATCGATGCGATTCGCTTGAAACTTTAGGGCGTGGGGGCATGGCGCCAGCGCTTGGAATGCCTGGAGGCCTTTGCTCCTGATGCCCCTTTTATAACTTGCGGTGGAATACGGTCTGTTTGCGCCAAAATAAGGCACCAATAGACCGTATTTCACCGCAACTGATGAAGGGGAGTTGGAGATGCTGACGATCGGATGTCATCTTTCGACGACGAAGGGCTATCGGGCAATGGGGGAGACGGCGTTGTCCATTGGCGCCAATACCTTTGCGTTCTTTACGCGCAACCCGCGCGGTGGCAAGGCAAAAGACCTTGACATGGATGACGTGGCGGCTCTGCGCGAGCTTATGTCGCAAAACGACTTTGGACCGCTGGTGGCGCATGCCCCGTATACCTACAACCCCTGTTCTGCCAAAGAGCGGGCGCGCGAGTTTGCCCTGGAGGCAATGGCCGAGGACTTGCAGCGTCTGGAAGCACTGCCCGGCAACTATTACAACTTCCACCCCGGCGCGCATGTGGGGCAGGGGACTGATGCCGGCATTCAGATGATCGTCGACACCTTGTGCCAGGTGATGTTTGAGGGGCAGCAGACGACGGTGCTGCTCGAGACCATGGCAGGAAAGGGTACCGAGGTGGGCCGTAGCTTTGAAGAGCTGGCGCGCATTATCGGGGGTGTTGCTGCCAGACGTCCAGAGCTGTCGGCCAAGCTGGGCGTGTGTCTGGATACCTGCCATGTGAGTGATGCCGGCTACGACATCATCCATGATCTGGACGGCGTACTCGACGAGTTCGATCGCGTGGTGGGTATCGAGCGCTTGCGCGCCGTGCATATCAACGATTCGAAGAACCCTTGCGGCGCCCATAAGGACCGCCACGAATGCATCGGTAAGGGTTATTTGGGTAGTGAAGAGTTTGGCGGCGGTATGCAGGTTATGCAGAATATTGTATCGAATAGCCGCTTGCGCGCATTGCCATTCATTTTGGAGACACCGAACGAACTTGCAGGTTATGCGGCTGAAATCAGACTGTTAAGGTCGTTGCAGCAGTAATGACTGTCACAAAGTGCAGTGTTCCATTCACGTTATGGGTTTGTTTCAATCAGTTTTCTAATTGCAGATTCTCCCAAGCGGGTGCATAATAGCCATCAGTTTTTGCAGACCTCTGAATCAAACGGGGTCACCGGAAGGAGACTGATTATGAAGCTCAAGAAGCTTGGCGCATTTGCCGCCACGGGCGCCATGGCGCTCGCCCTCGCACTGACGGGCTGTGGCTCGTCCAACGCCACCTCTGGTTCTGATGCCGGTTCCAGCAGCTCTGACGACGCTAAGGTCGAGAAGGTCGACGGCTCCAAGGAGTACGCGCTCGTCAAGGACGGTACGCTGACCGTCGGCACCTCTGCCGAGTACGCTCCGTTTGAGTACAAGGATGACAACGGCGATTATCAGGGCTTTGACCTTGAGCTCATCAAGGCTATCGGCGACAAGCTGGGCCTGGATGTCGAGTACGTCAACAATGACTTCGACACGCTCGTCCCCGGTGTCGCTTCGGGCGCTAAGTACGACGTCGCCATCGCGGCTATCACCGACACGCCCGAGCGTGAGAAGGAAGTCACTTTCTCCGATTCCTACTACATGGACGATCAGGCTATCGTGACCAAGGTCGATAACACCGACATCACGGCCGACAACTTCAGCGAGAAGCTCAACAATGCCGACGCTACCATCATCGTCCAGTCTGGCTCGACCGCCGAGTCCTTTGCCCAGGAGAACTTCCCCAAGGCCAAGATCGTCCCCTACAAGGACGCTACCGAGTGCTTCAGCGCCCTGCAGTCCGATAAGGGCGACGCCGTAGTCACCAACCGCTCCGTTGCCAGCCAGCTGACCGCCGAGCAGTTCAACACCTGCCAGACCATTAAGCAGATCAGCACCGGCGAGGAGTACGCCATCGCCATCAACCAGGGCAACACCAAGCTCAAGGACGACATCAACCAGGCCATCAAGGACCTGACCGACGACGGTACCGTCGACGCCCTCATGGCTAAGTACAACATCAAGTAAAATAGCTACTTGATTGTGCGCAGGCCCTTTCCGTTTTGGCGGAGAGGGCCTTTGCGCTTCTCTTGACGGAGAGCATTTCCGTCTCGTTTTGCCGGCAACTTCTACGATAGGAGCCACCTTGTCTCGACTGAACAAAGGGGCCGCGGAGCAGCGTTTTCCACTGCCTGCCTTGCTCCAAAAGCTAGCCTGCGTCATGGCCGTGGCGCTCGCGCTGGTGTGTGCGGGGGCATATGCGCCCACGACCGCCCAGGCGCTTGAGACCGCAAAGATTACCGCCCGACCCAATACCGGTTCGGGCAGCGCTGTGGTCGGCGGTACCGAGACGCGCATCACCTGGGAAGTTCAGGCCGATGCCGACGAGGAACTGAGCGGTCTTTCGCTGACGTTTGTCGACGGCACGACGTTTGGTACCGATGACACGCGATTGACGATGCTCTCGGGCGAGGACCTCATGGATCGTACGCCCATGAAGCCCACGTGCAAGGCTGACGGCCAGACGCTCAAGATTGACTTTGGCGAGACGGCGCCTGCCGGCGGCTTTTTCCGTGTCGAGGTTTACGGCGTGACCTTCCCCGTCGAGGGCGGCGATGAGGCCTTTAGCGGCACCTATACGCTCGCCGACGGTTCGACCAAGAAGATTTCCAAGATTCCTTCCGTCGAGATCAAGGGCGTGACGGCATTCGATAACTTCCTGGCCGATCTTAAGGAGCAGCCGTGGGTCGAGGCATGGAATTCCAACATGTTCCTTCGCCTGTTCCTGAACCCGGTCATTTTAGTCCAGAGCCTGCCGATCGTTTTCAAAGGCTTTCTCATGTCGCTCTCGATCGTGCTCGTGGCGTTTCCGCTGGCAATTCCCTTTGGCTTTGCCTTGTCGCTCATGCGTATTTCCAAGTCGCGCATCCTGCGTTGCCTTGCCGGCATCTATGTGAATATCATCCGCGGTACGCCGGCGTTCCTGCAGATCTATATCGCGTTCTTCGGTCTGCCGTTGGCCGGCGTCAAGGTGGACGACTATGTCTTGGGCGTTATCGTCATGGCCATGAACTCGTCTGCGTACCTGTGCGAGATTTTCCGTGCCGGTATTCAGTCGATCCCCAAGGGCCAGAACGAGGCTGCTCGCTCGCTGGGCATGAATGCCTTCCAGACACTGCTCTACGTTATGATTCCGCAGACGTTCCGCAATGTCCTGCCTACGCTGACCAGCGAGTTTATCCTGCTTTACAAGGATACGTCGCTGCTTGCCGCCGTGGGTGTGGTCGAGATCGTCATGAACGCCCGCACCATCGTGGCCACGACGGGCTCCATCACGCCGTACGTGGTTGCCGCGCTGTTCTACCTGGTCATCACTCTGCCGCTTGCGCGCTTGGTGAGCGGTCTTGAGGCGAGGCTGCTGGGTACGGCCGAAACCAAAAAGAAGCGTCCCACCAAGAGCTCCGGACAGGTCGTCGCGACGCCCGCCGATCACATCGCCGGTCTGTAAGGAGGTCCTATCATGAGCGAAACCAATAACTCGAACGAGGTCGTCGTCAGCATCAAGAATCTCCAGAAGGCCTTTGGCGATAACGTGGTCCTGCGCGATATCGATCTGGATGTGCACAAGGGCGAGGTCGTCGTAGTCCTGGGTCCTTCGGGCTCGGGCAAGTCGACGATGCTTCGCTGCATCAATCGTCTGGAGCATCCCACGAGCGGCTCGATCATCGTTGAGGGCGTGGATGTGTGCGCCAAGGGTGTCGACCTCAACAAAGTGCGCACGCACTTGGGCATGGTCTTTCAGCAGTTCAACCTGTTCCCGCACCTGTCAGTCAAAAAGAACGTCATGCTCGCGCAGCAAAAGGTGCTCAAGCGCAGCAAGGAAGAGGCCGAGAAGATCGCCATCGAGGAGCTGACCAAGGTTGGCCTGTCCGAGCGCATTGACTTTATGCCGAGCCAGCTCTCGGGCGGTCAGCAACAGCGCGTGGCGATCGCCCGCGCCCTGTCGATGAATCCTCACGTCATGCTCTTTGACGAGGCCACGTCGGCGCTCGACCCCGAGCTGGTTCGCGACGTTCTGGGTGTCATGCGCGATCTTGCACGTGACGGTATGACCATGATCGTGGTGACGCACGAGATGGGCTTTGCCCGCGATGTCGCCGACCGCGTGGTCTTTATGGACGGCGGCGTTATCGTGGAAGAGGGTACGCCGAGCGAGGTCTTCGACCACCCCAAGAGCGAACGCACCAAGGCGTTCTTGGGCAATATCTCGTAGCAACGCGTCGAGGTTGTCGATATAACAAACGGGGACCGGATGTGAATATCCGGTCCCCGTTTTTGTTTGGGCATGAGCGACTGTTGTTGTGCGGTACTCGGCTGTCAGTTGCCTTGCGACTTTCTGACGGCTTCGTTAGGCCAGCTCCGCTCCCAGGGCCTTGCAGGCCGCTTCACCCTCATCATCGGGGGCGTCGTAGCAGATGACGGAATCGACGACGTTGACGCCCGCCTCGTCGGCGTCGGCCTTCCAGTTGTCCATCCATTCGCCCTCGGCCCACGAATAGGAGCCAAAGAGGACGACCTTCTTGTCGCCGAGAGTCTCCTTGACCTCGTCCCACATCGGCTGGAACTCATCGTACTCGAGTTCCTCGGAGCCCATGGCGGGGCAGCCGAAGGCGAAGGCGTCGTAGTCGGCGGTTTTGTCTGCGGAGAAGTCGGCGCAGGAGATGACCTCAGTCTCGGCACCCGCGGACGTGGCGCCTTCGGCGACGAGGTTTGCCATGGCCTCGGTATTGCCCGTGCCGCTCCAATAGACGACAGCGATCTTGCTCATGTTTTGTCCTTTCGGTTGTGCGGCGCAGGCCGCGGCTTGTACGTTCTATCGGGTTGCCTGGGCAAGTTGCGCCAGGCTGCAGCCCTGCTGATAGACAAAGGTGAAGTATTGGGTGCAGGCACGGTAGGCATCAAACGTCGCAAGCGCCTGCTCGACATTTTCGTAGACCTTCCAGGCCCCAAAGACCTTGTAGTTCTCGCCGCGCTGGACGATAAACTGATGGACATCTTCGTAGGGATAGCCCAAAAAATAGCCAATTTCGTGGGGGAACTCGCACATGCACCCCGTATCGCAGTGCCTATTTCGCGCGAGTGCGCAGACGCTGCCGTCATAGGCGCTTTCTGCGGCATTGCTGCTTGCCAGTGTGATGCGCGCGGCGAGATGCACCAGCGATGCGGGCAGGTTGTGGACATCGTAACCTTCGGCGGCAAGCGCCGTCGTGGCGCGGGGGTCGGAGAGGTGTCGCATGAGGTCCGCAGGGCGGTACACATAGTTGAGCGCTCCGCAGGGGCGCCAGACCAAAACGCTCATATGGATCCCGAGTGGCTGGAGCTCGCGGTTGCATTGGGCTATGACGGCGAGCAGGCGAGAGCGTCGCCCTTCGATATGGGCGGCGCCGGGTTTTCCGTTTTGGTTGGCGTAAACGCCGGGATAGGTAAAGAGCGATGCCGGCTTGATGCTCGCGAGCGTGGGGGAGCAGTTGCGCACGACCGCTGCCTGAAACGTTGGAATGTCTATGGTTCGAGTCACGGCGCTCCTTCTGGTCCTCACTGTTAGCCTAGGAAAACTTATACACGAAAGTAAGCCTTGGTCAACTAAAAAGTTTAAACAGGGAAACTAATTGACCGAACGGACATGTTTTTGGGTTAAGATGGGGACACCCCATGGGGGTATCTAGATAGGGCTACTTGAAAGGGGAACGCATGAGTGACTTGCTCAACCCTGCGAATCTCATTGTGCTTGCCGTGATTGTCGTTGGCATGTTCTTTGGCCTGCGGCGCATTGTCGCTTCGACACACGGGAAGAGTTGTTGCAGCGATGGCGCGAGCGGCAAGAAGGCCAAAAAGGTTGTTGTGACGGATACCGATCCGTCCCACTACCCCTATAGCGATGAGTTGCTCATCGGCGGCATGAGCTGCGATGGCTGTGTTCAAAACGTTGAGAATGCTCTCAATGCGCTGGACGGCGTGTGGGCAACGGTAACGTACGCGGACCACACAGCGCGCGTGCGCTCGAAGCGCCCGGTTGATCGCGACACGCTCGAGACGGCGGTGAGGGGCGCGGGCTATTACGTTATGAAAATGTAGGCGTTCCCCTCTCCGGTGGGTACCGGCCTCCTGCCCATGGTGACTATCGGCATCCAAATATTTGCGCAAAAAATAACCTTTAGATGCGGCAAAAGTGGAGCTTGGTGACGGTTTGCGCGGAATTCGCTACCAATTGAGCATCCGTTAACCCGTCCAAAAAATTACAGATGTATAATTACGCGTTGATTATTGCTGTGCTCAGATTGCAATTAACCGTGGACAGAAATGAAGAATGCTAAAACTGGGCTTTAGGACAGGGGAGGCTATAACCTTATGAGACGAGTGGGAACACTTGGCTTGGTGGCAGCGCTTGCCGCTATCTTGGTATCGCCGCTGCCGGCGCACGCCGAAGACGCTTCGGGTTCCGTTACCTACAATGCGGGAAATGGGTATTCCTTTGAGAAGCTCTCGCATCCTACGGTAGGAACGTCGCAGCCGGATGGCATCGTCGACTACCAGGGTGACGGTGTCGTTGCCGTTCCGGGCGCCGACGGTAATACTGCCAACAACGAAGGCGATCGCGGCCAGAGCTACACGTGGGCGGCTGCGAGCTATGGTGACTGGCTTTATGTGGGCACCTGCTATGCGGCGATGGGCAACACGCTTACGCTCATGAACGGCACGCTGGGCGATTCCTTTGATGCCGAGACCATGCGTCTGACGCTGGAGGCCATGTTTAACGGCACGTTCTTCTACGGACAGCAGAAGGAGGACGGCACGGCCGACAAGGACAGCGGCGGCATCTTGGTCAAGATCAATACCAAGACTGGTGAGACCAAGCTGCTGCTCTCTGAATCGCTCAACGGCGTCGCTCCTTTGTTCCGCAATGCCGTGAGCTATAAGGGCAAACTCTATTTCTGCGGCAGCGTTAGGACCAATGGCGGCAAAAGCGGTCTGCCTGCTGTATATGAGATCGATCCTAAGACGGATGAGTACAAGGTCGTCTATCAGGGTCTTTCGAGCATACAGGATTACGGCGCTGCCTACAAGCAGGGCATCTCAACCGGTATCCGCGGTATGTGCGTCCATGATGGCCAGCTCGTCATCAGCAACGTGGGTAAAGACGCGGCCGGTAAGTTTGTGTCGACAATCCTGACGTCGTCTGACCCCTCGAAGGGCCAGGAGAGCTTCACCGAGATTGCCAACTCGGATAGGCTGTTTAACTATCCGGCGATTCGCTATCAGGACAGCATCTACGGCGGCGCCATTTGGGATATGGTCTCGTACAATGGCCATCTCTATGCGACCATCTGCACCGGTACGCCCGAGAATGCCCCCGATGATAATTCCATGCAGTCGTTTGCCATGGTCCGTGGCGACAAGAACGCCGACGGCAGCTATTCGTGGACTCCGATTGTCGGCGACCAGGAGGCGGACGGTGCAAAGTATTGCTTTGGCATCGATCCTGCCCGTACCCGTTCTGGCGCTGCCAACCTCATCGTCTACAACGACTACCTCTATATCGGTGAATACAACGACGAGGAGATTGCCCTCGAGCGCATCCTGTTCAACAAATCCAACACCGAAGAGGGCGGCAAGAGCAGCATGGGTGGCGTTGACTGCTCGTTTGTGAATGCCAATCTTGAGCAGTCGGTTAACATCTATCGCATGGACAAGGACGAGAACATGGAGCTCGTCGTTGGCGATCGCACCGACATGTTCCCCGAGGGCGGTATTTCCGGCCTGACTTCGGGCTTTGGCCGAAACGAGAACCAGTACATTTGGCGCATGCAGAAGTTCGACGGCAAGCTGTATATCGGTACCTTTGATACCGCGAGCCTGCTTGAGCCGATCGGCCAGTTCTCCAATGGCGACATTATCGATATGACGCCCGAGGAGTGGGACTCTCAGGTTCAGCGCCTTAGGGACCTGCTCAATCACCTGCTCGACAAGAAATCGCCTGACGACCCCATCGTTCCCGTGAACACGCTTGCGGACGATGATTCAAACGAGGCCGTCGAGGTCGATGATTCGAACGAAGCTGCTGAGGTTGATGATTCAAACAAGGCCGTCGATGTCGATGACGAGAAGACCGAGGTTGCTAAGGGCTTTGGCGATCTGAGCGATGCGCTGGAGGATGCCGCGGGCGGTCTTTGCGATCAGGCCGCGACGATGCCCCAGGACTTTGAGGACGACGCCGCTTATGTCCAGAAGATCGATGGCGAGATCGCGTACTTCAAGTCCTTTGCCGACCAGTATCAGGACATGCTCGATAGCTATGAGAGCCTTAAGCAGCAGTACGAGGATGCCTATGGCACCGAGCTGCCGAGCGATATTCAGGATGCGCTCGATAAGCTGCTGAGCGAGGAGAACCTCAAGAAGTTGCAGAGTGTCCTTACGTGCATGTGTTACCTGCGCGATGCCGAGCGCGGCTTTGATATGTATGTGACCGAGGACGGCGTGAACTTTACGACGCTGACGACCAATGGCTTTAACGATCCGTATAACCATGGTCTGCGCACCTTTGCGGTGACCAACCAGGGTCTGTGCCTTGGTACCGCCAACCCGTTCTATGGTTGCCAGGTCTGGATCCAGCGCAAGGAGAATTCGGAGAATCCGGTTGATCCCGGTACTCCGGATCCGACGGAACCCACCGATCCTTCGCAGCCGGGTGGCGGCGATCAGCCTGGCGGCAGCCAGACGGGTGGCAACGACCAGTCGAGCAGCACCACGACCACCGTCACGACGACCGCTAAGAAGACTCCGAAGGACGGCTCGCTGCCTCGCGCTGGCGACTCGACCCTCACGCTGGTCTTGGGATTGCTGGTTGCAGCTGCCGCAGTGCTTGGCATTGCTCTCGTCTTGCGCAAGCGTTCTCGTCGCTAGGCTCGTCCGCGTAGCTCAATGTCCTGGATATCGTCGAAGTTGATGGCGATATCCCTGAGTTTGAGCAGCTTGAATGCGGGTAACGCTTCGTCGAGAATGCCCGTGCGGCTACGATAGCCGTACGTATCGTAATAGGTGACGCGCACCAAGTCGCCGCGTTTGAGGCCCTCGAGCTTTTGCGAAAGCTCGAGGGCTTTTTCTTCCGTGAGCTCACGTTTTTGCTCGACGGTGATTTCCTGCTTGCGCACGAGCTCGTAGTATCCCGTGAGGGCGGCAAAGGGCATAAACTGTGCGGCGCGGTTGGCGCGCACGGCACCGTTGGCAGTGAGGTTGGGGTCGGCTGCGCGGCGTCTGCCCTCGGGGTCCGCCAGGCGCTCGAAGGCGGTCGGCGGGCGCATGGGCTGTTGTTTGGGTTTAGGCACGGTGTCCTCCAACTTGATCGTTGCGCTCGCGCGCGGTGGCGCCGGCGGTAAAGCTTAATCCCTTGACGAGCGCGTTCTTGCCGTACTTGCCTTTCACGGCCAGGACGGCGCGCGCCAGGTCGCGCTCGCGCTCATCGGCCTCGATATCGCTGAACAGATCGATGGTGGCAAATTCCTCGGGCACAAGATTGCTAAAGCCCAGGTTGATGCGCTTGACCGGTCGTTTGGGATCGACAGTCTGCGCCCAGAGCTCATCGAAATAGCCCATGATCTTCTTAAACGAATTGGTACGCTCGGGCAGCTTGCGCGAGGCGTTGGAGTGCGCAAAGAGCGCGGCATAGCCACCACGCGGTTTGCCACCATGCTCTCCCACAAAGATGCCATCGATTGCCTGCGCTTCGCGCACCAGGCGGCGCCGTTCGTCATCGCGCTGGACGGGCTTGGGAGCACGGGGCGCGAGCTCGGGGCCGGCGGTTGCGGTGGGTTCGATGCTCGACGTACTCGAGCGCAGGTGTCCGCATCCGTCCACATATTGTGCAGTACCGCTGGCATCAAGCCTGCGTATGTCGGCGCGCTCGCTCGCGTAGCCCACAAAGAGCGAGATGCTGTCGCAGACCACGTGCTTATCGATCAAGTCCAACACGGCGTTGTCGACCATCTCGCGCAAGACGGTGTAGGCCTGCTCGTAGGCATAGCCCTTCGAGAGCACCTGTCCTGTGGTGGTCGAAGTTGCTTGCGGGCGATAGGCTTGGATATCGGCGATGGTTGTCGGCTCGCGTCCGAAGGCGTGGTCGATGAGATACTCGGCATTGACGCCGAGCTCGTCGTAAAGCAGGTTTTCGTCGAGCGCCGCGACGCCCATCAGATCGTAGACGCCGTATTTTTCGAGTCGTGCTGCCACGCCGGGGCCGATGCCCCAGATATCGGTGATGGGACGATGGGGCCAGATTTCCTTGCGAAAGGTCTCATCGTCGAGTATGCCGATGCGGCTGGGTACGTGCTTGGCGGTGATATCGAGTGCAACTTTGGCCTGGAATAGGTTGGGGCCGATGCCGACCGTCGCCGTGATGCCGGTGCGCGCCAGGACCTCGTCGCGCAACATGCAGGCGAAGCCTTCCGCATCGGTGTGATAGAGGTCCAGATAGGGTGTCACGTCGATAAAGCACTCGTCAATTGAGTAGACGTGAACGTCTTGCGGACTGACGTATTCCAGGTAGATACCGTAGATCTGCGCCGACACCTCCATGTAGTGCTGCATGCGCGGTACGGCCTTGATGTAGTCGATGCCGTCGGGAATCTCGAATAGGCGGCAGCGGTTGTGAATACCTAAGTCCTTCATGGCCTGCGTGATGGCGAGGCAGATGGTCGTGCGTCCGCGCGATTCGTCGGCAACGACTAGGTTGGTGGTGAGCGGATCGAGCCCACGGTCGACGCACTCGACGCTGGCATAAAACGTCTTGAGGTCGATGCAGATATAGGTGTGCTGCTCGTGCGCCATCCGTGTCCCTCCATCAAACACATGTTCTTATCGAATATCTGTTCGATAATACCCGCTCGTCCGGACACCGTCAAAATCTGTCCCTTTTTGGCAAGTATGGTCGTGCGGCTTCATCGGGGTTTTAACGCAGCCCTAAAGAGCGCGAAACAGCTCGGAAAAGCTCGCTTCGTAGCATGAGCCTAACGATCGATACCACCATAAAGCACGGAAGGGTTGTGGGGATAATGGTCAACTATGGGTTTGGTATGCCGACGCGCTTGGTTGCGGATGGGGATGTGGCTCGCTGGTGCGGGCGATTGGTTGCCCACTATGGCGGCACCAAGGCACTGGTCGTGCTGGGAGGCGACAAGCACACGCGCGATGAGCTCGTTTCGGCGGCGCTGGGCTCGCTCGATCGTGCCCTGCTCGAACGCGTACTCTTTCGTTGCGGTTCGGCCGGGGGCGACGGGGGAGACGATTTGGTCGATGAGGCCGTAGCCCTGGCAACCGATGAGGGCGTGGACTTTGTCCTGGCGATTGGCGATGCCGATACTGCTGGCTTTGCGCGCGAGCTCGCGCGTCGCATGGCGGCGCTCGATGCCGGCGAAGACGGTTTTGTCCCTTATGGATGCATTCTCTCGGAGGGCAAGGCGCCTGCTGTCGTGGGCACCGGTGAGGTTCCCGTTTTTGCCATTATCGCGCCCGAACTGCTGGAGGGCATCGGGTCTCCTCTGCGTGAGTTGCTCGGTAGCATCTGCGCCGCGGCCTAATATTTGCCATAAAAGGACGGGTTATTTTTGGTTGGTAAAGCGTTTGACCTGCCAAAATAAGCCTGTCCCTTTTTAATCGGTTGCCGTTTGGGGGCCGATTGGCAACGCTCGCTGATTGTAGTCTTGACCTGCGCTAGAATAGTGGCATCTGAATGTCCGGGCGCATGGAGGCGTGCGCCCGTATGCTGAGGAGGACTCTATGGCAACTGTTGCCGCACCTATCGATGCTACGTCGACTGCCGCTTGGAAGGCGCTCGAGGCTCATCAGGAGAAGCTCGAGGCCGAAGGTATCGACCTCAAGGCCTGGTTCGCTGCTGACGCCGACCGCGTGAACAAACTGAGCTTTGACGCCGGTGACCTGCACTTCGATCTGTCGAAGAACCTGGTGACCGATGAGACCGTCAAGCTGCTGTGCGATCTTGCCCGCGAGGTGAAGCTCGAGGAGCGCCGCGACGCCATGTTCTCTGGCGAGCACATCAACACTACCGAGGACCGCGCTGTCCTGCACACCGCGCTGCGCCGCCCGGCAAGCGAGAAGGGCCAGCTCATCGTCGACGGCCAGGACGTCGTCGCCGACGTGCACGAGGTCCTCGACCGCATGTATGCCTTCGCCGAGCGCGTGCGCTCCGGTGAGTGGAAGGGCGTTACCGGCAAGAAGATCGAGCATCTGGTGTCCATCGGCATCGGCGGCTCCGACCTGGGCCCGGTCATGGCCTACGAGGCTCTGCGTCCCTATGCCGACGCCGGTATCGACTGCCGCTACATCTCCAACATCGACCCCAACGACCAGGCCGAGAAGCTCAAGGGCCTGGATCCCGAGACCACGCTCGTAATCATCGTCTCCAAGACCTTCACCACGCTCGAGACCCTCACCAACGCCCGCGAGGTCAAGACCTGGATGCTCGAGCAGCTCAAGGCTCAGGGCGCCATCGACGGCTCCGATGAGCAGAACGCCGAGGCCGTGGCAAAGCACTTCGTCGCCGTTTCCACCGCACTCGAGAAGGTCGAGGCCTTCGGTATCGACCCCGCCAACGCCTTCGGTTTCTGGAACTGGGTCGGTGGCCGCTATTCCGTTGACTCCGCCGTGGGCCTGTCGCTGATCGTCGTGCTCGGCCCCGAGCGCTTCCAGCAGTTCCTCGAGGGCTTCCACGCTATCGACGAGTACTTCTGCAACACCCCGCTCGAGAACAACGCCGTCGCGCTGATGGGCCTGCTCAATGTCTGGTACGTCAACTTCTTCGGTTCCAAGAGCCACGCCGTGCTGCCGTACTGCCAGTACCTGCACCGCTTCCCGGCCTACCTGCAGCAGCTCACCATGGAGTCCAACGGCAAGCATGTCCGCTGGGACGGCAGCGCCGTGACCTCCGACACCGGTGAGATCTTCTGGGGCGAGCCCGGCACCAACGGCCAGCATGCCTTCTATCAGCTGCTGCACCAGGGCACTGTGGTGGTTCCGGCCGACTTCATCGCCTTCGCCAATACCGCCAACCCTGCGACCGACGGCGGCCAGGATGTCCACGAGCTGTTCCTGGGCAACTTCCTGGCCCAGACCAAGGCGCTCGCCTTTGGTAAGACGGCCGATGAGGTTCGTGCCGAGGGCACGCCCGAGCAGATCGTCCCGGCCCGTTGCTTTGAGGGCAATCGCCCGACGACCTCGATCTTCGGCGACACGCTGACCCCGTTCGCACTCGGCGAGCTCATCGCCCTGTACGAGCACATCACGTTTGTCGAGGGCACGGTCTGGGGCATCGACTCCTACGACCAGTGGGGCGTCGAGCTGGGCAAGCAGCTTGCCAAGCAGATTACCCCGGCCTTCCACGATGACGCCGCCAAGGCCGAGCAGGACGCTTCGACCCAGGCGCTCATCGAGTTCTATCGCGCGCATCGCAAGTAGTCGCTGCTGTTAACGCATCGCGCCTTATAGTCAGGGGCCCGTATCCTATCGGATGCGGGCCCCTTTGCTTTGCCGTAGTCCCGGGGCGCACGGCCTTTGTGGAACATCGCTGGGGCGCCGCGCGCCGCGAGAACCCTGCGCCTAGATCTCGGCCTCCGCATGGTCTCGCTGCGCCTCGGGCAGCTCCCCGTAGAGCGGATGGTCTTCGAGCTTAAAGCGCTCGACCTGTTCGGGAGTGCGACCGCGCACAAAGAGCCACGAGCGATCGATCGGCGTCGCCATGAGCGTGCTGGGCAGCGCGTCGGCGCGGTCGGAAAACACCCGGGCACTCTCGGGATCCTGGAACGCCAGCACCAGATGCGTGTCGCAGTTGCCCATGATGGAGCGTGCGCGTGCCTCGCCATAGAGCGCATCGAGCTGGTTGGTCGACTGCAGCAGCAGCGTTGCCCAGATGTTGCGGCTTCGGATAATCGAGAGCACGTTGTCGATCTGGGGGATCTGCAGATTTGCGAAGTCATCGAGCATAAAGCGCACGGGCACGGGCAGGCTGCCGTCGGGCTGCCTATCGGCCTCACGAATGAGGCCCATAAACGCCTGCGAAATAAAGAGGCCGGTCAGCGGATCGAGATTGCGGTCAATATCGCTCACGGTTACAAACAGGACGCAGGGGGTGTGTCCCATGGAAGCGAAGTTCACCTGATGGCACTCACGATAGAGCTGTGCCGCACCGTCGAATCCCAGACACATGACCTTTTCGGCAAGGATGCCGACGATGCTCGCGTGCATGCGCTCGGCATTTTGCGTAATGGCGTAGCGCCGCCATAGCGAGAGGGCATAGCTTTGGGGGTCGGTCGTGATCAGGTCGTCAAACAATCGACCCGTGGCACCGTCCTGCAGGTGCTCGATCAGCTTGATGACCGAGCTGATCGTCTGCTCGTCGGCGGGTAGCTGTTCGGTGACGTAGGCGATAAGACACGACAGCAGGTTTGCCGCCGCATGATCCCAAAAAGGCTGGTTGTTGTCCTCGATGGGGCAGATGGCCTTTGCCACCGAGAGGATGTCCTGCTGGTTGGGCCTGCCGTCCGCCTTGCGGCGAATGTGCCTCAGGGGGTTGTAGCCGCAGCGCTCGATGCCGGGCGCAAGGGCCGGGACGGTGTTGAGGTCGGCGAAGTTGAGGCATTGCACGCGGTAACCGTGGGCTGCCAGCACGGGTCCCACTTCGCGACAGAGCGTGCCTTTGGTGTCGAGCACGATGTAGCTTGCGTTCATTTGCAGCAGGTTGGGCTTGAGGACGTTTCGGGTCTTGCCGGCTCCCGAGGGGCCGATCACAAGTGCGTTGTTGTTGAGTCCCGTTTGGCGGGTGTCGCAGGAGAGCGTTCGATCCTTGGCGAGGATGGTGGACGATGCGGACTCAGATGCGGCGAGGCGGCTGGCGAGGTTAGACATGGGCGACCTCCTTGGTGGTCGAGAGAATTTCGTGGGCAAAGCCGAGCTCGACGGCGCGCTCGGCCGAAAGGTAGGTGTCTTTTGCAGTGAGGGACTGGATGCGCTTGGGCGTGAGGCCGCTGCGGTCCGAGAGGATTTGCGTGAGGGTCTTGCGGGTCTGCATGAGACGCCGGCTGGTTTCCTGCAACGCAAGTGCCGAGCCGCCTGCCCCCTGGGGGATCAGCGGGTCATGAATCATGAGCTCTGCATGGGGCGCCATACGGCGATCGTCGCCGCCCATAAAGATCACGGCGCCCATGGACGCGGCGAATTCCAGGCAGACGGTGCGGATGGGGCACGATGCGAGGCGCATGGCGTCATAGATCGCAAGACCCGATCGCACGCTTCCGCCGGCGCTGGCGACAAATATGGTGATGGGGCGGCTGGGGTCGGTGGCATCGAGCAGACGAATCTGCTGGCATAGGTCGTGGGCCATCGGGGTTTCGATGTTTCCCATGACGGAGAGCTCGCGACGGGCGAGCATCTCATCGTAAATGCTGGTGAGCGTGATACCTCGGGCGGATTCACGCATGGTGAGGGGGCTGATGATGGGGGAATGATTGGTGTCCATGAGGACTCCTTTCTGTTGGTTGTGTTGTGGAATAGGATTGTTGCCCGCGGAGGGGCTGGCGGGCTACAGGGTTCGTCCGAGCCTGAGATCGAGCTCGGTTGTGGGGCAGGCTGCCTGTTCGTGCGGCTCGCAAGCGCCAAGGGCT
The DNA here is from genome assembly GCF_020709435.1 of Collinsella aerofaciens. Lineage (GTDB taxonomy): Bacteria > Actinomycetota > Coriobacteriia > Coriobacteriales > Coriobacteriaceae > Collinsella > Collinsella aerofaciens_AU. The sequence goes on from NZ_JAJFDP010000003.1 coordinate 35,593, forward strand.
CCAAAGCGATGGAGCGTTGCGACGGGCGTGGTGTAGGCGAGCCGCAGCTGATGCTCGATAGGGGCACATCCGTCATTTTTGTAATGAGCCGCGTAGTACTGCGCGATGCTGGCGTTCATCTCGCTGCCATTGCGATGGCGCTCAAACTGGCGTCTGCAGGTCTCGATGATCTTTGCTACCGACTTGGGTGCCGTCGCGGGAACAAGGGCGAGATAGCCCTCAAATAGTTCGTTGATGCTCAGGAGGCACAGCAGGTCGATCAGCGTCCTTATGGCTGCTCCCTCGGCAGAAAAGTGCGCGGTCATGCGGTTATATCGGTTGCGGTCGACGATGGCCACATGGGGTCTAGGAGTTTTCTGCCCCGTGGTCCCGGGCTTTTGCCGCGCCTGTGAATTGAGCTCGACGTTGCAGCGCTTGAGGCCGTCCAACGGAAGGAACAGTGCGGTGCGCAGGGTGTTCCGCTTGCTTTCGAGTTCATGACGCTCGTCGGGTTCCCATTCGAGCTTGAGTTTCGTGTCGAGCGCCGTAAGCATATGGGCTAGGCAGCCTACGGTAAGAATGTGCGAATCGTTGTCGCGTTTTGGGGCATAGGGGTCTGTCAGCTTGCGAATGTCGGGGTCGCCCATGATCTTTGTGCAGCGCTTCAGCAGTTGAGGGTGATCGGCCAAGATCGTCGCGAGCGGTAGCGACGCGTAGTTCTTGATGGTCGCGGCGGCAAAGGCGGCGTCATATTCGTTTGCATATGCTCGCTCAATGCGGGCATCCAGAATGCTTTTCTTATCGCCGTCTTCAGCGTGGTGGTTTGTCATAGCTTCTCCAATCGGTTGATGTTCGTGCTGTTTGTTGATGTGTTGGTTGTCGTGAGTGATGTGCTTGCCGTGGGTGATGTGCTGACGTTGGGGTGCTATGCGGTTTTCAATGAGCCCGTGAGGCAGTTGCTGCAGGGGCGGGATGGAACGGCCCATGCAAGGCGGAAGGCATCGTGCTCAAAATCGAGACAGCAATGCCCTGGGTGCCTCACATGTGGCAGTTACCTCATTAAGTTGTCATTGCGTTTGGGGTTGTACTTTGCCGATCTTCCTTCTCTTACACGCTAAAACTCAAACTTCATATGCTCGATCTACTTAAAACCGCAACGGCGGTCTTTTATCAACTTATATGTCGGAACGCGTCTTTGCAAGTACTTTTTTGTCTTTGCTTCAAATGGGGTGGTTTTGCAACCGTCATACGCGCGCCGTGCGAACGTGCCCCGGCTCGGATAAGATAGTGCGCGATAAAAACGATGCAAGGAGGCACATATGGCAATTAAAGCCATCGCAATGGATATCGATGGTACGCTCACCAACGATCAGAAGGTGATCAGCCCGCGTACGCGCGAAAAGCTGCTCGCGGCGCAGGAGTCGGGCATTAAGCTCATCTTGGCTTCGGGTCGTCCCGCATGGGGGCTACATGCTCTGGCACAGGAGCTTGACCTCCAAAACCATGACGGTCTGCTAGTCGCTTTCAATGGCGCGCATGTTGTCGACGCTCAGACCGATGAGGTCCTTTTTGACCAGGCCATGCCAGCTGACGAACTGCACCGTCTGATTGATCACCTGCAAAACTATGATGTGATCCCCATGATCTCGCTCGGGCGCGACCTGCATGTAGAGGACTCGTATCGCTGCATGATTACACTGCCGGACGGCTCGCAGAAGAATATCGTCAAATACGAGCGCGATGCCTGCGACCTTAAGATCCGCGAGGTCGAGAGCTTGCATGAGGTCGTGGACACTTATCCCGTAGACAAGCTGCTGACGGCAGGCGATCCGGCCTACCTGCAGGCGCATTACGAGGAGATGTATGCGCCCTTTACCCAGACGCTTTCGGGCATGTTTACGGCCGACTGGTACTTTGAGTACACGGCGCCTGGTATCGACAAGGCCCGCGCGCTCGAGGGTGCCCTGCCCAAGCTCGGCATCGATGCCAGCGAGGTCGTCTCGTTTGGCGACGGCCAGAACGACAAGTCCATGATTGAGTGGGCCGGAACCGGTGTTGCCATGGGCAACGCCGTCGATGAGGTCAAGGCTGTGGCCCAGATGGTGACCGCCAATAATAACGAAGACGGCATTGCGGTGGCGCTGGATAAGCTGCTGGGTTAGAATCGCCGATAGTGCATGGCTCGGGCGTCCGCTTGCGGGCGCCCTTTTGTTAGGGAGGGTGCCGTGTCCGCATTTCCGTTCGACGCCGTTATCTTTGACATGGACGGCGTCATTGTCGATACCGAGTATTACTACCTGGGCGAGACTGCCGCGTTTGCCAAGGAGCTTGGGCTTAACCTGACTCAAGAGGAGTTGAACGGGCAGGTTGGTACCTCGCATCAGTTCTTCCTGCGTATGCTGGTCGATTGGTTTGAGCGCGCCGGGAAGGGGCATTTAACTGGCGAGGAAGCGTTGATCCGTTGGGACGAGTGGGCGCATAAGCGTCCGCGCGACTATCAGGCTTTGATTAACCCAGGCGCCGTGGATACGATTCGAGAGCTGCCGCGCCGTGGCGTTCGCGTGGCGCTTGCCAGCTCGTCTCCCATGGATAGCATCGAGGAAGTGCTCAATGCGTGCGGGCTGTCGGATGCCTTTGAGTATGTGGTGAGCGGCGAGCAGTTTAAGGAGAGCAAGCCCGAGCCCGACATCTACCTGCATGCGCTGGACCTGCTGGGGCTGCCCGCGAATCGCTGCTGCTGCGTTGAGGATTCGGTGCCTGGCATCACTGCCGGCAAGCGAGCCGGCCTGACAGTTATTGCCAAGCGCGAGGAGCGCTTTGGCTTTAGCCAGGATGCCGCGGACAAGATTATCGACCAGCTGCCGGAGCTGCTGGAGCTTGCGTAGGACTGGCGATGCGTAATCCGCACCGATTATTGATTCCATATTTGCTAGGGGAGGGCAAATGCCATCGACTGAAGGGTTGACCGACGGAAAAGCGGCAATCCCGCTATATCAACAGGTTATCGATATCATCAAAAATGACATCAATTCTGGTACCTATAAGGCGGGCGCTCGGATACCGAATGAATTCGAATTGGCCGAAAGCTACAAAGTTGGTCGCGTTACCGTTCGGCGGGCCATTGAGGAGCTCGTGCAGCAGGGCTACCTAACCAAGCAGCAGGGGAGGGGCACGTTTGTAAACGCCCCCAAGCTCAAGCGTAAAATCCGCCAGAAGGACGACGTTCAGAGTTTTTCGGACGCCTGCCGCGTCAACGAGATGGAGCCCGGGGCGCGTATTGTCTCAAGAAAAGTGTTGCCGGCCGATGCTACCGAAGCGCAGTTTTTTGGCGTTCCCGCTGGGTCGGAGCTGATCTGCATCGAACGCGTGCGCACCGCCGATGGCATCCCCGTGATGCTCGAGAACAACACGTACGTTTATGAAGACAACGCCTTTTTGGCGAAGGCGGACCTTACCGATCAATCAATTTTCGAGGTCGTGCGCGAACAGACGGGTCGCGGGCCTGCTCGCACCGAGCCGTGCACGCTTGAGATCGCGTGTGCGTCACCCGAAGTCGCCCGGCTGCTGTCCGTTCCCACGGGAGAGCCTCTGTTTTATATGGAGGCATATTTCTATGACGAGCAGCAGCGGCCGTTTATCATCGGCCGACAGCGGATTGTAGGATCGCGCTACGTTTTTGATATTTAGGACGTTGATCAAGAGAACGCCCGGCAGGCTAAATTGCCTGCCGGGCGTTTTTGCCGTTCGCCGCCGTTGAACGACCGTTCACCCGAGTCTTCGCAACCTGTCCGAAATATCCTTGAAGTGCTAAAAACACGCTGATAATCTATAGAACGTCATAGGACGTTTGCATTGCGCGAACGTTAAAGCGAGACACGATAAGGTCTCGGGTTCTTTGGAGGTATCTATGTCAGATACGAAGGCGAAGAAGACAAACAGACGTTTCAAATTCAAATTACCGCACGTCTATACGATCATGTTCTTGCTGATCGTGGTTTTTGCAGTTTTAACCTGGGTCGTTCCTTCTGGCCAATACCAGCGCAAGACGATCTCGACTGCGGCAGGCGAGCGTGAGGTCGCCGTTGCCGGAACCTATGAACAGGTCGACAAGAACTACACCGATTCCGAGACCGGCGAGACCACCAACTTGGGGCAGGACATCTTTGCGGTTTTGCAAGCACCCACTAAGGGCATTCAGGAGGCTGCCGATGTCGTTGCCTTTGTCTTGCTGATTGGTGGTTCGTTTGCAATCATCACGAAGACCAATGCGCTCAACGCTGGCATGAGCCGAGTAATCAAGAAGCTCAAAAACAAAGATATTCTGATTATTCCCATCACGATGACGCTGTTGTCCATTTGCGGCACCACGTTTGGCATGTCTGAGGAAGCCCTGCCGTTCTATGCCATCTTCATCCCCATCATGATGGGCATCGGATATGACTCCATGACGGCATTCATCATCTGCTTCCTCGGTCCCAACTTGGGCTACTGCGCCTCGACGATTGACCCGTTCAACGTTTTGATCGCGCAGGGCATCATTGGCATCGAGGGCAACCCGCAGCTGTGGTTGCGTGCCGTTGCATGGGTTATTTTCACCGCCGCCGGCATCGCATGGGCCATGCGCTATGCCATGCGCGTCAAGAAGAACCCCAAGTCGTCCGTTACGTTCGAGGACGACAAACTCAAGCGCATTGAGTTCTCCGTGACCGATGCTTCCATCGAGGAAGAGTTCACCACTCGCCAGAAGCTCGTGCTGATTGATTTTGCCGGTGGTATGGCGCTTATCGTGTGGGGTCTTGTTACGCAGGGCTGGTATATGAACGAGATCTCTGCCGTGTTCCTTGGCATGGGGCTGCTCGCCGGTATCCTGGGCGGTCTTGACCAGCAGACCATCGCCGATGAGTTCGTTAAGGGTCTTGCCGACTTTGCCTACGCAGCCGTCGTTATCGGTATCGCTCGCGGCATTCTGGTCATCGCCGAGGGCGGCATGATTATCGACACCATCCTTCAGGCACTTGCCACTCTGCTTGCTGGAGCCCCTGCCGCCGTGTACACCACGTTCATGTACGTTGTCCTTGGCCTCCTGTCCTTCCTGGTTCCTTCGAGCTCCGGCCTGGCCGCGCTTACCATGCCTGTCATGGGTCCTTTGACCGAGCTTATGGGCCTCAACCCCGAAGCCGCCGTAACGGCGCTGCAGTTTGCCAACCAGACCATTAACACCATTAGCCCCGTGGCAGGTATGACGGTGGCGGGCCTTGCCGTGGCAAAGATCTCGTTTGGCCAATGGTGGAAGACCATCTGGAAGTTCTTCATCTTCATGGTCGTGTTTGGCTTGGTCATTACCGCCATCTCCGGCATGCTTCCGGCGTAAGGAGGTCGCGATGTCCAATCGTTTGACGGTGCTGACGTCCAAGAGCGTCTTTACCGGTACGGAAGACCAGCCGTTTGAAGGTTTTGTCGCGGTACGCGGCAATCGGATTGAAGCCGTCGGTAGCGCTGGCGAGGTAGACTCGTTTCTCGCCCAGGCAGATGAGGTGATCGATTGTGGCGACAGAACGGTCATGCCTGGCTTGGTCGATGTGCATACGTTCTATACGGGCTGGGCGTTGCGGAGCTTGGGAGCCGACTTATCCGAAGCCTCTGACGTCGACGAAGTGGTAGCGCTTCTGCGTTTGTGGAAGGATGCCCATCTCGATTGTGCCGCCGCCTTTGGGCACGACCTTCCCGCATCGCTCGCCGAAGGCGCCGAGAATGAAAAAACGGCGGCAGCGCTCGACGACGCTTTCGGAGACGTTCCTGTTGTTTGCTTTACTCCGGGTGCCGAGACGTGCGTTCTCAACGCCGCCGCCAGCGAGCGCTATGGTTTTACGCCCGAGGCCTGCTACGCCGAGAAGACCTGGCGTATGATGCGGGACTTCCTGGCGCTTCCCGAGGTACGCGCCGGGTATTCTGATTACATGGCGATGCTGAACGCTCGCGGTGTCACGGCTATCAAAGAGATGGCCTTCGACGACTATTACGGATTTGCCGACGAGATGGCGCGTCGTGAGGAATCTGGCGAGCTGACGGTTCGCGTCTCCATGATGTCGCAGCCGGTGGGCGCCGGGGCGAATCTGTCCTATGCTCGTGCGGCGCGCGATCGCTTCCAGGGACCGTTTGTTCGTTTCTCGGGCTTCAACCGTATGACCGATCGCGGCGTGTGGGCAGGACTTGCCGAGATGATCGATCCTTATGAGGAGACGGCCGATGCAGGGGCTGCCGGCAAGACGGTTGTCGAGGAGCCCGAGTGGGGTTTGATTGAGGACGAGCTGCGCGCGATTGATGCCGAGGGCTTCCGTTACTCGCTTCATTGTCAGGGTGACGGCGCCGTTCGCCACACCGTTGCGCTGTATGCTTCGCTGCCGCGAGATGAACACGGAGTCATGCTTCGACGCCATGCGATTACCGACCTCGAGAACTCTGATCCGGAAGACCTTGCCCTGTTTGGCAAGCTGGGCGGAATCTGCGAGGTCTACCCCCAGATCCTCACGCTCGATAAACGCGAGGACTGCCTGTCGATGATGCGTCGGCAGATCGGCGAGGTCCGACTGCTGCACAGCTGGAACCGTCGCGGTATGGAAGACGCGGGGTGCACGGTGTGCTGTGGCACCGACCTCCCGCTCTTGATTCCGAGCTTGGGCGAATCAGTATTTAGCGCATGCGGCGGTTTCTTTGCCGACGGTTTGTCCGTGAATGAGGGCAATACGCTGACGATTGCCGAGCTCCTTCGTGCGTGGACGGCAGGGGGCGCATATGACCTCATGCGCGAGGATGAGCTGGGGACGCTCGAGGCCGGTAAGCTTGCCGACATCTGTGTGCTCGATCGCGATGTGTTTGGCCTTGACTACCATGATGCTTGTGACCTTGCTGTTGATATGACCATGTCGGACGGACGTATCGTGTTCGACCGAAATAAGGAGGTTTAGCATGCCTGAAACCAAACCGACGATGCGTCGCGAGCAGATCGCGGGCATGAACATCCACTACATCATGTGGTCGCTCGACTATTTTTTGGATACGCAACAGCGCCTGGGCTTTGAGTCCATCGAGCTGTGGTGCGCCGAGCCCCATGTGACGCTCGATCACACTGGGTATTTTGAGGCCGAGGTTCTGGCGAAAAAGGCCGCCGACCGTGGTCTGCGCTATCGGACGCTCTGTCCCGAGAACGTGGTCTACCCATGGCAGTATTGCGCTCGTAAGCCGCTCCATGAGCAGCGGAGCCTGGCGTACTTCAAGCATGGCATCGAGCTTGCCGAGGTGCTGGGATGCGACCGCATGTCCGTAAACTCGGGTTGGGGTGACTGGGACGAGGATCGCGAAGAGGCGTGGAAGCGCAGTCGCGAGCACCTATCCATCTTGGCGGAGTATGCCGGCGAGCACGGTCTGGTGCTAACGATGGAGAGCCTGCGTCCCGAGGAGAGCAACCTTGTGACGACCGTCGCCGATGCTAAGCGCATGATTGATGAGGTCGCGAGTCCGTACCTGCAGCCTATGGTCGATACGACCGCAATGGGCGTTGCGGGTGAGTCGCTCGAGGACTGGTTTGCCGCATTTGGCGACGGTGCGATCCACGAGATGCACTTTATCGACGGCGATCCCTATGGCCATCTGGTCTGGGGTGACGGCAAGCACGATATGGATGCCTTCGTCGCCACGCTCAACGCCCATGGTTTCGATGGCATGTTGGGCCAGGAAATCACGGACGGTCGCTACTTCGATGATCCGGCGGCGGCAGATGCCAAGAACATGGCCGCCTTCGAGAAGTATCTGATTGACTAGATAAGATTTTGCTCGGCCATGCAAGACACGTCCTGCATGGCCGGCCAAGCTGGAAAGGAACTAAACATGAACGCACATGATCTGATTAAGGAAGCAATTGCCGAGAAGGGCAAGTTCGACAGCGTCTACTGGATCGCCTGCGGTGGCTCCATGATCGATCTGATCCCGGCCCATGAGCTCTTGCAGCGCGAGGCGACGACGTTTACCTCGTATATCTATACGGCCCGTGAGTTCGACATCATGCGTCCCCGTCGCCTGGGCGAGAAGTCTCTGGTCATTGCCTGCAGTCACAGCGGCAATACCCCCGAGGTCGTCGAGGGCTGCGAGATTGCCCTTGCCGCGGGCGCGACGGTGATCGCGCAGACCGATAACGCCGGTTCCAAGATCGATAATGGCAAGTGGGTCACCTGGGTGTACCCGTGGGGCGAGGGCGTTCCGCAGGCCGAAGTTCCTGCCGGTATCTCGCTGTCGCTCGCGGCCGAGCTGCTCGACCAGCAGGAGGGCTACGCCGATCTCGCCGACATGTATGCCGGTATTGCCGAAATGGATAAGATTCTGCCTCCCGCACGCGAAAAGGTAAATGCCGAGCTGGGCGATCGCTTCGCCAAGCTTTGCCAGGAGCATGAGTTCTTCTATATCCTGGGCAGCGGTCCCAACTTTAGCCAGACGTACGGCTTCGCTATCTGCTCGCTGATGGAGATGCAGTGGCAGCACTGCAGCTATATCCATTCCGCCGAGTACTTCCATGGCCCCTTTGAGGCTACCCAGGATGGCGTCTTCTACTTCTTGCAGATGGGCTCGAGCGAGTGCCGTCCTATGGACGAGCGCGCCCTGGCGTTCCTCGAGACCCATACCGACACGCTGATGGTGCTTGATGCCAAGGAGTACGGTATGGAGGCCGTGCCGGCGAGCGTTCGTGCCTATCTGGATCCGGTGCTGTTCTACGCTATGAACTGCGAGCTGCGTGCAGCGCGCGGCAAGGTGTTCGATCACGACCCCGACTTCCGCCGCTACATGGGCGTTGTTGAGTACTAGGAAGGATGGATACCATGGCTTTTAACGTGAACGCGCTCGGGTTCGGTGACAACGTCGTCGATCGCTATGAGCATATCCATACCATGTATCCCGGCGGCAATGCGGTGAATTTTGCCGTTTACGCCAAGAAGTGCGGCGCCGCGCGCTCCGCGTACATGGGCATCTTTGGTAACGACGCCGCTGCCGAGCATGTGATTGCAAGCCTCGAGGATGAGGGCATCGAGCTCGCTAAGTGCGAGCAGCTTATTGGCGAGAACGGCGCGGCGCGTGTGACCGTGGTCGATGGCGACCGCGTATTCCTCGGCTCCAACGAGGGCGGCATCCGTGGCGATGCGCGCTATGTGCTCGATCGCTTCGATCTGGCATACATGAAGCAGTTCGACGTAGTCCACTCGGGCAACTACTGCTTTACCGAGCGCGAGCTCCCCAAGCTGAAGGCTGCAGGCATCACCGTATCGTTTGACTTCTCGGACGATTCCACCGATGAATACTATGAGCAGATTGCCCCGTTTGTTGACTTCGCCTTCTTTAGCGCTGCCGATGCTGCAAGTGAGGATGAGATTCGCGAGCGCCTCGCTTGGGTTAAGAATTTGGGCCCGCGCTTTGTGTCCGCAACGGCGGGCGCCGAGGGCTGCATCGCCTATGACGGCGAGCACTACTATCGCCAGCTGGCAAAGCCCGTAACGGACATGAAGGACACCATGGGAGCCGGTGACTCGTTCCTGACCTCATTCCTGATGTGCTATCTCGATTCCGCCAAGCGCGGCGAGGACGGACCTGAGGCCATTGAGCGTGCGCTCGATTTTGCGGCAGGTTTTGCCTCGACCGTGTGCGGCATGGAGGGCTCTTGGGGCCACGGAGCTCCGATCACCGAGTAGCCTGAGAAAGCGCTGGGAGGCTTGGGGCTGAAGCCTTGGCTGACTGACGCTAGATTACATCGGAATTCGGATAGGGGCTCGCCTTGGGTGGGCCCCTTTTTGATTGCTGGAGAAGACTATGGATATCAAAGCATGTGCAGCTGGCTTTTGCTGTGCGGACGTGTACCAAAACATCGGCGTGTTCTATCCGACTGGCAATGGCATCGACTGGGGTATCCACCTGGCGCGAATGGGCATATCGGTATCTGCGGTGTCGGTCGTCGGAAAGGACGAGTACGGAGACAAAATGCGCGAGGCGCTGGCTGCCGAGGGGTTCGACATCTCGCATCTTCGCGTGGAGGACGGCGATACCTCGGTGATGCTCATGGCGTTGAAGGACGGCGTCGACCGCGTGCATCTCGAAGCGATTGACGGTGTCATGGAAACGTACCGACCAAACGATGATGACCGGGCATTTATCCTGGAGCACGATGTCATCCATACCGACCTGTTTGGAAACTGCTTAGACCTGCTGCCCGAATGGCACGAGGCAGGCAAGACCGTCGTCATGGACTTTTCGGTGTTCAGTCAAGATCCCGAATACGCCTGTGAGAACCATTTTCCTTACGTTGACTATGCCTTTATGTCGTTTGAGGAGGATAGCGCGGAGCTGCGCGACTGGGTGCGCCATGTGCAGGAGCTGGGCCCGCGCGTGGCAGTCGCCACACTTGGCGAGAAGGGAAGCATCGCCTATGACGGTGAGCGCTTCTATGAATGTGGGATCGTGCCGGCCGAGAAGGTTGTCAATACCGTGGGCGCCGGCGACTCGTATATCGCCGGATTCACCAAGGGTGTACTGGATGGGCTTGACGTGCCGGCGTGCATGCATGCCGGTGCCGAGCTTTCGTCCCGAGTCATTGGGTCGTTCGAACCGTACTAGGAATAAAAGCCTGGAAAGGAGTGCAAGATGGTAATCGATATGCTGGTCCAGCCCATGCTCTACGGCGAGATCTATACGCCAGGCGACGAGCCAGACGGCTTTGGTTTTTGGGAGCGTGAGTTTGGCATGGGGCACATGGGCCCCATGGACTGGGATGAGCTCGTGGCCGAAATGGATGTCTGCGATGTGCGGAAAAGCGTGCTCATGCCGCTCGATGTGACCACGGCGTGCGGCGGGCACTTTGGCACCAACGACCAGGTTGCCGCGCTTGTTGCCGCGCACCCCGATCGCCTATGGGGATTCGCGAGCGTGGACCCGCAAGTGAGTGGCGCCGCCGATGAGCTGGAGCGTGCCTTTACCGAGCTGGGGGCCAAGGGGCTCTGCCTGCATCCGGCAAAGCAAGGTTTTGCGCCCGATGATGCCGTGGCCGAGCCGCTCTACAAGCTCTGTGAGCGCTACAACAAGCCGGTGGTTTTCCATGCCGGTATGTCCTGGGAGCCGGATGCGGAGCTTTCGCGAAGCCACCCGCTTGCGTTTGAGCACACCATCGCAACGCATCCGGATGTGCGCTTTAACCTGACGCACTTTGGCTGGCCCTGGGTGCGCGAGACCGTGGCGATGCTGCTCAAGTATCCCAATTGCTATACGGATGCCTCTATTACCTATATCGATTCGCCCGAAGAAATGATGCAGCGGCTCTTCACCGTCGAAATGGGACCGCTGTGGTATGAGCGTGCCCTGTCTCATCAGGTGATGTTTGCCAGCAATACGCCACGCTTCCGCGCCTTCAAGCTCAAGCGGGCGCTTGATACTGTGCCCATGCGCGATGAGGCGCGGGAGAATCTGTATTCCGGTACGGCGCTGCGTTTTCTGAAAGGTGATGAGTGACATGGTGACACTCGAGACATTGAGCTATCTATCGACGGCGCCCGACCAGTTCATCGATATCACAGAAGATGTGCATGCCGCCATCGAGCGTAGTGCGGTGACCGATGGACTGGCAGCGATTATTTTGTCGCATACGACTTGCGGCATCGTGGTGAACGAGGGGCTTCCGTGCGTGGAGACCGATCTCATGGAGACGCTCGATCGCATTGCCCCGCCCGATGGCCCCTATGCGCATGCTCATTTCTTGCCGAGCTATGGTGCCACGGGCAATAACTCCTGTGGTCATATCAAGAGCATGATTTGCGGCAATAGCTGCTTCTTCCCCGTTCAAGACGGCCACATTGTATGTGGCGGGGCCCAGAACATCTACCTTGCGGAGTTCGATGGACCTCAGAAGCGAAAAGTGTTCGTTGAGGTGCTGGGCGAGTAGCAGTTGATGTCTGTGAGTCGGCGAGCTAAAGGAGATTGACCATGTCGTTTATGGCTTCGATGTTTGGGACCGAGAAACCGGTAATTGGCATGCTGCATCTGCAGCCGCTGCCTGGCGATCCTCTGTATTATCCGGGCGGCAGCGTTTCGCGCGTGATCGATGCCGCCAAGCGCGATCTCGAAGCGCTGCAGTCGGGTGGCGTGGACGGCATTCTGATCACCAATGAGCTATCGATGCCCTACGAGCAGCATGTGTCGGCAGTGACCCTTGCCGCTATGGGGCATGTCATCGGAGCTCTTGCCGCAGATTTCTCGACCCCTTGGGGTGCAGAGGCTATTTATGACGGCGATGCCACGATCGAGCTGTGCGCCGCCGTTGAGGCGCAGTTTACACGCTGCAATTTCTGCGGTGCCTGGGCTGGCGATCTTGGCCTGATCAATCGTGACTTTGCGCACACCATGCGCCGCCGCGCCGCCTTGCGTCTGGATGACCTAAAGATGTTCCATTTCATCACAAGCGAGGGCGAGGTGTATCTTAACGACCGATCGACTCCCGATATTGCCGATTCGCTGGTATTCAACTGCCTGCCGGACGCCCTTGTTATTGGTGGGTCTGCTGCCGGGCGCGGCGCTTCGGGCGAACTTGCCGACGAGGTACGCGCCCGTGTTGGCGATGTGCCGGTGGTATGTGGAACGGGATGCCGCGAGAATACCGTTGCAGACGTGTTTTCGCATTATGATGGCGCGTTTGTCGGTACCTGCCTCAAGCGAGACGGCAAGCTCGACGCCCCTGTCGAAGCCGAACGGGTCGCGCGGTTCATGGCTGCCGCCCGTGCCGCGAGAGGGGAGTGAGCGGCATGCCGTACTATCTTGGCATCGACATAGGAACGAGTGCGTCCAAGGGTGTGTTAATGGATGCGGAGTGTCGAATTGTGGCGCAGGCATCTTGTCAACATGAGACCGAGAACCCTCAGGATGGTTGGTATCAGCACGATGCAGAAGCGATTTGGTGGGGTGATTTTTGCCGGCTGTCTCGCGAGCTTATCGAGCGCGCGGGCATCGAGGCGAACCAGATCCGCTGCGTAGGGTTGTCGGCTTTGGGCTGTGATTGCGTGCCGGTCGATGAAGATTGCCACGCCTTGGCTCCGGCAATTCTCTACGGGGTTGATGCTCGCTCGAAGCCGCAGATTGACGAGCTTCTTTCCGAATATGGCCCCGATCGCGCTCGCGAGCTCTTTGGACACGATCCGTGTTCGTCGGATATCGCCCCTAAGGTCCTTTGGTTTAAGGAGAATATGCCTGAGGTCCATGAGCGGGCGGCGAAGTTTCTTACGGCTTCGTCCTATCTATGCGCCAAGCTTACCGGCAGGTTTACGATCGACCGTTATCTTGCCGAGGATTTCCTCCCCTTATACGATCGCGGGACGTGGCAGGTTAATGAGCGCGGGTGCGCGCGGTTCTGCCGTCCCGACCAGATGGCCGAAGTCATGGCGGCGACCGATATCGCCGGTGTAATCACGGATCGGGCGGCGGTTGAAACCGGTCTTGCGAGGGATACGCCGGTGCTTGTCGGAACAGGCGATTCGGGCGCCGAGGCGATTTCTACCGGAGTGTTCTGCCCCGGGGACATGATGGTGCAACTCGGGAGCACGGCCTACTTTATCTATTTGGCGGACCATATGGTCGATGACGCTCGTCTGTGGCCAGGGACATTCATCATCCCCGGAACTTACGGCATCTGCGCCGGCACCAATACAGCAGGTGCGTTGACGGCGTGGTTGCGACGCGAGTTGTACCGCGATGCCGTGGATGCCGAACACTCCGGTGGCCCCGATGCCTATGAGGTCATGGCGCACGATGCCGGGCAGGTAGGTCCTGGAGCAGATGGCCTGCTGTGTCTTCCGTACTTTGCGGGCGAGCGCACCCCGCTCAACGATCCCGAGGCGCGTGGCGTGTTCTTCGGACTGACCGAAAGGCATACTCGGGGCCATATGGTCCGCGCGGCTTTGGAGGGGGTCGCCTATACGGTCGCAGCGCATGTTGATATTATCGAGCGAGATCACGGATTGCCTATTGAGCACATTATGCTCGTGGGTGGCGGAACTAAGAATCCGGTATGGATGCAGACGATTGCCGATGTCTGCGGGCGCGCAGTTTCGGTTGCGAAGGTCACGGTGGGCGCATGTTTTGGCGATGCTCTTATGGCGGCACTTGCTGGCGGCGCCTATTCATCATGGGGTGAGCTTGCCCGGGTTCTTGGGGTCGCGCAAACGATCGAGCCTGATATGGACGCCCATGAGCTGTACGCATCGCGCCGCCATATCTTTGATGAGCTATATGCGCGAAATTGCGACCTTATGCACGAGTTAGTGTAGCGCCGACGAATTGCCTCACGCTCTTATGGGGGCCGCGTTGTGCGATTCGCGTGTCCCTTGAGGGTCGTGGGCAAAAAATGCCAAATATGAGTACTGTCACAAATTTAGTAGCAGCAAAATTTGGCTCTTGAGGTCCTAGTTGAGTGTCTGCGGACAACTTAAAGCCGTCTAATATGTCCCTGAGTATGCTAAAACGACCTGATAATGAACAGTTGTACATTATCAGGTCGTTGTTTTGATGCATAATAATGTGACAAGTTTTACAACAGTACTCATATTTGGCATTTTTTGCCCACTGGGGTCAGCGGAAGTCGAAAATGGAGTGGGAATTTTCCAGGACGACCGACTTGACGCTCTCCTCGGGGCAGTTTTTAAGCGCAGCAATGACCTCGGATACTCTTATGAGCGAATCGACGAGCTGTCGCGCGGATGTTCCCGCGTCTGGTTCGGCCGGCGCATCGGTTTCGAGCAACAAACGGTTGAGTGGAATCTGTCGCGCGTATTCGCGCCCACGTTTGGTCGCAAGCATGCGTTCGTTGATGGAAAAGAAGCTGCCTGCGTGGCGCGCACGGACGAGTTCATCCGAAGTGCCGCTAAACCAGTGGAAGATGATGATGGGGGAGTTGGGAGTGTCCTTTAGAAGGCCGCTCGACTCCAAAATGTCCAAGGCCGCTCCCACTGCGCGAACGGCGTGGATGGACAGAACGCGTCCAGGGAGCGGGTGCCGCGATAGCGTTCGGCATAGCCGTTCAAATGCCTGCGTCTGATTTCCCTCGGTTCCCGCAAAGCGTGGCGAGAAATCGAGTCCGACCTCGCCGATAAAGCGCTCTCGGCTAGCGAACTCGCAAAGCAAGTCGACCTCGGCGGTTCCGCATTGGCCGTCGGCAATCCACCAGGGATGGAGGCCCACCCCTGCAATAACGTTGGGGTCACTGCCGGCGCGCTTCTTTGCCGTTTCGAAATCGCGCGGATCGACGCCGCAATCAAAGAGTTCCAGCCCCATCGCTGCGGCTTCGTGGGCAACGGTGTTCGGGCTGGCCATCAGGTCGAGGTGACAGTGAGCATCAAAGGACTGCAGCTCCATCGCGGTGTGCCTTGCTAGTCTAGGCGCTGGCCGTCGGCACGCACGCGCTCGGTACCGCGTCCACTGATCTGGCGAATAACCTCGCCGGCAATCATCTGGCCCATGATGGGCGGCATAAAGCTGGCGGTTCCGAGTTCGGTGCGCTCGTGGATGTTGGAGGGGTCACGGCGCTGGGTCTTAACCGACTCCTCGCAGCTAAATAGAACGTGCAGACTTTTGATGCCGCGTTTTTTGCACTCTTTGCGCATGATGCGGCTCATAGGGTCGCGCACCGTGTCAAAGATATCGGCGAAGCGCAGGCATTCGGGATGCAGCTTGTTGCCGCCGCCCATAGAGCTCACCAGGCGAATGCCCTGGTCTTGGGCGTATTTGGCAACGGTGAGTTTGGCCGAAATCGTATCGATCGCGTCGATGACGTAGTCGAGCTTGCCGCCCGTCTGCTCCAGAACGCTTGCGAAGAACTCGTCGATGTTGTCGCTCAGGAGGTACTCAGTGCGCTTGATGACGGTGGCAGTGGGGTTGATGTCGTGGATCATGGCTTCCATAACGTCGACTTTGCGCTTGCCGATAGTGCTGTGAAATGCGATGGCCTGGCGGTTGATGTTGCTGGGCGCGATGGTGTCCTTATCTAGAATCACAAAATGCCCAATGCCGCCGCGAGCAAGTGCCTCACAGCAGTTTGAGCCGACGCCGCCGCAGCCGAGCACTAGCACCGTGGCATTGGCGAGCTTGTCGAGCGCCTCGCGGCCCATGATAATCTCGAGCTTGGTGTCGCGCGTCTCGACGGGAGCGGCGACTGCGGTTTCGGTCATAGATATCCTCCGATGGGGAAGTAATTAACGTATTTGGCTATCGCCATTATAGGTATTATCGCGATTCTATTTGAGGCCTTGGGGCATGTTGAAATGAAGCGGGGATTCGCATAAGATTGAAGCAGATGGCACCCGTGGCCGCGGGTTGGCCAACTCCGAAACACGTTTATGGCGTGAGAAGTGGCCGTCTTCGCATTACGCGGGGGCGGCTATTTCATTCGACCTCCAATGTGGATGCCGAGCTCCACAGCCGCGATTACAAGCAATAACAACGTCAGGACATCGTCAATACTCATAGTCCATCTCCTTCTCTGGTAGAGGGGAGCTGGCCCATCTGCTTCTAACGGTATTGTAACTAAAAGCGAACGAGTGTTCTATGGCTATTGCTGAATTAGATAATTAGACAAACATCTAAATATCGAGTATAGTGTGCGCGTCGAACGAACTGGTGAGAGGAGGTTCTATGCCGGGAGAGGGTTTTAAGGCACTTGCCGATCCAACGCGACGGCGCATTTTGGAGTTGCTGCGCGAGGGCAATTGCACGGCGGGGGAGCTTGCCGAGCATTTCGATATCAGTAAGCCGTCGCTGAGCCATCACTTGGCGACGCTTAAAAACGCCGGGTTGGTGACCGACGAGCGCCATGGCCAAAACATCGTATACAGCTTAAACACCACCGTCATGCAGGATTTAATTGGCTGGTTTATGGGTTTTACAAACAATGAAGGTGATAAGGATGAATAACGAAAACAAGGGCATTCACCCCACAGGGGTATCGTCGCGCGTGTGGATTGCGCTGGTCGCTCTGTGCGTCGCCAATGTCGTAGCGCACCTCATGGTGATGCCGAGCTTGCCTGCGCAGATTCCCACGCACTGGGGCGCGAACGGCGCTGTCGACGGTTGGGGTCCTAGCTGGATGGCCTCCGCGCTCGGCGTGCTGCCTCTGGCGCTTCTCGCAATGTTCTGCGTGGTGCCGCGCATCGATCCCAAAGGTGAGGCATATCGAACCTCGGGTAAGTTCTATCAGGGCTTCGTAATTGCCTTCACCTTGTTCATGTGCGCCATAAGCTGGCTGGGAGAGCTCACGGTGTGGGGCGTGGTGCCGGCGGTCGGTTCGGTCAACGTGCTGATTTCCGGTGTTGTCGGTTTGCTGTTCATCGGCGTAGGCAACTACTTGCCGCGTGTGAAGCAGAACTATACGCTCGGTATCAAGACGCCCTGGGCGCTTGCCGATCCCGAGAACTGGCGCCGTACGCAGCGCTTTGGCGGTGCCTGCTTTATGGTGCTGGGTGCTGGCCTCATCGTAATGGGCGTGGCAGGTGCGGTGCTTTCGAGTGAAGTCGTCGCCGCGGTGATTGCGGTGCTGGCGTTTGGTTCGGCCGGAGCCGTCTACGTCTACTCGTATCTGCTGTGGCGCAAATCGCAGCGAGCCGCTCGCTAAGGTTGCGGAAAACTAGCGTACGCAGTTCATAGTATGTTCCGGGGGACTTTTCCCAGGTAGTATTAGGGGGTATGGGCAACCATGCCCCTTTTTCGTTAAGTTTCAGAGCTGGTTTTTTCATTTCGTTTCCACTAAAGCGAAACAAGAATAGGGAAACAGCAGGTAGAAAGGATAGAACAGGCATATGGCGGAGTTTATCTACCAGATGTATCAGGCTCGCAAGGCCCATGGCGACAAGGTAATTCTTGACGACGTGACCCTGAGCTTCTACCCCGGTGCCAAGATCGGCGTCGTGGGCCCCAACGGCATGGGTAAGTCGACCTTGCTTAAGATCATGGCCGGTATTGAGGAGGTCTCCAACGGCGATGCCAGGCTCACCCCCGGCTACACCGTGGGCATCCTGCAGCAGGAGCCGCCGCTCGATGACGACAAGACCGTCATCGAGAACGTGCGCATGGCGTTTGGCGATATGATCGCCAAGGTCGATCGCTTCAACAAGATCGGCGAGGAGATGTGCGACCCGGATTGCGACATGGACGCACTCATGGCCGAGATGGGCAAGCTCCAGGACGAGATCGACGCCGCCGACGGCTGGGATATCGATTCCAAGCTCGGCCAGGCCATGGACGCCCTGCAGCTGCCCGATTCTGACATGCCGGTCAACGTGCTTTCCGGCGGCGAGCGTCGTCGCGTGGCCCTGTGCAAGCTGCTGCTCGAGGCTCCCGACCTGCTGCTGCTCGACGAGCCCACGAACCACCTGGACGCCGAGTCGATCCTGTGGCTCGAGCACTTCCTGCACAACTACCAGGGCGCGGTGCTTGCCGTCACACACGATCGCTACTTCCTGGATAACGTTGCCGAGTGGATCTGCGAGGTCGACCGTGGCCACCTTTATCCCTACAAGGGCAACTACTCCACGTATCTGGAGACCAAGGCCGCCCGTATCGAGGCGCAGGGCAACCGCGACGCCAAGCTCGCCAAGCGCATGGAGGCCGAGCTCGAGTGGGTACGCAGCTCGCCCAAGGCCCGTCAGGCCAAGAACAAGGCCCGTCTGGCTCGCTATGAGGAGATGGAGGCCGAGGCCCGCGCAAGCCAGAAGCTCGACTGGACCGACATCCGCATCCCTGTGGGCCCGCGTTTGGGCAACAAGGTGCTCGAGGCCCATCATCTGCACAAGGAGTTCGACGGTCGCGTGCTCATCGATGACCTTTCGTTCACCCTGCCGCGTAACGGCATCGTGGGCGTCATCGGCCCCAACGGTGTGGGCAAGACTACGCTGTTCAAGACGATTGTGGGTCTGGAGCCGCTGACTTCGGGCGAGCTCGAGGTGGGCGAGACCGTCAAGATTTCTTACGTCGACCAGAACCGTTCCGGCATCGACCCCGATAAGAACCTGTGGGAGGTCGTCTCGGATGGCCTGGACCACATGATGGTCGGCGAGACTGAGGTTCCGAGCCGCGCTTATGTGGCGAGCTTTGGCTTTAAGGGCCAGGACCAGCAGAAGCGCGCTGGCGTACTATCCGGTGGCGAGCGCAACCGTCTGAACTTGGCACTCACGCTCAAGCAGGGCGGCAACCTGCTGCTCCTCGACGAGCCCACGAACGACCTCGACGTCGAGACGCTGTCCTCGCTCGAAGCGGCGCTGCTCGAGTTCCCGGGCTGCTCGGTGGTCATTAGCCACGACCGTATGTTCCTGGACCGCGTCGCCACGCACATTCTGGCGTGGGAGGGCACCGACGAGAATCCGGGCAACTGGTATTGGTTCGAGGGCAACTTCGAGGCCTATCAGGCCAACCGCATCGAGCGCCTGGGCGAGGATGCAGCCCAGCCGCATCGTATTCACCGTAAGCTGACGCGCGACTAGATCGTTACGCGGTTTTCCAAACCGCGTAACTGCTCGACGCTGCGCGGGTCGCAAGCACCCCATCTTGCCGTTCAAGCCGTCGTTCGCGTACCGAAGTACGCGTCGCTCCTCTTTCACGGCAACCTGGGGCACTTGCGGCCCGCTCGCTGTTGGTTACGCAGCATCAACAAATAAAAACGGCTCAAATCCTGATTTGAATTTGAGCCGTTTGTCGTTACTGCTCGGGTTCTTCGACTTTATCGATGGCCCAGGTGGATCCGAGGCCACCGGTGGTGTTGCGGCGGATGCGCACGGTAACCTCGCGGCGCTCGCCGGCCTGCGTGTAGCGCAGGGGGAAGCTTGCGCGGTTTCGCGCGGCCTCGATGGTACCGCGCTCGCGGGCGATCCAGTAGTACTCGCCGACGATGCCGAGCGTGTCGGCGCCGTAGGGGAGATAGGTTGACAGCTGGTGCAGAAGCGGGCCGGGGCAGAAGACCTCGGTTGCGAAATCGACGGGGAAGTCCTCGGGGATGGCGGGCGCTACGGGTGCGGGGGCCGGTACCATCGTCGGTGCGAAGGCCTGCTCATTGACGGGCGTCACCTCGATGACGGGCGCGGGTTCGGCGCCGAGTACTGATTCGGTGTCCGCTTTCGGCATCGCCGCGGAATCTGCGGGTTCGACGATGGCAGGTGCGTCTGCGGTCGCGGTGTCGAACTCGACTTGCGGAGCGCTCTGATTCTCGACGCTCGACTTTGCCTCGATGGGCGTGGATGCCATGGTGGTGATGCCGGCGTTTGCGTTCTCGGGGTCATAGACGACCGTGAGCGAGATGGCGGGCTGCGGTGCCTCGGGCTCCGGCGCCGACTCGGTAGCGCCTTGATCGGCGGGCTCGTCGGACTGATCGTCCTCGGTCTTGTCACCAAAGACATCGCTGTTTTGGAATGCAGACGTCTCGGGCCGGTCAGCGGCTTCTTCGGTTGTCGACTTGGGAGCTTCGTTGAGCTCCGCAGTGGTTTCCTGCTCAGATATGACTTCGGGATCGGTCGTGGCGGTGGTTTCGGCTTCCGCTGTTACCTCAATAGCGGCTTCGATCTCTGTCTCGGGCTCGGGTTCCGGCACGGCTTCAACCATGACTTCGGGCTCGGGACGCTTAACGTGCTTGGGACGCACGGCCTTGAGGTCCTTCTCACCGCGCTTTTTCTTTTTGTAGGACTGCTTGGCGCCCTTGGCAGCCTTGGACTTGTCCTCGCCCTTGGCAAGGGCGGCATCCCAGGCCTCGTTGGCGATGACGGTGGCATACAGGCGACCGCCCTTAAAGACGGTCAGCTTAATGCAGTCGTCGAGCTCCTCGAGCAGCTCACGCGTGGACTCAAAGCCCAGGTCATAAGCGGTCATGTCGCCGGCGGCGAGCGCCTCCTCGACCTGTGTCATAAACGTTTGCTTGCCGCACCCAATCGCGTCGCGCAGCAGGCGATACAGATAGATGTGGTTGCCCAGCGAAAGCGTGGACCTAACTATTGTCTTGCTCATGGCAAATCTCCTCTTTACACATGTAAAGCATCTTACCATCGCATAGCGTTCGCCATGGCGGCGCCCAAGGCAAACGGGCGCGAACCGCTTTCGATTCGCGCCCGTTGTACAGGTCGGTTATCTATGAGAGGCAAATGTACTTAGTTGCCCGATGCCGTGCCTTGGCTCGAGTTGTCAGATGCCGTGCCGGACGCGGTTCCACTCGAGCTGTTCGAGCCGTTGGTGTTGTTGCTGTCTGCTGTGCCCGTTCCCGAAGTGGTGTCGCTCGTCTGGCCGCCCGTGCTCGGCTGCGAACCGCCAGTCGTTTGGCTTGAGTCGGTCGTGCCGGACGGCGTGCTACTGCTGGCCGTAGAGGAATCGGTGCCCTGCGATTGGTTTTGGGTGTTCGAGAACGAATTGGCAGAGGTAGAACTGTCTTGCGTATCGTCCGTCTGCGCCTGCTGATCTTGCGACTGGGTGTTGCCATTTGCATCGCTCTCGGTCGTGCGCGACGAAAGGATTGGCTCGGGGCGCTCGCCCAGACCCTCACCGGCGGTGGTTATAAGGATGGCGCCGGTGCAGGCGATGACCGCGACGATGGCGATGGCGATCGAGAAGACGATGACCTTCTTTTGCGTCTGGCTGCGCTCTGCCGCGGCCTTGGCGCGCAGGCTGTTAGGGGCGACGCGCGCCGTGGTCGCACGCCCCGCAACCTGGCGCATCTCCTGCGTAGTCGCGGCGCCGCCCAGGTGCTCCTCGGCATTAAGCTCAACGGGCTCATAGGCGCCGGCGGGGTAGTCGACGTCGGCGTGCGTACCTTTGAGGGCTTTGGCGCTGGCAGAGATAAAGTGGCGGTAGACCTGCGAGGACACAACGGTGATGACCGAGCTCACGGCGGCGCCAATTACTGAACCAGCGATGCCAATCTTGGAAGCAAGCGCGACACTTGTGGCGGCGGCTGCGGCGCCAGCGATGATCTGAGGAATGGAAATGTCATCGAACAGGCCCTTTTTGGGCGCGATGGCCATGGTCTGTCCGATGGAATGGTTTTCGTGCACGCCGTTGTTGAGCGCGGCCGGTGTCATGACGCGCGTGCGCGGCGCGTCGGTGTACTTGGTTGTCATACGGGGTCCTCCCGGTGTAAATCTGCTTCGTTTCGTGTAGCCATCAGGGTACCCACCAGATGTGAATCGTACGTGACATTTAACAGATACCATCAACTCATCAATTGCTCACCAAGTTGGTGGGATGCGGTTACACCCGGCGGTTGAACTACAATAGGACTTGCTAATTGTTGTGAATGGCGTCTACGCACGGGAGCATTCTTATGAATCTTCACCTTTCTCAGTCTGATGGCTTTTTGCGTGTGGCGGCGGCATCGCCGCAGATTCGCGTTGCCGATGTCGAGGGCAATGCCGAGGTTGCGTTGGCAGCTGTTCGCGAGGCTGCCGAGCGCGGCGTTCGTGCTCTGGTGCTGCCCGAGTTTAACCTGACCGGCTATACCGCGGCCGACCTGTTCCATAACCGCACGCTGCTGCATGCCTGCGAGACCGCGCTGGCACATGTTCTCGATGAAACCCGTGAGCTGCCGATTGTCTTTACCATCGGTCTTCCCGTTGCAGTTGCCGAGAATATTTACAACTGTGCCGCCGTGTGCTGTGCGGGCGAGCTTTTGGGCCTCACGGCCAAGAAGTATCTGCCCAACTATGGCGAGTTCTACGAGCGCCGCTGGTTTGCTCCGGCGCCCGCAGATCCCGTGTGGGTCGAGTTTGCCGGTCAGGGTCCGGTTCCGCTGGGTTCGGGACTTGTCTACCGCTGCTGTGATGAGGGTGCCGAGGATATGGTGCTGGGCGTTGAGGTCTGCGAGGACCTGTGGGTGCCGGCGCCCCCTTCGACCGAGATGGCGCTTGCCGGTGCGACGGTGATCCTCAATCCGTCGGCTTCGGACGAGATTATCGGTAAGGCGGATTACCGCCGCAGCCTCATTTCCAACCAGAGCGCGCGCCTGTACTGCGCCTATGCCTACGCGGACGCGAGCGAGGGCGAGTCCACGACCGACATGGTCTTTGCGGGCGAGAACCTCGTCTACGAAAACGGCTCCAAGCTCGCCGCGACCAAACTGCTTACCTGCGATATGGCCATCGCCGACGTTGACCTTGACCGCCTGGTTGCCGAGCGCCGTCGCTCGACGACGTGGACGCGCGCGGACGATGCGCCGGAGGCCACGACCATTGAGTTTTCGTTTGAGGGCGTGCTGGCCGAAGAACCTGTCTTGCGCGATGCCTGCGATATCGACCGCGTTTTCCCGCGCGCGCCCTTTGTGCCGGCCGACCACGGCGACCTGGCCGAGCGCTGCGAGACCATCCTCGACCTGCAGACTGCGGGCCTCAAGACCCGCCTCGCCCATACGGGTACCAAGGCTGCGGTCATCGGCCTTTCGGGCGGCTTGGACTCCACGCTGGCACTGCTTGTGACCGTGCGTGCCTTCGATGCACTGGGGCTGTCGCGCACGGGTATCACGGCGGTTTCCATGCCCGGCTTTGGCACGACGCACCGCACTAAGTCCAATGCCGAGTCGCTCGCTCGTGACTTGGGTGTGAGCTTCCGCGAGGTCTCAATCCATGCTGCCGTGGAACAGCACTTTAAGGATATCGAGCATGATCCGGCCGTGCAGGACGTGACCTACGAGAACAGCCAGGCGCGCGAGCGTACGCAGATTCTGATGGATCTGGCCAACCAGGCTGGCGGTTTTGTCATCGGCACGGGCGACCTGTCGGAGCTGGCGCTCGGCTGGGCTACCTATAACGGCGACCACATGAGCATGTACGCCGTCAACGCGAGCGTGCCTAAGACGCTTGTGCGCCATCTGGTGCGCTATGCGGCCGATGTGTTTGGCGGGCGTATTGCCGAGACGCTGCTCGACATCCTCGATACGCCGGTGTCCCCCGAGCTTCTGCCGCCCACGGGCGACGGCGAGATTGCGCAGAAGACCGAGGATTTGGTGGGCCCGTATGAGCTGCACGACTACTTCCTCTACTACCTGCTGCGTTTTGGCTTTGAGCCGGGCAAGATCTACCGCATGGCGCTCAAGAGCTTCGAGGGCGTCTACGACGCCAAGACCGTCCACACGTGGCTACGTACGTTCTACCGTCGCTTCTTTGCCCAGCAGTTTAAGCGCAGCTGCCTGCCCGATGGTCCCAAGGTGGGTTCGGTGACGCTCAGCCCGCGCGGCGATTGGCGTATGCCGAGTGACGCTAGCTCGCGTCTGTGGCTTGCGCAGATCGACGCGCTCAATCCAGTTGACTAAGGTTGGCTAAATTGAACCAATACGGGGGTTGCAAGCGTTACACTTTTGCAATCTGATGGCCCGTATCGCGCGGTGCTCTTGTCGGAGCGCCGCGTTTTTTATATCGAAAGGTGGCACCATGCAGGCATCGCAGCGTCTCGACCGCTTTGGCGCGGAGGTCTTCGCCTCGCTCAACAACAAGCTTCTCGCGCTGAAGGCTCAGGGCAAGACCATTTACAACATGAGCGTGGGCACGCCCGACTTTAAGCCGTACGACCATGTGGTCGAGGCGCTCACGCAGGCAGCCCAAGATCCCGAGATGTGGAAGTATGCCCTGCGCGACCTGCCCGAACTCAAGCAGGCCGTGTGCGATTACTATGAGCGTCGCTTTGGCGTTTCGGGCATTACGCCGTCTATGGTGCAGTCGTGCAACGGCACGCAGGAGGGGGTGGGCCATTTGGGCCTTGCCCTGCTCGATCCGGGTGACACCATTTTGGTTCCCGATCCGTGCTACCCGGTCTTTGAGGCGGGTGCCAAGATCGCCGATGCCAAGCTCGAATACTATCCGCTGGTTGCCGAGCACAATTACCTGCCCTATGTGGCGGGTATCGATCCCGAGGTTGCCGATCGTGCCAAGTACATGATCGTGTCGCTGCCCGCGAACCCGGTCGGCTCGGTGGGCACGCCCGAGGTCTACGAGGAGATTATCGCCTTTGCCCGCGAGCATGATCTGTTGATCGTCCATGATAACGCGTACTCCGACATCGTGTTTGACGGCGAGCCCGGCGGCAGCTTCTTGCAGTATCCCGGCGCGCTCGAGGTGGGCGTTGAGTTCTTCTCGCTCTCCAAGTCGTTTAACGTCACCGGTGCCCGCATCGGCTTTTTGGTCGGTCGCGAGGATGTGGTCTCTGCCTTTGCCAAGCTGCGCGGCCAGATCGACTTTGGTATGTTCTTCCCGATTCAGAAGGCCGCCATCGCGTGCCTGAACGGTCCGCGCGATGAGGTCGAGGCGCAGCGTCTGAAGTACCAGGAACGCCGCGATGCCCTGTGCGACGGTCTTGAGGGCCTGGGCTGGGAGCGTCCCAACGCGCATGGCTCTATGTTTGTGTGGGCCAAGCTTCCCGGTGGTCGCACCGATTCCATGGCGTTTTGCGAGGAGCTCATGGAGAAGGCCGGCGTTGTGGTGACGCCGGGCGCGAGCTTTGGCCCTTCGGGCGAGGGGCACGTGCGCATGGCGCTGGTCCTGCCGCCCGATCAGATCGCTTTGGCTGTCGAGGCCATTCGCGAGGCGGGCCTGTATTAGAAACCTATTTCGACTCGTCAATAGCTCGAAACCGATTTCGTGCAGTTATTTTACGAATTCTGCAAACAATTTCGGTAAACGGTCGATTTTTGGCTGCGAATAGGAGCATAATCAAAGTCCCGATTGGATGTATTGGGATTACGGCAAGCCGCTCGGGTCGTTCCCGGGCGGCTTGTTTGTGGAGAGAGATGGGAGTTTCTAATGGTTAACGAGAAGAAGGTCGCTATTGTCGGCTGCGGCTTCGTCGGTTCGTCTTCGGCGTTCGCTCTGATGCAGAGCGGTCTGTTCTCCGAGATGGTCCTCATCGACGTGGACAAGAACCGCGCCGAGGGTGAGGCTCTGGATATCGCGCACGGCATGACGTTTGCCGAGCCGATGAAGATCTACGCCGGCGATTATTCCGATGTCGCCGACGCCGCCATGATCGTCGTCACCGCTGGCGCTGCCCAGAAGCCCGGTGAGACCCGCCTGGACCTGGTCAACAAGAACGTTAACATCTTTAAGTCCATTATCCCCGAGATTAAGAAGTCCGGCTTCGACGGCATTCTGCTAATCGTCTCCAACCCGGTTGATGTTCTGACCTATGCTGCCATCAAGATGTCCGGCCTGCCCGAGGGCCATGTCATCGGCTCCGGTACCGTGCTCGACACTGGCCGTCTGCAGCAGATGCTTGGTGCCCACGTCGAGGTTGACCCGCGCGATGTCCAGGCCTATGTCATGGGCGAGCACGGCGACTCCGAGTTTGTCGCTTGGTCCAGCGCTCAGGTTGCTGGCGTTCCGCTGAACACCTTCTGCGAGCTTCACGGTCATCTGGAGCACGAGGCTGCCGAGAAGCGTATCGCCGAGGACGTTAAGAACTCCGCCTACACCATCATCGAGAAGAAGCACGCCACCTACTACGGCGTCGCCATGGCCGTTAAGCGCATCTGCACCGCTGTTATGCGTGATGAGCAGACCGTTCTGCCCGTTTCCTCGCTCATGGTGGGCGAGTATGGCCTGTCCGATCTGGCCATCTCCATGCCGACGGTCGTTGGCCGCGACGGCGTCGTCTGCCGCGTCCCCGTGCCGCTGAACGATGACGAGCAGCATGAGCTCACCGCCTCCGCCAAGGCCCTCAAGGACATCATCGACAGCGTCGACTTCTCCTGCTAAATTCGGCTCGTTTGGGCAACAGGCTACAATGAAAGGCGTCCGGGCCACACGGTCCGGGCGCCTTTTTAGTGCGAGGGGGGGGTCAGGTTACTTTGCACCACCCCAATGCACCATAGTTGATGGGAGGGCCATGTCGGATTCGCCTAATTTTTTGACCTATGCCCAGACGGCGTTTGATCCGTTTGAGGAACGGCCGTTCTGCGCGGTGGATAGCCTGGTCTTTGCGTGGTTGTCCTATTTGCGTTTGCCGGGTGATATGGCGGAGCTGACGAACTGGCAGGGCCTAGACGTACGCGAGCTGCTGCGCGCCGAGTGCTACCAAGACATGATTGGCGACCTGTGGGATCCGGAGGGGAGTCGTGCCCTGTTGGAGGCTGTGGCAGCAAGCCCTCGCTACCGTGGCGTTCGTGTTTGCGGCTATCGTAGCGTGAGTGATGCCGAGACAACGGAGCAGTTTGCGGCCATGACGTTCCGATTTCCGGCGGGGTTTAGCTATCTTGCCTTCCGGGGGACCGACAGCACGATTGTGGGCTGGAAAGAGGACTTTAACATGGCGTTCCGGTGTCCTGTGCCGGCCCAGGAATCCGCGGCGCGTTATGTAGACGAGGCGGCGGATGCGATTGACGGGCCGCTTTTGTGCGGAGGTCATTCCAAGGGTGGAAACCTTGCGGTGTACGGTGCGGCGATGTGCCCCGATGTCGCCCGTGAGCGAATCGAAAGGGCGTATTCCCATGATGGCCCGGGCTTCGTCGAGGAGTTTCTGAGCGGCAACGCCTTCGCCGATCTATCCGGTCGAATCGACAAGACGCTACCTCGGTCGTCGATCTTTGGCATGATGTTCGAGACACAGGAGGACTATGCCATCGTTGAGAGCACCGAGTTCAGCCTGCTTCAGCATAATCCCTTTAGCTGGGTGGTTGATGGTCGCGACTTCGTGTACTGTGAGCGCCTGTCCGCCGGTGCTCGATACGTTGATGGCTCCATTCGCGAGATGCTGCTTGCGGTGTCGCCTAACGAGCGCGAGCGTTTTGTAGATGCGTTGTTCTCCGTGCTTGAGGCTACGGGTGCTGAGCGGTTTGCGGATATCGCTGGGAATCTACGCGAGAGCCTGCCCGTGATGCTCCAGGCTGCGCAAGGCTTTGACAAGGATACGCGACGCTTTGTCTCGCAGACTATCGTTGCGATTCTTAAGTGTGCGCTTCTGCCCAAACGTCCCCAGATCGACATGCCCGCTGCCGGCAAGAGCTTGGCAGAACAGCTCGAGGCTTGGCAGTCCGAGCTCCTGCGCTAACCATTGGTGCAAAGCAACCTGTCCCCGATGCACCAATCTTCGATGCGCCTGGGGCGGGATCGACCGCTATACTGGTTCGTGCCGAAATCGATCTAGAACGGAATGCCGTATATGAAAATCAATCACGCGATTCTGCATATCCTGGACTTTGACTCTGCCGTCAACGTTATGAGCCAGCGCGAGCTCGATATCGAGAGCCGCACCGTGCGTAATTTCGTAACCACGCACCTGCGGCGCGCTCGTACCTCGGCCGACAACAAACGCGCCACGTTTGCCGAGAACTCTGCGTTTGGTGGTGAGCTCAAGGGCTATTTCTTTGGCGAGCGCGAGTTCGTGGACCTGTCGCAGCAGATTGCGGAGTTTATCTCCTCCGAGCTCACCAAAGCCGAGAAAGCCGAGTCCACCGACGTGCTCGTGGCTGATTTTGACGACGATGAGGATGCCCGCTGGTTTGCCGTGATGCTGCTGGGCTCCAAGCAGGCTTTTATGCACGAAGTGGGCCGCGAAGAGGGGGAGGTGCGCAACGACATCGCGCGCCACTACGCCATTCTGCCGAACCCCTCGCAAAAGGTGCCGAGCTATGCAATCGTGCGTGCAAGCACCATGGAGATCGGCTATGTGGATAAGAAGCGCAAGATTGCCGGCGAGGATCGCATGCTCATTCCCGATGGCCTGCTGCAGTGCGACACGGGGGTATCGGGCAAGGAGGTCATCGACACCGTGACGCGTGTGGTCGAGGAAGTCGCCGAGGAGCACGGTGCCAACACGGCCGTGGCGCTCGCCAAGGTTAAGGCTGCCGTTGCCGAGAAAGTCGAGGATGACGAGGAGCTGCCGCCTTGGGATATCGTCGATGAGGTCTTTGAGGACGAACCAGTTATCAAGGAGAGCGTGCGCGCGGCACTGACTGAGGAGAAGGTGCCTGAGCGCGTTCCCGTGGAGCGCAAGCAAGTTGAGCGCGCGGCCGTGCGCAATCACAAGATCCGTACCGACACGGGCATCGAGATCAGCTTCCCGGCCGAGATGGGTTCGAACTCCGAGTACATCGAGTTCGTCAATGAGCCCAACGGCCTCATCTCCATCGAGCTCAAGAATATCGGGTCAATTGAGAATCGATAAACTGCGCTTGGACGCTGCAAAAATAAAGGCCGAAGCCCCGGATGAGGGCTTCGGCCTTTTTACTTGGGGCTGAATTACGTTGCAGGTCGAGCATACGTCAGCGAAAACGACCCAGAGCGAGCAAGGTGACGTGAAAGAGGAGGGCATCGACCTTCTGGTCATGCCCGACGATTGAACGTCAGATTGCCGCTTAGGGGCGTTTGCAGCGTCGAGCCGTTACGCGGTTTGGTAAAACCGCGTAACTTCTACAGCTGGCGCAGGCCCTCTTCCAGGCCGGTCTTGCTGTCGGTCTTCTCGTCGCGCATCTTGATGACGCGGGCGGGGACACCGGCCACGACGGCGCCGGCGGGGACGTCCTCGACGCACACGGCGCCGGCGGCAACTACAGCACCCTTGCCCACGTGCACGCCTTCCAGGACCACGGCGTTTGCGCCGATCATGACATCGTCCTCGATGATGACGGGCGTGGCGCTGGCGGGCTCCACAACGCCTGCCAGCACGGTGCCGGCGCCGATGTGGCAGTTCTTGCCCACGGTGGCGCGACCGCCCAGCACGGCGCCCATATCGATCATGGAACCCTCGCCGATAACGGAGCCGATGTTGATGATGGCGCCCATCATGATGACGGCACGGTCGCCAATCTCGACGCGGTCGCGGATGATCGCGCCCGGCTCGATGCGGGCGTTGATGCCCTTAAGGTCGAGCATGGGCACGGCGGAGTTGCGGCAATCGTTTTCAACGTCGTAGTAATCGATGGAATCGGCATTGGCGTCCAGGATGGTCTTGAGCTCGTCCCAGTCGCCAAAGACGGTCTTGCCGCGACGGCCGCCGTAGACATGTGCGTCGCCCCAGGCAACCTTCATGCCCGGCTTCTCGCGCACGTACAGCTTGACGGGCGTCTTTTTGGGCGCGGTGGCGATGTAGTTGATAATCTCCTGTGCATCCATCTCGGCTGCGTTGCTCATTTGCTATCTCTCCTTTGGGTGGATTCGGTTGATACCTGGTTAGGCAAACATGACCTTGTCGAACGTATAGAAGCCGGGTTCGCGGGTGACGAGCTTCTGCGCGGCTGCCAAGGCGCCGTTGACAAAGATCTGACGGCTCGTGGCGCGGTGGGTGAGCGTGACCTCCTCGTCCTGGCCAAAGAAGCTCACCTCGTGCACGCCGGCGACGGTGCCGCCGCGCAGCGAGTGCATACCGATTTCCTTGGGATCGCGTGCTCCGCACATGCCCTCGCGGCCATAGACGGGGTGGTAGCCTGCCTCGGGCTCGGCTTCGACGACGGCGTCGAGCAGCAGCTTGGCAGTGCCGCTGGGGGCGTCGACCTTTTTGTTGTGGTGCGTCTCGACGATTTCGCAGTCAAAGCCGGGCAGCTCGCGTGTAGCCTGCGCTACCAGATGGCGCAGGGCTGCGATACCGATGGAGTAATTGCCCGAGTGCATAACGCGGGTGTTCTGGCCCAGCTCACGCAGGCGGTCCATCTGCTCGGGGGTGTAGCCTGTGGTGCCTGAGACCAACGCCGCGCCCGTGCGCTCGACATAGGCGACGACGGCGTCGAAGGTCGCGACGTTCGAGAAGTCGATGATGACGTCGGCAGCCGGTGCGTTCTCGAGCTCGCTCAAATCGAAGCCAATCTGGGCCACGATATCAAAAACGGGCTGCCCGGCGGCGTCGACAATGCCTTCGGCGGTAGTGCGGATGAGCGAGCCCATGCGGCCCGTTCCCATAATGACGGTCTTAATCAAGTAGACCAGCTCCCTTCAGAGCATCGGTAAGTGCGGCTCGCGTGTCGTCTGCCATGGGGCACAGCGGCATACGGTAGTTTGCCTCGATCATGCCCATCTGGGCGAGCGCTTCCTTGACGGGGATGGGGTTGACCTCGCTAAAGAGGGCGTTGATGAGCGGCTGGCCGGCAATCTGGATATCGCGGGCGCGCGCTACGTCGCCGTCCAGATAAGCGCGGCACATGTCGTGTACAAGCTGCGGCTGCACGTCGGCCCACACGCTGATGGTGCCCGAAGCGCCCAGGCTCATGAGCGGCACTGTGAGTGCATCCTCGCCCGAGTACATGCGGAAATCGTCGGACAGCAGGTGGGCGATCTTGGCCGCGTAGGCGACGTTGCCCGAGGCCTCCTTGATGCCCATGATGTTGGGGTGCGCGGCTAGGCGCTCTACGTTGCGCTCGCTGATACCGCAGCCGCAGCGGCCGGGGATGTTGTACAGGATGCAGGGGATGTCAACGGCATCGGCGACGGTCTTAAAGTGCTGATAGATACCCTCTTCGTTGGACTTGTTGTAGTAGGGGGTAATGAGCAGCAGGCCGTCGGCTCCCAAGCCCTGGTAAGTAAGCGACTTGGTGAGCATGGTCTGCGTGGAGTTGGAGCCTGAGCCGGCGATGACGGGGACGCGTCCTGCAACATGCTTGACCACGGCGGCGACGACGGAGTTGTCCTCGTCATCGGTCATCGTGGCGCTCTCGCCGGTGGTGCCCAGGGTGAGAATGGCGTCGGTGCCATTTTGCAAGTGGAAATCGATAAGGCGCTCGAGCGCGTCAAAGTCGACACTGCCGTCCTTTTTAAACGGCGTAACCAGGGCGACGATTGAGCCCTCGAGATTGCGGATGTCCATGTTCTTCTCCTTCGCCTCCGCGATCTGGATGCGTTTGTTCCATTGAGCTGCGACTGCCAGGCGCTCGTCTTGGGCGCGACGGCGGGCGCTTTCGGCGCGCGACTTGGCCAGCAGCTCTCGGCCGCACGGCAGCACGTCGAGCGTGGAAAAGTAATCGCCCGGGCGCTCGGCGCGGCGGATGAGGTCGGCCGCGCCATCGGGGCGCAGCAGGACCTCGGCGGAGCGCAGACGTCCGTTGTAGTTGTAGCCCATGGAGTAGCCATGCGCACCGGTATCGTGGATTACAAGCAGGTCACCCATGTCGATATGCGGCAGCTCGCGGTCGATGGCGAACTTGTCGTTGTTTTCGCACAGGTTGCCCGTGATATCGTACGTGTTCGTGACGGGAGCTGCGGACTTGTCGGGGCCACCCGGCTGGCCCATCACTGTAACGTGGTGGTAAGCGCCATACATGGCAGGACGAATGAGGTCGACGGCACTTGCGTCCACGCCGATATAGTCTTTGTAGATCCGCTTTTCGTGAATGGCCTTGGTGACCAGGCACCCGTAGGGGCCCATCATAAAGCGGCCCATCTCGGTGCAGATCGCCACATCGCCCATGCCGGCGGGAACCAGGATCTCGTCGTAGGCCGCGTGTACACCCTCGCCGATGGCGTGGATGTCATTGGCCTGCTGCTCGGGCAGGTAGGGGATACCCACACCGCCGGACAGATTGATAAAGGCGACATGTGCACCGGTCTCGCGCTCCAGGCGCACGGCAAGTTCAAAGAGGATTCGCGCGAGCTTGGGGTAGTAATCGTTGGTGACGGTGTTGCTGGCAAGGAAGGCATGGATGCCAAAGTCCTCGGCGCCCTTGGCCTTGAGCATGCGGAAGGCATCAAAGAGCTGCTCGGTGGTCATGCCGTACTTGGAATCGCCCGGGTTGTCCATAATGCCGTTGGAAAGCTGGAACAGGCCGCCCGGGTTAAAACGGCAGCTCACCGTCTTGGGGATGGGTCCCGCGACGCGCTCGTAAAACTCAATGTGGCTGATATCGTCGAAGTTGACGATGGCGCCCAGCTTGTCGGCAAGCTCAAAGTCTGCCGCCGGCGTGTCGTTGGACGAGAACATGATGTCATGGCCGGTGATGCCCAGCGAGCGGGCGATCATGAGCTCGGTATAGCTCGAGCAATCGCAGCCGCAGCCGTATTCGTTGAGAATTGAGATAAGGGCCGGGTTGGGGTTGGCCTTGACGGCAAAGTACTCCTTAAACCCCGGGTTCCACGCAAAGGCGTCGCGCACTTCTTGCATGTTGCGGCGGATACCCGCCTCGTCGTATAGATGAAACGGCGTGGGGAACTGCTCGACGATATGCTCGAGTGTCTCCTTGTCCACAAACGGCTGCTTGGCCGCATATGCCTCGTTGGGGGTCAATGCCATGTCCCGTAAACCTCGCTATCCAGACGGCGCCATCTGCGCATCGAATCCGCATAGCGTGGACCCAATGTCCGGATAGCGCTCCCGCATTGCTGCAGACAGTCCTGCGAGTGTTTCCCGCAGGCCCACCAGGCTGTTCGTGCCCGAAAAACCCAGTTCGGCGGGTTTCGCCTCCCCGCGGGGTCAAAGTCTGCCGACTCGCCCGCGGCTCTTCGTGCCCGCGCCTCTATCAAGTGGTAAAGACCCTACCACGTTGCACTTTACCAAACAAGAGTATTCGTATATAACGTTTAAAAAATGCAGCATCATGCTAGAAACGAGGGCGCCACAATCCTGCGTCACAATAGGTGACAACTGAGTTGCCCCATGAAAGGAATCCCCATGACCGAGCTCCAAGAACTCCGTCGCTATCGCCGCGATCTCCATCGCATTCCGGAGCTCGATTTCGATCTTCCGCAAACCATTGCCTATATCGAGGGCGTGCTGGCACCGCTCACCTGCGAAGTGACCCATCCGTGCCCCAGCTGCGTCTGCGCTTTCTTCGACGCCGGCGTTGATGCCGCGCATGCCACGGCGATTCGCGCCGATATGGATGCGCTGCCCATCGCGGAGGCGACGGGAGCGGCCTTTGCCTCAACCCATCCCGGCAAGATGCACGCTTGCGGACATGACGGACACATGGCCATGGCGCTTGCCGCCGCGACGTATGTCGACCGTACGATTCGCGAGCATCCGGGCGCCATTAGGCGCAATGTTCTCTTTGTGTTCCAGCCGGCCGAGGAAACGACCGGTGGTGCCAAGACGGTATGCGAGAGCGGTGTGTTCGAGCGCTATGGGGCCGACCGCATTTTTGGCTTCCATGTGTGGCCCGATCTGCCCGCCGGCACGTTGGCGAGCTGCCCCGGTCCGCTGCTAGCGCGTTCGAGCGAGACGCATGTGCACATTCACGGGACGAGCATCCATATCGCCAAGACCTACGGCGTTCCCGTTGGCGAATCGCACGATGCGGCATTGGCGGCTGCCAAGTTCTTGGTTTCCGAGCGCGAACTCATGGACAAGCTGGGTGCCGACGAGCCCTGCATTGGTAAGTTCGGCTTGCTGCAGGCCGGTACCGTCTGCAATGCGGTGGCAGGGGAGGCCCATGTTGCCGGCAGCCTGCGTGTGTTTACGGACGACATGTTCGACCGTGCGCGCGAGGGCGTACGCCGTGTACTCGACGAGGCGTGCACCGCAACGGGCTGCACGTATGATCTCGACTTTGCCGAGGGCTATCCACCGGTCGATAACGACCCCGAGCTGTTTGCCAACATCACGCCTGCCTTGCCCGGGCTGCAGCTTGTAGAGGAGCCGCTGTTAATTGCCGAGGACTTTGCTTTCTATCAGCGCCATCTGCCGGGCGTGTTCTTCTTGCTGGGCACGGGTATGCCAGAGGACCAAGACAACCCGAGTGATTCGGATGGCTGCCCCGCCTATGCCACAAGCGCTCTGCATACCGATAGCATGCTCTTCGACGAGGAAATCCTACTCAAAGGCCTCGATGTCTACAAACGATTACTTTCGCTTGACTAAGGCGTGAAGGACTATTTGTTCTAGAAAACACGAACAAACGTACGATATAATAGAGATGTAAGTCTATAGAAACGTTTGACGTTACTAACGTAAGGCGATACTATGATTGCATCGTATAAAGATGAGGATACCGAACGCTTTGCCATGGGTGTGCGGGTCAGGAGGTTCGTGCCCTTTGAGCGTGTTGCGTTGAGGAAGATTCGCCAACTGCAGGTTTGTGCTTCACTTGATGATCTTCGCGTTCCACCGGGCAACCGCCTGGAAGCTTTGAAGGGCGATCGTGCCGGTCAATATAGCATCCGTGTTAACGAGCGCTATCGGGTCTGTTTTGAGTGGAGACAGGAGATGGCTTGGAATGTCGAAATCGTCGATTATCACAAGTGATGAGACTTCGGCCGATTTGCTGTCGCCGGTGACTCCTGGTGAGCTTCTCAAAGAGGAGTTTCTTGTTCCCATGGGCATTTCTCAATATCGCCTTGCGAAAGAGACTGGGATTCCGGCTCAGCGTATCGGGCAGATTGTCTTGGGAAAACGTCGCGTGACGGCCGACACCGACCTCCGTCTTTGCCGTTATTTTGGCCTGACGGATGGTTATTGGCTGCGCGCTCAGGTGGCGTTTGACCTTGAGGCCGAGAAAAGGCGGATCGAACCGGAACTCGACAAGATCGTTCCTGTTCAGCAGGCTATCGCACTGTAGTGCTCAAAGATGATGGGGGTGGCGCGGCGATGAGGCGACGCCGACAGTCTGCCGTATATAGTCCGGGTGGATGCGGGTGCGGTTTGCTGCTGCTTCCGGTTATTGCTGTGAGCATTGGCGTGATGTTTGCGCTTGCCGGGCTTGCCGCGGCGGCGCTCGTGCTGTTTATCACTGCCATCGGCGTGACGATTTGGCTCTGCCGCAATCGCGAGCAACGCCGTGCCGACGGTAAAACCAATGTCGGCTGGGTCGTCTTTCTGATCATTGCGTACCTGCTGAGTGCCAGCTACCTTGTTTTCTTTGTCCTGTTGATGATCAGTGCCTTTACCGGGGAATCCGTCACGGTGGGTTGATGCACTGCCAGCAGACGGTCGCGCGCAGTGCGTTTGCTCGGCGTTTGGATAACTGCATTGGTCGTTTACCGCAGCCTTAGCTCTCAGCTAATGAATTCAAGTTCAATCCTTCCTACGATGTGCTGTGTACCGGCACGGTAGCCGGATCGTAGGAAGGATGAATAATGGCAAAAGAGGGAAAGAAGCCAATCGGCAAGATTGTCCTAGGCATCATCGTGGTGCTGGTTATTGTCGGTGCCGTGGGCTCTATGGGCGGCAACTCAACCGATTCGTCTGCGAGCGATTCGGCAAAACCTGCCGAGACGACACGGCAGGCTGAGGAGCAAAAAGAACCGCAAGAACCGTATACCATTGCTGACGAGGCTGAAGACACTTCCAATCAGTTTACCTATAAGATCACGGGCACCCTGACCAATAACACGGACAAGGAAAAGAGCTACATTCAGATTGAATATGTTCTGTATGATGCCGATGGCAACCAGGTTGGAACGGCTCTTGCAAACACCAATCATCTGAAGGCGGGCGGCTCCTGGAAGTTCGAGGCGCTGGGTACGGTGTCTCCCGACCAGGTTGCTAGCTGGGAGCGTTCGGACGTAAGCGGTTTCTAGCATGTTGCATGCACTGGGGGAGGTGAAGTCGTATGTCCGATAAAAAGCTGACCGAGGAGTTGCTCAATGAGCTTCTCGATGCGCCGAACATCGATGGCTATATCAGGGAGCACGACTTTGCCGCCCCGTCGCTTTCGGACTACCTGAAGCAGCTACTGCAGGAAAAGGGCTTGGAGCGCTCGCGCGTGGTCCGTATGGCTGATCTCAATGAGACCTTTGGCTATCAGATTTTTACCGGTGCGCGGCATCCGAGCCGCAATAAGGTGCTGCAGATTGCCTTTGCGATGGCGCTGACGCTCAAAGAGACTAACCGTGCGCTGACGGCTGCCGGGGTAAGCGTCCTTAACTGCAAGGACCGCCGCGATGCGATTATCATCTTTTGCATCGATCGCGGGTGCAGCCTCCAAAAGGTCAACGAGGAGCTGTATCGCTTTGGCGAGGAGACGGTGAGTTAGCGGCTGATATCTGAGCCGGCGGAGCTGCCGAACAACGATGCAAACGAACGGGGCGCGGATGCCATGGGGTGTCTGCGCCCTGCGCTATGATGGAGGCTATGGATACTCAGACCCCAACATATTCCGATGACGAGCTGACCGCAGCGCTTGCCGAGCACCTGGCGTCGCTCGATTGCGACGACAACTATCGCGTGGAGCGTGTACTTAAGCGCTCGACCGTTGAAACAACCGAGCTCGTGTACTTTGAAGGAACCGGCGGTGGCTCGCTCGGCCCCTTTGTCCGTAAACGCATCGATGCTTCGGCTCAAATCGGCGGGGCATACGAGCGTCTGTTTGCCGTTCAGCGTGCAGGCAGGCGTTTTGAGCACCTGCCCAGAATCGTCGATTGTCGTCGTGTGGGCGACGAGCTCAACGTGGTTATGGAATACATCGAAGGGGAGACGCTCGGGGCGCTGGTGGACCGTCTGGGAGCCACCCCCGATTATGCGTGTGAATTGTATCCTGTCCTTTGCGACGCCGTGGGCGAGCTCCATACCGGTTTTGCAATGGCGGGGGAGACGTCGGCGCCGGTGATCCATCGTGACCTCAAGCCGTCGAATATCATCGTGACAGGTGCCAACTATACGCCTGATGACGGCCTGACGTTTTCATCGCTGGTGATTATCGACCTGGGGATCGCGCGCGTATGGCACGATGGCGCCGATGCCGACACCGTCAAGTTTGGCACGCGACCCTATGCGCCGCCCGAGCAGTATGGGTTTGGGCAGACGAGCGTGCGAAGCGACGTCTACGCACTTGGCGCCCTGTTGTTCTTCTGCTTGACGGGAGTCGACCCTAAGCCAGGGCTCGAAATGCGCGAGCAATGCGAGGCGCGCGGCATTCCCACTCCACTTGCCGATGCCGTCTGCATGTCGATGGCGCTCGACCCGGCCAAGCGTTTTGCGAGTGCGGAAGCGTTGGGACGGGCGACGCGCGCGGCATACGATCTGAGTCGCCCCGTGCGGCCTCCTGCGCCGCCTGTCCGAACTCCGGCCTCGGAGACGGTGTTGACGCCCCAAGGGCTCCAGAACCCCGCAGGGCCTCCTGGCCCTGCCGCCTCCGCTGCATGCGGCCTGCTCTCTCGCGTTCCGGAGTCTCTGGGCCGCATTTGGAATACGCTCGTCTGCTTCTCGCTGCTTGTGTTCTTTGCCGGAAGTCACTTTGCCGTCTTTCACCCCACCGGAGCAAACCAAAGCTACCCGACGTGGCTTCTCATAATCGAGTATTTTTTCTTTGTCGATGGCCTTATGGTGCTTATGCATTTCGCACTGCTCGATAAGCGCCGTCTTCGTCGGCGATTCGCACTGCTCGACAGCTATCGCGGCAAGAAACTCGCGAAACTCTGGCTCAAGGCATTGGGTGTGCTGCTCCTATGCATGATTGTCATAGTCGCGGTTGCCAATGCGACCGGCGTCGTCGATACCTCCGCTACCTAAAAGAAAAGGACCCCATTGGGGCCCTTTGCAGTTGCACTTAGATGCGGTTCATCTGAGCGGCGACTTTGTTGTACCAGTCCTGCCACGTGGGCGGGCAGTACTTTTTGGCCGCTGCCGGGGTAAGGGTGGAGCCGTAGTTGGCGCCCAGATAGGCAACGTGAGCGGAGATGCCCTCGCTCCAGCTGCCAAAGCTGCGCCAACCGCCGCCACGTGCACTCCAGCCCCAGGCGTTGTAAGAATTGGCGCAATAAGCACCCTTGGTGCTCTCGATGCAGGCGATGGCGGGGGACCAACGGGGGTCGACACCGGTATTCCAAGCGGCGACGGCAAAGTTATAGCCCTGGCCTGCCATGGGGGAGCCGGCGAGATAATTGTCGATGCGGCCTGTCCACTCATTAATGAACGAATCGTAATCGGAGCTACCAGTATTGGAGCTGTTCACCGTGGTGTCGATGGTGGTGTTGGTGTTGGTGGCCTGGCTGCTGGAATTGCTGCCGCTTACGCCCTCGCCCGAGAGCTTCTCGGCGGCAGCGGCCTTATCGGCCTCAAGCTTGGCAAGCTCGGCGGCATTTTCCTGCTCGGCTTTTGCCTGTGCCTCGCTGCGGAGCTGCTGGGCCTGTGCCAGCGCATCCTCGGCGTTTTTCTGCTCTGCCTCAAGCTGAGACTTGGCCTGCTGGAGCTCAGCCTTGTTCTGCTCGAGTTCGGTTTGCATGTTATTGAGCTGTTCGATCTCGTCGACGCTCGAGCTCGTGATCTGGTTGGTGTATTTGCAGGTCGTGATGAACTCACCCAGGCTCTGTGCGTTGACCAGGAAGCTCACGATGGGATTGGTGCCCTTCTGATACTTGTACAGATCGCGCATGGCGGAGCTTGCCTTGGCCTGCTGCTCGGGAAGCTTGGCCTCGATTTCCTCGATGCTTGCCTCATTGGAGTCAATCTGCTTTTGCAGGTCATCGAGTTTGGTGCGGGCGTCGTTGTAGGCGCTCGTGGCGGCTTCGATCTTCTGCTGGGCTGCGGAAAGCTGGTCCTGCGTTGCCTGCGAGGCGGCATACGCCGCAACGGGGGAGAGCATCGGCGTGGCCGTCAGCGCAACGGCGAGCACGGCGCTCGTGATGATACGAGCCGGCTTCGACGCAATGAACGCTGCGGTGCGATGATTCGAATGCTGCATCCAGTCCCTCTGCAATCAATCGTAGGTTATGGTTCGAACGGTATTCTACTACTGCTTTCGACCTCAACTTGAACCTTAAAGGTTCCAAAGGGTCAAGTTGAACTTGAGGCTTTGGCTTTGACCTGCAGTTATGATGAATTGTTGAGAAACCATAGAGTTCAACTTTAACGTTACAGAGCTCTGTTTGAGAGGAGTTTTGGGCTGTAAAAGCCATCTCAACGTGGGGTTTTATAACTACAGCGTGCCCTTCTGGCGAGCCTGCTCAATCTCTTCGAGGGCCTCGGCGGGGGTGAACGAACAGGTGCCGTCGCCGAGCTTGACTACCTGGATTTCGTCACCGGCGTTGACCTCTCCGCCCTTTAGTACCACGCCGAAAACGCCCTCGTGGGGAAAGATGCAGTCGCCGGCGAGATAGTAGATGGCGCAACGGGTGTGGCAGACCTTGCCGATTTGGCTGATTTCGACGAGCACGTCGCTTCCAAGCTTGAGCTGTGTGCCCAAAGGGAGCGAGAGCAGGTTGATGCCCCGGGTTGTGAAGTTCTCCCCAAAGTCACCCTCGTGTACGTCGAGCCCGCGTGCCTGCGCCGTCTGGATGGACTCCGCGGCTAAAAAGGAAACCTGACGGTGCCAATGTCCGGCGTGCGCATCGGTGGCGAGGCCAAATTGCTCTATAACGGTGTCGCGTCCATCGGCGACGGGCGACTTGCGAGTGCCCTTGTGTACCGACGTGTTGATCGAGACGATGTGGGCGGGTCCGTTGTAGGCGTCGTTTGCCGTGCACAGGGGAGCGGTCGCTTTCGCACGTTTCGCCAGCTCGCGCCTCGCGGCATTGAGGATGGGATTATCGGTCGGATGGTCTTGGGGCACGTGCGCGCCTTTCGCTCGAGGATGTCAATACACTGAATCCTACAACAATGGTAGGTTCATTGCCCGTTGTCATACAACGGTGAGCGCCGTCTTCGTGCTGGACGATTACGTCGATTGCCATAGATACGGTGGAGCTTTGGGCGCCGGCGGCTTGGCACGCTAAAATAAATCAGTTGCGCAAAGACCGCCCGTTGTGTGGGCAGTTCATGATAGGAAGTTTCCATGGCATTGCAATTTACAGAGCGCGAGTTCATTCCCGTGCTGCTTGGTGGCGACATCAACGCCTATTCGGTGGCGCGCGCCTTCTACGAGGAGTACCAGGTCAAGAGTCTGGTCTTTGGCAAGTATCAGACGGGTCCCGCGTACCGCAGCCAGATTATCGACTACACGCCCAACGTGGATATCGACACCATGCCCGTGATGCTCAAAACCGTCAACGGCATTGCCCAAGCGCATGCCGACAAGACTATTGTCCTTGTGGGCTGCGGCGACAACTATGTCGCTCTCGTGGCTCAAGCCAAGGATGCTCATGAGCTGGCGGATAACATCGTCGCTCCCTACGCGCCCTACAGCATGCTCGAGCAGTGCCAGAAGAAGGAGATCT
Source organism: Collinsella aerofaciens (assembly GCF_020709435.1). Lineage (GTDB taxonomy): Bacteria > Actinomycetota > Coriobacteriia > Coriobacteriales > Coriobacteriaceae > Collinsella > Collinsella aerofaciens_AU. The sequence continues at coordinate 76,593 of NZ_JAJFDP010000003.1, forward strand.
TCTACGAGCTGTGCGAGAAGCATGGCGTGCCCTATCCACACACGTTTACCTTTACCAAGGCGATGCTCAATGCTCAGGGTGAGGCGCCTGCCGAAGTGCTCGACCAGATCGATTTTCCTTACCCGATGATTCTGAAGCCTTCTGACGGCATCATGTGGTGGCAGCATGAGTTCGAGGGCCAGAAGAAGGCCTATGAGATTGCCGACCGCGCCGAGCTGGAACAGGTCATTCGCGATTCGTATGCCAGCGGCTACACCGACGATCTGATCTTGCAGGATCGCGTGCCCGGCAACGACGAGTACATGCGCGTGCTCACCAGCTATTCCGACCGCAACGGTAAGGTCCGCATGATGTGCCTGGGCCATGTGCTGCTCGAGGAGCATCAGCCCCACGGTGTCGGCAACCATGCCTGTATCATTACCGAGCCTAACGACGAACTCATGGGCGGCGTGCGCAAGTTGCTCGAGGACCTTCACTTTGTGGGCTATTCCAACTTTGACGTTAAGTACGACGAGCGCGACGGCTCGTTTAAGTTCTTCGATTTCAACACGCGCCAGGGCCGCAGCAACTACTACGTCACTAACAGTGGCTTTAACGTTGCCAAGTATGTGGTGGACGAGTATGTGTTCAACCGCCCGTTTGAGCCGGAGTTTGTGACGGCGCAGGACGAGGCCCTGTGGATGGTCGTCCCCATGGGCGTCGTCGACAAGTACGTCAAGGATCCCGAGCTGCGCGCTAAGGTGCATCGCCTGGACAAGGAAGGTAAGGGCGCCGACCCTTCGTTTATGAAGGGCGACTTTGTCTTTAACCGCTGGCTGCGCATGTGGCACACCAAGCTGCGCCACTTTAAGCTGTTCAAGACGTATTACAAGTAGATGAGTGCGGCGCCCGTCCGGTTTGCATCGGGCGGGCGCGGGTATGATACGCGCAATTGCGCAAGCGTCACCAAGGAGGCGGCGATGGAAAAGCTGGGAGTTATCGGCGGCATGGGCGCCGAGGCCACGTCGTATTACTACGACCAGGTGGTGCGTCATACGGCTGCTGCCTGCGATCAGGAACATATCGACATGGTGGTGCTCTCCAAGTCGACCATGCCCGACCGCACGTTGGCCATTAAGACCGGCGAGCATGCCAAGCTGCTGGCGACCATGAAAGAGTGTGCCCAGGCACTCGAGTCGCTGGGCTGTGCGCACATTGCCATTCCCTGCAACACGTCGCACTACTTCTACGACCAGATCCAGTCGTTTACGAAGGTGCCGATTATCCACATGCCGCGTGAGTCGGTGCGCTATGCTCTGGCCGGTGCGGTGATGGGGGAGTGCGAGTTCGACCCCAACCTGAGTATGCCGGCCGAGCCGGTGCACAAGATTGGCATCATGGGCACCGACGGAACCGTGGGCGCGGGCGTCTACGGCCGCGAATGTAAGGCTGCGGGTGTTGAGGTCGTCTATCCCAGCGAGAAACGTCAGAACGATGTGATGTCGCTTATCTACGATGATGTGAAGGCCGGACGTGAGCCCGATATGGATAAGTTCGACCGCGTGATGTGGGAGTTCGCCCGTAGCGGCTGCGACCGCGTCATTCTGGCCTGCACCGAGCTCTCGGTGCTGCAGAAGTACCGAGAGATGCCCGAGATCACCCTCGACGCCATGGATGTCCTGGTGCGCGAATCCATCATCCGCAGCGGCGCCCCCTACCGCCTCTAGCTTCCGACCCGCCAAAAAGGGACAGGTTAATTTTGGTAGGTTTTATCTGGTGAAACAGTAAAGGCCTCGGCTCGTTTGGTGCGAGCCGAGGCCTTTTGCGTTGGGCGGTTGCTGTCGGTGGTGAACTAGAACAGGAAGCCGATGGCGATGAGGGCGATACTGACGATGAGCACGGCGATGTCCAGGCCCTTGATGGGGTAGCGCTTGTACGAGCTGGCGCGCGTACGCAGATAGAAGCCGCGCTGCTCGGCGGCAAGCGCGGTGGCATCGGTCTTGCCCACGCTCGAGATGAGCAGTGGCACGCACAGTGGCAGCATGAGCTTGAGCTTCTTGATGGGGTTCTTGGTGTCGTACTCGACGCCGCGTGCGGTCTGCGCCTCCATGATGGCGTTCATCTCCTGACCAAACACCGGCACGAAGCGCAGCGCCGTGGTAAAGGTGAAGGCATAGCGATACGGCACGTGCAGCACCTCGACGCAGGCGTTGGCAAGGTCGTTGAGCTTGGTCACCATGAGCATGAGGATGAGTGGTAACGCCACGCCCAGCAGGCGCAGACAGGCCTTCGATCCCGTGATGAGGCCCGTGTCGGTGATAAAGCTCCACACCACGTTGCCATCGCGCATAAAGGCTAGCTGGAGCACCAGCATGATAAGCGCGAGCGGAATCAGCAACTTGAGCAGCGAGAGCAGACGATCGACGACGCCGGCATAGGCACCCAGTGCAAGGGTGAGTGCCAAAAAGCCCAGCAGCGCTACGTAGGTGTCGGACAAGAAGATGCCGACGATGATGGCGGCGGCGAGGCCCAGTTTGACGACGGGGTTCAGGCGATGCAGCAGCGTATCGCCCGGCATGTAGTCGATGACGTTAACCACGGTGGACCATCTCCTTGGTAATTCGAACGACATCGGTGACCTCGCTCACCTGCGCAAAAGCGGGCGAGACGGAAGATGCCAGACGGCGCGAGAGTTCAATAACCTGGGGAGGCTCCACGTAGGCACGCCGCATGAGATCGATGTTCGAGAACAGCTCGTGCGTGCGGCCGCGGTCGAGGATGCGGCCGTCGGCCATTACTACGATGCGCTCGGCAAAGTCGGAGACGACTTCCATGTCGTGGCAGACCATGATGACGGCGCATCCGCGCTCGGCCATGGTGCGCACGGTTTCCATGACGGTCATGCACTCGCGGTAGTCAAGGCCGCTCGTGGGCTCGTCGAGCACGACGATCTTGGGCTCAACCACTACGACGGAGGCAAGTGCCACCATTTGTCGCTGGCCACGCGAAAGCGAGAACGGTGCCTCGTCGGCGGGCAGACCAAAGCGGTCGATGACCAGCTGGGCGCGACGCAGAGCCTCGGCACGGTCGATGCCGGCAAGCTCCAAGCCAAAGGCGACCTCGTCGAGCACGGTATCCTTGCAGATCTGGCGGTCGGGGTTTTGGAAGAGGGTCGCGACCTCGCGGGCAATGCGGCTCGTGGGAACGGTTGCAGTATCCAGTCCCGTGACGCGCACGCTGCCCGAGGCGGGCTTGAGCAGGCCCGTGAGCAGCTTGGTGAGCGTGGTCTTGCCGGCACCGTTCTGACCGACGATGCCCACGAGCTCACCGGGGTAGAGGGTCAGGTTAAGGTCGTGTACGGCGGCGCCGCCGTTGGGATAGGCAAACTCAACATGGTCGAAGGTGAGTACGGGTTCGGCATCCTTGGCATGAGGACGCAACGACGGTGCATGCGGGGAACCGGCGGGCGCCTGGGCTTCGATGGCAGCGTGTGCGGGGTCGACGATACCCGAAATCAGACACTCGGCTTCGTCGACATCCAAGCAAGGGGCGCCGCTTGCCAGGCCATCGGCCTCGAGGCTATTGAAGATGCGTGTGACACGGGGACAGTCGACGCCAATGGTGCGAAGCTCATCGGTGTGTGCGAAGACCTCGTGCGGCTCGCCCTGCAGTGCGATTTCGCCATGGTTGAGCACGAGCACGCGGTTGCAGTACTCCGAGAGCAGGGCGACCTTTTGCTCAACGACGACGATGGTGATTCCAAGTATGCGGTTTGCCTCACGCAGCGTCTCGAAGACCAGCGTGGAGCTGGCGGGGTCGAGTGCCGCGGTGGGCTCGTCGAGAACCAAGACGCGCGGACGCATGGCGAGGATGGCGGCGATGGCCACCTTTTGCTTCTGTCCGCCCGAGAGGGTGGCGATCTCGCGGTCGCGCAGGTCGCTGATGCCGACGGTCTCGAGCGTCTCGCTCACGCGCTGCTCGATCTGGTCGTGGGGAACGGCAAAGTTCTCGAGGCCAAAGAGCATCTCGTCCTCGACGACCGAGGCGACCATCTGCGTGTCGATATCCTGCAGCACACTGCCGACGATTTGCGACACGTCGGTCAGCGAGACCTCGCAGGTGTCGTGGCCGTCAACCATGACGGACCCGAAGAACGTGCCGGTGTAGTGGTGGGGCACAGCACCCGACAGACAGGCGGCAAGCGTGGACTTGCCGGCGCCCGAGGGTCCGATGATGCCGATGAAATCTCCCTTGTTCACGCTGAGCGAGATGTGGCTGAGCGCCTGCTCGGTCTGCGTGCCATAGGAGAACGAGACATCGTCGACGTTGATGATCGTTTCCATGGATACCTTTCATAGTCATTGGGGACAGTCTTAAATGACCAGTTGTTTAAGACCGTCCCAAAAAAGCTCGTTGTTTGGGACGGTCTTTGGTGGTGAAGCACGGAGACGGCTTTACGAGGGGCCCCAGGTTGGCGCGAAAGAGGAGCGAAGCGTACTTGGGTACGCGAGCGTCGAATGAACGCCAAGATGGGGTGGCTCGTAAAGCCGAGCGGGTTAGTTGAGCCTAAGGGCCTTCTGGATGGGCAAGTAGAGGGCACCGACCAGAATGGCGTTAAAGACGGCGGTCATGGCGACCACGGGCAGCATAGCGGCAGCGAGCTCGCCCACCACGCCGAGCATAGCCATCTTGATAACCATGAAGATAACGCCCGAGACAAAGGTGGTCACGAAGGTTGCGACGATGGCGATGGCAGGCTTAACCTGCCCGTTCTTGCCAGCGGCGTTGACGATGGCGGCCATGAGCATAGCGGCGATGCCCTCGGCGGCAAAATCGACGAACGGCGAGGTGGTGGTGATCTGAATCACGGCGGCCGAGATGAGGCCGATGACGAGCGCCTGGCCAATATTGGGGCGAACGACCAGGATAGTGAGGCAGAAGGCCGAGATGATGAACTCGGGGCTGATCATGCCGCCCGAGATGCCCGAGATGGCCTTGCCAACAGTGAAGTTGAGGATGAAGCCGGCGGCAAGCAGGATGGCGAGCAGGACAAGGGCGCGGACATCGAGCTTGCCGCGGTCGGCGGTCTGGACGGTACGGGGCTGGGTGGCGGTGGTGTTCTGGGACATGGTGAAAATCCTTTCGGAAGGGGGTGTAAGAGAAAAGCGGAGGCGCGTGATGCGAATGCGATCGGGCTCGAGATAGAAAAAGGCCCCCGGTCGAAACCGGAGGCCTTCCAATCACCTAGAGCGCAAAAACAGGCGTGAGGGACTCACCGTCGACCGATCGTATTCGCATCACGCCACCACCAGTTGTTGAGAGACTTCATCGTGTTCTTCATATCGGTGGCTCCTTTCGTGATGCCGTGGCGCAGTAGCACCTGATTGCTGTTGCGCTGCACTATAGCACAGCAAAGTGTTTGCGGGGAAATCTTTTTTGAAAAGATTTCAGCGGTGTTTCCCACTGGTCAAAAAGGCAGGCGGGACGAACCGTGCCATCCCGCCCGCACCAGTGAGGGATTACTCCTTGTTGCGGCGATAGAGGATATAACCGCCTGCGGAGATGACGGCAACGCCAGCGATGGCGAATGCGGCCACCATGCGGCCATCAAAACGATCGCCAGTGGTGGGCAGGCCGCCCTTGGTGTTCGTCTTGTTGGTGGTTACCGTGGTCGTGGTGTTGTCCGACTTGCCAGGCTTCTCAGGCTTGACAGCGGGCTGCTCGGGCTTAGTGGGCTGCTCAGGCTGCTCGGGGGTGCTGGGCTGTTCGGGCTTACCGGGCTGCTCGGGAGTGCCGGGCTGATCCGGGGTGACCGGGTCGGTGGCAAGGGCGTCCTTGGCGTAGGTGATGGACTCCTTGAGGCCCTTGGTCTCGGTGTTCAGGTCGCTCGGGGTGAAGCGCTCGTCAAAGTTTCCGGCCTTCTGATAAGCGCGCATCTCCTGGAGCAGGGCCTTGCACTTCTTGTAGGTGTTCTCGGTGGCAGCCTTGCCTGCCTTGTTGGCCAGAGCGGTGCGACCCTCGGTGGTCGTCTCGGCCAGCATAGCGGCGTCAACTTCCTTGTTCTGCTCGATGAGCTCGTTCTGGAGCGCGTCGAGGTAGGTGCGGACACTGGTACCAAGGGTGTCAGGGTTCTCAAAGCAGAGCGAGCTGATGTCCATGAGGACGTAGTTAATGGAGTTCTCGGGCTCCTCGTTGTACACGACGTCTTTCGCATTGCAGTGGTCGAAGGAGACGGTCTGATCGCTGAAGTAGGGGCTAACTTCAGTTATCAGAGCGGAGTACAGCGGGATGGCGACAGAGTACGCGGCACGGGAGAGCATTTCCCACTGGATGGTAGCGACTTCGGGATCATACCCGCGACGAATCTGGAAGAGATTGATCTCGGTGTTGCGCTCGCTGCCGATGCAATAAACGCCATCAGTGTTCGCGTTGAGACCAGGGACGTTCTCTCCGCGGTTGCCGAAGGCACGAATCAGCTCAAAGGTGCTCCAACCAGACTTGCCAGGCTTGAAGAACAGAGGCTGGATTTCGCTGACCATAGCTCCCTTTTGGACGGGTTTTCCATCCTTATCGGTGATAGTTTTAATTTCGTAATCCGTGCCTTCGGTCAGCTGACTAGCAAAATAATGGCGGCCTTGCACATAGCGGGACCATTGGTTAACGCCAGAATCGGCGAGGCTTTCGCCATACGTTTGGGCGACATCGAATTTACCGTCAGCGGAGTATTTGGCGAAACCCTTCTCCACGGGCATGGACTCGATGTCCTTGGAGTGCAGGCAGTTCTCAGTATCGTTCAGGTCGACATCGTAGTTGAGGCTGCCGATGTTGGGGTTGAGTGAGGCGACGTCGTCGGCCAGCTTCATGGCAATCCATTGATGGGCAGAAAGCGTGGCGAACAGCCAGGTCTCGTTGTTGTCGGCGATAATGATCTGGTCGTTAGTGCAAGTGCCCTGCTCGTCGATCAGGCTGCCGAGGAGCTCGACGCCCTCGCGGGCATTGGCGCTCTGGCCCAGGATGACGCTGCCGTAGCTGTACTCGCCGATGCCGGTAGCCTCATCGATTGGGTCTGCTGCTTTGGCATCCTCGTTATAGGAGGTGCTCAGCGTAGCGGAGCAAGAGACACCCTTCTCGTTGATACCGGCTTCGGAGTAGGCGTCGGTGTGGCCCTCCCAATTGGAGGGATGGTCACGTACGTAGCTGTAGCGATATGTAGGCTTATTCGAAGTGTATTCGAAAGCAGACTCATTCGAGCTGTACGTAAAGCCGGCTTCGTGGGCGGGTTCGATGCCATAGTGCTTGAGATAGCGCTTGCCAAAGTCCTCGGCACGGCCATAGTACGTGTTGCCGTCGGCCGTTAGATCTTTGCCCATGTACATCTGCGTGCAGGCGAGCGCAGAGGTCGGCATGGACATGATGGTTGCAGCTCCAAAGGCGAGGCCTATGCCCAGCTTTTTGAGCGCGTTGACGGGGTGAGTTTTCCTCATAATCCCTCCCAGCGTGCGAAAGCCCTCTGTCGCCAGAGGGCTTCAGCCAATAAAGACACTCCCTTAGCGTAACGAATCGGAAACAATATTCATCTATGAAAAATACTTACTCGATAAGCGTAATGAAATATACGATGAGCGGTTAATTATACTCAGTCTGTAGCTTTAGCCAAATAAAGACGCCCTGCAATTACTGTATCTGGATAAAGCGTCTGGAAATACCGAAATGAAAAATCCCCCGCTGTTTGGCAAATGCATAAACAGCAGGGGAGACGATAATTGGATGAATATCATACCAATGTGGAATTACTTCTTCCGGCGGTGGATCACGTTGATCGCATAGCCGACGAGCATGGCCAAAACGATGATGATAAAGCCGATCAGGGGATTGTCGTTCATGGGGTCCTCCTATTTACCAAGCGGTGAGAATTCGTCGACGATGAGGTCGAGGCATTGCGGAAGCGCGCGGGCTCCAAAGACGCCCGAATTGCTGGAGATAATCTCGCCATCGAACTGCATGCCCAGCGACGGGGTGCAGGTAATCTCGGCTTCCTTGGTCTGGATGATCTTGAACTGCGGGCGCCCGAGTACCTTACCGGCGGGGTCAAGCGCAGCGGTGATCACAGTAGGCAACAGCTGCACGGTGCGCACGGGTTCGATGACCGCAATGTCGACCATGCCATCGTTCATGCGGCAGTCGGGGAACAGGTTGATGTCGTTTTGGATGACCGAGGTATTGCCGGCCATGCAGCAGATGCCGTCGAGCTCCTCGACAATGCCGTCGTGCTCAATCGTAAAGTGCGCCACCGTGGGGTTGGGCGTGGCGAGCGCAGAGAGGAAGTAGGCGATCTCGCCGATGTCGTTTTTGGTGGGAGCGGCCTTCATCATGATCTCGGCGTCGAAGCCTGAGCCAGCGATGATGATAAAGCCATGGCGCTTCTCGTTGCCGTTCTCGTCGAGCCAAAAGAGCTCGCCCATGTCGACTTTGACCGTGCGGCCGGCGCGGCATGCCTTGGCGAGCGCCGCCGCCTCGGGGGCATTGCCGATGTTGTTGAAGAACAGGCAAGCCGTGCCGGAGGGGAAGACGAGCGTGGGGACGCCGCACCCGCGCATCTGGTCGAGCACGTTGGAAACGGTGCCGTCGCCGCCCGAGACAACCACGCGATCGAATTCGCGCACGTCTGCCACGGCGTCCTCGGGCTCCATGCCATCGCCGATAAAACGCATCACGACCTCGTCGCCGCCCTGCGCAAGGGCGTGTGTGAATGCGTAGATTTCATCTGAGCTGGGACCCGATGCCGGATTGTGGATGATAAGGCAGCGCATACTTACGTTCCCGTTCTGTGACTAACCGAGTATAGTTGTAGGGCAATGCCGATATCCTACCCGTGTTTTTCGGGCCTAACCTTATTCGATGGGTTGATATGTACATTTCCACACATCAGGCTCTGCTCGACTTTTGCCAGCGCGCCCGCGAGTTCGACGCGATTGCCGTCGATACCGAGTTTTTGCGCGAGCGCACGTTCCATCCGCGTCTGTGTTTGGTTCAGATTGCCACCCCTGCCGAGAGCGTAGCGGTCGATCCCCTGGTAATCGACGACCTATCGCCGCTGGCCGAGCTTATGGCCGACGAGAGCGTGACCAAGGTCTTTCACGCGTGCTCGCAGGATATGGAGGTCATGCTCCATACCGTAGGCGTGCTGCCGCGTCCGATTTTTGACACGCAGGTGGCCGCCGCCTTTTTGGGCGAGCGCCAGCAGATTTCGTATGGCGCGCTTGTTCAGACGTTCTGCGGTGTATCGCTGCCCAAGACCGAGTCGCTGACCGACTGGTCGCGCCGCCCGCTGACCGATAAACAGATCGAGTATGCGATCGATGACGTCAAGTACCTGATCGTCGCCTATACCGAGATGATGAGCCGCCTGCGCGAGCTGGGCCGTGTGGACTGGGTGCTCGACGAGCTGCGCCCGCTGGCTGACGAGTCGCACTATCGCGCCGATCGCCACGAGGCGTTCCGCAAGGTCAAACGCATCAATTCGTGCAGCCGTCACCAGTTGGGCATCGCGCGCGAGCTCGCCGCCTGGCGCGAGGACCGCGCCGAGCGCCGTAACATCCCGCGCAAGTGGGTCATGTCCGACGACACGCTGCTTGCGCTCGTTAAGCGCAATCCCGTGCGCGTTGAGGAGTTCCGCAGCATTCGCGGTACCGATCAGTTGGGTGAGCGCGATGTGGACGGCGCGCTCATGGCCATCAAGCGCGGCGCAAGCTGCCCGCACGATCGCCTGCCGCTCATGGTGCGCGGGCATCGCCAGATCTCTCCGGAGCTGGAGAGCGTGACGGATCTCATGTACGCGCTCATCCGCCTGGTTGCCGAGCGCTCGGGCGTGGCGACCTCGGTCATTGCCTCGCGCGATGACCTGGCCGACTATATTGACCACCCCGAGCAGAGCCCCCTGCGCGAAGGCTGGCGCTTTGAGCTTGTGGGCTCGCGCCTGGACGATCTGCTCTCCGGCAATATGGGACTCACCGTGAAGGACGGAAAGATTGAACTGTTATAGGGAAGCCTAGCCGGCTGAGTGGGTAAAATGCCTCCAACGTGTAACTCGATTCGGAGGAATTCGCATGCCCTATTACTATGGTTACGGCTTTGGTATCGACCCGCTGTACCTGCTGGTTGTTCTTGTTTGTACAGTGCTTGGCCTTGCTGCGCAGAGCTATATCAATTCGACGTACAAGACCTGGTCCAAGGTTCGCTCGGACGGCGACACGGGCGCCACGGTTGCTCGCCGCATGCTTGACGCCAACGGTTGCAATGCCGTGGGTATCAAGGGTGTCGCCGGTGAGCTCACCGACCATTACAACCCGCAGGATAACAACCTGTATCTGTCGGATGCCAACCGTTCGGGCGGTTCGGTCGCAAGCGTTGCCGTCGCCTGCCACGAGGCGGGCCATGCCGCCCAGCGTCAAAGCGGCTATGCCATGATGAAAGTACGTACCGCCCTCGTGCCGGTCGTCAACTTTACCCAGAACACCTGGACCATCGTGTTGCTCTTGGGCCTGTTTATGAACATTGCCGGGCTCACATCCCTCGCGTTGATCTTCTTCTCGTTTAGTGTACTGTTCCAACTCGTTACGCTGCCTGTCGAGATTGACGCCAGCCGACGCGCCGTGGCGTACATCGAGCAGTCGGGTATGAGTTCCAAGCAGGTCAACGGTGCCAAGAAGGTACTGACGGCCGCCGCGCTTACCTATGTTGCCGCTGCGCTCACCTCGATTATTCAGCTGCTCTATCTTATGGCTCGCTACAACAGAAACTCCAACCGATAACAAATTGGATCGCTGGGCGCCGCGGGGATTCGTGTCCCCGCGGCGCTGTACTATGTGTTGGACTTAAATTTGCGCAGGGCCGGAGTCCATGTGCACGATGACGAAAGGAGGCTGCGTGGCGGGCTGGAATCTAACCGGCAATGCCGTTTCCGCCGAGATTGACGGTTCGGATGAGCAGGAGCGCAAGGAGCTCAGCGTGAGCCAGGCGGTAGAAATCGCTGCCGGTGCGCTCGATGCCATTCCGCAGCTGAGCGTTCTGGGCGAGGTCACGGGTTTCCGTGGTCCCAACGCCCGAAGCGGCCACTGCTACTTCCAGATTAAGGACGACTCGGCCGCCGTCGACTGCATCATTTGGAAGGGCGCCTATCTCAAGCGTACCTTCGATCTGCGTGACGGCATGCAGGTGAGCTTTAAGGGCAGCTTCAACCTCTATAAGCCCACGGGTCGTATGAGCTTTGTCGCTCGCTCGTTTTCGCTGGCGGGGGAGGGTCTGCTGCGTCAACAAGTGGCGCAACTGGCCGAAAAGCTACGCCGCGAGGGCCTGATGGACGAAGCGCGCAAACGCCGCATCCCGGTGTTCTGCTCACGCGTGGCGGTTGTCACCTCGCTTTCCGGTGCGGTAATCGACGACGTCAAGCGTACGCTGCGCCGACGCAACCCGCTCGTCGAGCTCGTCTGCGTGGGCGCAAAGGTCCAGGGCGAGGGTGCGCCGGCAGAGCTTATTGAAGGCTTGCGCCGCGCCGCTGCCATTACGCCGGCGCCCGACTGTATTTTGCTCGTGCGTGGTGGCGGTTCCTTCGAGGACCTCATGACCTTTAACGACGAGGAGCTTGCCCGCGCGGTGGCGGCTTGCCCTGTGCCCGTGGTGACCGGCATTGGCCATGAGCCCGATACCTCGATTTGCGACATGGTGAGCGACCGCCGCGCCTCCACGCCCACGGCGGCGGCCGAATCGGTGGCGCCGGCCATGACGGAGTTGGCCGATGTGCTCGAGGCGCGCCATCAGCGTCTGGGTGCCGCGATGGCATCGATGATTGGGTCGGCCCAGGTCGACCTGGAGATGCTCGATCAGCGTGGCCGTCGTTCCTGGGATACCTATACGGCTCGCTTGGGCGACGCGCTCGATGCGGCCGCATGCCGCCCGTGTCTCAACGATCCGACGTTTATGGTCGAGCGTCGTGAGTCAGAGCTTGCCTTGACGGCCGATCGTTTGTCCGGTGCCATAACGCGCTCGGTCGGGGCTTTCCGATCCAGCTTTGAACGCCTGCCCGAGCGTCTGGCTGCAAGCACCTCGGGACTCGATGGCAAGCGCCATGCGCTCACGCTTGCGAGTTCCCGTCTGGAGCATCAGGGACGTACGATGCTCAGCAAACCCGCGTCCGACCTGGGCCGAGCTGCTGCGTCGCTCGATGCCCTGTCGCCGCTTAAGGTGCTTGCTCGCGGCTATTCCATCGTATACAGCGATGACGGTGTGGCTACGAGCGCCAAGACCTTTAAGCCCGGCGACGCCATCCGCGTGCGCATGGCAGACGGCAACGTTGCGGCAACGGTCAATACGGTCGAATAGGCCGCGTTTCACAGCGATAAACCTTTAGGAAAGGAAACAGATATGGCAGAGAAGACCCCGGTCGAGCAGCTTACGTACAAGCAGGCTTCGCAGGAGCTGGAGCTCATCATCCGCAGCTTGGAGTCGGGCGATATGGAGCTTGAGGAGTCGCTCGAGAGCTATACCCGCGGCGTCGAGCTCCTCAAGAGCCTGCGCACCCGTCTGTCCGATGCCGAGCAGAAGGTCTCGGTGCTTCTGAAGGACGTCGACGGCAACGACGTGCTCGCTGACGGCGAGGCCGCCAACACCGACGACAGTCTCTCGTTCTAACCATCTCGACCAAATATAATTACCTTGGTCTGTGAGAAAGGAACCTACCATGTGTGATTGCATCTTCTGCAAAATTGCCAACCACGAGATCCCTTCGACCGTTGTCTATGAGGACGACCAGGTCATCGCCTTCGACGACCTCAACCCCCAGGCGCCGGTCCACACGCTCGTGATCCCCAAGAAGCACTACAGCGACATCGCCGACAACGTGCCTGCCGAGACCATGGGCGCCATGGCCCACGCCATCCAAGAGGTCGCTAAGGCCAAGGGCCTGGAGGACGGTTTCCGCGTCATCTCCAGCAAGGGCGTCAATGCCGGCCAGACCGTCATGCACTTCCACATGCACGTCCTCGGCGGCAAGAACCTGGGCGAGAACCTCATCTGAGGACGCACAGCCCGTCGCCTTGGCTGCCTTTGGAGTAACCTATGCAGCTTTCTCAACTCGAATACCTTCAAGCGGTAGCGAACTACGGCGGCGTGCGCAAAGCGGCTCGCGCCGTTCACGTGAGCCCACAGGCCGTTTCGTCGGCAATCAAAAAGTTGGAATCTGAGTATCAGATTGTTTTGCTCGACCGATCGGCGGGGGAGGCTGTTTTGTCTCCGGCGGGCAGAGAATTTGCGCGTCGTGCACGCGTGATCCTGGCACAAGTCGACGATCTCAAAAAGTACGCTCAATCGGGGAACGGTGGCGTTTCGCCCGACGGCCACTTCCGTCTTTACGCCCCCTGTCTTCACGGGCGGGGGCGTCTTTTTGCCGAAAACTGGTACGACTCGTTTGAAAGCTCGCACCCCCAGATTCACCTTGATGTTTGGCATCAGCCAACGGCCACATGCTTTGAATCACTTGTGCTTGGCATTTCGGATGCGGCCATCTCATTTGAGGAGCCAAGGGACAGTGTCCTTTCTTCGAAATACTTGGGTGAAAAGGAGCTCAAGGTTCTTTCTTGCCCAGCGGGTCATCAATCTGTGGGCGCTATGACCGTTCGTGAGTTACTGGGCGGCAGGTTAGCTGTTCCCATTAATTTGTCGCCCTGTCTCAATGCAATCAATCAATGCCCCGAAGCTCAGCTGGTTAATTTCCGCTTTCGCGATGTCGAATACGGAAACAGGGCACAGGCTGAGTTTCTTCAGGCCGGGGGATTGATATTGAGTTTTTCTGGCTCTTCTCTCGCATCAGATGGACTGGAAGTGAGCGAGTGCTCCATTGAAGGCTCGCATGACGTAGCCTTGCCCATCTACTTTTGCTATCGACAAAATGTCTGGACCGATCGACACCAGACGGTATTTCTTCACCTATTGCGTCACCTTGCTTCGTGAGGTCATTTGGCCTCGTGGCGTCAAGTGAATGTTGACGCCTTGTAACACATGACTGACGGCTCTGCCCTCATGCTTTTCCAAGATTTCGGTTTGGGTTATTGGCTCTTGGAGGGCGGAGCATGAACGATCGTACGATTTTGCTTTATATGACGTTTGTTTTTCTGTCGAACTTCAGCACCATTTTGTATTTTCTGACGGTTTACCTTGAATTCGTCGGATTCTCGATGGTGGCGATTTCTAGCATGATGATTGCATATCAAGTGAGCAAGTTCATCCTTGAAGTTCCCACTGGCTATATTGCCGATAGGTTTGGACGAAAGACAAGTGGTCTCGTTGGCGTCGTGGGGATGCTTGGATACTATGTCGCCCTGCTTCTCGTCCGTTCTCCTCTGCTTTTAATCGGCGCGTTTGCTCTCAAAGGTTTTGCCGTTGCATGTATGAGCGGATCCATAGAAGCGATTTACATTGACAGCGTCTCTCAGGACCAGCTCGTAAGACTTAATGTCGTTGAGCGATTCATCTTCTATGTGTCTTATGCCCTCTCCGCTTGTGTGGGCGGTTTCATTTCGTCCGCTGGCGCGTATCTCATTGGGCTTTCGGTCGATATCATCGCAATGGTGCTGACATTGGTTGTCGTTGTCTGTATTCCTGAGGTGAGAAGAGAGGGCACCGCGGTGACACCTGAGTATGGAATTAGCCCGAAGATGATCGGTGCTGCTATTGCGGGTAATGGCATTCTTCGGTCAGCGTTCATCATGGACTGTTCTCAAGCATTTGCTTTTGTCGCCCTGGAAGACTTTTTCTCACTGTTGCTTGCGGGTCGCGGAATGAATGCCGTCGCTTCGGGTGTGATCATTGCGGTCCAGCTCCTTGCCTCGGCCTCCATGGGGCTTATTGTGCCCAGTGTGATTGCTCATGTCGACAAGGGCCGTTTTGCGCGTATTTGCGGCATCGTGCGCCTTTCCCTGACTGCTCTATTTTTGATTCCCTTTACTCCGGTCTATTTGCTGCCCGTGTTCTATGTGTTGCAGACGGTCGCCTACTCGTTATTTGCTCCAATTAAATACTCAATTTTTCAAAATGCTGTCGATTCATCGATGCGCTGTTCACTGATTTCGGTTCAAAGCCAGATGGTGGCGGTGGGTGCTGTTCTTTTCTATCTGCTCAACTCTGTGCTGAGTAGCGTTGCGGGCATTCGAGTCGTATTGCTTGTTGCGCTCGGGATTTCTTCCCTGGTGTATATCCCCGCGCTATTTCGTCTTACAAGTCAAAGGCCATGAGTATTTAGGCACCGATAACTTATATATCAACGCAACAAACCCGAGCGCGAGGGCGTTTGGGTTTATTATTGAAGCGTATGTAACCTGGCGGTGCCACACCGCCTGTTAGTAGGGAGACACATGAACGTTCTGGTCGTCAACGCAGGATCTTCGACCCTTAAGTATCAGGTCATCGATACCAAGTCCCACAAGGTGTCCGCAAAGGGCTCCTGCGAGCGCGTCTGCTTTACCGGCGGTACCTTCACCCACGCTGCCAACGGTTCCAAGAAGGTGACCGAGAACATCGAGTTCCCCGACCACAAGGTCGCCATCGAGGTCGTTCTGAAGGACCTCGAGGCCAACGGCGTCAAGATCGAGGGCATTGGTCACCGTATCGTTCAGGGTGGCTGGTACTTCGGCGATTCCTCCCTCGTCGACGAGGACGTCCTCGCCAAGATCCGCGAGGTCGCTCCGCTGGCGCCGCTGCACAACAACCCCGAGGCCAACGTTATCGAGTACTGCCTGGAGCAGTATCCCGACCTGCCCAACGTCACGGTCTACGACACCGCTTTCCACTTCAACATGCCCGAGGTCGCCAAGACTTACGCCCTGCCCAAGGACGTCTGCGACAAGCTGCACATCCGTAAGTACGGCGCCCACGGCACCAGCTACCGTTACATCTCCAAGAAGGTCGCCGAGATGACCAACGGCGAGGCTCGCAAGGTCGTCGTGTGCCATATCGGCTCCGGCGCTTCCCTGTGCGCCATCGAGGACGGCAAGTGCATGGACACCACCATGGGCCTCACCCCGCTCGACGGCGTCATGATGGGCACCCGTTGCGGCTCCATCGACCCGGCTACCGTGTGCTACCTGCAGCGCGAAGGCGGCTACACCTTCGACGAGGTCGATGAGATGATGAACAAGAAGTCCGGCCTTTTGGCTGTGACCGGCGGCAAGACCAACGACTGCCGCAACGTCGAGGAGCTCGCCGCTGCCGGTGACCCCGAGGCTCAGCTCGCCTTCGATATGTTCGTCTACAAGATTGCCGCCAAGGCTGCCGAGATGGCCACTTCCATGTGCGGCATGGACACCCTGGTCTTTACCGCCGGCATCGGCGAGCACGCTCCGGCTGTTCGCGCCGGCGTTGCCGACCGTCTGGCCTTTATGGGCGTCAAGATGGATCATGCGCGCAACGCCCTGCGTGGTGACGGCGCTTGGTGCCTGTCTGCCAAGGATTCCAAGGTCAAGATTTTCGTCATTCCCACGGACGAGGAGTTCATGATCGCTTCCGACGTCGAGCGCATCGTCAACGGCAAGTAATTGTAAGAGGGGAGGGGCTGGACGACCGAGTGCCGTTCGGCCCTTCTTTTGTGCTCGTTGGGCGATATGCCTGATAGCTATTTATTAAGTTATGATAACTTCTTATTAACATGCGGCCGCCTTAAGGGGTCTGCGTCGACCGTATTGCACTGCAAAGGAGTCTCATGAACGTACTTGTTGTCAACGCCGGCAGCTCAAGCCTCAAATATCAGCTTTTGGATACCGATACCCGCGAGGTTTTCGCCAAGGGCAACTGCGAGCGTATCGGATCGGACATGGGCATCTTTGGCCACTCCGAGAACGGTGGTGCCAAGCAGACCGAGGAGATTCCTTTTCCCGATCATCGCAGCGCCATTGCGCGCGTGCTCGAGGAGCTCGAGAAGACCGACTTTACGATCGATGGCATCGGCCACCGTATCGTTCAGGGTGGCTGGCACTTCGATGATTCCGCGGTCGTCGACGATGAGGTCATGGCTAAGATCCTTGAGGTGGCCCCGCTCGCCCCGCTGCACAATTACGGCGAGGCTGCGGCAATCGAATATTGCCGCGAGAAGTATCCGGAACTGCCCAACGTGGCCGTCTTCGACACCTCGTTCCACATGACCATGCCCGAGGTCGCCTACACCTACGCGCTGCCCAAGGACGTGTGCGACAAGTACCATGTGCGCAAGTATGGCGCGCACGGTACGAGCCACCGTTACGAGTGGATGATGGCCAAGGAGATCCTGGGCTCGCGTTGCCACCGTCTGCTTTCATGCCATCTGGGCAACGGTGCTTCGCTCGCCGCCATCGAGGACGGCGTTTGCCGCGACACCACGATGGGCCTCACGCCGCTTGACGGTCTGATGATGGGTACCCGCTGCGGTTCCATTGACCCGGCTACCGTGTGCTACCTGCAGCGCGAGGGCGGCTACAGCTACCAGGAAGTCGACGACATGATGAACAAGCAGTCCGGTCTGCTTGCCATCTCGGGCATCTCCAACGACGCCCGCGACATCCGAACGCGCGCCTCCGAGGGCGACGAGCGCTGCCTGCTCGCCTTCGATATGTTCGCCTACAAGGCTATGCAGCAGGCCGGCTCCATGATTGCTTCTATGGCGGGCGTGGATACCATCACCTTTACCGCTGGCATCGGCGAGAACGACTGGTCAATCCGCAAGGCCTTCTGCGACTGCTTTGAGTGGCTGGGCGTGCGCATCGACAACAACAAGAACCGCGAGGCCGTGGGCAACGGCCCGCAGGTCATTAGTGCCGCCGGCTCTTCCGTCACGGTCATGGTCATCCCCACCGACGAGGAATACATGATCGCCCACGACGTCGAGCGTCTGACCAAGAACAACTAACGCACGCATTTGCAAGTAAACGAAAGGCCTCCAGAGCAACAGCTCCGGAGGCCTTTTTGCTAGCAGGTGAAAATTCCAGTCCCAAAGAGATCATCATCAGCAACGCCTGCGCTCCCAGCAACGGCATCCAACCATTCAGATCTTCAGCCTCAGCTCGTAGCCAAGCCGCCGTCCACTCCAGATGCCCTAATTGCTACGTAGCGGTAGAAGGCCGTACGGGCTAACCCCTGAAAACATTCCGCACCAGAAACGCCCCCGTTCGTAGCTCCGAAGGAGCAGAACGGGGGCGTTTCATTGGTCGAGGACGTTTTCAGGGGTTAGCCCGTACGGCCTTCGGGCGAGTGCGTGCGCTACTCAGCCATCTGAGCCTGGACGGCGGTGATGGCCACGACACCCACGATGTCGTCGGCAGAGCAGCCGCGCGACAGGTCGTTGACCGGCTTGGCGATGCCCTGCAGGATGGGGCCGTAGGCGTCAGCGCCAGCGAAGCGCTGGACCAGCTTGTAGCCGATGTTGCCAGCCTCGAGGTCGGGGAACACAAGCACGTTGGCCTTACCGGCGACGGAGGAGCCGGGAGCCTTGAGCTGGGCGACGGTGGGGACGATAGCGGCATCGAGCTGCAGGTCGCCGTCGATGGCGAGCTCGGGAGCCTTCTCCTTGCAGAACTTCACGGCCTCCTGGACCTTCTTGGCGACCTCGCCACCGGCGGAGCCCATGGTGGAGTAGGAGAGCATGGCCACGTGCGGCTCAACGTTGCCCATGAAGGTGGACCAGGAGTGGGCCGAGGCGATGGCGATCTCGGAGAGCTCGTCAGAGGATGGGTTGATGTTGAGGCCGCAGTCGGCGAAGATCAGCGTACCGTCGGTGCCGAACTGCGGGGTGTCGGTGCACATCACAAAGAAGGCCGAGACCAGCTTGGTTCCCGGGGCGGTCTTGAGGATCTGCAGCGCAGGGCGCAGGGTGTCGGCGGTGGAGTGGCAGGCGCCGGAGACCAGGCCGTCGGCATCGCCCATCTTGACCATCATGGTGCCAAAGTAGGTGGCGTCCATCACCTGGGCGCGAGCCTGCTCGATGGTGACGCCCTTCTTGGCGCGGAGCTCGGCAAACTTCTGCGCGTACTCCTCGTGCTTCTCGGCGTTGCGCGGGTCGATGACGGTGGCGCCGGGAACGTTGATGTCATCGGGGTTGCCCAGGATGACGATGTTGGCCAGGCCCTCCTCGATGATCTTGTTCGCCGCGACGATGGTGCGCGGGTCCTCGCCCTCGGGCAGGACGATCGTCTTAAGGTCGGCCTTGGCGGCAGACTTCATACGGTTAAGGAAATCGCTCATGTTACTCCTTACAAGCGTTTCACTAAGCTCCAGGCGCCCGGCTGTTCACGAATAAACCCGCTACTAGCGGGTTTACCTTTCAATTATGTACGCCGCGGTGCTTGAGCTTTCCTTGTGTGGCAAGCTCATTATAGGACGCATTAGCGCTATAATCGCTCTGATAAATGTGTCTCGAAGAATGTTCGAGAAAAGCCCAGCTAACGAGCCCGTGGCTTTTGACAAGGAGTATCGATGCAGATTACCTCAGGCCTGCCTGAAGGCTTTAACGCCGGCGCGTACGACATGATTGTCGTCGGTGCTGGATATGCCGGTGCCGTTTGCGCCCGCCGTCTTGCCGAGACCATCGGCTATCGTGTTGCCGTTTTGGAGCGCCGTAGCCACATTGCGGGCAATGCCTATGACTGCACTGACGAGGCCGGAATCCTGATCCACGAGTACGGTCCGCATATCTATCACACCTTTAACGAGCGCGTGCACAATTTCCTGTCGCGCTTTACCAAGTGGACGGATTATCAGCACAAGGTGCTCGCCAACATCAACGGTACCCTTATGCCCGTGCCCTTCAACCACGCGAGCCTCAAACTTGCTTTTGGCGATGAGCGCGGCGAGGAGCTGTATCAAAAGCTCGTGGAGACCTTTGGCAAGGATGTCAAGGTTCCCATTATGGAGCTGCGCAAGAAGAACGACCCGGATCTCGCCGAGGTTGCCGACTATGTCTACGAGAACGTCTTTTTGCATTACACCATGAAGCAGTGGGGTCAGACGCCCGACCAGATCGATCCCTCGATCACTGGCCGCGTTCCCGTCTTTGTGGGCGATGACGACCGTTACTTCCCGCAAGCTCCCTTCCAGGGCATGCCGCAGGACGGCTATACCGCGCTGTTCGAGCATATGCTCGATCACGATCTGATCGACGTATTCTGCGATGTGGATGCTCGCGACCTCTTTGAGATCGACGAGACGACCGTCAAGATTGACGGCAAGGTCTATGGCGGCGAGATCGTCTACACTGGTCCGCTCGATGAGCTGTTCAACCTCGACCTGGGTGCCCTGCCGTACCGTACGCTCGACATGAAGTTCGAGACGCTCGATATGGATCAGTTCCAGCCCGTTGGCACCGTCAACTACACCACGAGCGAGGACTACACGCGCATTACCGAGTTCAAGAACATGACCGGTCAGGTCTTGCCCGGCAAGACCACCATCATGAAGGAGTACTCCAAGGCCTATACGCCTGGTTCGGGCGAGACGCCGTACTACGCCATTCTTGAGCCGGAGAACCGTGAACTCTACGAGCGCTATCTTGAGCGCGTCCAGAACCTGACGAACTTCCATCCGGTGGGTCGTCTCGCTGAGTATCGCTACTACGACATGGACGCCGTGACCAATTCCGCCCTCGATCTTTCGGATGAGATTATCGCCTGCCATGCATAAAGTCATAACATTCGGTATTCCTTCGTATAACGCCGCCAAGGACATGGACCATTGCATCACCTCCATTCTGGAGGGGAGCAATTACGCCACCGATATCGAGATTATCGTGGTGGACGATGGCTCCAAGGACGAGACGGCCGCCAAGGCCGACGAGTGGGAGGCCCGTTATCCCGGTATCATCCGCGCGGTGCACCAGGAGAACGGCGGCCACGGTATCGCCGTTCTTTCGGGCCTGCGCGAGGCACAGGGTACGTACTACAAGGTCGTCGATTCGGATGACTGGCTCGACGGCGCGGCCCTTTCGACCATGCTGTCGATCCTGCGTGGCTTTGAGGAGCGCGACCAACGCGTCGACCTGTTTATCTCCAACTACGTGTACGAGAAGGTCTACGAGGGCACGCATACCGCTATTGGCTACAAGTTTGCCCTGCCGCGCAAAAAGATATTCACCTGGGATCAGATCGGGCACTTCCGTCTGGACCAGAATCTGCTTATGCACAGCCTGTGCTATCGCACGGACGTGCTGCGCGAGTCCAACCTGCCTATGCCGCCGCACACCTTCTACGTGGATAACATCTACGCCTACGTGCCCCTGCCGCGCTGCAAGACCATGTACTATGCCGACATCGAGCTCTACCGCTACTTCATTGGCCGCGAGGGCCAGAGCGTCAACGAGGCTACGATGGTCAAGCGTCTGGACCAGCAGTTCCGCGTTACGCGCATCATGATGGAGTCGTTTCACCTGTACCAGGATGTCGAGTCTTCGCGCCTGCGCTCCTACATGATGGGCTATTTCACCATGATGATGGCAATCTGCTCGGTGCTCACCAAGCTTTCCGAGGAAGAATGCGCCGATGAGCGCCTGAAGACGCTGTGGAGTGATCTGAAGGCCTATGACGAGCGCATGTATCGTCGCGCTCGCTACGGCGTGGTGGGCTTCTTTACCAATCTGCGCGGACGGGCCGGAGACAAAACCACACTCGGCCTATACCGTCTTGCCTCAAAGATCTTCAAATTCAACTAGCTGCTGAGTAATCGCTGCTGATAGGTTGACTGGGCCCCTTGGCCTTTAGTTTGCTACTGCGAACAGTCCTGCTCGCACGGAAAGCACATTAAGTGCTTTCCGGCTCGTGCGGAACTTGTATCAAACTAAAGGCCAAGGGGCCTCTGCTATAAGAATCGATTGTCAGTTTATTTGAATTTGAAGATCTTCGACGCGCGGTACACAGGGGCCTGGGCTGAAAAGAATTAAGTTGGTAGTCGGTCGGAGGCGGGCGGGCATTACGTTTGTCGCGAGTTCCGCATGCAAAGAAGGCCACTTAATGTGGCCTTCGTCTTGCATAGGACTGTAGAGCAGCAAACGTAATGCCCGCCCGCCTCCGACCGACGGTCGAGTAGGGTTACTTCGCGGCGCCGGGGATGCCGTGGGAGGTTTTGGCGGTTTTGGCTCCGTTTACGATGGCGGTCTGTAGGGCCCTTACGGCGAGCATGCCCAGCAGGTCTAGGGGAACGGCGGCGCTTGCCTGGGCGCCCAGTTTGCCGCTGGCGAGGGTGTAGATAGTGTCGCCGTCGTTGGTGGTGTGCGTGGGACGGATGGCGTGTGCGTAGGCGTCTGCGGCCATCTGGGAGACCTTGGTGGTTTGTGCCTTAGTGAGTTCCACGTTGGTGACGATGCAGCTGATGGTGGTGTTGGTGCGGTCGAGCGGCATCTGCATGGATCCGGCGGCGGCAAAGGCTGCGAGTTCCATGTCGACGATCTGGTCGCTATCGGCGGCGGCGCGCATGCCGGCGACCCACTCGCCGGTGAAGGGGTCGACCACGTTGCCGCAGGCGTTGACCGAGACCACGGCGCCTACCTTAACGGGACCGAGCGCCACGGCGGCAGCGCCAAGGCCGGCCTTCATACAGGTAGCGGGGCCCATGAGCTTACCTACCGTGGCGCCCGTGCCGGCGCCTACGTTGCCCTGTTCGAGCTTGGTGGGGGTGTTGTCGAGTGCTTCGCGCACGGCGGCGATGCCGGCCTCAATGTCGGGGCGAACGGTGGGGTTACCAAAGGCGAGGTCGAAGATACAGCTCGAGCACACGATAGGCACCTGCGTGGGGCCGACGGGAAGGCCGATGCCGCGGCTCTCAAGCTCGCGAGCGACGCCGCTTGCAGCCTCGAGGCCAAAGGCCGATCCACCCGAAAGGCAGACGGCGTGGACCTTGTCGACAGTGTTCTCGGGTCGCAGCAGGTCGGTTTCGCGCGATGCGGGAGCACCGCCGCGAACGTCAACGCCGCCGGTGGCGCCCTCGGGTGCCACGATTACGGTGCAACCGGTGCCGGCCTCCTCGTCCGTATAGTTGCCATAGCAAAAGCCATCGACATCGCAGACGTCAATGGCCTCGAGCAGTGTATCCATGTTTAACTCCTATCGGTTTTCCGCCGCGCCTTGTGCCCGGTCGGGATCCGTACGGTACGCCAAAATTGTAGGCGCCGGGGGATACCCAGCGCCAGATGCAATTACGAGAGTTTTTGAATCGCGCGCGCGACGCGGGCGATGGGTAGGCCCACCACGTTATAGAAGTCGCCCGAAATATCGTGCACGAGCATGCGTCCTCCTGTGCCCTGAATGCCGTAGGCGCCGGCCTTGTCCATGGGCTCACCCGAGGCGACGTAGTGCTCGATCTGCTCGTCGGTGAGCTCGTAGAACGTCACGTCGGTCACATCGACAAAGGACAGGCTCTCGGCGGCATGCGGGGCGGCCGTGTCGCCTGCCTTAACGATGCAGACGCCGGTTGCGACCTGGTGCGTGCGGCCCGAAAGCTCACGGAGCATGGTGCGCGCCTCGTCCTCGGTTGCCGGCTTGCCCAGAATCTTGCCGTCAAAGGTGACGATGGTGTCGGCCGCGACCGTCAGCTCATTGGGCTCGGCATGTTCGGCGGCAACGGCGGCGGCTTTGGCGCGTGCTAAGCGTTCAACGAGCGTAAGCGGGGCCTCGCCATCAAACGGCGTTTCGTCGATATCGGCAGGAATGATGCGAATGTCATAGCCCGCCTCGCGCATCAACTCGATGCGGCGCGGTGATTGCGAAGCCAAAATCATAGCTGAATGCCCTCGGCGACCTTATCGACGGCCTTGTCGCCGGCGAGCGTGCGCAGCAGCTCAAGCGCAAAGGGGAGCGACTGGGCCATGCCGCTGGCGGTGATGATGTTGCCGTCTTGCGTGACCTTCTCGCCGGTATAGGCGCCTTCGGGGAAGCTTTTCTCAAAGCCAGGGAAGCACGTGGCGTGGCGCCCCTCGAGCAGGTCGAGCTCGCCCAGGATAAACGGGGCGGCGCAGATGGCGGCGACGTGCTTGGTTGCGGCGAACTCGCGGACCACGTCGCAGACGCGCTGATCGGCGCGCAGGTTGGTAGCACCGGGTAGGCCGCCGGGTAGCACGACGCAGTCGTACTCGTCAAAGTCGATCTCATCAAAGAGCGCATCGCAGGTCACGGGGATCTGCAGCGAGCTTACGACCTCACGCGTGGGCATGATCGAGACGAGCGTGGCGCGCACGCCGCCGCGACGCATGACATCGACCATGGTCAAGCATTCAATAGTTTCAAAGCCATCGGCGGCGAGAACGGCAACGCTGGGCATGGGGGTTCCTTTCATAGGCGGCATACAATTAGCCGTCTTATACCCCGAAGACCTCCGCTTGCCACGCTCGATTTCCCAATGATTTTTCTGAGCAATGATCATGTGTCTAGTTGCGCTTGAGGTGGACGACGGTTTCGCAGTGGAAGGTTTGCGGGAATAGGTCGACCGGCGTGATCTTGATGGGAGAGAAGGTGCCCTCCTCGACAAAGCGTTTGAGGTCGCGGGCCAAAGTTGCCGGGTCGCAGCTCACGTAGGCAACATCTCGGGCACTCGTACTCGCGATGAGGTCGATGGCCTCGGGCGCCAATCCTGCGCGCGGCGGATCGACTACCAGGACATCGGCGTCCTGGTCGGGGAACTCGCGCACCGCGTCTCCGCCAATGACGTCGACGTTATCAAGCTTGTTGATTTCCAGGTTACGGCGTAGATCGCGCACGGCGGGGCCGTAGGCCTCGACGGCAGCGACAAAGTCGCAGCGGCGGGCGAGCGGCAGGGTAAAGGTGCCGGCACCGCAGTACAGGTCCACGGCAAGCTCGTCTTCCTGCGGGTCGAGCGCTTCCATGACAAGCTCGATCAAAATCTCGGCACCCTTGGTGTTGACTTGGAAAAACGATGGGGCGGACAGGCGCATCTGACCCTCGGCGATATTCTCGGTCCATGAGCCCTCTCCGGCGAGCATTTCGACCTTGCAGACACGGCGGGCCTTCTTTTCGCCCTTGCTCATCACGCGCACGATGCTCGTGGGATGAGCGGCGTCTGCCAGAACGCGGGAGACCTGCGAGCGCGGGAAGGAGCCCGTAGGCGTCCAGAGAGCGACCTCGAGCGCCTTGGTGCGGCGCGAGGCGCGAATGCCCACGCGCTCGAGGCCCAGGTCGTGGCTGCCGCTCAGATAGTTGAGCGCGCCGACGACCGATTTGAGCGCCTTCGGGAAGCGCTTATCGAACAGCGGGCACGTATCGACGGTCACGATTTTGCTGGGGTCGACACCGTGCATGCCAAGGCGCACGCGACCGTTGACGACGGTCGGTTCGAGCTCGATTTTATTGCGGTAGCCCCAGTCGTCCTTGGTGTGGCAGATGGGCTGTACCAACTCATCGACCTGCTCAGGAGCGAACTTGCCGATGCGCTCGAGCGTGGAGCGCAGGTTTTGCTCCTTGGCGGCGAGCTGTGCCGTGCGTGAGAGATTGCCCCACGAGCAGCCGCCGCAGATGCCCACGAAGGGGCAGGGAGGCTGAATGCGATCGGGGCTTGGCTCCAGAATCTCGGTGGTGCGGGCTCGCATGAACGACTTGCCGTCCTGTACGACCTCGGCCTCGACGGTGTCGCCTGCCACGGCACCCTGCACAAAGACGGCCTTGCCGTTGTCGGCGTGCGCCAGCCCGTCGGCGCCGTATGTCATCGATTCTATAGTGAGCTTCATATCCCTGCCTGTCATTCGCGTTGTTGTTCGCACCATGGTAGCAGGGAAAAGCGCCCCGCATCCGAGGCTTTCCTCAAATGCGGGACGCTTCTACAAACTGCTTCTACAAACGACTATTTCGTCTTGCCGGTAATGAGCGTCTTAAGACCCAGACCGATCAGGCCCAGGCCCATGCGCACGCGGCCGGGGCGATGGCGCTCGATGGCCTTGGTCTTGCCGGCGGGCTTATCGCGACGGGCGTTCGGCTCGGGTGCGGGCTTGGTGACCTGCGGCTCGGGCCGAGGTACAGGTGCGGGCTTGGGCTCAATGACGGTCGCCTGGACCTTCTGAACCTCGGGCGCTTTCTCCACGGCGGGCTCTGCGGCAGCCTCGGGCTCATTCACCGGGGGAGCGGCAACCGCCTCCGGTTTGGCAACTGCCCTATGTTCAACCTCGGCCTGAATAGCTTCTTCGGCCACGCGTTCCTTCTCCTGTGCGCGCTGCTGCGCGGCCGCCTCGGCGTTGCGATATGCACGCTCCAGCAGGGCTTCCTGCGAGTTGAAGGGCCTCTCGCCTTCGTGGCGCTCCACGGGGACCCAGGTACCGTCGCTCGTGAGGCTGCGGGCCTTCACATTGTCGCGCAGCTGCATGCTCATGTACTCATGGACCAGGGCACGGCAGGTGGGGTCGAGCACGGGGAAGGCGATCTCCACGCGGTGCTCGGTGTTGCGCGTCATCATGTCGGCCGAGCTCAGATAGATCATGTCCGAGTCCACGCCAAAGGCGTAAACGCGCGCATGCTCCAAAAAGCGTCCGACGATAGAACGGACATGCACATTCTCGGTCTTGCCCGGAACGCCCGGCTTGAGGCACGAGATGCCGCGGATGATCATGTCCACGCGGACTCCTGCGCACGATGCCTCGGCAATCTTGTCGATGACCTCGCGGTCGGTGAGCGAGTTGAGCTTAAAGAACACGCGGGCGGGTTCGCCAGCGAGGGCGCGCTGGATCTCGCGATCCAGGCCGCGCATGATGAGCGGCTTCAGGCCGACCGGCGCCACGCCCAGGAAGCGGTAATCGCCGCGCAGGTTGCCCAGCGACAGGTTGCGGAAGAACAAGTTGGCGTCCTCGCCGATGCCGGGATGGGCGGTCATGAGCATAAAGTCGCTGTAGAGCTTGGCCGTCTTCTCGTTAAAGTTGCCGGTGCCCAACAGCGTCAGGCGTGTAAGCGCCATGCCCTCGCGATAGGTGAGCTGGCAGATCTTGGAGTGGCACTTAAAGCCCTCGGAGCCGTAGATGACGGTGCAGCCTGCCTCTTCCAGACGCTCGGCCCACTCGATGTTGTTTTGCTCGTCGAAGCGGGCGCGGAGCTCCATGAGCACCGTGACCTCTTTGCCGTTCTCGGCGGCATCGATCAGCGACTCGCACAGGCGGCTCTGCTTGGCCACGCGGTAGAGCGTGATGCGCAGTGAGATGCACTCGGGGTCGTAGGCGGCCTCGTGTACCAGATCCAGGAAGGGGTTCATGGCCTCATAGGGATAAAAGAGCAGCTTGTCGTGCTGAAGTACCTGCTCGCGGATGGAGCGGGTCATATCGATGGTGGGGTTGGGCTGCGGCTTAAACGGCGTAAAGAGCAGCTCGTTGCGCAGGTGCTCGGGAATCTTGCCCTCAATGCCGAAGACATAGCCCAGGTTGAGCGGGATATCGCAGGTAAAGACCGAGCGACGCGAGAGCTCGAGCGCCTTGCGGATAGTCTTGAGCGTTGCTTTTTCGAGTGAGCCCGAGACGGCGAGCACTACCGGCTGCAGGCGCAGGCGCTTCTTGAGAATGCGCTTCATGTGCTGGCGGTAATCCTCTTCCTCCTCGACGCCCTCGCCGTCCGGGTCGATATCGGCATTGCGGGTGACGCGGATGAGCGCGCGATCCAGCGGCTTATAGGAGCCAAAGCAGCTGTCCAGGCAGGCGAGGATGACGTCCTCGAGCAGAATGTAGGAGTAGGTGCCGGTGGGCGAGGGGATCTCGACCACGCGGTTCATCGAGGCGGGAATCTCGATCAGGCCCAGCAGACTTTCCTCGTCGGTGATGCCGTCCAGGCCACAGGCCAGGTAGAGTGCGCCGTTGCGCAGGTTGGGGAAGGGGTGGCGCGGGTCGATCACCAGCGGTGAGATGACCGGCGACACGTAGGCCTGGAAGTAGCGGGTTACAAAGGTGCGCTCCTCGGGCGTAAGCGAATCGATGCGGGCGCGGTGAACGCCCAGGGTGTCGAGCTTGCCCTCGATGCTCTTAAAGATGGACTCCCAACGGGTAAGGAGCCCGGGCAGCTCCGCCATGACAGCGTCGACCTGTTCGGAGGCGGTCATATTGCTCTTGTTGTCGACAGGCTGCTTTTTGAGCTCGGCAAGGTCAGACAGGCCACCCACGCGCACCATGAGGAACTCATCGAGGTTGGACTCGAAGATCGATACGAACTTAAGGCGCTCGAACAGCGGCACGGACTCATCAAAAGCCTCGTCGAGCACGCGGTTGTCAAAGCGCAGCCAGCTGAGCTCTCGATTTTGCGTGTACGAGAAGTCGCGCGGCGGCTTGCGCAGCTTAGCGGCCTTTTGCTTCTTTTCGATTTTGCTCGGCATATGCATCTGTCCGTTCAGTCCCCGCAGGGGACGGTAGCCTAACACTATTCACTATTGTCTCAATTTAGTCGACTTGTGGCACGGACGTATTGTGCGAACGGTATCTTTACCTACTTCTTACGCTGTCAAGCATGCAACTAACTGCCTGACTCGTTTTGAAAACAATCCATATCCATACTCAACTGGTGAGAATGTATGAATAAGAATGATTGCAAGCTGAATATAATCGAATCCAAATCGAATCGTGGACAAACGACATATATATGCAGAAAACCGTTTTATCTATGCAATTCCTAAACATGAAAATATTCGTGCAATCTTGCTTAATTCCTTAGAAAAAAGAACGTTTACCTTTGAAAACCTGCTTTAGAGAACTGAAGTGCATCATGGGGGAATCATATGCGATATACCGTTCATCGCACTTTGCTGACCGTTCGGGGGCGAGGTGGAATTGCGGGTGGAATTTGGATATAACTAGAGCTGTCAGCAAGCAGCGTCCGCTATGGAAGGGCGCTGAGAGATTCGGCCGAAAGGCCCGAAAGAAAGGTAGGAGGCCATGACGAAAGGTCTGCACGTGCCTTCCGAGATCGGCAAGCTCAGGAAGGTCTGCCTGCACCGTCCCGGCGACGAGCTCCTCAACCTGCCGCCCGACGAGCTCGAGCGACTCCTGTTCGACGACGTCCCGTTCCTGGAGGTCGCGCAGCAGGAGCACGACACCTTCGCCCAGATCCTGAGGGACCAGGGCGTGGAGGTCCTCTATCTCGAGAACCTCGTCGCCGTGGTGTTCGACCAGGTCCCCGGCGCCCGCGCCGAGTTCACCGACCAGTACATCGCCGAGGCCGGCATCCGCGGCCAGCACATGCCGCAGATCGTCCGCGAGAAGCTGGACTCCATCGAGGACAACCTCGAGTTCGTCAAGAAGACCATGGCCGGCATGACCAAGTCCGAGATCGACATGCCCCTCACGGCGTCCACGACCCTCGACTCCCTGGTCAACTCCGAGTCCGAGTCCGACCTGATCATCGACCCGATGCCCAACCTCTACTTCACCCGCGACCCGTTCGCGGTCATCGGCGAGGGCGTCAACCTCAACCGCATGTACTCGGTCACCCGCAACCGCGAGACCCTGTACGGCAAGTACATCTTCAAGTACCACCCCGACTACAAGGACGTCTCGCTGTACTTCCGCCGCGACTGCCAGTTCCACACCGAGGGCGGCGACGTGCTGAACATCAACGAGAAGACCCTCGCCGTCGGCATCTCCCAGCGCACCCAGGCCGCCGCGATCGACGTCATGGCCCAGAACATCTTCTGGAACTCCGACTCCAAGGTCGAGCGCATCCTGGCCTTCGATATCCCGGTCTCGCGCGCCTTCATGCACCTCGACACGGTCTTCACCCAGATCGACGTCGATAAGTTCACGATCCACCCCGCCATCATGGGCACCCTGCGCGTCTACGAGCTGACCGCCGGCAAGAACCCGGGCGACGTGAACATCCGCCTGATCGAGGACACCCTCGAGCACGTCCTGGAGGACGCCACCGGCGTCGACCAGGTCAAGCTGATCCCCTGCGGCGGCGGCGACCCGATCGCGGCCTCCCGCGAGCAGTGGAACGACGGCTCCAACACCCTGTGCGTCGAGCCCGGCAAGATCTGCGTCTACGCCCGCAACACCGTCACCAACGACGTGCTGTACAAGGAGGGCCTGGACCTTCTCGTCGTGCCCTCCGCCGAGCTCTCCCGCGGCCGCGGCGGCCCGCGCTGCATGAGCATGCCCTTCTGGCGCGAGGACCTCTAAGGTCTTCAAGGACCCGTACAGGTCATAATACATACATCTAGCTGCCATTAGATGTCTCCCATTGGGGCGGTGCGGGTTTTCGCACCGCCCCAATCTTGTATGAGGAACGTCAACACGATTGGATGACTGCTTTTGTAAGGAGCTTGGCCATGGACATCAAGACGATTGGCGTTGAGGAATGGCTCAACGTTTGGGAGAAGAGCGCCACGTGGGACATCGCCCAGTCGACGATCTCGTCGCTCACCATGGGCGAGCTGCGCGCGCTCGATGAACAGGACGGCGCCACGTTCTACGAGCGCCTGGACCGCGAGAAGATGAACTACGGCTGGATCGAGGGCTCGCCGGAGTTTAAGGCCGAGGTTGCCAAGCTGTATCGTCGGGAGGTCAATCCCGATCACATTCTGCAGACCAATGGCTGCACGGGCGCTAACCTCAACGCCATCATGGCTGTGGTCGAGCCCGGCGACCATGTTATCGCCGAGTGGCCCACCTATGCGCCGCTCTACGAGATTCCGCGCACGCTGGGAGCCGAGGTCGAGTATTGGGAGCTTCGCGAGGAACTCGGCTGGAAGCCCGATATCGAGGAACTCAAGCGCTTGGTGCGTCCCAACACCAAGCTTATCTGCATAAACAACGCATCTAACCCCATCGGTACGGTGCTCGATGCCGATATGCTCGGCCAGATTGCCGAGATCGCCCGCTCGGTGGGCGCCTACGTGCTGTGCGACGAGGTATATCTGCCGCTCGAAAACACTGAGTCCTTTATGTCGATGGTCGACGTGTACGAGAGGGCCATTGTCACCAACTCGTTGTCGAAGACCTATTCGACACCTGCGGCCCGCGTGGGCTGGGTCCTGGCCGACAAAGAGGTGTCCAACCGCATCCGTACCTATCGCGATTACACCATGATCTGCGGCGGCGTGTTCAACGATGCTCTGGCGACCTATGTGCTTGAGCACAAGGATAAGATTCTCGAGCGCAATCGCAAGATCGTGTTTGGCAACCGCGATATCGCGCAGGCTTGGATCGATACGCAGCATCGCGTTTCCTGGACGGCCCCGCAGGGCGTGTCCACCTCGTTTATCCAGCTGGATATTCCCGAGGATGACGAGGAGTTCTGCAGGCGCCTGCTGTCCGAGAGGGGAGTGCTGCTGGTCCCCGGTAGCCGTTTTGAGCTTCCCTGCGGCGCACGCCTGGGCTACTGCGCGAGCGAGGACGTTCTGCGCGAGGGCCTGAGGCTTTTGGGCGAGGCACTGGCGGAGTTCGATCGCTAGGATTCCGATGGTCTTCGGTGGCCTTATCCAAATTAGCCGAAGATAATCGAAAACGGACCCGTTTCCCTAGGGGAAGCGGGTCCGTTTTTCTATACCGAGAAGTCAAGTTGTTACAAATGGGGCCGTAAAGCGAGGCGGTATCCGCTGGGCCTTATACTGAGTTTCCGGTGAACGGTATCAAGCGTCTGGTAAACGGTAATTTATTTACCAGAAATGAATAGGACAAACTTTTTTCTGAATAAAAATGAAAATGGTTGAGACGCGGTATGAACCGCTAATTCTATTCATAGCTTTAGTGGAAATATGCAATTTGAGGATGGTTTAACAAAGTTAAGTTCCATTTGATTTTAGGATTGAAAACGCGTTTAAGCACGTAAATACGCTTTATTAAGATGAAGTGTGCCATGCGTGAAGTATATGTGTATGCCGTTCACCCCCTATAAAAAACCGTTCGGGGGCAAGGTGGAAGTATGGGCTGATTTTGGATATAAATATGTCGTCAGCAATAACGCCTC
Source organism: Collinsella aerofaciens (assembly GCF_020709435.1). Lineage (GTDB taxonomy): Bacteria > Actinomycetota > Coriobacteriia > Coriobacteriales > Coriobacteriaceae > Collinsella > Collinsella aerofaciens_AU. The sequence goes on from NZ_JAJFDP010000003.1 coordinate 108,503, forward strand.
ACACGGAGGGGCGCTAACGAATCGGCCCTGACAAGGGCCCGAAAGAAAGGTAGGAGGCCATGACGAAAGGTCTGCACGTGCCTTCCGAGATCGGCAAGCTCAGGAAGGTCTGCCTGCACCGTCCCGGCGACGAGCTCCTCAACCTGCCGCCCGACGAGCTCGAGCGACTCCTGTTCGACGACGTCCCGTTCCTGGAGGTCGCGCAGCAGGAGCACGACACCTTCGCCCAGATCCTGAGGGACCAGGGCGTGGAGGTCCTCTATCTCGAGAACCTCGTCGCCGTGGTGTTCGACCAGGTCCCCGGCGCCCGCGCCGAGTTCACCGACCAGTACATCGCCGAGGCCGGCATCCGCGGCCAGCACATGCCGCAGATCGTCCGCGAGAAGCTGGACTCCATCGAGGACAACCTCGAGTTCGTCAAGAAGACCATGGCCGGCATGACCAAGTCCGAGATCGACATGCCCCTCACGGCGTCCACGACCCTCGACTCCCTGGTCAACTCCGAGTCCGAGTCCGACCTGATCATCGACCCGATGCCCAACCTCTACTTCACCCGCGACCCGTTCGCGGTCATCGGCGAGGGCGTCAACCTCAACCGCATGTACTCGGTCACCCGCAACCGCGAGACCCTGTACGGCAAGTACATCTTCAAGTACCACCCCGACTACAAGGACGTCTCGCTGTACTTCCGCCGCGACTGCCAGTTCCACACCGAGGGCGGCGACGTGCTGAACATCAACGAGAAGACCCTCGCCGTCGGCATCTCCCAGCGCACCCAGGCCGCCGCGATCGACGTCATGGCCCAGAACATCTTCTGGAACTCCGACTCCAAGGTCGAGCGCATCCTGGCCTTCGATATCCCGGTCTCGCGCGCCTTCATGCACCTCGACACGGTCTTCACCCAGATCGACGTCGATAAGTTCACGATCCACCCCGCCATCATGGGCACCCTGCGCGTCTACGAGCTGACCGCCGGCAAGAACCCGGGCGACGTGAACATCCGCCTGATCGAGGACACCCTCGAGCACGTCCTGGAGGACGCCACCGGCGTCGACCAGGTCAAGCTGATCCCCTGCGGCGGCGGCGACCCGATCGCGGCCTCCCGCGAGCAGTGGAACGACGGCTCCAACACCCTGTGCGTCGAGCCCGGCAAGATCTGCGTCTACGCCCGCAACACCGTCACCAACGACGTGCTGTACAAGGAGGGCCTGGACCTTCTCGTCGTGCCCTCCGCCGAGCTCTCCCGCGGCCGCGGCGGCCCGCGCTGCATGAGCATGCCCTTCTGGCGCGAGGACCTCTAAGTCTTTCCGTTTCCGGTGCGGTCCCCCTACAACCGCACCGGCTTCGCCCGTTAAACGGGCACCACTAATACTTACGTAATTCATTTCTTCGAAAGGAATCAAACCATGGGTGTTAACCTCTCCGGCCGTAGCTTCCTCAAGCTTCTCGACCTCACCACCGAGGAGATCGAGTACCTGCTCAAGCTCTCCAAGAACTTCAAGGATATGAAGCGCGCTGGCGTTCCGCACCGCTATCTCGAGGGCAAGAACATCGTTCTGCTCTTCCAGAAGACCTCTACTCGTACCCGCTGCGCCTTCGAGGTCGGCGGCATGGATCTGGGCATGGGCGTCACCTACCTCGATCCGGGTTCGTCGCAGATGGGCAAGAAGGAGTCCATCGAGGACACCGCCCGCGTTCTCGGCCGCATGTATGACGGCATCGAGTTCCGTGGCTTTGCCCAGGACGACGTCGAGGAGCTCGCTGCTAAGTCCGGCGTGCCCGTGTGGAACGGCCTGACCACTGAGTGGCATCCCACCCAGATGCTCGCCGATATCCTGACCGTCCAGGAGAACTTCAACTACGACATCAAGGGCAAGACCCTCGTCTTCATGGGCGACTGCAAGAACAACGTCGCTCGCTCCCTCATGGTCGTCTGCTCCAAGCTCGGCATGAACTTCGTGGCCTGCGGCCCCGAGGAGTGCATGCCCGCCGACGACGTCATCGAGGCCTGCAAGCCCATCGCCGAGGCCAACGGTTGCACCATCAAGCTGACCACCGACGTCAAGGACGGCGTCACCGGTGCCGACGTTATCTACACCGACGTGTGGGTCTCCATGGGCGAGCCCGACGAGGTCTGGGCCGAGCGTATCGCTCAGCTCACCCCGTATCGTGTTACCTCCGAGGTCATGGCTATGGCCAACCCGGGCGCCATCTTCCTGCACTGCCTGCCCAGCTTCCACGACACCAACACCACCATTGGCGCCGAGAAGTGCGAGCAGTTCGGCATCACCGAGCAGGAGGTCACCGACGAGGTCTTCGAGAGCCCCGCTTCCAAGGTCTTCGACGAGGCCGAGAACCGCATGCACACCATCAAGGCTGTCATGTACGCCACGCTCAAGTAAGAGCATCTAGCATCTCGCTCGGGGTGTCTTGCTGCACACCCCGAGCGGCTTTGTCTGGTAAATATCTCGCACCAGGCGGCAGGCACGGCACGGAAGAGCCGCTTCGGGCGAGATCAGTAAATGATTTATGAAGGGGGGATGAGAACTATGACTGAGACCGCTAAGAAAAAGCGCGGTATGCCTTCATCGTTCACCATTCTTCTTGCTCTGCTGGCAATTGTCGCAGTGATTACCGTTATCGTTTCCGGCACGTCCGGTGGCGCGGTTACTGCCGCCCGTCTGAGCGATTTCTGCACCGCCCCGATTAAGGGCTTCGCTGACGCTCTGCCCGTCTGCCTCTTCGTTATGATCCTGGGCGGCTTCCTCGGCATGATGACCGAGACCGGCGCCCTGGACAACGGCATCGCCGTCCTGGTGCAGAAGCTTAAGGGTAATGAGATCATGCTCATTCCCGTGCTGATGCTCATCTTCTCCCTCGGTGGTACCACCTATGGTATGTGCGAGGAGACCGTTCCCTTCTACGCCTTGCTTGCCGCTACCATGATGGCCGCTGGCTTCGACCCGATGGTCGGTGCCGCTACCGTCCTGCTCGGCGCTGGCTGCGGCTGCCTGGGCTCCACGGTTAACCCGTTCGCCGTCGGCGCTGCCGTCGACGCTCTGACCGGCGTTGGCATTGAGGTCAACCAGTCCATCATCATCGGCCTCGGTGCCGTCCTGTGGATTGTCACTACCGCTATGTCCATCGTCTTCGTGATGAACTATGCCAAGAAGGTCAAGGCTGACAAGGGTTCCACCATCCTGTCGATGCAGGAGCTCAAGGACGCCGAAGAGGCTCACGGCAAGGCTGCTTCCGAGGTCCACAAGGAGGTCAAGCTCACTGGTCGTCAGAAGGGTGTTCTGATCGCCTTCGCCTTCACCTTCGTCGTCATGATCGTCGGCTTCATCCCGCTGGCCGACCTCAACGAGGGCGTCGCCAACTTCTTCGACGCTGGCGCTGTCTACGACGCCGACGGTAACGCCGTCGTCCAGGGCTGGTCTGCCCTGATCACCGGCCTGCCCATTGGCCAGTGGTACTTCGACGAGGCTTCCACCTGGTTCTTCCTCATGGCCGTCCTGATCGGTATCATCGGTGGCCTGTCCGAGAAGCAGATCGTTAACACCTTCATCACCGGCGCTGCCGACATGATGTCCGTTGTTCTCGTCATCGCCCTCGCCCGTGGTATCTCCGTCCTCATGGCTAACACCGGCCTCGACGTCTTCGTCCTCGACGCTGCCGCCAATGCCCTGGCTGGCCTGTCCGGCGTGATCTTCGCTCCCATGAGCTTCCTGGTCTACTTCGGCCTGTCCTTCCTGATCCCCTCGACCTCTGGTATGGCTACCGTCTCCATGCCCATCATGGGACCGCTGGCTGTTAAGCTCGGCTTCTCGCCCGAGGTCATGGTCATGATCTTCTCCGCTGCTATCGGTGTCGTGAACCTGTTCACCCCGACCTCCGGTGCCATCATGGGCGGTCTCGCCCTGGCCAAGATCGAGTGGACGACCTGGCTCAAGTTTGCCCTTAAGCTCATCGTCGCTCTCTCCGTCGTCTGCGCCGTCATCCTGACCGTCGCCTGCGTGCTGCTCTAAGTACCCAACGGGTACCCCACGGAAACCTTGACGATCCTGTAAAGGATCACCTGGTCATCGTCTGTCCGGTGGGGTAAACCCACCGGTAGACTCCTACCTTTAGCCCCCTCCCGTTCCGTGCGCGGGAGGGGGCGCTCTTGTGTTCCGGCGTTTTACCAAACGCCGGAACCACTCGACGCTGCAAGCCCGCCAGAGCGGCAATCTGACGTTCAATCGTCGGGCATGGCCAAAAGGCCTATGCCCTCCTCTTTCACGTCACCTTGCTCGCTCTGGCGGGCTTTCGCTGACTTTTGCTCCACCTGCGGCGCTGCCATTGTTGGTGCAGGGGGTAGCTTGCTCGCTCTGGTGCCCGTTCGCTGGCTTTGGCTTTGCCTGTGACGTTTTCATTGTTGGTGCTGAGTGCCTTGTTTCCCGTCCCAAATGATCTACCCCGGGTCCCCGGTGGTTGCGGTGGGCGTGTTTGGTTGGTGCCTGTTGATGGTCTGGGTATCGGGGAGGGCGGGCTCCGTTATAATCGCCTAGAACATTAATTGGAAACGGGACGGGAGCCATACATGCGCCAGGGTTTCGACAACGCGAAGTATATCGAGCTGCAGGCTGCTCACATTAAGGAGCGCATCTCGCAGTTTGGTGGCAAGCTCTATTTGGAGTTTGGCGGTAAGCTGTTCGATGACTATCATGCGAGCCGCGTGCTGCCGGGTTTTGAACCGGACAGCAAGTTCCGCATGCTCAAGAGCATCGCCGACGATGTCGAGGTTATCATCGCGATCAACGCGAACCACATCGAGAAAAACAAGGCTCGTGGTGACCTTGGCATTACCTATGACGAGGATGTGCTGCGCCTGGTTGACCTGTTCCGCGGCAACGGCTTTGCCGTCGCGGCCGTGGTCATCACCCAGTACGCCGGCCAGCCCGCCGCCGATGTGTTCCGCAATCGCCTGAACGCGCTCGGCATTCCCGCCAAGCTGCACTATCCCATCGAGGGGTATCCGCACGATGTCGATCTGATCGTTTCTGACGAAGGCTACGGCAAGAACGAGTTTGTCGAGACCACGCGTCCACTCGTTGTCGTGACGGCACCCGGCCCCGGCTCGGGCAAGCTCGCCACTTGCCTCTCGCAGCTGTATCACGAGCATAAGCACGGTACCGCCGCCGGCTATGCCAAGTTCGAGACCTTCCCGGTCTGGAATCTTCCTCTGACGCATCCGGTCAATATTGCCTACGAGGCCGCCACGGCTGACCTCGACGACGCCAATATCATCGATTCGTTCCACCTTGAGGCCTACAACAAGACCACGGTCAACTACAACCGCGACGTCGAGGCCTTCCCGGTAGTCCGTGCCCTGATGGAAAAGATCTTGGGCAAGAGCCCCTACCAGAGCCCTACGGACATGGGCGTCAATATGGTCGGCTTTGCCATCACCGATGACGATGCCTGCCGCGACGCTTCCAAGATGGAGATCGTCCGCCGCTACTTTACCGCGGTCGAAAATGTGCGCCGTACCGGCGTGGGCGATGAGCAAGTCGACCGTCTCAAGATTATTATGAAGAAAGCCGGCATCGATAAGAACTACTCACCGGCGCGCTCGGCGGCCCTCACCAGGGAGCAGCTGACGGGTGGTCCCGTGGGTGCCATGGTCATGCCCGATGGCTCCGTGGTGACCGGTAAGACCTCCACGCGCCTGGGCGCCGCAAGTTCGCTCATTATGAACGCCCTCAAGCATGTCTCGGGCGTCGACCTTGAGCTCGAGGTCATTAGCGATGAGGCGATCGAGCCCATCAGCAAGCTCAAGACGCATTTCCTGGGAAGCAAAAACCCGCGCCTCCACACCGACGAGACGCTTATGGCGCTGTCGATCACCTCGGCCACGAGTGAGACGGCCGCTCGCGTCCTTTCGGGCCTGGAGCAGCTGCGCGGTTGCGATGCCTTCTTTAGCGTGATCATCTCGCCGACGGACGAGACGGTACTGCGCAAACTGGGTATCAACGTGTGCTGCGAGCCCAAGTTTGAGCGCCGCGGTTTCTTCCATCGCTAAGTTTGAAGCACCGCGGTAATTGCATTGCATTTTGGCCGTATCGGGTTAGCGCCCGGTACGGCTTTTTGATCAATAAAGCGCCTATTTCGGCGAAAAATAGCTGTTTACCTGCCTAGAAACAATTTGAGCGGTATACAATAACCGTAACTGTTTCATCCTTAGCGGGATGCCGCATGATGGATATTACCTGCCATCGTGAGGTGTGTCGGTCGCGCACGGCGCGTTAGATGCTCGTGCTCGGTTTGAGGAGGCTGCTATGGCGGGCAAGGGTCGTGCGAGTGTCAACGATATGAAGCGTGTCGAGGTGCTGGTGTTGATGGAGATCGACCAGCAAACCGAAGACAATGGCGGGCCGTATGGTTTCTCGCGCAAAACGCTTGCCGAGCGCGTGGGGGTTTCGCCGTATCGTGTCCGCGCCGCAATCGATCGCTTGGATTCCGAAGGCATGATTGATGTCGTCTCGCGTTATAGCGACGACGGCGGTCAGCTTGCAAATGGCATTTGCCTCACCGAACGTGGCGAGTGGTATCTTGAGGGCGTCCGTACCGGCATGCTCGTTCAAGAAATGCTTGAGGACGAGGTTGCTGATCGATAGCAGCATGTAACCCTTGCCACAGCGACGCCGCCTGGGAAACCGGGCGGCGTTTTGTTTCAAGATTGAGAAATGCAATCGCACGCGAGAAAAATTGCGAACGGTCCGCGGCGCGAGTATTACAATGAAGACCCGTAAGATGTGGATAAACAACTTCTACGGGAAGTGCAGGTAACTCAATATGACCAAGCATGTGTTCGTAACCGGTGGCGTGGTTTCGTCCTTGGGCAAGGGTATCACCGCGGCCTCGCTGGGCCGTCTGCTCAAGTCGCGTGGCTACAAAGTAACGATGCAGAAGGCCGATCCGTATCTGAACGTCGACCCCGGTACCATGAGCCCCTTCCAGCATGGTGAGGTCTTCGTTACCGAGGATGGTTACGAGTCCGACCTGGACCTGGGTCATTACGAGCGCTTTATTGATGAGAACCTGACCCGCGATTCCAACTTTACGACCGGCGCCATCTATAAGAGCTTGATCGCCCGCGAGCGTCGCGGCGACTTTTTGGGCGGTACCGTGCAGGTGATTCCTCACGTCACCAATGCCATTAAGGACAAGTTCCGCCGCATCGAGGAGCAGACCGGCTCCGATGTAGTCATCACCGAGCTGGGCGGCACGATCGGCGACATCGAGTCGCAGCCGTTTGTCGAGGCCATCCGCCAGTACCGCAAGGAGGCCGGCCCCGAGAACGTCTGCTACATCCACGTGTCGCTCGTTCCCTATATCGCCGCCGCCCACGAGGTCAAGACCAAGCCCACGCAGCATTCCGTCAAGGAGCTCCGCAGCTTTGGCGTCCAGCCCGATATCATCGTGCTGCGCTCCGACCACCATATCGATGACGCTATCCGCGGAAAGATCGCAAGCTTCTGCGACGTCGACACCGATTGCGTCTTTACCAACGAGGACTGCGCGAGCATTTACGATGTTCCGCAGCTGCTTGCCGAGCAGGACTTTGACCTGCGCATTTGCGAACGCCTGGGTCTGGATCCGCGTGAGCGCGACATGAGCGAGTGGAACGAGTTCCTGCGCAAACAGAATCACGCCAACCATCACGCCGACAAGGTGAAGATCGCCGTCGTGGGTAAGTACACGCAGCTGCCCGATGCGTACCTGTCGGTTATCGAGGCCCTGCACCATGCGGGCGTCTTCTACGATCGCCATGTGGACGTCCAGCTGGTCGACGGCGAGAGCCTCGACGAGCAGAATGTCTCCGAGGTTTTGGGCGACGCCTCGGGCATCCTGGTCCCCGGCGGCTTTGGCAAGCGCGCCCTGGAGGGCAAGATCCTCGCGGCCGAGTTTGCCCGTGAGCACAAGATTCCGTATCTGGGCATTTGCCTGGGTATGCAGGTGGCCGTGTGCGAGTTCGCCCGCAACGTCGTCGGCCTTGCCGGCGCCAGCTCCTCCGAGTTCGATCCGGACGGCCCGTTTAGCGTCATCGATCTGATGAGCTCGCAGGAGGACGTGACCGAGAAGGGCGGCACCATGCGCCTGGGCGCCTATCCGTGCAAGCTCGCCGCCGATACCCTTGCTCGCGAGGCATATGGCGAGGAGCTCGTCTACGAGCGTCACCGTCACCGCTTTGAGTTCAACAACGCCTTCCGTGACCAGCTCGAGGACGCCGGTTTGGTTATCTCGGGTCTGTCGCCCGACGAGCGCCTGGTCGAGATGGTCGAGCTGCCGCGCGACGTGCATCCGTGGTATGTGGCAACCCAGGCTCATCCCGAGTTCAAGAGCCGCCCGACCAACCCGCAGCCGCTGTTCCGCGAGTTCGTGCGCGCTTCGATCGGCCAGCACGAGGGTGTCGACCGTCTGCAGGTGACGCCCATGAACCTCGCTACGGACTAAGGGTGCCGGCGAATAAGGAACATACCGAAGCTACTCCCTCGTCGCTCGCCGTGGCGGCGGGGGAGTATCTCGATTACCTCGCGGTCGAGCGGGGTTTGGCGCGCAACACGATTGCGGCCTATCGTCGTGACCTGACGACGTACTGCGCCTATCTGGAGCGGGCGGGTATTGTGTCTTTTGAAGAGGTGACCCGTCAGGTCGTGGAGGGCTTTGTTGCCGACCGTCGCGATGGGGGCTATTCCGATGCCTCGGTGGAGCGTGCGCTTGCGGCCGTGAAGGGCCTGCATGCCTTTTTGGTGCGCGATGGGGCTGTGGCCCAAAATCCAACGGCGGCGTTGCGCCTGCCTAAAAAGGCTGAGCGTTTGCCGGAGTATCTATCGGTGGAGGATGTCTCGGCGCTGCTCGATCAAGACTTCCCCGAGGGCGAGATGGGCTTGCGCGACCATGCCATCTTGGAAGTGCTCTACGGATGCGGTTTACGTGTGAGCGAGTTGGTGGGGCTCGATGTGGGCGATATCCATATCGACGATGGCTTTGTGCTCGTTCGCGGTAAGGGCTCAAAGGAACGCCTGTCACCGCTGGTGGGAAGCGCGGCGCGAGCTCTGACGCTCTATGTAACTGAGGGGCGTTCTCGCTTGGCGGCCCATGCCCGCGGAACCGAGACCTCGGCGGTCTTTTTAAATAAGAACGGCCGCCGTCTGTCGCGCCAGGCCGTGCATGCGATATGCGAGCGGTATGGGCGTCAGGTGGGGCTGGTGGGGCTCCATCCCCATACCTTGCGCCACTCCTTTGCCACCCACATGCTCGCGGGCGGTGCCGACCTGCGTGTGCTGCAGGAGATTTTGGGCCATGCCGATATTTCGACCACGCAGGTCTACACGCATGTCGACCGCACGCAACTGACCGAGGTCTATCTGGCGGCGCATCCGCTGGCGCATCGTTAACACATCGCTGGCCTGCATATTTATAGGTATTTGGGGACGGGCCCCAGATTGCTGCGGCGTGCTTTTGCGCGCGCATGGGCAATCTGGGGCCCGTCCCATTTTTCGCCACTTGTCGTCGCGGTGGTGGGCCGCACGTGCCTTGGGTGGGGGAGTTTGGGGGCGATGTGAACGCCATGTAAAAGGACGCAAAAATCGCCTCAAGGTCAACTTGAAGGTTGAGGTTGAAAGGCGGGGTGCCACAGGTGGCATCCCGCCTTTGCTGTAAACACAACATATTGTGTTTTCGAACATATGATCGGGGGTGTTTTACAACATATTGGGGGTGGAATGGTGGGGCGGGGTGGGGGAAGGGGTGGGGAAAGGTGTTGAAAAATGGGGCGGTTCCCCATATTATTGATGACGTCGACAGGCGGGGTGGTTCCCCGCGTACGTGCCATCTGAGTAACCGAGGGGAGGGCGCACATGGGAATGACTGGTGCATACGAGCGCAATCTCGATGCAAAAGGTCGTCTATCCCTGCCTGCACCCCTTCGCGAGGAGCTTGGAGAGCACGTTCGCGTGTTTAAAGCCCTGGATGTCGATGCTCTGTACGTGTTCTCTGCCGAGGCCTTCGATAAGTGGGTCGAAGGACTCTTCGCGGGTCGTGAGGGCCACGAGGGTTTTAACCCGCGTGACATTAATGACCAGAAGCTCATGAGGGCGATCAACAAGCGCACCACGTCGATGGACGTGGACAGCGCCGGTCGTATCGGTCTTTCCGAGTCTCTCCGCAAGCAGGCGAACCTCGACCGCGAGGTCACGGTTGTGGGCAACTACGACCACCTTGAGGTTTGGGATCGCGCCGCGGCCGATGAGGACGATGACGATGAGGCCCTGCTGGACCTCTTCTTCTCGTAAGGGCAAGGCACGGGTAACGGATGGAGCGTGGGATCTTGACACAAGAATATCGGCATGAACCTGTCATGCTCGGCGAAGTGCTTGAGTCGCTGCGGCTAAAGAGCGGCTCCGTTGTCTGCGATTGCACCCTTGGCGGTGCCGGCCATTCGGTAAAGATGGCCGCGCAGGTGGGGGAGACGGGCCTTTTGCTCGGCGTCGATCAGGACGACATGGCCCTCGAGGCCGCTGGCGCCCGTCTGGACCGCGAGGTTCCCGGAGTTCCGCACCAGCTGCTGAAGGGCAACTTCGGCGACTTGGACGAGCTGCTTTGCTCGGCCGAGGTGCCCGGGGTCGATGGCTTCCTGTTCGATTTGGGCGTTTCGTCACCGCAACTCGATATCCCTGGCAGGGGCTTTTCGTATAACGAGGACGCCCCATTGGACATGCGGATGGATCCGGGTAATAACACCTTAAACGCAGCTGAGGTCATCAACACCTATAACGAACACGACCTCGCCCGGATTCTACGCGTCTACGGCGAAGAGAAGTTTGCCTTGCAGATCGCGCGCGAGATCGTGCGCCGCCGCGAGCAAGAACCGATCGAAACCACCGGCCAATTTGTCGAGATCATCAAGGCGGGTATCCCGGCTGCCGCTCGTCGGCATGGCGGACACCCGGCCAAGAAAAGTTTCCAGGCCATTCGCATCGAGGTCAATCACGAGCTCGATGTGCTCGAACGAGGGCTTGATGCCGCCACCAGGTGGCTCAACCCGGGCGGACGTATCTGCGTCATCTCGTATCACTCGCTCGAGGACCGTATCGTAAAGAACCACTTTAAGGAGATGAGCCAGGGGTGCACGTGTCCGCCGGAGATTCCGGTGTGCGTGTGCGGCAACGTGCCGATACTCAAGGTCATCACCCGCAAACCCTTGGTTGCCCAGCCTGATGAGGTTGAGCGCAACCCTCGGGCGAGATCAGCCAAAATCCGCGTGGCGCAGCGTCTGTAGGCGCGACCGCGCGATATTGGACCTCCCGCTCGCACCATAAACGAAGTTTAAACACACTACCAACGTACTCGGGATGGGAGGCGGCATATCATGGGCTACAACACTTCAAGCGCAGCACTCGCCTATGATATGAACGCCATGCCCGCCTATCGTGAGACGCCGCAGGCCCCCGTTGCTCCCCGTGAGCAGCGCACGCCGCGCTTTGATGTCTACACGGGCGCGGGCCGTCAGGCAAACCAGGCGGTAAGCCCGGTTTTCATGAGCGTTCTTAAAACGTTTTGCATCATTGCGGCTATCTTCATGACGATCGGCGTCGCCCGCGTGGCACTCGCCGGCGTTACGGCCCAGGTGCTCAACAGCAACGCCGAGCTTACCAACACGCTCGAAAAGGCGACCGATGAGAGCTCCGACCTGGAGGTCATGCATTCGGTCTATGGCGCCGACACGCGCATTCGCGACCTTGCGGGCGCTTATGGCATGGTGGAGCCCAGCGAGAGCGTTACACTTGACTTTTCGCAGGATGCAGCCGCGGGCGCCAACGCGACCGCGACCGCTCAGTAGCAAGACGGTAGCTGAGTATGACAAATGACTATCGCCGCGGTTCCGATGGGGGCCGCGGTTCTGGACGTCCCTCGTCGCGGGGACGTTCTGGTTATCAAGGAACGGGTCGGCAATCTTACAACGCCGGGCGGTCCCGTGGCAACGACCCGGCGTCGCGACTTCGCGGCTCGGGCGGCCCTCAAGTGCATAACACCAGGTCGCGCAAGAGTTCGTCGACCGAATGGCTCACAGGCGCACCTCTGCCTCGCCGCAAAGCCGTCATGGGCTTCATCGGGCTTGGCTTGGGCTTGGGCGTCTTTCGCCTTGCCGACTATCAAATTGTCGAAGCCGATAAACTGCGCGAGCGTGCCGATGCGCGCCGCCTGCTTGCGCAGACCCTCTATGCCAAACGCGGCACCATCTACGACCGCAACGGCAACGTGTTGGCGTCGTCGGTCGAATGTCGCAACATCGCCGTGAACCCGCAGCTTGTCGAGGATGTTGACAAGACGGTGTCGGCGCTGGTCAAGGCAACTGGAATCGATAAAAAGACCTGCCGCAAGCTCGTTGAGTCCGATGGAACCTGGGTGTATATCAAGCGCCAGGTGGACGAAGACGATGTTGCGCCGCTGGAGAAGAAGAACCTGCCCGGCGTGCTTTTTGAGCAGGCCATGAAGCGCGTATATCCATACGGCAATCTGGCATCGCAGGTGCTGGGTGTAGTGAATGTAGACAACGATGGCTTGACGGGTCTCGAAAAGCAATACAACAAGCTTCTGACCGGCACGAACGGTTCTCTCGTACGCGAGCGCGCGAGGGACGGCAGCTATATTGCGGGCGGTGCCTATAAAAAGGTGGCTGCGGTCGACGGCGTTGATATCGTGACGACGCTCGACGTCAATATCCAGCGTGCGGCCGAGGATGCCCTGGCAGAGGCAGTTGAGAAGACTAAGGCCAAGAACGGCTCGGCGCTGGTCACCGATCCTACGACAGGCGAGATTTTGGCAGCCTGCTCGTACCCGACCTACGACCAGACCGATCTGGAGAATGCCAAGACCGAGGATATGAATCTGCGCCTGGTCACCGACGCCTACGAGCCCGGCTCGGTCTTTAAGACGCTCGTGGCGGGCGCCGGCTTCGACTTGGGCGTCGTGCGATCGAGTACGTCGTTTGAGGTGCCGGCGAGCATCAAGGTGGGCGACGATACCGTCACCGATGCCGACAAGCGCGACTATGCCATGACCATGGATGTGCGCGAGATGATGCGCCGTTCGTCCAACGTGGGCTTTGTCCTAGTGGGGCGCAAGATCGGTGCCGACGACTTTGCCGCCTATGTGGACAAGTGGGGCATCGGTCACAGCTCGGGTGTCGATTTTCCGGGAGAGAGCCTGGGTATCGTCAAGGAGCGTGACCAGTATGACGGCGCCACGCTGGGCTCGATGAGCTTTGGACAGGCACTGTCCGTCTCGCCGATTGAGATCGCACGTGCCGTGGGCGGCATCGCCAACGGCGGCGTGATGATGACACCGCACTTCTATAAGTCCAGCAAAGGCGACGAGAAGGACTGGGGCGAAGGCGAGCGCGCGATTTCGGAGGACGCCGCATCCCAGGTGACATCGTGCATGCAGACGGTCGTGTCCGAGGGAACGGGCGTTGGCGGCGCGGTTGACGGCTATGACGTGGCGGGTAAGACCGGTACGGCCGAACGTGCCGACGAGAACGGCGGCTACCTCAAGGAGAACTACATGTCGTCCTTTATGGGCTTTGCACCGGCACAATCGCCCAAGGTGCTGTGCTATATCACGCTCGACGGAACGCCGAGCGGCTCAGATGCCGCTGCGGTGCCGTTCCAGTCCATTATGGCCAACGCGCTCGACGTGCTGGGTATCCCGCACACGAAGTAGGGGGTTACAATCTTTGGGGCGTGGTTTGTTGTCCCATATGAGGGTGTTCACATGCCCTGCACCACGCATGCGCGGCGCTGGGATACAATACGCCGATAGCATTATTAGGTTTACAGGGGAGCTGCAATGATAGAGATCGCCGTCAACAACCTCGCGGCCGCAACAGGGGCCCGAACCGTGACGGGAGAAGCCGATCGGGTATGCCGCGGGTGCGTTATCGACTCGCGCCAGGTCGAGGAAGGGACGATTTTCGTCGCCTTTCCCGGTGAAAACGTCGACGGCAATGATTTTGCTTCCCGTGCCGTCCAGTCGGGTGCCGGCGCCGTCGTGATGACGCGTGAGCCCGAGGCCGAGCTGGTCTCGCTGGCGCAGGACAAAGGATGCGCCATCCTGCTGACCGATGATCCCGAGGAGTTTCTGCTGCGTTTGGCGCACGCGTATCGCCTGGAGCTTGGCTGCCTGGTCGTTGGCATTACCGGTTCCATCGGCAAGACGACGACCAAGGACGTGCTCGCCGCCGTGCTCGCCAAGCGCTATCGTGTCTGGGCCACCAAGGGCAATTTCAATAACCTGATCGGCATGCCGCTCACGGTGCTTTCCGCTCCGGCCGATACCGAGGTCCTGGTGCTCGAGATGGGCATGAACCATTTCCACGAGATCGAGCGCCTTTCCCAGTCCGCCAATCCCAACTTTGCCATCGTGAGCAAGATCGGCACCTCTCACATCGGCATTTTGGGCAGCCGCGAGAACATCGCCCGCGCTAAGGCCGAGATTGTCCAGGGTATGCGCGCCGCCGGCGACTTCTTGCCGCTGCTGGTTTTGGGCGGTGAGGACGACTTTACGCCGTTCATTCGCGATACGTTCGCCCAGCCTGCTGGTATCGATGTGATGCTGGCCGGCGTCTCGGACGATGATGAGGTCCGTGCCCGCGACATTCGTGTTGATGACGAGGGCCGTCCGGTCTTTACGCTCGATTTTGGCCAGGGTGAGACGACCGATACCATGCTTGCCATCCCCGGCGTGCAGTCCGTCCCAAATGCCGTTAAGGCCGCCGCAGTTGCCTATCGCTTGGGCGTGACGCCCGAGCAGATCGATGCTGCCTTTAGAGGCCTCACGATCACCGGTCACCGCCAGGAGATCAAGCGCGCCAAGAGCGGTGCCCGCGTCATTGACGATTCCTATAACGCCAGCGCCGAATCCATGGCTGCTGGTCTCGATCTACTGTGCTCGCTTTCGTGCACGGGGTCTCGCATGGCGATCCTGGGCGAGATGGGCGAGATGGGCGATGAGGCTCCTCGCATGCATGAGCTCGTGGGCGCCTATGCCGCCGCCAAGAAGCTCGACATGCTGGCGTGCGTGGGTGGTGAGCTGGCCCAGCTTATGGCCGATGCCGCGCGCATGATGGGTATGGACGAGGACCGCATCCAGGTGTTCTCCGATTATCAGCAGGTGCTCGACCGCATGGGCGGCGCGCTTGAAAAACATGATGTTGTACTGGTCAAGGGTTCCCGCTTTGTTGAGCTCGACCGCTTTGTGGAAGGTGTGTGCTAGCCCATGTTCGGCAATCCCTCGTATCCAACGTATCAGGCTTTTTTGGGGCTTGGCATCGCCGCTGCCATTGCGCTGCTGCTCATGCCGTGGTGGATCAAGCTGCTCAAGGTCGAGGGTATCGGCCAGCAGGTTCGTGCCGACGGCCCCAAGCGTCATTTGGTTAAGCAGGGAACGCCCACCATGGGTGGCGTTGTCATCCTCGTCGCGATCTCGCTGACCTGCCTGCTGATGGGCAAGCTCACCACCGAGCTCGTGCT
The DNA here is from genome assembly GCF_020709435.1 of Collinsella aerofaciens. Lineage (GTDB taxonomy): Bacteria > Actinomycetota > Coriobacteriia > Coriobacteriales > Coriobacteriaceae > Collinsella > Collinsella aerofaciens_AU. The sequence continues at coordinate 124,081 of NZ_JAJFDP010000003.1, forward strand.
CGTGCTGCTCGCCACGCTGGCGACCGGCGTGCTGGGCCTGATCGACGACCTGACCTCCGTTACGCATGGGCGCTCGCTCGGTCTGACGCCTCATGCCAAGATGATCGGCCTAACCATTATCTGTGTCACCTTTACGGTACTTGCCGTTAACTGGTGCGGCGTCGCCCCCGAGATTCGTTTTCCCGGCGGCCTGACGATTGACCTTGGCGTGCTTTCGACCACCATCTGCGGCCTTTCGTTCCCGTGGCTCTACATTGTCTTTTGCTGGCTGATGATCGCCGGTCTTTCTAATGCCGTGAACCTGACCGATGGCCTTGATGGTCTTGCTGGCGGCACCTCCATGATCGCCATGCTCGCCATGGCTGCCATGGCGTTTTTGCACGGAGACGTGAACCTGTCCATCTTCTGCACCGCGTGTGCCGGTGCCTGCTTGGGCTTTCTGTGGTTCAACTGCTATCCGGCGAGCATCTTTATGGGCGATACCGGCTCGCTTGCCCTGGGCGCCGCGTTTGCCTGCACGTCCATCATGACCAACACCGAGGTCGTCTCCCTCATCATCGGCGGCCTGTTTATCGTTGAGACCCTGTCGGTCATGATTCAGGTTGTCTACTTCCACTTTACGCACAAGCGCGTCTTCCTTATGGCGCCCATCCATCATCATTTCGAAAAGAAGGGCTGGGCCGAGACCAAGGTCGTCATCCGTTTTTGGATTATCGCTGCTGCCTTTGGTGCCGTTGGCCTTGCCCTGTTCTTCCAGTTGGGATAGTGGTCTTTCATGCCTCTTGCTGATGTCTTTAGCCTGCTCGTTTTGGGTCAGGGCAAATCCGGTCTCGATGTCGCCCGCTGGGCGCTGGCACATCCCGAGCGCGTAAGTGCCGTTACCGTGTATGGCGGTGGCACCTCTGAGCCCAATGACGCCACGCGTGCGCTCGAGGCTGCTGGTGCGTCGTTTGTCTATGGGACCGAACAGGTCGAGGGCGCCTATGACGTATGCGTGACGTGCCCGGGCATCTCGGAGTTCTCGGGCTTCTTTAAGGCCGGGCGCGAGCGTGCCGCCCAGATTATGGGTGAGCCCGAGTTTGCCTATCGCCTGTCGCCCGATAACTGGATTGCCATCACGGGCACCAACGGCAAGACGACCACCACGTCGCTGACTGATTATCTGCTTAAGGCTGCCGGCGAGGCCAGCGTTGCTGTCGGCAACATCGGCGAGCCGCCGGTCAACGAGATTGACGGCCGAGCCCACAACGAGTGGTTTGTGGCTGAGCTCTCGAGCTATCAGATTGCTACGACAACCGAGCTCCACCCCCGCGTGGCGGTGCTGCTCAACATCACTCCCGACCACTTGGGCTGGCATAAGAGCCATAAGAACTATGCACTTGCCAAGATCAAACTGTTTGACAATATGGTCGATGACGATCTGGTGGTTGTCGACGTCGAAGACGCCGGCATTCACGAGTTCGATGAGTACATCTATACGCCGGGTCGTCGCATCTGCAAGGTTGCCTTTGACGAGCCTGAGGGCGAGGATGCCGCCTTTGTGCGCGACGGCAAGATGATCGTGCGTCTGAAGGGTGTCGAGACCCCGCTCATCGCTACATCCGAGCTCAAGATCTCGGGCCATCACAATGTTATCAATGCCCTGTGCGCTGCCACGGCTGCCTTGGCTGTCGGTGCCGATGTCGATGGTGTCTGCCGCGGTCTTGCCTCGTTCCAGCCGCTCGAGCACCGCGTGGAGCCGTGTGGCGAGATTGACGGCGTGCGCTACGTCAACGATTCCAAGGCGACCAACACCGATGCGGTCGAGAAGGCGCTGACGGCATTTCCCGATGACGATGTGATCTTGCTGCTCGGCGGCCACGATAAGGGCACGCCGCTCACGGACTTCGCGCGCGTCGTTATGGACAACGTGCGCTCGGTCGTCTGCTTTGGCGATGCGCGCGAGCGCTTCACCGCCGCTATGGACGAGGCCGATGTCGATGGCGATGTGGATATCGCCCAGGCGGATGACCTACGCGACGCCGTGGACGTTGCCCGTTCGTTGTCGAGCCGTGGCGACGTGATCTTACTTTCACCTGCCTGCTCTTCGTTCGATGAGTTCTCGGGCTATGAGGAGCGCGGCCGCGTGTTTAAGGACTACGTGGCCCAGCTTGCCGCTGCGGCGAAATCACAAATGGAATAGGGGTTGCGGTGAGAGAGGAGAGCCCCCGACAAGGTATGAGGAGGCCCGACTCGGACCGTGCTTCCTCACGTCGCACCACACCGCGTTCCGGCCGCGGCGGGCAGTCGTTTAGCGAACGCTATATTGCCGGCGTTCCCGCCCGTATCATGCGCCCCCGTTTGATATTCATGGCCTGCTTGTTTACCTTGGTATGCTTTGGCCTGCTGATGGTGTACTCGGCGTCTTCGGTCGAGGCGCTGCACGAGAATGGCTCGGCGACGTTTTTTCTGGGTCGACAGGCCGCGTTTGCCGTGGTCGGTGTTCTGGCGCTGATTGCCATCGTGCGCGTTTTGCCGGACAGCTGGTTTGGGGAGGATGTGCTCAGGATCTTTCTTATCGGCATGATAGGGCTACTGCTTCTGGTGTTCTTGGTGGGCAGCGGCAGCCGCGGCGCCACGCGCTGGCTCAACATCGCCGGCATTCAGTTCCAGCCTTCCGAGTTTTTAAAGCCATTTGCCATTGCGTATTCGGCCATCATGCTTGATCGCTTCTTTTCGCCCGGTGGCAACATCAACGAATTCCTTCGCAAGATGGGCATCTACCTTGGCATTTCGCTCTTTCTGATCTTTATCCAGCCCGATTTCGGTACTGTCCTGATCATCCTGTTGACCCTCATGTGCATGGCGTTGTTTGCGGGTCTCGACCCCAGATTTATCATCGGCGTGCTAATCTTCGGCATTCTCGTGATCGTGATTGCGCTTGTCGCAGAGCCGTACCGTATGGTGCGTATTCAGGTTGCCTTGAACCCTTGGGCCGACGAGTATGGTGACGGCTATCAGGCCACGCTTGCCATCATGGCCTTTGCCTCGGGCGGTCTGTTCGGCCGTGGCATCGGCAACTCAACCATGAAGTACTCGTATCTGCCCGAGGCACACAACGACTACATCTTGGCCATCATTGGCGAGGAAGTCGGTTTTGTCGGAACCGTGCTGTTCTTCTTGGTGTTTGCGATGCTGATCTACTCGGCGTTTCGCATTGCCGAGCAGGCGACCGATCGTCGGGGCGCGCTCATGGCGTCTGGCTCCGCAGTCATTCTCGCGGTGCAGTTTTTGATTAACGCGCTGGGCATCCTCAACGTATTTCCCATGACGGGCAAACCGTTGCCGTTTATTAGCTACGGCGGTTCGTCGATTATTGTGTCGCTCATGCTTGCCGGGTTGATCCTGCGCGTTTCGTACGAGAGCGCCCGCCGCGATGAGTATGACCGCCGCCGTGAGAGCTTTGCCGTTATGGATGAGAGCACCGCCGGCGTGCCCCACGTGCGCGGCGAGCGATCTTCGCGTAACGGTTTTACCGTCCTGGATGGCTCTGCGACCGAGCCGGCAGCCCGCCCGCGTCAGCGAACGGCGCCGCAAGGTCGTCCTCAGCGCTCCAGCCCTCGCAATGCGGGCGGCGGATATAATCGAATCGATTTGAACTCGGACCCGTCGGCGCGTCTGCGCACCGACGACCAGGGACCGCGTGTACGAAGGGACTACCATGACCGATAAGATGACCGTTGCTATTGCAGCCGGCGGTACGGCAGGACACATCAACCCCGCGCTCGCCTTGGCCGAAGAGCTGCGTGATCGTGGCCACCACGTTGTGTTCGTGGGCCAGTCGCGCAAGCTCGAGGGTCGTCTGGTCCCTGAGGCTGGGTTTGATTTTGTGCCCATTACGGTCACGGGCTTCGACCGCTCCCGTCCTTGGACGGCGCTGACCTCGCTATGGCGTGTCAACAAGGCCAAGCGTGCGCTCGCCAGTCATTTCTCAAAGGTCGGCAAGCCCGATGCCGCCATCGGTTTTGGTGCCTATGTCGAGGTTCCGCTGCTGGGGTGGTGCAAGGGCGCGGGTGTTCCGTATCTGCTGCATGAGCAGAACTCTGTTCCGGGCCTGGCCAACAAGATGATGAACTCCCACGCCGCCCGCGTGTGCATCTCGGTGCCGGCAGCGCGCTCGGTCTTTGAACGCGAAGGTGACCCTGACCACGTGCTCATGACCGGCAACCCCGTACGTCGCTCGGTGATCGAGGGCGATCGCGCTCGCGGCCGCAAGGCACTTGGCGTTCCCGAGGACGCTACGCTGCTGCTCGTCTTTGGCGGTTCACTTGGCGCCCAGCACCTCAACGAGCGCGTGGTCTCGCTCAAAAACGAGCTGCTTTCGCGCAAGAACCTCTATGTGTTGCATTCGACGGGTGCCGACGGCTTTGAGGAGACCGAGAGCGCTTTGGCGCTGACGCCCGAGGAGGCGAAGCGTTACCGCGTCCAGCCTTACATCGACAACATGGGCGATATGCTGGCTGCTGCCGATTTGGTGCTCTCGCGTTCGGGCGCATCGAGCGTGGCCGAGATCGCTGCACTCGCCGTGCCTTCGGTGCTCGTGCCGTACCCGCATGCGACGGCCGACCACCAAACCACCAATGCCCGGTATCTGGTCGACGCCGGGGCCGGTGTGCTCTGCGCCGATGCCGATATCGACGGTTCTGCCTTTGCCGATGAACTGCTGCACCTGGTCGATGACGCGGCGGCGCGCGACGCCATGCGTCAGGCGGCGCGTGGTCTGGCCCAGGATAGGGCCGCCGCTCTTCTGGCGGATGCGGTAGAGGGTTTGCGTTAGTTAGACGGGATATCGTCGGTCGCCCTCGCGCTGATGCGGTAGGTGCGGTACAGTTAACGGGTTACAGGCAGTGTTTACGCAAGGAGTACACGAGCACATGGCTGATTCCCAGACTGCAACCTCCGCGCCCGAGTTTAAGAGCGCCCACTTTATCGGTATCGGCGGCGCCGGCATGAGCGGCATCGCCCTCGTTCTGCACGAGCGCGGTTATGCCGTTACCGGCTCCGACCTTAAGACGTCACGTTATATCCGCCAGCTTACCCGCGCTGGTGTGAAGGTGCATGTGGGCCATGAGGCCGCCACGATCGACGAGGTCAAGCCCGACGTGGTTGTTGTCTCCACCGCTATTCCGGAGTCCAACCCCGAGCTCGTGCGCGCTCGCGAGCTTGGTATTCCCGTGTGGCCCCGTGCCAAGATGCTCTCTGCTTTGGGCCACGGCTACACCACCGTCGCTGTTGCCGGCACGCATGGCAAGACCACCACGTCTTCGATGTGCGCCACCATGCTCGACCGCATGGGTCTGGATCCGAGCTTCCTGATCGGTGGCATCGTCGAGGGCTATGACACGAACGGCAAGAACGGCTCGGGCGACTACTTTGTCGCCGAGGCCGACGAGTCCGACAGCTCCTTCCTGTTCCTGGACCCCAACGTGGTCATTGTGACCAACGTCGAGGCCGATCACCTCGATCACTACTCGGGTATCGAGGAGATCGAGGCAACTTTCGCCAAATTCATGAGCCTGGTGGGCGAGGACGGCACCGTCATCGTCTGCGGTGAGGACCCGCATCTGGTCGAGCTCGCCAAGTCGACCGGTCGACGCGTGCTTTCCTACGGCTTTGCCGAGAGCAACGACATCGTCTGCATGCACCCGGATGTCAAGGGCATCCAGAGTGACTTTATCGTTCGCTTTGAGGACGGCACTGAGCATGCCGTGGAGATCAAGAGCAATCCCGGTCGCCACAACATGCTCAACGCCACGGCGGTGCTCACCGTCGCCCATGTCCTGGGCCTTGACATCGACGCCGCCGCCAAGGCGCTCTCGAGCTTTGAGGGCGTCCGCCGTCGCTTTACCCACGTGGGCGATATCGATGGCATCACCGTGGTCGATGATTACGGCCATCACCCCACCGAGATCAAGGCGACGCTTGCTGCCGCTTCGTCGCTGGGCTACAAGCATGTCGACGTCGTGTTCCAGCCGCACCGTTATTCGCGCCTGCAGGCCCTGTGCGACGACTTTGCCGACGCATTTGCCAATGCCGATAAACTGCTGCTGATTGATGTGTTCTCGGCTGGCGAGATGCCCATTCCGGGTGTCACCTCTAAGATGCTCGCCGATACCGTGCGCGCCAAGCATCCTGGCAAGGAGGTCGTGTACTGCTCCAGCCGTCTTGAGCTCAATCAGGAGCTCGAGCAGATGGTGGGCGCGGGCGACCTGCTGCTCACTATGGGTGCCGGTGACGTTACGACCGTCGGCCCCGAGTTCATTGAGTATCTGACTGCCAAGAAAGACGCTTAAGTCTAATGGGTCTGTTTAACGCCGTCATGGCGCTCTCGGGCATGATCGACACGGATGTGATCGAGGACGAGCGCCTTGCGCGTCATACGAGCTATCGTATCGGCGGCAAGGCCGACCTCTTTGTGACGTGCCATAGCTATCATGCCCTCCGCCGCGCCGTGGCGGTGCTCGATCGCGAGCAGGTGCCGTGGGTCATCATCGGCAAGGGCTCCAATCTGCTGGTTGCCGATGGCGGTTATCGCGGTGCCGTCATTTCGCTCGGACGTGAGTTTCAGCGCACGGTTGTTGCCGATGACGGTTGTACGCTGACGGTCGGTGCGGGCGTGATGTTTGCGCGCCTGGTCAACGATGCCCTGTCGCGTAGCCTCTCGGGCCTTGAGTTTGCCGTTGGCATCCCTGGTTCGGTTGGCGGTGCGATATCTATGAATGCAGGCACACGGACCGAGTGGATTGGCTCGCTGGTTGAGGATGTCGTAACGTTTGACCCGGCATCCGGTATCAAGCATTATGCGGGGTCCGAGATCACTTGGGGCTACCGAGAATGTAGCCTTCCCCGCAATGAGATCATCCTCGAGTGCGTGCTTAAGCTTAAACCGGCGCCCAAGGCCGACATTCGCGAGCGCATGGAGCGGTACCTGACGAGGCGCAAGCGTACGCAGCCCATGGGTCGCGCATCCTGCGGGTCGGTCTTTCGCAACCCGCCCGATGCGAGTGTGGGCAAGCTTATCGAGGATTGTGGATTAAAGGGTTTTTCGATTGGCGGTGCGGAAGTTTCGCCCGTTCACGCTAATTTTATCGTTAATAACGGAACTGCCTCGGCCGATGACGTTGCCGCGGTTATCAGACATGTGCACGGAAAGGTGAGGGAGGCGTATGGCATCGAGCTCAGACCGGAAGTTAAATTCCTCGGCTTCTAGAGCATCGAAACCCACCTTCCGCCGCGCCGGAGGGCGTTCCGGCGCGCCTGCCAAACCTCAACGCAATACCGTCGCGCATTCTAAGTCTGTCGGGCATGCTCGACAGACCAGTCGTCCGGTCGTCGGCTCGCAGCTCGGTAATCGTCCGGCCGCAAAAAAGTCCTCGCGTCCCTCGGTGACTTCAAAGCCTGTTATGGGCGCCAAGCCTGCCCGCCCCATGGCAACTCCTAAGCCCTCGACGGGAACTAAAGCGGCGCGTCCAGGTCGCACACTGGGCGCATCGAAACCGCGCTCGCTGACATCGGTGCCGGCTACCGCCAAGAAGCCTTCGGGTAAAAAAAGCGTCAACCCGTTGTCTTCACTTGGGGCGATGGTAAATAAAACATCAGACGCCGCTTCTGTCGTTGCAGGCAAAGGCAAAATCGTGGGCGGCGTTCTGGCCGCCTTGGCCGTGCTCGTCGTCGTTGCCATCGTGGTGATCAACTCTGGATTGTTTACCGCCACTGATATTCAGATTCAAGGCAGCGAGCATGTGACGAAGCACGATGCTATCCAGCTGATCGATTTGCCCGAGGGAACGTCGCTTTTTAACGTCGATCCCGACCAGATTACCGAGGACCTCAAGCAGAATCCGTGGGTCTCGGGCGTGGATGTCCAGCGTCAGTTCCCGCATACGCTCATCATTACGCCGATGGAGCGCAAGGTCATCGCAATTGCCTATATCAGTTCCGATGACCTTGCCTGGGCCATCGGGGATGATGACACCTGGATCGCCCCACTGTCGACGTCGGTCGAAGTGGACGACCAAGGCAACGTCATCACGACAGGGCAGGGCTCAAATACCTTGACCGGAATCGATGCCGCGCTGGCGCTCGCTAAGCACTATGGCGCGGTGCTGTTGACTGATGTCTCGGCGGATGTCGCTCCGGTTTCCGGCCAGGCAGTGAGCTCCAAGGCCGTTAAGGCTGGCTTGGATTATGTGCGTGGTTTTTCGAGCGAGTTCTTGGGACAAGTCAAGGATATTTCCACGCCTTCGGTCGAAGCCATCTCGGCAAACCTCAATAACGGCATTGAGGTGTCGCTGGGCGATTCGAACGATATCGTCAAGAAGGAGCGCGTAGTCACCAAGCTGCTTTCGCAGGTAGAGGGCGTAACGTATATCAATGTGCGCTCTCCGGGTAACTATACATTTAGGAACGCTCCGACCTCGTAGCGCTGGTTGATGCTTTGTTGAGGGGCCATACCACGCCGTTTATCTGGTTTGTTTGGTTTTCACGGTCAATTATTTGACTGATACGTTCATAATGTGCAAACATAATACGGTTTACCTTTGCATTTACTTTCAACCTGAAGGTTAATGTGCGCAGGGGTCGACCCATGCTATGGCTATAACCTTTGTTCGGAGGACCGACATGCACGAGACAGAGATCAACAACTACCTTGCCGTCATTAAGGTGGTCGGCGTCGGCGGCGGCGGTACCAACGCGGTCAATCGAATGATCGAAGAGGGCATCCGCGGCGTCGAGTTTGTTGCCATCAACACCGATGCTCAGGCACTCGCGATCTCTGATGCCGATATCAAGGTGCACATCGGCACCGACCTTACCCGCGGCCTGGGCGCCGGCGCCAACCCCGAGGTTGGCCGCAAGGCTGCCGATGAGTCCCGCGACGACATTGCCGAGGCGCTCGCTGGCGCCGACATGGTGTTCATCACCTGCGGCGAGGGCGGTGGCACCGGTACCGGCGCTGCTCCCATCGTTGCCGATATCGCGATGAACGAGGTCGGTGCGCTGACCGTCGCCGTCGTGACCAAGCCCTTCACCTTCGAGGGCCGCAAGCGCAAGAAGAGCGCCGAGGAGGGCATTAAGACCCTCTCCGATTGCGTCGACACCATGATCGTCATCCCTAACGATAAGCTGCTCGACATCGCCGAGAAGAAGACCACCATGCTCGAGGCCTTCGCGATTGCCGATGGCGTCCTTTCCCAGGGCACCCAGGGCATCACCGACCTCATCACCGTCCCCGGTATCATCAACCTGGACTTCGCCGATGTTAAGACCATCATGAAGCAGGCCGGTACCGCCATGATGGGTATCGGTACCTCTTCTGGGGACACCCGTGCCGTCGACGCTGCCCAGCAGGCCATCTCCAGCCCGCTGCTCGAGAGCTCCATCGATGGTGCCACGCGCGTGCTGCTCTCCATCGCCGGTTCCAAGGACCTGGGCATCCAGGAGATCAGCGACGCCGCCGACGTTGTCGCCAACGCCGTCGACCCCGAGGCCAACATCATCTTCGGTACCGTTGTCGACGAGTCCCTGGGCGATCAGGTGCGTATCACCGTCATCGCTACGGGCTTCTCCGACTCCAACGTCAACCGTCAGGACGAGCTCTTTGCTGCTCAGCAGTCTCAGAGCAAGGCCGCTGCCTCCGCTGAGCCGCAGCGCACCGCTCCTGCCACGAGCCCGGCTCAGGCCGCTCCGACCCGCAACGTCGGTGGCACCGAGCTTCCTAACTTCGGCAACGATCAGTTCGAGCTTCCCGACTTCCTGAAGCGCGGTAGCTTCTAAGTCGTTCTTTGCATTGTTGTGCACAGGGGCGTGTCCGTATGGACGCGCCCTTTTTATTTCGACTTTGTAAACTAGAACCTCCAATCTCTTTACGTTCCCTTTACGATTGCCTCCAGCGCAGCAGGTATCCTTTTAGAGAAGTATGACAGCCGTATAAACGCGGGCTGTAGCGGCGATGCCGCGGTACTTGTGTTATTAGGAGGCTTTAGTATGGCAGCACGTGCGGACAAAGTTTCGCGTGTCGACCATGATGGAGTTACGTTGGTGGAGGGCGCGACATCCGATGTTCGCTTTGCCTTCACCGAGCGCGCCGGTGGCGTTTCCGAAGATGCGTACTCCTCACTCAACTTGGGCTCGCATGTTGGCGATGACCCCTTTGCTGTTCAAGAAAATCGTCGTCGTGCGCTCGAGGCTATGGGTGCCGCCGAGTGCGAGCACAACCTGCTCGTTCCCAATCAGGTCCATGGTGATCATATCGTTGCGGTGCCCTCGAACGGCGCCGATGACCTTGAGGACGTTCGCGAGCAGATTGCCGAGGGCTGTGATGCCATCGTCTGCACGGCGCATAACGTGCCCGTGCTGCTCTGCTTTGCCGACTGCGTTCCCGTGGTGCTGGTGGCCCCCGGCGGATTTGCCGTGGTGCACTCCGGTTGGAAGGGCACGATTGCACGTATTTCCGCCAAGGCGTGCCAGGCGCTTTGCGATGCTGCCGGTTGCGATGCGAGCGACGTTTCCGCCTATATCGGCCCCCATATCTTGGGTGACGAATATGAGGTATCCCAGGAACTCATGGATCGCTTTGCCGCCGAGTTCTCTTGCATCGATGCGAATACCTCTCGCATGCTTGATCTTTCCGCTGCCATTCGCGAGGCGCTGGTAGATGTCGGTGTCGACGCGGATAATATCGTGGATACCCAGCTTTCGACCGTGCGTCAGAACGACCGCTTTTATTCCTACCGTAACGAGGACGGCACCTGTGGGCGCCATGCTGCGATCGGCGTGATGCTATGAGAAAGATCGTATCGGTCCTGAGCGCCGCTGTGCTTACGCTTACGCTGTGCGCCTGTTCTTCGGGATCTTCTACCTCTTCCATTACCGTGGCCGGCTCCACGACCTGCCTTCCTATCGCCGAGATTGCGGCCGAGGGCTTTAAGGAGGAGACCGGCATCGACGTGCTCGTTTCCGGTTTGGGTTCTTCCGCTGGGATCGAGGCCGTCAGCGCCGGCACGGCCGATATCGCCAGCTCCTCCCGTGGACTCAATGCCGACGAACAGGATCTGGGCCTGACTCCCATCGTCATTGCCCACGACGGTATTGCGGTCATCGTGAACGACGACAACCCCGTCGATAACCTCTCGACCGAGCAGCTCCGCGATATCTACGCCGGCAAGATTACCAATTGGAAAGAGGTCGGTGGCGAGGACCTGAGGATTCAGGTCATCAACCGAGACGAGGCGTCCGGTACGCGCGAGGCCTTCCGTACCATCGTGATGGATGGCACGCCGTTCGATCGCCGCTCGGCTGTTCTTTCGGGTACGGGCCAGGTGCGCGACGTGGTATCTCGTTCGCGTGGGGCCATCGGCTACATTTCGCTGGGCTTCGTCGATAGCCTCAACGCCAAGACCTCGGTCAAGGCTGTCTCGGTCAATCATGTTGAGGCGTCCGAGAAGACGGTCGCGAGTGGCGGCTATCCCATCTCGCGCGACCTTTACTTCTTTGTGAAGGGTGCGCCTTCGCAGCAGGCGCAGGATTACATCGACTACGTGACGTCCGAAAAGATGGACAAGCAGATTCGCGAGGCGGGCTTTATTCCCGTCACCAACGACGAGAAGGGGAGTGAGTAGCATGGAAGCACAGGAAAACTCCCAGACTGAGCAGAATGCTCAGGCACCCAAGAAGCGCGAGCTGGCGCTCGTATCGCGCAGTACCTATATCAAGGAGAAGGCGCTGCAGTGGATCTTCTTTGCCTGCGCGTTCTTGGCGGTCGTTACCGTCATCCTGATTTTTGTCTTTACCACGTACTCGGCGCTGCCCGTCTTTACCGACATCGGTCTGGCGGACTTCTTTAGCTTTACGTGGGCGCCCTCTGAGGGCCACTACGGCATCATGTCGCTGCTTGCCGGCTCAGGTCTGGTGACCGTCGGTGCGCTCGCCATGGGCGTGCCGCTGGGCGTGGGTACGGCCGTTTACCTGGTCGAGATTGCCAGCAAGCGCGTGCGCAAGCTCATCAGCCCCGCCGTTGACCTGCTGGCGGGCATACCCTCCATCATCTACGGCTTTTTCGGCATGATCATCATCCGCCCGTTTATCGCACAACTGACCGGCGGCCTTGGTTTTGGTGCGCTGACGGCGTGGTTTGTGCTCGCCATCATGATCGTCCCTACCATCACCACGCTCACCATCGATGCCCTCAATTCCATTCCCATGGGCATTCGCGAGGCATCGTATGCCATGGGTGCTACTAAGTGGCAGACCATCTATAAGGTCGTGCTACCTGCCGCTAAGCTGGGTATCGTGGATGCCATCGTGCTGGGTATGGGCCGTGCCATCGGAGAGACCATGGCCGTGCTCATGGTCGTGGGTAACGCCCCGGTTATTCCCGACAGCATTGCGAGCCCTATCTCGACGCTCACGAGCCAGATCGCGCTCGACATGAGCTATTCCTCGGGTCTGCATCGCTCGGCGCTGTTCGGCATGGGCGTGGTCCTGTTTATCATCTCCGCCACGCTGGTGGGCATCGTCCGTCTGATTTCCAAGAAGAAGAGGGGGTAGGCTATGTCCGATTCCGTTGACACGACGGTCGATACGACCTCGTCGCGCGAGCGCATCAAGCGTGCCCTTTCCCACGGCAAGAAGGGCCGCATCAACAAGGACCTGTCCAACAAGATCATGCTTGGCGTGTTTCGTGCCGCTGCCTACATCACCACGCTGGTGCTGGTCGCTATCATCGCCTACGTGGTCATCAACGGCCTGCCACACATCTCGCTCGACTTTATCTTCGGTTGGCCCCAGGGCGTCAACGCCGAGGGCGGAATTTGGCCCACGATCGTATCGACCGTCTACGTGACGGCGCTCGCCATGCTTATCTGCACGCCGATCGCTGTGCTGGCAGCCGTCTATCTGGCCGAGTACGCCAAGCAGGGCAAGGTCGTCGAGCTCATTCGCTACGCTGCTGACGCTTTGGCCTCGGTGCCCTCCATCGTTATGGGCCTGTTTGGCTACGCCTTGTTTGTCGAGGCCATGGGCCTGGGCCTTTCGATGGTCTCGGCCGCCCTGGCACTCGCGCTCTTGATGCTTCCCATCGTCATGCGTACCACCGAAGAGGCCATTCGCGCCGTTCCGCGCTATATCCGCTGGGGCGCATATGGCCTGGGCGCCACCAAGTGGCAGGTTGTCTCCAAGATCGTGCTTCCTTCTGCCTTTGGCCGTATTGCCACGGGCATCGTTCTCGCCATCGGCCGTGCCATTGGCGAGACCGCGGTGGTGCTCTATACCATGGGGCAGGCCATCAATCTACCTATTTCGCCGCTCGATTCCGGCCGCCCCATGACGGTTCACCTGTATCTGCTTGCCAACGACGGCATCAACATGAACGCAGCCTACGGCACCGCGCTCTTGCTGATGGTGATCATTCTGGCCTTCAACCTGTTTGCGCGCTTCCTGTCGCGCAAGCGTCGCTAGTTAAGGAGTCCCATGTCCGTTTATCAGTCCGCTCCCACGTTGGAGCAAGCGGCCATTACGGCCAAGGATTTCAACTTTTGGTACGGTGACTTTCATGCGCTGACGGGGCTTGACCTCAACATCGCCAAAAACGCCATCACCTCCTTCATTGGCCCTTCGGGCTGCGGCAAGTCGACGTTTTTGCGCTGCATCAACCGCATGAATGACCTGATCGAGGGCACGCGCGTCGAGGGCACCATGACGCTCGACGGCAACGATATCTATGCCGAGGGTGTCGACCCGGTCGATCTCCGTCGTCGCGTGGGCATGATCTTTCAGCAGCCCAACCCGTTTCCTAAATCCATCTACGAGAATGTCGCCTTTGGCCCTCGTCTGCAGGGCGTGACTAGCAAAAGTGACCTCGATGACATCGTGGAAGAATCGCTCAAGCGCGCCAACCTCTGGAAAGAGGTATCCAATCAGCTCAACAAGGATGGTTTGGCGCTCTCGGGCGGTCAGCAGCAGCGTCTGTGCATCGCGCGCGTGCTTGCGGTGCAACCCGATGTCCTTCTGATGGACGAGCCCTGCTCCGCCATCGACCCCACGTCCGTCTCTAAGGTCGAGGATCTGATGGCCGAGCTGGCGCCCGAGATGACGATCATCATCGTCACGCATTCAATGCAGCAGGCAGCTCGCATTAGCGACTACACCGCATTCTTCTTGCAGGAAGTTGCCGGCGAGCCCGCTACGCTCATCGAGTATGGTCAAACCGACGCGATCTTCACCAGCCCGGTGGACTCGCGGACGGAAGACTATATCACCGGCCGCTTTGGCTGATCGGTGCGACTAGTCCCAAGCCGATCGGATCTGGTCCGGTGCGTATTCACTGTGCGGGCGGCATGACCGCACCCAACTGATTGGAGTGAACCATGCGCAAACTGTTTTCCCGTCAGCTCATCGAGGCCCGTCACGAGATGCTGAGCATCTACGAGGCCGTCGATCTGGCCCTCCACGATGCCGTGAAGGCCTATGTGACCGACGACCGCAAGCTCGCCACCAAGACCAAGAAGCGCACGCTTTCGATTGACGCACGCTGCGCCAACCTGGAGGCCGTCTGCTACAACCTGATTGCCACGCAGTCACCGGTCGCCTCCGACTTCCGCTTGCTGCAGACGATCATCTACGTCGACTTTAACCTGCAGCGCATGACCGATAAGGTTCGCCAGATTTGCCGCGCCACGCGTCATATGATCAAGGCCGACATCTCGCTGCCCAAGGAGCTTGTCGGCACGGTCGAGGCCGAGGCTGAGGCCGTCTACCAGGTGCTGGGCTCTTCGCTTTCTGCGCTCGTCACCAACGACATGTCCATCATCTGCAACTTGGCCGTCGAGGACGAGCCAGTGCACGCCGCCTACGAGAAGTTCTTCCGCACCTTTAACCGCATGGACACGGGCGATTTTATGGACGACGACAGCAACTATGACGACCTGCGCCGCGCCATCATGGTATCGCGCTATCTCGATCGCATCGCCTCGATTTCCATCGATGCCGCCTGCCGTCTGACCTTCCTGTTGACCGGACAGCGTATGACTGCCGGTGATATCGCCTGCACTGATGAGGATGAGCTCGAGAGCATGCGCGTGCCTTCGGGCGAGGGTGTTATCATGAGGCCCGCCGTCGATGCACGCTACGTTGCCAAGGTGCCCGTTAACGAGGTCAGCGAGGGTCTTCGCTACCTGCTCGATCATCTTGAGGATGAGGACGATGGCGAGGACGACGAGGAGTAAGTAACCCCGTTCGTCGAAAGATTGTAAATACCTAAGTGAGCGCGGCCTTGCACATGCGGGGCCGCGCTCTTGCGTTAGCATGGGACTACTTGTTTGGCTGTCAGCGGAGGCGATTGGCAATGGATAACTATTTGGACTTGATGCGCGCTCGCCGCGAGCAGATTCTGGAACGTTTTTATGCGGCGCTCGATCGCGCGGGCCGTCCCCACGACGCCGCGAGCCTCATTGCCGTGTCCAAGACCGTTGGTGTCGATGAGACCGTTGCCGCCATCCAGGCGGGGTATCGCCATTTTGCCGAGAACCGCCCGCAGGAGCTGGTTCGCAAGCTCACGGGTCTGGCGGAGCATCCGGAGCTGCCCGAGGTGCGCTTCGATATGATCGGCAACCTGCAGACCAATAAGATCAATGCGGTGCTGGGCTCAGCCGAGCTGATTCACTCGGTGGGTTCGCTGCATCTGGCGCAGGCGATCTCGAGCCGTGCTGTTCGCAAGATTGAGGCAGGCGAGCTCGTCGGCCCCCAGCGTGTGCTCATTGAGGTCAATGTGAGTGGTGAGGAGTCGAAGGGAGGCTTTTCACCCGATGAGATTCGCGCCGCCGCGGGTGAGCTTGCAGAACTTGAGGGAATTTGCGTACAGGGGCTTATGACTATGGCGCCCCGGGGGAATAAGGATGTGGCACGCCGCACCTTTGCGGGGCTTCGTGAGCTGAGGGATGAGCTGGAGGCGGCGCATCCCGATTTGAACCTGCCTGAGCTTTCCTGCGGTATGAGCGAGGACTTTGAGTCTGCCCTTGAGGAGGGCTCTACGCTCGTTCGCCTGGGCAGGGTAGTATTTAGCCCGGAGTTTGCAGTAAAATAAGGCTCTGAAGTGCGCACTGATTATCGGGGCGCCTGCACTAAACCGCGAGAGGACACAACCATGGGCTTCCTTGACGAGATTAAAAATAAGATGCACCTGGGCGGCCAGCAGGGTTACGACCAGGGTTATGGCCAGGACGACGACTACGGCTACGATGACGGCTACGACGATGGCTATCAGAACAACGGCTACAGTGGTGCTTCGGGCGAGGGCTTCTACACCCAAGACGAGCCGAGCAACGGTCTGCTTGGCCAGACGCGCCGCGGTGAAGCTGAGTCGGTTGCCGTGTATACGCGCTCCGGTCAGCTGGTCGGCGATGACTCCCGCCATGCCACGACGTATAACCCGCCTTCGCGCTCGCAGGACAGTGTTGCGAGCGGTTATCGTCCTGGTGCCTATGACACGCCGTCGAGCTACGCCGAGAATACCCGCGCCCGTGCCGCCGCTGCACCCGCGCCTGCACCGAGCGATGCCTCGGCCTATGCGAGCAATATCATCAACGCCACGCCGCAGCTGCCGGCCTATGTCCTGCGCCCCGAGAGCTATGACGACGTGGAGACCGTGGTGCGCCGCGTTCGCACCAAGCAGCCTGTCGCACTGATTTTTGTGGGCGTACGCACCGAAGTTGCCAAGCGCGTCTTGGACTTCTCTTACGGCTTTGCCTGCGGTCTGGGTGCCACGGTCAAGGAGGTGGGCGACCGCGTGTTCATGGTGCTGCCCGCCGGTTGCGAGGTCAAAGATTCCGATCTCAAGAAGCTTCGTGCCGACGGCTACCTTAAGTAAAGACAAGACGAGGAGATTCCCATCAACATCTACACTATCGTCCAGCTGGTCAACACGCTGTTCAACTTCTATTCCACGCTCATTGTCGTCTACTGCTTTATGACGTGGATTCCCATGAAGCAGGGTGGTTTGCTTCAGGATATTGCCGCGGTGCTTGATAGCGTGTGCGGTCCGTGGCTCAACCTGTTCCGTCGTTTCATCCCGCCGATGGGCGGTATCGATTTTTCGCCGGTCGTTGCGATTATTGCGTTGCAGTTGGTGCAGAGGCTGGTTCTGCAGCTTCTTATAGGTATACTCGTGTAGAACTGTCTTAGTAACTTACGTCGGGCGTGTAGCGCCGAGGCGATGAAAAAGGAGACTTGTTATGGCTATTACCCCTGCAGACATCCAGGCTCAGACTTTCTCTGAGGCCAAGCGTGGCTACGATCCTGCCGAGGTCGACGTCTTCTTGGAGACGCTGTCCTCCGAGGTTGACGCTATGCTCGCTAAGATCGTCGACCTTAAGGGTCGTCTGACTGCTACCGAGCAGCAGCTTGCCGATGCGCAGGCTCAGCTTGCCCAGGCTCAGGATGCCGCCGCCCAGGCCGTTCCTGCCGCCCCCGTGGCTGCTCCCGCCCCTGACTTCTCCGCTCAGGAGCGCCAGATTTCCGCTGCCCTGATCGCTGCCCAGCAGACCGCTGAGACCATCGTCAACGATGCCAACGAGAACGCTGAGCGTATCCGCAACGAGGCTGACGCCAAGGCCCGCGAGGTTATCCGCCAGGCTCTGACCGAGAAGCAGGCCGAGCTCGAGGAGATCGATCGTCTCAAGGCTTCCCGTGAGGAGTTCAAGGCAGAGTATCTCAAGCTCATCCAGCACTTCATGGACGATGCCCAGAATTCCTTCTCGGCCGATCTGATGGCTTCCACGCCGGTCGGTTCTGCCGCTTCTCCTGCAGTGACTGTTCCCGCCGAGCCGCTGCCCGTCGCTGACCCGGTTGTCCCCGTGGCCGATCCCTTCGCCCCGATCGACAACTTTGCTGCCGACGACCTGGACTAACATTCGGCCTACAATTTAGTGCCTAGAAAGGACCCGCAGCTTGCGGGTCCTTTTTTATGACTGTGCCGGAGTGCGTAACATAAAAAACCGAGCCCTGCACATAATGGCGCAGAACTCGGCGAACGGGTGAGCGGTCAAGGGTAGGTTTTAAGGCATGTCCCAAAACCTACTTGAGGAGGAAGTCGGAGAGGGGAATGGTACGGGCCTCGCGATGCTCGGGATCGGCGATGTGGTCGGCAGGATATCCACAGACGAGCATGTGATAGGGATAGACGCCCTTGGGCAGATTGAACTGCTCCTGTGCCACCCCAGGCTTAAAATGGCATACCCAGCACGTTCCCAGGCCCTGCTCGGTGGCCTCCATCATCATCTGATCGCAGACGATCGAAGTATCGATGGCACTCGAGTTCATCTGATCATACGGGCGCACCCAGGCATCATCGGTAACGCTGCAAATAAGGAAGATAAGCGGAGCGCCAAAGATAGACCCATCACGAGCAAACCGAGGCTGACAAGCAGCAGCCTTCTCCAGAAGCTCAGGCGTATCCAACACCATCACACGGGTTGGATGATTATTACAAGCAGAAGGAGCAATACGCCCAGCCTCAACAATGGCATCCACCACAGCCTGCTCCACAGCCCGATCTTCAAACTCACGACAAGAATACCGAGCCCGAGCCAGATCCAAATAACTCACAACCAAGCCCTCCAAATTCAGTGTATCAACCCAAAGCAAAACAAAGGGTACCCAAAGCTCCATCCAGCCAAACGTTTAAGGCGGTCCCAAAGTTCCCAATCGGGCTCAAGGCCCTGCCAACAAAAGCCTCATTGCTTTCAAAGTATCAGCCAAAGTTCCCAATGGTGGTACGTAAGGCGAAGGGCCGGCCACGGTTTGCTTTCGAACGACTCTGCAAAGCAGCTGGAGTGAGAAAGCAAACCGTGGCCGGCCCTTCGCCGCCGGGACACGTACCCCCAATTAACTGTTCTTCATGACAATCGAATCCACGACATCGGCCACATTCTCGCAGCAGTCGGCGCAGTACTCCAGGAATGCGTAGACGTCACGCCAGGCGATGACCTCGAGCGGGTCCTTGCCGTTGACGTGCAGGTTGCGCATGGCGTTGATATAGAGCTCGTCGGCCTCGGACTCGATGGTGTTGATCTGGATGACGAGCTCGCGCAGCGTTTTGGACTTGCGGTAGTTGGGCAGCTCGACCATCAGGTCTTTCATGGCGCGGCAGGCGTCAGTCACCTTGTGGGCGATGACGATGGCGTCGGGATGGATGCTCTGGATGTTGGTGAAGTAGACGCGCTGCACGACGCCCTCGATGCGGTCGAGCACGGTGTCGAGCGCGCAGCTCATCAGATCCAGATCCTCGCGCTCGAGCGGGGTGATAAAGGCGGTGAGCAGGGCGTCTTCGAGCTCGTGGTGCTTCTTGTCTGCCGCATGCTCAATCGCATGCATCTTATTGAGCATGTCGTGAATCTGCGCGGGATCGAAGTTCTCAAAAATCTTGGTGAGCAGCTCTGCGGCCTGGACGGCGAGGTCGGCGCAAGCGACGTAGTTGTCAAAGTAGAACGAATCGGGTTTCTTTGCCATGGGTGGGTCCTTTCGAGGCGAAGACGGGTGGGCGAAGTGTTGCGGTCCGGATGGACGTTCGGTTTGATTAGAGGAACATCATGAACAGCTTGGCCATGACAAAGCTGATGAGTCCGCAGGCGGGGAAGGTGAAGAACCAGGTGAACATCATGTCCTTGACGACTCCGAAGTTGATGGCCGAGAGGCGCTTGACGGCACCGACGCCCATGATGGCGCAGGTCTTGATGTGTGTGGAGGACACGGGGATGCCGGTAAGGGTGGCAAGCAGCAGGTTCGCGGCGCCCGCGAGGTCGGCGGAGAAGCCCTGATACTTCTCGAGCTTAACCATGCTCTGGCCGACGGACTTGATGATGCGCTCACCGCCCACGCTGGTACCGATACCCATAGTGGCCGAGCACAGCAGCATAATCCAGATGGGGATGCCGGCATCGCCGACGCTGGTCTGGCCGTTTGCGAAGGCCACGCCTAAAAAGAGCACGCCGATGAACTTCTGTCCATCCTGCGCGCCGTGCATAAAGCTCATGGCCGCGGCGCTCGCGATCTGAGCGTATTTAAAGAAGACATTGGCACGTCGCCTGTTGGCGGCGGCGAAAAGAATCGAGACGAGTTTGCACAGGACCCAGCCCATGACAAAGCCCAGGCCGATGGAGAGCGCCAGGCCGTAGATGACCTTCATCCACTCGTGGACGTTGACGCTGCTCGCGCCGCCGAGGGCGATAGCGGCACCGGTCAGGCCGGCGATAAGGCTGTGGCTTTGCGAGGTGGGGATGCCAAAACGCGACGCTGTGGCACCGTAGACGACGATGGAGAACAGCGCCGCGCACAGACAGGCGAGCGCCATGGTGCTGTTTCCGCCAAAGTCGACGATATGTGAGATGGTGTTGGCGACGCTCGCATTAAAGTGCGTCATGATGAGCACGCCGAGGAAGTTGAATGCGGCGCTCATGAGAATGGCGGCGCGGGCGGGCATGCAACGCGTAGTGACGCAGGTCGCGATGGCGTTGGGCGCGTCGGTCCATCCATTGACGAAGATGGCGCCGAGCGCGAGGATCACGGTGACGGCAAGGACTGGGTTCGACACAATTTGGCCGAGGAAGGTTGAGAACGTTACGTCCATATATGGGCTTTCTCGAAGTTTGCAGGCACGTTACAAAAACATGATAAATCGTATCACCTCCTGCGGGTTTCTTTACCGAGTTCTGATGGGAGAAGTGAATTTTTTGGCACTAATATTGAATATTAGCCCTGTTGACCGCGGGTGTTCTTTTTGCTAACACACCATGAGGACACGTGTGCGTGCCCCAACATCCCAAAACCACAGTCTGTTCGCTTTACAATATGCAAACATGCGTTCGATAATAGGAGGCATGGAATATCGACAGACAGATGGCAAAACTCGGCGCGTGCACAAGCAGTATGTGGACGTCGTGGCTCGCATCCTCGCGGGCGGACAGGTCGTGCCGGTCACCGTCTGCTGGGTCGACGGTCGTTGCTTTACGATTGACGAAATTATCTCGACCACCGGGTTTGGCCTGATGGTCCACGGCATCCGTACGGCAACCTATAAGGTGCGTTTTGGCGGGCACGCGACCGAGTTGTATCTGGAGGACCAGACGCGCGAGCGGGCGGACGGCTCGCAGGCACACGTGATGCGTTGGTGGGTCTGGGCCTTTGATCGCACGCTCGAGGGCGAGCGCCGTAGGTAAGGACGTACGGCATTCGGGTACAATGACAGGAATCTTGTCAGCTACTGCGCTGTCGCGGCGCTTTTGAAAGGACGAAATTATGAACGATATTCAGGGCTATCAGAACGGCCCCATCGAAACCGGCGCAAGCCGTGCCAAGGAGATGTCGCCGCGTGCGTATAATCTTGCCATGTCTGCCCTCATCTTCTTGGGCTTTTGTGCCATGGGCGTCGGTGCTTACTTTACGAGCACCATGTCGTTTGCGCGCATGATGATGAGCGGGGCTGCCCTACCGCTGGTTTTTGGCTCGTTTATTTTGACCATCGTCGGCATGGTCATGATGTCGGCCGCCGCCAGCAAGCAGTCCGTGGGCCTGTCCCTTGTGGGCTACGTAATCTTTGCGAGCACCTTTGGCCTGACCGCGTCGTTTGGCCTTGCCAACTACGACCTGCCCACCATCAACACTGCCTTTATCGCCACGGCCGCCATCACCTTTGTCTTTGGCGCCTTGGGCGTGACGTTCCCCAAGTTTTTCCAGCGCGTATATGGCATCGGTTTTGGCATTCTGCTCGCTACTATTCTGGTTGAGATCGTGCTGATGTTCATGGGCGTCTCACAGACCATCACCGATCTGATCGTGATCGTGGTGTTCGCCGGCTTTATTGGCTACGACACCTATGTTGCCACGACGGTGCCGCCTACGCTGCCCAACGCCGTGCTCATGGCGTCCAATCTGTTCGTGGATATTATCAACGTGTTCCTGCGCATTCTGAACATCCTCGGCCGTCGCGACTAGTGGCGAATTGCGGCGGTGCTTGCCGTACGTGCAAATCGATGCGAAAGGCGGTCCTTCGGGGCCGTCTTTTTTGTACTCGGCGGGGTATCATGGATGGGAAAAGCCGATAGCGGCAGCGACAGGAAAGGTGACCACTTATGGCAGACGTCGACAACAGGAACCGTAACCGCAGGTCCAACCGAGCGGGTCAGCCCAATCCCAAGCGCGAGGCCCGTGCCAAGGCCGCCGAGCGTCACGTGGCAACTGTGTCCGAAGCGTGCGCCAAGGATATCGAGCGTTCGCTTGCCGGCGTGTGCGAGTTCGATGGTATGCCTGCCGGTTTTGTCGCGGCGATGAAGGCCAAGGTTCAGAGTGCTGTGGCCGCCGAAGAACAGGTTGCCGAGGACGTCGAGGGCGCGGAGGCTGCCGAGACCGAGACGGCGCCCGAGACCGAGGCAGCGCCTGAGCCTGCCGAGGAAATCGCCGAAGCTGAGTCCGCGCCTGCTGAGGAGCCCGCTCCGGTTCTGCCTGAGGTCACCGTGCTCGATGCCTCCGCCACGCAGGCCATCCTGGACAACGGTCGTGGCTATGCGCAGTTCTGCGACATGGCCGTGCTCGCCTTTGCCTCGTTCACCAACCCGGGCGGTGGCTACATCCAGGGCTATCTGGGCCAGGAGGCCACGCTGTGCGCCGATTCGTATCTGTACAACATTCTCGATAAGCAGCGCAAATGGTACGGCGAGAACCGTCGCCGCAACATCAACTGCGAGCTTTACCGCAACCGTGCGCTGGTGGTGCCTGCGGTGCGCTTCGACCGCAACCACGTGCATGCATACGCCGACGTGATCGTGGCCGCCGCGCCCAACGTTAAGCGCGCCCGCCAGGAGTATCGCGTGAGCGACGATGCTCTGCTGGACGCCCTGCGCGACCGCATTCGCTTTGTGCTTGCCATCTGCGACGAGCTGGGTCGCGAGAAGCTCGTACTGGGCGCTTGGGGCTGCGACAACAACGGCTTTGACGCCGAGGCCGTGGCCGAGCTCTTCCGCAAGGAGCTCGCGTCGGGCGACTTTAAGGTCAAGCAAGTCTTCTTTGCCGTGCCTTCTACGCGCTGGGATGAGGATTTTGCCAAGTTCGAGCACGTGCTGGCAAACTTCCCCGAGCGCAACGAGGAGTCCTATGCCCAGGTTGCCGCTCGCGCTGCGGCAGCTCGCGCCGCCGAGCAGACCCAGGCTGCTACCGAGGATGATGAGGACGAGGACGATTGGCGCAAGTACCTGTAATTGGTACGTGCTGACAGATGGGTCGAGCCGGCGGGAGAGGCTGCTTCCGTCGGCTTTTTACTGAGCGAGGGGCTTACGATGAAAAACGTTCTATGCTTTGGCGACAGCAACACCTATGGTTACGATCCGGCGGGCATGCGCGACGGCACCGCGGTGCGCTATGCGCAGGATGTGCGCTGGTGCGGCGTGGCCCAACGTGACTTAGGCGAGGGCTGGCATGTAATTGAAGAAGGCCTCAACGGCCGCACGACGGTACGCGACGACATGTGCCATCTGGACACCAATCTTAACGGCATCCGCGCACTTCCGATGCTGCTCGAGGCCCATAAGCCGCTGGACGCCATTGTGATCATGCTGGGCACCAACGACTGTAAGACGGTCTTTAACGTGACAGCTTCCGATATCGCCCGTGGCGCCATGGCGCTGATTCGCGCCGTCCGCGCGTTTCCGTGGACCGACGCTGCGCCTTGTCCGCGCATTCTGCTGATGGCGCCTATCAAGATCAAGCCGCAAATCGCCGATGTATATATGACCGATTTTGACGAGCGTTCCGTCGAGGCCTCGGAGCATTTTGGCGAGTACTACGCACATGTGGCTGAGCAGTTTGGCTGCGACTTTTTGAATGCCGCCGACTTTGCCGAGCCGGGCGATATCGACTATCTGCATATGATGCCCGAAAGCCACGAGAGCTTGGGACATGCCGTGGCGGCCAAGCTCCAAGAGATGCTCGGTGAGTAGCACGGCCCCAAACCACCGCAAAGGTGCCTGTCCCCTTTGCGGTGGTTTTGGGCTGTGAATCTTAATACTGCCACATGTGGTTGACAGGGCCGGAGCCTTTGCCCATGTCAAGGCCGGCGGCGAGGGCGCCCGTTAGGTAGGCCTTGCCGGCGTTGACGGCATCGGCAAGATCCATACCCTGGGCCAGCGCACAGGCGATGGCGGACGAAAGCGTGCAGCCGGTACCATGCGTGTTGCCGGTCTCGATGCGCTTGTGGCGGAACCACGTGGTGAGCGGATCGCCCAGGTGGTTGCCCTCGTCATCGAGCGGTGCGGGCTCTGCTAGCACATCGTTGGCCTCGTTGACAAAATGCCCGCCCTTAACGAGAGACGCGCACCCAAAGCGGCGGGTGAGGAGCATAGCGGCATTTTGCTGCGTGCGCTCGGAATCGACCTCGTAATCGAGCAGCGCCATGGCCTCGGGAATATTGGGCGTGATGACGGTCGCCAGTGGGAACAGGCGGCGTGTAAGCGCTTCGGCGGCGTCCTCTGCGATCAGGCGAGCGCCCGAGGTGGCGACCATGACGGGGTCGACGACGATATTTTGTGCGTCCCAGGCGCCCAGGCGGTCGGCGATAACCTCGATAATCTCGGCAGAGGAAACCATGCCGATCTTGACGGCGCTGGGTCGGATATCGTCAAAAACGGCATCGATTTGCGCGGCGACAATATCCGGGGAGATGTTCTGTACGGCGGTGACGCCCAGGGTGTTCTGTGCGGTGATAGCGGTGATGGCCGTCTCGGCATACAGGCGGTGCGCCGTGATGGTCTTGATGTCGGCCTGAATGCCGGCACCACCGCTGGAATCTGATCCTGCGATGGACAGGACGGCGGGTACCTTACTGCGATCCATGTTCGCTCCCTTGTTCGGTCGGATTCAAATGGGTCTTTAAGCCAGCATTATAAAGATGCCCGGGCCGACTCTATGTCGAACCCGGGCGGGCGATGCAATCTTTACGCAAATGTAAGCAAATGTTCACACGTCAACAATTGAGGGGCGCCGGCTCGCCGCTAGAAGCGATCGCAGCGAGGAGTCTAGTCCTCCATGCCAAGGTCGATCGTCGTGCCCTCGAATACCTTGTTGACGGTGCGGACGGCGCACATCTTGCCGCACATGGTACAGGTGCCCTCGGTGGCGGCAGGGGACTCCTCGTAGCGCTTCTTGCCGGTGACGGGATCGAGGGCGCACTTCCACATGGCGTCCCAGTCGAGCTTGCGGCGTGCCTGGCCCATCTTGTCGTCCAGATCGCGGGCGTGCGGCACCTTCTTGGCGATATCGGCGGCGTGTGCGGCGATCTTGGTGGCCATGAGGCCATCGAGCACGTCCTGGGCGTTGGGCAGGCACAGGTGCTCAGCGGGTGTCACGTAGCACAGGAAGTCGGCGCCGGAGCTCGCCGAGATGGCGCCACCGATGGCGGCGGTGATGTGGTCGTAGCCCACGCCGATATCGGTCACCAGCGGCCCCAGCACATAGAACGGCGCATTATGGCACAGGCGCTTCTGCAGCTTCATGTTGGCGGCGATCTCGTCGAGCGCCATGTGACCCGGTCCCTCGACCATAACCTGGACGCCGGCGGCCCAAGCGCGCTTGCACAGCTTGCCCAGCTCGATCATCTCGGCGGTCTCGGTGGCATCGTTTGAGTCGTAGAGACAGCCCGGGCGGCAGGAATCGCCGAGCGAGATCGTCACGTCGTACTCGTGGCAGATCTCGAGCACCTCGTCGTAGAACTCGTAGAAGGGGTTTTCGTTGCCGGTGACTTCCATCCAGCCAAACAGCAGCGAGCCGCCGCGGCTGACGATGTTCATGAGGCGGCCGGTCTCCTTAAAGGTCTTGATGACCGACTTGTTGATGCCGCAGTGGATGGTCATGAAGTCCACGCCGTCCTCGGCGTGCGCGCGAACGACCTCGAGCAGGTCGTCCTTGGTGAGCTTGACCAGCGGCTTTTCCATGTAGCCGATGGCGTCGTACATGGGGACGGTGCCCACCATAAGCGGCGTCTCGTCGATGAGCTGCTGGCGGAACTGGCGCGTCTTGCCCGAGTTGGAGAGGTCCATGATGGCGTCGGCGCCAAAGTCCTCGGCAATCTTGACCTTCTTCCATTCCTCGGCGGCATCGGCCTTGTCGCCCGAGATGCCCAAGTTCACGTTGACCTTGGTGGACAGGCCCTCGCCGACACCAAAGGCGCGCATGCCCTTTTTGATATGCACGATGTTGGCGGGAATGGCGATGCGGCCGTCTGCCACGCGCTCGCGGATGTACTCGGGGTCGCGATGCTCGCGCTCGGCGACCTCTTTCATCTGAGGTGTGATCTGCCCAGCGCGGGCGAAGTCGATTTGCGTGACGAGCTTGGGCTCGGTCTGTGTGCTCATTGGCACGGCTCCCTTCGTTGGCATTACCCATATCAGGTTTGCGGGTCAGGGCGGGCGCGCCCAGTCTCAGCCTGCCGTCTTGTCCTGCAAGCTCCCCGTTTATGTGGTGGGCTCAAGTATAGCTCGAATGGGTACGATTGACGCGATGAGCATGCCCGTGGGGAGGCGAACATGGAAGACAAGCATCTATATCGAGAGATGCAATGGGACGTATCGGCCGAGGAGGGCCGTGCGCACCATGGCCTTGTCGCGATTGGTTTTGCGATCCTTGTCGTGATGGTGATTGCCTGTTGTATCTGGACGTTTGGTGGTCGCGGCGGCGCTGCATGGGAGTTCGAGGCTGATGATAGCCTACCGATTATGACGGTGAGGAGTACTGGCGGTAATGCCAATACGCTCGCCATTCCGGGCGATTATTGGTA
This sequence comes from Collinsella aerofaciens, assembly GCF_020709435.1. Lineage (GTDB taxonomy): Bacteria > Actinomycetota > Coriobacteriia > Coriobacteriales > Coriobacteriaceae > Collinsella > Collinsella aerofaciens_AU. The sequence continues at coordinate 150,932 of NZ_JAJFDP010000003.1, forward strand.
CCCGCGCGATGAGTTTGTGCAGTTGCAGCTGAGTGGTGGGTCCATTCCGGGCGAAGAAATCGAACGCGTGACGTTTGGCGCGGCGCTCAAAACGCTGACGGTGAAGCTCAAAGATCAAGGAGATGTGCCCACGACCATGGATATCGCCCTGACGGAATGGCGTCTGGAGCCTCCGACGGGTGTTGCGGTTTCCGAGGTTGAGCACGTCAAGATTATCTATCAGGACGGTTCGACAAACGGGATTGCAAAGGCCGACGGTCTAGCAGAATAGGTGTCGAGCCTAGCCAGCCAATTCATAAAAGTTGCGGTGGAATAGTTCCTGATTGTGCGATAAAAGGCTCAAATAGGAACTATTCCACCGCAAGTTATATAGAGAAGGCTGAGCGGGTCAGTTTTGGGTGGCGGGTCTAGAGCATCTGTTCGTTGATGAACACGAGGGTGCCTGGGTATGAGATCTCGGGGGCGTGGCGATAGCCGATGTTGAACTCGGTAAGACCGGCGGCGTCCTCGAGCTTGTTTTCTGCCATCCAGCGCACCATGGAGCCGCGCGCCTTTTTGCTGGCGGTCGAGCGCTGGATGGGCTTGCCGTTGCGGACACCTTCGCCAAAGAGACAAGTGACGGTTGTGGCGTCGCCTGCGAGATGGGGTAGAACGGCCTTGGCGTACTCCGCGCTGGCAAGGTTGACGACCGTGGTGTTGGAGCCGGTCGGCGCAATGGCGCATGCAAGTTTGTCGCCCCAAAACGCATAGAGGTCACGGGCGTTGTTGACGGCGAGCTTGGCTCCCATTTCGAGCCGATAGGGCTCAACGCCATGGAAAGGCCGCACACATCCGTACAATCCGGAGAGGATCCAGAGATGGTTTTGCAGCCAGTCGAGCTGTGCAGCATCCATGACCTCGGGCGCCATGCTTTGGTATTGGATGCCGTGGTAGGACATGACGGCGGGGGAGATTCGGCGCGCGATATCGGGATCGGCGAGGTCGGCATCGCTCAGGGCGGGCATAAATTCGTGAAGCGTATCCAGGCACGTTGTAAGCAGCCTGTCGCTCACGTTCCAAAGGGCCTGAAGACCTGCTGCGCCATCCTCGCGTTCGATGCCCAGCAGTGCCTGATGGAGCCGGGCCGTCTGATGTGCAAAAGGCGGTATGCCCAAAACGTCAAAGGCATCTTGAGCTGTCCGCATCTGTTTGGCGGGCGAAATGACGACCTGTAGCACGGAATCCTCCTCCCGCTAAAAAAGTTGCGGTGAAATACAGACCGCTTTCCCCGTTGGAAGGCCTGATGAATCCGTATTTCACCGCAAGTTACAAGGGTTTGGTTAGGCGCGCTCGAGGAAGGCCTTGTAGCCGCGGTAGGCCTCGTAGATATCAGCCTTGTTAGCGACCTCCCACAGGGCGTGCATGGACAGGACGGCAACGCCAGAGTCGATGACGTTCATGCCGTACTTAGCCATGATGTATGCGATGGTGCCGCCGCCGCCCGCGTTGACGCGACCAAGCTCGCAGGTCTGGAAGTCCACGCCGGCCTCGTCCATGATGTCGCGGATGAGGGCCACATACTCGGCGTCGGCGTCGTTAGAGCCGCCCTTGCCGCGGCTGCCCGTGTACTTGTTAAAGCACAGGCCGCGACCCATAAAGGCTGCGTTCTTGGTTTCGAACTTGCCGGCGTAGCCCGGGTCGAAGCCGGCGGACACGTCGGAGGAGAGCATGCGGCTGCGGGCGAGCGCGCGGCGCAGGGCCAGCGGGCTATCCTCGCCGGCGAGCGTCATGATCTCGGCGACGGTGTTCTCGAAGAAGCGGCTCGTCATGCCGGTGGCACCTACGGAACCGATCTCCTCCTTGTCGACGATGAGTGTGATGCTCGTGCGCTCCACGTTGGCGACGTTGATCTGGGCGAGCATGGACGGATAGGCGCAGACACGGTCGTCGTGGCCATAGCCCAGAATCATGGAGCGGTCGAGGCCCATGTCACGGGCGGGGCCGGCGGGCACGACCTCGATCTCGGCGGAGAGGAAGTCCTCCTCCTCGACGTCGTACTGCTCCTTGAGGATATCCAGGAACATCTGCTTGACGGGCTCCTTGGGAGCGTCCTTGTCGTCCTCGTCAAACTTGACGGGGCGGCCGCCCACGATCACGTCGAGGATCTCGGCGTCGACGGCGTCCTTGGCGGGCTTGGCCATCTGCTCGCTCGAGAGGTGGATCAGCAGGTCGGAGATGGTAAAGACCGGGTCGTCGGCCTTGTCACCGATGTTGATGTCGACGGTGGTGCCGTCCTTTTTGCAGATGACGCCCACGAGTGCGAGCGGGGAAGCGACCCAGTGGTAGCTCTTGACGCCGCCATAGTAGTGCGTGTCGAGATAAGCCATGTCGCCGGCCTCGAAGGCGGGATTCTGCTTAAGGTCCAGGCGCGGCGAGTCCACGTGGGCGCCCAGGATGTTAAAGCCCTGCTCGAGCGGGGCGGTGCCCAGGTTGACGAGCATAAGGTCCTTGCCGTGGTTGGCGGCGTACACCTTGTCGCCTGCCTTGAGCTCGCGGCCCTCGGCGATCACGGTCTCCAGGTCGACGTATCCCGCCTCCTCGGCCATCTTGATGCCGGTCTTGACGCACAGGCGCTCGGTCTTGTTCTCGCTCAAAAACTGCTTATAGCCGCGGCAAAGCTCCTCGAGCTCCTCGACTTGCTGTGGCGTGTACTTTTTCCATGCGCAGGGACGCTCCATGACGCAGGCTCCTTTCGGATCGATCGTGCTGGTTGATGTACCGTGAGCCATCGTATCACGCGCGGGCCCGCGGCGGCAGGGAAGCCTGATGTGCGGTGGCCGCGGGGCGGGGAGCGTGTAAACTGGTGTGAGCAAACCGTGCCCAGCCCAAAGCGAGGTATTCAATATGTCTGACAAGCGCCGCACCTTTGCCGTTATCGACGGCAACTCGCTCATGCACCGCGCCTTCCACGCCGTGCCGCCCACCATGAATGCGCCGGACGGCCGCCCCACCAACGCGATCTTCGGCTTTCTGAACATGTTTCTCAAGATGATCGATGCCTTTAACCCCGACGGTGTGGTCGTGGCGTTTGACAAGGGCAAACCGCGCGTGCGCATGGAGATGCTGCCGCAGTATAAGGCGCAACGCCCGCCCATGGACCCCGATCTGCATGCGCAGTTTCCGATGATCAAGGAGCTGCTCACCGCGCTCAACGTGCCGATTCTGCAGTCCGAGGGCTGGGAAGGCGACGATATCCTGGGAACCATGGCGCGCCTGGGTGAAGAGGCCGGCTGCGACATGCTGCTGGTGACCGGCGACCGCGACATGTATCAACTCGTGACCGAGCACGTCAACGTGGTCTCGACCCGCAAGGGCCTGTCCGACGTGGCGATCATGACGCCCGAGAGCGTGGACGACCTGTATCACGGCATTACGCCGGCGCTCGTGCCCGATTTTTACGGTCTAAAGGGCGATACGTCGGACAACATTCCCGGCGTACCGGGCATCGGCCCCAAAAAGGCGAGCGCGCTCATCGCACAGTACGGCAGCTTGGACGAGGTCATCGCGCATGCCGACGAGGTCAAGGGCAAGATGGGCGAGAACCTGCGTGCGCACATCGACGATGCGCTGCTGAGCCGCAAGGTCGCAACCATTCGCACCGATGCGCCCGTCGAGCTCGACTTTGACGAAACGTCCTTCCCGGCGTTTTCTGCCGACGAAGTGTCCGCGGCGCTGGGCACACTTGGTATCACCGCCATGCAGAACCGTTTCTTGGCGCTGGTCGGCGGCGAGGGCGGGGCTGCTGCTGCCTCCAGTGTGGTTGAGATACCTGCTATGGTTCGCGCAGCCGCCGGCGATGCCGACGCGCTTGGTGCCGTTGCGGCTGAGGTCTCCCGCGCGATTGATGCCGGCGAGTGGGTCGCCGCCGTGGTGGACGACGACAAGGAAGAGGGCGCGCTCTTTGGACTGACGCGCACGCTGTGGTTGGCGACGTCCAAGGGCCTGTTCGCGCTCGAGGAGGGCGACAGCTGTGCGGCGGCTGAGGTTGAGGGCTTCAACTTCGTTCACGGCGTGATTGCCGGCGTGCTCGCGCGTCTGTTTATGGAGGGTCGCGTGGCGAGCCCGGATATGAAGGCGCTGTTGCACGAGCTTTCGCCCGTCGATTCTTCTGAGCCCGAGCTCATGGATCCGCTCGCTACCGATTCCACGCGTATCTTCGATACCGTGGTCGCTGCCTATCTGCTGGATTCCGATCGCTCCGAGTTCGATGAGGCATATCTTGCCGATACGTATCTGCAGATGGCGCTGCCTGCGGCGCGCGGCGCAGAGGGTGCCGGTGAGGACGCTCCGGCGCCTGCCGCCCGTACTGCGGCTCTGACGCTGGCGCTCGTGGCACCGTTGCGCGAGTGCATGGCCCGCGAGAATGCCGCCAACGTGTTCGATGGCATCGAGATGCCGCTCGTTCCGGTACTTGCCAAGATGGAGCGCGCGGGCATGCTCGTGGACCCCGACCGTCTGCACAGTCTGTCCGAGGGTCTGGCGACCCAGATTACCGAGGTTGAGCGCAGTATTCGCGACCTGGCGGGTGACGAGACCTTTAATATTGGCAGTCCCATGCAGCTGTCGCACGTGCTCTTTGATGTGATGGGGCTTCCGACCAAGGGCCTCAAGAAGACTAAGCGCGGCTATTATTCGACCAACGCCAAGGTGCTGAGCGACCTTGCGCGTGACCACGAAATCGTGCGTCTGATCTTGGACTGGCGTGAGAAGTCTAAGATCAAGTCCACCTATCTGGACACGCTGGGCCCGCTACGCCGTGGTGACGGTCGCGTACACACTACGTACAACCAGACCATCACGGCAACGGGGCGTCTGTCCTCGAGCGACCCGAACCTGCAGAACATCCCGACGCGCTCGGAGCTGGGTCGTACCGTCAAGACGGCGTTTTCGGCAGGCGAGGGAAGCGTCTTTTTGGCGGTGGACTACTCGCAGATCGAGCTGCGTCTGCTGGCGCATCTCTCAGGTGACGAGCACTTGGTGCGCGCCTTTAACGAGGGCGAGGACTTCCATGCCGAGACGGCGGCGCGCGTGTTCGGTGTGCCGGTGTCCGAGGTAACGCCCGACCTGCGCAGTCGCGCCAAGGCCGTGAACTTTGGCATCGTGTATGGCCAGCAGGCCTACGGCCTGTCGCAGTCGCTGCATATCTCGATGGCCGAGGCACGCGACATGATCGACCGCTACTACGAGGCCTACCCGGGCGTGCGCACGTTCCTCGACAACGTGGTGGCACGCGCCAAGCAGACGGGCTACGCCGAGACCATGTACGGCCGCCGTCGTCATATTCCGGAGCTCAAGGCCAAAAACCCGCAACTCCGCGGCTTTGGCGAGCGCACGGCCATGAACCATCCCATGCAGGGAACCGCCGCCGACATCATCAAGATCGCGATGGCCCGCGTAAGCCGCCGCCTGGAAGAGGAAGGCTTTGCCGCCCACATGATCCTGCAAGTGCACGACGAACTGGACTTTGAGTGCCCCATCGACGAAGTCGAGCGCCTAACCACCATGGTCCGCGACGTCATGGAGCACGTAGTAGACCTCCGCGTACCGTTGATCGCCGAAGCCAGCACCGGCATAACTTGGGCCGACGCGAAATAGGGAAACGCCCATAAGGCAGACTGGCCTACAGCGCAAGCCTCCACATACTTAAGATTTGGGACAAACACTACTGATTAATTTGTCCCACGGTAACCAAAACAGAAGGGTGCCCCTCAACAACAAGAGGCACCCTTCATTCAATTAAATTCAGCCAAGTATCTAGAGACATGCAAGAGGCCATCTCGGCGGCAAGCAGGTGAACCTAGGGTCTGGCCGGGCGGCAGGGGTTAACTTTTCGTAGATTCCGCACGCAAAGAAAGCCACTTAATGTGGCTTTCGTCTTGCGCAGGACCTGACCGAGCGAAAAGTTAACCCCTGCCGCCCGGCCAGGTCCGACGAGCAACGTTACCGAGCCGCCAGGATGGCGTCGATGAGCGTCAGTACGCCCCCGTCGTTGTTGCTCGGAATGCGCCACTTGGCATGCGCGTTCATATGCTCCTCGGCATTGTCCACGATAAAGCTGTGACCGACACGCTCCAGCATGGGGATATCGTTGTAGGTGTCGCCCACGGCGGCGGCATCGGCGATGTCGATGCCCAGTTGCTCGCACAGATGCGCCACGCCGGCGCCCTTGTCGACGCCTAGGTTCATAAAGTCGATCCACTCGCGACCGGCATTGGTGACATAGAGCTGGTCGGAGAACGCGGGGTTATAGGTCTCGCGGAACGCGGGCTCGGCATCGTAGGCAGGGAAGAAGATCGAGATCTTGTTGGACTCGAGATCGAGGCCCTCAAAGGTGTCGACGTAGTTGATCGTGTTGTAGTAGACGCTGATCTCGTCGTGATACTGGTGGTCGCGGGCGAGCACATAGAACTCGTCGTAGCAGCACAGAACGGGAACGGCGCGCGAGTCCTCCGAGGCACGGGCAAGCACCTGCTGATACAGCTCCACGTCGATGTTGCTCTTATAGATATAGTTGCCGCGATAGATGACGCAGGCACCGTTGTCGGGACAAAACGCGAGTCGGTTCTTGATGCCCTCGAACATTTCCTCGAGTTTGGGGGCGGGGCGTCCGCTGGCGGGGCAGAATACGATACCGGCATCGGCGAGCTTGTCCAGACGCTCATCGAGGCCCTGGGGCAGCACGCGCTCGTCAGTGAGAAGCGTCTTGTCCATATCGACGGCGAGAATCTTAATGTTGCCGATATTGGCATCCGATTCGTAAGTTTGCATAAAAACGCGCCTTTCGTTTCGAAATTGTTTCAGACGTTATAACCATCAACTGGTAGTCGGGCGTATTTTCGCAGGATTGGCGCGTATTTGCATCATGATTCACAAAGTAATGAAAAAACTTTTCAGAAATTTGAATTTGTCGCTTGTGAAGCGGGCACTTTAGCGTAATATAGCGACCATCGAAAACGGAGGCGGAAAAACAGCCGTTTACCGAGGAATAGGTACCGTTTACGATATATGAATTGCGCCCGGCGATAAGCGAAAGGAGAGGCAGATGCAGTTCGTACAGATCATCACCACTGCAGACAATGCCATCCGACGCCAGCGCGCAATTTCCCGACGACGATAACAATCGTCTCTGTCCGCATGGGGCGAAAAGCTCCAACAGAGTCATTTTGAGGTCGTTGGGTTTTAGCACGACATTGCTGCATGTTTCTAGGGCATGTATGTGCTGATTTTTGCTATTTAACCTGATATTGCACGGTATTTGACCTCAAGGTGACTTGCAACTGACCGATGTTCTAACTAGCTACCAAGGGCGAAAGGAAACAGCCATGAGCAAGGAAAAAGTCGTTCTCGCATATTCCGGTGGTCTTGATACATCCGTATGTGTCAAGTGGCTCCAGGATGAGAAGAATCTCGATGTCGTTTGTGTCTGCGGCAATGTGGGCCAGGAGGAGACCGGTCTGGATGCCAAGAAGCAGAAGGCTCTCGACCTGGGCGTTCTGGATTGCCAGGTGCTCGACCTGCGCGATGAGTTCTCTGATGAGTTCCTGACCAAGGCCATCGCCGCCAACTCCATGTACGAGAACAAGTACCCGCTGCTCTCCGCTCTTTCCCGTCCGCTGCTTGCCAAGAAACTTGTCGAGGTTGCTCACGAGTTCGGCGCCACCTATGTCGCCCACGGCTGCACCGGCAAGGGCAACGACCAGGTCCGTTTTGAGGCTGCCGTCAAGGCCCTCGACCCCGAGCTCAAGGTTATCGCCCCGGTTCGCGAGTGGGATCTGAAGTGCCGTCCGGACGAGGTTGCCTACGCCCACGCCCACAACGTGCCGGTTCCCGAGGGTGCCAACGACAACCCCTATTCCATCGATGACAATCTGTGGGGTCGCGCCATCGAGTGCGGTCACCTGGAGGATCCCTGGAACGAGCCGCTCGATGACGCTTGGGTTATGACCAAGAACCCCGAGGACACGCCCGACACCCCGACCTACACCGAGATCGAGTTCGAGGCCGGCAAGCCCGTTGCGGTTGACGGCAAGAAGATGAAGCTCTCCGAGATCGTCATCGAGCTCAACAAGATCTCCGGCGACAACGGCTTTGGTCGTCTCGACCTGGTCGAGGATCGTCTGGTGGGCCTCAAGAGCCGCGAGTGCTACGAGGTTCCCGGCGCCCTGACGCTCATCACCGCCCACAAGGCACTCGAGGACATCTGCGTCGAGGGTGACCTGCTCAAGACCAAGATCAAGCTCGAGCAGGATTGGGCCACCGCCGTGTATAACGGCCAGTGGTACAGCCCGCTCAAGAACGCGCTCGACGCCTTTATGGCCGATACTCAGAAGTTCGTGACCGGCACCGTCCGTCTGAAGTTCTTTAAGGGCAACTGCCATGTCGTCGGCCGCAAGAGCCCCTTCAGCCTCTACGACTACGGTCTGGCTACCTACGACCGCGACACCACGTTTGACGAGAAGGCCAGCGCCGGCTTTATCGAGATCGATACGCTGTCGCTCAAGACGTGGGCTAAGGTCCAGGGGCCCAGCTCTGCTGCCGCCCAGGCCTAGCGCCTCCTTCCCTTGGTATCCGCGCGGCCCATCCGCGTGATACAAAACGGGCGCACGGGGTCCCTACCTTTCGTTATGCTTGCTGACACTTCTTAACATCGGTGGCCCCTACGTTCCGCCCGCATATATGATGCCGCGTCTGCGGCTGAGTCCGAGCCCCGCCGGGGTTGTCCGGCGGGGCTCCTTCTATCAATTTGGCGACTCTGTGCCCATATATATGAGGAGTATCCATTATGTTCAATGCTGTCGCGCATGCCTTACTTGCCCTCGCGCCCGAGTTCGATGCTGCAAAGGTCGAGGACGTTCCTATGAGCCTGAAGGCCTGGATCGATGGTTCGCAGGGCAACATCCGGAGGGAGACGTTGGGCGCCAAGTGCCTGGTGCGTCACTTCTTTGCAAATTAGCTACATGGCCCCGCGCGCGGTGGGGAATGTGTAAAACTAGCGGTTGAAAAATCGCTTTAGCGACATGGCGCATTGCTTTGGGCGCTTGTTTTGGTATTTGGAGAAAGGGGACGGTTCCATGGCTCTTTGGGGCGGTCGTTTTGAGGCGGGAGTGGCCGAGGTCACGCAGGAGTTTGGCGCGTCGCTGCCGGTCGACAAACATCTCTATAAGCAGGATATCGCCGGTTCTAAGGCGCATGCCAAGATGCTGGCGGCCCAGGGCATCATCAGCGCCGAGGACGAGCAGGCGATTGCCGAGGGCCTGACCGGAATCGAACAGGATATCGATGCCGGCAACTTCACCTTCGATATCAACGATGAGGACATTCATATGTCCATCGAGAGCGAGCTGACGCGCCGTATCGGCGAGGCCGGTAAGCGCTTGCATACCGGGCGTTCGCGCAACGACCAGGTGGCGACCGATACGCGCCTGGGCGTCAAGGCGTTGGCCAAGGAGCTCATGGAGGCCAATCTTGAGTTGCGCCATGTGCTGGTGGATGCGGCCAAGAAGTACGACAAGGTGATTCTGCCGGGCTACACGCACATGCAGCATGCTCAGCCCGTGCTGCTGTCACATCATCTGCTGGCGTATTCCTGGATGTTCGCGCGCGACTTTACACGCCTGAAGGCCGCCTTTGATGCCGCCGACAACTGCCCGCTGGGTGCTGCCGCGCTTGCCGGTACGAGCTATCCACTCGATCGTCAGATGACGGCTGCCGAGCTTGGCTTTGCGGGTGTGATTCCCAACTCGCTCGATGCTGTTTCGGACCGTGACTTCCTGCTCGACCTGCACTATGCTGGCTCCGTTATGGCGATGCATCTGTCGCGTCTTTCCGAGGAGATCGTGCTGTGGTCGAGCTCCGAATTTGGCTTCATCACGCTTTCCGACTCGTACTCCACCGGCTCGTCCATCATGCCGCAGAAGAAGAATCCCGACTTTGCCGAGCTTATCCGCGGCAAGAGCGGCCGAGTCTATGGCAACCTGGTGCAGCTGCTTGTGACCATGAAGGGCCTGCCGCTGGCCTATAACAAGGACTTGCAGGAGGACAAGGAGGGCGCGCTCGATACCGCCCACACGCTCATGCAGTGTCTGTCGGTTATGGCCGGTATGATTTCGACTTGGACCGTCAACGAGGATGCCATGGCGCGCGAGTGCGGCGTGGGGCACCTTGCCGCTACCGATGTTGCCGATTACCTGGCCAAGCGCGGCCTGCCGTTCCGTGAGGCGCATGCCGTGGTGGGCCATCTGGTCCTGATGTGTGAGAAGCGCGGCTGCAATCTTGAGGACCTGCCGTTTGAGGTGTTCCAGGAGGCAAGCCCGCTCTTTGAGCGCGATATTACCGAGGCGCTCGACATCCCGTCGATTGTCGCCGCGCGCACGACCGAGGGCGGTACCGCCCCTGCCGCTGTTGCCGTGCAGCTGCAGCGTGCCGAGGCACAACTCGTTGCCGACGAAGGTGTGTTTGGCTCGTTGACCAAGGTCGTCGAGATGGGCCACGGAGCTAATTAGCTTATAGGATGCGTCTGTCTGGTGCGTTCATCATATCTTGCCTTTACGGGTGCTCGCTACGGTGGGCGCCCGTTTTGTTATAAGGAAGGGAGGAGCTTGTCGAGAACTTCTGTAGGACCTTTGGGCAGGTTGTGAAGGGGGTGCGTTCACGGGCGGCAACCGACCGTCTGCTCGGTTCGGTGCAGTTGGTGGCGGAGCGGATGGTACTCTAATCGGGCTTCGAAACAGAAGTGACATATATGGAACGCTTCAATAAATTACAGCGCTTCAATAAACAGCTTTTTGTTTAACTGCAGCTAAAACTCTGTTACGATGCAGTTCAGGCGGGTGCCGGAATGGGACTTGGGCACGCGCGAACCTACTTGAAAGGCTACCTTATGGCTATCGAGAAGACCTTCATCATGATTAAGCCCGACGCTGTGCGCGATCGCAAGATCGGCGAGATCGTTGCTCGTATCGAGCGCAGCGGCCTTGTCATCGAGCGCATGGAGATGACCACGCTCGAGCGCGCTACCGTCGAGGAGCACTACGCCCATCTGGCCGACAAACCCTTCTTTGGCGGTCTGTGCGACTTTATGACGAGCGGTCCGGTCGTCAAGATGGTTGTTTCCGGTCTTTCCGCCGTCTCCAAGATGCGCACCCTTATGGGCGCCACCAACCCGCTTGATGCTGCCCCCGGCACCATCCGCGGTGACTTCGCCGTCGATGTCAACGCCAACGTGATTCACGGCTCCGACTGCCTGGAGAACGCCGAGATCGAGATCAAGCGCTTCTTTGGCTAAACCAGCTTTGACTCCTTAAAGCTGTTAGCGTGTGGCTTGGGCGCCGCGGAATTCCTTCCGCGGCGCCCTTTTTATCCCAACAGGTTTTTGGTAAACGCTCACAAATCTACTAAAGAGCCCCCGCCTGGAATGTGCGTGCATTCCAGGCGGGGGCTGTCGTTAGCGTATGGCGTTGTAAGTCTTTAGGCCTCGTCGACGACCTGGAGACCGCGGGTCTGGTCGATCTCGTTGAGGAGGTTGACGCGACGCTCGTGACGACCGCCCTCAAACTCGGCGTCGAGCCACTCGTCGACAATCATCTTGGCGAGCTCGGAGCCCACGACGCGGGCGCCAAAGGCGAGCACGTTGGTATTGTTGTGCATGCGGGAGAGCTTGGCGCTGAAAGGCTCGGAGCACACGACGGCGCGTACGCCCTCGACCTTGTTGGCAGCCAGACTTATCCCGACGCCGGTGCCGCAGATGAGGATGCCCAGGTCGACGTCGCCGTTGGCAACGGCCTTACCCACCTTGTAGCCGGCGATGGGGTAGTCAAAGCTCTCGGAGGTGTCGGTGCCAAAGTTCACGACCTCGCAGCCGCGCTCCTTCAGGTGCTCGGAGATGATGTTCTTGAGCTCGACGGCGGCGTGGTCGTTACCGATACCGATCTTCATGGATGGTTCCTCTCTGGTCCGTGCGGCGGAATTGCTAAAGGTTTTACCGCGTTCGACTGCATGATAACGCGACTCTTGCGTAAACGCTCGGGCGTTTTTTGGTCAAACGCTTTAGCATGCAACAAGATTGGCTTCTCATGAATAATGCCACCAATTTGTGCTCGAGCGCCGTCCGCCGGAACCATGGTTGCGGTTTTTGATGCATTGTTATCAAATAAAGGAGGTAACTTTTTTGAGAGCCCAGCCCGTTATGCAAGCAGGAGATACCTATGCCTACCGATTCCATCCGTGATGCCGCGTTTTGCGATGTTTTGAACCGCGAACTTGTCTGTGCACTCGGCTGCACCGAGCCCATTGCCGTTGCCTATGCAGCGGCGCTGGCGAGCCAGACGCTCGGTTGCGAGCCCGATCATATGGATGTTGCCTGCTCGGGCAACATCATCAAGAACGTCAAGAGCGTGACCGTGCCCAACTCGGGCGGAATGCATGGTATTGAAGCCGCGGCCGTGCTGGGTGCCGTGGGCGGCGACGCCAAGAGCGCGCTCGAGGTGCTCGAGAGCGTCGATGACGCGGACCGCGCCCGCCTGGCCGAGCTGCTTGCCGATGCGGACTACTGCGATGTGTCACTTGTCGAGGGTGTGCCCAACCTCTACATCAAGGTGACTGCGACGGCCGGGGGCCATACCGCGGTCGTCGAGATTACCGATCACCACACTAATGTCACGTGCCATACGCTCGACGGTATTCCGGTATGCGGTAAGTCGGCGGGGGAGTGCGCCGCCTGCGCCGAGCGCGTGGTGGCCGAGCGTGCGGCAGATAACGCCGACACGCCCATGTCGATCGAGGCCATCATCGACTTTATCGAGGACGGTGACATTGAGGACGCCCGCGCTGCCGTTGAGCGTCAGATTGAGCTGAATGGCGCGATCAGTGCTGAGGGCCTCGCGCACGCTTGGGGCGCCGAGGTGGGCCGTACGCTGCTGGGTGCTCGTGCCGATGACGTCGCCTGCCGCGCCCGTGCCCGTGCGGCCGCCGGGTCCGACGCCCGCATGAACGGTTGCGCGCTGCCGGTCGCCATTGTGTGCGGCTCGGGCAATCAGGGCATTACCTGCGCATTGCCCGTCATGGAGTATGCCGAGTACCTGCGTTGCGACCACGAGCGCCTGGTGCGCGCCGTGATGCTGTCCGATCTTATCGCCGTGCATATCAAGAGCTATATTGGTGCGCTCTCGGCGTTTTGCGGTGCTATTTGCGCTGCGTGCGGCGCCGGCGCTGCGATTACCTGGCTGTGCGGTGGCACGCGCGAGCAGATTGGCGCGACGGTCTCGAATACGCTCGGTAACGTGGGCGGCATCGTGTGCGACGGCGCCAAGGCGAGCTGTGCCGCCAAGATCTCGGCTGCCGTCGATGCGGCGATTCTGGGCCACGATATGGCCATGCAAGGCCGCGGCTTCCGCGCCGGCGAGGGCCTGATCCAAGATACCGTTGAGCAGACGATCGCCAGTATGGGCTACGTAGGCCGCGTGGGCATGAAGGACACCGACGTCGAGATCCTCAACATCATGATCGGCAAAACCCAGGTCTGTTAAGACAGTTCGTCGGCTACTTGGTGTTCGTAGAAGGCTTCTACTACGGCGTTAAAGTCGCGGGCGAAGTCTTCCATGGTTCCGCGCCAGGTGGCTCGGCTGGGCTTGCCCTGGCCCACAAAGGCGGTTTGGATGCCGCAATCGGGGGACGGGAAGTCGCGTTTGGGATCGTTGCCCACCATAAGGACTTCGTGCGGCTCGAGCCCCATCACCTGAAGCTGCTTTAGATAGTAGGTGGCATCGGGCTTGCAGCGGGTGGTGTTTCCCATGTGCGTGACGAGTTCAAAGGGGGCGTCGGCCAGGTCGCCCCAACCCATGCGACATTCGATGGCTCCCTGGGGAAAGCTGGGGTTGGTAAAGAGCGCGCAACGCAGCCCTGCGTCCTGTACGGCCTGGAGCGCGGCGTGTGCGCCCGGCATGGCGTGGGCGTTGATGACATCGTCGTTCTTGTACGGAAGAACTTCGCGCTCGTAGTAGGTAAACGCCTCGTAGATGATGGGATCAGAGAGGCAGATGCCGCACCTGCGCTCGACCTCGGTGCGGTAAAACTCAAGATTGGTGCGATTGTCCGTGCCGCTGCGGCGATTGGCGTTGAGGTCGACCAGGATGGTGCCGAGGCGTGCCATCGTGCCGCCACGGCTGCGACGGCCGATATCCGCGAGCATCGACGAGACATCCTTAAAATAGCGAAGGATAAACGCATTGAGGTTGATGCTAAGAAGCGTTTCGTCCATATCGAAAACGACAGCTTTGAGCACGCGAGCACCTTTCTCGTAAATTCGATCTAGAATCGTTGGTTTCGGATACTTTACCCCAAAGCCATCTTGCGCACTGTTTATCGTCAAGTTGTGGAGGCGGCTGTCCATAAGATTACGAAAAAGTCTCCACACGAGTAAAAAATCGCAGTTCACGCTTGAAATCGAACTCATTTCCCCGTAACCTATACGAACGTGATTGCATAAGCGTCACATTAGTATCTGTCGGCTCCCGAGTGTTCCTAAACGTTGTGTGCTTGTCGCACCCTTCTGTAGGTCCTAGCAATCGGGGCCCCGTAGTTCGAAAGGGGTCCACCTTTGAGTGAGATTCAGAACTCGTCCATTTTCTCTCTTGACGATGTCAATGAGGAGGAGATGAACAACCTCATCGACGGTACGATTACCGACTTTGATGAGGGCGATCTCGTTAACGGCACTGTCGTTAAGATCGAGCATGACGAGGTGCTCGTTGACATCGGATTCAAGTCCGAGGGCGTTATCCCGGTCCGCGAGCTGTCCATCCGCAAGGACGCTAACCCTGCAGACATCGTTGCACTCGGTGATCCCATCGAGGCTCTGGTTCTCCAGAAGGAGGACAAGGACGGTCGTCTGGTCCTGTCCAAGAAGCGTGCCGAGTACGAGCGTGCTTGGAACCGCATCGAGGAGAAGTTCAACTCCGGCGAGAACGTCGAGGGTGAGGTTATCGAGGTTGTCAAGGGCGGCCTGATTCTCGACATCGGCCTGCGTGGCTTCCTGCCCGCTTCCCTCGTCGACCTCCGTCGCGTCAAGGACCTCACCTCCTACATGGGCACCCGCATCGAGGCCCGCGTCATCGAGATGGACCGCAACCGCAACAACGTCGTCCTCTCCCGTCGCGTCGTGCTCGAGGAGTCCCGTAAGGCCGAGCGCTCCGAGATCCTGTCCAAGCTCAAGTCTGGCATGCGTCTCCAGGGCACCGTTTCCTCCATCGTCGACTTCGGCGCCTTCGTCGACCTCGGCGGTATCGACGGCCTCATCCACATCTCCGAGCTCTCCTGGAACCACGTCAACCATCCTTCCGAGGTTGTCAAGGTCGGTCAGGAGGTCGAGGTCGAGGTTCTCGACGTCGACCTCAACCGCGAGCGCATCTCCCTGGGTCTCAAGCAGACCACCGAGGATCCGTGGCGCGCACTGGTCAAGAAGTACCCCGTCGGCGCTATCGTCGAGGGCACTGTGACCAAGCTTGTCCCGTTCGGCGCTTTCGTCGACCTGGGCGAGGGCATCGAGGGCCTGGTGCACATCTCCGAGATGGCCAACAAGCACGTCGACCAGCCTTCTCAGGTCACCCACGTGGGCGACAAGGTTCAGGTCAAGGTCATGGAGATCGACCTCGACCGTCGTCGTATCTCCCTGTCCATGAAGTCTGCTGCTGAGACTCTGGGCGTCGAGATCGAGGTTACCCCGCTGCCTTCCGAGAAGAAGGACGAGGAGACCGACGCCGAGTAAATCGGTTTGACGATCACTTGTTTTAAGGGATCCGTCCGCAATGGACGGGTCCCTTTTTGCATTTCCTGCCGAGATGCGCGATGCTGCCCGTGTGCAATGCCGCCTAGGCTGTTCACGGGCTATTGGGTTGTCGGTGCATGAAAAATGCCGACATCCCGCCTCGGGGAGGAGGCGGGAACGCACCGAGTAGACGGAGGGGTGCGGAGCGCGGTCGCGTCTCGACTGACGACGTTGCCCATCGACGATACTATTGTACTGCATAGCGTGGTTCTTGGTTTATCGTGTCGAACGCTTGTGTTGTGCCATTGCCTGTGACAACGGTGTGCTACACTCTTGCACTGCTGAGTGGGCCAGACGGTCGCGCGATGTGCTGCTTGCAGCACGCGTGAGGAAAGTCCGGGCTCCAGAGGGCGGGATGCCGGCTAACGGCCGGGCGGAGTGATCCGACGGAAAGCGCCGCAGAAAAGAAGACTCCCACCTGCGCCGCAAGGCGTAAAGGGAAAAGCTGAAACGGTGGTGTAAGAGACCACCAGCGTCGTGGTAACACGGCGGCTTGGCAAGCCCCATCCGGAGCAAGCGCGAATAGGAACGCTATGGGCCGGCCCGGTCCGCGTTCGGGTAGCGTGCGTGGAGCTGCATGGTAACGTGCAGACAAGATAAATGACCGTCCACGACAGAACCCGGCTTATAGGCCCACTCAGCAACTAAGTTGACGCTGCGAACCCGTCAGCGCGGCAATCTGTCTTTCAAGCCTTCGGGCATGACCATAAGGTCAATGCCCTCGTCTTTCAAGGCACCTTGCTCGCGCTGACGGGTTCTCGCTTTCGTTGACGGAATCATCGGCGGTTCCGTTCTTGGCATCTCGCTGTCTTTGCCTGGTCATCGGCGTCGCCGTTCTATTTACCGGGGTTATCGGTACGGCCTTTGCCGTATTATTGAGGCTGTTTGTTGCTTTGCTTGTGTTTGAGGGGCTTTGTTGGACAGCTATTTTACTCTGCAATCGAATATTGAGGCTTCGGGCGAGTTTGTGGACCGCAAGAGTCGGTTTATTGCTCAGCTGGTCCATATTGAGTCCGAGGATGAGGCGAATGCCTTTATCGAGATGGTTCGCAAGCGTCATTATGACGCTCGGCATAATGTTCCCGCGTGGATTTTGGTCGATGGACGCGAGCGCCAGAGCGATGATGGTGAGCCGAGCCGCACGAGCGGTATGCCGACGCTCGAGGTGCTGCGTGGCGCGGGGCTCAAAAATGTTTGCTGCGTAGTGACGCGCTATTTTGGTGGCACGCTGTTGGGGCCTGGTGGCTTGGTGCGCGCCTATACCGCGGCGACGCAGGCGGCGGTGGCCGCGGCTCAGGAGGCCGGGCAGATCGTCGAGATGACAAGCGTCGTGCCGGTTGACGTGTATGTGGCCTATCCACAGTATGAGCAGGTGCTTCGCTTGGCGCAGGATTTGGGTGCCAAGGTTTCGGATACCGATTACGCGGATACCGTTACACTTCACTTGGTGTTTAAGGCGGGGGAGCAGGAGCCATTTTGCGCCAAGATGCGCGAGCTTATGGCGGGACGCGAGGAGATCGAGGTCGGCGCTCCCGAATTTGCCGAGTTCTGACGGCGACGGCCGGCGTGCTTTTGGATGAATCCCAAGCGCGCCGGCCGTCGTTTTCTGTTGCTGTCGTTTACTCGGCGAGCTGCTTTAGCATATCGCAGGCGATCTCGATGGCATCGTCGATGCAACCGGGGCAGCTGCGGAGCGGACCCTTATCCGATCCGATGCCCTTGAGCGTGCCGCAGACGGTCGTCGTGTTCTTCTCGCCAAAACGCTTGGCGATTTCGCGCGACAGCTTGTAGGTCTGGCCCTTGGTCTTGGGGTTTTCCATGCCGTCGCTCATCACGAAGCCCATGATGGCCACGGCACCCGAGATGGCGCCGCAGGTTTCGGTCATGCCGCCCATGCCGGCGCCAAAGCCCTCGGTGAGGGTAAAGGCGACCTGAGGGTCGAGTC
Organism: Collinsella aerofaciens; assembly: GCF_020709435.1. Taxonomy (GTDB): domain Bacteria; phylum Actinomycetota; class Coriobacteriia; order Coriobacteriales; family Coriobacteriaceae; genus Collinsella; species Collinsella aerofaciens_AU. The sequence goes on from NZ_JAJFDP010000003.1 coordinate 168,736, forward strand.
CGACGGCAGGTGCGAGCGTGCAGGCGACGGCCTGCGCGCAGTTAAAGCCACGGGCGTGGTATTCGGCAGCCTGAGCCTGACAGGCGGTGATGTCGAGCTGGGCCGTATCGATTTGCTTCATCGTTGTCTCCTTGGTCACGGTGTACCCGCCTATGGTACCCGTGACGGGGCATGTAATCATCGAGAGCTTCATGTATGCCTCATTTTTATCTATCGAGCAAATGCCTAAGGCTTGAGATAAATACCCCTGATCAATTAGTCCAATAACCTATCTTGGTGATGGGTTGAGAGGGGTGCGGGGTAGCGGTATCGTGAACCGAATAAAACGTAACCCAGGCAAGGGAGCTAGATATGAGCGAGCAGACCATCGGTACTACATGTGTTCAGGGCGGCTATCACCCGGGAGATGCCGAGCCGCGCCAGGTGCCCATCTACCAGTCCACCACGTGGAAGTACGACACGTCGGAGCACATGGGCAAGCTGTTTGACCTGGAGGAGTCGGGCTACTTCTACAGCCGCCTGCAGAACCCCACGTGCGATCTGGTTGCCGCCAAGATCTGCGAGATGGAGGGCGGCACCGCAGCGATGCTCACGAGCTCGGGCATGGCCGCGAACTTCCTCGCGATCTTTAACGTGGCCGGTGCCGGCGATCATGTGGTCGCGAGCTCTGCTATCTACGGCGGTACCTACAACCTGCTGGCTCATACCATGGAGCGTATGGGTCTGACCTGCACGTTCGTTGCCCCCGATTGCACCGACGAGGAGCTCGAGGCGGCCTTTGAGCCCAATACCAAGCTCGTCTTTGGCGAGACGATCGCCAACCCCGCCCTTGCCGTGCTCGATATTGAGCGCTTTGCCAAGGCCGCGCATGATCACGGCGTGCCGCTGATGGTCGATAACACCTTCCCGACGCCCGTGATGTGCCGTCCCTTTGAGTGGGGCGCCGACATCGTTACACACTCCACCACCAAGTACATGGATGGACATGCTGCCTACCTGGGCGGCGTGATCGTCGACCACGGCCAGTTTGACTGGATGGCCCATGCGGACAAGTTTCCGGGTCTCACCACGCCCGATGAGAGCTACCACGGCGTGGCCTATGCCGAGAAGTTCGGTCGCGAGGGCGCCTTCATCACCAAGGCAACCGCTCAGCTCATGCGCGACCTCGGCCCCATGCAGAACCCGCAGGCGGCGTTTTTCTTGAACAGCTCGCTCGAGAGCCTGCATGTGCGCATGCCGCGTCATTGCGAGAACGGCCTGGCCGTTGCCAAGTTCCTGCAGAGCCATCCCAAGGTGCGTTTCGTGAGCTATCCGGGCCTGGAGGGCGATAAGTACTATGACATGGCTCAGAAGTACATGCCCAACGGTACGTGCGGCGTTGTGAGCTTTGGCTTTAACGGTGGTCGCGCAGCGGCCGAGACCTTTATGAAGAGCCTCAAGCTCGCCCAGATCGCCACGCACGTGGCCGACGCCCGCACTTGCTGCCTGCATCCTGCTAACGCCACGCATCGCCAGATGAACGATGAGGAGCTCATCGCCTGTGGTATCTCCGCCGACATGGTGCGCCTGTCGTGCGGCCTCGAGGACACGGCCGATCTGATTGCCGACCTTGAGCAGGCGCTCGAGCAGTGCTAGGCTAGCGTGCGTGCGGGGCGTGGGACGGCTTTTCGGCTGACGACGTCCTCATAGTTCCGATTCCGTAGGCGGGACCCCGATCGTGTCCGTTTGTAGGCGATTGGGGTCCCGTTTTTGCGTTGCACGATAGAAAGGATATACATGGAGAAAACTGCCGAGCAGCATCGCCGCGAACACATTGCCCTAGAGGGCGACACCCACGGTAAGAATAAATGGGCGATTCTGTTCACCGTGCTCGTCATGACCTTTATGGCGTGTCTGGATGCGAGCATCGTGACGGTGGCGCTCCCAGTGATGCAAAAGGAGCTGGGGGTGGGTCTCGACCGCATTCAGCTCGTGAGCTCGGTGTATCTGCTCGCGACGTGCGTCGCCATGCTGCCGTTTGGCCGCTTGGGCGATGTGCGCGGCAAGGTGAATGTGTTCCAGCTTGGTGTAATCGTCTTTACGGGTGGCTCGTTGCTTTGCGGGCTTTCGGCTTCGCTCGAGGTGCTTATCTTGGCGCGTTTCGTGCAGGGCATTGGCTGTGCCGCCGCGATGGCCAACAATATGGGCATCATCACCGAGTCGTTTCCGGCGCGTGAGCGCGGCCGTGCCATGGGCATTCTGGCGACCTTTGTGGCTCTTGGCATGATGTGCGGCCCCGTGCTCGGCGGCGTGCTGGTGGCGAGCTTTCCCTGGGAGAGCATCTTCCTTATCAATCTGCCCATTGGCGTAATCTCGTTTATCGTGGGACTCTATACGCTGCCGCATGTGAAGCCGGAGGCTGGCGAACGCCCTATGCCGTTGACAGAGGCGGCGCGTCGCTGCTTTGCGAGCTCGGCTTTCACGATTAACCTGGCTTGCATGCTTATCGTGTTCGTGGGTATCGGTGCCTCCGAGTTTGTGCTGCCGTTCTACTTTCAGGATGCCCACGGCTTTAGCTCCGATATCTCCGGCCTGTTGTTTTTGGCGATGCCGGTCGTGAATGCCTTTGTGGGCCCGCTTTCGGGCTCGGTGTCCGACCGTGTTGGTTGTGAAGCGCCCACAGCCGTTGGCCTGGGCGTGTACGTGTGCGGTCTCTTTGCGGTGAGCACGCTTGACGAGCACTCTTCCATCTTGATGATTGTGTGCTGCGTCGCGTTTATGTCGTGCGGCACGTCGATCTTCCAGAGTCCCAATAATTCGCTGTATATGGGTTCGGCTCCGCGTGAGGCGCTTGGCTTTGCGGGCAGCTTGAGCAGCTTGGCGCGCTATGCGGGCATAGCGCTGGGTATTACGGCGGCGTCGCGCATCCTGTATGGACAGACGAGCGCGGCGATGGGCAAGACGGTCACGAGCTATGTGGCGGGTCGTCCGGACGTGTTCCTCTTTGGCTTCCGTTTGGTATTCTACGTGCTGATGGCCGTTGCTACCGTGGGCTTTGCGCTCACATTGGTACGTTTGGTGAGGACGCGCACCCGGCATTAGCGTGTTGGGAGGCTGTCTGCCACGAATCGGGCCTATCTACTGGTCTTGCAGCTTTATAGTGCGATGCGGCTTGTGGGGCGGGCGGGGGTAGGTCCGTGGTAGACTATCGAACAACGTTTATTAATCGCGCGGTATCGTTGCCGCGAGAAGGGGTTGCGCCATGCAGGAGCTTGAGGATCGTATTCGCCATGACGGCATCGTAAAGGCCGGTAACGTCCTTAAGGTTGATGCCTTCCTCAACCACCAGTGCGACGTTGAGCTGTTCGACCACATGGGTGCCGAGTGGGCCCGTCTGTTCGAGGGTGTCGAGATCAACAAGATCCTGACGATCGAGGCTTCGGGCATTGGTATGGCCTGCATTGCAGCCCAGCATTTTGGCGGCGTGCCGGTGGTCTTTGCCAAGAAGGCACAGTCCATCAACCTCGACGGCGAGCAGTATGCCACGACCATCTATTCCTTTACCAAGCAGAAGGAGTACCCGGTCATCGTTGGCAAGCGCTTCCTGTCCGAGGGCGACAAGGTCCTGATTATCGACGACTTCCTGGCCAACGGCTGCGCGCTCGAGGGTCTTATCAAGATCTGCGAGGCCGCAGGTGCCGAGGTATCTGGTATTGGCATTGCGGTGGAGAAGGGCTTCCAAGGCGGTGGCGATAAGCTCCGCAAGCGCGGCTTCCGCGTTGAGAGCCTGGCCCGTATCGCCGATATGGACTGCGAGAACGGCGAGATCACCTTCGCCTAGGCTCGCAACGCAAGCGATTGGTATGCGATGTGACAAAGGGGCTGTCCCTTTGTCACATTTTTTGTATGAGGGGAGGTGTCGATATGGATGAGAACAAGATGGGATGGCGCGAGTATGCGCGCTATGCCGAGATGTCGGTCGAGGAGTTGGCGCGCGATTGCGAGGTGCAGGTGTTTCGCGCGACAGGTCCGGGCGGGCAGGGCGTGAACACGACGGATTCAGCGGTGCGCATGAAGCATGGGCCCACTGGGATTACCGTGACGGCGCGCGAGAGCCGCAGCCAGTTTCAGAATCGTGCGAGCTGTTTGCGTAAGCTGAGGGCAGAGCTTGAGCGTCGCGGGCGTCCACCGCGTCGACGCGTAAAGACCAAGGTGCCTCAACGCTCTCGCCAGCGCAGGCTCAACGACAAGCACTTCAACGCGATTAAAAAGGCCAACCGTCGCAAACCGGGCAGCGACGAATAGCCACCCCTAAGTTGCGGTGAAATAGGGACTGTTTATGCAGCTAAAGCCGCAAGGCAGTCCCTATTTCACCGCAACTTAGGTGGGGTTAGTGGGTGGGGTGCCAGACGTGGAGGGCTCCGCCGAGGACGTCGACCTCGATGCGCGAGGCGACAACGGGCTCGCCGTCGGCCTGGATGGGGTAGTCGGGCTCCTCGAACGTGAGCTCGGCATGACGGCAGCGGCGCATGCGAACCGGTGGCAGCTTGGTATGATGGCCGTCCTTGGCTGAAAGGAACATGGGCAGGGCGACCGCACGGGGGACGGGGCCGCAGGCGTAGCAAACGTCGAGTATGCCGTCGCACGGGTCGGCGTTGGGACAGATGCGATAGCCAGAGCCATAGGTGGGCCCCAGCTGGATGGCCATGATAATCGCCCGCACGCGCTCGGCGGGCGCGCCGTCAAAGCTGACCGTCATGGGATAGTTGCGGTAGCGCAGGCCAAACTGCTCAAGTCCCGATAGGGTGTAGAGCGGAGCGCCGGCGAGGCCCGTCTTTTTGCGCAGCTCGGTGGTGCCAAGGCCGATGGCGGCATCGATGCCGACCGAAAGCGTCTGGTCGTAGTACTCAGCGGCAGCCTCGCCGCTGCCGCTTGCAGGGCTCCACGAGCGAATGCGCCCGATGTCCTGATGCTGCAGCTCGCAGGTGAGCAGCGCGCCAAAATCCTTGCCGGAGAAATCGTCGATGCCGAGTGTTTGGGCAAAATCATTGCCGGAGCCTACGGGCAGGACGGCAAGCGCCGGTCGAACCGCCTCTTCTTGCGCCATCAAGCCATTGACGACCTCGTGGATCACGCCGTCGCCGCCGAGTGCGATAACCGTGCGGTAGCCCTGGGCCCGTGCGGCAAGTTCCTTGGCATGTCCCATGCGCTCGGTCAGCACCAGGTCAAACTGGGATGCGCGCGCGGTCATGTCCAAAAAGCGCTGCAGGCGCTCAGCGACCTCGCGCGCCGCACCCGACTGGGCGGCGGGGTTGGCGATGATGAGCGTGCGACCAAAATCAGTTACGTGCATGGGGCGACTCCCGGCGTATGACGTGACGGTGCGGTCGCGCTCAGGTCGAATTGCCCCCGATTGTGGCTGCACGGCGAATACTTACGTCTACTCTATCAGGTCGTTGTGGCGCTCGATAGCATCCGCTACCGTACCGCCCTCATCCACAATAAGCGAACGACGCTTGGGTGAGATAATGCGCTGGGCGGGGTACACGCCGCGGTGGCCGCCGACGAGATAGCTGATAAAGGCCACGATGACAAAGAACCCGGCGGCCGTGCCGTGGAACAGATCGATGGCCATCATGCAGGTGGTGATGGGCACGTTGAGGCCGGCGCAGAACACGCCGAGCATACCCAGCGCTGCCAGAAAGCTGGGGTCGATTCCGACGAGGCAACCGATCCAGCCGCCGAGCGCCGCACCGATACCAAACAGGGGCGTGACCTCGCCGCCTTGGAAGCCGGCACCCAGGGTGAGCGCCGTCACCACGAGCTTGATGGCTGCGTCGGCAAGGGTCGTGTTACCGGCGAACCCGGCGCCCGAGAGCCAGGTGGCAAGGCCGGCATACTTCCAGGCGTCGAGCATCGCGTAGGCCGCGAGCACCACGAGCGCGCCCACGAGTGCGCGAGCAAGGTAGTTGGTGATAAAGCGACCGTACAGGCTCTTGACGGTTCGAACCGACCAGGCAAAGAGGCGTGCCGTCAGACCGAAGATAATGGCGCTGATAACAACGATGACAACCGTCCGTGGTGTCATTTTGGGAACGCTGGCGATAACATTCGCCTCGTACTCGGTTCCCAAGGCAAGCGACGTAAAGTAGCCGGTAAACGAGGCGACCAGGCAGTAGATGCCCGCGGTGTAGTCGATCTTGCCGATAAAGCACATCTCCATGCCAAAGAAAGCTCCGGCAAGGGGCGAACCGAATACGGCGCCAAAGGCCGACGAGATGCCGGCGAGCATGAGGTCGTGGTGGTCATGCTTTTTGAGGTGGGCGAGGCTCGAGATGTTGCTGGCGATGGTGCCGCCAATCTGCACCGCGGCGCCCTCGCGGCCGGCCGATCCGCCCGTTAGGTGCGTGAGCGTGGAGCAGACGAAGGTGAGGACGGCCATGCGCATATGGATAAGGCGTGTGCCCAGGGCGGAGTCGATGACCAGGTTGTTACCTCGTTTGGCGGCAAGGCCATGGTTTTTGTACACCCATGCGGTGGCAACGCCCACAACGGGAAGCAACACGTAAATCCACACGTGGTGCTCGCGATAATCGGTCGCGATATTCAGCGAGGCCAAAAATGCCCAAGCGGCAACACCCATGGCGAGCGAGACGATGACGACGAGCGCGAGCAGTTTGGCGCTTGCAAACAGGTTGCGGGCGTTGCGGCGTGTGTCGGCGGCCAAGAGCTGCTCGGAGCGGGTGAGTTGACGCCTGCCGGCCATGATGACGTCGCTAAGGGAGAAAAAGCCGCCATCGTCGAGCGGCTGGGAATGATCCTGCGCTTCGTTTGCGCTTTCGGGTTTGTTGTTATGAGCCATATATTCCTCTTTTAGGTTGCAACGCAAGCATTATAAAACGCGGCAAGCGCGACGAGCCGGTGGGTTGGTTTCCATTCTGTTTCGCGGCTTGCGGCCGACAGGTGTATTTGCGGGTACAGGCCAAATCGCGGTCGCGCGTCGGGGGATTATACTGAGACAAGCATAAAGAATCGGCGTCCCTGTTGTGCGCCGTGGCATTAAAGAGGTGCATATGGCAGAGAAACTCATTCCGCTGGAGGACGCGCAGTCGATCGTTCTGTCGCACGTTGCTCCGACCGATCTCGTCGAGATTCCCGTGTGGCAGGCCGCCGGTCTTCCCTTGGCCGAGGACGCGGTGGCCGATATCGACATCTCGCCGTTTGCCAACAGCGCTATGGACGGATATGCCGTGCGCTCGGCGGACTTGGCGCAGGCATCTGACGAGGCACAGGTGACGCTCGACGTTATCGGACACGAGGCAGCGGGCCATGTCTTTGGGGGCGTGGTCGGCACGGGCGAGACCGTCCGCATCATGACGGGCGCGCCGGTGCCCGAGGGTGCTGACGCCGTAGTGAAATATGAGATCGTCGACGTGCTTGACGGCGATGGCAACGAGGGCTCGCCCGTTCGCTTCTCGGCGCCTGCCAAGGTAGGGGAGAACGTTCGCTCGGCTGCCGAGGAGGCCCATGCCGGCGATGTTGTGATGCACGCCGGCGAGGTCGTGGCTCCGGCCGGCGCCGGCTTGCTGGCAAGCGCCGGATACGCGAGCGTGAAGGTGCACGCTGCCCCGCGCGTGGGCATCATCTCGCTGGGCACGGAACTGGTCGCACCGAGTAGGGTACCGGCACGCGGTCAGATTCGCGATTCCAACTCCTCGGCGCTGATGGCCGAGGCGCTCGAAGCAGGAGCCGAGCCCGTGTTCTACGGCATCGCTCCCGATGATGAACAGGCGATTGCCGAGCTCGTACATCGTGCCGTGCAGGAGTGCGATTTTGTCATTACGAGCGGTGGCGCCTCGGCGGGCGATTACGACTATGTGACGGCGCTGGTCAAGCGCGAGGGCGAGGTTCTGTTCGATCGGATCTCGATGCGTCCCGGCAAGGCCATTACGTTTGGCTTGCTCGGGGGTAAGCCTTACCTGGGGCTTTCAGGCAATCCGGCCGCGGCGTATGTGGGCTTCGAGATGCTCGCCCGCCCGGCGATTCGTAAGATGCGCGGCTTTGCCGAGGGCGCGCGTCCCGTGCAGCAGGCGACGCTCACGCACGGTGTGAAAAAGCGCCAGGACCGACGCTTCTTCGATCGCGCCACGGTTTTGCGCGACCCCGAGACCGATGAGCTGCTGGTGACCGAGGCCAAGACGCAGAATTCGGCGCTGCTCGGCACGATGCAGCGTGCCAACTGTCTGCTGCGTATTGACGAAGGGCCGTGTGAGCTCAAGGCAGGCGACGTCGTGGATGTCGTGCGTGTCGACCTGCCTGAGGGCACGGTGCTATAGGAGGAATGCTATGGAGCTGAAGATTTCGATTGTGACGTGCTCGGATACGCGCGATCTTGCCCAGGACGAGGCTGGAGCTGCGCTCGAGGAACTTATCGAGGCGCAGGGCTGGACGGTCGCCTCACATGTGGCCGTGCGCGATGACGTCAGCGAGATTGGTGATGCCATTGTGGAAGCCGCCGATGAGTGCCACGCCAATGTCGTGCTCACCTGCGGCGGCACGGGGCTTTCGATGCGCGATGTGACGCCCGAGGCGACGCGTGCCGTCTGCGACCGCGATGTGCCGGGTATTGCAGAGGCAATTCGTGCGTACTCGATGACCAAGACGCGCCGCGCTATGCTCTCGCGTGCTATTTGCATGCAACGAGGTCATACACTTGTCGTAAACTTTCCCGGTTCCACGAAGGCCGCCCGCGAAAGCTGGGAGGCCATAGCGGACCAGCTGGAGCACGCGGCTCAGATGACAGCGGGCGGCGGACATACCAACTAAGCTATTTTCCTGCGGTGGGGCGACCTTATCGGTCGCTCCGCTTTTGTTTTCCGCCGAATCGACGCCGAGGTGTACGGTAACTCGAAACTATATTCTCAGGCGAGAATAATTTCTCACTAACATTATTCGCGCAAAAGTATAATCTGATTGCAGATTAAAGCCCGCGGTGGGGTACCCGGGCACAAGGTCCGAAAGGGTTGAATATGTTCGATATGGTTTCTCGCCGCGGATTCGTCTCGCTTTCTGCTGTCGCCGCTGCCGGCCTTGATCTTGCTGGCTGCTCGGGCAGCAAGACGTCCGAGCCGGCCGGATCCGATGCCGGTTCTGCTAAGGCATCTTCCAAGAAGGCTGTCGAGCTGCAGGTCTTTGCCGCCAACTCGCTCGAGAAGGCTCTGCCCGAGGTTCAGGAGCTCTACACAGAGCAGACCGGCACCACGTTTGCAGACACGCAGTTTAAGGCCTCCGGCGACCTTGTCGAGCAGATGCGCGCCGGTGCCGCTGTCGACGTGCTCATCACAGCCTCCAAGGGCACCATGGACGACGCCGAAGCCGCCGAGCTCGTCGACGTCGATACGCGTGAGGACATGTTCGTCAACGACCTCGTGATCATTCGCGCCGAGGGCTCCGACACCAAGGTCGAGGCCATCGCCGACGTCGCGAATCTGGACGGCAAGATCGCCATTGGCGACGCCAAGACCGTCCCTGCCGGCAAGTACGCCAACCAGGCGCTGGCTTCCGTGGGGCTCTATACCGGTACCGAGGGCGACGACGGCGAGTATGCTCCCGAGATCGCCGACAAGGTCGCACTGGCCGATAAGGTGGGCACCGCCGCCGCCTATGTCTCTACGGGCGACTGCGTAGCCGGTTTTGTCTACAGCTCCGATATCTTCCGCTACGACGGCATCGAGGAGGCCTTCGTGTGCCCCGAGGATTCGCACAAGCCCATCGTGTACCCGGGTGCCGTTGCCGAGAGCTCCGAGCATGCCGACGAAGCCGAGGCGTTCATCGACTTTTGCCTGTCCAACAAGAAGGCTCAGAAGATTTGGGCTAAGTACGGCTTTGAGCTTTCCGCGTAGTGCGGCTTGGCGCGATAATTCCATCGTTTTGTGTTTTACTCCGTCCTTGTATTCGCTTGGAGCTTTTCGTGCTTAATAGATTCCGCATGCTTGTCGCCTGTGCTTTGACCTTCGCGCTTTGCTGGGTGCCGGGATTTGCGTTTGCTGGGGACGCTGAGGACGGGGCCCAGGCTGCTGCGACCGCTCATGGGCTTTCCTATGGGATCGAGGGTTTTGAGCGGTTGGCCAAGGGGACCGCTCGTGCGATGGAGGGCCAGCCTGAGGGCTACCGGTTTCCCGTTGACGAGGACGTGGACCTTGTAGTGGCGCCTGCTGCTGATCGCGTTGTGGTGTGGATATCGCCCAAGGCGGTCGAGAAATATGGATTGGATCCCCAGGACAACGAGTGCGTATCGGGTCTCAAGGCCCTCGTCTGTGAGCTCGACAGCGCAAACTGCATGGGAGGTGCGCAGCTAGGGGACGTGGATCTTCCTTGGTATGTTACGGCGGAAACAACGTTTGATGCCGGCGGGTATACCTATGGCTTTGACGAGCGCGGTGCGGATGGGGACCGCTATGTGGTGATTGCATCAGCCTCGGGTGATGCCAAGGGCGGCGCGCGTTGGCTTGATAGCGCTCAAATGGTAGAAGCGTCGTCTGTCGTGTTGCGGGATGAGCAGGGGCCCTTGACCTCTCTGGCTTCCTTATTGGGCGGCATCGACTACCGACCGTTTTGGGTTTCCATTAAAACGAGCGGCCTTGCCCTGCTGATCTCCTTTGCGCTGGGCCTGTTCGCCGCGTGGAAGACTATGGGTACCTCGAGCCGCGTCAAGGGCTTGCTCGACTCGGTCTTTACCATCCCCATGGTGCTGCCGCCTACGGTGTGTGGCTTTTTGCTGCTTATGCTATTTGGTCGATCGACCGGGGTCGGTCGGTGGCTGATTGCGCACGGCATCTCGATTGTCTTTACGTGGCCGGCGGCGGTGATCTCTGCCGTGGTGGTATCGTTCCCCCTGGTCTACCGTACGGCGCTCGGCGCCTTTGAGAGCCTCGATACGCAGATGCTTGACGCCGCGCGAACCCTGGGATGGTCCGAGCGTCGCATCTTTGCCAAGCTTATGATGCCGCTTGGCTGGCCCTCGATTGCCGCCGGCACGGTGCTCGCCTTTGCCCGCGCCATGGGCGAGTTTGGCTGCACCCTGTTCTTTGCGGGCAACTATGCCGGTATTACGCAGACCATTCCCATTGCGATTTACTTTGAATGGATGGGCGGCAATACGTCGGTGGCCCTCTTTTGGGTCGTGGTCGTAATAGCGTTCAGCTTCCTAGTCATCCTGTTCATCAACATGTACACGGCGCATTCGCAAAAATACCGCGAGCGGGGCCTTTCCCGTGCGGAACGTAAGCAGGCCAAAGATCTCGCCGGACAGGGCGATTCACTCGACCCGGCGGGCGGTGATGCCTTGCGTATCGATCGCGAGGCACTGGCCGAGCTCATGCGCGATGATGCCGCATTACAGGGAGGTCGATAGGCCATGTCGCTCGTTCTGGATATTAAGAAACGTTATCCCGGGTTTGTGCTCGACATGCAGCTTGAGGCCGGCGAGGAGCGCGTGGCCTTGCTCGGTGCCTCCGGATGTGGCAAGAGCTGCACGCTGCGCTGCATTGCCGGCGTGGAGACGCCCGACGAGGGCAAGATCGTCGTCAACGGCGTGACCTTTTTTGACTCGGCGGCGGGCATCAATCTGTCGCCCCAGGAGCGAAAATGCGCCCTGCTGTTCCAAAACTATCAGCTTTTCCCCAACATGACGGTGGCCGATAACGTATGCGCCGGTGTAAAGGATGCGGGCGACGCCGCCGCGCGCAAAAAGCTCGCCGAGCGCTATCTGAGCATTTTCGGTCTAGCCGATTTCGCCGACCGCTATCCCGCGCGACTCTCGGGCGGTCAGCAGCAACGCGTGGCGCTTGCCCGCATGGTGGCGGCGCATCCGGGCATCTTTATGTTCGACGAGCCCATGAGCGCACTCGACGCGTATCTCAAGAGCGCGCTTGAGCAAAACATGCTCGACCTGTTCGACGTCTGCAACCGTACCGTGCTCTACGTGAGCCACGACATCGACGAAGCGTGCCGCCTGTGTCAGCGCATCTGCGTGATGCACGACGGGCATGTTGAGGAGATCGGCTCCATCGAGGACGTGGTCCGTCGTCCGCAGACGCTGGCGGCACTGCGCCTGACGGGCTGCAAGAATACGAGCCGCGCGCGCAAGATCGGCGACGAAGAAGTTGAGGCCCTCGACTGGGGCATGACCTTTAATGTGGGCCGTGAGGTTCGAGATGACGTGGCGTACCTCGGTATTCGTGCGAGCTACTTCCATGTTGACAATCGCGCGGAGCGGGGCCGTAACAGCTACGATTTGCACGTGGCCCGTGTGAGCGATTCGCGCTTTGAGCGGCTGGTGCTGTTGGACGTGCTGCGCGTCGATGCGCCCACGCGTCTGCAGTGGAAGGTCAACAAGGTGGGCGTGCCTGTAGAAGAGTTGCCGCAGGCGGGGGAGACCTTGCGCATGCATTTTGATGCGAGCAGGATTCATCTGGTTCGTCGGTAGGGTAGAGGGCGGGCCGTCGAGGTTTTTCGGCAGCCCGCAGTTTCGTTCCCTACCGTTCGCCGAATGTAGAATGGTAATTAATTATCAAGCAAGATAATAATTTATTAAAAGGCAACGGGTGCCTCTGTCGTACGAATGTCAACGGTGTTCGCATGGTCGATAAACGTTGATATAGTTGACCTCAACTTGTAAAGGAGGGTGCGCACATGCCGCAGACGACATACATTCGCCGCGTTGCCGCGCGCGCCCTGTATATGGCTCGGAGCCGCATATGAGCAGGTATGTTCACGGCTCCGGGAGAGACGACGCACAACTAAATAATCGACCGCAAAGCAGGTTCCCTAAAATTCCTGGTTTAGGCGCGGCTGGGTTTTCGCCACCCACCGTGCAGCAATACCGTAGTTATCCGTATTTGGTTCGAGAGGGGAACCGTCATGGCTGAAGAATTCGATTTCCATCCGATGTGGGAGAGCCTCGGCATGAATCTTGCCGATCACGACATGCTGCTGGGCGCCGTGGGCCAGATGTACGGCGATATGTTCCTGACGCAGAACAATCGCCCCAAGTCCACGTCCTACCTGGATTTTGTCGCCACCAACATCCACAGCGGCCGTATTAAGGAGATGCTCGACAAGAAGGAGGCCGGCGAGGCCACCAAGATCGTCGGTTCGTTCTGTGTGTACGTGCCCGAGGAGATCGTACTTGCCTGTGACGGCATCCCCGTGGGCCTGTGCTCGGGTGCCGATTGGGCAACCGATAAGGTCGAGGAGCACCTGCCGCGCAACACCTGCCCGCTTATCAAGAGCTTTGCCGGCTTTAAGCTGGGCGAGGTCTGCCCCTACATTGAGTCGAGTGACCTGGTGGTAGGCGAGAACACCTGCGATGGCAAGAAGAAAGCTTACGAGTTCTTTGCCACGCAAAAGAACATGTACGTCATGGATATTCCCAACGTACACGACGAGTCGACGCTCGTGACCTGGAAGGCCGAGGTCAAGAAGCTCGCCGCCAAGATCGAGGAAGAGTGCGGCGTCAAGATTACGCCCGAGCGCCTGAAGGCTGCCATCCACGCCGTCAACGAGAAGCGTCGCGCCCTGCAGCGTCTGGCTGCCACGCGCGCTGCCGATCCGGCGCCCATCAGCGGTCTCGACAGCCTGCTGACCGTTCAGGCCGCCTTTATGGACGACACGCCGCGTCTGACCGGAGCCATCAACGAGATGGCCGCCGAGTGCGAGCAGCGTGTCGAGGCCGGCGAGGGCGTGGCGCCCAAGGGGACCAAGCGCATCCTGTACACCGGTACGCCCATGGCCGTGCCCAACTGGAAGCTGTTCAACCTCATCGAGAAGGCCGGCGGCGTTGTGGTAGGCGAGGAGTCCTGCACGGGCTCGCGCTACTACAAGGATCTGGTCGACGAGTCCGGCGAGACGGTCGACGAGATGCTCGACGCCATCGCCGAGCGCTACTTTAAGATCAACTGCGCTGTCTTTACACCCAACGACCAGCGTATGAAGGACATTGTCCAGATGGCCAAGGACCTGCATGCCGACGGCATCGTCGACGTGGCCCTGCAGTTCTGCACGCTCTACGAGATGGAGTCGTTTGCCGTGGAGAAGGCCGCCGAGGAGGCCGGCATTCCGTTTATGCACATTACGACCGACTACGCCGGCGAGGATGCAGGCCAGCTACAAACCAGGATTGAGGCTTTCTTGGAAACCATTTAGGGCTATCCGTCCCGGCGGCTTTCCCGGACACCCGATCTTGCCGTTCAAACCGTCGCTTGCGTGTCAAAGTACGCGGCGCTCCTCTTTCACGGCAACCTCGGGCACCTGGGAAAGCCGTTTCCTTGGTTGGCTAAAAGGTTTGTTAAGGAGTTATATGTCGGAAAATATTGAGCAGCCGTTGCCGTCCACGTTTGAGGAGTTCAACGAGCAGCGCAAGGCGGCGTTTATTCGCGTCAAGGATTACAAACAGGCCGGCAATCGCCTGGTCGGCTTTTTGTGCAGCTATACGCCGCTCGAGATTATCGATGCCGCGGGCGCTGCAAGTGTGGCCTTGTGCGGCACGTCCGATGAGGTGATTCCCGAGGCCGAGAAGGTGCTGCCGGCAAACCTCTGCCCGCTCATCAAGTCGACCTACGGCTTTGCCTACTCGCAAAAGTGTCCGTTTACGTACTTTAGCGACATGATCATCGGCGAGACCACCTGCGACGGCAAAAAGAAGATGTACGAGCTGCTCAACGAGCTCAAGCGCACGCACATTCTGCATCTTCCGCAGGGTCGCGATCGTGCCTACGAGCGTGAAAGCTGGTACGAGGAGTGCCGCCTGCTCAAGGAGGAGCTCGAGAACTTCTACGGTATTACGATTACTGATGACGACCTGCGCGCCGCCGTCCGTCGTCGCAATCGCCTGCGTGCGGCGCAGCTCGATATGTTCGCGCTGCAGGCCAACCAGCCTGCGGCCATGAGTGGCGTCGACCTGATGAGCACTATGTTTGCCGGTACGTTCAGCTTTGATATCGAGGCCTATACGCAGCAGCTGGAGCAAAAGGTCGTCAAGCTGCGCGAGGCCTACGACGCGGGCGAGCGCCCGGTTGCGGCGGATGCCAAGCGCATCCTGATCACCGGTTGCCCGGTGGGCGGCGTGATCAACAAGATCGGTCGCACCATCGAGTCCAACGGCGGCGTGGTCGTGTGCATGGACGATTGCTCGGGCGAGCGCACGGCGGCCATGATGATCGACCCGTACGCGCCCGACATTCTGCGCGCCATCGCCGACCGTTACCTGGACATCAATTGCTCGGTCATGACGCCCAACGACGGTCGTATGGAAAATACGCTGGCCTTGTGCGAGAAGTATCACGTTGATGGCGTGGTCGAAAACGTGCTCCAGGCCTGCCACACCTTTAACGTGGAGAGTGCTCGCATGCAGGAGGCTGTCGAGGGCGCGGGTATTCCGTATATGAAGATCGAGACCGACTACAGCAACGGCGACATGGGTCAGATCGAGACCCGCATCGCCGCCTTCATCGAAACCCTCTAGGTTTCTCAGGCACCGGATTTTGCCCCTCAAACCGTCGCTTGCGTACCCAAAGTACGCTGCGCTCCTCTTTCGGGGCAATCTCCGGCACCTGAGAAACCTAGAGCTAAGGCGCCTGAACGCGCCGTTACCTTTGATGTTTAGATTGGGAGAGAGCCATGATAGGGATCGGGATCGATATTGGGTCTACGGCGGCTAAGGCTGCTGTGGTCGACGGGGAGGGTTCGGTGGCGTGGACGTGCGTGCAGCCAACCGGGTTCTCCTCGGTCGATGCTTCCGAGCGGTTGCGCGAGGCACTGGCAGCGGCGGGTTATGACGTGACGGGTGACGATGTTCGCGTGGTCGCGACTGGCTACGGCCGTGTCGCCGTGCCCTATGCGCACAAGGTCGTGACCGAGATCACCTGCCACGGTACCGGTGCCGTGCGCCTGTTTGGCGATCACGGTACCGTGATCGATGTGGGTGGTCAGGACACTAAGGTCATTACGATCAAGGGCGGCCGCGTGGCCAAGTTCGCCATGAACGACAAGTGCGCCGCCGGCACGGGGCGCTTTCTGGAGATCATGGCCGACCGCCTGGGCATTACCCAGCAGCAGATGGCCGACCTTGCGCGTTCCGGCGAGCCCACCAAGATATCCAGCATGTGCACCGTGTTTGCCGAAAGCGAGGTCATCAGCCTGATCGGTCGCGGTGAGCCGCGCGAGAACATTGCGCGTGGCGTGATCGAAAGCGTCGTGTCGCGTGTGGCGACTATGGCCGGGCAGGCGGAGGGTGCTCCGTACTACCTGACGGGAGGTCTGTGCGAGAACGCCTACGTTGTGGAGCGGTTGGCCGCGCTGCTGGGGTCACCAGTGACTACGTCGCCCCAGGCCCGCTTTGCTGGCGCCATCGGCGCGGCGATTCGCGCACGGGCGCTCAATTAATGCATCCGTCGCAGGCTCGCATTCATGCGTATACTGGGAGAAAATGATTGCCCGATGAGAGGAGGTATCGATGGCTGACGATCAGATTAGGCTCACGTCTATGACGGCCGCGAGCGGTTGAGCCGCTAAGTTGGCTCCTGGAGCCCTCGCCCAGGTCCTGGGCGACTTGCCAAATGTGCATAACGACAACTTGCTCGTGGGGTTCGATACTTCTGACGATGCGAGCGTCTTCCGCGTAGGGGAGAACCTGGGGCTTGTGCAGTCCATCGACTTCTTCCCGCCGATGGTCGACGACCCGTTTCTGTTTGGCCAGATTGCCGCGGCCAACTCGCTGTCGGACATCTACGCCATGGGCGGGCGGCCGAGCCATGCCATGAACCTACTCTGCATACCCAGTTGTCTGGGCATCGAGGTTGCCGGTCAGATTCTGGCGGGCGGCGCCGACAAGTGCGTCGAGGCGGGTTGCTCCATCGCGGGCGGCCATACCATCAACGACGACGAGCCCAAGTACGGCCTGTCCGTGAGCGGCTTTGTCGCGCTCGACCGCATGCTCGCCAACAGCGGCGCACGCGTGGGCGATGTTCTGCTGCTGACCAAGGCGATCGGCTCGGGCATCATCACTACGGCAATTAAGGGCGAGCTCATCGAACAGGATGACGCCAGTCCGATGTTCGACTCGATGCGCACCCTCAACGAGGCGCCGATTCGTCTGGCCGAGGGGCTCGAACTTCACGGCTGCACCGACATTACGGGCTTTGGCCTGATCGGGCACGCGTGCGAGATGGCCGAGGGCTCGGGCGTGCAAGTTGAGCTTGCGTCGGGATCGGTGCCGCTCTTTGATCAGGTGCTCGACATGGCGCGTCTGGGCATTATCCCCGCGGGCTCCTACCGCAACCAGGACTTCTTTGGCCCGCGTGTGGCTGCCGACGAGGATCTGGAGCCGGGCATGCTGGATGCGCTGTACGATCCGCAGACGTCTGGTGGCCTACTCATCGCGGCACCTGCTGCCGATGTTGATGAGCTTGCGTGCCGTCTACATGCTGAAGGACGTATCGCCGCCGTCGTCGGTCGCGTGTGCGTGCCGGTGCCAGGTGCTCCTGCCGTTCGCGTTGTCCGTTAACGACACGTTTATTGAGCTATGTACCGTTCTAAAACGATTTATTCGAAAGGAAAAACTATGTCTACCAAAATTGAAGTCAATGCCATGGGCGATGCCTGCCCGCTGCCCGTCGTCAAGACGCTTAAGGCACTCAAACAGCTTGACGGCGAGGGTGCCGTGGTGACCTCGGTCGATAACGAGACCGCCGTCAAGAACATCTCCAAGATGGCGCAGGAGAAGGGCTGCACGGCCTCGGTCGAGAAGGTCTCGGACGCCGAGTGGCACGTGACCGTGGCGACCTCTGGTGCCGTTGCCGTGGCCGATCCCGAGCAGGATGGCGCTGCCTTCTGTGGTGCCGGCGCCGGCAAGGGCAAACTCGTCATTTCCGTCTACACCGATTGCATGGGCCGTGGCGACGACGAGCTGGGCCACAAACTTATGAAGGCCTTTATCTTCGCCGTGACGCAGCAGGATGAGCTGCCCGCGACCATGCTGTTCTACAACGGCGGCGCTAAGCTCACCGTCGAGGGCTCTCCGGTGCTCGACGACCTGAAGGGCCTGGCCGAGCAGGGCGTCGAGATTCTCACCTGCGGTACCTGCCTGGACCACTATGGCATTAAAGACCAGCTTGCGGTGGGCGAGGTCACCAACATGTACGTGATCGTGGAGAAGATGGAGCAGGCCGTGCGCGTTGTGCGCCCGTAGCGTATTGGTTGGAGTTGCCATGAGGGAGAAGCGCCCGGCGCTTGTCATCACGTTTCCTACCACGGCGGCCGCCATGGGCTGCGAGTCCCTATGCATCGAGCGCGGCCTTCCCGGGCGCACGATTCCCGTGCCCGGGGAGGTCGCTGCCGGCTGCGGCTTGGCGTGGAAGGCGTTGCCTTCGGATGAGGACCTGCTGCGCGGCGAGCTTGCCGCGGCGGGCGTCCCCACCGAGGGCTTTACGGTGATCGACATGTGGGAGGTCGTGCGATGATCTACCTGGATAACGCTGCGACGACCATGCATAAGCCGCAAACGGTCATTGATGCCGTGACGCAGGCGATGTGCTCGCTCGGCAATGCCGGCCGTGGCGCCACGTCGGGTGCGCTCGATGCGGCGCGTACCATCCACGGCTGCCGCGCCAAGCTTGCGCGCTTGCTGGGCTGCCCGCGTGCTGACCATGTTTGTTTTACGCCCAACTCCACCGCGGCGCTCAACACCGTCATCAATGGCGTGGTGCGCCCCGGCGACCGTGTGGTCACAACGGTGCTCGAGCACAACTCCGTGCTGCGTCCGCTCAACCGCCTGGCGGTAGAGCAGGGCGTGACTGTTGAACATGCGGACTGTGACGCGAACGGCGTGCTCGACTACGACGAGCTCGAGCAGCTGGTCACGCCGGGCACGCGTGCCGTGGTGGTGACGCACGCCTCCAATGTGACCGGCAATGAGGTCGACATTGCGCGCGTGGCCGCCATGGCCCATGCGGCCGGTGCACTGGTGATCGTCGATGCCTCTCAGTCTGCCGGCACGGCGAAGATTGACATGGATGCCATGGGCCTCGACGTCGTGTGCTTTACCGGCCACAAGGGGCTCATGGGTCCACAGGGCACCGGCGGCTTGGCCGTGGTGGAGGGCGTTGACGTGGCTCCGTGGGCCATGGGCGGCACGGGCGTGCACAGCTTCGATGCACTGCAGCCGCTCGAGTGGCCCACGCGCCTTGAGGCGGGTACGCTCAACGGTCACGGCATCGCGGGACTTTCCGCAGGTCTCGACTTTATCGAGGCCCAGGGCGGGGTCGAGGCGATTGCGGCGCATGAGCGCGCGCTTGCCGAGCGCTTCCTCGCCGGCGTTCGCGAAATCCCCGGCATTGCGCTCTACGGTGCGTTTGACCAGCCTGTGCGCTCGGCGATCGTCTCGCTCAACGTGGGCGATATCGACTCTGCCGAGATCTCGGACGCGCTTATGCAAGGGCGGGGGATTGCGACGCGCCCCGGTGCCCATTGCGCTCCGCTCATGCACCGCGCGCTCGGGACCGAGCGCCAGGGTATCGTTCGCTTCTCGTTTGGGTATTTCAACACGGCCGAGGAAGTCGACACCGCGATTGACGCTTTGCGCGATTTAGCCTGCTAGAGCGTATATACTTGCGGGACGGGTGTTTTTGCCCGTCCCGTTTTTGTTTCGACCCGAAAGGTGTGCCTATGGCCTCATCCGCCCTGCGCGGTCTGCGCTCCGACCATGTCGTCACCGTCGGCATCGCCCTATTCTCGATGCTCTTTGGCGCTGGTAACCTCATCATTCCGCCGTTGCTGGCACTTCAGGCCGGCACAGCCACGCCGCTTGCCATGATCGGCTTTTTGATTGCCGCTATCGGTCTGCCCGTTATGGGCTTTATCGCCGTCGCGCTCGCCGGAACGGCGCGCGAGCTTGCCGGCCGCGTGCATCCTAAGTTTGGCGAATTCTTCGTTGCGGCGGTCTACCTGGCCATCGGTCCGTGCCTGGCCATTCCGCGTACAAGCTCTACAGCGTTCGAAATGCTGGTGCCGCTGCTGCCCGAGGGCGTTTCGCTCGGCGCAGCACGTCTGGTGTTTGCCATCGGGTTCTTCGTCGTCGCGTTTGTGCTCACGCTGCGCCCAGGTGTCATCACGCGCGTGCTCGGCCGCATTACGGGCCCCGCGCTCATTGCGCTCATCGTGCTGGTCGTGGGTGCTGCCGTGATCTCGCCGCTGGGACCGGCTGCCGCGCCTCAGGCTCCCTACGATGCAGGCGCCGCCGTGCAGGGCTTTCTGACTGGCTATCAGACCATGGACCTGCTCGCGTCGCTCGCCTTCGGCATCATCATCGCCGAGACCATCCACGAGTTGGGTGTTACCGATGACAAGCGCGTGGCCTTCGAGATTTCGCGTTCCGGTGTGATCGCCGGCGTGCTTATGGCCATCATCTACTGCGGCTTGGGCCTTGCCGGTATGCAGCTCGGCACCGTGATGCCTGACGCTACCAACGGCGCCGCCATCCTCGCCCGTTCGGCCTCCATGCATTTTGGGCTTGCCGGCACGGTCGTGGTCTTTGCGATCTTCTTCCTCGCCTGCATGAACGTGTGCATTGGCCTTATCAGCTGCTGCTCGCGCTACTTTTGCGAGACGTATGTGGTCGAAGGGGGAGCAGAGGCTTCCGAGGAGGTCATGCGCCGTCCCTTTGCGGTTCTCGCCTTTGTGTTCGCAGCGTTTTCGTGCGTGCTTTCCAACGTGGGCCTCGACGTGATCCTCATGTTCTCGGTGCCCATGCTCAACGCCTTGTATCCCGTTGCCATTGTGCTGGTACTGATGGGTCTGGTGCATGGTTTTTGCGACGCGCATCCGCAGGTGTGGGTCTGGGTCGGCGGCGTGGTTGCTGTGCAGAGTGTGATCACCTCGGTCCGCGATGCGTTCTTTGCGGGCGCGTGGCTGCCATTCGATGCATTGCCGCTGGCGGACATTGGAGCCGCGTGGGCGCCGGTTGCCGTGGTGGCATTTGTGATCGGTCTGCTCCATAGTCGTTTTGTTGCACATTCGAGGAGCTAAGGCATCAATGCTTGCACAGGCGGGGAGTCTCCCCTATAATTTCCTTCGCTTTGGGACACGCAAGGTTTAGACCTTAGCTGCTCAACACCTTCGGGACGTGGCGCAGTTTGGTAGCGCGCCTGCTTTGGGAGCAGGATGTCGCAGGTTCAAATCCTGTCGTCCCGACCATATCTTGCGGGCGTAGTTCAATGGTAGAACCCCAGCCTTCCAAGCTGATGACGCGGGTTCGATTCCCGTCGCCCGCTCCATAAGATAGATGAACGGCTCTGGTTCCTTTTAGGAATCAGAGCCGTTTTCGTAAGTGTACGGGTGTCGGGAATCGATGCCGCCCCACGCCCCACCTAAGTTGCGGTGAAATACGGACTGTTTTTCGGCTTTTATGGCCTATGTAGTCCGTATTTCACCGCAACTATTTGTAAGGTTGGATTTTGATGCCGTTGGGAGGGTCGTAGCGACCGTCTACCGAGAGTGGAAATATTTTTTGAAGCCTTGACCTGCGACGTCAAGCTTTTGGTCAGCTTTTGGCAAGGCCTGCGGACGGAAGCATGCGATAGCGTAATGGTATTCTCTCCGCCGTGATGGTTATGGGGTTGGCCATGCTCGATAAAGGCAAACATTTTCCGCAGTCATATGCAAGGATGCTATTCTCGGCCCTTGGAATTCATCAAGATGGACAGCTGCTTATAACAATTGATCCTTGGGAAGAACGCCGTGCGCGCGAGCTTATGCAGGAAGAGCTCATGCTTCGTCTTTACAACCACGTGTATGCGGATCCGGTCTATTGGAATAATCTTGGGGTTGAAGATCGCATCTTTCAGCTGACATCCGCTATTGCGGTCGTTGAACCGGATGCTGTGTTTTGCGGATCGACGGCAGCGCTGCTCTATGGCATCGGCTCGGCTTATTCGCTTCTGGATAAAGTGCAAGTGCTGCTGCCACGGTCTACAAGGCGTGATACGTATGAGTTCGTTGAATATAAGCGCTGGCGGGCGGGCGAAGTGTGGCGGCTCGGTCTGTTTACGCTGACGGATCCGTATCGAACGGTTGTTGATATCGCTCGAACGAGCGCCTTTCGCTATGCGCTGGGCTATGTCGATGGCTTGGCCCGTGAGTACGATGTCGAACGTGAAGAGCTGCGAGCATATGCGCAGGCAAATTGCCGAGGGTTGCATGGCATCGCGCGTGCTTTTGACGTTTTTGAGCATATGGACGGCAGGTCAGACAATGGTGGCGAGTCCGAGGCGAGAGCAGTGATGATTCTCGCTGGGGTTGCCGCGCCTGAGCTTCAAGTTGAGATAACGCGACCGGGAAACGCTGGTTATTATCTAGCAGATTATGGCTGGCAGATGCCAGACGGCTCATGGACGCTGGCAGAGCTGCATGGGCTGGGTAAGTTTGAAGACGAAGCTCAAGATGATCCAGAGCAAGCGGCGGCAAAAACCTATCGAGCGGCCCTCATGCGCGACGCGAACCTTCGTGCCATGGGCCACAACGTCATTCACTTCAAACTTTCGGACACCTACGACGTAGAATCGTTCGGTGCCATGATGCGCGGTTACGGCATTCCGACAACAAAACCCTACGCCGACTCCCGATAGCGAAATCGTTCGCAGCCAACCTTCAATAAGTTGCGGTGAAATACGGACTGTTGAGGCCTTTAAAGGCATGAAACAGTCCGTATTTCACCGCAACTTAGGAGGGGATGGGGCTGAGGGGCGGGCGATGCCGTTGTCTGTCGGTTAGTGGCGGGATTGGTGGCGGAGCTTGTCGATGGTGGAGTCGGTGCTGCGGCTGCGGGCTTCGGCTGCGGTTTGGCGCTTGTGGCGGTAATCGATCATGCCTTGGATGATGGGCTTGCCAAAGCTCACGACATCATCGTTGTAGATGGCGGTTCGGGCTGCGAGGAGACAATCGGTAAAGTCCATATGGGTCTTGCCAAAGAGTTTGACGGCAAGGGCGACAACGGTGGGCTCGTCGACCATGACGTCATCGAGCAGCCTTTTCATGGCCGCAGCAATCTCAACGCGGGGAACCTTATAGACGTCGCGCAGCGTGACCACGACGCGCGTGATGATTTCGGGGTAGACACGAGCGGTGCGCGTGGCGATGACCTTGGCGGCGCGCGGTGACAGAACTTCGTCGTCGTCCAGCAGGTAACGTAGTATGACGGTCTCGTCGATGATGGTGCTACTCATGGATATCTACTTCCTCGGGACCCAAAACCGAATCGTCGCTTTCTGTGGCAAGATATTCAATCCAGGCATTGCGCTCCTCGGAGCGGCGATTGGGGTCACCATATGCTTTGAGCGATCCATAGGCGGCGGTGCCATCCTTTGAGCGCACGGCGACCGGCTGAAAGGGGGGCTTGCGCATCAAAATGCTTTGCGCGACAAATAGACGGACAGCCTCGGCGAGCGATGTGCCCATGGCGTCGTAGAGGCGCTCGGCATGCTGTTTATCTTCCTCGCGAATGCGCACCTGCAGGATGGCTCGTTTTTGCGTCGATGACATCACTGGCCTCCCTTAATGAGCGGGCAATATGAATAGTCAAATACAGTATCGGCTAATAATAGCCAATTTTATAACGACTACTTTATTGCACTCGAGTAATTGAGTGTGAACAATACTACAAACGTACTACATCCTTTAGAAGCGGGCGTGAAATCTCTCTCGAACGTACGCGTGTAATACACTCACCTTTATATCCTATCGAGAATAATTCCAACCTGCCAAAACCCCTGCAATACACCCGTATTGCAGGGCTTATGCTCAAGTTTGCCCCCCGCAACTGCGTATATTCAACCTGTATACCGTTGGAGAAATTCTACCGAGTGCCTGTTTCGCCGCATGCATTCGATACGCCGATGCCAGGCCACGGGCGGCTTGGGGCAACGTCGACAGGGTCTCTCCGGCATGGGATTCAGGAGGGAGTGAACAACATGGGCAATAAACGAGTCGTAGCCGATTCCTCGCGCTGCATTGGGTGTCAAACCTGCATGGCGGCGTGTATCGAGGCACACGACATCCCCGGCAACATCGCCGCGCCGCGCCTGCGCGTGACGCGCACCTACGAGATCTCCGCACCGGTGGCTTGCCATCACTGCGAGGATGCCCCGTGCGCCAAGGCCTGCCCCACGGGTGCCTTGTTCTTTGATCCAAAGAACCATCGTATCGGCGTCAACGAGGACAACTGCATCGGCTGCAAGAGCTGCGTCATGGCCTGTCCCTTTGGCGCCGTGAGCGTGGCGACCACGCAGGTCCCCGTCTTGATGGGCGACGTGCGCGTGGGTTCGCAGACCAAGAGCTTCGTGCTCAAGTGCGACCTGTGCGTGGACCGTCCCGGCGGTCCGGCGTGTGCCGAGGCGTGCCCGACCAAGGGTCTCACCCTGGTAGACGAGGAGCGCCTGGCGGAACTAACCGCCGAGCGTGCCCGCGCCACCATCGAAAACGAGGCGTAGGCGGGCGGCCATACAGGCCCAACGATTGTCAAATACGTACCGATTAATCGGTAGCAGAGAAAGGAAGGAGGGTGTCATGGAGAAGCATAAAGTGATCTGCCCGTATTGTGGCGCCGGTTGCCAGTTTAACCTCCTGGTCCAAAACGGCCAGGTCGTGGGTACCGAACCGCTCAACGGCATCACCAATCAGGGCGAGCTGTGCCTTAAGGGCATGAGCGGCTACGACTTCATCAACGACACCAAGATCTTGACTCCTCGCGTACTGCACCCGATGATCCGCCGCACTAAGGGCGCGGATCTTGAGCGCGTAAGCTGGGACGAGGCACTGGATTTCACCGCATCTAAGATGCAGGCCATAATTGACGAATATGGTCCTAACGCTGTCATGACCACCGGCTCCTCGCGAGGCGGCGGCAATGAGGCGAACTACGTCATGCAGAAGTTTACGCGTGCGTGCATCGGCACCCACAGCGTGGACAACTGCGCCCGTACTTGACACGGCCCTACTGTCCTCGGTCTGATGGACACGGTTGGTTCAGGTTGCATGTCATGCTCCATCCCCGGTATGGAGGATGCGGGCTGCATTTTCCTCTTCGGCTATAACCCTGCCGATTCGCACCCCATCGTCGCAAGGCGTATCGTGCGAGCCAAAGAAAAGGGTTGCAAGATCATCGTCGCCGACCCGCGCCATATCGAAACCGCGCGTATCGCCGATCTCTACCTTCCGATCAAGAACGGTTGCAACGTTGCGTTCCTCAACGCCTTTGCCAACTGCTTGGTCAACGATGGCCTCTACGACAAGGAATTCGTCGCCGAGCACACGAACGGCTTTGACGAGTGGTGGGAGACCATCAAGAACTACACTCCCGAATCCGTACAGGACATCACGGGTGTCGAGCCCGCGTTGATCCACCAAGCTGCCGAGATGTACGCCACGGCGAAGCCTTCTGCCATCATTGGCTGGGGCATGGGCGTATGCCAGCAGAAGCAGAACCTGAAGACGGTGCACACCATCGCCTCCATCGCCTGCGTTGCCGGCCAGATCGGCAAACCCAACTCCGGCCTCGCGCCCGTGCGCGGCCAGAATAACGTCCAGGGCTCCTGCGATATGGGCATGCTGCCCAACCTGTACCCTGGCTACCAGAAAGTCACCGACCCGGCAGTGCGTGCCAAGTTTGCCAAGGCTTGGGGCGTGCCCGAGGAAAAGCTCCCGCTCGAGGAGGGCTACAAGCTCACCGACCTGGGCCACCTGGTCGACGAGGGCAAGGTGCACTGCTTCTACAACTACGGCGAGGACCCGGTGCAGACCGAGCCCGATTCGGCCGGTATGCGCAAGACGCTCTCCGAGCTGGATCTGTTCATTTGCCAGGACATCTTTATGACGCAGACGACCATGCTCGCCGACGTCATCCTGCCTGCCACCTCCTGGGGCGAGCACGAGGGTGTCTTTACTGCATCCGACCGTAGCTTCCAGCACTTTGACGCGGCTGTTCCGCCCAAGGGCGAGTGCCGTCACGACTGGGAGATCTTCGCGGACCTGTCCACGCGCATGGGCTATCCCATGCACTACGACAACACCGAGCAGATCTGGAACGAGTGCATTAGCCTGTGCCCCAACTTTGTGGGCGCAACCTACGAGAAGATGGCTCCCGAGGGCGACTACGCCCAGTGGCCGGTCAAGAGCACCGATGTGAACGACCACGGTACGCCCGACATGTTCGCTGGTGGCAAGTTCACCACCAAGGACGGCCGCGCCAACCTGATGGCGCACGACTGGGAGGCGCCCTCCGAGCTTCCCGACGATGAGTACCCGCTCATTCTGTGTACCGTCCGCGAGGTCGGCCACTACAGCTGCCGTTCGATGACCGGCAACTGCAAGACGCTGGCGCTGCTCGCCGACGAGCCCGGCTTTGTCCGCATGAATCCCGCGGACGCCCAGGCGCGCGGCATCAAGAACGGCGACATCGTCTCGATCCACAGCCGCCGCGGCCAGGTATACAGCCGCGCCGACGTGAGCGACCGTATCAACAAGGGCACGGTCTATATGACCTACCAGTGGTGGATCGGCAAGTGCAACGAGCTGACCATTCACAAGGTCGACCCGGTCTCGCACACGCCCGAGGACAAGTTCTCCGCCTGCCAGGTCGACGCTATCGCCGACCAGGTTTGGGCAGAGGGCGAGGTCGAGCGTCAGTACACCGAGCTCAAGCAGGCTCTGGTGGATGCCGCCGCTCCCCAGGATGTTGAGCCCGGCGCCGCCAAGTTCGACGACGAGACGCACGTGAATCAAATCGTGTAGTCCCGTTCTCGTTGGCTTTTTGGGCCGGGCGTCCCGTACGTTCGGGAGCCCGGCCCGTTATTTTGAAAGGAAGTGGGGATGAACCGCTTCATCGACATCAACCCGGAGAGGTGCATCGGCTGCGGAACATGCCAGTCCGCCTGTGCCGACGCCCACCGGATGCAGGGTCTTCAGGATACGCCGCGCCTGGCGCTCGTGAAGACCGGCGGTATTTCGGCCGCCCTTGCCTGCCACCATTGCGAGGGTGCCCCTTGCGCCGAGGTTTGCCCGGTGAATGCCATCGAGCACGATGGCGATCGCATCCACGTTAAGGAGCAGGAGTGCATCGGGTGCAGGCTGTGCGCCATCGCGTGCCCCTTCGGAGCCATCCATCCCGATGGCACGTCTATCGCCGGTGTCGCAGGCATGTGCGACCCGACGCCTTCGTATCCTAAGTCCCTGAGCAGCCTGCTTACGTGGGCTCCCGGCCAGTACACCTGCGCTGTGAAGTGCGACCTTTGCGCCTTCGATCCGGACGGCCCGCATTGTGTGGCGGCGTGTCCCACCAAGGCGCTGACCGTCATGGGCGGCGCGGCCGATCGCGAGCTTGACGAAGCCAAGCGCCTGCGCTCGATCGAAAACGGTCCGGTCGTCGACGTTACCGCTGTGGCCCAGGGCCTGTCCGAGAAAGCAGAAGGGAGCGTAAACAATGGATAGCATGACGCTGTTTATCGCATCGCTTGCCGTCTCGTGCATCGGTGCGCTCGCCTCGGTTCTGCTGATCAAGGCCGATAACGCCGCCAAGACCGCCGGCTGCCTAATCGGCGCTGTCGCCGCGGTGCTTTCGTTTGTGGCCGGTATTCAGGCCGTGCTGGGCGATGTCACGTCGGTCGACACCATCGTGTTCTTCCCGTTTGCCCATTTCCAGCTGCTGCTCAATCAGCTTTCCGGCCTGTTCGTGGCGCTCATCTCGGTTCTCGCGTTTGCCGGTTCGATCTACGGTCTCAATTACTTTGATGAGTACCCGGGCAAAAAGGGCCGCGCCGGCTTCTTCTTTAACACCTTCGTGGCGTCCATGATGCTCGTCATCACCGCCGACAACGTGTTTTGGTTCCTGGTCGCCTTTGAGCTCATGTCGCTGACCTCGTACTTCCTGGTCGTGATCGAGGAGAACGAGAACTCCATCCATGGCGGTTGGCTCTACTTTGTGATCGCGCACGTGGGCTTTGTGCTCATCATGGCGAGCTTCCTCACCATGACCAACTTCGCCGGTGGCTCGTTTGCCTTTGCGGATTTCCGTGCTACGCAGTTTAGCCCCGCGGTCGCATCCGTGTGCTTTGTGCTCGCCTTCTTTGGCTTTGGCGCCAAGGCCGGTATCATTCCGCTGCACGGCTGGCTGCCCAAGGCACATCCCGAGGCGCCGTCCAACGTGTCGGCCCTCATGTCCGGCGGCATGATCAAGATCGGTATCTTCGGTATCCTCAAGGTTGGTCTCGACCTGCTCTCCGCCTCGGGCGTTCAGGTCTGGTGGGGCCTTATGGTCATGGTCTTCGGTGCGATCTCGTCGGTCCTCGGCGTGGCCTTCGCCCTGCAGGAGCATGACATCAAGCGCCTGCTGGCCTATCACTCCGTCGAGAACATCGGCATCATTCTGCTCGGCGTCGGTGCCTCCATGGCCGCCATGGCGCTCAACTCTGTCGGCATCGCCGTCCTGGCCCTGATGGCCGCCCTCTACCACACGTTTAACCACGCGATGTTTAAGGGCGAGCTGTTCTTGGGCGCCGGTGCGCTGCTGTACTCCACGGGCACGCGCAATATGGGGAAGATGGGCGGCCTGTTCCGTCGTATGCCGGCAACGGCCATCTGCTTCCTCATTG
The DNA here is from genome assembly GCF_020709435.1 of Collinsella aerofaciens. Classification (GTDB taxonomy): domain Bacteria; phylum Actinomycetota; class Coriobacteriia; order Coriobacteriales; family Coriobacteriaceae; genus Collinsella; species Collinsella aerofaciens_AU. The sequence continues at coordinate 197,409 of NZ_JAJFDP010000003.1, forward strand.
GCGCGCTTGCCATCTCGGCCATCCCGCCCTTCAACGGCTTTGTGTCCGAGTGGTTTACCTATCAGTCGCTGTTTAATGCCGCCATGCAGGGCGACAAGGCCGTCATGATCGTGGCCGTGTTCGCTGCCGTCGCGCTCGCCATTACCGGCGCGCTGGCTGTTACGTGCTTCGTCAAGGCCTATGGTGTCTCCTTTGCCTCCGCGCCCCGCTCCGAGGCCGCGGCCAATGCCAAGGAGGTTCCCGCCCCCATGGTGTTTGCGCAGGGGCTGCTTGCGGCCATCTGCGTCGTGCTGGGCATTGGCGCTCCCGTGATCGCGCCCGTGCTGGTCGATGTCGCCGCGTCCGTGTTGCATCCGTACGGTGGCGTGTTTGCCGCCGAGGGCATGGAGCTCATGAACCAGTACTCCGGTGCTGCCACCTCCACGCCCGCGATCGCCATCGCGCTCGTGGTGCTTGTCGGCCTTGCCTGCGGCTACCGCAAGCTCAAGACCGTCGGCAAGGTGCAGAAGTCCCAGCCGTGGGCATGCGGTTATGCTCCCAACGAGCATATGCCCGTCGTGGCCACGACCTTTGCCTCCGAGGTGTCCTGGTTTATGCAGCCGCTCTACACGCTGCGCGACCGCTGCACGGCCGTCTGCTGGTCCATCGCGCACTTCTTCCAGAAGCTCACCGGTGTGGCCGAGGCTGTGGAGCCCGTACCCGACAAGGTTCTCGTCGATGCCCCGCATAAGGGTGTCGAGAAGCTCGCCGACCTCGCGACTAAGCTCGAAGGCGGCAACTACAGCATCTATATCTGCTACATCGTCGCGGCACTCGTGGTGTTCCTCGTGCTCGCCGTGCAAATGGGTTAAGGAGGGGAGAGCATGAACAACATCGTACTTGCCGTTCTGCAGGGCGTGGTCGTTATGGCCGTCGCGCCTTTCTTCTCCGGTCTCGGCCGCGTGATTCGCGCCAAGATGCACAACCGTCGCGGCCCCAGCATCATGCAGGACTACCGCGACCTGGCCAAGCTCTTTGCGCGCCCCGAGTCCCAGAGCGAGGACGCGAGCTTTGCGCTGCGCATTATGCCGCCGCTGTTCTTCGCCGTCGCCTTTATGCTCGCGATGGGCCTGCCGCTCTTTACGGCACAAAGCCCCATCCCGGTCTTTGGTGACGCCATCACCATCATGTACAGCCTGGCGCTCGCCCGCTTCTTCTTCGCCCTCTGCGGTGTGGATTCGTCCAACGCCTACGCCGGTATCGGCGGCGTCCGCGAGCTGCTCATGAGCGTGCTCATCGAGCCGTCCATGCTGCTGGCGCTGTTTGCCGCCGCCCTGGTGTGCGGCTCCACCGACATCGCCACCATGGGTCAGCACATCATGACGGGCGCCGTCGACGCGCCGGTCGCCGTGATCCTCGCCGGCATCGCCTTTGCGATTGCCTGCTACATGGAACTCGGCAAGCTGCCGTTTGATCAGGCCGAGGCCGAGCAGGAGCTTCAGGAAGGTCCGCTCGCCGAGCTTTCCGGCCCGTCGCTTGCGATGGCCAAGCTCGCCATGTCCATGAAGCAGGTCCTGGTCGTCGCCTGGTTCTGCGCGATCTTCGTCCCCTGGGGCGAGCCCGCGACCGTGGGCGCCGCCGCCGTTCTGGGCGCAGTCATCTTCCTGGTGAAGTGCCTGATCGACTTTGTCGTGTGCGGCGTGATCGAGAACTCCTGCTCACGTTCGCGTTTTAAGGTGCTTGGCAATCAGACCTGGGCCGTCGTGGGCATCGCCGTTCTGGCGTTTGTCTTCGTGGTCGTCGGCGTGTAGGAGAAGGGAGAAACAATGTCATTTGCAGTCAGTCTGTCCCTTCTCGGCTTGGTCGCTATCGCGGCCCCGATGGTGGCCTCGGTGCTCGTCGCCCTGTTCCCCCGTCCGTACGCCAAGTGGTTCAGCGTTTTGGGTGCCGCCGTCTCGACGGTCTGCACCATTGCCCTCGCCGCGAATTTCGCCGGCGCCGGCATGCCCGACACGCAGGTCCCCCTGATCTCGTTTGGGCAGACCCTCGTCATGGGATTCACCTTCGATCGCATGAGCACGCTGCTCGCGCCCGCCTTTGTGGGTATCGGCCTGCTTGTCGTGATCTATTCGATCCCCTATATGAGCGAGAATAACCGTGAGCATCCCGACGCGCCGCGTCGTCGCTTCTACGCGTACCTCGCGACCTTCATCGGCGCCATGGCCGGCCTCGTGTACAGCTCGACCCTTTTGGGCCAGCTCGTGTTCTTTGAGATCACGGGTGCGTGCTCTTGGGGCCTCATTAGCTACTACATGACGCCTACGGCCAAGAAGGCCGGCATGAAGGCCCTGATCATCACGCATATCGGTGCGCTCGGCCTGTATCTGGGCGCTGCCATCGTGTTTGCCCACACCGGCACCTTCGCCATTACCGCGATTGCCGGCCTCGATGCCAAGCTCAAGGCTATCGTCCTTTTGCTCGTGCTGTTTGCGGCCTGGGCCAAGTCCGCACAGGTTCCCATGTACATGTGGCTGCCTTCGGCCATGGAGGCACCGACGCCTGTTTCGGCCTACCTGCATGGTGCCTCGATGGTTAAGGTCGGCGTGTGCGTGTTCGCGCGTGCACTCGTCTCTGCCGGCGAGATTCCCGAGATCGTGGGCTGGGTCGCCATTATCGACGCCATGGTCACCATGCTCTTTGGTTTCCTTATGTACCTGCCGCAAAAGGACATGAAGCGTCTGCTGGCCTTCTCCACGATCGCCCAGCTCTCCTATGTGTTCTTTGGTCTGGGCCTTTCGGTCTTTGGCAGCCAGCTGGCCTTTGATGGCGCCGTGTGCCACATCTTTAACCACGCTTTCGCCAAGACGCTGTTCTTCCTGATCGCCGGTTCGTTCTCCTTCACGCTCGGCACGCGTATGCTGCCCAAGCTTCGCGGCATCGTAAAGAAGTACCCGATCTCGGGCGTGGGCTTTGGTGTCGCCGCGCTCGCCATTGCCGGCGTGCCGCCCATGAACACGTTCTTCTCGAAGTTCCAGATCATCGCCGGCGGCTTCTCTGTTGGTGCCGGCAACGTTGCGATCCTGGTGCTCGTGTGCATCATGGTTGCCGAGACCGTCGCCACCTTCGCCTGGTTCCTCAAGTGGATGGGCTATTGCCTGTCCGGCGAGCCGAGCGAGGAAGTCGCCGCTGGTGCACCGCTCCCCAAGGCAATGGCATTCGTGTTCATCGTACTCATCATCATGGTCATCGTCAGCGGCCCGCTTTCGGCCAGCTGGATCGGTTAGGAGGTAGAACGACATGGGTTATTCGATCGTCAACATCCTTGGCGGCCTTCTGATCGTCACGTCCACCATGGTGGTCGTCTCAAAGAACATCAAGCACGCCATCAGCTGGTATGCGGTGCAGTCGCTGGTGCTTGTGGGGTTGCTCGCCACGCTCGGTGCCACTACCGGTGCGCAGGAGCTGCTTATGTGGGCCGGATCCGCCTTTATCACCAAGGTCGTCCTGGTCCCTTACATCCTCAACCGCGCATACAAGAAGATGGGCGAGCCGAGCGACGCATCGCTCAAGGCCGGCCTTAAGCCCGCGTGGGCTATCTGCATCATCGCCGTCGAGGTTGCGATTTGCTTTGCCGTCGTGACGCAGATCAGCCTGCCCACGGCCGAGGTCGCAACGCCTGCGCTCGCTATTAGCTTCGCTCACTTCTTTGTGGGCCTCACCTGCATCATCTCGCAGCGCAACATCATGAAGCAGATCTTTGGATACTGCCTCATGGAAAACGGCAGCCACGTGACGCTCGCGCTTTTGGCCCCCACCGCTCCCGAGATCATCGAGATCGGTATCGCCACCGACGCCATCTTTGCCGTCATCATCATGTCCATCGTCGTGCGTCGCATTTGGGACGACTCCCACTCGCTCGATGCGCGCGACCTGTCCGAGCTGAGGGGGTAGTCCATGGAAACGTTGATTCTCGCCCTGCTCGCGACTCCTTTGGTGTTCTCGCTGGTCATGGCGTTTTTGCCCAAGAACACGTCCTATAACGTGTTTGCCGGTCTCAACCTGGTCTCCGTCGCAGCCGTCCTGGTGCTGTCGATTATGACGGCCGGTGACGTCCTTATGAGCGGCGACACCGCGAGCGCTTTTGGCCTGTGGTTCCACCTCGATTCGCTGGGCGCCATCTTTGTGCTGCTCATCGGCTTTATCGGTTTTCTTACGGGGCTGTTCTCGCTGCCCTATGTAAAGGCCGATATCGAGGAGGGCTCCATGCCCGCCGAGCGCGCCAAGCAGTATTTTGCGCTGTTTAGCCTGTTCGTGTTCACCATGCTGCTCGCGTGCCTGTCCAACAACATGATCCTCACGTGGGCCGCCGTGGAGGCAACCACGCTTTCCACCGTGTTCCTCGTGGGTATCTACAAGAACAAGACGGCCCTCGAGGCTTCTTGGAAGTATGCGATGGTATGCACCGCCGGCGTGGCCTTCGGCCTGTTCGGTACGCTGCTGATCTACGCCAACGCCGCCGACGTGATACCCAACGCCCACGAGGCCGCGTTCCTGTCGTGCGTGCTGCCGTATGCCGACCAGTTCGACCCGACGCTCATGCGCCTTGCCTTTGCGTTTATCGTGATCGGCTTTGGCACCAAGGCCGGCCTGTTCCCCATGCACACTTGGCTGCCCGATGCCCACTCCCAGGCCCCGAGCCCTGTCTCGGCCCTGCTCTCGGGCGTGCTGCTTAAGTGCGCCATGCTTGTGATCATGCGCTTCTACGGCTTTACTATCCAGGCCGTGGGCGCCGAGTATCCGCAGCTTTTGCTGCTGATCGTCGGCACGCTGTCCATTTTGGTGGCGGCACTTTCGATGTTTCGCCAGGACGACCTCAAGCGCCGCTTTGCGTACTCGTCTGTGGAGAACGTGGGCGTTATCGCCCTGTGCCTGGGTATCGGTGGCCCGCTGGGTATCGCCGCAGCCCTGCTGCACTGCGTGTTCCACGGCTTTACCAAGACGCTTGCCTTCTGCGTGTCCGGCAACATCCAGCACGCCTTTGGCACGCGTAGCCTGGCCAAGATCCAGGGCGTCGTCGAGGTTGCCCCCGCAACCGCCGCGCTCGCCGTCCTGGCGCTGCTCGGTCTTGGTGCCTTCCCGCCCTTTGGCATGTTTATCTCCGAGTTCCTGACTTTTGTCGCCGGTGTTACCGCCGGTCCCATGTGGCTGGTCGTCGTGGTCGCCCTCGGTCTTACCGTGGCCATCTCCGCGCTCACCCGCATCGCACTCAAGTCGGTATTCGGCCATGCGCCCCAGGGCATGGGCAAGCATGAGGCCCCGGTGCTCATGCTTATCCCCGAAATCATCCTGGCTGTCATGATCTTGTGGTTTGGCATCGCCACCCCGCTGCCCCTCGTGCACGGTGTGGAGACCGCGACCGGCATCGTGCTCGAGCAGAGCACCGAGGAACTTCACGCGACGCCGATGTACCGCGCTGTGTTCGGTACCGAGACCGCTCAGAGCGAGGTGGAGTAACGAATGATTGAAACTGAGAACAAGGTGTATGCCCGTCGCTGCGAGAGCCATGTCGAGGCCCTGCGCCGCGCCGTTCCGGGCTGCATCGAGAAGGTCGAGTGGCAGTGCGAGGACCAGCTGACGATTACCGTCAAGCAGGACAAGCTGCCCGAGGCCGTCCATTACCTGTATTACGAGCGTTATGGCTGGATTCCCGTGATCATCGGCAACGATGAGCGCAGCCTGTGCGGCCGTTACGCCGTGTACTACGTCATCTCCATGGAGGGGGAGGACCCCGGCTGGGTGACCGTGCGCACCGAGGTCGATCCCGCCAAGATGACGTTCCCGTCCGTGACGCCGTTCGTCCCCGCCTGCGTGTGGGGCGAGCGCGAGCTGCGCGACATGTTCGGCCTGATTCCCGAGGGCCTTCCCGATCGTCGTCGCCTGGTGCTGCCCGACGATTGGCCCAGCGGCCTGTACCCGCTGCGCAAGGACTCCATGGACTACCGCTTCCGTCCCGCTCCCGCGAGCGACATGGAAAACTATGAGTTCTTGGCCGATACCAAGGGCAAGGAGACGACGCTCGTCCCCATGGGCCCGTTGCACATTACCTCCGACGAGCCTGGCCACTTCCGCCTGTTTGTCGAGGGCGAGACGATTGTCGACGCCGACTACCGTCTGTTCTACGTGCACCGCGGCATGGAGAAGGTTGCCGAGACGCGCCTGAACTATGACGCCGTGACGTTCCTCGCCGACCGCATCTGCGGCATCTGCGGCTGCGCCCACTCGGTGGCCTATGCCGAGGCCGTCGAGCGCGCCCAGGGCATTCATGTCCCGCCGCGCGCCCAGTACATCCGCGCTATCATGCTCGAGGTCGAGCGTCTGCACTCGCATCTGCTCAACATTGGTCTGGCGTCGCACTACACCGGCTTCGACTCCGGCTTCCAGCAGTTCTTCCGCGTCCGCGAGAAGTCCATGGACCTGGCCGAGAAGCTCTCCGGTCACCGCAAGACCTACGGCCTCAACGTGATCGGCGGCGTGCGTCGCGACATTTTGGCCGAGCAGAAGCTCTCCACGCTCACGACCATCCACCAGCTGCGCTCCGAGGTTCAAGAACTCGTCGACGTCTTGCTCTCGACGCCCAACTTTATCGAGCGTACGAGCGGCATCGGCATCCTCGACCGCAAGATCGCACGCGACTTCTCGCCGGTCGGCCCGCTCATGCGTGGCTCGGGCTATGCCCGCGACGTGCGCTTTGACCATCCCTTCGACGGCTACGCCGATCCGGATGTCCAAAAGATGCACGCCGCTACGGCCGACACCTGCGATGCCTTCGGCCGTACCGCCGTTCGCATCCAGGAGGTCTACGACTCGATCGACATGATCGAGACCATGCTCGAGAACTGTCCGTCGGGCCCCATCCTCACCACGGATTGGGAGTACACCCCGCACAAGTACGCCATCGGCGCCACCGAGGCGCCGCGTGGCGAGGACGTGCACTGGGCCATGCTCGGCAATAACCAGAAGTGCTACCGCTGGCGCGCCAAGGCCGCCACGTACAGCAACTGGCCGGTCCTGCGCTACATGTTCCGCGGCAACACCGTGGGCGACGCGGCGCTGATCGTCGGCTCGCTCGACCCGTGCTACTCCTGCACCGACCGCGTGACGGTGACCGATGTCGCCGCCAAGCGCGACCACGTGCTCGACAAGGAGCAGTTCGAGAACGTCTGGCGCGACAAGTCGCCGCTCGCGGGCGAGGGCACCATGGCCGCTCCGCTCGATGAGGAGGCGCTCTAATATGCTGAAGCTTTGGAAGGTTAACGCCAAGGCCGGCGACGCGACGGTCAAGTACCCGTTTGCGCCGTTCCCCACCAACAAGGACATGCGCGGCAAGCCCGAGCACAACGCCGAGCTCTGCATCGCCTGCGGTGCCTGCGGCGTGGCGTGCCCGGCCGATGCCATTCGCATGGACACCGACCTTGCGGCCGATACCATCACCTGGTCGATTGACTACGGTCGCTGCATCTTTTGCGGCCGCTGCGAGGAAGCCTGCCCCATGGAGGCCATCAAGCTCACCGAGGAGTTTGAGCTGGCCGTCATGAGCAAAGACGACCTCACCAGCAAGAGCGTCTACACGCTCGAGCACTGCTCGCGCTGCGGCAAGCCGTTTGCCCCGCACAAGGAGATCGACTACGCCAAGCGCCTGCTGCAAAAGGCCGGCGGCATGGAGGCCGAGCAGGCCGCCCGTACCGTGCGCGTGTGCCAGGAGTGCAAGCGCGAGCTCGACGCCCTGCGCGCCGCCTCGGCCGTAAAGACCGGCAACGCGCACGGCATGGCTGCCAACGAGACGCTTGCGTCCAGTGAGCCCCAGGGCCCCGGCATGGAGTATCTGGGCGGCCACGGCGTGAACCCGGAGTATATCGACCGCGAGCTCAACCCCGATGCGCCCGAGATTCCTGCCGGTCCGGCGCCGGTCGAAGGCATCATCATGGATTTTGATACGAAGGAGGAGTAACCATGGCCGAACCCACGCTTTTGCCCGAGCGGCTTCAGTACCGCCCGACCAAGATCGAGCTCGACGAGAGCATCGAGAAGGCCAAGGCGACCCTTCTTAAGAAGATCAAGCGCTCGGTGTACGTCTACCGTGTTGACTGCGGCGGCTGCAACGGCTGCGAGATCGAGATCTTCGGTTCCATCACGCCCGTCTTCGACGTCGAGCGCTTTGGCATCAAGGTCGTGCCTTCGCCCCGTCACGCCGATGTGCTGCTGTACACCGGCGCCGTGACGCGTGCCATGCGCATGCCGGCCCTGCGCGCCTTTGAGGCTGCACCCGATCCCAAGATCGTGGTGTCCTATGGCGCGTGCGGCTGCACCGGTGGCATCTTCTACGACAACTACTGCGTCTGGGGCGGCACGGATAAGATCCTGCCGGTCGATGTCTACATCCCCGGCTGCCCGCCCAGCCCCGCGCAGACCGTCTACGGCTTTGCCATGGCGCTCGGTCTGCTGGACCAAAAGCTCCATGCCGAGACCACGGTGGAGGCCGCCGGCGAGCAGGCCGATATCCTGCACCCCGGCGTGCCGTACAAGCTGCGCGTTGCCATCGAGCGCGAGGCTCGCGTCATGAGCGGCTACCGTTACGGCCGCGACCTGGCCAACGAGTTTATGGATACGCTCGAGGGCGCGCCCAAGGGCGATATCCGCGGTGCTATGGCGCTGCTCATCGATAAGCAGGACGATCCCCGCCGCGTTGAGGTCTACTCGGCGCTGCAGGATCTGGTGCTGGCCGGAGGTCGCTAGATGGAACTCACGGACCGCTCTGGTTACTTTGCGGGCCCCGGTATGCTCGGCGGCTCCTTTGGCGACGCCTCGCGCGCAAGCGACGAGGCTGCCGAGGGCGTCGCCGACCCCTGCCTGGGTCATGCGCCCGACCAGGTGGTCTTCTATGAGCTCACGCGTAAGTTTGTGGAGACCGAGGAAGACGTTCCCCAGGAGGCCTGCGACGTGCTGTACTACACGCTCGCCGTGGGCCACCACACCGGCGTGCTCGACTGCTTTGAGCCGCGCCTGTCGGTGCCGGTGGATGTGTTCTATACGCTTATCGACGCGCTGCCGGAGGGGGAGGCCCGGACTAAGTTTGAGGCCATCCGCTCCTTTGGCGAGTGCCAGCTCGACAAGGCGGCGGTGCCGTCGCTGCTCGAGGCCTGCGATGCGCTGCTCGACGAGCGCGGTTTTCGCGGGTCGGCCAAGGCCGGCATCTCGGTGTTCGACGACGACTTTGGCCTGCATGCCCAGCAGGTCGCGTTTCTGATGAAGTTCCGCGATCTGGTGGAGCGCGTGCGCGATGTGTCGGGCGTGTATCTGACGGGGAGGTTGCAGTAATGGGTTGCGTTGTGGATGGACGTGTGAACGGCGCCCCGTTTGCGGGTATCGTACTCACGGCGGGAAGCGTGCTACGTGCCGACGATGCCGCCGGCCCCGTGCTCTCCAAAAAGATGGAGGACGTGCCGCTTGCCGGCTGGTACACCATCGATGGCGGTCAGACGCCCGAGGATGACATCATCGAGGTCAAGCGCGAGCGTCCGCCGCGCCTGGTCTTGGTCGATGCCGCCGACATGGCGCTGCCCGTCGGGTCCATCCGCTTGCTCGACAAGCGCGATGTGGCCCGCAAGTCGATGTTCACCACGCATTCGCTTCCTTTGTCGATTCTGATCGAAGAGATTGAGCAATCGTGCGAAGATATCGTCTTCATAGGGATTCAGCCGGGCGACACGGAGTTCTACAACCCCATGTCCCCGGAAGTCTTTGACGCCGTCGACGCCGTGTACGACGCCGTAGCCGCCAACGACTTTTCCCACTTTGTCCGCTTGGGGCAAGAGCAATAGAGCGCTTGTCCCTGCTGATTAGGAAAGAAGTGATTGACATGGCAGATTCCAAGGTGGAGTACCCCGCTCCCGATTGCCTGGCGCCCGCCGCGATCGAGGCCAAGACCGAGGCCGCCGGCGTGACCAAGGCCAACCTGCCGGTCGCAAAGGCCTTTCTGTTGGCAATGTTCGCCGGCGCGTTCATTGCCTTCGGCGGCCTGTTCTTTACCGTGTTCTTGAGCGACAGCACGCTGGGCTGGGGTGCCCAGCGCGTCGTGGGCGGCCTGTGCTTTTGCCTGGGCCTGGTGCTCGTGCTGGTGTGCGGCGCCGAGCTGTTTACCGGCAACTCGCTTATGGTCTGCGCGCTCAAGAGCAAAAAGATCACCCTGGTCCAGATGCTCAAGGCCTGGGTCGTCGTGTGGGTCGGCAATTTTGCCGGTGCCCTGTTCATTGTCTTTTTGGTGTACATGGCCGGCATTTACAAGCTCAACGGCGAGGCGGTCGCCAATTCCATGGTGAGCGTCGCCGCCGGCAAGGTGACGGTCGACTGGGTGACGATCTTCTTCCGCGGCATCCTGTGCAACATCTTTGTGTGCCTGGCCGTGTGGATCGGTACCGCTGGCAAGACCGTGGTCGATAAGGTTGTGGGCATTCTGCTGCCCATCGCCGCCTTTGTGGCCTGCGGTTTTGAGCACTGTGTCGCCAACATGTACTTTTTGCCTATGGGTGCCGTGATGCATGCGTGCGGCTATGGTGCCAAGGTCGCCGGCGCCGATGCGCTCAACGCTGCGGGCATTGCGTTTAACCTGTCCGCCGCCACCCTGGGCAACATTGTGGGCGGTGCGGTTCTGGTCGCGCTCGGCTACTGGTTTATCTATGCCAAGAAGTCCGAGGCGTAAGGTGCCGTCTGTTTGACGTTGGGCCTCCCGCGGGGCGTTGCCTTGCGGGAGGCTTTTTGGGTCTTGGGCTCGTTGCCGGGCTGTTGGCCTGTTGTGTTTGGCTTGTGAAAGGGGTAATCGAGATGGCATCTGCTGTGGAGCGTGACGGTCGCGCCGTGGTGACCACATGCGGGGGATGCTATGCCGATTGCGCCTTTGCGGCACGCGTTGAGGATAGTCGCGTGGTGGCCGAGTTGCCGGTGTCGGGGCATCCGTGCGCGGCGCGTGCCCTGTGCGCCCGCGGGCGCCATCGACTGTCTATGCCGTTTGACGAGCGCGACCGGATTTTGCACCCCATGCGCCGACGAGCTGATGGCTCGGGTTTCGATGTGATTTCGTGGGACGAGGCGTTCGCGCAGATCGCTGCGCGCCTTGGGGGGATTGTTGACGGGCATGGTCCGCGTGCGCTGGGCATGACACTCGGCGTGCCCTCGTTCGACCGCTACTGGGCGTATCGCTTTATGCGTGCGCTTGGCTCGCCCAACGTATACGGTGCCGACGGTGCCTGCGAGGTAAGCCGACTTACGGGTTGGGAGCACAGTCTGGGCTACAGCCCCGCCTCCGACCTGGCACATACTGATTGCATCATGTATTTGGGGCGTTCCATTGTCGATTCATCGACGATGGAGGCGGTTGATGCGCTCAACGATGCCCGTCGCCGTGGGGCGAAGATTATCGTGGTCGATCCCCGGCGCAGCGGCTCGGCCGCGCTTGCCGACCGCTGGCTGCGCGTGCGTCCCGGATGCGATCTGGCGTTGCTGCTGGGTATCGCACATGTGCTGGTAGCCGAGGACCTGTTCGACCACGAGTTCGTGGACCGCTATACCACGGGTTTTGACGAGCTGGCACAGGCGGCCCGTGCTTGGACGCCCGAGTGGGCCGAGTCGATGTGCGACGTGCCGGCGGACGATATCCGTGCGACTGCGCGAGATTTGGCTGCCGCGGCGCCTGCTGCGGTGGTGGACGCTGGCTTTCATGGTGGCATCGGTATCGCGTATGCGAACAGTACTCAGACGGCGCGAGCTATCTGCATGGTCGATGTGCTGCTAGGCTGTATTGGACATGTGGGCGGCGTGCTCAATCCGCCCACGCCGCTTGTGTTGGGCGACCTCGATCCCACGCGCTTTACAACGCCGCCGGTGCCGCGTGAGCCTAAGTTGGGGTCCGAGCGCTATCCGCTGGTCGATCCGGTGCGCGGCCTGTGCACGACCATCGGTCAGTCGATTCTTGCCGGCGATTTGCGTGGGCTCATCGTCTATGCCAGTAACCCCGGTGCGGGCTATGGCAATGCACAGGCTTGGTTGAGTATTTTGCAGCAGCTCGACTTGCTCGTGACGATTGATATTCGCTGGTCCGAGACGGCGCGTGCTTCCGATTTCGTGCTGCCCGACGTGACGTATCTGGAGGCTGACCGCGGCGTGGGAACGGTGACAGGTGCCAACGATGCGCGCGTGTTCTACCGCAACGCCGTGCTGCCTGTGCAGCATGACGACACACGTCCCGGTCGGGAGATTTTTGCCGGTCTGGCGCAGGCGTGTGGCGTGGGCGAGTATTTCCAGTTTACGTCTGACGATCTGGCGGCTGCCCAGGTGGCGCCTTTTGGGATCGATCTGGACGAGCTCAAGGAGCGCGGCTGGGCCGATACGGGCATAACGCTGCCGACGCGTACGGGTGAGCCGGTGATTCCGCTTGCCGGCGGCAAGATTGCGCTGGCAAGCGTCATATGGGAGCGAGCCGGCATGGGTCGTGTGCCCAACTGGATCGCTCCCATGGTGGAGCCCGGCCCGGGGATGTTTCGCCTCATTAGCGGCAACCGTCCCTTTGAGTCGCATACTTCGCGCAGGCTCGCGGCCCAAGGTGCCGCTGAGGCTGGATCGGACCTGGATGCCGTGCAGATGAATGCCGATGCCGCTGCGCACATGGGCATCGCCGATGGCGAGGTCGTCGAACTTGTGAGCGATTTGGGCCGCGACCGCGTGCGCGTGGAGACGACGCCGTATCTGCATCCGGCGTGCATCTTCACCTCGGCCGCCCCCGGCGGGCGTTCGTTTGGCGCCGATGCCGGTGGCGCTCAAGCCTTGGGCGTGGGCCCACTCGACCATACGCCGCTGCGCTGGGACCCGTTGACGGGTGCCGCGCTCACCCAGGAAAACGCCGTTCGCGTGGAAAAGATCGCGGCGCGCGAGGATAATAACGAGTAATTGACTCAGCTGATGCATTAGACTGATCCACGTTTCTTTTGAAAGGCCGTACATGAGCGATAGCCAGAACATGTCCGATGAGGTACGCGCCCGCCTGCGCGCCATTCCTTCCGTCAACGAGCTGCTTGCCGAGTGGCCGGTCGTGAAGGCGGCGGGGGAGACCTGCGACGCGGTGGTGCATGCCGCCGTGACGGCCGAGCTCGACGAGGAGCGCGCCGCCATTCGTGCCGGCGCCGCCCCGCGTTCCAAGCGCGAGCTGGCCTCGGCCATCGAGTGGCGTGCGCATCGCTCCGCGCTGCCGAGCCTGCGTCCCGCCGTCAACGCCACGGGTGTGGTTATCCATACCAACTTGGGTCGCGCTCCGCTCGCGGAATCAGCTGCCAAAGCCGTGGCCGAGGTCGCGCGCGGGTATAGCACGCTCGAGTACAGTGTGGACACCTGTTCGCGCGGGTCGCGCAAGGAGCACGCCGCGCAGCTGATCCGCTCACTCACCGGTGCCGAGGACGCGCTCGTGGTCAACAACAATGCCGCCGCGGTGCTGCTGGTACTGGCGACCCATGCCGCGGGCAAAGAGGTTATCGTCAGCCGCGGCGAGCTTGTCGAGATCGGCGGCAGCTTCCGCATCCCCGATGTCATGGCGGCTTCGGGCGCCAAACTCGTCGAGGTCGGCGCCACCAACCGCACGCACCTGGCAGATTATGAGCAAGCCATCACACCCGATACGGCCATGATCCTCAAGGTTCATCCTTCCAACTATCGCATCGAGGGCTTTCACGAGGAGGTAGGCTCTCGGGAGCTTGCCGCCCTGGCCCACAAGCATGGCCTGCTGTTCTACGAGGACCAGGGGTCGGGCGCGCTGTTGCCCGACGACATCTTGGTGCGCGGAGGCGAAGAAACCACGCCGGCTTCGGTCGCGGCGGGGCTCGATATCGTGTCATGCTCGGGCGATAAGCTGCTCGGCGCCGCGCAGGCGGGCATTATCATGGGTCGTCGCGATCTGGTCCAGGCCTGCGGGTCGCATCCGCTTATGCGTGCCCTGCGTCCGGGTAAGCTTGCACTGGCGGCGCTCGAGGCTACACTGCGCATTTACATGGACGGGGCGGATGTGGCCCATCGCGAGGTGCCGGTACTCAACATGCTCACGCTTCCGCAGGCTCATCTGGAGCGTCGCGCACGCAAGTTGCGCGATCTGATGGTGGCGGGCCTCGATAAGGCTGGCTGCCCGTGCGCCGTTCAGGTGGAGATCGTCGAGGAGTCGTCGGCTCCCGGCGGCGGCTCGCTGCCTACCGTCGAGTTGCCCACCATGTGCGTTGCCGTGCGTCTTGTCGATGAGCGTCTTTCCGTTGACGCACTCAAGCGCTTGCTCGTCCAAGATTTCGACACGCCGGTCGTCACACGAACCTCGCACGATCGCATTTTGTTTGACGTCCGTACGCTCGTGGGCGACCGCGATATCGAGACGGCGGCATCGACGCTCGTCGCGTGCGTTGAGAAGGCGATTGCTCGATGAGTGAGGTTCAAGCGCTGGTAGAGTGTCCCGTTATCGTTGGCACGGCGGGCCACGTTGACCATGGTAAGTCGGCACTGATCGAGGCGTTGACCGGCAAGAATCCCGACCGTCTGGAGGTTGAGCGCCGTCGCGGTATGACCGTGGAGCTGGGCTTTGGCGAGCTGGCACTGCCGAGTGGCAAGATCGTTGGCCTGGTCGACGTGCCGGGCCACGCGCATTACTTGCGCGCCATGGTGCAGGGCGCCACGGGCATCGACGTGGCGGTGCTGGTGGTTTCGGCTGTCGAGGGCGTGATGCCGCAGACCCGCGAGCACGTGCATGTGCTGGAGCTGCTGGGCGTTACGCATATGGTGGTCGCGTTGACGATGTGCGACCTGGCCGACGCCGAGATGACCGAGCTTGCCGAGCTCGATGTCGATGACTTTTTGTCGGGTACCGTGTTTGCGGGCGCGCCGATGGTCCCCGTGTCGTCCAAGACCGGCGAGGGGATTGACGCGCTGCTGGCCGCGCTTGACGATCAGGTCGGTGCCTGCTGGGATTCCTGCCGCGACCGTGCCGAGCGCACCGATGCTGCGCCGCGCTTGCCGATTGACCGCTGCTTTACGATCAAGGGCGCCGGCACCGTCGTGACAGGGACACTGCACGATGCGCCGGTTGCGGTGGGCGATGAGCTCGTCGCGCTGCTGTCGCGCACGGCCTGCCGCGTACGCGGGATCCAAGTGCATGGCGACACGCAGCAGGCGCTTCCCGGTCAGCGTGTGGCGCTCAACCTGGTTGGTGACGGCGTCGCCGCGCTCGATCGCGGTGAGATGCTCAGTGTGGCGGGTCGCTTTGGCCAGACGCTGCGCTTTATGATGGCGTTTACGTATTTGGGTCGCGAGGGAGCCAAGCCGCGCGTGCTCGAGTCGGGTGCGCGTGTGCACGTGATGGCGGGTACGGCCGAGGTCGGCGGCCGCATCATGCTTTTGGAGGGCGAGGCCCCCATGGCGGTGGGCGAGACCCGTACCGTACAGGTGCGCTTGGAGGAGCCGCTGCCGCTGCGAGCCGGAGACCATGCCGTGGTGCTGTCGTATTCGCCCGTTATGCTTATTGGCGGCGGGCGTGTGCTGCTTTCGCGCTGCCGTCGCTCGCGCGAGCTTGCCGAAGGAGAGCGTGCGCTGTATGCGGCGATCGAGTCCGGCGATATCGCGGGCGGTGTGGGCGCTTGGCTGGCGCTGCAGACGCTGCCGGTTACGGCGGTTGATGTTGCCGAGGCTTTGGATCTTGGTGTCGGCGAGGCCGATGTCGCACTGCGTGGGTTGGTGGCGCAGGGCGCTGCTTGCGCGCTGGCTGGCTCGGATGGCTCGCTGTATGCAGATTCTTCCGCGCTCGACGCCGCTATGGATGCCCTGGCGGCGACCCTGTCAGCCATGCACGCGGCAGCTCCCAAGGAGACGGGCTTTACGCCCGGCGCCGTTGCCCATGCTGCGTGGCCTGCCGCAGATGAAGGCGTTGCCGCGGCTCTGATTGCCGAGGGCTGCTCGCGTGGCGTGTGCGCCTCCGAGGGGGCCGAGGTGTTCGACCCGCATTCCGCAGCCGCCGCGGCGCGTGTGGTGCGCGAGGTCTGCGGGCGCATCGTTGCCTTGCTGGACGAGGCCGGACTCGATACGCCGACGTTGCCCGAGGTGGGCGAGCAGCTTCAGCTCGATCGCGACATCATGACGCGTGCCCTGCGCGAGCTTTCGCTCAACCGCTCGATCGTCAAGGTCGAGCGCGACGTTGCCCTGTCCGCTGCCGCTGAGGCTCACGCGCGCGAGCTCGTCGCCGCCGCCATCGCCGAAGCCGGCGGTGCTGCCACCACGAGCGTGCTGCGCGAGGCGCTGGGTGTGTCGCGCAAACGTGCCATCAGCATCTTGGAGCACCTGGATGCCGTGCGCTTTACGGTGCTCGACAAGGATGCCGGCGGCCTGCGCTCCCTGCGCTAGATTGGCTGCTCGGTTTGGTAAAATACCGGCGCACTTGGGAACGGATGGGCTCCGGTGGGCTCCGCGGTCCTCAAAACCGTTGCGAGGCGTGCAAAACGTCTTGGATGTGTTCGATTCACATACGTTCCCGCCATACGCTACCAGCGCTTTTGTGCTCGCGGTCTTGCTGCGTGCCGCAAAGGCGCTGTTTTGTTTTTGCACAGGTTTGCCGTACCGCCCGCTTTATCGGCGACGGTATTTGGCTTCGCGTGCCGGGTTTTGAGCATGCCGATGGGGGTGGTTTGCCGTATGACTACCGTAAGACGGGCCGATCTTTCTTGCGTCGTTCAAGCGGGCGGGATGTCCTCGCGCATGGGCTGCGATAAGGCTCGCATGGCGTTTTGCGGCGAGCCGCTCATCGAACGCGTGCTGGGTCGGCTGGCGCCAGTTGCCGGCGAGTTGGTCGTGACGACGTCGCGTCCCAGCGAGCTTGCCTTTCTTGAGGAGTGCGCGTTTGGCGGCTTGGTGCCGCGTGTGGTGGCGGACCTAGAAGGGTCGGCGGGCGCCATGCGCGGCATCGCGAGTTCGCTGACTGCGGCCCGGCTGCCTCTCGTTGCTATCGTCGCCTGTGATATGCCGTTTGTCTCTTCGGAGCTAATCGGTGCCCTTGCTGGCTGTGTCGAGGCCGAGGCGCTCGACGTGTGCGTGCCGCGCGAGGAGCGGGGGATTGAGCCGCTTTGCGCCGTCTGGCGCCGTGACGCGTGTGCGCCGGTTGCCCAAGAGCTGCTCGCCGATGACCGTCAGCGAATCCGCTGCCTGATCGACCGGGTGAATGCCGGGTATTTGGACGAGCCTCAGATTGTCGCGGTCGCCGGCTCGACGCTCTGCTTCGAGAACGTCAATACGCCCGAGGAGTTTGCGGCGGCCGAGTTACTCGCCTAGACGATTGGAGTTGCCATGTCTCACGATATTTGCCCCGACACGGGAGAGCTTTGCACTTGCGATGGTTCCGAGCCCTGTACCTGCGGCTGCGGTGGCTGTGGACATACTGCGGAAGAGGAGGCGGCCGCTGCGGCGTATCGTGAGGCACACCGCGAAGACCCGTCCGGTGATGCCCTCGACCACGAGCGCAAGATTATCGTGTCGTTTGACAGTACCTTCGATGTGATGGAATGCGAGCAGCTTTGCCTGGATGCCGGCGTGCCCGGGCGCATTATGCCTTTGCCCGGCTCCATTACCGCAGGTTGCGGTCTGTGCTGGGCCATGCCGTTCTCGGGCGATGCGCTCGCCGCCTTCCGCGCTGCTACCGAAGGCCGCGTAACCCCCGCCGACTACCATCAACTCGTCCTCTAACCACCCACACCACAACAAAGGTGCCTGTCCCTAATGTGATGGCTTGGAACACGTGGACGAAACAGGTTTGAAACACGGGTTTTGCACGTCAGCTACTCAAAAACGCATCTACCTGCATCGTAATCAAAACGAAACATCCGCTCGTCGGCTTATGCGAAACTTTGCTGCAACAGTGCGATATTATCCATACTCGATAAAGCTCACGGCGCATGGGGCGCCGCGAACGACACCTTTCTTTTCCATCAATTGGAGGAAGCATGAGCTACACGCAGAAAGTTCTCGACGAGCTCAAGGCCCGCTATCCCGAGCAGCCTGAGTTCATCCAGGCCGCGACCGAGATCCTCGGCACCATCCAGCCGGCGCTCGACGCCCATCCCGAGTACGAGGAGGCCGCCCTGCTGGAGCGCCTCGTCGAGCCCGAGCGCATCGTTATGTTCCGTGTCCCCTGGGTCGACGACCAGGGCAAGGTTCAGGTCAACCGCGGTTACCGCGTCGAGTTCAACTCTGCCATTGGACCCTACAAGGGCGGCCTGCGCTTTAACCCGACGGTCACCCTGGGCATGCTCAAGTTCCTGGGCCTGGAGCAGATCCTCAAGAACAGCCTGACCACCCTTCCCATGGGCGGCGGCAAGGGCGGCTCCGACTTTGACCCCAAGGGTAAGTCCAACAACGAGATCATGCACTTCTGCCAGTCCTTCATGACCGAGCTCTATCGCCACATCGGCCCCAACACCGACGTTCCCGCCGGCGACCTGGGCGTTGGCGGCCGCGAGGTTGCCTACCTGTTCGGCCAGTACAAGCGCCTGACCAACGAGTGGACCGGCGTCCTCACCGGCAAGGGCCTCTCCTTTGGCGGCTCGCTCGCCCGTACCGAGGCCACCGGCTACGGCCTGGTCTACTTTGTGGACGAGTACCTCAAGAGCCGCGGCGACTCCTTCGAGGGCAAGAACGTCGTCGTTCATGGCTCCGGCAACGTCGCCATCTACGCCGTCCAGAAGGTCGCCCAGCTCGGCGGCAAGGTGCTGGCCTGCTCCGACACCCACGGCTGGGTCGAGGATCCCGACGGCATCGACTACACCGTGCTCGAGCATGTCTACAACAAGAAGCGCTCCGGCCACGACAAGGGTGTCACGCTCGCCATGTACGTTGACGAGAAGCCCAACGCCGTGTGGCACGAGGGTGACGGCCGCGGCGTGTGGCAGCTGCCCTGCGACATCGCGCTGCCCTGCGCTCGTGAGAACACGCTGCTGCTCGAGGACGCCCAGGCGCTCGTCGCCAACGGCTGCAAGGTGGTCGGCGAGGGCGCGAACATGCCCACGACCATCGAGGCCACGAACTACTTCCAGGAGAACGGTGTCGCCTTTATGCCCGGTAAGGCTGCCAACGCCGGTGGCGTGCTCGTGTCCGGCCTGGAGATGAGCCAGAACGCCGAGCACCTGTCCTGGACCTTCGAGGAGGTCGACGGCAAGCTCGAGCAGCTCATGCGCGGCATGTTCCACAACGTGGACGACACCGCCAAGGAGTATGGCCAGGAGGGCAACTTTGTCATGGGCGCCAACATCGCCGGCTTCCTGAAGGTCGCCGACGCCATGCTCGCCCAGGGCGTCTGCTAAACCCTGCCTGACATAGCATGTGATGAGGCTCCCAGCTGTCCGGCTGGGAGCCTTTTTCTATGGTGACGATGGCGGCGCCCCCTCGTTTGGTACACTTAAACGTACTGGACAAGTGGAGAGATGGGGGAGAACGTGCTCAAGTTCGGTACCTACGTCCGTGTTGGAAACGCGGCCGAAGCCTATGAGCTCTTGCAGAAGAACCGCAACAACAAGATTGTGGGCGGCGGCATCTGGATGCGTCTGGGTTCGCGTCGTGTGGCGACGGCGATTGACCTTTCGGCCTGCGGACTCGATCAGATCGAGGAGACCGAGACCGAGTTTCGCATCGGTGCTATGTGCACCCTGCGCCAGCTCGAGCGTCATGCCGGGCTCAACGCGCTTGTCAACAATGTCTTTGAGTTCGCCGTCCACGATATCGTCGGCGTTCAGCTGCGCAATACCGCCACGGTGGGCGGCAGCATTTACGGTCGCTTTGGCTTCTCGGACGTGCTCTCCGCCTTCCTGGCGCTCGATTCCTATGTTGAGCTGACGGGTGCCGGCCGCGTGCCGCTCGCCGAGTTCGTTGACATGGGCTACGTGCGCGACGTGATCGAGCACGTCGTGGTTGTTAAGCACGACTACCGCGCGAGCTATGAGGCCGTGCGCAAGGCCGCGACCGACTTCCCCTCGCTCAACGTCACCGCCGCCTGGTGGGACAACAGCTGGCATGTCACCGTGGGTGCCCGTCCGCTGCGCGCGACCCTGCTGCAGGGCGAGGCGTGCGGCCTGGTGAACGAGCAGCCTTCCGAGGACGAGCTGCGTGCCCTTGCCGCGTCCGTACGCGCACTGAGCTACGGCACCAACTTGTGGGGCTCGGCCGAGTACCGCCGTCGCATCTCGGCGCCGCTTGCCGTGCAGGCCGTGCGCCGCGCCGCCGGCATCGAGCTTTCGGCCGCGCTTGCCCGCGAGCTCGAGACCGTGCAGACACCTAAGTTTGCCACGGACGAGTATTCCTGCCGCCGCGTGCCCGGCGTCGATTCTAGCGAGGTGCGCTAATGGCTGCCAAACTCATCGATCTTTCCTTTACGCTCAACGGCCGCAAGGTCAAGGTTCAGATTGCCCCCGACACCATGCTCTTTGCGCTGCTGCGCGAGCAGGGTTGCGCGTCGGTGCGCTGTGCCTGCGAAACCACCAACTGCGGCCTGTGCACGGTGTGGCTCGACGGCGACCCGGTGCTGAGCTGCTCAGTTCCCGCCGCCCGTGTTGAGGGACACAACATCACCACGCTTGAGGGCCTTAAGGCCGAGTCCGAGGCTCTCGCCCGTGCGATGGCTGCCGAAGGTGCCGAGCAGTGCGGTTTTTGCGCCCCCGGCCTCATCATGAACGTGCTGGCGCTCGCCCGCGCCGCCAAGGAGGACCCGAGCCTCGTCGCCACGCGCGAGGAGCTCTCGCGCCAGCTTGCCGGCAACCTCTGCCGTTGCAGCGGCTACGAGAGCCAGCTGCGCGCCATCGTCCGCTTCCTCAACGAATCTGGCGTGCAGGTGGGCTTTGAGTTGCCCGAGCTGCCGGTCAACGACACCAGCTGCGACGGTGTCACCTACAAGCAAATCACCCACAAGCAGCCCAAGAAGGATTCGAAGGCTCTGCTCGAGGGTCGTCCGGTCTACACCGGCGATATGGTGCCCGCCGGCGCGCTCATCGTCAAACTCAAGCGCAGCCCCTATGCCCGCGCCAAGATCCGCTCCATCGATACCTCGCGCGCCCTGAAGGTGCCCGGTGTCGTGGGCGTCTACACCTACGAAGACGTGCCCAAGCGCCGTTTTACCATCGCCGGCCAGAGCTATCCACAGCCGAGTCCCTACGACCGCCTGATCCTCGAGAACCTCGTGCGCTACCAAAACGAGGAAGTGGCGATCGTCGCTGCCGAGACCGAGGAGGCCGCCGACAAGGCGCTCAAGCTCATCAAGGTCGACTACGAGGTGCTCGAGCCGCTGCTCGACTTTACCCAGGCACTCGATAACGACATCGTGGTCCACCCCGAGGGCGACGTGACCTTTATGTTCCCGCAGGGCGGCGACGTCCCGCGCAACCTGGTGTGCAGCGGTACCAGCGATTTTGGCGACCTGGACGAGGTCTTCGCTCAGAGCGACATCGTCTTTGAGCGCACCTACACCAGCCAGGCCACGCAGACCGCGCCCATGGAGACCTTCCGCGCCTTCGCGATGACCGACGCATTCGGCCGCATTTCGGTGACCACGTCCACACAGGTGCCCTTCCACGTGCGCCGCATGATCGCGCAGTCGCTCGACATTCCGCAGTCGCAGGTGCAGGTTATTAAGCCGCGCATCGGCGGCGGCTTTGGCTCCAAGCAGACGGGCTGCTGCGAGATCTTCGTGGCGTTCGTGACCCAGCAGACCGGCCGTCCGAGCTACTGCTGCTACACCCGCGAGGAGACCATCACCGCGGGCAACTCGCGCCATCAGATGCAGATGACCGTTAAGCTGGGCGCCATGAACGACGGCACCATCACGGCCATCGACCTGCACACGCTGTCCAACGCCGGCGCGTACGGCGAGCACGCTACCACGACGATCGGCCTTTCGGGCCACAAGAGCCTGCCAATCTACAACCATGTGAAGGCGAGCCGCTTTAGGTGGGACGCCGTCTACACCAACACCAACCGCGGCGGCGCGTATCGCGGCTACGGTGCCACCCAGGGCCAGTTTGCCGTGGAGAGCGCCGTCAACGAGCTCGCCGACATGTTGCACATGGATCCCGCCGACCTGCGCCTCAAGAACATCGTGCGCGAGGGCGAGATCATGCCGCAGTACTACAACGAAAAGCTCAAC
Organism: Collinsella aerofaciens; assembly: GCF_020709435.1. GTDB lineage: Bacteria > Actinomycetota > Coriobacteriia > Coriobacteriales > Coriobacteriaceae > Collinsella > Collinsella aerofaciens_AU. The sequence goes on from NZ_JAJFDP010000003.1 coordinate 219,631, forward strand.
GCCTGCGCGCTCGACCGCTGCCTGCTGCGCGCGATGGACATGATCGGCTGGCGCGACAAGCCGCTGGCCGTGGACCTGGGCGACCGCGTACGCGCCCTGGGCTGCGCGCTCACCATGCAGGGTTCTGGCATTTCCAACGTGGATATCGGCGGCATCGACATGCGCCTGGAAGAGGATGGCTTCATTACCATCGGCACCGGCGCCACCGATAACGGCATGGGCGTCGACACCATTCTGGCGCAGATTGTCGCCGAGGAGCTGGGCGTGGAGAGCTCGCTGATCGTGGTACGCGGCGTAGACACCGACGTGTCGCCGTTCGACGCCGGCTCGTACGCGAGCTCCGGTACCTACGTCACGGGCCTTGCCGCCAAGAACGCCGCGACCGAGCTGCGCGAGAAGATTTGCGCCAAGGCCGCCCAGATGTGGGACGTTGACGCCGCCGACGTGGTCTTCGATGGGCAGTACGTGCGCCTGTCCGACGAGCGTGCCGCGCGCGAGCAGAACCGCTACCTCACGCTGCGCGACTTTGCCAACCTGTGCGTCAAGAACATCGCGGGCGGCGACGCGCTCACCTCGCACGCCTCTGCCTGCCTGCCCGTTTCGCCCCCGCCGTTTATGGCCGGCATTGCCGAGGTTGAGGTCGACAAGGCCACCGGCAAGGTGACCGTGGTGGACTACGCGGCGGCTGTGGACTGCGGTACCGTGATCAACGAGGCGCTCGCGCGCGTCCAGGCCGAGGGCGGCATTGCCCAGGGCATTGGCCACGCGCTCTACGAGATCGTCGAGCACGACGATCGCGGCCGCCTGCGCACCGGCAACTTTATGAGCTACAAGCTGCCCACGCGCCTGGATATCGGCAGCATTCGCGTGGCCTTTGAGCCGAGTTACGAGCCGACGGGCCCGTTTGGCGCCAAGTCGATCGGCGAGGTCGTCATCAACACGCCGCTCGCCGCCGTTGCCTCGGCCGTGGCACACGCCACCGGCCATCAGGTTCGCTCGCTGCCGATCACGCCGGAGAAAGCACTGCTGGGGGAGTAGCGGGTCAGCGAACAAGTCGTAATTGGCGGGGCGGGGCAACTCGTCCCGCCTTTTGCACTCGTGGTGAGGTCGTGAGCCTGTAAAAGGTGTGCGTGCGCTTGCCGTTCGTATCTGCTATCATTCATAGTCTGTGCGCTCATGCGGGCGTGGCGGAATTGGTAGACGCGCCAGATTTAGGTTCTGGTGGGATTCCCGTGAAGGTTCGAGTCCTTTCGCCCGCACCAACGCACCTGCGTCGGCTCCCGCCGTCGCGACTCTTTGTTGCATAAAGGTACCAGCACCTCAGATAAGCTGGGCAGTATGAGGAGGAACGTGTTGAACATCACCGCTTCTGACGTCAAGGACGCCAAGCTCACCGCTACGGTCACCATCCCGGCCGCCGACGTCGACGCCGCGATCAAGAAGGCCTACAAGGACACCGCCAAGAAGTACCGCTTCCCGGGCTTCCGCGCCGGTAAGGCTCCCCGTCCGGTCATCGACTCTGCTCTTGGCGCCGAGGCTACCCTCGCTCAGGCCACCAACGACCTGATCGCCGCCAACGAGCCCGTCGTCCTCAACGAGCTGGACATCGTCCCCACCAAGAACGGTGACTACAAGGAGCTCGACCTCGCCAAGGATCACGAGGACTACACCTACACCGTCGAGTTCTCCCTGCGTCCTGCCGCTGAGCTCTCCTCCTTCGACGCCGTTGAGATTGAGATGCCTCCCGCGGAGGTCACCGAGTCCGAGATCAACAACCAGGTCGAGATGCTCCTCAACTACCGTGCCACCTTCGAGGACGTCGAGGGTCGCGCCGTCGAGGCTGACGACTACGTGACCGTCGACCTCAAGGCCGTCGAGAACGCCGACAACTTCGCCGCCGAGGGCCGTATGCTCATCGCCGGTAGCGACAGCAACCCCAAGGAGTTCAACGAGGCCCTGATCGGCGCTAACGTCGACGACGTCAAGACCGTCACCTGGACCGACGAGGTCGAGGAGGGCGAGGAGGCCGAGACCCACACCGTCGAGGTCACCGTCAAGGGCATCAAGGTCCGCAACACCCCCGAGCTCACCGACGAGCTCGTCAAGTCCGACTTTGGCTTCGACAGCATCGACGCCATGCGCGACGCCATCAAGATCGAGATCGAGCAGGACAAGGCTTCTCGCCTCCCGGCCGAGAAGGAGAACCGTTGCGTCTCCGCTCTCGCCGAGCGTCTGCAGCTCGACGAGATGGACGCCGACTACGAGCAGTCCGTCTTTGAGGAGCTTGGCCAGAACTTCCTGTCCAACCTCGCTGCCCGCGGCATGACGCTCGACACCTGGCTGCCCGCTTCCGGTCTGACCATGGAGCAGTTCATCGGCGACCTGCACAAGCAGGCCAACGACGTTGCCCGTGAGTCCCTGGCTCTCGACGCCCTCGCTCGCGAGCTCAAGATTGAGGTCACCGAGGACGATATCAACGCCGAGTTCGAGAAGGCCGGCGTCAAGGACGTCGAGGCTTCCAAGGCCGAGTTCATCGCCGATGGCCGCATGCCTGCCGTCCGCGAGTCCATCCGTCGCTCCAAGGCCGTCGATCACCTGGTCGAGAACGCCAAGGTGACCGAGGTCGACGAGACCGCCAAGGACGCCGAGTAATTCTCGCCACCTTTTCCGCGAGCGCATGGATGCGCCCGTGATGGGGTAAAGTTATAAGCCGGTTATCCGGTTGCTTCGTACGGTGCCAGCCAATGCATAGCATGCGGGCACCGTACGTTTGTCTAGAACCACTATTGGTCCGTAAGAGAAATGGAGATGCGTATGATCGCCAAGTTCGATTCCGCCCTCGTGCCATACGTTATCGAGCAGACGCCGCGCGGCGAGCGCAGCTACGATATCTATTCGCGCCTGCTCAACGACCGCATCATCTTCTTGGGCGAGGAGATTAACTCCGTCAGCGCCAACCTGGTCGTTGCCCAGCTGCTGCATCTTGAGAGCCAGGATGCCGAGAAGGATATCTCGCTCTACATCAATTCGCCCGGTGGCGAGGTCTACTCCGGTCTGGCGATTCTGGACACCATGAACTTCATTAAGCCGCAGGTCTCCACCATTTGCGTTGGTATGGCCGCGTCCATGGCCGCTGTGCTGCTTTCGGCCGGCGCCAAGGGCAAGCGCTTCTGCCTGCCGCACTCCAAGGTCATGATTCACCAGCCCAGCGGCGGTGCCCAGGGCCAGCAGACCGAGATCGAGATCGTGGCCGAGGAGATCAAGAAGACCCGCCGCGAGCTCAACCAGATCCTGTCCGACGCATCGGGCCAGCCCATCGAGAAGGTCCAGGCCGATACCGAGCGCGACAACTACCTGACCGCTGCCGAGGCCCTCGGCTACGGCCTGATCGACCGTATCGTCACCTCGCGCGACCTCGCCGCGAAGGACGCCTAGGATGGCAGGTAACATGCAGGACAACTTTGACGAGAACGGCAACCCCATCCGCTGCTCCTTCTGCGGAAAAGAGCAGGGCCAGGTCCGTCGTCTCGTAAAGGGCCCGACCAACATCTTTATCTGTGACGAGTGCGTCGCCGCCTGCTCCGAGATCCTTGAGGAGTCGCTGGCTTCGGACTTTATGGACGCCGCCCGCAACGGCAATCTCCCGGGTTTCCTCAACGACCACGGCCAGGCTGCGTCCCAGCCCGCCGTTGACCCCGAGGCCGAGGGTTTTGAGCTCGAGGACGACCGTCAGGTCATCACGCACGTGCCGACGCCGCACGAGATCTATGACGAGCTTTCGGCCTATGTTATGGGCCAGGAGGATGCCAAGCGCGCCATGTCGGTGGCCGTGTACAACCACTACCGCCGCGTGATCGAGGGCGGTGCCGCGGTGTCCGCCTTTGACGAGGCTGATGGTATGGGCGGCCAGTTTGACGATGACATAGATGAGGTGGAGCTCGCCAAGTCCAACATCCTGTTGCTCGGTCCCACCGGTACCGGTAAGACCCTGCTTGCCCAGACGCTCGCGCGCATCCTCGAGGTGCCGTTTGCCATTGCCGACGCCACCGCGCTTACCGAGGCAGGTTACGTGGGCGAGGATGTTGAGAACATCCTGCTCAAGCTCATCAACGCCGCCGATGGCGACATCGAGCGCGCGCAGGTGGGCATCATTTATGTCGATGAGATCGACAAGATTGCCCGCAAGGCCGAGAATCTCTCCATTACCCGCGATGTCTCGGGCGAGGGCGTTCAGCAGGCGCTGCTTAAGATTCTTGAGGGCACGGTGGCAAGCGTTCCACCCACTGGCGGCCGTAAGCATCCCCAGCAGGAACTGTTGCAGATCGATACGACCAACATCCTGTTTATCTGCGGCGGTGCCTTTGTGGGCCTGGACAAGATCATCGCCGACCGCGTGGGCAACAAGGGCGTGGGCTTTAACTCCGAGATCGCCGGTCCCACCTCGGTCGACGAGAACGACCTGCTGCGTCAGGTGCTCCCGCAGGACCTCAACGCCTTTGGCATGATTCCCGAGTTCGTGGGTCGTACGCCCGTCGTCACCCAGACGCAGGCGCTCGACGAGGACGACCTGGTGTCGATCCTGACCGAGCCCAAGAATGCCGTGGTGCGTCAGTACCGCAAGATGTTCCAGCTCGAGGACGTTGAGCTTGAGTTTGAAGACGCGGCTCTGCACGAGATCGCCCGCATGGCACTTGCCCGCAAGACCGGCGCCCGCGGCCTGCGTGCCATCTGCGAGGACGTGCTGCAGCAGACGATGTTCGACCTCCCCAGCGAGGAGGGCGTTTCCAAGGTCGTCGTAACCGAAGCCTCCGTAAAGGGCGAAGAACAGCCCCAACGCATCTACGGCTAAACCAGCCTAAAACGTGTTTGCAAATAGCCTCCGACCACCCGCGGTCGGAGGCTATTTTATATATACGCAATAACCCCAACTACCTGTGTTATTCTGTGTGTTTGTTTAAGCCTCAGCGAAGTCATATCAGACTGAAGTAATCGATACCTAAGGGGAGGAATGCAGGCCCGATTTTCGTAGATTCCGCACGAGCCGAAGACCACTTAATGTGGTCTTCGCGCGAGCCAGGACCTGACCGAGCGAAAATCGGGCCTACATTCCTCCCCGGCGGGACAGGGAGAGATATATGGAAGAAATGCCCAAGAACTACGATCCGTCGACCAACGAGCCGGCGATCCTGCAGAAGTGGCTCGACGGCGGCTACTACAAGCGCCGTGAGGGCGTGGGCGACTGCACCGTCACCATTCCGCCTCCCAACGTGACCGGCAAGCTCCACATGGGTCACGCCACCGACGACTCCATCCAGGATGCCATCATCCGTATGGCCCGCATGCGCGGCAAGTCCACGCGCTGGGTGCTCGGTACCGATCACGCCGGTATCGCCACGCAGACCAAGGTCGACAAGAAGCTCAAGAGCGAGGGCATCAGTCGCCTGGAGATCGGTCGCGACAAGTTTGTCGACGCCTGCTGGGATTGGACCCACGAGTACGGCGGCATCATCGTCGAGCAGATCAAGCGTATGGGCTGCTCCGTCGACTTTGATAACGAGCGCTTCACCATGGACGAGGACTACGCCCAGGCCGTGCGCAAGGTCTTCTGCGACTGGTATCACGACGGCCTGATCTACCGCGGCAAGCGCATCGTCAACTGGTGCCCCAACTGCACCACCGCTATCTCGGACGACGAGGCTGAGTACAAGGACGAGAAGGGCCATCTGTGGCACCTGCGCTACCCGCTGACCGAGCCGGTCAACGGCCAGGACTACATCGTCGTCGCCACCACGCGCCCCGAGACCATGCTCGGCGACACGGGCGTCGCTGTCTCCCCGAAGGACCCCGAGAAGGCCGCCTTCGTGGGTAAGACCGTCAAGCTCCCCATCGTCGACCGCGAGATCCCCATCTTTGAGGATTGGCACGTCGACGCTAACTTTGGCTCTGGCTTCGTCAAGGTCACCCCGGCCCACGACCCCAACGACTACGCCATGGGTCAGGCCCACGACCTGCCGCAGATTAACATCTTCGACGAGCACGCGGTGGTCGTCGAGGGCTATGGTGAGTTCACCGGCATGACCCGCGAGGAGTGCCGCGAGGCCGTCATCAAGTGGTTTGAGGAGCATGACCTGCTCGATCACGTCGAGGACCACGACCACTCCGTCATGCACTGCTACCGCTGCGACGCCGCCCTGGAGCCGTGGCTGTCCGAGCAGTGGTTCGTCGCCGTCGACAAGCTCAAGGGGCCGGCGCTCGACGCCGTCAACTCCGGCAAGGTCACTTTCCACCCCGCGCGCTGGACGCAGACCTACACCACCTGGATGGAGAACCTTAAGGACTGGTGCATCAGCCGTCAGCTGTGGTGGGGCCACCGTATCCCTGTGTTCTACTGCGAGGACTGCGGCTGGGAGGACGCCCTTACCGAGGACACCGACGTGTGCCCCAAGTGCGGCGGCCATCACGTGCACCAGGACGAGAACGTGCTGGACACCTGGTTCAGCTCGCAGCTGTGGACCTTCGCCACGCAGGGCTGGCCGCAAAAGCCGGAGCTGCTCGAGGGCCATCACCCCACGACGGCGCTCGTCACCGCGCGCGACATCATCGCGCTGTGGGTCGCCCGCATGGTCATGAGCTCGCTGTATTTCCTGGACGAGGTGCCGTTTAAGGACGTCGTCATCTATCCGACGATTCTGGCCAAGGACGGCAGCCGCATGTCCAAGTCCAAGGGCAACGGCGTTGACCCCATGGATCTCATTGGTATGTACGGCGCCGACGCCATGCGTTACAACCTGCTCACGCTGTGCACCAACAACCAGGATGTTAAGTTCGACGCGAACATCGACAAGAAGACCAAGAAGCTCATCGACAGCCCGCGTACCGAACAGGCCAAGAGCTTTGTGACCAAGATCTGGAACGCCAGTCGCTTCCTGCTCATGAACATGGAGGGCTACACGCCCGGCGAGCCCGTCGTGGAGACGCCGGCCGACGCCTGGATGTTCAGTCGCCTGGCCAAGGCCGTTAAGATGGTCACCGAGGGTATTGAGAACTACACCTTTGGCGACATGGCCCGCGGCGTGCAGCAGTTCTTCTGGAACGAGGTCTGCGACTGGTACGTCGAAGTCACCAAGGCCCGCCTGAAGGGCGAGGGCCGTCTGCAGGCGCAGCGCAACCTGATTTTTGTGCTCGACACCTCCATTCGCCTGATGCACCCACTTATGCCATTTGTCACCGAGGAGATCTGGGACAACATGCCGGCGAGCGTGCTCGATCTGGACGCCGAGGGCAACGTCGACCGCGCCGACGCGCTCATGATCGCCAAGTGGCCTGAGCCCGCCGACTACGCCAAGTACGTCGACGAGGACGCCGAGCGCGCCTTTGAGCTGTGCCGCACCGTCGTTTCCGCCGCCCGCGCCACGCGTTCGCGTTATCGCTTGAGCCCCAAGGCCGAGCTCGACGTGGTCGTGCGCGCCGGTGCCGAGGACATCGAGAAGCTCGAGAGCCTGCGTTCGACCATCGAGCCGCTTGCGAACACGGCTTCGCTGGTTATGGGCACCGACATTGAGAAGCCGGCCGCGAGCATCGCCGTTGTTGACAGCGGCGTCGAGGTCTTTGTGGTGCTCGAGGGCAAAGTTGACCTTTCGGCCGAGAAGGCACGCCTGGAGAAGGAGATTGCCGCGGCCCAGAAGGAGCTCGCCGGCTGCGAGAAGACGCTCGCCAACGAGGGCTTTGTGGCTAAGGCCGCGCCCGCGGTGGTCCAGAAGAAGAGGGACCGTGCAGCTGAGCTCAAGGAGATCCTGGCGGCGCTGACTGCTCAGGTTGCTGACTTCTCGTAGATCTTACTGAGGGGCGCGTCCCGACGCTTTGCTCGCTACTGCGGACAGTCCTGCGCAAGACGGACAGCACATTAAGTGCTGTCCTTTGCGTGCGGAACTTGTATCGAGCAAAGCGTCGGGCCGCTCCTAGTGCGGTTACGTTGTCGTTTGCATCTGGTTGGTTAGGGCCACCGGGTTGTGGCCTTGATTCCGCTGCAATCGGGTAAAGGCTGATATTGTCAACGCGAGGGGCTCATTCTTTTTGATGGGCCTCTTTTTCTTTAATTGGAGACTTTGGGTTATGGCTAAGCGTTCTGGGTCGTATGTCGTTCCTTTCTCGTTTGAGTTGCTTTCGTTTGATGAGGCTGTTGGGCTGGCTGCTGATACGGGGCGGATTTCTGGGGATGCTGGTCCTTTGCTCGAGACGGTTGTCGATATGCTTGATGAGCTGGGACGTCCGGACGAGTATTTCGATTGCATCCAGGTTGCCGGTACCAATGGCAAGACTTCGACCACGCGTTTTTCGGCTGCCATCCTTCGTGGTGAGGGGCTCAAGACCGCACTGTATACGTCTCCGCAGTTGGTGCGCTATCCCGAGCGCATGGAGGTTGACGGGCGCGTTGTGAGTGACGAGGCGTTTGCTCGTGGCGTTTCGGCCGCTGTTGAGGCGGGGCATCGAGTGAATGCCCGTCGTGCGGCGGCGGGGGAGCGCGCCTATACCATCACGCCGTTTGACCTGCTGACGGCTGCCGCATTGGTGGTGTTTGCCGAGGCCGCGGTGGACGTTGCTGTGCTCGAGGTTGGCATGGGCGGCCGTTGGGACGCCACGAGTGCGACCGATCCCGTCGCCGTTGCCATCACGGGTATTGGCCTCGACCACACGCGCATCCTGGGCGACACGCTCGAGGCCATTGCGGGGGAGAAGGCCGCGGTCATTAAACCCGGGCGACTGGTTGTGCTGGGCGAGGGCACGCATGAGCCGAGCGTTCAGCGCGTGATGGATGCCCGTTGCCGTGAGTGCGGTGTGGTGCCGCTGGTGGTGAGCCACGCCACGACCAAGGTGCCGGCGCATGTGGGCGACACGGTGGAGTTCAGCTGCACCACGCCGCGCGCGATTTATACGTCGAGCATGGTCAAGCCGGCCTACCAGCCGCAGAATGCTGCGTGCGCGATTATGCTCTGCGAGGGGTATCTGGGCCGCGAACTCGACCACGATGCGCTCGACACCTCGCTTATGGGCTGCCCCACGCCGGGCCGTTTTGACGTGCTGGGGATCGACCCGCTCAAGCTGATTGATGCCTGCCATAACCCTCAGAGCTGCGAGAACTTTGTGAGCGCGCTGGACGAGATCGACCCGTGCGTGGAGAATCGCCCCACGCTGCTGTGCGCTGCGCTGGCCGACAAGGACGTGGCGGGTATCGTTGATGTGCTGATTCCAGCCTTCCCGAGCGTGGTCGTGACGCAGACCGATTCCGATCGCGCCCTGCCGGCAGAGGAGCTCGCCGCCCTCGTTGATGCCGATAAGCTCGCGGGCGTGTACCCCAGCGTGTCCGAGTCCCTCGCAGCTTTCGAAGCTGCAGGCGAGCCCTTTGTAGCAGCCGGCACCATCACCCTAGCCGGCGAAGTTGCCGGGCTGCTCCGTTAACCCATCCCCTCATCAGTTGCGGTGAAATAGGGACTGTTTTATGGGCTAGAAGCCTTGAACAGTCCCTATTTCACCGCAACTTCTAGGGGAGCTTTGGTGGCGTGCCTAGTCTAGGCGGACTGGGTCGTGGGGGTGGGCGTTGAGGATCTCGACGCCGGACTCGGTGACCAGGGCAAGGTCTTCGATGCGGACGCCGGTGCGGCCGGGGAGGTAGATGCCCGGCTCGATAGAGAACGTCATGCCCGGCTCTACGACCTGCTCGTTGACGAGCGAAACGTCGCCCGGTTCGTGGTCCTGCAGGCCGATTGAGTGGCCCAAGCGATGCGTGAAGTACTTGCCGTAGCCAGCGTCCTCAATCACGTCGCGCGCGGCACGGTCCAGGTCACACATGCGCACGCCCGGGGCGATGAGCGCCTCGGCGGTCTCGTTGGCGCGGCGCACGATGTCGTAGATGTGTGCCGTCTCTTCGTCCGGCTCGCCCCAAAAGAATGTGCGCGTCATGTCCGAGCAGTAGTTGCGACGACGCCCTCCAATGTCGAACAGCACCACGTCACCGCGCTTGAGTACCGTATCGTCGGGCTCGTGGTGCGGGTTGCCGGCGTTGGCGCCAAAGCTCACGATGGGCGGAAAGCTAAGGCCCTCGCAGCCGTGCTTGCGGTACAGGCCGAGCATCTGGTCGGCAATTTCGCGCTCCGTCACACCCTCGTGAACGAGCTTGATAGCGTCGGCCATTACGGCGTCGTTAGCGGCCGAGGACATGCGCATGAGCTCCTGCTCGGCGGCGTCCTTGTGGGTGCGTGCGGCGGTGACGGCAAAGTCGCCTAGGAAGAACTCGCTCGCGGCGTGACGATCCATAAGGGGCATCAAAAAGACGGAGCGCATGACGGTGTCGATACCGAGCGGTTTGGTCGGATCGATCTCGCGAACGATGGCGTCGGTCACGACGTCGGTATCGGTGTGATAGGCCACGCGGGCATTGTCGTACTTTGGCAGCTGGTGCAGGGCGTTGACCAAGAGCACGGGCTCGGCATCGCGTGCGAGCAGCACGCCGCAAAAACGCTCGAACATATCGGCATAAAAGCCGGTCAGATAGTAGATCGACCACGGGTCGTTCACAAGCAGCTGCGCGCCGGGGTGCTGAGCCTCGAGCGCATCGAGCACGCGCGCCACGCGCTGGTCATCGACATGTGCCATACATCGTCCTTTCGCTAGGGTGCCACCATGGTATCCCCAATGCCAGGGTAGTCAATTTGGGACGGGGCTATTTTAGATGCGTCAAACATGCGGGCTGATAGGTAAAAGTAGTCAATATGGTCCCGTCCCAAATGGGCTGGTTTCAAAAGTATGGCGGATTACGGGGATGGACCTGTATTACTTGACCATGGGAAAAATCGCGAAATTAAAACCGACGCTCCTATAAGTTGTCAAGAGGCAGTTTGCGGGAGCGCTCTCTCC
>NZ_JAJFDP010000052.1:0-453 GCF_020709435.1 Collinsella aerofaciens
TCTGACTACGAATCAGAACGTCATAGGTTCGAATCCTATACGCCGCACCAATTGAGCTTTAAGCCTCCGGAAACGGGGGCTTTTCCTTTACGGGGGCATTGCGGAGATTCGAACCTCGTTCGAGGCGCGAGCGTCAAGAAAACGCGGAGCGTTTTTAGCGAGCGGGCGAGTCCGCCGACAGGCGGGCGAAGCCGGTGCGGATCCGCGCAGCGGATGCGCGGAATCCTATACGCCGCACCAATTGAATTTTAAAGCCTCCGGTAACGGAGGCTTTTCTTATATCGCGATGCGTCGAAGATCGCATCAAGTGGTCAAAATGAGTAAAAATCAAATTCAATAACTTTTTTCGAAAAATGCTTGACCTTTATTCAGTCGATGTGCATAATAATCAACAAGTCGCGGCGTTACCTCAGCTGGATAGAGGGTCTGACTACGAATCAGAACGTCATAGGT
>NZ_JAJFDP010000064.1:0-237 GCF_020709435.1 Collinsella aerofaciens
TCTTCGTGCTCCAGAACACCCATCTGCTCGAGGCGCGGTGCGGCTACTCCAGGGCGGAGTCGGACGCGCTGCTGGCGCTGCTCGGCACCCAGGTCGTCCTCTCGGTAGAGTCCGTCGACGAGGCGGAGGAGATCAGCAAGCGGCTCGGCGACTACAGCGTGAGGACGACCGGGCAGAGCTCGACCAAGGGGACGCAGAGCTCCTCGTCCGGCAAGTCGTTCTCCGTGGCGCGCCGCC
>NZ_JAJFDP010000065.1:0-235 GCF_020709435.1 Collinsella aerofaciens
CAGAGCCGCGTTCTCACATCTGAGGCTGAGGTCGGCGGCCGCCTTGCGGGCGTAGACATCCCGCGCCTCACCGGTCAGGCACTTGAGGCCGGCGCACCTCTCGACCGCTTTCCTGTGGCGCTCCAGTGCGCCGGCGAGTGCGGGGGAGTCGGACGCCGCCCGGCCGAGGGCCTCCCTCAACGCGGCGGAGGCCTCCGGGTGGAAACGCCTGAGGTGGGCGGCCTCGATCCTTCCG
>NZ_JAJFDP010000029.1:0-7882 GCF_020709435.1 Collinsella aerofaciens
TGGGTCGGCCGGGATTGGTCAATCTCGGCCGACTATATTTGGCTAAATTATTCCGGCGCTAACAACGGGAGGCTCGTCCAGTTCCGCGGCGAGTCCTACCGCGTCCGCCATGCCCTCATGCAGGAGGGCTAGCCGCTCAAAAAGCGTGCGCGCTTCCGATGCTCAGGCTGCTCATTTTCCGATGCTCTTTTTGCTCAAATCCTCTTGACGAAACACACTCGAGGCGATGGCGCTCACCTGGTCCTTCGAGAGCCTGGAGACGCCTATCTTCTCGGCTACCCTCTGCACCTTGCGGGTGCTCGTGCCGGTGGCGTACATCTCGGCGACGGCGGCAACGAGGGCGCGGTCCACGCGCCGGTGGCGCTCGATCACGTCGTCCGGGAAGAAGCTGCCGGAGCGGAGCTTCGGGATGCGCAGCGTCAGCGTGCCGGCGCAGGTGCGAGCGACCTCTCGCGGTAGCCGTTTCGGCTGTTCGCCCCGCCACCGCTCAGCTGGTCGGCCTCGGCGTCCATCGCGGCGTTCACGACCTGTTTGGCGAGTCTGGGGAGCAGCTCCCGCATGTCGATGGCGCCGTCGCTGAAACGGGGCATGGCGAGTATGTCCGGCGCCGGGTCTGACAAGATTTACATAGCGATCTTCGTCTTTTCCCGGAACCTGTTGTTGTGGTGATTTCTGGTTCCGGGACGAAGGCCGTATTTCGTTAAACGGGCACTAAGGGGTCACCCTTGCACCAACATTTTCGGCGCGATCCATGAGATTGAATTCCGCCATTCTTTTTGGATGCCAATGTGCTTGCTAGTATACTGATACCAGTATTTTTAATTGCGTTCTATTAGTTTCTCGATTATAAGGATTTTTATGACAAGTTCCATAAGATGTAAGCCTTTATTTGTTTTGTTTGCCGTTTTTTTCGCATTCTATTCAGTCTATTGGTATCTAAATAATCCGAGATTACTTGTACTGCTTACAATTACCATCTCGTTGATTCTAATTCTTGGCCTTTGCGCTGCATATGCTAAGGTGTACCATCGTCTTAAAAGTGAATGGGTATTCTTGGCGCTGCTTATAGCATTTCTAATTATTTTTATCTTTATCTTTCCTCCGTTTACGGTTCCGGATGAAGGCCATCATTTTTTTTCAACTTATTGGATGGTTGATAGTCTTCCATTCAATGCGCATGTGACAAATGATGGTGGTTTTCTAGTACGGGATATCGATCTTTCCCTTTATAAGGGTCGCCAGAGTAACGCCATTGACTCCTCTTCATTTGATTCGATTATTCAGAATTATGCTCTGTTTGAGAATGGGAAGTGGACTCCATTCAATGAGTTCTCATTTAGCGTCAGTAGTGAGAACGTTTCTGCGAAAATAGGATCTATCGTTGGGCTGCAAATCGGTCTGTTTTTCGGACTTGGTGCCTATCCTGTGTTCTATATGGGGCGCATTGGTTCGGCTCTGGTTTTTTGCTTTTGTGCGTTCCAGGCATACAGGATTGCACCTAAGGGCAAATCGGTTATTGTTTTTGTTTCGCTTCTGCCTATGACGCTTCACTTGGCTGCTTCATACTCTTATGATTCAGGAATTATTGCGTACTCGCTTTTAGTATTCGCTTGTCTAATGCGCGGTTTTTTTGGAGAGCAGAAATCAATAGGTTGTAAAGAAATCGTCATTTATTTAATTATTTCGGCGTTTTTGGCTCCGTGTAAGGTTGTTTATTCTGGGATGATATTACTTGGTTTGCTTGTGCCCCTTTCGCAGTTCCAAGATGTGAAAGTCGGACGTATCGGTAAGTGCATACTGATCTTTGCTGTTATAGCCTCCGTTCTAGTGCTGCGCATAGCATCAATGAGTACATTGGTGTCTCAGTCTTCAGATGCCTCTCGTGGCCAAGAGATCGGGCGGTTTTATACGCTCAGTGACATCATCATGCATCCAAAGAATAGCTTCGAGGTCTTTTTTAGGACATTAGATTCCCTAGGAGATTTCTATTGGGGATCCACCTTAGGTTATTCGCTTGGATGGCTCCAGAAAAACTTGCAGTTTCCAGCCTTTTTTATGATTCCTTATTTGTTGTTTGGGTTTATTTGTTGTTTGGATTCCGAAGATGAGCCCTCTTTTCTCAGCCCCATTTGTTCCATTCTGTTTATTATCGCTTTTGCTTTGGCTGCCCTTGGTTCCATTGTATCTATGTGGTTGGGCTGGACGTTCAATTACGAGAATGTAATACAGGGTGTTCAAGGACGATATTTTCTTCCTGTTCTACCAGCTTTGTTGTTTGGGTCGAGAACGCGCTTGTTTAAATTCAACTCATCTTCGCTTTCTGTCGTCTCTTTTGGCATGTGCGTGATGAATTGTTTATATCTTATTCGTTTTATTAGTATTGCATCCTGTGTGTAGGCCTTTGCGTAATGCTCTCGGGTTTTTTCTGCTATCTAACAGTTTAGATAGCAGGCGATGATTCGGACGCCGCAGGGTCCCCGAAAGCTATGCTTTTCCAAGCCAAGCAGAGACTTTGACCGAGCGCTGGGTTGGCATGCGAGAGGCCAACATGAGGCCGTGCCGCGGGGCGGACCGCAGGTAGCAAAACGGCACCGGAGCCCATGTCGGGCCCGGTGCCCAAGCGCGATATCGACGGCGCAGTTTCGCGATATTCAACAGCGCCCAAATGAGTAAATACTCATTATCTATAAATGATAATAACGATTCGCGGGTTCCCCGACGGTGAAGTTTGGATTCATATAAGGATCGCCTTTGACGTAATACTTAGCCCATCGATAATTCATGTACGCGACCTCTTTGTGGAAGCGAATCTGCTTCTCCGTATTGTTTTCAACGCCTCTAGAAATCGACTCGTAGTGATAGAGCTCGACTTCGGGTGTGTATACAATTAGGTCGTTGATCTCGCGTAGCTTTAAGCAAAAGTCAACGTCATTAAATGCAACTTGAAGCTCTTCCGTGAAACCTCCGACTTTCTCATATTCATCACGCTTGGTCATTATGCAAGCTGCGGTGACGGCGCTGAAGTCTTGTTGTGCATCGTTGAGTGCAAAGTAGCCCCAGTTATCCCTTGGCATGCTTTGGCAAAGATGTCCTGCCACGCCACCAGTGACGCATAAGCCCGCGTGCTGGATGGTGTTGTCGGGATAGTAGAGTTTTGCACCAACTGCGCCAACATCCTCACGTGCGCAGATGCCAAGCATAGTCTCAATCCAATTGGGCGTAATTACCTCAGTATCGTTATTCAACAGCAAGAGATAGTCGCCCTTGGCGTGAGCAACGCCAAAGTTCATGAGCTTGGAGAAATTGAATTCGTGCTTCCAAGTTACAAGACGAACGATGTCAGGATATTTTGCTTGCAACTTATCGTAATAATCGAACGTCTCCTTTTCTGTGCTGTTGTTTTCGATTATGACAAGCTCGAAATTGTCGTACGTTGATTTCTCAACAATTGACTTAATGCAGTTGTCCAGAATGTTGGCGTGGTCTTTAGTTGGAATGATAAATGACACGAGTGGATGGGAATCTGGCACAGCGTAGGTTACTTTATATGTAAAGGGACGACGCGCTTGTTCGACCTTCGCATTGAGCCCAAGCCTGTCCAAATGACTCTGGACCGCTTTGATACCTGCGATAGTGGCATACGGCTTGCTATCGGCATTTGCTGCGGTGGAGGTCTCGCTTAGGCGCCAGTGATATAGAACCTTTGCAACATGATGAACTTTCCTTGCCTTTTCCACGGCGTGGAGAGTCAGATTATGATCCTGTGCTCCATCGAACTCTTTCGTGTTCGGTTCTAGAGTGTCAAGCAGAGACTTACGGATGGTAAGCATATGGCAGATATAGTTATTGTTTCTGAGCAGATCGATATTGAAATCCGGCTTAAAGAACGGCTGCGCTAGCATTCCATCGGGCATGAGTTTATCTTCATCACAATAAAGAAGATCGACGTCATCATTGTTTTCAATTGCCTCGGCATATGAGAACAACAAGTCCGGTTCAAGAATATCGTCATGGTCAAAGAAGCTAACGAAATCACCCGAAGCGATGGCAACGCCGGCGTTTGTGTTTTCGGAAATGCCCTTATTCTCGGTAAGGTTAATTGATTTAATTCTGTTGTCGTGGGCCGTCTCCTGCTCAACGCGAGCCTTTAGTTCCTGATTGTCAGGACTTGCATTAACTAGGATGAGCTCCCAGTTTGCATAAGACTGGTTTTTTACGGATTCGGCCATATCGTTAAAGAACGAAATGGGTGTGTTGTATAGAGGGACAATAATGCTGAACTTCGGAGCGCTGTTGAAGACGATTTTTCTCTGCTTCTCCAGAGCGCCGATAGTTGCCTTATGATCCGTGAACCATTCGGGGTATTCAGGGTCAAACTGCGCATGGGTAAAGAGAAAGTTGGTCTCCTCAAGAAGCAAGCCTAGCTTATCGGGTGTTAAGCAGTCGAATGCACTGAATGATGGGTGATTTTGATCGTCAATAATAAAGTAGTAACGATCGAACGCCTTTGGCATTCGAATTGAGAGCTGCGTTTCAAGCTGCTTTTTCTCAGACGTAAATCCAACGCTTGTTACATTCGAGCCGAAATTGACGATGCTCAAATTAACTTCATTAAGGGTTCGATCGAAACAACGAAGTTTGATTTGCGAGTCGCTACGATAAGGAGTTCTCACCGTGCACCTAAGGATATAGTCGCTTGAATCTTCGATGCACTGCCAGAAATCAATCGTTGCCATGTCAAACTCTGAAACGTCATCGTAGTTTCGGAGTTTGCTGCACATGTCAGGTTTAATTTTGTAGTTAAGGCGCGACTCCCATTTGATGTTCTTGCAATTGAGCGAAAGGGAGTCGCTGCTCAGGGTGCGACCGTCTTGGCCGATTTCGCTAAACTCAATTTTGATGGTGCGAGCATCGGGATCGGGGACTACAAGGACGTATGAGTTCGAGTCACAACTATTGTCCCGGAATTTTAGGAGGGATAAAGGTGAGCGGCGGTTATCGTCTGTAGCCGCCTGGGCTGTTACGCTGGAGCCTTTATGGATGCCTTCAATCTTAAGCTGCTGGTAGATTTTCCAGTTTCCTCTGCATACTCCGGTTGTTTCGACTCGCATTGTTTGCCTTTCGTTTGTTGGACACTGCTCATTGTACTTTTTCATTTGTTGCCTCGCTAGAAATGCAGAAAGAGTTGCGTGTTTCTGCTGTCCGATTTAAATAAGAAGACGGGGAGGTTGCTGCCGGTGCGTATAATTTAATTAACTATGCATCTGTAATCAGCGGCTTTTGCTCAACGATTGTCAATCGAGAGGATTTTTATGAAAGGCATCATCCTCGCCGGCGGGTCCGGCACCCGCCTATACCCGCTCACGCTCGTGACCTCCAAGCAGCTGCTGCCGGTCTACGACAAGCCCATGATCTACTACCCGCTCAGCACCCTCATGCTGGCGGGCATCCGGGACATCCTGGTCATCTCCACGCCGACCGACCTGCCCAACTTCGAGCGCCTGCTCGGTGACGGCTCGCGCTACGGCGTCAACCTCTCCTACGCCGAGCAGCCGAGCCCCGACGGCCTGGCCCAGGCCTTCACCATCGGCGAGGAGTTCATCGCCGGCGAGCCTTGCGCGCTGGTGCTCGGCGACAACATCTTCTACGGCAACGGCCTCAGCCGCCACCTGAAGAAGGCCGTCGAGAACGCGCAGTCGGGCCGCGCCACGGTCTTCGGCTACCACGTGGACGACCCCGAGCGCTTCGGCGTCGTGGAGTTCGACGGCGAGGGCAGGGCCGTCTCCATCGAGGAGAAGCCCGAGCGCCCCAAGAGCTCCTACGCCGTCACCGGCCTGTACTTCTACCCGGGCGACGTCGCCGCCAAGGCGCATGAGGTTAAGCCGTCGGCCCGCGGCGAGCTGGAGATCACCACGCTCAACCAGATGTACCTGGAGGAGGGGACGCTGTCCGTGGTCACCCTCGGCCGCGGCTACGCGTGGCTGGACACCGGCACCATGGAGAGCCTGCACGAGGCCGCGGAGTTCGTCCGCGCCGTGGAGCACTCCCAGGACCTGCCGGTCTCGGTCCCCGAGGAGATCGCCTGGGAGAACGGCTGGATCACGACCGCCGAGCTGGAGGAGGCCGCCAAGGCCTACGGCAAGTCGGTCTACGGGCAGCACCTGAAGAAGGTCGCCGCCGGCGAGATCGTCAATAGCCCACGCGAGTACTAGCGCAAGCTTGTTTTCTTTTAGGGGTCACCGTTTATCTGGTGGCCCCTTTCGTTATGATTACGTTGACCATAAAGACAATGTGATTGGGAGTGGATGTGTTAAGCGTCTACTTTGGCGATATGCCAGAAGCGATTTACAACACAGCGACATATTTCAAAAACTCTTACCGGTCTTCTTGGATTACGGATCCCTATGCAGTCTCGATAATTAAAGATGTCGATCGATCGGTTGTTGTCTCCGAAAACGTCATCGAAAGCCCTGTGCTTGGATCCATCTCCCCACTCCAGCTTTCTGGTGGCGTGAAAACGCTGCTGCTTATGAGATTTGATCGTAAGCATATTTTTAACGCTTCTACCTGTGGTGACAACTGTGCCAAGTGGATTCTCGACATGGCGAAAGACCGCAAGCTCGTTGTGAATCTCTATCATGTGATGGACTTTGGTCGCGAGGATTTTAAAATTAAAGTCGTGAATAGCGGCCGAATCGTTCACAACATGGCCGATTTGATTCACGAGTCGATTCCGTATCTGTAGGTGCTGCTTATGAACGGTTCGCATCTCGTTAAGATTTCCCGCCGCAGGGGAACCAAGTACACATTTACCATTAAACGGAACATTACTATTGTGCGTGGGGATAGTGGCACGGGTAAGACGACACTGTTTGACATGGTCGCAGACTACATGCGAACGGGCGAGCAGTCGGGTGTTTCCTTGCAATGCGATTGTCCCTGTGTCGCCCTGACCGATTATGATTGGCGAAACCAGCTTTCGTCCGTTCATGACTCGATTGTATTTGTCGATGAGGGCTTAAAAGAGATCCATTCTGATGAGTTTGCCCATCATGTGCTGTATTCCTCGAATTATTTCGTGCTGATCTCAAGGGCTGATTTCCCCAATCTTCCGTATAGCGTGGATGAGATTTACAAGATTAAGACGAGCGGAAAATACCATTCTTTCGTCCCTGTTTATCAAGATCGCGGGAATCATCGTTATGCTATTTCCCGGTCGGCGCCAAAACAGGACTTTTCTATCCTTCTATGCGAGGACAGTAAGTCTGGTTTCCAGTTCTTTAAACGGCATTTTGCTGACAGTGAGCTTACCTGTACTTCGGCCATGACGAACAGCGCGATTTTGGGCTGGTTGGATCAGCATCTCGACGATCGCGTGTTTGTTGTCGCGGACGGGGCGGCATTTGGGTGCTATGCGGACCGCGTCCTTAAGCTGCAAGACATTCACCGCGATACTGTTACGGTTTGTCTTCCCGAGTCGTTCGAATGGCTTCTGCTGAGCTCCGGCGTAATTTCAGGGCTAGATGTTAAGACGGTTTTGGAAACCCCAGAAGCCTTTGTAAACAGTGAGAAGTTTAAAAGCTGGGAGGATTTCTTCTATAAGTACTTACGTGAAATAACTGGGGATTCGGTTTTTCACTACGACAAAGACTGCATTCCGGAGGCGTTTTGTACGGGAGGTAATTCTGCGAAGGTCATGGCTCTTATCGCATGCCGAAATGTCCGATAGTTTTGTTGAATAGTGTCGCGTCGTCACTTCCTGCGGCATACTAAAGAAGCTGTACATGCTTCAGATTGGATTTTCATGTCTGAGATCTTTGAACCCAAGAACATCATCGTCACGGGCGGCTGCGGCTTCATCGGCAGCAACTTCGTGCACTAC
>NZ_JAJFDP010000030.1:0-6808 GCF_020709435.1 Collinsella aerofaciens
AGAGAGCGCTCCCGCAAACTGCCTCTTGACAACTTATAGGAGCGTCGGTTTTATTTTTCGTTTTCCCGGCATGGTTGAGGGTATCCAATTAAACGTAGTAGATAGGCCCGTTTTGTGGCATACGACCCATTCAAGCCCAATCTCGAAGGCTAAAGAGAGCCTCTCATCCGCACCTGCGAGCGAAAACCAAATAGAATGAAAGGCAAATGGAAAGCCCGTTTGACGAGCGGAGAACATATGCGCGACGTAACCGAAAGCGACTGGAAGCTGTTTAAGAAAATGCTTCCTCAATGGCAAGAACGTTATATGGAAAAGCTCATCGGCCAGTACGTTGAGATGCTGAACGGCGACAGCGAAGCGTCCAGTAGATTTTGGGCACTAGAAGAGCGCCTCAATAGAGACAAGCTGTCCTCAGGCGTAATTGCAAACGACATTCGCCGCAGCACAATGCACCGCGAGATAGCCAATTTGCTTATCGACAGCGTGATCACCCTTGACGACCTTGACGGTTTTACCGAAGACATTAAGAGCTATGCGCAACACTGGATTGGCCAGTAAGAGCACTGAACGACAGACATCCCCAGCAAAACGGGGCAAACGCTGGGCCACCTAATGGTTGTCCGGCGTTTGCCCAGATAAAACCTGCCAAAATATACCTGTCCCTTTTTGGCAGGTTACTCGGCGCTCTTGAGGGCGCCGACCATGTCGATCTTGTTGAGCGTTCGATTGGTGGCAAGGTTGACGATAAACGTAAAGGCAAAGGCCAGCAACACGGATAGCACGTAGCTCAGCGGCTCGACCTCAACATCAAAATACAGCGACGGCATCTGCAGGATGTACGTAAAACTCTCGGCCAGCAAGCCGCCTAGCGGTACGCCCAGTGCGGCGCCAATCGCCGTGAGGATCAACGTCTCCTTGTTGACGTAGTGGTGCACCTCGCCGCGACGGAAGCCCAACACCTTGATGGTCGCCAGCTCGCGTTCGCGCTCGGAGATATTCGTGTTGGACAGCGTAAACACCACCACAAACGACAGGCACGCCGCCATAAAGGTCACGAGCACCACGACCGAATTGATAATCGTAAAGTTCGCCTCATAGTTTTCCCAATGCTCGGCCGTACTCGAAATCGTAAGCCAACCGTCACTCTTAAGATTCTTGCTAAACGCAATCTGGTCGGCCGACGAGCCCTTAAGCAGCACAAAGACGCCGTTGAGGCGTGCGCTTCGACCGAACGCGCGCTCATAGGTACTCTGCGTCATGTAAAGCGTGTTGCCCAGATAGTTGAGCGAGATGTCGCTGACTTTGACCTTGGCAACATTGAGCGACGAATCCTGGACGTGTGCTGTATCGCCCGGCTGAATCCCCAGCACCAGCTGCGAGCTCTTGCTTAAATACACGTCCCCGTCACGCAGGGCGAGCGGTTCTTTGGACTCATCCTCCAGGCGCACGTAATCGCCCAAGTCACCCGTGCGGTCGTCGGGAATCACAATGAGCTGTACGGTCTCGCTCTTGCCGCCAAACGTAAAAGTGACGTTGTCGGTCATAATCGGCAGCGTCGAGGTCACGGTCACATTGGAGTCCTTGGCCGCACTGCGCTCGTCCAGCGCCGCGCACGTCTGCGTAAAGTCATCGGGATTGGCGACCGCCAGCAGGTCATAGCGCGTAATGTGCCCGTACTGCTTGGGCGACAGCGCGACCGACGTATCACGAATGCCCATGCCGCAAATTACAAGCGCTGTGCAGCCCGCGATGCCAAAGATGGTCATAAAGGCGCGCTTTTTGTAGCGGAACAGGTTACGCGCCGCCACCTTGTTCAAAAAGCCCATGCGACGCCAGATAAAGCCGATGCGCTCAAGCAAGATGCGCGAGCCGGCACGCGGGGCCTTGGGACGCATAAGCGAGGCTGGGGTCTCGGACATCTCGTGGCGGCAGGCGATAATCGTAGCGCCCACCACGCCCACGGCAAACAGCGCCACCGACACGAGCGACGACACGATGTCGTACGAAAGCAGCATCTGGGGCAGCGAGTACATGTCGTCGAACACCGTAAACAGGAACAGCGGCAGGCCCACAAATCCGATGATGTTGCCGAGCACGCCGCCGATCAGACACGCCCACAGCGAGTAGTCCACGTATTTGGACAGAATACGCCCACGTGAATAGCCGAGCGCCTTGTACAGGCCAATAAGCGTGCGCTCCTCCTCGACCATGCGCGTAGCGGTGGTAAGGCTGATGAGCACGGCGACGATAAAGAAGATAAACGGGAACACCGTGGCGATGGCCTCAATTGACGAGCTATCGCTTTCCACGCTCGAGTAGCTTGCGATATTGCCGCGGTCCTGGATGTACCACGTACATTCGCCTAGATCGGAAAGCTCGGCGCGGGCATCGGCGAATTGTTGGTTGGCGGCGGCGCGGCGCTGGTCCAACTCGGCCTGAGCTTGGACGCGCTCCTCGCTGCCCTCGGCCATACGGTCGATGTTGCCCTGTTCAATCCCAAAGAGCATATTCGCCTGGCGTTCGGCCGCATCTAAGCTTGCCGGCGTGTCAACCGTCAACTCCTGAGCACGTGCCTTCTCACGCTCCTCGCGGATCTTCTCGATATTGCCCTTGACCTCGTTGATCTTTGTCGTGTAGGCGTCCGAATAGGAGCTGAGGCTCTTGGCTCCCTCGACGATCACGTGGACCGAGGAGTAGGAAGAAGATGTCGCGGCGTCCTCGTTCACATAGAACTTATAGTCCGCAGCCGAAGCAGCGCGAAAGGCGTTGACTGTCGAGTCGGAGCTCACGTCGGTGGGATCGAGGACCTCGGCCGTAATGGTGTAATCGCCCGCGGCAAACTGGTCCTTGGCACTTTGGTTCGACGAGCTCGCGTCATTGGCGGCAAAACTCACCGTATCGCCGAGCTTTTTGCCCGAAGCCTTCAGGAACTTCGAAGTCACCGCGACCTCATCGGCGCTCTCGGGCAAATCACCGCTCACCAGCACCGGTTGATCGATATTCTCCTTGGAAAGACTTTGCACGATCACGCGCTCGCGTGTTGTGCCCACGGCGGTGTAGGCGGTCTCGGTGTAGATACCCTCGGCCGTCTCGACGCCGTCGACCTCTTGGATAGCCGCAAGATCGTCGCGCGTAAGGCCATAGGTCGACTGCACGTTAATGTCATAGACATTCTGCTGGTCAAAATAGGCGTCGACCGAATCGCGCAAATCTTCGCAGCCTGCCTTAAGACCGCACATCACGCTCACGCCAAGCGCGGTGATGACCACGATAGACAAGAAGCGCTTAAGACTGCCGCGGATTATACGGTAGATGCCACGGCGAAAAACCGTCGGCACCATATCGTTTGAGCTCTGAGCGGTGCGGTAGGTCGCAAACTCCCGGTCGCGACCCGCGCGCTCCGTATCGTGGTTTTGGCTGTTTTGGCGGTCCTGGTCCATGGGCGCTACCACTCGATCGTCTCGATAGGCACGGGATTTTGCTGGACCGTCTCGCTCTCCACGCGACCACTCTTAAAGCGGATCAGGCGATCGGCCATGGGCGCGAGCGCGGAGTTGTGCGTGATGATGATGACCGTAATGCCCTGCTTGCGGCAGGTATCCTGCAGCAGCTGCAAGATCTGCTTGCCGGTTTTATAGTCGAGCGCGCCCGTGGGCTCGTCGCATAAAAGAAGCTTGGGGTTCTTGGCCAGTGCGCGGGCAATGGACACGCGCTGCTGCTCGCCGCCCGAAAGCTGCGCGGGGAAGTTGGCGAGGCGCTCGCCCAGGCCAACCTGGCGAAGCGTCTGTTCGGCATCGAGCGAATCGGGGCAGATCTGAGCTGCAAGCTCAACGTTTTCGAGCGCCGTCAGGTTGGGAACCAGATTGTAGAACTGAAAGACAAAGCCGACGTCGGCGCGGCGGTACTCCACAAGCTGCGCCTCGTTGGCAGAGCTCACGTCGCGCCCGTCCACTGTCACGGAGCCGGAGGTTACCGTATCCATGCCGCCTAGGATGTTGAGCGCCGTAGTCTTGCCGGCGCCCGAAGCGCCCAGGATAATGGCGAGCTCACCGCGCTCAACGGTAAAGCTCGCGCCGTCGAGCGCATGGATGCGGGCATCGCCCTCGCCGTATGCTTTGATGACGTCTTTGAATTCGATATAGGCCATCGATCGGTTCCCATCTGGTCGGATAACTCTTTAGTATTACCCATTTCACGCCGACCAAAAAGGGACAGGTTCATTTTGGCAGGTTTTATATGGGGAAACGACAGCCATAGATGAGGCGCCGGGGAGGCAGAGAAATCATCGACGGGGTCAGGCCGACCGCCAAACACAACGCACGCATCTCTATCTGTCAGCAAAATCATTCGAACAGCTGTTCGTTTCTATGATATGATTCCGTTATCTAAGCAGGCCAATACGCAGAAAGGCGGCCAACATGGCGTTCGACTTTAAGAAGGAATGCAAGGAGCTCTACAAACCTGCAAGCAAGCCGAGCATCGTAACTGTCCCGCCTATGAGCTACGTTGCCGTTCGCGGAAAGGGCGACCCAAATACCGAAGGTGGCGAGTATCAAAACGCCCTGCCGCTGCTTTACGGCATCGCCTATACCGTCAAGATGTCGAAGAAAGGCTCAAGGAGTATCAAGGGCTATTTCGACTTTGTGGTACCGCCGCTCGAGGGTTTCTGGTGGCAAGACTCCCCGAGCGGCGACATCGATTATGTACGCAAGGACGATTTCAACTTTATCTCGTGCATTCGCCTGCCCGATTTCGTCACCCGAGATGACTTTGACTGGGCAGTCGCGGAAGCCACGACCAAAAAGAAACTTGACTTTTCTGCCGTCGAGCTGCTTAAAGTTGACGAGGGTCTCTGCGTTCAATGCATGCACACCGGGCCCTACGACAACGAACCGGCGACCGTAAACGCTATGAATGAATACACGACCGAGCAGGGCTATGTCCCCGACTTCTCAGACACCCGTTTCCATCACGAAATCTATCTCTCCGATCCACGCAAATGTGCACCGGAGAAACTTAAGACTGTGGTTCGTCATCCTATCAAGCGCGCTGAATAGTGTGGAGCGTCATTTCATGCGCTAGGTTTTAAGCCAGCCAACCAGCCGCCTCCTAGGCCGTCCGGTAATTATCTTGACGCGGCCCGTCGCATCTTATAAGTTTGTTTTGCTAAAGCTGGAAAGCCTCTCAACGATGCGCAACTCCAGCCCTTTTTCTATCAAGAGGCTTAAATGAAATACCGGAAGTCGCGGATATCCATCAACGAACAGATAGCACTATTGACAGAAAACAAGGGTCTTAAGTGCTCTAATCAAAGCGAACTCGAGCGAGCTTTGGTCGAAGTCGGCCACTACAAACTGTCGGCCTACTGGTTTCCCTGCAAACCAAATGCAAGTCCGGGATTACCATCTTTCGCGAAGGCACAACATTCGAAACCATCATCTACACGTATGAATTTGACCGAGCCCTCCGGCAGTTAATGTTTGATGCGGTCGGCAGAATTGAGATCTACCTCAGAAGCAGAATTGCCTATCTTGCCTCTGAGGAACGCGGGCCTTTCTGTTACCCAGATATCGCCATAACGAGGCTCAACTCGGCATGCCCATCGGGCTTTGCGCCGCGCTGGGATACGCCGCCGTCTTTGGCAGCGCCACCAATACGCTGCTCGCACCCATCCTGATTGGCTGCGAAGTCTTCGGTTTCGGTAATCTGCCGGCATTCTTCATCGTCTGCGTCGCGGCTTACCTGTTCAACATGGATAAGTCGATCTATGCCCTGCAGAAGCGGGCGTAGAAAGATGTCCAAGCAAGTGGTCTCAACCGGAAACGGCATCCCACTCTAAGGCTGTATTCCGGGACACGGTTTCCGTTTGGGACGCCATTCGGAAAGCGCATCCCGTTCTTTCACGGCGTCTTGGCTATGCAAAGTGCTCGAACGTTATTCCTCGTACGCGCCCTCGAGCCGAAGCAGCCACTCCTTGCGGTCAAGCCCGCCGGCATATCCGTTGAGCGAACCATCGGCGGCAACCACGCGATGGCACGGCACGATAATCGAAATGGGATTGCGTGCAACCGCAGTCCCCACGGCACGGGGAGACACAACGGGCGCCTCGTTTCCCGGTACACGATGTCGAGCCGCAACACGCTGGGCGATCTCGCCATACGTAGCGACCTCTCCACGCGGAATAGAAAGCAGCTCGTACCAAACTTCACGCTGAAACGCCGTGCCGATCATATGCAACGGCGGCGTAAACCGAGGTTCCTGCCCTGCAAAATAAGCATTCAGCCAAGCCCAGGAACGCTCAAGCACCGAAGACGCCGCACCATTTGCCGGACTCACCGACGACATGCCGCCAGCACCAGAAACTGCATCGGCGCCTTCAACATGTTCGGGATCTTCTTTGAGAAGCGTGGAGCCAAAATGCTCCTGCCCCTCAAACCAAAGTCCCGTCAAACCGCGGCCATCAGCGGCAAGCAGGATTTCGCCCAAAGGCGAAGCAAACGTCGTCGTGACCACCAGCGGCTCCTTTCAAAACTCCGCAACATAATACCGCGAATTGTGCAGACAACCCCACAGATACGTCTGGGCGGGCTCGCAATTGCTTAAGCGAGGCTGTTTTCCCCAATCAAGCGAAGAAGACGCAGGGCTTCGACGCCAGTGCGGTACCTCTATCAGCTGAGCTCTAATACTTTCCCGAGAAGTGAACGAGTAAAAACGAAGCCCCGGAGCATCCACACCTTTAGCCCAAAAAACCGCTGTTAGCGCCGGGCGATTTTAGCCGCTAATAGTCAAACTATTTTGACCAATCCCG
>NZ_JAJFDP010000031.1:0-6499 GCF_020709435.1 Collinsella aerofaciens
GCTACGGCGGCTCTTACTCCACCGTGCAGAGGTTCGTCCGCGAGCTCAGGCTCGCCCGGGCGGCGGCGGGCGGAGAGGGGTACCTCGAGCTCGAGTGGGCGCCCGGCACCTGCCAGGTCGATTTCGGGAACTTCCGCGCCGCGGTCGGCGGGAGGACCCTCGACCTCAAGCTGCTGGTCGCGACGCTTCCGCACTCGAACGACCGGCAGTGCGTCGCCCTCATGTCGCAGAGGTCGGAGTGCCTGTGCGCCGGGCTGCTCGAGATCTTCCGCCGCTGGGGCCGCGCCCCGGCGGCGATGGTGGTCGACAACGCCACCGAGGCGGGCAGGATGGTACGCGGCGAGGTCACGGAATCGAGGCTGTTCTCGCAGTTCAGAGCCCACTACCGCTTCGAGAGCCGGTACTGCAACCCCTATTTGGGAAACGAGAAGGGCTCCGTCGAGAACGCCGTGGGGTTCCTCCGGCGCAACCTCCTCGTCCCCGTGCCTGCGTTCGGCGCGCTCCCCGAGCTCAACGCGTTCCTCGCCGAGGGGTGCGCGAGGGTCAACGCGGCGGCGCGCTGCCGCGACGGCAGGCCGCACGGGGAGGCCTACCGGGAGGACCTCGCCGCCATGCGCGCCCTTCCCGGCGTGGAGTTCGACGCGGTGAGGTGGGTCACCGCCCGCGCCGACAAGCGCGGCTACGTCGAGGCCGACGGGCGCGAGTACGTCGCCGGGCCCGCCTGGCACGGGCGGAGCCTGCTCGTCGGCATGCGCGCGTCGACGGTGGAGATCCTCGCCGACCGCGGCCGCCGGGTCGCCGTCCTCCCCAGGGCCTTCGGGGAGGGCCCCGCGGTCCGGAACCCCCTCTCGCTCGTGCCCGCCATCATCGCCAGGCCGAGGGCCTTCGGGGAGTCGACGATCAGGCGCGACATGCCGCCGGGTGTTAGCGTCAATCTATTTTTCACCAGTTTCGCTAAACAGGCGCGCCGTTCGCGCAAAGGCGGTTTCACCGGTTGCGCTAACGTATTTTCACCGATTCCGGTCACGGCTTGACGGGGCCGTCCCTCGGCAGGTCCTTCAGCCTGTAGGACCTGCCGGTTATCTTGACCAGGTGGCAGTGGTGGCACACCCTGTCCGCGATCGCGCTCGCCGCCACGTCGTCCCCGAACACCCTGCCCCAGCCGCTGATCCCCACGTTGGTGGTGATGATCGTCGAGCGCTGCTCGTAGCGCGTCGATATCAGCTGGAACAGCAGGTCCGCGCCCGCGCTGCCGACGTCGAGGTAGCCGAGCTCGTCGATGATCAGCAGCCTCGAGTGGGCGTAGTACTTGAGCCTCTTCTTGAGGATGCCGCGCGACGAGGCGTCCTCCAGGTCCTCGACGAGCCGGGCGCAGTCCACGAACCTGACCTCGCGCCCCGCCCTGACGGCCTCGATGCCCAGCGCGACGGCGAGGTGCGTCTTGCCCACGCCGGGGCTCCCCACGAACAGGACGTTCTCGGCCCGCTCGACGAACCTCAGGGTCGCGAGCTCCTCGATCTCTGCGCGCGGGACCGACGGCTGGAAGTCCCAGTCGAAGTCCGCCAGCCCCTTGACGTAGGGGAACCCCGACGAACGTATGCGCTGGTTGGTGATCCTGACCTCCCGGGCGGCGACCTCGACGCGCGTCATCTCCTCGAGGGCGGAGGCGAAGCCCCGCTCGCCCGCGGCGACCATCCTCACGTAGTCGGGCAGGGACGCCGCCATCTCGTGCAGCCCGAGCGCGGAGAGGTTCGCCTGCGCCCTGATCGAGGGGCTGCCCTCCGCGACGGCGCCCATCACGCCCCTCCGAGCGAGTCGAGCAGCGCGAGGTTGGCGCGCGCGGCCTCGGCGATGTCCGCGTCGGCCAGGCCCCGCTTCCCCTCGAGGGCCTGCCCATAGTGGTCGGGGTCGTAGTTGATGGGCCTCGACGGCCCGGACGCGGCGTCGTGGACGGCGACCTCCTCGCCGGCCATCCTCACAACGACCTGGCCGCCGGGCATCGCTATGACGCTCACGCGCCGGCCGATGCAGCGCCTGGGCACGGACCACTCCCTGCCGGCGGCCCTGACGAGCATGGTCGGCGGGACGGTCTGGACGCTCACGTCGCCCACCATCGACTCGAGGAGCCGGAGGTTCCCGATGGGCCGCAGGCTCTCCTTCTCCCGCATGAACAGCGCGTCGGGCGGCAGGCCGGTGGTGCGGTTCGGCTCCGAGTTGGCCTGGGCCTCGACCCGGGCCACCGCCTCGGCGAGGCCGCTCCACCCGGTGAACTCGCCGCCGTAGGCGAGCAGGCGGTTCAGGAAGCGGTTGGCCGACTCGTCCTTGCCCTTGGTCTGCGGCGAGCGCGGCGCGCAGAGTCTGAGCTCGAAGCCGGCCTCCCGCGCGAACCGCCACGCCCTCTCCTGCCTGGTCCTCCTGCGGCCCGAGACGGTCACCAGGCACGACATGTTGTCCGTGATGCACTCCTCCGGGACGCCGCCGAGGCGGGTGAAGGTGGCGAGCAGGCAGGACAGCAGGTCGTCGAGCGTGCGGCTCCTGACTGTTAGCGCTACTGTAAAAACAACCAATTTCGCCATCGCACTTTAGCCGATTCCGCCAACGCAATTTCCCCAATCACGCCAACGCATTTTCACCATTTCCACCAACGCCGGGGCTTACGCTTCGACCGACAAGCGAACGATGCTTTCGGGAGGAGCGGCCGTGGCGGAGAAGAACCTGATCGGAGAGTTGGACATGTACAGGGAAGCGGGCATAAAGCCCAACTTCAGCGACATAGCGAAGCGCTGCGGCAAGGACAGGCACACCGTGGCGGCGTACTGGAGGGCCGAGGGCGGCCGGCCCCGCGACGGGCGCGCCGACAGGGCGGGCTCCTTCGACGCGCACATCGAGGAGGTGGCCGCCAAGGCGCAGCTGCCGGGGGTCACCAAGAAGGGCATCCACGAGTGGCTGCTGCACAGGTATCCCGGCGAGAACCTGGCCGGCTACAACGCCTTCACCCAGTTCATGCGCAAGAACGGTATCGCCGTCGGGGCCTCCGTCGGCCCGGAACCGCACCCGCGCTTCGAGACGCCGCCCGGGCTGCAGCTGCAGTTCGACTGGAAGGAGTCGGTCAGGATGGCGAACCGCGACGGCGAGCTGTTCGAGTTCAACGTGTTCGCGGCGACGCTGGGCCATTCCCGCAGGCACATATTCATCCGGTCGGGGACCAGGACGACCGACGACCTGGTCAGGTGCATGTACGCCACGATCGCGAGGCTCGGCGGCGTGCCCCGCGAGTGGGTCACGGACAACATGTCCGCCCTGGTGACGGTCAAGGGCGGCAGGCGCCTCAAGGTCCAGCGCGCATACGAGTTCGCCAAGGCCGCCGGCTTCGAGCTGAAGCTGTGCCGCCCGCGCAGCCCCCAGACCAAGGGCAAGGTCGAGTCGTCGAACCGCTTCCTGTCGCGGCTCGCGGCCTACCAGGGCGACTTCGACGGCTGGGACGACATCGACGAGATCATCGCGCGGATCGAGGACGCCAGCAACTCCGAGCCCAACGAGACCACGGGGCTGCCGCCCTCCGCGCTGTTCATGGAGGAGAAGGACGCGCTGCTGCCCGTCGGCAACCTCCGCGCCCTCGAGGAGGCGATGGGCGACGTGGTGCGCGTGGCCAGGGTGCCGGCCACGATGCCGGTCAGCGCGCACGGCGAGCCCATGTCGGTGCCCAGGCGCTGCATCGGCAGGCCCGCCCGCATCGTCTGCATGCCCGGCGGCGCGATGGACTGCTACGTCGGCGGCGAGCTGGTGGCGACGCACGTGGCGGGCGGGCCGGCCTACGACCCGGCGCACTACGCCGAGGCCATGGCCGGGAAGCGCTGGTTCGGCGACGCCGCCGGCGACATCGAGGCGGCCGCCGCCGCCAACCTCGGGCTGCTCGACTCGATAGGGGGCTCGCTGTGAGCGCCGCGGTGCAGGCCAGCCCGCTCAACCGCTTGGCGGCCAATCTCGAGGAGCTGGGGCTCGAGGGCATGGCGTCGTCGGTGCCCGAGTACGTCAGGCTCGTCGCCGACGGGAGGAAGAGCCTGGTCGACGCCATGCTCGAGCTCACCGACGCCCAGATAGCCCTCAAGCGGCGCGCCGACGACGAGCGCCGCACGAGGATGGCCAACTTCCCCTACATAAAGACGCTGGCCGACTTCGACTGGGGTTTCCAGCCGAGCGTGCCCCGCGGGCTGGTCGAGCAGCTGGCCACGCTCGAGTTCGTCGACCGCGGCGACAACGTCGTTCTCGTCGGCAGCCCGGGCGTCGGCAAGACCCACCTGTCGATAGCCATAGGCCACGAGGCGGTGATGGCCCGCAAGCAGGTGTACTTCGCCGACTGCTCGAGGCTGGTCGAGGACCTCAAGCACGCCTCGGCGAAGGAGGCGCTGGCGCGCAGGATGCGGTTCTACGAGCACTGCAGCCTGCTGATAATAGACGAGCTGGGCTACCTCGATATCGGGAAGGAGGGCGCCGACCTGCTGTTCCAGCTGGTGAACAGGCGCTACGCGCTCAAGCGGTCGACGATCGTCACGACCAACGTGCCGGTCGGCAGGTGGGGCGACGTGTTCGGCAGCAACGTCACGGCCTCGGCGGTCGCCGACAGGCTGTGCCACCACTGCGCGATGATCAAGATAACGGGCCGGTCGTACCGCCTGAAGGACGTGTCCATCGGCGGTGAGGACGGGAAGGAGGAGGGCGCCTAGGCGCCGAAAGCGGCACATCCGCGTTGGCGAATCCGGCGTATCCGCGTTGGCGCGATTGGCGAAAATGCGTTGGTGGAAATGGTGAAAATTATATTGACGCTAACACTGACCGGTATGAAGCGGTGCTTCCGGGAGTAGCCGAGCGTCGCGGTGAACACGCTGAACTCGAAGACCTCGCCCTCCGAGTCGACGAGCCTCATGCCCTCCTTCCAGTCGAACTGCAGCTGCCTGCCCGGGGGCGTCTCGAACCGCGGGTGCGGCTCGCGGCCGCCCGCGCCCCCGAAGGGCACGTCGCGGGCCCGGCACCACGCGGTGAAGGCGCCGTACCCGGGCAGCCCCTCCCCGCGGCCCTCGCGCAGGAACGCGTAGACTGCCATCTTGGTCATCCCGGGCAGCTGGGCCTTCGCGCGGATCACCTCCTCGAGCGGGTCGAAGGCGCTGCCCCTCGCGGACCTCCCGTCGGCGGCGGACTCGCCCTCCCGCCAGTACTTGGCGACCGTGTGCCGGTCCATGCCGTGCCTCCTCGCGATCTCGCTGAAGTTCGGCTTCGCGCCGGACCCCCTGTAGACGTTCAGCTCTCCCATTACGTTTCGCTCCATATCCCGCTCCTCCCGGGTCGGATACCCGATCGGAGCATAGTTCCGTTAGCGCAGTTGGTGAAAGTACGTTAGCGGGGTCGGCGAAAGCGCGTTAGCGCATTCGGCGAGATGCGTTTGCGAAAGTGGTCAATTTTAGATTAGCGCTAACACCGGGGCTCGTCGAGGGGATCGACCGGATGGACTCCGCCGGCAGGAGGCGCACGCTCAGGTCGATCGGCCGGGCGAGCGAGTCCTCGGGTTTCGAGGCGGCATGCGAGGCGGCGCTCAGGGTCGTCGAGGGCGGCCGCGTCCCCGACGACGCCACGGTCGACGTGCTGGCGAGACGCATCGCGGGAGGCGGCGGCGGGGCCGGCGGGGCCGACCTGTCGGTCTACGACGGGTTCCTGAAGGGGGCGGTCGCCGATGGCAGCTAGCGAGGAGCTGGCCCGCAGGGTCGTGGAGGCCGGGCGGTCGTGCTCGCTCACCACCGCCGTCCTGGAGGAGTGGTCGAGGCTCGGCACCCCGAAACAGGTGGAGTACCTGGCGGGCTACCTCGAGGCGGAGAGGTCCAGCCGCGAGGCCTCGAAGCGCGCGACGCTGCTCAGGCGCTGCGCGCTGCCGGCGCCCAAGACCTTCGACGGCTACGACTGGTCGGCCGTGTCGTGGCCGGAGGGCATGGGGCGCGAGTCGCTGCTCGCGCTCGACTTCGTCGGGCGCAGGGAGGACCTCGTGCTCATGGGCGACGTCGGCACCGGCAAGACGCACATGGCGTCGGCCCTCTGCGCGCTGGCGTGCGAGAGGAGGCTCGAGGCGCGCTTCTTCACGGCGTCCTCGCTCGTGATGCGCCTGAGGCGCGCCCGCGACGACGGGAGGCTCGACCGGGAGGCCGCGCTTATCGGCAAGGCCCGCCTGCTCGTCATCGACGAGCTCGGGTTCCTCCCGCTCGACGCGGACGGGGCGAGGCTGCTCTTCCAGGTCTTCGCCGACGCATACGAGAGACAGTCGGTGGTGATCACCACGAATCTGGAGTTCAGCAGGTGGGGGTCGGTGTTCGGGGACGACCAGATGGCCGCCGCCGTGATCGACCGCATCGTCCACCACGGTGTTAGCGCCGGGCGATTTTAGCCGCTAATAGTCAAACGATTTTGACCAATCCCGGTCACCGAATAATGGCCACCGTGCCTCCCCGCCGCCACT
>NZ_JAJFDP010000032.1:0-5444 GCF_020709435.1 Collinsella aerofaciens
ACGGCTCGGTGCCGTCCACCGGTCAGCGGCGCCCTGGCCTCCCACGGGCTGACCCCGCAGTACTCTCGGCGCGATGGGGCTTAGCTTCCGGGTTCGGAACGGGACCGGGCGTGCCCCCCATGCTCTGGCCGCTGACCGGTGGGCGGCGCCCACCGTTACGGTGTCCGGTATCGCATACACGTGCCCTGGGGGCCGCATGGCGCATAGGGGAGGTGACTCGGGGGCATCCTCGTGCCCGGACCGCGCGTGAGCGCTTGTCCCGCGGGCCGCGAGGTGCGGTTCCGGAAGAGCTCGGGCGATTAGTGCGGCTCGGCTGAGGCTGTCGCCAGCCTTGCACCTGCCGTCTATCGACCAGGTAGTCTACCTGGGCCCTTACCGGAAGGAGAACTAATCCCTGGAACGGCTTCCCGCTTAGATGCCTTCAGCGGTTATCCGCGCCGCACGCGGCTACCCGGCCGTGCCGTTGGTCGACAACCGGTTCACCGGAGGTGCGTCCACCCCGGTCCTCTCGTACTGGGGGCAGCCTCCATCGATTCTCCTGCGCCCACGGAGGATAGGGACCGAACTGTCTCACGACGTTCTGAACCCAGCTCGCGTACCGCTTTAAACGGCGAACAGCCGTACCCTTGGGACCTGCTCCAGCCCCAGGATGCGATGAGCCGACATCGAGGTGCCAAACCTTGCCGTCGATGTGGACTCTTGGGCAAGATCAGCCTGTTATCCCCGGAGTACCTTTTATCCGTTGAGCGACGGCCCACCCACTCGGGGCCGCCGGATCACTAGAGCCTGCTTTCGCACCTGCTCGGCTTGTGGGCCTCGCAGTCAAGCCCGCTTGTACTCTTGCATTCAAAAGGACGGTTGCCGACCGTCCCGAGCGGACCTTCGCGCGCCTCCGTTACCCTTTAGGAGGCGACCGCCCCAGTCAAACTGCCCGCCTGGCACGGTCCCCGAGCCGGTTGACGGCCTCGGGTTAGGACGCCGGTCGCGCGAGGGCAGTATTCCAAGGGCGGCTCCCCGGGGGCTGGCGCCTCCGGATCGATGCCTCCTGCCTATCCTCTACACGCGGGACCAGCGGCCAATGCCAAGCTGCAGTGAAGGTTCACGGGGTCTTTCCGTCCTTCCGCGGGTAAGTCGCATCTTCACGACCAGTGCAATTTCACCGGGTCCATGGTCGAGACA
The DNA here is from genome assembly GCF_020709435.1 of Collinsella aerofaciens. Classification (GTDB taxonomy): domain Bacteria; phylum Actinomycetota; class Coriobacteriia; order Coriobacteriales; family Coriobacteriaceae; genus Collinsella; species Collinsella aerofaciens_AU. The sequence goes on from NZ_JAJFDP010000032.1 coordinate 1,180, forward strand.
GCGCCCAAGTCGTTGCGCCTTTCGTGCAGGTCGGAACTTACCCGACAAGGAATTTCGCTACCTTAGGACCGTTATAGTTACGGCCGCCGTTTACCGGGGCTTGGCTTCGGGGCTTCGCGCGATGCGCTAACTCCTCCGCGTGACCTTCCGGCACCGGGCAGGCGTCAGACCCTATACGTCGCCTTGCGGCTTCTGCAGAGTCCTGTGTTTTTGGTAAACAGTCGCTTGGGCCTCTCCACTGCGGCCCGCCTCCGCTCCCGGAGCAAGTCCGTTCACGTACGCGCGGGCACCCCTTCTCCCGAAGTTACGGGGCCATTGTGCCGAGTTCCTTGACCATGGTTGACCCGATCGCCTCGGTATGTTCTACCCACCCACCTGTGTCGGTTTGCGGTACGGGCGCGCACGCGCCTGCCTAGGGGTTTTTCTAGGGACCTCGGGCTCACTCGCTTCGCTCAGTCGCTTCGTCCGGAGCCTCGCCCTTCTGCGGACCGGATTTCCCTGGTCCGCGGGCCGCGCTCCATCACGGGGACGTCCAGAACCCCGCCGAGCCACCCCCATCCGTCGCCCCGTCGGTCGTAGCGCCGCGTGCGCGGTGCAGGAATGTCTGCCTGCTGCGCGTCGGCTACGCCTACCGGCCTCGCCTTAGCCCCCGACTGACCCTGGGAGGATTAGCCTTGCCCAGGAAACCTCGGGTTCACGGCGGACGAGTTACTCTCTCGTCTCTCGCTACTCATGCCAGCATTCTCACTCCCATGCGCTCCACCGTCGGTCGCCCTCCGGCTTCTCCGCCCATGGGAAGCTCCCCTACCGATTCTGTAAATCAAAATCCCGCCGCTTCGGTGTCCAGCTTAGCCCCGTGTATTGTCGGCGCATGTCCACTCGACCAGTGAGCTGTTACGCACTCTTTGAATGGATGGCTGCTTCTAAGCCAACATCCTGGTTGTCTGGGCGGACGCACATCCTTTGCCACTCGGCTGGAACTTGGGGACCTTAGCGGGCGGTCCGGGCTGTTTCCCTCTCGAGCACACAGCTTAGCCCACATGCTCTGACTGCCGCGCTCTGGGCCGCCGGCATTCGGAGTTCGGTTGGATTCGGTAGGCGGCGAAGCCCCCTCGTCCATCCGGTGCTCTACCTCCGGCGGTGAACGCGCGACGCTAGCCCTAAAGCTATTTCGGGGAGAACGAGATATCTCCGGGTTTGATTGGCCTTTCACCCCTATCCGCAGGTCATCGCCGCCGTTTTCAACCGACGTGCGTTCGGCCCTCCACGGGGTCTTACCCCCGCTTCAGCCTGCCCACGGATAGCTCACCCGGCTTCGCGTCCGCGGCGCGGGACTCAAGTCGCCCTGTTAAGGCTCGCTTTCGCTCCGGCTCCCTTTCGGTTAACCTCGCCCCGCGCCAGCGACTCGCTGGCTCATTCTACAAAAGGCACGCCGTCACAACTAAAAGTTGCTCCGACTGCTCGTGGGCGCACGGTTTCAGGTACTGTTTCACTCCCCTCCCGGGGTGCTTTTCACCTTTCCCTCACGGTACTGGTGCGCTATCGGTCACAGGGTAGTACTCAGGCTTGGATGGTGGTCCACCCAGGTTCGGACCGGGTTTCACGTGCCCGGCCCTACTCAGGGACCGCGTCGCGCCGTCCGGTCTGGGTTCGCGTACGGGGCTGTCACCCGCTGCGGCCGGCCCTCCCATGCCGTTCCGCTCCCCAGCCGGACCTGCGCCCGGGGGCGGCAGCCCCCGGATGCGCGGCCCTGCAACCCCGTCGGCGGAACCCCTGCCGGGTATGCCCGCTCGACGGTTTGGCCATCGGTCCCCTTTCGCTCGCCGCTACTCGGGGAGTCTCGAGATTGATTTCCTCTCCTCCGGGTACTTAGATGTTTCAGTTCCCCGGGTTGTCCTCCCCCCGCCTATGTGTTCAGCGGGGGGATATGCACACTGCTGTGCATGGGTTCGCCCATTCGGAGACCCCCGGGTCGAAGGATGTGTGCTCCTCGCCGGGGATTATCGCAGCTTGCCGCGTCCTTCATCGGCTCCCTGTGCCAAGGCATCCGCCGTGCGCCCGTGGTATCTTGCGGGACCGCATCGGGCCCGCGGGATATCCACGTGTCGCTAATTAATCTAATTAATCGATATCATGAATAGCGCTCGTATGTCGCAATTCGGGTATCTCATACCGCGGCACAGTGTCTTCACTGTGCTCGCGATCAGATGCTCCTCACTCATATATAAGTGAATTCTTCTTGTTTGGATCGGATGAATGATTGCTATCATTCTTACGTTTAATCGCAGAAAAGAATCGAGTCTGGAAGAGGATACTCTTCCATCTCTCTCCTATCGCTATGCGGCTCTCAAGGTACGCGGGTGCGACCCCGGGGACCGGGTGCTGCGGGGACTTCATCGCGGGCGACATCTACCGGACGGGCTCCTGCCCTCCATTCGAGTTAAAGTGTTTTCTCTCTAGAAGATTTATCTCCCTAGAAAGGAGGTGATCCAGCCGCACCTTCCGGTACGGCTACCTTGTTACGACTTCACCCCCCTCACCCTCCACACCTTCGGCGCCTCCCCCCTCTCGGTTGGGCCGGCGACTTCGGGTGCAGACGACTCGGGTGGTGTGACGGGCGGTGTGTACAAGGCCCGGGAACGCATTCACCGCGGCATGCTGATCCGCGATTACTAGCAACTCCGACTTCATGGGGGCGGGTTGCAGCCCCCAATCCGAACTGGGGCCGGCTTTCCGGGATCCGCTCCCCCTCGCGGGGTGGCATCCCTCTGTACCGGCCATTGTAGCACGTGTGCAGCCCAGGGCATAAGGGGCATGATGACTTGACGTCGTCCCCGCCCTCCTCCGCCTTGACGGCGGCGGTCCCGCGTGGGTTCCCGGCATCACCCGATGGCAACACGCGGCGGGGGTTGCGCTCGTTGCGGGACTTAACCCAACATCTCACGACACGAGCTGACGACAGCCATGCACCACCTGTATGGGCTCCTCTCGGCCACGGGGTCTCCCCCGCTTCACCCATATGTCAAGCCCTGGTAAGGTTCTTCGCGTTGCTTCGAATTAAGCCACATGCTCCGCTGCTTGTGCGGGCCCCCGTCAATTCCTTTGAGTTTTAGCCTTGCGGCCGTACTCCCCAGGCGGGACGCTTAATGCGTTGGCTGCGGCACGGGGGGATCGTCCCCCCACACCTAGCGTCCATCGTTTACGGCTGGGACTACCAGGGTATCTAATCCTGTTCGCTCCCCCAGCTTTCGCGCCTCAGCGTCGGTCTCGGCCCAGAGGGCCGCCTTCGCCACCGGTGTTCCACCCGATATCTGCGCATTCCACCGCTACACCGGGTGTTCCACCCTCCCCTACCGGACCCAAGCCGCGGAGGTTCCGGGGGCTTCGGGGGGTTGAGCCCCCCGCTTCGACCCCCGGCCTGCCGGGCCGCCTACGCGCGCTTTACGCCCAATGAATCCGGATAACGCTCGCCCCCTACGTATTACCGCGGCTGCTGGCACGTAGTTAGCCGGGGCTTCTTCTGCAGGTACAGTCTTGACTCTTCCCTGCTGAAAGCGGTTTACGACCCGAAGGCCTCCGTCCCGCACGCGGCGTCGCTGCGTCAGGGTTCCCCCCATTGCGCAAGATTCCCCACTGCTGCCTCCCGTAGGAGTCTGGGCCGTGTCTCAGTCCCAATCTGGCCGGTCGGTCTCTCAACCCGGCTACCCGTTGTCGGCACGGTGGGCCGTCACCCCGCCGTCTACCTGATGGGCCGCGGAGCCATCCCCTCCCGTCGGGGCTTTAGCCCGGGCGCCATGCGGCGCCCGGGGGTATCCGGTATTACCCGTCCTTTCGGGCGGCTATCCCGGGGGAGGGGGCAGGTTCTCCACGTGTTACTCAGCCGTTCGCCACTCGCTTCCCTCCGGAGAGGGGTGCCGTTCGACTTGCATGTGTTAGGCGCGCCGCCAGCGTTCATCCTGAGCCAGGATCGAACTCTCCGTCCAAAATATATGGGCTTCGAGCCCGTCCGGTCCTCTCAGTTCATCGCTGATCGGTTCCGTTCGATTCATATGGTTCTAGTATAGGAAAAGGAATTTCTCGGGGCCGCCTCTCGGCGGCCTTGCGAAAAACAAATCCAAGTTAGACCATTTCAAATGGTTCGATGTCTGCCCGGATGCGACACATCTGGTGTGTCCATCCTCGCAGTATCCGGTTCTCAAGGTGCACGCCTGCGCTGGTTCCCGGTTCCACCGGGCCGCGCGGCAAGGAGATATATTGCCAGACCG
>NZ_JAJFDP010000066.1:0-223 GCF_020709435.1 Collinsella aerofaciens
CGCCCCTGCGGTCGCTCTCCCCGCTGGAGTGCTCGGAGGGCGTCAGGCCGACCCATGCGGCGAACGACCGGGCGTTCCTGAACCTCGAGAACTCGCCGGCCTCGAACACGAGGTCGGCGGCCGTCGCGGTGTCGACGCCCTTGAGGCGGCGCAGGGAGTCGACCCTCCTCCTCCACCTGGGCTTGCGGGCCTCGGCCTCGACGAGCCCCTCGAGCCTCGCCTT
>NZ_JAJFDP010000067.1:0-223 GCF_020709435.1 Collinsella aerofaciens
AAGGCGAGGCTCGAGGGGCTCGTCGAGGCCGAGGCCCGCAAGCCCAGGTGGAGGAAGAGGGTCGACTCCCTCCGCTGCCTCAAGGGCGTAGACACCGCGTCCGCCGCCGACCTCGTGTTCGAGGCCGGCGAGTTCTCGAGGTTCAGGAATGCCCGCTCGTTCGCGGCGTGGGTCGGCCTGACGCCCTCCGAGCACTCCAGCGGGGAGAGCGACCGCAGGGGCG
>NZ_JAJFDP010000053.1:0-417 GCF_020709435.1 Collinsella aerofaciens
TCGGCGGCGGGATCGCGATGGTCCCCGCCGTCCACTGCCTCATAAGGGCGGGCAGTGGAGCCGGCAAAAGCAGACGCGCGCTGGCGCCATCAATTGCGGCGGCGATCGACCGCAACGCCCACGGGATCCCGACGTCCGTCATCGTCCACGACCCGAAGTCCGAGATCCGCGCATGGACCGAGCCGCTCGCCAGGAGGACCGGGATGGAGGTCGTCGCCATCCGGCTCGACGAGCCCGTCAAGTCGGCGAGGTTCAACCCCCTCGACCGCGCCATCGCGGCACTCGGGACCGAGGGCACCGCCGGCGCCGTGGCCGAGCTCCGCGAGCTGTCGTCCGCCATCGTGCCCGACGCCTTCTCCTCAGGCCAGAGGTTCTTCACGGACGCCAGCCGCAACCTGCTGACCGGCCTCTGCCTGC
>NZ_JAJFDP010000068.1:0-222 GCF_020709435.1 Collinsella aerofaciens
CATGCAAGAAGCCCTCGCTGCGCACTTCGTGCGGCGAGGGCTTCTTGCGTCCTGCGGAGTGCGCCGGGAGGGAACTTGTTCTCTGCCCTGCGGGTTCGGCGATGTCACAACGGGCAATGATTAATCTGAATAAAGATGGTGCGCGGCCTTTTAGGCTGCGCTTTTGCTTTAGAGGCTTTAGCCTGTGCGGGGCGCGCAGCGCGCCGCATCAGAAACCACCCG
>NZ_JAJFDP010000033.1:0-4893 GCF_020709435.1 Collinsella aerofaciens
CGGGATTGGTCAATCTCGGCCGACTATATTTGGCTAAATTATTCCGGCGCTAACATCGATAATCCTGGATAAAGCAAACGCATTGAATTCAATGAACTCTGGGGCTGTATCAGAGAAAAGCCCGTTGAAGTATGGCATCTCCTCCTTAACCAATTCGTTCATAATGAGATCGGCAAGGGCACCACGCTTACGAACAAGAATCGCGATCTTCCCGCCACCGACTTGGATGAGCGCCGTAACCTTGGAAACAATGGCTGTCGCTTCGTCCTGCTGTGCAGCGCCAACAAATATGGGAAGCCGGGGCGTACCGCTGACAATGGCACCCTTCATGTGGGAGCGAATCGCAGCACCGAGCTCTCCGACGATAGATCCCCCAGAAAACCTATGATTATGTTCGAGCTCCAGCGGCGATAGACACAGGTCGGTAGTGGCCTTTGCCTTTAAGCCTTCCATTGCGCCAATAAAACCATAGACACGCTGAATAGGGTCACCGAACATGCAGATTCCTGATTTATCAGAAACCAAGCCATTTAGAAAGATATAACACAACGCATTCGTGTCCTGCGCCTCGTCGACGAGCACGACAGGGTACGCTGACGACAGATAGGACCTTAACTTGGGAAAATGAGAGAGCAATTCAATTGCAAGGGAAATCATTCCAGAATATGGCAAGAGACCGTTCGGCACGAACCGATCCCTGATGATCCTATTAAAGGAAAACATCACGCGCCTCAAGTCCATGTCCTGACCGTTTCTCATAAAGCGGAGGAAGTCGTCAACGGCATTCTTTTCATTCCAGGTCAGCCTGACACCTCGCAAAACCAGCTCGTTAACGGCGCCGTTGTCATCAACCATAGAAAGCTCGTCAACGTTTACTGGGAGCGAGAGCGATCTCCAGTATCTGCGCAGCAGAGCCCAAGCAAAGCCGTGGAAGTTAGTCGCCATGACGCTGTCCTCAAAACGCTTGGCCACGGGACCAGGAAGCGCCGACATAGTGGCGCTTAAATCCGTACGCATTCTCCGCGCGGCAGCGACGCTGAAGGTTAGCGACAAAATCCTTTTTGCCGGCTGGACTTCCCCAGATGCCAGCAACCAGCAAGCTCGCCCAGTCATCACTGTGGTTTTCCCGTATCCTGCCGGGGCCTCTACGAATACCCTCTTCGATGGCGCAAAAATCGCAGAGCACTGTGATGTATCTCCGCCACAGCGCACCTCAATCGCAGCTCTAACACTATCCCGTAAGTCAGCCTGACTCATCACCATTAAAGCCCCACGGCCTTACAAATAATAGTTTTATAACATGCGGGAACGCCATCGGCACCAAAAACCTCCGCGAGGGCAACGCCAGACCCAACGCCCTTGTTCGATGAAAGCCATGCATACATAAGCGCACGCGATTCGGGTGTGTCGGCGAATAGTCCGTCAAACTCCGATCCCTGGAAATCATACTCAGGGCCCGTCAAGCTAACACCGTAGACAGCGCAGGCATTTTTCAATGCTTTGCTATTGCCCTTGATGGAAGTTGCCCTCTGACGATCCGTCGCCTCAAGAAGTGTAATAAACGAGCTTTGGTTCCTATTAACGAAAATAGTTTCGATGACCTCAGCTTCAAAATCCCGTTCAGTTGTCGTTATGTGGTCTCCAGAAGTTTCTAGCGAATCGTTATCCCTATCGACAATGGAATAATTTGGAATCTCAAACTTGTTCAGAAGTTCACAGAGCGGCTCGACGTTCTTTTTCCCGCCAGCCCTGATAGGCACAACTCCATAATCATCCAGATCCATCCCAAGGTTGCGTGCAAAGACCGGAATGGCCCCAGACTCCGTCTGCCCTTCAAAAGCCAATACCGACCGCGCGAAAAAAGCCTCTCGTATTGACTCAAAGTTCAGCATAAGATGCTTTTCAACCTTGTCAGAAAGGTTAATATCCTTGCCGCACATGACCCTTGGAGAATCTTCGCCCTGTCCAAATCGCACAATGTTCTTATAGCCGCGAGCAAGAATGTTTGGCGAATGCGTCACCATGATCAGCTGAGCTTTGATTGAATCAATCCCGAAATACTCCTTTAGAAGGGCGTTAAACTTGGTGTCCTCCCCTTCGCAAATCCTACGTAAGCTCTTCGAGAGCCGTCTTTGCATATACGGATGAAGATGAGCTTCGGGTTCGTCATAAGCCAGCACGGCATGCAGCACGCGCTTGTCATCGCCATCCGAGCAGAGGCTCTCTTGAAGGCGTTTAGGCGAAAGTCGCATAATGCTCTCGATTATCGAAAGCGAGGCAATGGCGAGGTACTGCAAGCCTACCCCCGCCTTTTTAAAATGAACGCCTCTCTTATCAAGCAAGGTAACCAAACTTCCAAGCGTTCCGCTATCCGATGAGTCGACGCCCGTCCTCACACCATATGATGACAAGATGGGTACGTCACCGACAATCGCACCGAGATCTTCAAGCAGACCTTCGAGCTCATTCCCGTCTAGAAAGTCAAAGACCTCTTTGCCCTCCTTATCCAGGTAAAGAGCGATACCTTTGGAGAGAACTTTACCGACGCCGCGCGTACCGTCAAACGCCAAGTCTCCCCTATTGAAAGATGCAGTAGAGTACCTGAACATATGAACGGATCTCATAAAAGAAGGGGGGATCTTTTCCCCGCTTTCCTCGGCCACAAACTCTATTCGAGAATCCGGATCGTCAGCAAAGGCGCAGACGGTAATGGTGTTTCCGGTCGTAGGATCGATGTCGATCCCCGATATTCCGATCTCGTCCTCGTCCATCTTTAAAGTTACTACAGCACCTGATCGCCTTTCGGTGTCTGCGAAATCTTCTTCGCTGATCATCGCTTGGTTGAAGATTGTATTGAGCAAGTCGAGCACATTCGTTTTGCCGAGATTGTTCTCGCCGACAATATAGGTCACGTCCTCGTCAAAACTAATCGCAACACCATCGAGATTCCGATAGTTCTCAATCTTCAGTTTAAAGATCCTCATGCAGCCTCCCGACCGTTAGGGTTTATGGCTACCAATAATCTAGCACGCCTCGTGTTGTACCGAGTGTGAGGCGCAACCGCTTCGAGTTGCTTCTAAATCGCAATAGCAATCCTAAGAAGGTTATTTGCACGCAAGGCCCTGTCTCTTATGAACACCAATCCCCAGTCTGCTCCCTCCCCTCCCCAACATCCCCCAGAAAGTTCGCTGATGTTGACTGGGGTTCCCGTAAAGTAATCCCCAACAAAATATGTGCGGAGTGCTGGCCTGGAGCTGCCTTCGGACCCTATTGGCTGCTCACCGAGAGGCTCCGCTATGAAACGACCCCTTTACTACCTGCTCTGCGCGATCGCGTGCACGTCCTTGGTCGGCGCGACGATGCCCATGGCGGCCATCGCAGAAGCGATTCAGCCTCTGGCAACAGCCGGGCAGCAGGCGCAATCCGATGCCACGAACAGCGGCACAGGCAAGACCGAAGACGGCACCGACACAAATGCGACAGCAGATACCGTAGAGGACGGCACCGCAACATCCACCGGTGCCAGCGCAGTTAACACGGAAAGCGCCGACGGCACCGCCGCCGCAAACACCACCCCCGCCCCATCCCTCCGAGCCCGCACCAACCCCACGCCCGAGGCGATCTCCACCGCGTCACAAACCACCTACGCCCACTCCGCCGCCGCAAGCCAAAACGGCGTCACCTTCACCGTCTCGTGGAACGACGCCCCCGCGGGCACCGCGACGACCTTCCACGTAACCCAGGCCAACGGCTCGTCCCAGGCCAAGGCGCGCATGGACGTGCCCACCTACTGGGACGGCGGCAGCCAGGAAAGCGTCAGCGACCCGTCGCGCCAGGCATGGTCCAGCTACTACAGCATGGGCACCGCGGGCCACGACTTTACCTTTGACTTCACGGCATCGGGCACGTACCGCATCTACTTCTACTTTATGGACAACGACAGAAACGACCCGCAAAACGACAAGGGGATCTACTACCTGCGCACCACGGCGGAGGTGACCGTAAACGACGCCGCCCGCCCGAGCGTCACGCAGATCGTCAACAACGCCGTGGCCCAGTGCAGGCAACAGACAGACGGCTCGGAATACGACATGGCCTTGTGGCTCCACGACTGGACGCTCGACCAGCTGGAGTACGACCACAGCCTCAACTGGTGCTCGGCCGAAAGCGGCCTCACGCGCCACCAGGGCACCTGCGAGAGCTACCAGCGCATCTACTCCAAGCTCCTTGACGCCGCGGGCATCGCCAACGGCCGCATCACCGGCAACGGTCACACCTGGAACGCCGTAAAGATCGACGGCAAATGGTGCCAGATGGACCTAACCTGGGACGACACCAGCGACAACTGGTACGGAGACCTGGACCAGCGCCATCTGTACTTTGGCCTGACCGACGAGCTCATGGCAATCGCCCACTCCGATCACACGGCAAATTACCAGATGGACGACTACGCCTACCGCTCGACCGACCTATCCAACAATTACTTTGTGCGAAATGGCAAGGCAGACGAATGGGCCGAGAAATATGCCGACCGTATTCAGCAGCACCTGGATGCCAAGGAAGAGAGCTTTTCCATCGATGCTGACAACCAGTCCTTCCCGCCGAGCATCTCGGGGATTCAGAACGGGACTGTTGCGTACGCGATGAACCAGAGGGAATGGAAAGTTCAAGGCGCCAAGGTTGAGCTTACTGCGGCATCAAACGTCACCAAGGAATCGAACAGCAAATGGAGCGCTAGGTACGACCTGGCAGTAAAATACCGAATCGCAACATTAGAGAAAGTTATAGACGACGGCTCCTACCGCCTCGCGGCCGCCCTCGACGCCCGGATGGCCGTGTCGGCCTCCGCATCGGGCTGCTCGCTGTCCTCGGGCGCGGGCGCCCTCTCCCTCG
>NZ_JAJFDP010000054.1:0-414 GCF_020709435.1 Collinsella aerofaciens
ATATTGGCACACAAGGTCAAAGGCGGCACCATGATCCTCCTGGTCGACAAGATCGTGCGTTGAACGGGCGCCGCGTGCATGGTAGTATTTCACGTCGTGGTTCAAGATGGGTGGCCTGTTCTATTGGCCTCTATTGCACGCGCCATTTTATAAGGGCTCTTGGCGCAACGGTTAGCGCAGGGGACTCATAATCCCTGGGTTCTGGGTTCGAATCCCGGAGGGCCCACCAGAGAATCAAGAAGCCGGGCAAATAGCCCGGCTTCTTTTTGCTAAAGTTCCCACTCCACATGCCTGCGAAATTGTCTTGATAAACGTTTTCGGTCAAATCCACGCAATAGTTAATGCTGATTGACAAGAACCATTTCAAAACTATGCCGGATTACGGGGCTGGACCTGGACCGGCCGTCCATACCC
>NZ_JAJFDP010000004.1:0-141193 GCF_020709435.1 Collinsella aerofaciens
GACAGGTCGGATTTGAGGACGGCCGAAGAGGCGTCAGCAGGTCAGTGGGTCATCGCCCCGGCTTTCAGCATCAGGGTAGCGCTGCGACGCGGAAATCGCGCGCCGTTGCCGCGCCCCGCAGTGCCCGCTTCCCCCGAGAACAATTATCAGTGCAGGATTTGAGTGATAAAACCGCAGGAATTGGCCTTCCCAAAGTGTCGATGCATCGAGGGTCCGATTTCACCCGTTCACTTCGCGGAAAAGCATTCACCTTCGTTGCGTAAGGCGACGGATGGAAGGGTGATTATCGTCAAGCAGCTACCTCTGCCTTGTGAATCATCTGAAGCACAAGGCATAATGCATGTGACAAGGGGGCAGTCCCTTTGCCGCATTGATCTGAGAGTAGATGTTGATGATTCTATCGTTGGCCCCTATGGAGGGGATTACCGGGCATGTGTTCCGTCGCGTGCATGCGGAGTGCTTCGGTGCGCTCGATTGCTATTACACGCCGTTCTTGCCGCCGCCGCGGGTGGGAAACCGCTTTGGCGGCAAGGCGTTTAAGGAGATCGATTCTGCCAACAACCAGGGGCTCAACGTGGTGCCCCAGCTCATGTCCAAGAACGCGGACGAGTTTGTATGGGCGGCACAGGTGCTCGCCGACATGGGCTACCGCGAGGTCAATCTCAACCTGGGTTGCCCCTCGGGGACGGTTGTCGCCAAGGGCAAGGGTTCGGGTTTCTTGCGCAATCTCGACGAGCTCGAGGTGTTCTTGAGTGATGTGTGCGAGCGGTCGCCGTTGCCGGTATCGGTAAAGACCAGGCTGGGGCTGGAGAGCGACGACGAATACGAGCGCGTGCTCGATCTGTATTGCCGCATGCCGCTGGCAGAGCTGATTGTGCACCCGCGCGTGCAAAAGGACCGCTATACGGGCTCGCCGCGCAAGGAGTTCTATGGCGAAACGCTAGAGCGTGCGCCGTTTCCGGTCGCCTATAACGGTGACATTTTTGATCTTGAGGATATGGATGCGCTGGTGGAGGCCTATCCCGGCACGCGCCATGTAATGCTGGGGCGCGGCCTCCTCGCGAACCCCGCGCTGGCTCGCATGGTCAAGGGCGGCCCTGCTGCCACGGCTGCTGAGCTGCAGCGCTTCCACGACACGCTGTTTGCGGCCTATGCAGAAGAGATTGGCGGTAACGCGGTCTTTCGTATGAAGGAGTGGTGGTTCTACGCCAAGTGCGCTTTCGCCGACCCCGCTACCGTTCACAAGCTCGTACGCAAGACTAAAAAGGTCGACGAATATCGCGCCGCCGTCGAGCGCGTCTTTCGCGAGCAGCCACTTGCACTCATAGCTCGCTTCCACGGCTAGTTGGTCGTTGGGGACGTTCTTTAACGACTAGTCATTTAAGAACGTCCCAATGACTAGCCACAAAAAGCTGTACGTCAGCATCCAAAGATGTCGAAAAATGTCGACTTTGGATGCTGACGTACATGTTTGGGTCGGCGGGGGACTAGGCAATCATTGCATCGAGCGTGATGAGCTCCCTGAGTCGCTCTGTGCGTGTTTGCCCATGGCGCTTTGCCTTCTCGTCAAACGCTTCAAGAACCGATTCACCCACACGTGCCGATAAAACAACGCTTGGCTCATCGGAGATCGACGGCCTTCCCAGCTTGATGGTGCGGCCCTTCGGCCACTCATCTTTTTCGTATGCCTCCGCGGCTTTCTCCAACTCTCCGGGAGCAAACCCCATCATCTTTTCGAGCTGCTTAGCGTCCATAGCGCCTCCTATCGATCGACATAATGTCGAGCGCCGGTTCTCGGATTCTCTTTTTGTATACAATTTTGTAGACAAAAATACAAGCAGTTTATCGGGCTAATTAGCTTGTTTTGACCCGCCTGTTCGATAGGAAATGAGCATTGACGGCTTCGCTACTCCTTTGCTTTTCAGCTTGGAATTTGGATGCTCATTGAACTTCCGGAGGGGAGCGCTTTATTAAGTTATCGAGATTCTGGGCAGGAACTCTCACTGGTCTTCGGTAATGGGACCAGCTTAATTCGCGACACAGTGTGTCGCGAATGGGAGTAGTCGTTAGGTGTCCTTCAATGGCTACTCATATAAGAACGTCCAAGTGCCGGATTTTGTCATTTAGTGTCGTTCTCAGCGACTATTCTGGAGGGTCGTGGTCAAAAAAGGGCAAATATGAGTACTGTTGCCATTATGGTTGCATTTATTTTGCTATAAATAGTAGCTCCTGATGAGATTTGTTCCCATTAGGAGCTACTTTTATTGAACATATGAGGAGAAATAACGTCGTCTGCGGACGAGTGGAACGTTGAATGGTTCCTGAAGTGATCAAAATCGCTGCTACTAAACAGGTAGCAGTACTCATATTTGCCTTTTTTTTGACCACAGCCCTCTCGGAAACCTTTCCAGAGGCGTCAAACAGCCATAATCCAAAGGTCGCCTCAAACAATTAGCCGGCTAAGAGCGTCCATGACTACCCAAAAGCTGTACACCAGCATCCAAAGATGTCGAAAAATGTCGACTTTGGATGCTGGTGTACATGTTTGGGCCGTATGGGCTGGGTCCCTGGACGGACAGAGTGTGCGCACTAGAGCAGATTCTCCTGCACCCATGCGATGATGTCGCTTGACTCGTAGAGCGGCTTGCCGTCGATGAACAAGCAGGGAACCTGGCGTTTTCCGCCGACGGCGATGAGTGTCTGCTCGGCTTCGGTATCGGTCGAGATATTGCGTTCGGGAATGGTCACGCTGCTATCGGCCAAAAAGCGCTTGACCTTTATGCAATACGGACAGCCGGTCATAACGTAGAGCACGAGCTCGTGATCAGTAGCCATGGGTCTCCAATCGGTTGAGGTTTCGATTGAAATACCCAAAGCCGCCGCGGTCTATGCACGCGCCAAAGACGACTCGATGACCTGGACCAGAAACGCCGTAGCTCCGGTGCCGCAGGGCTTGTCGTAGTAGTCGATAAAGCGCTGGTCGGCAAGATAGCCGTGGGCGAGGCCCAGGTACGCTTCGTTCTGGGGTTCGCGTCCCCAGTTGAGACCAATCCAACGACGATGCATCGCGACAAGCTTGCGAGCCTCGCTTCCATTCGCATCGCCATCGCCCATGGCAATCGAGAGTTGGCCCAGAATAGCGCGTTCAAGTTCCTTCATGTCGTTCCATGTCTCGGGGTCCATGTCCAGCAGTGCTTCGTTTGCTGCGTCGATCGCCTCGTCGCCGTAGCGCTTCCGGGCTTCGTCGCCGTAGCGCTCCTCGTTTTCCTGCACGGTGCGCCAGCGCTCCAGTTGCGGCAGGACGGCGCCCATGAGCGAGACGGCTTCGTCGAGCGACATGCCGGTGTTTTGCGCCAGCCGTGGGGCACAGTCCTCGATCATCGCCTCCATCGTGGTCTCGTAGGTGTACTTGCCGTGGTCGTAGCACCACTTGCAGTAATGGTCGGTCGCGGTGCCCGCAGCATCGGTGCCGCAGTCGTCGGGCGTGAGTATCATGCCGCAGCTCTGGCAATAGTGCTCAGGCATTTCGAGCAGGTGGGACAGCGGTTCTCCGGTTACGGCGGCGATGAGCTTCATCATGTCGATGCCCGGTGTGACCTCGCCACGCTCCCAACGGCTGACGGCTTGGCGTGTGACGAAGAGCTTGGCGGCGAGCTGCTCCTGGGTAAGGCGATGGGCGCGACGGACGGCGATGAGCTTTTCTGCAAAGGCCATAGCGGCTCCTTTCTGCTGGTTGATGGCTTAAGCATACGCGGCAGCAGGTGCCCTTCCAAGCAACCGTTGGTTGCACGACGGAGGACTGCGGCGAAGAATTGCGCGCAACGCCCCACACCTCCATGCCGTACAATGACCGGCATGGAACCTATTGCACACATACATACCGACCTGCCGCAGAAGTTCGGCATTCCGCGCAACAGCTTTTTGGCGCCTCATCTGCAGGGACGCATCGTTTTTGAGCCGGAATTTGCCTCCAATGCAGCGGTTGAGGGTCTGGACTCCTTCTCTCACCTATGGCTGCTGTGGCGTTTTGAAAACGGCACACCCGGCGGCACGGCTAAGGACATAGCCGCCGATGCCAAGACGCGGGACAGGTCCGGAACCAACGCAAAATGGTCGAAAACCGTGCGCCCGCCGCGTCTGGGCGGAGCCGAACGTGTGGGAGTGTTTGCCACGCGCAGTCCGTTTCGCCCTAATCCCATCGGGCTCACCTGCGTCAAGCTTGATCGCGTGGAGCTTACCGACGATGGCCCCATCATCCATGTGTTGGGGGCCGACCTGCGCGATGGCACGCCCATCTACGATATCAAGCCTTACATTCCATTTGCCGACTGTCACCCGGATGCGACGGGCGGCTGGATTGAGGATGCTCCGTGGCAAGAGATCGATGTTGAGTTCCCGCAAGCGCTGCAGGATATGGTCCCGCCCGCAAAGCTCCCCGGCTTGGTCGAGGTCCTTCGCCAAGATCCACGCCGCGCAGGCAGCAAGCACGAGCCAAACCGCGTTTATCACTTGGCTTACGCCGGGCTCGACATATCGTTTGCGGTCGATGAAACCCAGCTAACCGTAGTTGCCGTCAACGACGCGCAAGACTAACCAGCCATTCGTCCGTACCCGTCAAATTAAGCGCCAAACCCCGCGCCAAAACCGCCCACGCTGGTGGACAATAACGCCTACCAAAACAATCAACTTTGCACGGGAGTTCAGCATGAAATACGACTTTAGCTCGCTTATCGACCGCCACGGCATGGACTCCATCGCCGTTGACTCCTGGGGCGAGATCCCCGGCATGGCTCCGAACGCACCCGACGAGGGCTTCGACCGCATTCCCATGTGGGTGGCCGACATGAATTTTGCCACGGTGCCCACGGTTCAGGAGTACATCATCAAGCGCGCTCAGCACCCCATGTTTGGCTACTTCAATCCGCGTCCCGAGTACTTCGATCGCATCATCGAATGGCAGAGGCGCCGCAATGGTGTTGAGGGCTTGGCACCGGAGCATATCGGCTACGAAAACGGCGTGCTGGGCGGTGTCGTGTCGACGTTGCGCGCGTATGTCCAGCCGGGCGATGCGGTGCTGGTCCATAGCCCCACCTACATCGGCTTTACCAAATCCATCGAAGCCGTGGGCTATCGTATTGTCCACAGCCCGCTTAAGCTCGACGATCAAGGCGTGTGGCGTATGGACTTTGAGGACATGGAGCACAAGCTCGCCCAAAACCACATCCATGCCGCGGTGTTCTGCTCGCCGCACAATCCCTGCGGCCGCGTATGGGAGCGCGACGAGATCGAGCACGCCATGGACATCTATCGCCAGCACGATTGCGTGGTGATCTCGGACGAGATTTGGTCCGATATCATCCTGCCGGGGCACAAGCATATCCCGACGCAGTCGGTGAGCGAGGATGCCCGCATGCGTACGGTTGCCCTCTACGCGCCCAGCAAGACGTTTAACCTGGCGGGTCTGGTCGGCAGCTATCACATCATCTACAACGAGACGCTGCGCGACCGCGTGTGCGCCGTGTCCGACAAGACTCACTACAACGAGATGAACGTCCTCTCCATGCATGCGCTTATCGGTGCCTACCAGCCGCAAGGCTACGAGTGGGTTGACGAGCTCAACCAGGTGCTTGCCGGCAATATCGAGTACTTCTGCAATTACGTGGACGAGCATTTTGAGGGCGTGTCTTATTCGCGTCCGCAGGGCACGTACATGGTGTTTCTGGACTGCACTGAGTGGTGTCGCGAGCATGGCCGCGATATTCAGTGGTTGCTCGACGAGGGCGCGCGCGTGGGCGTGGGGTATCAGGACGGCCGCCCGTTCCACGGACCCTGCCACATTCGCGTGAATCTGGCGCTGCCGCTTTCGCGCGTAAGGGAAGCGTGCGACCGCTTGGACCGCTACGTTTTTAATGCACGGTAAGCGAGCACTGCATGCGGGGCCTTCTGTCAAGTCGGCTAGAAGGTCCCACATGGTAAAGCGTCTGTAACAATTGGGCACTCGTGTGGTTTTGTTTGCTATTATCTTTAACCATTTCAGTCTGTAAACAGGATCGTCTGGAGCTTGATGAAAAGACCCCGTCGCTCGGTTGCCATTTCGTTGTTTGCTGCGCTTGCAGTGGCGAGTGCCTTTGTCATAGCGATAGCTGGCTGTTCCGGGTCGAATGACGGAGCCTCGACGTCTGCATTAGAAGGTCTGGACGCCTCGCAAGTCAAAGACGACGACCTTAAGACGCTCAACGTCGGAAGCGACCTCTATCCACCGTTTGTGTATACCGACGAGTACGGCGATATCGTTGGCCTGGATGTCGAGATATTGACCGAGGCTTTGGCTCGCATTGGTTACAAGCCAAAATACCAGCTGATTGACTGGGAAAAGAAGAAGGAGCTGCTGGCGAGCGGCGAACTCGATTGTGTCATGGGCAGCTTTAGTATGACGGGTCGCGAAAACGAATATCGTTGGGCCGGCCCGTACCTTGCGAGCCGCCAGGTGGTCGCGGTCGATCCCCAGAGCGATATCTACACGCTTGCCGATCTTGAGGATAAGATCGTGGCGGTTCAGTCCACCACCAAGCCCGAGGACATTTTGCTCAATCGCATAAATGAAAACGTTCCGCAGATCAAGGAACTCTACAGCTTTTCGGACGGTTCATACCTGAACCCGGCGCTCGTCGAGGGCCTGGTCGACGCTATCGCCGCGCATGAGTCCTCGTTCCTCACCTACGAAAAAGACTATGGTGTGACATATCGCATTTTGGATGAGCCGCTGCTAGAGGTCGGTTTGGGCACCGCTTTCGATATCAACGATACGCGTGGCATCGACGTCAAGCTCACTCATGCCTACCAAGAAATGCTTGCCGATGGCACCATGGAACGCCTGGTGTCAAAGTACTTCGATGATCCTTCGCCATTTTTGAATATGGAGGGCCTGTCATGATCGATGCGCCCGACCACGCTGCTCAGGAGCGGGGCAATCGTTCGGCAGGGGGCACGGCTCCTTGTCGCTCTGCTGGGGATAGCGCTCTCGGTTGTTGCCGGCATGATGAGCTACGGTTACACGACGGCCCAAGCCGAGCAGCGCTTTGCCGACGTTGTCGATTACGTGGCGACGCAGAGCCTTTCCTACGATGCATTTAACAGCGCCTATACGACCAAAAACCTGATTCGCGTTATGGAGATTGCCGGAGAGGCGGCTCGTGATATGGAGCGCGACGGTTCGGTGGATAACGCCATGCTGGAGCAATATGCCGATCAGTTCAACGTGAGCGCGCTGATCGTGACGGACGCATCGGGCAATTTGGTGTCCGAGTCCTCGACGGGCGATGTGGACTACGGGTCGCTCGCTACGTATCTCAAAGAATCACCCGTGCTTGAGGTGGCAACTCATCCGCTTAAGTCCTATACCGCCCGCATCACGCTTGCGGATGATTCGGTCGCAGACATTGGCTGCGTGACTCGGCAGGATGGCGAGGGCATCGTTATCGCGGTAAGGCATCAGAGCGCGAAGGCGGTTGTAAGCAATACACTCAAACTGCAGAGCTTGCTTGATGGCTATGAAACCATCGATAGCGGCAATATCGTGATCGAAAGCGACGGCAAGGTCGTTGTGACCAATGCCGTTGAACCCACCGTATTGGGCGTGTTCGATCTGCCTGTGACGGATGTCTTCATTGTCGACGGTATTAAGGATCGATGCCTGGCTGGTAAGGTCAGATTGGTTAACGCCGACGGCGAGTGGTATTTGGGCACATTTGGAAAAGCGCACAAATTCTATGTGTACACCTATGCCTCGGCGCAGCGCTACTTTGAGGTCGCCGCGGCTGTTGCCGCCGGCGTGCTGGTGCTCTACGGCGGTGTTATAGCCGTTGTTGTGACGGTGCGTCGCCGCGCTGATCGCCGACGTTTGACGGACTTGCTGCAGCAGGAGCGCGGCTATGGCGACAAACTGGCAAAGGCAGCGCGTGAGGCCTCGTCTGCCAACTCGGCAAAGACGGAGTTTCTGCGTCGCATGAGCCACGATCTGCGCACGCCCATCAACGGCATTCGCGGCATGGTCGAGGTTGGCGATGCCAATGCGGACGATCTGCAAAAGCAGACTGAGTGCCGCTCAAAGATCTGGACGGCATCGGGACTGCTGCTCGACCTTGCCAACGAGGCGCTCGATATGAGTCGCCTGGAGAGCGGGCAGGTCGACCTGAACCTCGTACCCATAAATTTGGTGGCCCTCAACTGTGAAGTGCGCGATATTCTGGAGCGCCAGGCCGAGGAGCGTCTGGTGACAATTATCTCCGACCAGCAGACGCTTAATCATCCCTATGCGCGGGTGAGCGTGACGCACCTCAAGCGTTTGTTGCTCAATATTGCCGGCAATGCCGTCAAGTACAACCGCCAGGGCGGCTATGTCCGCCTGGTGTGCCGCGAGGTGGAGCCTGTAGATGGCGTCCCCGTCTATGAATACACGATCGCCGACAACGGTATTGGTATGAGCGAGGAGTTCCAACAGCACCTCTACGAGCCGTTTTGTCGCGAGGAGCAACAGGTGGAAGGCGCTTCATCGGGAACTGGCCTGGGCGCGCCTATCGCAAAACAGTTGGTCGAGCTTATGGGCGGAACCATGAACTTTACGAGTGTCTTGGGGCAGGGGACGACGTTTACCATCCGCCTACCGTTCGAGAAGTGCGACCGCTCCGAGATTCTTCAGGCAGTTCGCGTAGGTGCGGGCGATGGCGATGCGCTCCAGGGCCTGCGCGTTTTGCTCGTAGAGGATAACGATCTGAATGCCGAGATCGCGCAGTTTACGCTCAGCCGTGCCGGTGCCATCGTGACGCATGCTAAGGATGGCGAGTCTGCCGTCGAGATGTTTGCCGCGAGCGCGCCGTACGAGTACGACGCGGTGTTGATGGACATCATGATGCCCGGTATCGATGGCCTTGAGGCCACGCGTCAGATTCGAGCACTCGATCGCGAGGATGCCGCGACCACGCCGATTATCGCCGTGAGCGCCAACGCCTTTGCCGACGACCGTAGGCTTTCGCGTGAGGCGGGCATGAACGCGCACCTGAGCAAACCTGTGAGCTCGCAAGAGCTCGTCGAGGCGCTAGCGCACATCGCCGCCGATGCTTCATAAGCATATGGCCCGGTTCCAAGGTGGGTTGGAACTGGGCCATATTGTTATTGATGAGGCCTGCTGAGGGGCTTACTTTTCTTGAATCTGCTTGCCGCAAAGATGCTCAATCGAAATCTCGTAGAGCTGGACGCCCTTGATGTCTTTGGCGATTTCCTCTTCGACTTCTTCGGCAGAAGGGTAGTACTTAAGGGCGAGCTGGCGGACTTTGTCCTCGATAAACGCGGGGGTGTCATTCGCCAGGCGACAACGGCCAAAGACGACGGTGCTCATAACGTAGGGAGCCCAGTCACCGTCCTGGTACCACTCGTTGCCGTATACGGTAAAGCAGACCTTGTCATCGCGCTTGAGTGCGTCGACCTTGTGGCCAGCTTTGGCGCCATGGAAATAAATCTTGTCGTGCTCGGTGTCAAAGAAGTAGTTGACGGGAATGGCGTACGGGTAGCCATCGTCGCCGTTGACGGCAAAGACGCCGCGCTTGCAGGTAGCGAGCAGTTCGCGCGCTTCCTTGTCGGTGATGGCGCGTTTCTTTCGACGTAAGGGCCTAAACATCGTTGGCTTCCTTTCTGGTCGTGCGTGGTGGTTGAGCACAAACTATAGCGAAACGGATCCGTTTTTCTTGATGCGGGCGAGTATGTTTTTGAGCTTGTTAAAGTCGAGCGGTTTGGACAGATGGGCGTTCATGCCGGCATCGTGTGCCGCCTTGGCGTCCTCGGCAAAGGCATTGGCGGTGAGCGCGATGATGGGGATATCGGCTGCATCGACCTTCTCGCTCAGACGAATCGCGCGGGTTGCCTCATAGCCGTCCATGTCCGGCATCATAATGTCCATCAGGATCGCATCGAAGCTGCCGGCGGGATGCGACAGGTACAGATCGACGACCTCGTTGCCGTTGGCGGCGCGGGTGACCACGACGCCCTCGGATTCTAGCAGCGTCTGGGCAATCTCGGCATTCAATTCGTTGTCTTCGGCGAGCAGCACGTTCATGTCGGTGAGCGAGCAGTCGGGCGCACTCTCAACCGTATTCGCCCGCGCCTGGGGATTCTCGTCGATATCGAGCGGAATCTCCACGTAGAACGAGGTGCCCACATGGAGCTCACTGGTGACTTCGATGGTGCCGCCCATCAGTTCAATAAGCGACTTGACGATTGGCATGCCCATGCCGGTTCCTTGGAACTTGCTGCGCGCATCGTCACCTTCTTGGGCAAACGGCTCATAGATATGCTTTAAAAACTCGGGAGTCATGCCAATGCCGGTATCCGAAACGCTAAAGCAAAAGAGCGCGCGCCCGTCATCGAGTGGCCTGGTCTTTGAACTAAAGGTGACGGAGCCGCCGTGCTTGTTGTACTTAATGCTGTTGTCTAACAGGTTGATCATGATCTGTCGGATATGGGTGGGACTGCCGATCATGTATGGCCCCGTGGCGTACGGCAGACTATTGTCCTGCATGGTGATGCCGTTACTGGACGCGCGGAGCTTGCACAGAACCAGCGTATTGTCACAGAGTTCTTTGAGGTTAAAAGGCGCATGCTCCAGTGTTAGCTTGCGGTCTTCGATTTTGCCCATCTCGAGGATGTCGTTGATCAGCGAGAGCAGGTGATTGGCGGCAACGCGCGCCTTGGCACGGCTCTCGCGGGCGACCTTGATATCGCCTTCCTTCAATTCCTCAATCTCGATAAGGCCCAGGATACCGTTGAGCGGCGTACGGATGTCGTGGCTCATGCGCGTGAGGAATGCCGTCTTAGCGGCGTTGGCAGCGTCGGCTTTTTTGCGCTCGGTTCGAGCGCGCACGAGCGCCCAGATGAGCAGGACGATGCCGACCGACAACATACCGATGAGGGTAGCGGCAATGGCGGTGCGGTTGCGAAAAAGGAATTGAAGCGTGTCTGATTCCTGGGTCGTGTACGACGTGGAGGAGTAATTGCTTGCGGAGAGCGATTCTCCGGCATTGATGATGCCCTTGTTGATGATTCCCAGCAGCTCGGGCTTTCCGTGCGAAATCCAGCACGAGAGCTCACAGGTGTCAGGGAGCTCGACCGTCTCGTAGTCCTTGAGATCATGACGGTCGCCGATGGTTTTTATGCGTGAGCTGGGAGCGACGATGCAGTGCGCCATTCCCTTCCTGAGGGCGTCGAACGCTTCATCGTCGGATTGGTATTCGGTCACGGTCGCTGTGGGGAACAGACTTTCAAGTGCATTTTTGTTGACAAACGATGATTTGGTACAGGCGATGTTCTGAAGGTCTTTGTTCAGGTCGCTGCCGGTGTGGATGGCGGTGAGGGATATGGTCCCCAACGATACCGACTGCACAACGCCTGATTGCTCGGCAAACCAGTAATCTCGGTATACCGGCAGCGCAACGTCTATGCTTCCCTTTGACAGGGCCTTTGACATCATCTTGTAGCTATCAAAGGCGACGGTTTTGACCGTAATGCCAAATTTATCGTGCAACGTCGTCGCAAGCGATGCGAGCGAGCCTTCCATTTCGCCGTTTTCGTCTTCGTTGCAGTAGGGGAGTCTGCCCGTAATGTAGCCGAGCGCGATGGTGTTGTCATTTGTTTTGAGCCAGGAACGTTCGGGGCCGTTGAGCGATGATGAACCGCTGTTTTGGGCCGAGTAGTTAGATTTGACTTCGTCGATATAGCGTGGGTTGACGCGGGCGATTGCCGACATGGCGGCATTGATGTCGTCCATCAGGTCGGGGCGGCTTTTGGGGACGGCAAAATAGTAGTCGCTCGAACCAATGTAGAACATGGGGGAGGCGCTGGGCGACGAGGTCGTGTCGTTCATGATGATGGCATCGACCTCGTTGTTTGCGAACGCGTCAAAGAGGGCACCGCCAGTGTTGATTTCTTTATAGGTGCAGGTAATGCCTTCGTTGGCGAGCCACTGTTGGCCAACGAAGGTTTGCATAACGCCGGGGTTGCAGCCGATGGTAAGGCCTTGGAGCGCTTGGGGGTCACCCTTGGCCAGATCGTCGCGATCGGGCTTGGCGTAGATGAAGTAGCGCTCGGTGCCCTCGGGGTTCGAGGAAAAGAGCAGCTTTTGGGCACGTTCCTCGGAGTAGGAGATGTTGGGCATGAGGTCGATCTCGCCCGCCTCGAGCATGTCCAAAAGCTCGGTGAAGGTGCCGGAGACGTATTCGTACCGCCAGCCGGGCGTGTAGTACGACAGGGTCTGGAGGTACTCGTAACCCCATCCAGAGAGACGCTCGCCGGGGGTGCCGTCCTGGAAGCCCTCGTTGTTGACGAGCCAGCCGACGCGGACCGTCTTGACTGGCTGACTAGAGTCATCGGCAAAAGCCTGAACAGGCGCGATTGAACTCAGCACGGCAAGCGCGGCAAGCACAATGGTCAGGGCGCGACATATAACTGAACGAAGGGCAGTGGCAGCTCTCACATGCAATCCTAACGAATCGAGACATTACCGCATAAGGATACCAGCTCAGCCTGCCCAGTTGGCAGCTGTACCGCTAAACGCTCCCGCCCGGCAGCTGGGGACAGTCCCTTTCTGCCGGCGCAAAAGGAACGTCCCTAGCTGCCGGTTGTGGGACAATACCGGGCGAACGTGATTGGGCGTCTGGGAAAAGGGGTCGCGATGAACAAGTTGAGGACGCTTGCCGATGTGCTGCGACAGGCTGGCTTTGCGCGCATCACGGGTCTGTTTTTTATCTTTTACCTGCTGTGCTCGACGGCTGTCTGGCTGTCCGAGCCCACGACCCTCACGTTTGGCGATGGCCTGTGGTTTAGCTTTGAGACGGTCTCGACCATCGGCTTTGGCGACATTCCGGCCGAAACGCCGGTTGCCCGCGCCATTACCGTCGTCTTGAGCGTTATTAGCATCTTCTACATCGCCATGCTCACGGGCGTGGCGGTGAACTACTGCAATACGCTCATCAAGATGCGTCAAAAGGACACCATGGCGCGCTTTATGGATGATCTGGAGCATTTGGAAGAGCTCGATCGCGACGAGCTTGCCGATCTTTCGCGTCGCGTGCGCGAGTATCGTCGACGCCAGCGCTAGAACGGGCGCCGTGCGTCACGATGAGGGGGACTGAATATGAATATCACCGTGTATCTGGGTGCCAGTGTCGGTAACGACCCAGCATTTCTGTCTGCGGTACAGGAGCTGGGCAACTGGATTGGCGCCAACGGACACGCGTTGGTATACGGCGGGTCCAAATCGGGCCTGATGGGTGCGCTCGCCGATAGCGTACTCGAGGCAGGCGGACATGTGACGGGTGTGGAGCCGAGCTTTTTTATCGAGGCCGAGTTTCAACATGACGGTATCGACGACCTCATCGTGACGAGTGATATGGCCGAGCGCAAAGCCAAGATGATTGAGCTCGGCGATGCGTTCATCGCCTTTCCCGGTGGGACGGGCACGCTCGAGGAGATTGCCGAGGTCATGTCCGCGGTGTCGTTGGGGCACCTGAGTGCTCCGTGCATCCTGTATAACCTGGACGGTTACTACAACGACCTCAAGGCGCTGCTCGGGCACATGATTGATAAAGGGCTTTCGAGCCCGAGGCGCCAGCACGGCATCTACTTTGCCGACGATTTGCGCGAGATTGTCTCGATTATCAACGGATGAGTCTTAAGCCTGTCCCGCTATGGCTCCCAATGGTGCCGTTTGCGGCGCAGACGGTTGGCTCGTTCGGGCAACGCTCGCTCTACAATAAAACATAACTATGTCGACTTTGACCGCGGGAGGACCCGATGGATAACCTTGCCAAACCCACAAACCGCGCGCTGTTTTTAGTTAGCGTTGCTGTGACCGGTGCGTTCGCAGGTGCCGCGGTCTGGCTGTTCTTTTTTGCGATGGAGCACGGTATCGACTATCTGTGGACCGAGATTCCGCACGCGCTGGGCGTCGCTTCGCCCGAGCTTGCCAGCGGCCCGTTTGGCTTTTTGCCGTACCCGTTTTTTGTCTGCTTGCTGGGCGGTCTGTTAATTGGTCTGTACGAGAAGATGACAGGCACCAAGACCGATGACCTCAACCAGGTGATGGCTAAGGTTAAGCAAGACGGGCGCTACCCGTACGACAACCTGGGCAAGCTTTCGCTCGCGGCATTGCTGCCGCTGCTGTTTGGCGGAAGTATTGGACCGGAGGCCGGCCTGACCGGCGTTATCGCGGGTCTGTGCAGCTGGGTTGGCGACCGCATGCGCCGCTTTGGCGCCGAATTTAGGGAGCTTACGCTGCTGGGTACCCAGGCCGCGTTGACGGCGCTCTTTACCGCGCCCGTCTTTGGCTTTGTGGCACCGCTTGCCGGTAGCGCCGACGGCGACGAGGGCTCTGCGTCCGACGAGATCACCATCAGGCTGCCCAAGGCACAAAAGACCGTGGTTTACGGCATCGCGATTGCCGGCGGCCTGGGCACCTACCTGCTGCTCGGCCAGCTCATGGGCGGCGGCATGGGCATGCCCAGGTTCGAGGCTGCCGTGGTGGGCAACTTGGAGCTTACCTGGCTCGTCCCTCTGTCGTTGATCGGAACAATCTGCGGCTGGCTGTACTTTGTCTCTGAGCACACGAGCGAAGCGCTTGCCCATGCAATAGGGGAGCGTCCTGTCGTCAAGGCCATGCTAGCCGGTCTGGCGCTCGCCATCTGCGGCACGGTCCTGCCCTACACCATGTTTGCCGGCGAGACTCAGGCCGACGTGCTCATGGAAACCTACCTGACCATTCCCGCTGGCGTGCTTATCGCGACCGGTCTTGTTAAGGCCATGCTGACGCCCGCCCTCATCAACCTTGGTTGGCGCGGCGGCCACTTCTTCCCGGTTATCTTCTCGGGCGTAAGCCTGGGCTATGGCCTTGCCATCCTCGCCGGCGCCGATCCGGTCTTTTGCGTCGCCGTCTGCACGGCATCGACGATGGGCGCCGTTATGCGTCAGCCCGTCATGGTCGTGGGCCTGCTGCTCATGTGCTTCCCGCTCAAGGGTATCGTCTGCATGATCATCGCCGCCGTTATCGCCGCCGGCATTCCGCTGCCCAAGCCGCTGCGCAAGTAGCGCGGTTTTTCACGAGTCAATTCCAGGGGTACGAGATGATCCTGTACTTTAGCGCGACAGGGAACAGCGAGCATGTGGCGCGTCGCATTGCAGCGGCGACAAGCGACAAAGTTATGTCGATTGAGCGCTTTGATGCCGAGATCCTTCACCTTGCTGTGATGGAAGGCCCCTGTCGGCTGGGGTTTGTCGCCCCGGTATACGCCTGGGGCTTGCCGACGCCAATGATCGAGTTTTTGAAGACTGTCGACCTATCGGTTGCTGCCGGCACAATGGGCGGCGAGCGCCCCTATACGTTCTATGTCTCGACATATGGTTCGACGACCGGGCAATCGGCCAAGTTCGCCCGCGATCTGCTACACGAGCGTGGGCTCGAGTTAGATGCGGCGATGAGCGTCAAGATGCCCGATACCTGGACGCCTGTTTTCGACCTGTCTGACCCTCAAAAGGTTGAGGGCATCAATAGAGCTGCCGAGGCGCAGATTGATGCCGTGATCGAGGCGGTGCGGGCACGCCGCACGGGCAACATGATGCGCCATCGCGTGCCTCTGTTTGCATCGTGCGCGTATCACGCAATTGGGCTGCCGCGCATGCAACAGACGAGCAAGTTTGCCGTCGATGCCGATCGCTGCATCGGCTGCGGCCTGTGTGCCAAGCGCTGCCCCATGGCGGCGATTGAGATGCGCGACGGCCTTCCCGTCTGGACAAAGCCGGAGTGCGCAGCCTGCCTTCGTTGCCTGCACTGTTGTCCCAAATTTGCCATCTCGCACGGTAAGCGCACGGCATCCCACGGTCAGTACAGGCATCCCAAGCCAGGTGTGAGGATGTAGCGGCTGCTGGCCGCGCTACTTCCAAACTGCGAGCGCGGCGGTGCCCAGTACGATGAGGGCGAGACCGATGACGCTGCGTCGTGAGAGTTTTTCGTTGAATGTCAGGCGCGCAAATAGTACTGATACGACAATCGATAGTTTGTCGATCTGCACCACGACGCTCACCTGGCCTGTGGCGATGGCGTAGTAATAGAGCAGCCACGATGCTCCGGTCGCGATGCCCGATGTTGCGAGAAATACGAGTTCGCGCCGGTCAGCGTGCGCGACCTGATCCAGTTTTCCCTTGGCTGCCACGATCGCCCATGCCATAACCAGTACCACGCAGGTGCGGATTGCCGTGGCCAGGTTTGACTCGACGCCTTCGATGCCAACCTTGGCAAGGATGGACGTGAGCGCCGCGAACACGGCGGCGCCGAGGGCGTAAGCGAGCCAGGTCCGGTCTTGCTGCTGCTCGGGTCCGGCAGACTGCTTCTTCTCGATCATTAAAAACGTGCCGAGGGTGATGACAGCGGTTCCCACGAGCTTAACCGCAAGGTTGCTCGTCTCGCCAAAAAGCACGATGGCGATCAGCGCGGCGAGTACGGTGCTCATCTTGTCGACCGGTACGACCTTATTGACGTCTCCGATGCCCAGCGCCTTAAAGTAACAGATCCACGAAGCGCCGGTAGCGAGTCCCGAGAGGACGAGAAAGAGCCAAGATCTGGGTTCGATGCTGCCGATGGTTCCAATGGATCCAGAAATGCCCGCCATTGCCCAGGCGAAAACGAGCACCACGCAGGTGCGAATGGCCGTCGCGACATCGGAGTCGGTCTGCTTGATGCCGCATTTGGCCAGGACAGATGTGACGCCGGCAAAGAAAGCCGACACAAATGCTGCTGCGACCCACGACACGGGTGAAATGCCTCCCCAAAGAACGACCGCGCCAGATTTACGGCGCTCGTCCGATGATACCGCCCCGCCATGAAGCTTTGGTATCGCTGTGGTGAGACAGGGGCCATAGTTCGAGAGGGCATTTGGTTAAGGCTCGAATCGAAGGTGAATGGTTTTCCGCGAAGTGAACGAGTAAATCTGGACCCCTGGAACATACACACTTTTTCGAACAAAACTGCAGGATTCTTAGACAAAAACCGCAGGAATTGAGTCCTTAAAAATGTCGATGCTACAGGGCACTGTTTTTACTCGTTCACTTCTCGGAAAAGTATTCACCTTCGATATGCTGACGGTGTCTTTTTGGTTGCCAAGAACTAGACGGCCTGCTGTGAAGGGCGGTGGTGACGCTATGCCGCCTCGTTACATTGAAAAAATAAGCGGGGTACCACCTAAGCTTTTTTAGCCGTCGATTACAGATCGCGTGCTCGATAAACCTTGGTGCTGACAGCGCAGCTGATTACACATAGTGCGAGCGCCAGTACTGCAGTTCCTGCACACAGACAGTCAAGGACGGCGGGATCGGGATTCGCCCCGGCAATCGACATGAGCCAGTTGCTGATGGGGTTGGAGGAGCTCAACGTGGCAATGGCAAGGCACCAGAGCAGGGCAAACAGGCCAACGGATAGGCGCAGCGCCTCCATATGTCCAAAACGAAAGAATAACGGCTGTGCCAAAAACACCATCATGAGGGAGATGAGCATCGAGGCTGCCGAGGCTATTGCGATCTCAAAGACGGTCTGTCCCGTCGAGGTCACGTCCGCGCTGTTGAAGAACGGAAGGGCGATGATGTTCAAAAGCACGGCGGCGCAGGCCATGATGGCCGAGAAGACAACGATGCACAGGTAGCGTACGCAAATTATGTCTTTGCGCGTGAGAGGCAGCGTTGCCCGATAACGCTCCCATCCGTTTTGATTGTCGAAGCCGGCCAGCGAGCTCATGACCATGATGGGCGACATGGCGCTGACCGCGCAGGCGCCGGCGCTCATACCGGAATCGCCGTCCGATGCGTTGGCAAGGGTTAGCACGACGAAGATGAACAGGCCGACGCCCGCAATGCTCGGGATGAGCGTGCGAGCGATGGCGAGCTCGGACATAAAGGCGCGTTTCATTTTGAAGCCCCTTTCAGCGTGAGGCGAAGATAGTCGTCAATGGTTGCCCGATCGCAGGGAATCTCGGGAAAGGCCTCGAGCGTTTCGCGACGGTTGGGCACGAGCACGTCCACGCTATAGGCGTGGCGGGCGGCATGGGCACCTTCGACGCAAGCCATAAGCTCGGCGGCCTGCGCTTGGGTGCAGTGGGCGATGCCGGCGCGGTCGGTAATGTCCTCGCGCGGCAGGTCAAACACAATCGAGCCGTTATCGATGCAGATGACGCGGTCGGCGGCGCGATCGAGGTCGGACGTAATGTGGCTCGAGAGCAGCACGCTGTGCTGACCGTCGGCGACAAAAGCAAGCAGCTCATCGAGCAGTTCCTCGCGCGCCATGGGATCGAGGCCCGCGGTGGCTTCGTCCAAAAGGAGTAGCTTGGCATTATGGCTGAGTGCACAGGCAAGCTGCAGTTTCATGCCCATGCCGCGGGAGAGGTCCTTGACCTTTGTCTTGGGATCGAGGCCAAATCGGTCGATGAATCCGGCGAACGTTTTGCAGTCCCACGTGGGGTACGCCGGGCCTACGAGTGCCTCGATCTGGCCCACCTTGAGCGTTGAAGGGAAGGGGCACGTGTCCAGCACGAGGCCGACACGGGCACGTAGACAACGCTGTGTCTCATCGGGCGCGTCGGCGCCACAGCGCTGCCCAAACAGGCGCACCTCGCCGGCATCGAGCTTTATAAGCCCGAGCGCGGCTCGAATCGTCGTTGTTTTGCCAGCACCGTTGGCACCAACAAAGCCGACGATCTGGCCAGGCTCCACGGCAAGCGTGACGTCGCGCAGTGAAAAGCGGTCGCTTACAGTGCGTGAGATGCCTTTGAGTTCAAGCAAGTTTTGCATGGTATAGCCTTTCTTGCAGATGGCTACTGCATGGTTTCGGGGGCTACCAGGTCGAGCATCTCGTGCAGCTTGTCGCGCGTGACACCCAGGGTTTCGGCTTGGCTCGCCGCTTTCGTAAGCAGCTCTTCGATATGGCAGAGCTGGTTTTCGCGCAAGAGCTCCTGGTTGCCGTCGGCAACAAAGCAGCCCTTGCCCTGCACGGTACAGATAAACCCGAGCTGCTCCAGATCGGCGTAGGCGCGCTTGGTGGTGATGACGCTCACGCCTAGGTCGCTCGCGAGTGCGCGGATGCTGGGGAGTTTGGCTCCCGCAGTAAGTGCGCCCGATAAGATCTGAGCTTTGACCTGCGAGGTTATCTGCTCGTAGATGGGCTTATCGCTCGAATTGGATAGGATGATGTCCACAGCGGCTCCTTAGCTGTTGGGCTACACGTGTATATAACCGGTAAGCACAGTATATATACACTATGCACAGTTACGCAAGAGGTAAATACCGATTGGCCCGGCTACCCAGGCCCCAACTGATGAATTTGTCCTGATAGGCGCCCTAGAGCGGGATTTCGCGGCTACAATAATACGGTTACAACGACGTAATGCACTCAATGCAAGAAAGGATCCGCATGGCAAGCCTGTCGGATGAAATCTCGTCGCGCCGCACATTCGCGATCATCAGCCACCCGGACGCCGGTAAGACCACACTTACCGAGAAGCTGCTGCTCTATACCGGCAGCATCCAGACTGCCGGCTCGGTCAAGGGCAAGAGCTCGGCCAAGCATGCCGTCTCGGACTGGATGGACATCGAGAAGGAGCGCGGTATTTCCGTTACCTCCTCGGTGCTGCAGTTCACCTACAACGGCGCCTGCGTCAACATCCTCGATACCCCCGGCCACCAGGACTTCTCGGAGGATACCTACCGTACCCTTATGGCCGCCGATGCTGCGGTCATGGTCATCGACGGCGCTAAGGGCGTCGAGGCCCAGACCAAGAAGCTCTTTAAGGTCTGCACGCTGCGCCACATTCCCATCTTCACCTTTGTGAACAAGCTCGACCACGAGGCTCGCGATCCGTTTGAGCTCATGGAAGAGATCGAGAATGTTCTGGGCATCAATACGTATCCCATGAACTGGCCGATCGGCAGCGGCCGCAACTTCCGCGGCGTGTTCGACCGTCAGACTCGTCGCGTCATTGCCTTTGAGGGCGACGGCCACGCCAACGCCACCAAGAAGGTCGCCGAGGTCGAGGCCGAGCTGGGCGACCCTGCCATGGATGAGCTCATCGGCGAGGAGAACCATAAGAACCTGATGGACGACATCGAGCTGCTCGATGGCGCCGGCGACGAGCTCGACTTGGATGCCGTGGCCTGCGGCAAGCTGAGCCCGGCGTTCTTTGGCTCGGCGCTCACCAACTTTGGCGTGGAGCCCTTCCTCAAGGAGTTCCTGCGCCTGGCCCCGACGCCGCGTGCCTATACCGATACGCTCACCAGCGAGCCGGTCGATCCCTGCCGCGACGACTTTAGCGGCTTTGTGTTTAAGATCCAGGCCAACATGGACAAGAACCACCGTGATCGCATCGCCTTTGTGCGCATTTGCTCGGGCAAGTTCGAGCGCGGCATGGATGCCTTCCACGTGCAGGGCAACCGCAAACTCAAGCTTGCCACGGGCACGTCGATGATGGCCGACGATCGCGCCATCGTGGACGAGGCGTACGCAGGCGATATCGTGGGCCTGTTCGATCCGGGTATCTTTAGCATCGGCGACACTGTGTGCTCTGGCAAGCGCCACGTGCAGTATCCGCAGATCCCGACGTTTGCCCCCGAGATGTTCGCTCGCATTACGCAGGTCGACACGCTCAAGCGCAAGCAGTTCGTCAAGGGCATGGAGGAGCTTGCCCAGGAGGGTGCCATCCAGATCTTCCGCGAACTGGGTGCCGGCATGGAGAGCGTCATTGTGGGCGTGGTCGGCGTGCTGCAGTTTGAGGTGCTCGAGCGCCGCCTCAAGGCCGAGTACCGTGTTGAGGTTCGTCGCCAGCCACTGCCCTATACGGACATCCGCTGGATCCAAAACGACCCCGACACCATCGATATCCCGGGCCTTTCGCTCACGCGCGACACACTGCGCGTCGAGGACATGCGCGGCGGTAAGCTGCTGCTGTTCACGAGCCCGTGGAACGTGGATTGGGCAACTGACCACAACCCCGACCTTATCCTGTCGGAGTTTGGCAACGTGGCCTTTTAACGCATCGGCGCGGTGGCCCTGCGGGGCTGCCGCGCCGTTTGTTTGCCTTATGCCGCGCGAGCGGCTATCATACCCCCCGTCGTCTCAAGACCGGGGCGTCCGAGCAGTTCGGGTCCGATATCCTACTCGTTAAACCTAAAACCAAAGGAGTACATAATGATCAAGAAGGTCATGGAGGACTACAAGGTCCTGCTGCGGAGCATTCCCGCGGCAACGGTTTCGCTGTTTTTCGTGAGCGTTATCATGATGAACCTGCTGGCCAACAAAGAGCTTATCAGCCTGCCGTATCTGGCACTCGACTGCGGCTTTGTGGTGAGCTGGGTTTCGTTTTTGTGCCAGGACATGATCTGCAAGCGCTTTGGCGCCAAGGCATCCATCAAAATCTCTATCCTCGCGCTGCTGGTCAACCTGGCCGTGAGCCTGTGCTTTTGGGCATGCTCGCTCACGCCCGGTATGTGGGGCGCCTACTACGACACCGGCATGATCGAGGTCAACACCGCCCTTAACGCCACCATCGGCGGCACCTGGTACGTGGTGCTGGGCTCTTCGCTGGCAATGCTCGTTTCTGCCGTGGTTAACTCCACGCTCAACCAGTCGCTCGGCCGCATGCTCAAAAAGAATAACTTTGCGAGCTTCGCCTTCCGCTCCTATGTGTCCACGGGTGTTGGCCAGTTTATCGACAACTTGGTCTTTGCCATTGTGGTGAGCCACACGTTCTTTGGTTGGACCTGGGTGCAGGTCCTTATGTGCTCGCTGACCGGCGCTGTTGCCGAGCTGCTGTGCGAGGTTTTCCTGAGCCCCGTGGGCTACAAGGTCGTGCGCGGCTGGGAGCGCGAGAATGTGGGCTCCGAGTACCTCGAGCGCCACGCAACCGCCTAAGGAGCAAGTATGCGGGTTTTGATCACGGGTGCTTCGGGCGGCATTGGAGCCGCATGCGTGCAGCGCTTTTTGGACGAGGGCCACGAGGTCGTGGGCTTTGATTTGCTACCGGCGGCGATCAAACACGAGCGCTACCGCCATCTGATCGTTGATGTTCGCAAGCCGGACGCGTTTCCAGACGATCTTGAACCCCAGGTGATCGTGAACGTTGCCGGTACGCAGGATTCGGCTGACGACATCGCCGCCAACCTGTATGGCATCATCAACGTGACCGAGCGCTACGCCTTTGCGGGGGAGGGGCTTGCCGCCAAGCCGGCGCCGGCTATCAAATCCGTGGTCAATGTGGGGTCGGCGAGCGGGCATACGGGATCGGAGTTTCCTGCCTATGCTGCCAGCAAGGGCGGCGTTATCGCCTACACCAAGAACCTTGCAAACCGCCTGGCACCGCAGGCCATTGCCAACAGTGTGGACCCGGGCGGCGTTATCACGCCGCTCAACCGTTGCGTGATGGAAGACGAACACCTGTGGAACCAGATTATGGAGCTCACGCCGCTTAAGCGCTGGGCCACCGCCCAAGAGATCGCCGAGTGGATCTACTTTGTGGGCGTGACCAACCGGTTTATGACCGGACAGAGTCTGTTGATCGATGGCGGCGAGGCCGGTCGCACACAATTTATTTGGCCCGAATAGGAAACGCGCCCGATGGAAAGCCGTCGGGCGCGTTTTTGATGTATCGATTTTTAGCCGATGCAAGTCCAGTTGACGGGGGTCGAGCCGTGCTGTTCGAGTAGCCGATTGGCGGCAGAGAAGGGGCGCGACCCCATAAAAGCGGGGAGTTCTGCCGTGGCACGGTTGGCCGAAAGCGGCGAGGGGTGCGTAGAGGCCAGGCAGAACTTGCCGGTTGCCTTGCCCGCGCCGGTAGCGGCGAGCTTGCCTTCGACCATCTGCTGGGCAAAGCGGCCCCATGCCAAAAAGACTACCGGCTGGGGCAGCTGACAGCAGCGTTCGATAACGTAGTCGGTGAGCGTGCTCCAGCCCAGTTTGGCGTGCGAGTTGGCGGCATGCTCGCGCACGGTGAGCGTGGTGTTGAGGAGCAGGACGCCCTGCTGTGCCCATGGGGTTAGGTCTCCCGTGGCGGGAATGGGGCAACCCAGATCGGCTTTGAGTTCCTTGAAAATGTTGCGCAGGCTCGGCGGCAACTTGGTTTGCGTCGCGGGGACCGAGAACGACAGTCCCATTGCCTGGTTGGGTCCGTGATAGGGGTCTTGACCCAAGATGACAACCTTGACCTGGTCGGCCGGCGTGTAGGCGAGGGCATTGAGAATGTCGTCTTGTGCCGGGTAGATGGTCTGCTCGGCACGCAAAAGGGCGATGCGCTCGAGCAGCTGGTTCGTAGTGTCACGTACCGGCTGCGGCGCATCGCCCAACCAAGTTGCTATGTTGCGATCGCGAGTTGCGGTGTCCATGGGGCTCCTTTATGCCAGATGCTCTGTTGGCATCTATTGTAAAGGCGCACCGGTTGCCTTTATGCCGCGGCTGTATGAAGAGTGGGGTCTACGAAACGTGCTCGGGCGCTCCTGCCATGCGAGCCTGTCCATGTGCGCGGAGGCGCGGAAGCTCGACGGTTGCCGCCATGACGCCGGTGAGGATGAGGGCGGCGCCAAAGAAGGCGATGGGGCTCAGGACCTCGCCAACCAAGAAGAACGAGAAGACGGCAGAGCAGACCGGCTCGAGCGAGAAGGCGAAGCCGGTGGTCTCGGCGGGCACGTGGGGCTGCACGAGCGTCTGGGTGATAAAGCCATAGGCAGAGCAGATGAGTGCGAGCGCGACGACGACCACGATCTCGCTGGGCGTACTGGGAAGCATGAAGCCGCCAAAGGCGCATGCGGCAATGCCCGAGAACAGGCCGCCAAAGCCCAGCTGCCAAACGCCCAGAGCCAGCGGGTCGACATCTTCGACAAAGCGCTTGGCTACGATAATGTGGCTGGCATAGATAAAGGCGGAGAGCAGCATGATGAGCGCGCCCGGGTTCAGGCTGGTGAAGTCGGCGCCCGAGAGCAGCAGCATGCCGCAGGTGACGATAGCCGTGCCGACGAGCACCTTGCGCTCGGGGGCGCGACGCAGCAGGGCGGCGTTGGCAAACGGCACGATCACGACCGTCAGGCTCTGCAAAAAGCCGGCAGTGGAGGCAGAGGTGAGGCTGGAGCCCAGGCACATGCAGGTGAGCTCGGTTGCCATAATGGCGCCGATGATAGCGGCGCGAACCATAAGGTCGCGGTTGATACGGAAAGCGCGCTTGTGGAAGAGCAGCAGGCAGGCCACAAAGGCGATGATGCAGCGCAGCGCAACGATGCTCGTGGCGTTCATGCTGTCCATGCCGATCTTCATGAGGGGGTACGAAAAGCCCCATGCGACGGGAACGGAAAATGAGAGCGCGATTGCTTTTTTGCGATCCATGGGGCTCCTTTTGTTACAGAACGGTTTCGTAAAAAGGATTCTGCTCTCAGATGTGGATGTAGTAAAGCGAATGTATCTTCAGTATGATTAAGAAATGCTAATGTTGGCAGAAAAAGCCCTGGCAAAACGTTTTACGTCTGCATTGATGGGGAGGCACAATGGCATCGCGGTATCAGATTGTTTGTATGGTGGTCGATCGCGGCAGTCTTAAGGGCGCGGCCGATGAGCTGGGCTATACGCAAAGTGCGGTGAGCCAGGCCGTCAAGGCGCTCGAGCGCGAGTTAGGCACCACGCTTATCGAGCGCGGCAAGCAGGGCGTTTCGCTTACGCGCGACGGCAAGCAGTATCTGCCGTACCTGCGCCAGATCGTGACCGCCGAGGCCGAGCTCGAGGGCAAGCGCCAGGAGCTGCTGGGGCTTTCGTCGACCGATATTCGTATTGCGACGTTTACCAACGTGAGTCGAACCGTGTTGCCGCGTGTGATCCGCGACTTTGGGGCGCTGCACCCGGGCGTACGCTTTACCCTCAAGCAGGGTGATTACACGCGCAACGCCCAGTGGGTGCACGATGGCGTGGTTGATTTTTGTTTTACGGCACGCGGTTTTACCGCAGGGCTCGAGAAGCGCGTGGTCTATCACGACGAGTTGGTGGCGCTGTTGCCTGTCGGGCATCCGCTGATGGCAAAGGAAAAGGTGACGCTCGCCGATTTGGCGTCCGAGCCGTTTGTGCTGCTGGATGAGGGCGAGCAGAGCCTGGTGCTCGATGCATTTGCGGCGCATGGCCTGTCGCCGCACGTGACGAGTGAGGTCACCGACGACTACACCATCATGGCGATGGTGGAGGAGGGCCTAGGCGTGAGCATGCTCTACCGTCGTACTGTGGAGGGCATGCGAGCCGAAATTCGTGTGCGGCCCATCGTGCATGCTCCCTCGCGCGACGTGGTGGCCGCCTGGCGCAGCTGGGACACCATGCCTATCGCCACGAGGCGGTTTATCGACTATATGAGCTCGCATATTGTCAATTAATGACTGGCGTGACGTTGAGTGCGGTGTTTAGCGGGCTGTCGCTCTGGCTTGGGTGGCGCGATAGGTGCGTGCCGGGTGGCAAAGTAGCACCGCCACGACCATAAAGAACGCCGTGGTGCCCAGGCTGATGGGGTAGACCATCATAATGTTCACAAAGGTGCGGAAGTGCGGGAACACGCAGAACACCCAATAGAAGCGGATGCCGCAGACGCAGATCATGGTGATGAGGGCGGGCGTGAGTGAAATACCAAAGCCGCGCAGGTAGCCTGACATGTTTTCGTAGAACATGCTAAAGGCGTACGCCGGGAAGATCGAACACACGCGGATATAGCCGATCGAGACGATGTTGGGATCGCTGTTGAACAGCGATAGGATTTCGCGCCCGAGGCCGACAATAACGATAATCGTGGTGAGGGCAACGATACCGCCTTCGACCAGGCAGACCTTGAGCGTCTTGGTGCAGCGGTCGATCTGGCGGGCACCGTGGTTTTGTCCCACAAAGGTGGTGCAGGCCTGGCTAAAGCTGTTGAGCAGGTTGTAGCACACGTACTCCAGGCTCATGGCGGCGCTCGATGCCGCCATGACCTCGGTGCCCAGGCTGTTGATGGCAGACTGGATGATGATGTTGGCGACGGCAAAGACGGCGCTTTGGATGCCGGCGGGCAGGCCGATCTTGACGATGCGCTTGAGGGCGACGGGGTCGATAGCCAGGTCGCGTAGGGTGACGCGGACGACGGAGTCGGTCTTGAGCAGGCGGATAAAGAGTGTAGCGGCACTGACGGTGTAGGCGATGGCGGTGGCGATGGCGACGCCCGCGACGCCCCAGTGGAGTACGGGGACAAAGATGAGATCCAGGCCAATGTTGAGGACGGTGGACACGGCAAGCGCCTGCAGCGGCATGCGAGTGATGCCGACGGAGCGGAAGATCGCGGCCTCAAAGTTGTAGAGCAAGATCGAGGGCATGCTAAGCAAAAAGACGCGCAGGTAGAGCGAAGCGAGCGGCATGGTTTCGGCGGGAACGTTGAGCGCGGCGAGCATGGGCTCGGCAAAGATCTCGCCCAGTGCGATGACGACAAAGCCCACGAGCGCCATTAAAATCGAGGTATGGACGGCGCGTTTGACCATGTTTTGGTCGTTGCGGCCGATAGCGTTGGCGATGACCACGTTGGAGCCAAGCGACATGCCAATAAACAGGTTGAGCATAAGACTGGTAAGCGGAACATTGGAGCCGACCGCCGCCATGGCGAGGGTTCCCTGGTCGCCCGAGAAGTTGCCGATGATGACCGTGGCGATGAGGTTCGACAGCTGCTCCAAGATGCTCGTGGCGGCCACGGGGAAGGCGAACAGGGGAATATTTCGCCACAGCGAGCCGGTGGTCATGTCAATGTGCTTAGATACGGTATCAGCCATGCGCTCTCAATCTCTAACATGCTATATCGTGCTTATTTGCGCAGACGATGATACTCCTAATTGGCTAGTCGTTGGGGACGTTCTTAAACGACTAGTCATTCAAGAACGTCCCCAATGACTAGGTGGGGAAGGCGTGCGACAATGGTGTGCGTTGTGTTGTTCGCGCTAAGGAGTTGCCATGTTGTTGTGTCCCGTTTGCCATGAGCCGTTGGTGGACAATGAACGCGGTGCTGCATGCGCGAGCGGACACCGGTTTGACCGTGCGCGCGAGGGCTATCTATATCTGCTGCGCTCGTCCAAGAGCGGCGACTCCATGGGCGATCCCAAGTCGCAGGCACGCAGCCGTCGTGACTTTCTGAACCGCGGATACTACGCACCGTTGCGCGATGCGATGGTCGAGCTGGTGCGCAAGCAGGTGTCTGGGCGTGCTGCGTCTACGAGCGGCCCCATGACGCTGCTCGATATTTGCTGCGGCGAGGGCTATTACACGAGTGCCATGGGCGCGGTGCCGGGCGTGGGCGCTTACGGGTTCGACTTGGGCAAAGAGATGGTGCGCCTGGCCGCCAAGCGCGGCGATGCGACCTATTTCGTGGCCAACATGAAGGACATCCCCGTGGCGGACGGCGCCTTCGATATGGTGACCGAGCTCTTCGCTCCCTTTAACGAGCGTGAGTTTGCCCGCGTGCTGGCGCCAGAGGGCTCACTCTATACCGTGGTGCCGGGTGCCCGTCATTTGTTTGGGCTCAAGGAGGTGCTCTACGACACGCCATATCTTAATGACGAGAAGCTGCCGCAGACCACCGAGCTCGAGTTGGTCGGAACGCAGCGGGTGTCTGCGAATATTACGCTTCAGACCCAGGCGGACATCGAGGCGGTGTTCCAGATGACGCCGTACTACTACCGCACGCGCCCCGCCGACAAAGAGCGCCTGGCAAACCTCGATACCCTTCAGACTGACATCGACTTCATCATCGCCGAGTACCGCCACAGCTAACAACCTGCCAAAAAGGGACAGGTTTATTTTGGTAGGTTTTATCTGGGCAAACGTAAAGGGCCGACCGCGTTGCTACGCGATCGGCCCTTTTTATTGGCGTATATACCAGAGTCGCTGAGCGATTGACACGGATGCGGCTTAGCTCAAACGGTCCATGCCCTCTTTCTTGACGCGGTTGGCGAGTACAAAGTAGATAATGCTGACAATCAAGCCGGTAAAATCGGGGATGCTTGAGCCAGTCCCACCCAAGAGGGGCAGGGAGAGGAGCAGACTGATGACCGAACATGCTAGGCAGACGATGGACCAGATCCAGACAACGCCAGCCTTGGCGGGATTATTTGCCGCGCGGATACCAAAGACAGCGGTCACAATTTCGACGACGCCCAATACGATGACGACGACGCAAGAGACGATCATGGCACCCGTGATATCGCCTGCCGCGCTGCCCGCAAAGAGCGCTGTAGCACCCATGCCTGCACTTAGAATGCCGACGACAAAGAAGAAGAACGATAGGATTTTGAGTAATTTGCAGGCGTTGCTCATGGCTGGTCCTTTCGATACGAGCACGCCAACTTGGCGCACCCAATGTACTGCACATATGGTGAAGCACATTGTAGTTCAACGCAGCGATGCATGCGCCTGAAAGCGCTTTGAGCCCGCGCGACCCAACCCAACCTTTCAAAAAGGAAAGCTGGACGTAAGCCAAATCGATGGCAGCGTATGCGCGGCGCTGCGATGATGGGTCCATGGTAAGAGCTGGTCTCAAGGAGGAGCCATGATGTACGGAGCAGGGCAAGTGCATGAGCCGCGGTCGTTGGGAAGGCGCATGGGTGATTCTGTGATCGCTGCCGTGTGCACGGGATTGATGGCGGTGCTTTGCATTGGGATGCTGTGGGCCATGTCGCATGTGGGACAATAGCGGACGGTTGGGTGCCGACATAAACGGCGCTCGCGTATTCGTTTTGCTTGTTAAGGAGTACCCATGGGCGTCGTCGATCCCTTTTCTGTTGCTCGGTCCGCGGGGCTTGAGCTAATCGGGAAGTCCGAGGGCCTCACGCTCACCGACGGCACGATGGAGCTGCGTGCCGATTTCACCCGCATGCATCCGCGGCTCAAGCAGGGCCGTCTGCGGCAAGAGCTGCTGGTAAAGGCTGCGCGCGCAAAAGGCGTCGAGTGCCCATGGGCGATTGATGCCACGGCAGGCTTTGGCGAGGATTCGCTGCTGTTGGCGGCCGCGGGCTTTACCGTCGATCTGTATGAGCAGGATTGCGTGATCGCGGCACTCCTCAAGGATGCTTTGGATCGCGCGGCAGATGATCCGGCGCTTGCGACAGCCGTGGCGCGCATGCGCTTACATGCGGGCGAGGACAGTATTACCGGCCTTCGCCATACAGCTGAGCTGATCGGGCAGGGCGAGCTCGCGGCTCCCGACGTGGTGTATCTGGACCCCATGTTTCCCGAGCGCACCAAGAGCGCGGCGGTTAAAAAGAAGTTCCAACTTTTGCATCATCTGGAACAGCCGTGCGCCGATGAGGAGACGCTGGTCGAAGCTGCGCTTGCGGTGCATCCGCGCAAGGTGGTTATCAAGCGACCGGTGAAGGGGCCGCTGCTTGCCGGCGTTAAGCCGAGCTATCAACTTGCGGGCAAGGCAGTTCGTTACGATGTTTTAGTGCCGCCGCGCCCGTAACTTGCGTGCGATTACCGGCGCTTCGCTAGCGCCGTGCCGATGCGGTGCCTATTTCCAAGGGTGCGATGTCAGGTGCCAGCCGCCGCAGTATTCGCATTTGTAGCAGGCCAAACCACGCCGCCCGCGGTTTTCGCAGTCGGCCATAACTGCCTCGGCCTCGGCGCGCGTGTCGTAACGGTTTTTGCGCTCGCACGACTTGTAGCGCCAAGCCTCATCGCGCTCGGCGTCCAAGGCGTCGCGACGCTCGTCCTCGCGCGCAAACAGGTCGCTCATATCGCCGCCGGTGGCAGCGCCCAAAAACTCGCTTTTGGCCTTTGACCAGGCGGCTCGCTTTTTGCTTCCCATCTGCTTCGCGCCCTTCTCAAAACGTTGGTATCATTGCTCAGTCAAAGTGATACCAATAAACGTGAGGTCGCCGCGTGATGATCAGAAAAACCCTCGATACCGACATTCCCGCTGTCATGGCTATCTATGACGCGGCCCGCGCCTTTATGCGCGCGCATGGCAACGCCACGCAGTGGCCCGAGGGCACGCCTTCTGCCGAGCAGCTGGCTGCCGATATCGCCGCCGGTGACAGCTATGTGTGCGAAGTCGACGGTCGCGTGGTGGCGACGTTTGCCTTTTTACCGGGCCCGGACGAGTGCTATGACGTAATTGAGGACGGTCAATGGCGTAGCGACACTCCGTACGCCGTGCTGCACCGTGTGGCATCCGACGGCACCGTGCACGGTATCGCGGCTGCGATGTTCGCCTTTGCCAAAGAGCGTGCCGATCACCTGCGCATCGACACGCATCAGGACAACCTGCCCATGCAGGGAGCCATCGCCAAGGCCGGGTTTAAGCGCGCCGGTATCGTATATGTGTCGGACGGTACGCCGCGCGTCGCGTTCGATTGGCTGCGCGAGGCGTAAAAGCCGGGCCTCACGGCAACAATTCACTCGAACGACAAATGGCCCCAAACGGGGCCAAATTTAGTTAATTGCGGCGCCTGGGGTGCTTGCCGTGTGGTTGATAGTGCTGTGTCTACGCGACTATTCCCTGGGCAGCTCACTTCCGCAGTGACAACACTTGGTCGCGCCTTCGTGCACCTCTTCCAGACAATACGGGCAGACGGGCGCCGGTGCGGCTTCCTCGGTGGTGGCACCGGCGAGCCTGTCGCCAATCTCCTGTGCCTTGTTGAAGGCCTTGACGATGGCAAAGACGATCGCCGCCACAATCAAAAAGTTGATGCATGCACCGATAAAGGCGCCAAAGTCGATATTGGTGCCCGGCACCACCAACCCCGAGATCTCGGTGGCGCTACCGCCGGCAATCACGGAGATAAGCGGGTTGATGATGTTGTCGGTAAGCGAGGTCACGATGGCAGTGAATGCGCCGCCGATAATCACGCCGACGGCCATGTCTATCACGTTGCCGCGATTAATGAATTCCTTGAACTCGTTGAGCAATGCCTTCATGGTGGCTCCTCGCTGTTGTGAGGCTCGCGTTGTTACTGTCCCAGATGAACCAGGGCAGACAAAAAGGGGAGGTGCCGGCTTTCGCAAGGCGCGAACCTACGAAAATCGCCGCGCGGCAACGCAGGGCGATGAGCTCGGTCGGGGGATAGGGCCCGCTTCGCCCGCCGGCCCGTAAATTGTATCATCCAGTGTGGAACGAGGGTGCCCGTTGCCGCGTGCGATGGGCTTGCAATAAGAGGAGAGCCATGTCGAAGCAAGCGGTCGTTGGAATCTTGGCACATGTCGATGCCGGCAAGACCACGCTGGCCGAGGCCATGTTGTTCAACGCGGGCCGCATTCGCAAGCGCGGACGCGCGGACAATGGCG
Organism: Collinsella aerofaciens; assembly: GCF_020709435.1. GTDB lineage: Bacteria > Actinomycetota > Coriobacteriia > Coriobacteriales > Coriobacteriaceae > Collinsella > Collinsella aerofaciens_AU. The sequence continues at coordinate 31,382 of NZ_JAJFDP010000004.1, forward strand.
ATTCGCACCTGGACACTGACGCGATTGAGCGCGAGCGCGGTATCACGATCTTCTCGTCGCAGGCCGTGCTCGATCACGGCGATACCCATGTCATGCTCGTGGATGCGCCGGGGCATGTCGATTTTTCAGCCGAGGCGGAGCGCACGCTGCGCGCACTCGACTACGCGATTTTGGTTGTGGGTGCCAACGATGGCGTGCAGGGACACACCGAAACCCTGTGGCGCCTGCTTGCGCGCTATGACATTCCGACGTTCATCTATATCAACAAAATCGATTTGGAGAATCCCGGCCGCGATGTTTTGCTGGCACAGCTTGGGCAGCGTCTTTCCGAGGGCTGCCTGGATGCTAACGAACTGCTGGCGGGCGGCGCCGTTCAGGAGGACGCTGCTGCGTTGGACGAGGCGGCGCTCGAGGAGTTTTTTGAAGCGGGCGAGCTTTCTGTCGCAACGCTGTCGCGCATGGTTGCCGAGCGCAAGCTCTTTCCCTGCTTTGCCGGCTCGGCGCTCAGGGACCAGGGCGTGGACGAACTGCTGGATGGCATATGTGCGCTGATGCGCGAACAGGCGTGGCTCCCGGAGTTTGCCGCGCGCGTCTATCGTGTCAGCCGCGGGGATCGCGGCGAGCGTTTGGCTTGGGTTAAAGTGACCGGCGGCACGCTGCACGCAAAACAGATGATTGGCGGACGTTCCGGTGCCGAGGCATGGGAGCAAAAGATCGATCAGGTGCGCATCTATAACGGCGAGAAATACGAGCTTGCACAGAAAGTTGCCGCTGGCGGCATCTGCGCCGTGACGGGTCTTGCACACGTTCGCCCAGGGGACGCCCTGGGCGCGGAGCCCGCGGGCGATGCGCCCGTCATTGCGCCTGTCCTCACCTATACGGTGCTTCCGGGCGAACACGATGTCCATGCGGTGTTCAAAGCACTGACTGAGTTGGCGGACGAAGATCCCATGCTCGGCGTAAGCTGGAATACGCATCTCGAGCAGATTCACCTGCAGCTGATGGGCGCCGTGCAACTCGAGGTCGTGCAGCGGGTGTTGGCCGATCGCTTCGGTCTTTCGATTGATTTTGAGTCTGGCGGCATTCTCTATAAGGAGACTATTTCGCAGCCGGTCGAGGGCGTGGGCCACTTTGAGCCACTGCGCCACTATGCCGAGGTACATCTGCGCCTGGAGCCATTGCCGGCGGGTTCGGGCGTGCAGTTTGGCACCGTTACCTCGACCGACGAGCTCGATCTTAACTGGCAGCGTCTGGCGCTCACCAACGCCATGGAGCGCGATCACCTGGGCGTGCTGACCGGCTCTCCCATCACCGATGTGCGCATTACGCTCACGGGCGGCCGTGCGCATGCCAAACACACCGAGGGCGGCGATTTTCGCCAGGCTACGTACCGCGCGATTCGCCAGGGTTTGATGCAGGCGCGTGAGGCCGGCGCGGCGGTGCTGTTGGAGCCGTGGTACCGCTTTGAGCTCGAGGTGCCGGGGGAGTGCGTGGGCCGGGCGCTCTCGGATGCCACACGCATGGGTGCCGAGTACGAGCCGCCGACGATGGCGGGAGACCGGGCGAAGATTGTGGGTCGCGTGCCGGCATCCGAGGTACAGGATTATGCGCTGGAGGTGGCCGCCTACACGAGCGGTCGCGGGCATCTGTACCTGGAGTTCGCCGGCTATGCGCCTTGTCATGATGCCGAGCGCGTGATCGAGGCAGCCGCCTACGAGCCCGAGGCCGATCTGCCCAACACGCCCGACTCGGTCTTTTGCTCTCACGGCGCCGGTTACACGGTCAAATGGTACGACGTGCCCGCCGCGGCGCACGTTAAGATCGATCCCGCCACCTTCCGCCCCTGGCGAGCAGCAGACGCCGAGTTTTTCGGCCACATGTGACAAAGGGACAGCTCCTTTGTCACATGCTATTGGTATAACTCGGTATAAGTTGGTATAACTATTACCAGGGTTTGCCAATCCGAGGAGGCCGACATGAATCCAAATCCCTTTAAGCCAACGGCAGGCAAGCGGCCTCCGATACTCATTGGTCGCGAACCGGTCATCGAAGATTTTCAGGAAGGGCTCGATAATGGCGCCGGAGCGCCGGGCAGGCTCATGCTCATTACGGGGAACCGCGGCTGCGGCAAGACAGTTCTCCTGCGGGAGCTGCAACGTCTAGCCAATGAGCGCGGATGGGCGGTTGTCTCCGATTCCGCTTCGCTTGGCTTATGCGACCGCTTGGCCGATGCGCTTCGCTCGAATAAACCCGTTGTGACGTCAATGGAGTTTGCTCCGTCGTTTGGCCGGATGTCGGTCGAGGCGGCGCGAGCAAAGGGCGAGACGTTGCGCGGGCTGGTCAACGAGCGCCTCAAGAGGCTCGGTCCAGGCCAGGGCATACTGTTTGCGATTGACGAGGCTCAATCTGCGTCTATCGAGGAACTGGCGGCTCTTGCCGTTCTCTATCAGCAGGTGCTCGGAGATCAAGATGCCACGGGCCTGCCCGATAGCGACCAGCGCGGTCTTGCGCTGGTGTTCGCTGGATTGCCCAGTATGGTTGATGACTTGCTCGAAGAGCCGAGCGTGACGTTTTTGCGCCGTGCCCAGCAGCGTACGCTGGGGGCGATTTCTTTGCCCAAGGTGCGCGATTCATATATCCAGACGGTCAAAGACGCTGGTCTTTACGTTGACGCGGAGACGGCGGACCTTGCGGCACGCAAGAGCATGGGGCATCCCTATATGGTTCAGCTGGTGGGCTATTACATGTGGCGCTCTGCTGTCCGACGCAACTCGCAGGTCATTGAAAGGTGCGATGTCGAGGATGGCCATGCGGATGCCGTCTCCGAGTTCTACGAAGCGGTCGATGCGCCCCTGTATTATGGATTGCGCAGCCCGCAACGCCTCTTTATCGAGGCCATGGCGGTTGACGAGGGTAAACCGACGCGTATGGCGGATATCATTGAGCGCTGCGACCGTACTCAGAGTTGGGCGAGCAAATATCGCGCAAGCCTGATTCGCGAGCGCGTCATCGAGGCTGCCGGATACGGTCTCGTCCGGTTTACCGTGCCCATGCTGGGCGAGTACATTCGCGATCGAGTTTTATGGCATGAGTAGGGTGATAAAGGTGACGGAACAGAAGATGAGCCCGCAGGCTATCGAGGTGCGTGGCGCGCGTGTCCATAACCTTAAGGACATCGATATTGATATCCCGCTGGGAAAGCTCGTGGGTATTGCCGGCGTGTCGGGTTCGGGCAAGAGTTCGCTGGCACTGGGGGTTCTTTATGCCGAGGGCTCGCGTCGCTACTTGGAAGCACTTAGCACCTATACTCGACGTCGCCTGACGCAGGCCGAACACGCCCAGGTGGACAAGGTGCTGCACGTGCCGGCGGCGCTCGCGCTGCACCAGCGTCCGAGCGTGCCGGGCGTGCGCTCCACCTTTGGCACCATGACCGAGCTCAACAACAGCCTGCGTCTGCTCTTTAGCCGTTGCGCCCATCACGTGTGCCCGCATTGCGGGGCGCGTGTGGAGCCAAGCCTCAACGTAGCGGCTGGCCTGTCGCTCACGTGTCCGACGTGCGGCCGCGAGTTCTACGCTCCGAGCGCCGAGGACCTTGCCTTTAACAGTGGCGGTGCATGCCCCACCTGTGGCGGCACCGGTGTCATGCGCGAGGTGGACGAGGCGAGCCTGGTGCCCGACGAGTCAAAGACTATCAACGAGGGTGCGGTCCTTCCCTGGGGCACGCTCATGTGGGATCTGATGAAGCAGGTGGCAGGCGAGATGGGCGTGCGTACCGACGTGCCGTTTAACCAGCTCACGCCTCAAGAGCGCGACATCGTGTTTCATGGTCCGGCGGTTAAAAAGCACATTCTCTACGTTCCCAAAAACGGCGAGGGCGCCACGCCGCTCGACTTTACCTATTACAACGCCGTCTATACCGTTGAGAATGCGCTCGCCAAGGTTAAGGACGATAAGGGCCTCAAACGCGTTGCACGCTTTTTGCGCGAGGGGCCATGCCGCGACTGTGGCGGCACGCGTCTCTCCGAGGCTGCGCGCCAGCCCCAGGTGCGCGGTATCAATTTGGCGCAGGCGGCGGCCATGACGCTGGGCGAGGCGATTGAGTGGGTGCGCGGGGTGCCTGCATCCTTGCCGCCCGAGATGCGGCCCATGGCAACGGATATCTGCGATTCATTTTTGGGTGCGGCCCGCCGCCTGGTCGATTTGGGTCTCGATTATCTTTCGCTCGATCGCGCCGGTGCCACGCTCTCCACGGGCGAACGCCAGCGCGTGCAACTCGCCCGCGTGGTGCGCAACCGATCGACGGGCGTGCTCTATGTGCTGGACGAGCCCTCGATTGGCTTGCATCCTGCCAATGTCGACGGCCTGGTAGGCGTGATGCGCGATCTGGTAGGTGACGGCAACACCGTGGTTGTTGTCGACCACGATACGCGCGTACTGACGGAAGCCGACTATCTGGTCGAGATGGGCCCCGTTGCCGGAGCAGGCGGCGGCAGTGTAATCGCCGCTGGTACGGTAGACGAGGTCGAGCAATCGCAGGGCAGCCGCATCGCACCGTTTTTGCGCGCAGACCCCAAGCGCTTGCGTCCACAGGTGGCTGACGACGAAATGTTCGACCAGGGCCACATCCGCATGGCAACCGATACCATCCATACCGTCAAGCCGCTCGAAGTCGATATTCCGCGCGGCCGCTTGGTCGCGGTGACGGGCGTTTCGGGTTCGGGCAAGACGACGTTGGTGCTCGAGACACTCATTCCGGCACTCAAGGCGCAGGCAGCTGGCGAGCGCCTGCCAAGCCATGTGCGCTGGGTCGACGCCGAGAGCATCGCACGCGCCAACCTGATTGACGCCACGCCCATCGGTGCCAACGTGCGCTCGACGGTAGCGACCTATGCCGACATCCATGATGAGCTGCGCCGCGCCTTCGCCCGTACGCCCGAGGCCAAGGCAGCCGGCTACAAGGCGGGTGCCTTTAGCTACAACACTGGTGCCTTGCGCTGCCCTACGTGCGATGGCACGGGCTCGATATCGCTCGACGTGCAGTTTTTGCCCGATGTCGAGATCGTCTGCCCGGCATGTCGCGGTTCGCGTTATGCGGACGCGGCTTCGCGTATCCATCGCGAGGGCAAGGACGGGAGCCTGCTTACGTTGCCGCAGCTCATGGACATGAGTGTGGACGAGGCCATCGACGCCACGGTGGGGCTCAAGAAGGTTCAGGCGCGCTTGCAGACCTTACATGACCTGGGCTTGGGCTATCTCACACTTGGCGAGCCCACACCGGCGCTCTCGGGCGGCGAGGCGCAGCGTCTTAAGCTCGCGAGCGAGATGGGCCGCGTGCAGGATGATGCCGTATTCGTATTTGATGAGCCCACGATTGGCCTGCATCCGCTCGATGTTCAGGTGCTGTTGAACGTGTTTGACGGTCTCGTTGCCAAGGGCGCCACGGTTATCGTGATCGAACACGATCTCGACCTTATCCGTAACGCCGATTACGTGATCGACATGGGCCCGGGCGGTGGCGACGCGGGCGGGCAAATCGTCTGCGCCGGCACGCCGAGCGACATCGCGGCCTGTTCCAAGAGCATTACCGGTCGCTACCTATAGACAATGAGGCAAAGGGACAGCCCCTTTGCCTCATTGATGCCTATTTCACGCATTGAGCGGCGAGATAGTCGCGGAAGAATGGCAATTCAAAAGCGACGATTCCGCGCCCGCGTTCTCCAATGATGCCGGCATCTATCATGCGGCGTCGGTAGCGGGAGACCTGCTGCGGCGAACGCTTAAGGCGCTCGACAAGGTCAGCGGTGGTGGACTCTTCTTCGTCATCGAGCATGGCGATGAGGAATCGCTTGTCCTCTGCAGTGAGTTCCCGATAGGTTGCCGCGAGGATTCGGTCGTCCATCTCGTCGCGCGCGATTTTGATTCCCAGGTCAAAGTCGCGTGACGAGATTTCCTTCGAATCGCTTGTGAGATCCCAGGCACGGTAGCCTACGAGTTGCAATAGGAAGGGAAAACCAGAGATCGAGCGAACGGCTCTATCGATTCCCTCAGCATCTGCCAGGCGATCGTTTTCCTGGATTGTGCGAATCAAGGCCTCGCGTACGTCATAGTCGGCAATGCGACCCAGATGATATTGTTGGGCGCGGCGAAGGAACGAGACCGTCTTGTGGTTCAGCAGCGTCGATACGTTGTTGGGAAGTCCCGCCATGAGTAGGGCGACGCGTTTCCCATCGGTCACAAAGTGCTGATACGTCGCTGCGAGCTGAATCATCTCGTCGAGTGTCGGGTCCACCTCGTCAACCGTGACGAGCAGACCGGTGCCCGCCTCGTTGAGCTGGTCAATGATGTCGCTCATGCGATAACGCCAGGTTGAGGCATCGTGAACGCGATCGACCTCGATGCTGCCGAGCGGTGCAATTCCGAGACCGGTGACTTCGAAGCGGTTGGACGAGTCGATGAGATGGGCTGCGGCGCGTTTCGCCCCGAACTCGATTTCCTCAAGCATTCCCGGGAGCGCGGTCGTCTTTACGGCTATCCAGCCGTGGGATTCCGCCCTAGTCGCGAGCGACGACATGAGAGCGGTTTTACCGGTTCCACGCGCGCCTGAGAAGATCGAGGTCAATTCTGGGCGCCTGCGCTGGCTCAAGAAGGCACGGTCCAAATCCCGAATAATCTGTTGTCTGCCAGCGAGATGGGCAGGAACCTCGCCAAAGCTAGGGGTAAACGGGTTTTCGAGGTATTCCACGTAGCTCTCCTTTCACAGCGCCGTTTAACTTCATTTTACTTTAGTTAATTCTGATTAAAAATGATGGTTCGTTATTTCGAGCATCAATCAGGCGCGTGCGCCATCGGCGTGGCGCTTGAATGTGACAAAGGGACTGTCCCTTTGTCACATTCCCGGAAAGCCTGTTTGGCGCAGGGCTTCGTAGAGGACGATGGCGGCGCTGTTGGAAAGGTTGAGTGCGCTGATGCGGTAGTCGTCCGGGTTGACGAAGTTGCCGCAGATATCCTGTTGAAGGATGGCCTCGTGGCTGTCCTCGGTATGCCCGAGCGACTCCTCGTGGGCTTCCCAAGCCTCGGCGTTATCGAGTGAGTCGCAATCGCGCAGCATCGGGATGCGCTCGCAGCGCTCGGGCGCCGCGGCGAGCAGCTCCTCGGGAATGCCCGAGCTCTCGCTGCCAAAGACCAAGTAGTCGCCATCGCGGTAGGTGCTTTGCGCATAGGTGCGGCGTGCCTTTTTGGTTAGCAGATGCAGGCGCTCGTCGGCAGGGGAGAGGTCGTTGCGCGCAAGGAAATCCTCCCAGCCGGCATAGGACGTCACGTCCAAGTTTTGCCAGTAGCCCAGGCCGGCGCGACGTACCGTCTTGTCGTCGAGCGAAAACCCCAGCGGCTCCACCAGATGCAAATGGGCGCCGGTGACCACGCAGGTACGGCCGATATTGCCCGTATTGGCCGGAATCTCGGGCGCATACAGCACAATGTTGAACATGAATCTCCTTGGCTCAGAACGAAAAACCACCACGAAGGGCACCTTCGTGGTGGTTTGGCGGCTACGTAGGCGGAAAAATGCCCGCTTGGATAAACCTAGGCGCGGTGCCAGTCGGTCAGGCAAGCATCGAGGGAGGCGATGAGCGCATCCTTGTCCATGTGACGGCCGATGATGCACAGGCTCGTCATGCGGTCGCCCGTCTCGTCGTCCCAAATCTGCATGATCTCGGGGTTCTCGTCGATGATCTTCTGCTTCTCGCCCTCGGGCGCCGAGTCAACGAACAGGCCGTTCTCCATCAGGCGCATCTGGTGGCCGGCCTGCTCAAACATGTAGCACATGTCCGGATCGCCGGTCTGCCACAGCGGACCCTTGACGCGGATGACCTCGTCGGGCCACTCCTGCTCAACAAAATTGGTGAACTTCTGCAGGTCAAACGGCTTGCGGCGCGAGTACACAAAGGTCTCGATGTCGTACTCGAGCACCTCGGGGTCGTCGTGCTCCTCGGGATGCTCCATGGCCTCGATCCAGGCGGCGGAGTTGTAGGCGCGCATAAAGTCGAAGCGGTCGGTGTCGAGCAGCTCCTCCATGGGGACCTCGCCGTTTTGGGCCTCGACAATCACGGCGTCCTTCTGCAGGCTGCGCACGATGGCCTTGAGCTCGGCGATCTGCTCGGGCGTCACGGTATCGGTCTTGTTGAGGATCAGCGTGGAGCAGAATTCGATCTGCTGGATGAGCAGGCTTTCGATGTCGTCCTCGTCGATATCCTCGGCCAGCAGGTCGCGACCGCCGTTGAACTCGTCGTACATGCGGGCGCAGTCGACCACGGCCACGATGTTGTCGAGCGCGAGCTTGGGCTCGCCGCCCACCTTGGCCTCGTCGCAGAAGCTCGAGATGGTGTAGGCGATGGGGATAGGCTCGCAAATGCCCGATGCCTCGATGATGATGTAGTCGAAGTTGCCCGAATCGGCGATGCCCTGCAGCTGGTTGGCCAGGTCGTCCGAAAGCGTGCAGCAGATGCAGCCGTTGGTGAGCGGGATGAGGTCGTCGGTCTCGGAAAGGCCGCCGTCGGCGATAAGGCTGGCGTCGACATTGATCTCGCCGATATCGTTGACGATCACGGCGGCGCGGATGCCGCCGTCGTTAGCGAGGATGTGGTTGAGCAGCGTGGTCTTGCCGGCACCGAGGTATCCGGTAAGCATGATGATCTTCACGGGTTTGTTGGGCATGTGCCCTCCTTTGTTAGACATGGCTTACAGTTGAATCTTATGCCAAACGCCTGCTCTTATACCCACGCGCCGGCAAATAACACAAGCTACTCCCAGGATCCCCATACATCGGGGCAATAACCGACGGTGGCCTTTTTGCCGTTGCGCACGATGGGTTCGGCGAGAACCTGCTGGTTCTCGAGCAGCTTGTCAAAGCGCTGGCTGGGGGTGAGGTGCTGGATGAGTGCGAGCGTCTCCTCGTCCTTGGCTTTGGGGTTGAGCAGCTTGTCGATGCCGCCGACCGCCTGCATCACGCTCGTGAGCTCGCCCTTGCTCATCTCCTTTTCCTTAAGGTCGATAAACTGCACCTTAATGCGGCGCTCTTTAAAATAACGCTGTGCCTTCTTGGTGTCGAAGGACTTCTTGGTGCCAAAAATCTGCACGTTCATGTATTTGTTCCGCCGCTCTATCGAATGAAGTTGGTCGTTGCGCGATCTGCCTCGGGTGCGTTGATGCCGGCGGCCTGTCCGGCCTCGATGCAACGTAGGAGCCAGGCCATGTTTTTGCCGATGTTTCGCATGGTGGCAAGGCCCTCGGCGTCCCCATCGGCGTCGCCGGGCACACGGCCAAACACGTTGTTCCAGTAGGTGGAAGCAACCACGGGCATTTGCTTAATGGTGAAGTACTTGTTGAGCACATCGAAGGTGGTCGAGGTGCCGCCGCGACGGGCGACGGCGACCGCGGCGCCGGGTTTGTGCTCAAAGGCATGCCCGCCGGCATAGAAGGCGCGATCGAGGGCCGAAAGGATGCGTCCGCTGGGGTGCGCATAGTAGACGGGTGAGCCAAAGACAAAACCATCTGCCTGCTCGGCGGCAGCGATGAGCTCGTTCACCACGTCGTCGTCAAAGGTACAGCGACCGCCGAGCTTGCCGCACTGGCCGCAACCGATGCAATCGCGAATGGGCTTGGCGCCCAGCTGAAACACCTCGGTATCAACGCCTTCTGCATTAAGTTGCTCGGCGACCTCGGCGAGTGCGCGGGCGGTGTTGCCGTTTGCCTTGGGACTGCCATTGACCAAAAGAACCTTCATCACAAACTCCCTCTGCTGTCGGTGACTTCTGCGGAGGATTATCGCACGAGAGGGTAGATGGCATGGGGCGCGATGCGAAACGGCTTGTGTTTCACATCGCGCCCCATGACGCTAGTCCAGCTTGGTGCCTGGTACTTGCGGTGCCTCTTTAAGCAACGCTTTGAGCTCGTTCAAAATGGAAACGGGCTGTCGATCGACAGCGTCCAGATGAAGCGTGGCCACGCGAATGGGCGGCTGATATTCAAGCGAGCCGATGAGCACGGGAGAACCCAGGAATCGTTCGATTTCGTTTGCGAGCTCGTCGATTGCCTCGGGGCCGAGCTCATCGAAAAGCGCCACGAACATTGGTCCCGTCGAGCGGAACAGGCGACCCTTGCCGCGCGAACAATCCATGAGGCAGGCGGCGCTTTCGGCGAGCACGCGGTCGCCTGCATCGAATCCAAAGCGGGCATTGACTTCGGCGATATCGTCGACCTTAATGACAATAAAGCCTGCCTCGCGCGCCACGCGGCGCATTTCGCCAATGGCGTTGACCAGGGCGTGAATATCGCCCAGACCGGTTACGGAATCGGTCGTATCTGCCAGGCTTCGGTTGATGATAATGCCCACGTACATGTTAGGCTCGGTGTCGGTGCCGTCCAAGCGGTAGCCCGTGCAGTCGCAAAGCACGTATTTTCCGGTGGCATCCATTACGCGATACTGCATGTAGTGGAAGTGCCACGTGCCGTTTATCACCATGTCGAGCTCGGCGCGTACGTTGTCGCGGTCCTCGGGATGAACGCGGGCAAGCCACATATCGACCGAGTTAAAAGGGTGCTGGGAGGGCAGGTCAAAATCGCGCACGGCGTTGACCGACCATTGCGATTCTCCAGTATCGAGATTGAGGATAAACGGATAGCGCGTCTCGGAGCTCATGGAGATCGCTTGGAACACCCGGTCGTTGCAGGGAAGCTGGTCGACGATCGGGCGTTGCGGCGCGTCATTGTCTTTCGGCTGCTGTACGCGATGCATAAGCTTATAGCGATACATCTTGCGATCGGCATCCATCGTCATCTGGCGACGCGTGTCGCCGGCACGTGGATCGACGCGCGAGCAGCCAAAGCTAAAGCTGGCGATCATGGGCGCCTTGCCATCTGAGCTCGCCTCGATCAGCCCGGCACGTACCTGCTCCAAGCGCTGCTCGAGTTCAGTCTCGTTTGCGGAGAGCGAGATAAGCACAAACTCGTCTCCACCGATACGGAACAGCATCTCATCGTGCTCCATGGTTTCGGAGAGCGTGCGGCAGATGCTCAGAATATAGCGATTGCCTTCGGCGTGGCCAAACCTATCATTGCAATGCTTGAGATGGTCGATGTCAATATAGGCGCAGGTGAAAGGGTCGCCTTTGCGCCAGAGCTGCTCGACGTGACGGTCGAGTCCGCCGCGGTTGCCCAAGTTGGTGAGCGGGTCGATATAGGCGTTGCTCTCAAGCAGCCGGCGCTCTTGTTGCAGGATGGCATGCGTCTTTTGCAGTTGCTCGCCAACGGCGCGTAGCTCAGCAGGCAGCGCGGCAACATCGAGTTCGGCGGTCGAGATGCCATTCGCAAGTCGTTGGAGATAGGCAATAATCAATTGCTCACCCAGGCGATATGACTCGTTCATGATGGATAACCTCCTTGGGCGGAACAATGGTTTGTATCATATCCCCAATTCGGTTTGAATTGGGGATATAAGTTAGCTAATGGAGGCAAATTCCCCCTTCGGCGGTGGCGTTTTGCGCGCGAGCGTATCAGTTGTTATTGCCACCATCGAGCAATGCCTCAAAATCCTTCGCCGGCATGGGGCGGTAGTAGAGGAAGCCCTGAGCGTAGCGGGCGCCCATTTGTCGTAGCATGTTCGCCTGCTCATTTGTCTCGACGCCTTCGACCTCGACGGGTAGATGGAGCGACTGCGCCATTTCGAGCATCGATGAAATGATTTGCGTGCTGCGGCCTTGATCGCGGTCGGTGGGTACAAAGGTGCGGTCGAGCTTGATGACGTCGACGTTGACGTTCTTGAGCATCGCGAGCGTGGACTGGCCGGTGCCAAAATCGTCCATGTAGGTCGAGAAGCCGCGGGTGTGCAGGTCGGCTGTCAGCTTGTCCACGGCCTCGGGGTCTCCCGTATAAGCCGTCTCGGTGATCTCAATGCGCATGAGCTCGGGCGGTAGCTTGTATTGGGCGGCAAGCGCCCCCATATGTTCGGCAACGTCGCAGGCAAGGATATCCACGCGCGACACATTAAGCGAGACCGGAACCACACGAAGCCCTCGATCGATGCGCTCGCGCAGCCACGAGGCGACACCCTGCCAAATGTACTTGTCGAGCGTCACCACAAAGCCGCTTTCCTCGAGTGCGGGGATAAACGTTGCGGGCGAAATGAGAGAGCCGTCCTTGTCAATCCAGCGGGTGAGTGCTTCGGCGCCAATAATCTCACCGGTTTCCATATCGACCTGGGGCTGCAAGTGGTAGGTAATACGACCATCTGAGAGCGCGTACTGGAATTCGGTCAGCGTGCGGTGGAACGCGACTTCGCGCTCGTACTCCGCGGGGCAGAAAATGGCAATGCGCTCCTTAAAGTCGTTTTTTGCGCGCCGATTGGTAAACATGGCCTTCGCCTGCGCATCGATGGTGATCTCCTCATTGGAGTCGATGGGGTAAACGCCCATGGACGGCCAAAAACCTACGCCGTCGTTGTGCTTGGCTACAGCCTCGCGAACGCGGTTGTAGATTTGATGGACGGTGATGTGCTTAAAAGGGATGAGTACGCAAAAGTCATCTTGGCCCCAGTACCCTGCGACGCCCATATCGGCATTCTCGATGTCCTTGAGGACCGTGCCCACATCGGCGAGTACGCGGTCGCCCTCGGCCTGGCCGTGCCATTCATTAAACAGGCGCATGTGGCCCATGTCGACCGTGGCGATGCACCAGGTGCCGTCGCGCCTTGCCTCGAGAAATGCGTTGGCGCGCCGCATAAACTCGCTGGGTCGATAGAGGCCCGTGAGCATATCGATGCGTTCGGCGATTGCGCTTTTGCGTTCGACCTCGGGTATAGGGAGGCTGTCGTTGGGGACAAGCCCGCCAGCTGTGCGAAGGCGACGATCGAGTTCGCCCAAAACAGTCGATGCTTGGGAGTCCAGGCGTTCGTAAAAGGTTGGGACGACAAGACAGACGGGAGCAATGGTGTCGCCTGCGATTTGCACAGGAGCGAAAACGGCCTCTTTAAGGTGGCGGGTCAGTTGCTCGAATGCCTCGTGGTCCAAATCATTGCTGAGCACGACAAACTGGACGCTTCGTGAACGGTAGACCCGGCTCCTGCCGCGGGTGATCGACAGCATGCGGCCCGCGTATTCGGCAAGCATGCTGTCGACAGCCTCGGCCCCGTAGAGCTCGTTGAGCTTTGTCGTGCCACGAACGCGCACCGCTATAAGCCCTGTCTTGCAACGGTCGAGGCGGCAGGTATCGATGGCATTGACCAGCATGCGCTGCGTTCCGAGGCCTGTGGCGGCGTCGACGGTTTCGGCAAGTGAGTGGTTGACGAGCTCGCCGACATAGAGCGAGGGGACATTTCCGTCGCCGTCGATACGAAACCCGCGAGCACGGCAAAGGACGTAGTCGCCGACGGCGTTGCGCACACGATACTGCATGACGCGACGGTGCTTGGTACCGTTGTAGACTTGGTCGATGTCGTTGACGAAGGCCTCAAGGTCGTCGGGATGGACGCGCGTTTTCCAGTAATCGCGACAGTTGTCTATGTGCTCTGAGGGAAGGCCAAGATCGCGCAAGGCACCTTGTGACCAAAGGGTGCGATGTTTGTACAAGTTCTCGATAAAGAAATAACGACCTTCGTTGAGCATCGAAAAGGCGTCGAAAATACGATCGCTTATTTCGAAGTCGTCGGCGTGGACTTGCGTGATATTACGTCGATCGAGGTGCACGGCATGACGTAGCTTGTAGTCGTACATGCGATGGTCGGCATCGAGTGTCATACGGTTGGTGGCTTCGCCCAGGGCGGGGTCGGCATGCGACACTCCATAGCTAAACGAGTGGGGCATCTCGGAATCGTTGTTTTTGAGCAGGATCGTTCGGCAGTGTTCCAGACGTTCGGCGAGGTCGTCCTCGGTTGCAATCGTAGACAGGATGGCAAACTCGTCGCCGCCTATGCGAAACGCCGCTTCGCCCACCTTCATATACAGCTTAAGATAGAGACTTACCTGCAAGATATAGCGGTTGCCCTCGTCATGCCCAAAGACGTCGTTGCAGTGCTTGAGATTGTCGATATCGATGAACGCCATGGTAACGGGGGCGTCCTGCTCCCAGAGCTCCTCGAGGGAACGGGCAAAGCCGCCACGGTTGCCAAGCCCGGTAAGCTGGTCGGTAAAGGCAGTCCTGATCAGATCCTCCTGCCGTTCGAGAAGGTCGCGGACGGTCTTTTCGAGCGTTTCGGTGTAATTGCTGACAGTATCCATGTCGTAAGCGGCTTTCTGAGGTCGGGCGAATTGCGTCGGGCGAGCTCGTTGTGCACACGCGTTGTTGTTCGGCGCTTTGCGTGTATCCAGGCCCCCGCCTCGCTGCGTTGTTGGGTTACTTTGCCGGCTAATGTTCGCTGTTGATTACTGCTGAGTAGTATAAACAACAGTGCAGAATTATATATGGGTGCACATGCTGCGGGCGGCTATTATTCGACAAACGGTAGCGCGACGATGCGATGTCCGATAAAAATGCGACTGGGGTGGTATATGTTGACGGGTATACTTGTTCCGGTTTTAAACGCAGGAACGGAGATGGTCGCATGGCACAGCCGGATACGAAGCGCACGGTGGGGCTTGCGCTCGAGGGAGGCGGCTACCGCGGTATGTATACGGCGGGCGTGCTCGACGTTTGGATGGAGCACGGTTTGACCTGCGACCATATGGTGGGCGTTTCGGCGGGCGCGGCGTTTGGCTACAACTTTAAATCGCGGCAGATTGGGCGCGCCATTCGCTACAACAAGGCCTATTGTGCCGACAAGCGCTATGCGAGCGTGACAAGCTGGCTGCGAACCGGTGACATGTTCAATGCCGATTTTGCCTATCACGAGGTGCCCATTGAGCGCGATCCCATCGACTTGGAGGCGTATCGCGCCTGTCCCATGCGATTTACGTGCGTGTGTACCGATATCGAGACGGGCAAGGCTGTCTATCACGATTTGCCGTATGGCGACGAGCGCGATATCGAGTGGATCCGGGCGTCGTCTGCTATTCCTGTGGCGACGCGTCCCGTTGCTATTGACGGGCATAAGTATCTGGATGGTGGCGTGGCTGATTCTATCCCCAGCGCATGGCTGTTTGCGCAGGGGTATGACCGCAATATCGTGGTGCTCACGCAGCCGGCGGGCTTTGTGAAGCAGCCCAACAGTGTGATGTCCATGCTGCGGCGTGTGTTCCGTCACTATCCGGAGTTTGTCGCAGCGCTTGAGCATCGGCATGAGGTCTACAATGCCACGCTCGATGACCTGGCACGTCGCGAGGCTGCCGGCGAGGTCTTTGTGGTGCGGCCGAGCGAATCGGTGAAGGTGCCGTCGCTGTGCCGCGAACCGGATGAGCTCGAGCGCATCTACCAGGTCGGCCGCCACGATGCGGAGGCGACTTTGCCGGCGTTGGAAGCGTATCTGGCGGGGTAAGGTTCGCATACGGAAAGCGCATCCCGGAATGGACGTTCGAACCGGGATGCGCTTTCCGCTATTGAAGATATGAGGTTGCGAATCAGCTGCTCGGCCTATGCCTGCTGCCAGGTGTCGACAAGTTCCTTGGCTGCGGCGTGGGGGTCGTCGGCACTGCAGACGGCGCTCACCACAAAGAAGCCGTCGACGCCGGTTGCCTTAAGCTGCGGCAAGTCGGCCGTCTTAACGCCGCCGCCCACCACGATGGGCACGGGGCTTGCCATGTGGAGTGCGGCCAGGTCCTCAAAGCTCTTGGTGATGATAGAGCCATCGGCTGCGCGTCCGCAGTCGCGCTTGGTCTCGGTCTCGTGGAGCGGGCCGATGCCCAGGTAGTCGACTAGGCTCATGTCGGCGGTCTTGACGTACTCGAGCATCTCCTCGCAACGGGCGGAAAGGCCCACGATGGCGTCAGGGCCCAGCAGCTTGCGACAGACCTCGACGGGAATGTCGCTCTGACCCACGTGCACGCCGTCGACGGCAATACCCTGCTCGCGCGCGGCAAGCACACAGTCCAGACGGTCGTCGATCAGCAGGGCGACCTGACCGGTCTTGCCAGCCTGTGCGATTGCCTGCGCGGCGTCGCCGGTCAGCGCAATGATCTCGCGGGCGCTTGCCACCTTGGAGCGCACCTGGATGCAGGTAAAGCCGGCGTCGAGTGCCTGGGCCATCACATCGCCCACGGGGCGTCCGAGCGTATTTTCGGGGCCGAGCACCAGATAGGCCGAGATATCAAGGTTGTCGCGGATGCTCATCGTGCTTCCTCCTGCTTTTTGATCTGCGCTTCCATGCGCTCGAGCTTGCCGGTCATGGTGTCGGTAAATCCGGGTCGAATATCGGCTTTGAGCACGACTTCGGTGCGGATGCCCTTGCTCGCCAACACAAAGGTTGCGTCACGCACGACCTGCATGACCTCGTCCCAGTCGCCCTCGATCTCGGTGAACATCGAGGTGGTGCGGCTGAGAAGGCCGCTCTCGCGAATGACGCGCACGACCTCGGCGACCTCGGCGGACAGCTCATCGCCGGTGCCGCACGGGGCGATGGCCACGGCGACGAGTGTGTTCATTCCGGTAGCAGTTGCGGGCTCGGACATGGCCTATGCCTCCTCGAGGTCGAGCTGGTTGTTGGCGATGTCCTGGGCGGTTGCGCGGTAGAGCTCGTCGATAAAGGCGACCTTAAAGCTTGCCGGGGCGTCGGCGACAGCGGCGGCACGCGTGCCGGCAACGTTGTAGACCGCGGTGCCGCAGATGGCTGCCGTAAACGGGTCGGCGGCGCAGGCATACACGGCCAGCACGCCGCCCTGCGAGCAGCCGCAACCGGTGATCTTGGACATGAGCGGGCTGCCGCCGTGGGACTTGGCCACGGTTGTGCCGTCGGTAATCAGGTCGACTTCGCCCGAGACCACAACGGCGCCGCCGGTGTAGCGGGCGAGCGCCACGGCGGCATCGCGGGCAGCATCTACCGTGTCGGTGGTATCGACACCGCGCACGCGGCTCAGATCGGCCGCCTCGCCCTCAAGACCCCACAGACCGGCGAGCGCGATGATCTCGGAGGCGTTGCCGCGCACGATGGCGGGCTTGTACTGCTTGAGTTCGTTTACCAACTGGGTGCGCAGGCTACCGATGCCCAGGCCCACCGGATCGAGCACCCAGGGCTTGCCGGCGTCGTGTGCCGCCTTGGCCGCGCGGGGAATCGTCTGCTCGTAGATGGGGAAGAGCGTACCCATATTGAGATAGATGGCACCGCCGCCGGCAACGAGTGCCTCGCCCTCGTCGGGCAGATAGACCATGGCGGCCGATCCGCCCACGGCGAGCTGTGCGTTGGCGACAAAGTCAATCGTCACCGTGTTGGTGATGGAGCCGGCCATCGGATTGGTGGTGCGAATCTCCTCCACGGCCTTGACCATATGTTGCTTAAGCTGTTCCGAATCAATCACTGCACATGCCTCCTTGGCATAGAAAAGGGGCGCTGTGCATAGACAGCGCCCCTGTAAAGGCGGCATGCTCCCTACGCCAGCATTAACTGACAGGTTCAAAGGATTGGGCCCCATGCCCTCTCAGCCTTGTGGTTTGCACCGCCGGCACTCCCGCATCGAATCTGTTGTTCCCTATACTAGCGCACCTGCCAAAAAGGGACAGGTTTATTTTGGCAGGTAACAACTGGGACTTTGCGTTTTCCCAGATGAAACCTGCCGAAATAAACCTGTCCCTTTTTGGCAGGTCGGTACAATAGATGGGATTAAGAATGACCGAGGGGACTCTATGATTAAACTTGTGCTGACCGATATGGACGATACGCTGATTCCAGCCGGGCATGACGGCGCCAGCGACTACGCCATTGAGGGTATTCATGCCATGCAGGCGGCGGGTCTGCACTTTGGGCCGGTTTCGGGTCGTCAGCCGTCCGCGATGGGCTGGATGTTCAAAAACCGTTCCGAGTGTTTTTCGACCGGTGCGTTCTGTAACGGCCAGGTGATGTTTGTCGACGGCGAAGTAGTCGCTTCGCGCGCAATCGACAACGATGCTCTGATGCGTTTGGCTGACTATCTGGAGCAAGAGACCGACGATACATTTCTAAAAGTCTACAGCCTGGGCGATGACTTTTGGGGCAACGATGCCTATTGCGTGACGAGCAATCCCGAGCGTGTGCGTCGCGCTATGGGGTCGGGCGGCAATGCGTGGCTCAAAGGCGAAGAGGCCCCGTGTCGTCCCGTCGTCGATGGCGCGCCGGTGTTTAAGGCGAATATCTGGAGTGCCCGTTCGCGTGAGGAGCTCGCGGAGCTACGCGAGCGCGTTGCCGTTGAGGTGCCGGAACTCTCGCTTGTGTTTCCCAACAACCGAGTGCGCCTGTTCGACATCCTTCCGGATGGTTGGGACAAGGGCTGCGCTGCGCTGGAGCTGGCGCGCGCCTTGAGCCTGACGCCCGACGAGGTGGCCGTATTTGGCGATTCCGATAACGATCTGCCCATGATCGATGCCGTTCCCAACTCCGTTGCAGTCGCCAATGCTAACGAGGCCGTCACGGCTGCCGCGCGCTGGCATATCGGCGCCGCGGTGGATGATGCGGTCGCCGGAGTCCTGCATCAGATTGCCGCCTGCGCCGCGACGGGGGAGATGCCGCCGTTTATGCGCCTGCCGGGTACTGCCGACGCGAATCTCACTAACAGCTAAGGAGACAGCCATGAAGCTCCAGCAGCTCAGATATGTCGTCAAAGTTGCCGAATGCGGCAGCATTACCGAGGCCTCGCGCCGGCTCTTTGTGTCGCAGCCTTCGATTACCGCGTCGATTCGCGATCTCGAAAACGAGATGGGTGTGCACATCTTTGAGCGTACCAACAAGGGCGTCATTGTGTCCGAGGAAGGTGAGACCTTCTTGGGCTACGCGCGCCAGGTACTCGACCAGGCCGACCTGCTCGAGGGCAAGTACAAGGGCGCATCCGAGCAGGTGCCGCACTTTAGTGTGAGCTGCCAGCATTATTCCTTTGCCGTCAACGCGTTTGTCGACGTGATCCGCGAGTTCGATGCCGCGCGTTACGACTTCACCCTGCGCGAGGAGCAGACTCACGAGATTATCGAGGATGTCGCGCATATGAAAAGCGAACTGGGCATCCTGTACTTATCCGAGCATAACCGCGAGGTCATCGAGCGCATGCTGGTGGCCAACGAGCTCGTGTTCGAAGGACTCTTCTGCGCCACGCCGCATGTCTTCGTCTGCGCCGACCATCCGCTGGCGGACCGCTCCAGCGTGACGCTCGAGGATCTGGAAGACTACCCGTTCCTGTCCTACGAGCAGGGCAGCTACAACTCGTTTTACTATTCCGAGGAGCTGACCTCGACGTTCGAGCGTCGCAAAAATATCCGCGTGCGCGACCGTGCGACGTTGTTCAATTTGGCCATGGGCCTCAACGGCTACACGGTATGCTCGGGCGTGATCAGCCACGAGCTCAACGGCCCCGGCATTATCTCGATTCCGCTCGACGTGGACGAGTACATGGAGATTGGCATCATCACGCGCAAGAACACGACGCTTACGCGCTACGGTCGGGCCTATATCGACGCGATTCGTCAGCATATCTAGGCTGCTGTGCTCCGCACGGTTCAAGTCTCTTTATGACAGTCCAGACTGATATAGGAAACATCTATATCAAACTGTTATAAACGTATATTTTACGATGGTCATATGAGCGCTCATACTCTGTCCCAGTAAAGCAACCAATGCAAAGGGAGATATCTATGAGCACTTCGATTCAACCGAACGCGCCGTTTCGCGCCGATATCGTCGGCAGCTTTCTTCGTCCGCAGGCTGTAAAGGACGCCCGTGCCGCCTATGTCGCGGGTAAACTCGACGCTTCCGGCCTTAAGGCCGTCGAGGACGATGCCATTCGCGATTTGGTGGCCAAGCAGAAGGCCGCCGGCCTGCAGGTGATCACCGATGGCGAGTTCCGCCGCAGCTACTGGCACCTCGATTTTATGTGGGGCCTTAACGGCATTGAGCGCCGCACCTCACGCACGGGTTATATGTTCCATGATGAGGAGACGACGGCCGACACCGCCGTGGTTACTGGTCCCATTAGCGGCGAGAACCACCCGTTCGTCGAGCATTTTAAGTTCGTCAAGGCGCTTGAGGGGGAGGGCCAGGTCGCACGCCAGACCATTCCGGCGCCGATCCAGACGTTCTCTGAGGTCACGCTCGATCGCTGCGACGGCCAGCAGGAGAGCCTGCGCGCTGTCTATAAGACCGATGAGGAACTTGCCGACGCCATTGCGGCCGCTTATCGCACGGTGATCGCCGACCTGTACGCAGCAGGCTGCCGCAACATCCAATTTGATGACTGCACCTGGGGCATCTATTGCGATACCGACTTTGTGTCCAAGACCGGCATGAGCCCGGTTGACCTGCAAAAGGTGAGCGAGCTGGGCGTGGCGCTCAACAATGCCGCCATCGCGGGCAAGCCCGACGATCTGGTTATCAACACGCACGTGTGCCGCGGCAACTATCACTCCACGTATGCCTTCGAGGGTGGTTACGATCCCATTGCGCCGTACCTGTTCGCACATGAGAACGTTGACGCGTTCTACCTTGAGTTCGATACGCCACGCGCCGGTGGCTTTGAGCCGCTCAAGTACGTTGCTCCCGGCAAGAAGGTCGTGCTGGGTCTGGTGACCACCAAGGCGGCTGAGCTTGAGGACGAGGACGTTATCGTCGAACGTATCCACGAGGCCGCAAAGTATGTGCCGCTCGAGAACCTGTACCTGTCGCCCCAGTGCGGCTTTGCCAGCTGCGAGATTGGCAACAAGCTGACCGAGGACGAACAGTGGGCAAAGATCGCGCTGGTCAAGCGCATTGCCGAGCGCGTTTGGAAGTAACGCTACCGCTTGCAGGTGACGGCGCGCGCGAGACATGACGTATCACGTACAATGGTCCGGATCGTATCGTTCGGGCAGGTTATCCGATATGCCTGATCGCCCTTCCATCATGAAAGGACTTCCATGTCCCAATCCTCGACGCCCGTCGTCACCGATGCCATCTACGATGCATCATCGCTCGGCCGCCCGCGCATGTTCGTGTTGGGTTTGCAACACATGTTTGCGATGTTCGGAGCCACGGTGCTCGTGCCCGTGCTCACCGGCCTTTCCGTTTCGGCGACGCTTCTGTTCGCCGGCATCGGCACGCTGCTGTTTCATTTTCTATCGCGTGGTAAGGTGCCCGCGTTTCTGGGCTCGTCGTTTGCCTTTATCGCGGGTTATGCCGCCATTGCACCCAACGGCGAGGCCGAGCTTTTGCCCTACGCTTGCCTGGGCGTTGCCTGCGCCGGCCTGCTCTATCCGGTGCTGGCGGCGCTGTTCCGCGCATTTGGCGCCAAACGTGTCATGCGCTTCTTTCCGCCGGTGGTGACCGGCCCCATCGTCATTTCCATCGGCCTGATCCTAGCGAGCTCTGCCATTGCCAACTGTCAGACCAACTGGCTTGTCGCCGTTATCGCTGTGGCCGTGATCATCATCTGCAACATCTGGGGCCGCGGCATGGTCAAGATCGTGCCGATTCTGCTGGGCGTGGTGGTGAGCTATGCCGTTGCGGCTGCGTTGGGTGAGGTCGACTTCTCTGGCGTCGCAGCTGCCCCCTGGGTTGGCTTGCCCGTCGTGTGGGACAACACCGTGTTTGCGCTCTTTGGACCGCAGTTCGATAGCGGTCTTGCCACGACGGCCATCATCACCATCATGCCGCTGGCCTTTGCAACTATGATCGAGCATATCGGCGATATCTCCGCCATTGGCTCTACCTGCGAACGCAATTACATTGCCGATCCCGGTCTGCACCGTACCTTGCTCGGCGATGGCCTGGCGACCATCTTGGCATCGCTTTTTGGCGCCCCCGCCAATACGACGTATGGCGAGAACACCGGCGTGCTTGCCCTGACGCGCGTGTTCGACCCGCGCGTGATTCGCATTGCCGCCTGCTGCGCCATCGTGCTTTCGTTCTGCCCCAAGTTTGCTGCTGTGATCGCTGCTATGCCGGCGTGTGTAATCGGCGGCGTGTCGCTCGTGCTCTACGGCATGATCAGTGCCGTGGGCGTTCGCAACCTTATCGAGAATCAGGTTGATTTCCAGAACAACCGCAATGTGCTGGTTGCGGCTTTGGTGCTCGTGCTTTCGCTCGGCATTGCCTACAGTACCGCCGGTGCCATCGTGCTGGAGCTGGGCGGCGTGACGATTTCGCTTTCGGGCCTTGCCGTGGGCTCGCTGGTGGGCATTGTGCTCAACGCCATCCTGCCCGGTAATGACTTTGAGTTCGATACTTCCGAGCTTGAGGAGACTGCCGAATAGTAGCTGCGTTCAGCCAAATTAAAAATGGCGTCCATGCGTATGTACGCGTGGACGCCATTTTTAATGCGTCAGTATCCAGTGGATGCCGCGCGCCATGCGCAGGTCAGTTTGGGCAAAGTGATTGCCGGGGTTGAGCTCCAGCGTTGTTGGAATGTCACGCTCGATAAGCAGCTCTTCCATCGCGTGCGTATCGTCGAGTACGTGCCGCATCATGCGGTTGGGCGTCTTGGTTTCCTTTTTACCGAGCGACAGATAGGCGGCGTCGGGCGTAGCCGTCATCGTGCGCTCGCGCGCGTAGTCGATAAAGCCGGGGAACCATAACGACCCCGATGCACTCGCTGCGCGCTCAAAGACATCTGTTTGCCAAAGTGCCCACAGTGCAAAAAGACCCGCCAACGAGTAGCCGGCAACGCCGCGCCAGGCGGGCGGTTGCGGGAGCGATGATTCGGCCTGGGGGATTATCTGCTTCAACAACTCGTCAAGAAAACCAGCAGCCTGTCCACCAAAGGGCTCGGCATCTCGTATAGTTCCCTCACATTCCCAGGGGCTCAGCTCGCGATTCCAATCGAGCCCTCCAATGGCGACAAGGGTGAACGGCGGGCAATCGAGCTCTCGGCAGCGCTCGTAGACTTCACTACCGTCGCCCATAACCACGGGGAGGTAGATGACGGGCGCGCCTTCCGCACACTCTGAATAAACGGTTATCTGCTTATGATGCGCTTCCAAGGCAGGCTTCTCTCGGTGTTGTGATATTGACAGCCTTAATTGTCGCACGCTGACACGGGGGCAGACGCTAAAAGAAAGGCGCGGAGCCGCTCGATGCGATTCCGCGCCTTGTTGTTTTGCTTTAGCAGACTATGCCGTTACGCCACGAAGAAGTAGACAAGGAAGGCAAGGGCCGCGATCCACATGAGCGGCTTGATCTTGGAGGCCTCGCCCTTAAAGAGCGCGACGATCACGTAGGCGATAAAGCCCAGGCCGATGCCGGCAGAGATGGAGTAGGTGAAGGGCACGCCGGCGACAATCATGAACGCCGGGAAACCCTGCGACACGTCGGACCAGTCGATCTCGGAGGCCTCGCTCATCATGAGGTAGCCGACGTAGACCAGAGCACCGCAGGTGGCGGCGCTGGAAACGATGGTGACGATGGGGGAGAAGAACGCGGCGAGAATGAACAGCACGCCGGTGGTGACGGAGGTGAGGCCCGTGCGGCCACCGTCGGCGGCGCCGGAAGTGGACTCGACGAAGGTGGTGATGGAGGAGACACCCATGAAACCGCCCACAGCAGCGGCGGCGGAGTCGACGATCAGGATCTCCTTGATATTCTCGACGTTGCCGTCGTCGGTGAGGAACTCGCCCTGCTTGGCCACGGCCATCGCGGTGCCCATGGTGTCGAAGAAGTCACTCATGAGCAGCGAGAACGAGATGACGAGGAGCGCGGGGTCGGTAAGGACCTTGACGATGGCGGGCACGCCGCCGGCGTCGGCGATGGGGCCACCGATGCTCGAGAAGTCGAGCGGGGCGATGATACCGGTCGGAGCCTGGGTCACACCTAGGGGGATACCGGCGATGACGGCGACGACGATGCCGATGAGCAGCGAGCCGGGGACGTTGCGGCAGGCGAGGGCGACCGTCACCAGGATGGAGATGATGCCGACGATGAAGGTGGGGGAGGTGATGTCGCCCAGACCGACGAGTGTACCGGCGCCAGCGGTGATAATGCCGGCATCGCACAGGCCAATCATGGCGATGAACAGGCCCAGACCCACCGAGATGGCGTGACGCAGGACAACCGGGATGGCGTCCATGATGGCCTCGCGCAGGCCACAAAGCACGAGCAGCAAGATGACGATACCCTCGAGGAAGATGACGCTCATGGCCACGTGCCAGTCACCGCCGCAGACGGTGGTGGTGATTCCGGCGATCATCGCGTTGACGCCTAAGCCCGACGCGCAGGCGAGCGGGCGGTTGGCGAAGATGCCCATGCAGATGGTCATGATGCCGGCGCCCAGGCAGGTGGCGCAGGCGAGCGCTCCCGCATCGATGCCAGCGCCCGAGAGCACCGCGGGGTTGACGGCGATGATGTAGGCCATCGCCAGGAATGTTGTCAGTCCAGCGCGGAGTTCGGTCCCGATTGTGGACTTGCGCTCACTGACGTGAAAAAGTTCGTCCATGCATACCCTTTCCTTGTTCGGCCCCGAGTTTAGGCCGATTGACACGAACTCAACTACTATATCGCCTTTGAAAGGTTGATGTTCCTCGCATGTTGATGTTCGGCGCTTTGTAGCAGACGGACGGTATTTTTCGCATGAAAATGTGTGGGTACCGTATACTTAAGCAGTTACAACGACCCCTATGGAGGAACGTATGATTAAAGAGCTCTGCCACGACGAGGCTATTCTGTCCCAGCGTTGCGAGGTCGCGACCGTCGAGGACGAGTCGGTGGCACAGGACCTGATCGATACCATCAAGTCGCTCGACGATGCCGGCTGCCTTGCCGCCAACCAGATCGGCGTCACCAAGAAGGTCTGCGTCTATCTGGACGACGCCGGCGAGCCCCATGTGCTGTACAACCCCCGTCTGGTGTTTGGCCTGGGTGCCAGCAAGATGGAGGAGAGCTGCCTGACGCACGAGGAGGTCACCAAGTCCACGCGCTATATCAAGTGCAAGGTTGCCTTTGACCAGATTGTCGACGGCAAGATGAAGGAGTGCCGCCGCGACTACGCGGGCTTTGAGGCACAGATGATCCAGCATATGATCGATCACTGTCTTGGAAAGTTGGTCTAAGGGGACCAAAGCACCGCACCTTGCCGCTCAATCGTCGCTCGCGTACCTTAAGTACGCTTCGCTCCTCTTTCGTGGCAATCTGCGGCACTTTGACCCCTTAGACGACCTGCGGGGTTAACTTGGTTGAGTTTATCCTGTTTGAATAGTCCGGGCATGACATTGTTGTCATGTCCGGGCTTTTGTGTTTAGCGCCTTTTTGTTTGGAGACAATGAAATTAGCAAGAACGTAAAGCTAGGAGGCGCTATGTGTACGAGTATTCGATTTACCGATAATTCTGGCCACATGTATCTGGGCCGCAATCTCGACTGGAGCTTTGACTACGGCCAACAGGTTCGCGTGATGCCGCGCGGGTTTCACATTCCGTATTCGTTTATCGACGACGCGACAGCGGCGCACGCGGTGATCGGTATGTGCATCGATTACAAGAACTACCCTATGTTCTTCGATTGCGGCAACGATGCGGGCCTCGCCGTGGCGGGTCTCAATTTCCCGGGTTATGCCGAGTATGCCGAGGGCCCTGTCGACGGCAAGACCAATATCGCGGCCTATGAGTTTCCCCTGTGGGTGGCAGCGACGTTCTCGACGGTCGATGAGGTCGAGGCCGCGCTGCGCGACACGGTGATTGTCGCCAAATCTGCCGGAGAGGGGCTGGGCGTGTCACTGCTCCATTGGATTATCGGCGACAGCCAGCGCAGCATCGTGGTCGAGATGATGACTGACGGCCTGCATGTATACGACGATCCGGTCGACACCCTTGCCAATCAGCCGACCTTCCCGTGGCATATGGAAAACCTACGCACCTATATCACCGCCACAAGCGATTTTCCGCAGACGGCGACATGGCGTGGCGCCGAGCTCAAGCCCTATGGAGCCGGTGCCGGCATGCGCGGCATTCCGGGCGATTGCTATTCGCCGAGCCGTTTTGTAAAGGCGGCGTACCTCAATGCCAATTACCCGCAAAAGGAGAGCGAGACCGAAAACGTCGTTCGCATGTTCCGCTCGCTCGAGGGCGTGGTGATGATCGAGGGAGCGTCCAGGATGGGCGATGGCAAGTTCGAGAAGACTATCTACACCGGATGCTTTAGCGCGCGCACGGGCAATTATTACTACGCGATGTATGGGGATCCGTCGATTCGCTACGTGAGCCTGATGGATGCCGAGGGCGCGAGCCCCGATAGACTCGTGGTTCCCGAGCCGCGTCGTTCGTAGCCGATAGCTTTACCGCAATGCAAAGCGGCCCTGCATCTCCCGTGAGGTGCAGGGCCGCTGTCGTTGATTTGTGACGTCGCTAGAAGTTGGCGTCGTTGAGTTGTTCGTTCTCGAGGCCGTCGAGCTGTTGCTGTTCGGGCGTATCGGCGACGCTCTCGAGCAACTCGGTGGGATCGACGTTCATGTCCTTACCGGCTTCGTTGCCGTTGACCAAGTCGTCCGAGAAGATGTCGACTTCCATTTCCTCGGCCTCTTCGATCTGAACCTCGAGCGGCACCTGGGTGCGCACGAGCTTAACGGCCGGGCGCATGCGGGCAAACAGCGGCACGTACTCGATGATGATGGCCGAGTTCTCGAGACCGTACCAGCGTGCCGGGCTTCCGCAGGCGCGGCGGACGGCGTACTTGATGGCCATCACGCGGTGGTCATTGCGGTTGATGTCCGTTTCGGGGGCAAGCATCTTGCGCAGCATGCAAAAGCGGAAGTCACCCACGTTGCCGCGTGTCTCGTAGATGGAGTAGGTGTGATGTTGCGGCGGCAGCTCGCCCGATGCCATCAAGTCGCCGACGATCTGACGCAGATAAGCGTTGACGCGCTGGTTGACTTTAAAGCCCAGGTCCAGGCGAACGCGGAAGAGGAAGTCCGTGCCAAAGGTCTCGACGGAATACTCGTGCGTATAGGGTTCGTCGGTAACGTGCACGTTAATGAACCAATATGCCTTGGCGCGCTTGGGATGCTTATCCAGGATGGAATAGAGCACGTCGCGGTCGAGCGTGAGCGGGTCGGGGCTGTTGGTGAGAAATACCAGATTGTCGGCGAGCACGGGATAGGTCTCGTCGTTGCGCAGGCGGTTGAGCTGATCGATGTACTTGGAGACGGGCAACAGAATCGTCTGCGTGCGCTCGATGGCGGTGCCACGGCGCCACACGTACATAAGGCCAAACAGCAGTGCGGCCAGGAAGATCATCACATAGCCGCCGTCAAAGAACATGGTGAGGCACGAGGCAAAGAAGCACAGCTCAATGGCACCGAAGAGCAGGGCGAAGACGCAGGCGCCCAGCTTGTGCTTGAGAATGCCAGCGATATAGCTCGTCAAAAGCGTCGTGGTCATGAGCATGGTCACGGTAATGGCGAGGCCGTAGGCGCTCTCCATGCGCTCGGAGTTTTGGAACAGCAGCACGATGAAGATGCAGCCGACCCACATGATGTTGTTGACGAGCGGAATATAGAGCTGGCCCTTGGTGTCGCTGGGGTAGTGGATGCGCAGATGCGGCATAAGGTTGAGGCGCGTGGCCTCGGATACCAGCGAGAACGAGCCGGTGATGAGCGCCTGCGAGGCGATGATGGCCGCTACGGCCGAAAGCACGATGGCAAAGGGGCGCAGGGGCTCGGGAAGCATCATATAAAACGGGTTGACGATATCCATCGCGAGCATCTGGGGGTTGGAATTATTGGCGAGCAGCCAAGCTCCCTGACCCAGATAGTTGAGGATAAGGGCCGCCTTAACAAACGGCCAGGATGCATAGATGTTGGCCTTGCCAACGTGGCCCATGTCCGAGTAGAGGGCCTCGGCGCCGGTCGTCGACAGGAAGACAAAGCCGAGCACCATGATGCCCGAGTGGTTGATGGGCGAGAACAGGAACATGATGCCGCGGATGGGGTTGAGCGCGCGCAGGATGGACAGGTTGCCGAGCATGTTGAACAGGCCGGCGCCTGCCAGGAACAGGAACCACAACGTCATGAGCGGGCCGAACAGCTTGCCGATCGACGAGGTACCGGCGCGCTGCATGGCAAATTGGCCGCAGATAATGATGATGGTGATGATGATGACGTTGGTCTGGCCGTCGCCAAGCAGCGCGTGGCCCCACTCGATGGTACGCAGGCCCTCGATGGCTGTGGTGACCGTGACCGCGGGAGTGAGGATGCCGTCGGCGAGCAGCGCCGCGCCGCCGATCATGGCAGGTAGGATCAGCCATGGTGCCACTTTTCGCACCAGGCTAAACAGGGCGAAGATGCCGCCTTCGTTGTGGTTGTCGGCCTTCATGGCGATTACCACGTACTTGACCGTGGTCACGAGTGTCATGGTCCAGATGACGAGCGAAAGCGCGCCCAGGATCATGTCCTCGCTGACGGTACCGATGCCGCCGTTGTTGGCGACGATTGATTTCATGGTGTACATGGGGCTCGTGCCGATGTCGCCATAGACGACGCCGAGCGTTACAAGCAGCATGCCAGCGGAGAGGGGGATGGCTCCGTGCCCGCCTTGACCACGCTGGTCTTGGGGGCTTGCCTCCAGTTTGTTGTGTGCCACGTGGACTCCCTTAGACATCCGGTTATCTGTTTAGGACAGATAATCTTTATGCCGTCTTTATACATACAAGAGCAGTTTGGCACATCAGGTTATTTTAGACAATAATCCTCAGCTGGGGATTATTTATCTACGCAGGTAGCATTTCAAAGCAGGGGCTTTTAAGCACGTACTGTCTGGGCGATGCCAGCCTTGGCGTTTGCGCGTTTGCCGGCGAGTTCGCAAAAAATCGCGCCGCCGATGATAAGCGCGGCGCCCATCAGGCGGACCGGTGTTATGGCTTCGCCCAAAAGGACGGCCGAGAACACGACGGCCGAAAGCGGCTCGAGGTAGCCGACGACCGCGACGGTCTGGACGGGCAGCTTGGCGACGGCACTAAAGTAGAGCAGGCAACCGATGCCGGTGTTGACGACGCCGAGCATGACGACGGCGCGCCAATCAATACTGGCGGCGACGCCGGCGGACAGGAATGAGGGAGCGCCCTGCGTGATGAGCGTGAGGACCAGCGCGGTCACAAAGGCGGCGCTCACCTGGAGCGTGGAGTTCTCGAGGCCTTCGATGTGTGGCGCACCCTTGCTAGCGATGACCATCAGCGCATAGCAAAATGCCGAGGCGATACCGCAGACGATACCCGCAATGGGCATATTGCCGCCTAGACCTTGTGCTGCAATGAGAAAAGCACCGCAGGCGACGGCGATAAACCCGGCGATTTTGCCGCCGGTCAGTTTTTCACCAAAGATGAGTGGGGAGAGCGCCATGACAATGATGGGGCCACAGTAGTACAGCAGCGAGGATACGCCGACGCCGATCGTCTGGTAGGCACGGAACAGAAAAATCCAGCTGGCACCCAGCGCGGCTCCCGACAGAAGGAGTGCTGCGGCTTCGCGGGGACGAGATGGCGCCTGCAGTTTATGGTGTTGGGTGATGGCAAGGATAGTGACAAGCGAGAGGGCGCCCAAAAACGTGCGCAGTAGCACGATATCGGAGCTCGGCAGCGCGATGGCAGCGGCGATGATGCCGTTGGAGCCAAACAATAGCAATGCTGCTAAGTACGTAAACAGTCCGTTGTCCATGCGCTTCCGTCCCCTCTATATTCGAGCATGTTCACTATGGGCGAACTGGCAATAGAAGAAAAGCGAATATAATGCATGGCTAACATGACAAAAACTCATGCAAAGGTGGAGGGGTGCCGTGGAAACGAATATTCAAAAGATGCAGGTGCTGCTCGAGACCGTGCGCGCCGGCAGTTTTACGCGCGCCGCCGAGCGGCTGAGCTATTCGCAGTCGGGCGTGAGCCGTATGGTGGCCGATCTTGAGACAGACTGGGGCTTTAAAGTGCTCGATAGAAGCCGCGAGGGCGTAGTACTTTCTGCCGATGGGCGGCAAGTCATGCCGGCGGTCGAGGCGTTATGCGAGGAATTTGTTCGTTTGCAGCGACGGGTGGATGAGATGCGTGGGCTCATGCGCGGCAAAATCTGCATCGGTACGTTTTCGAGCGTGGCGACCCACGTGCTACCGCCGGTGATTGCGCGCTTTCGCGCCGATCACCCGGACGTCGATTATGAGTTGCTGATGGGCGACTATTCAGAGATCGAACAATGGGTGGCAGAGGGCCGCTGCGATCTGGGCTTTATCCCGTATGAGCCTCGAGAAAACGGCATGGCATCGCGGTCTTTGGTGCGCGACGAGTTGATGGCGGTAGTGCCGGCAGATTCTTTGCTTGCCACGGCGGAGGTCGTTTCTCTTGCCGATTTAGCCAACGAGCAGTTTATTCTGCTAGAACGCGGCACCGATGACGAGATTACGCCGCTGTTCCGTCGGGCGGGGCTGACGGTGTGCTCCAAGCTGTCGACCTGGGATGATTATGCGATTATGGCTATGGTCGAGGACGGCCTGGGCGTGAGCATTCTTCCCGCGCTCATCTTGCGCCGTTGTCAGTTCGATGTTGCCGTGCGTTCGCTTGAGGGACATCCCCATCGGCAGATCAATGCCATATATCGAACGGCCGATGTTTCGCTTGCCGCCGCCCGTTTTCTCGAATACCTCTAAACGTGTACACGCCATTGTTTGCTTTGGGCAGATCTCGGAGTCCGATACATTTTCTTATGAAATTGAACTTTCGAATGAAGCGCCGCGTTATACTGCTTGCTAAATTGAACCATGGTTCAATTCGTGTTCTATAAATTGAACTTTGCCAGCAAGGAGGTTCTAGTGGCCCAAGAGACGTTTAGCGATCGCCTGCGACAGGCTATGTCCGATCGCGACGTTCGCCAGTCGGACGTGATCCGCGCATCGGAGATGCTCGGCAAAAAACTCGGCAAGAGTCAGATGAGCCAATATGTGAGCGGCAAGACGATCCCGCGGCGCGATGTGGCTGAGCTGCTCGCCCGTATTTTGGAGGTCGATGTTACCTGGCTGCTCGCCGGCGACGCCGATCAAGGCGAGGCATCATCACCCCGCAACGATTCCAAGCCCGAACCCCATCCCTCAGCTCAAATTGCAAGGAGCACCACCATGCGTACTTTTTCTAAATCCACCAAACTCGACAACGTCCTGTATGACGTGCGCGGTCCCGTCGTCGACGAGGCCGCCCGTATGGAGGACGAGGGCGAGCGCATCCTCAAGCTCAATATCGGCAACCCGGCGCCCTTCGGTTTCCGCACGCCCGATGAGGTCATCAAGGACATGCGCCAGCAGCTGCCCGACTGCGAAGGCTATTCCAACTCGCGTGGCCTGTTCTCCGCGCGCAAGGCGATCATGCAGTATTCGCAGATCAAGGGCCTGCCCAACGTTCAGATGGAGCATATCTACACGGGCAACGGCGTGTCCGAGCTCATTCAGCTTTCGATGAACGCGCTGCTCGACAATGGCGACGAGATTCTGATCCCCAGCCCCGACTATCCGCTCTGGACGGCGTGCGCAACCCTTGCTGGCGGTCATCCCGTACATTATCTGTGCGATGAGCAGGCGGATTGGTATCCCGACCTGGAGGATATGGAGTCCAAGATCACGAGCGCGACCAAAGCCCTCGTCATCATCAACCCCAACAACCCCACGGGTTCCGTCTATCCGCGTGAGGTGCTCGAGGGCATCGTTGAGGTTGCGCGCAGGCACCAGCTCATGATTTTTGCAGACGAGATTTACGACCGCCTGTGCATGGACGGCTATGAGCACGTCTCGATTGCCTCGCTCGCTCCCGATCTGCCCTGTGTCACCTTTAGCGGCCTTTCCAAGTCGCACATGATTGCGGGCTATCGTATTGGCTGGATGGTGCTTTCGGGCAACCAGCGCTGCATGAGCGACTTCATCATGGGTATCAACATGCTCTCCAACATGCGCCTGTGCTCCAACGTGCCGGCTCAGTCGATCGTTCAGACGGCACTCGGTGGTCATCAGTCCGTTAACGACTACATCCGTCCTGGCGGCCGTGTCTACGAGCAGCGCAACTTTGTGTATGAGGCGCTCAACAAGATTGACGGCATCTCGGTGGTTAAGCCGCGCGCGGCGTTCTACATCTTCCCCAAGATGGATGTGAAGAAGTTCAACATCACCGATGACGAGCAGTTCGCCCTTGACCTGCTGCACGAGAAGAAGATCCTGATCACGCGCGGCGGCGGCTTCAACTGGGCTGAGCCCGACCACTTCCGTATCGTGTACCTGCCGCGCATGGAAGTACTCAAAGAGTCCCTCGAAGACCTCGCCGACTTCTTTGACCATTACCGCCAGGCGTAACGGCAAAGGTAGCCTGTAATGAAACGGTCGGCCCGCAACGGATGCGGGCCGACCGTTTTCTGTCTAAGCCCGTGCTGTTAGCGCTTGTCTCGTTGAGCGGGCGAGGTTCGCGCGTGAGCGGCTAGTTCTATTCCAAAATGGAATACAATGGGCTTAAGCTGGAATTGATGTCCGGGTACCTGCTTTTCTAGAATGTTTTCAACAAGATGAAAGGCGGTTCCAACCAATGATTATCGATGCAAATTCCTACTGGTTCGACGAGCGCATCTTTCATGACGAGACGCTCTGCGAACAGTTTTTGGCCGAGGTGCCCCGCGCCTATGACACCGAAGGCTATCTGACCATGAATTCCGCCGGCAAACGACAGATCGTGATCGAGATGCCCGCCGGTTCTCCGGGTCTTAACTACATTGAGGGCGACTACACCCTCGAGAAGCGCTTGGCCGATATGGATGAGGCGGGGGTCGACAAGGCGATCCTCAAGCTCCCCGGCTGTCACGAGTGGATGTCGCTCGAGATGTGCCGGCGTTTCAACGACGGTATGGCTGCTGACGCGAAGGCGTCAAGTGGCCGTCTGATTCCGCTTGTCGCTGTGCCGCCCTTTGGCACCAAAGCGAATTTGGAGGAGCTCGACCGCAGGCTCGACGATGGTTTTGCGGGTGTGCAGCTCTGCGCTCACTACGGCAAGCGCTATCTCGACGACCAGGTCTTCTCGAGCTTTTTCGAGCACCTGAACGAACGCCATGTCACCGTTTACGTGCACCATGTTCCCGTGCCGGTCGAGAACGAGTCGCTTCTCGCGTACGACAACCTTCGCCGCTCTTATGGCCGCTGCGTCGACCAAACTACGGCGATCGGCCGAGAGATCTTTGGTGATTTCTTTGAGCGCTACCCCAATATCAAGATGGTCCACTCCATGCTCGGCGGCGCATACTTTGCGTTCAAGGAGATGCTGCTGCCTCATGGTCCCAAGCGCCCTGATGCTTCTGGCCGTTTTCAGGTCGATACCGAGACCGTTTCCAGGCACCTCGAGAACAACATCTATTTCGACATGTCCCATGCCCAGCCTTGGGGCAAGACACTCCTTGCCTGCGCGGTTGACGTGCTGGGTGCAGACCATATTGTTTTTGGCACGAGCTATCCCGTTAAACGCGAGTGGCTCACCGAGGGTGTCGCCTGCGTTCGCGCTGCAAATCTGAGCGATACAGACAGCGACCTTGTGCTTGGCGGTACGGCGCAGCAACTGTACGGTGTCGAGTGAGCGGCAATCAGAGGGGAGTATCTGCCATGGACGAAGGAGAGATGAGAGCTGGGGCCGCTCGTGTGGCCATCGATCTTGGGGACGTGTTGCCGTTCGACGGTTTCGACGAACTCTGTCATGAGGTCTTCGCCCGTGCCCTTATCATCGAGGGGATGGGGCGACGCGCCTGCGTCCTTTCGCTTGAGGTCACCTCGATCGCTCCGGCTCTACTCGCCGATCTGCGTGAGGTTGTTGAGGATGCCGCCAATTGCAGCGGTGCTTATTCTTGGGTGGTTCCTACCCACACGTTTTCCATGCCTCACGTCCGCACTCCCGGGCATCTTGCCGACGATGCTGCCCGCAATCGCAACGAGCGCTATCGCGCAGCGCTCGTCGCTGCCGCCCGCACGGCTGTCGAGCGCGCTGTTGCGGGCATTCGCTCTGCCACGCTCGCCACTGTGGAGGGCGAATGCCCCGTGAACGTTAATCGCGACATTGAGACGCCTGCCGGCTGGTGGTTGGGCTCGAATCCCAGGGGGTTTGCCGACCACACGATGCCCGTACTCGCCATAAGGGATGCCGGGGGCGAGTATGTTGCCGTGCTCGCGACGGCGGACGTTCAGTCCTCCGTGCTCGACGGGTCGCGCGACTCCGAGGGGAGGCGCATGGCGAGCGGAGACCTCTTTGGTTTTGCCGCCATGTCACTCGAGCGCGAGCTGGGCGGCGTTGCCCTGTTGCTGCCAGGGGCCGCGGGCGACCAAGGTCCGGCGGAGCACGCCATGAACGTCATGTTCGATGCGGCCGGCGTTAAGCAGACGCTCGATGCCCATGAGGACGGATACCGCATGCTGCACCAGCAGGGGCAGGCCTTGGGCGACGCTTTAATCGAGGCCGCTCGCATGGCGCGTGAGGATGACGCTACCGGCATCGATGCCCGCACGGTCGACGTTCTCCTGCCCGCTCAGACACGCGCCGATTTTCACTCTTTGGCCCCGCACCGAACGTATGAGTTTCATGCCGCTGGCGAGCAGCGCACGAGGGTCTATCTGCTCCGGCTGGGAAACGTCGAGCTTGTCGGCGTACAACCCGAGGTCTCGAGTGCATTCGGCGCCACTGTGCGCGCCGCTCGGTCCGGCTCTGTGTTCTTTGCCACACTCGTCAACGGCGGACAGAAGTACCTACCGGCTCCCGACGCGTACGAAAAGATCACCTATGAGGCCATGAACTCCGGTTTTGCCGCCGGATCCCATGAGCGCCTCGTCGAAATCATCATTGCCGCCTTGAATGCGGCGTGACACAGAAGGAGAACGTGCATGAACATTGGACACGCGCGCCGCAAAATCACCCCACAGGGCGACATCTACCTGATTGGCTACCGCAATCTTCCCAACCGTCTTGAACCTGCGACGGGCGTCCATGACGACGTCTTCGCCAACGCCATCCTCTTCCAGCAAGGCGAACGTGAAGTGTTTCTCTTTAATGCCGATGTCCTCGAGTTCGAGGAAAGCATGGCCGAGGAGGTCAAGACAATGCTCGCCGAGCGCTACGGCATTGACCGTGATTGCGTCCTGCTCTCGGCGACGCACGACCATACTTCAATCGTCGCTTACCACCGCAGCTGGTGGACGGGAAAATTCGACGAGAACTACTACCGCTGGTTCCTCGATACCATTTGCCAATGCTTTGAGGAGTGCCGTGCCAACGCACAGCCCGCGATTTGTCGCTTGGGCAAGCAGGTCATCACCGGTTTCTACGACAACCGCATCATCCCAGGTGAACTCGCCGACAATGAGGTCATTGTCGTATCGTTCTTCGATACCGAAGGCAAGCCATTTGCGGGCTTTGTGAACTGGGCGGTGCATTCCGCTTGCGTCGGACCCGACTGCACGGAGCTCACGAGCGAACTCGCCGGTCTTACCGGCAAAAAGCTCGCTCAGAGTCTTGGTTACTATCCGGCCATGGTCGTCGGTGCTGCTGGCGACTGTAGCGACCGCAATTTTCGACAGGGACGCGGCATTCCCGAGGTTGAGCGTGTTTCGACCGGTCTTGCCGAGGCGATTTCCCAGATCAAGCTCGATTGCGAGGTCGTTCTTGACCGCATCGAGCCTCAGACGTTCTATCACACCGTTGCCCATGACGACTTTTCACTCACGCTTAAGTGCGCCGTCATCAGTCTGGGCGGCCTGCATCTCTTTGTGTTCCCGAGTGAACTCGGCAGCGACCTGGGCATTCGCATGAAGCGCGAATGTCCGGTCGAGGGAATAGTCTGCGGTTACACCAACGGCTATTTTGAGTATTTCCTTCCGGCACGCGAGTACGGCCTCTCCTTTGAGACCGAGCGTACTCAGATTCCCCAGGGCGAACCGGAACGTCTGTGTGACAAGTTCTGCCAGACGACGAGACTTCTCGGCGCAGCAGATTCGCGTCTGTAGGCCTGATTGCGTGATATGGGCCAATGAGGCTCATTGCCATGTGATCGGCATCTTCCATCTTCTCTGCCGTTCCCCATCCCGGGCGTACGTGCGTCCGCGGATTTCAAAGGGGGGAAGCGGGTTCCTTGCCCTCCCACGTCGACTACGGAGGCATGAAATCGATGCTATACCCCGCTCAGAAAAGGAGAATTCCATGAAATACCAGAAGCTTTGCGATGAAATCATCACAAAGGTCGGTGGTCGAGACAATGTGTTAGACGTGAGCCACTGCATTACGCGTCTCCGCTTCCGCCTCAAGGATGAATCGCTCGCCCAGACCAATGAGCTTAAGGCGACGAAGGGCGTCGTTGACGTCATCCAGGCCGGCGGACAGTATCAGGTCGTGATTGGTGCCACTGTCGAGGCCGTCTACAACGACCTTGTTCAGATTGGCGGGTTCGACTCCAAACCCGCACTCGATATCGATGAGGGCGACGACGTCAAAAAGGGCGATCCATTCTCGCGTCTGCTTGCCATCATCTCCGAGATCCTGCAACCGGTTCTTGGCGTGCTTATGGCCGGTGGCTTTATCAAGTCGATGCTCGCGCTCTGCACGGTTGCCGGTTGGCTAGCCAAGGACAGCAATACGTATGTGACGCTCTCGGCAATCGGAGATTCGGTCTTCTATTACTTTCCGCTAATCATTGGCTGGACGTCGGCCAAGAAGTTCGGACTTAAGCCCGTTATGGGAATGGCGCTCGGTGGTATCCTCGTCTACCCGACGCTCGTTGCCCTTATGGGCGGAGATCCGCTCTACACGCTCGGCGCCGGCACGGTCTTCGAGTCCAATGTCTATGGTGATATTTTTGGCATCCCGCTGATCATGCAGAATTACTCATCGACGATTCTGCCTGCGATCTTTATCGTCTGGATTGCCTCCAAGGTGCACAAGGCCCTTTCTAACGCGCTGCCCGCGCTTGTGAGCTCGTTCTTCTCCAACATCCTGACGCTCCTCATTTGCGGCATCCTTGGCCTGCTTGTGGTCGGTCCGGTCATGACGGTCCTCTCCAACATCGTTGCCCAGATCATCTTGATGCTCATCAACTTCCAGCCCGCCATCGCCGGCTTCGTCATCGGTACGTTCTGGAGCCTGCTCGTCATGTTCGGCCTGCACTGGGGTATCATCCCGCTGTGGTTTCTCGATGTCGCAACCTACGGCTATGACCTCATTAACCCGCTCGTGTATGCAGGCGGTTGTGCCATCGCCGGTGCTGTGCTTGGCATGGTCATCCGAACCAAGGACTCCGAGGAAAATGCTGCCGTCAACATTCCCGCCCTTGTCTCTTCGATTTTCGGTGTCAACGAGCCTGCGCTTTACGCCATCTTGCTGCCGCGTAAGCGTCTTATGTGGGCAACCTTTATTTCCGCTGGTGTAGGCGGCGCCATTGCCGGCCTCATGGGTGCCAAACTCTATGCCTTCGGTGCCTCCGGCCCGCTCGGTTTTCCGAGCTTTATTAACCCTGCCGGCATCGACATGGGCTTTATCGGCCTTGTCATCTCCGGTGTGGTCGCTTTCGTTCTGGCTCTTGTCGCCGCTATGGTGATCGGTACCAGGAAGGACGAGGGCGGTAAGGCGCTCAACATCTCGGTGGACTAGTCTGTCTGCGCACTTTAACTAAATATGCCTCGGACGGCGACGTGCCGCCCGAGGCATATTTGTGTTTTGTGCCGTTGTCAGCGTGTTTGCGGACACAAGTCTGCGGTTGTGGAGCAGCAGGGATTATGACGGTCGTGTCGCGGTGGAAGACGCACGGTCGCCCTGCAGGAGCTGACGGTAGGGGAGGAAGCCGATGAACGAGACGACCGCCTGCGAGTGCGCGGCGTTTCGCTTGAGGTAGAGCCTGACCTCGGAGGTCGTCGCGGGCTCGAGCGGCACCAGGGCTACCTTTCCGCTGGCGAGCGATTCCGCCGGCTTGCGCATGAGGAATGAGACGCCGGCGCCGCGTGCGACAAGAGAGATGATGTTCTCGGCTCGTTTGCCGGTGAACGTAACACGTGGGCCAAATCCAGCTTCGCGACAAAGGGAAAGGACGAGCTCGCTTACGAACGAGCCTTGGGGAAGCATGAGGAAATTCTCGTCGATAAGGTCGTCTATCTCGACGGTGTCACATTCGGCGAGTGGATGGTCGAGCGGAAGGACGGCCACGAGCCGGTCGGTCGTAAAGGGAATCTTTTTGAACTCCGGCTCGATGGCGCCGCTGTCACGGATGAAGGCCAGGTCAATGTCCTCGTGCAGGAGCATGCGCTTGAGTGTGTCGCCCTCGCCTTCGATGAGCTCGACAGAATATGAGGGGTTCGCCTGCTGAAAATCGATGACGGCGTCCGTGATCCCATAAGGGGCCATAATGGGGATAGAACCTACGGTGAGGTGCTCGAGCGGCTCACCTGCGCCTATTTGAATGGCGGCAAGATAGCGGTGCTGAAGCGTCGCAATTTTTTGCGCATAGGGGAGGAGCGCTTCACCTTGCGCGGTGAGTGTTACGTGGCGCTGGCTTCGATCGATGAGCTTGCAGCCGAGTTCGTGCTCCATTGCCATGATGTGCTTGGAGAGGGTTGATTGCGACATGAAAAGCAGTTCCGCCGCATCAAGAAACGTGCGTGACTGCGCTAAGATGGCGAATTCGCCAAAGCGGCTGATATCCATAGGGAGGCCTCCGGTACCCTCATTTTGGCAGGTGGCCTAAACCACGACGCCATTGCAGTGGTCGATTTCGTGTTGGATGATCTCGGCGGTGTAGCCCGAGAAGTTTTTGATGCGGTGGACGAAGTTCTCGTCCAAATACTCCACCTTAATGCGGCGATAGCGGGTACAGGGACGCTCGCCGATCAGCGAGAGACATCCTTCGCTCGTCTGATAGGCATTGACCTGCTCAAGAATTTGAGGGTTGTACATCAGGAGTGTCCTGTTGCCGTCCTTTACGCAGATGATGCGTTTGCGCACGCCAATCATGTTGGCGGCGAGGCCCACGCACTCGTGCTCATGCTCGTGGAGTGTATCCAGGAGGTCCTGCCCGGTCGCGGCATCGTCGGGTCCCGCGTCTTCGGAAGGCAGGCGCAAAAAGAACTCGGATTTCATGATGGGCTTAATCATGGCGGGCTCCTCATGTCTCATGCTTTCGTGGACTTTTAATAATAGCGCGGAAGGAAAGCTGTGCGTCCGCGTTACAATCTTTCGATGTTGGACCATGTTGCCAGATTCGTCGTGTACGGCGTCTGGCGTAAGTCTAGGGCTCATTTTTCGCCCTGGACCGTTCCTCTGGGGCGATGCGACTGTCGTTCCAAGAGGAAGGAAATGCATGGGGAGCAAATCTCAGCAACAAGTTCAAGTAACGCCATCGGCCTCTGCGGCGATTCTCGTCGTAATGTATATTGCGGCCTTTGTTGCCGCGTTTAACGAGAACATCATTAACGTGGCGTTGCACGACATTATGGCGGCCTTTTCGGTGAGTGCCACCACGGCGCAGTGGCTCGTCTCGGGCTACATGATTGTGACGTCGATCTTTACGGCCATCATGGCCTTCCTGTCCGGCCGTTTCTCGACGCGCAAGCTGTTGTTTTTCGCATGCGGATGTATGGTCGCCGGCGAAGTCCTGTGTCTGATCGCTCCGTCGTTTAGCGTTTTGCTGCCAAGTCGTATTTTACAGGCTGCGGGATCGGGCATCTTGTTTCCGCTCATGATGAACGTGGTGCTGTCTTGCGCCCCGCGCGAGAAGCTCGGTCTGTATCTGAGCCTGGGTGGTGCCTGCATTACGCTAGGGCCGGCGTTTGGACCTGTGATCAGCGGTCTTATGTGCACGTTGTTTGGCTGGAGGGCGGTGTTCGTAGTGCCGCTGGTGGCCGGCATTGTGGTCGCTGCGGCGGGCGTAAAGCTTGTTCAGAATGTCGGAGAGCGCTCGAACACCACGCTTGATATTCTGTCGGTTGTTTTGCTCGCCGCCGGCATTACGGCATTTGTGTATTCCGTAGGCGAGTTCTCGACCAATCTGATTGCCGGCATCGTGACGCTTATCGCCGCCATTGTGCTGCTCGGCCTGTTTGCGGCCCGCCAGCTCAAACTCGAGCATCCGGTGCTTAACGTGCGTCCCATGGCGAGCGTTCGTTTTTGGCCTGCGTGCCTGCTTGTGGTGGTGTCGATGATGACGACGTTCTCGATGAGCGTTTTGTTGCCGCTCTATTTTGAGGGCGCATACGGCATGACCGCACTTGTTGCGGGCTTGCTCATTTTGCCGGCGATTGCCTGTAACGCCGTGACCTCGATTGTGGGCGGACGCGTGATGGACGCCCGTGGCGCATGGCCGCTGCTGCCGGTCGGCTTTGCCCTGATTGCCGTGGGGCAGACTGCCATCTCGATGACGGCGGCGAGTATGAACATCGGCGTCGTTGTGGCGCTGACCGTTGTGGTGTATGCCGGAGTCGGTTTGGTGCTGAGCCCCTCGCAAACGGCCGGATTGGAGACGCTGCCTGCCGCTGAACATCCTCACGGAACGGCATTGCTTAACACGTGGAACATGATTGCCGCATCGTTTGGCCCGTCCCTGTTTATCGGCCTGCTCTCGAGTTCTGCAGCGACTGCCGGCGCGGCTGGCGCTGCGACCGACGTTGCCCAGGCGATTGGATTTGCAGCTGTCGTGCGCGTGGCGGCTGTAATTGCCGTGGTCGAGTTCGTGACATCGCTGGTGTACGCTCGTCGCGAGTCACACATGTCGCATTAATGTGTGCACATAGATTCTGCAGCTAGATTGGATGGCGACACCATAAACTAATGGACGTTTTGCCGAGAGGCATGAATGTTTAAAGCGCAAAGAGTGCGCGACGGGCCCCGCGAATGGGGCGATGATGCCCGAGAGGGCCAAGAAGGAGTCTCATGTCCGAGAACGAAGAGATCATGAACGAGACCGAGAACGAGACCATGGCTGCCGAGGTTGAGGCAGTCGAGACCGTGGAGACCGAAGCTTCCGAGGTTGAGGCTGCTGACGAGGTTTCCGCCGAGGAGGAGGCCGAGGTTGTCGAGGCCGCCGTTGATTACGATGACGAAGAGCTGATGGACAAGATGCAGAAGGCCGCCCGCCTGCTGCGTAGCCGTCGCTTTGCTATTTCTAAGGAGGAGGAGGCCAAGGCCGAGCGCATGGCGAACATCGAGCGCGCCATCAAGCTTCTTGACCTCAAGCCCAAGATGGAGCAGAAGGAAATGTCCGACCTGCTGGGCATGCGCCTCCGTGAGCTCGATGGCCTGATGGCCGAGGCCGAGGCTGCCGATCTGGTCGGCCGCATCGACGACGCCGAGGGCGATATGCGCAAGATCGTCGTCTTCGCTGCCGAGGATGCCGCTGAGGGCCTGGTCGAGCTTGCCAACAAGAAGGAGAAGCTCCTGCCCGAGCTTTCTTACGAGGAGGCCACCGAGCTGATGGCCGCTCTCGATAAGGTTATCGCTCCGCTCGTCGCCATGGGCCTGGACGAGGATCGCGGTCCTCGCGGCGGCCGTGACGACCGTGGTGGCCGTGGCGGCGACCGTGGCGGCCGCGGCGGCTTTGGCGATCGTGGTGGCCGTGGTGGCGACCGCGGCGGTCGCGGTGGCGATCGCGGCGGCCGTGGCGGCTTTGGTGACCGTGGCGGCGACCGTGGCGGTCGCGGCGGCTTTGGCGGCAACCGTGGTGGCTATGGCGATCGCGGTGGCAACCGTGGCGGCTTTGGCGGCAACCGTGGTAACGACCGCGGCGGTCGCGGCGGCGACCGTGGCGGCCGCAACGGCGGCGGCTTCCGCGGTAACCGTTTTTAGTTACGGCGTTTTACCAAACGCCGTAACGGGCCGACGCTGCGCGGGCCGCATTTGGACAATCTGACGTTCAACTTCAAGGGCGCGACCAGAAGGTCAGCGCCCTTTCGTTTCACGTCACCTTGCCTCAAATGCGACCCGCTCGCTGTCCGTCCTCTGCCTGCGGCGTTGTCTTGCTCCGGATGCGGCAGTTAGGGACGTTCCTTTTCTGCCGGCAGTTTGGGACACTCCTTGTAGTCATTGGGGACGTTCTTAAATGACTAGTCGTTGGGGACGTTCTTGTTTGACTAGTCATTCAAGAACGTCCCCAACGACTACATAGCATGAGAGTGGATAATCTCCCAGTTTGGGCTCGCATTCAGGCTCAAAGTGGGAGATTATCCACTCTCGTTTCTGTTCTGCCTACATTTGTAGGAACAGTTCGTGGAGGCGGGTGTCTTCGTCGAGTTCGGGGTGGAAGGTTACGCCGAGCTGGTTGCCCTGGCGCGCGGCGACGATACGGCCGTCGACTTTCGCTAAGGCCTTTGCGTCGCCGTGGACCTCGACGATGCGGGGCGCGCGGATAAACGTCAGCGGCACTTCACCGTCGATGCCAGCTACCTGCCCCTTGGTTCGAAAACTGCCGAGCTGCCTGCCGTAGGCATTGCGCTCAACGAGCACATCCATGGTTGCCAGGCGCGGCGTGCCCTTATCGTCATGGGCGGCAAGGTCGTGAGCCAGCAGAATCAGGCCGGCGCAGGTGCCCAGGACGGGCATGCCTTCAACAATGCGGGTGCGAAGCTCCTCGAGCATGCCCAACTCATCTAGCAGCTTCCCTTGAACGGTAGACTCGCCGCCGGGAAGTACCAGACGGTCAAAGTCCTGCTTTAAATCAGCCGCCTGCCTCAGCTCAATACAGCGCGCGCCCAGCTCGGATAGTCTTGCCTCGTGCTCGGCAAATGCGCCTTGGACCGCCAGCACGGCGACCGTTTGGTCTGCATAATCGCTCATGTGCGATCCTTTCTGCTGGACTAGCGCCCGCGCTCTTCCATGATAATCTCGATCTCGTCGGCGTTGATGCCCACCATGGCCTCGCCCAGGTCCTCCGAAAGCTCTGCGATGAGCTTGGCATCGGTGAAGTTTGCCACGGCCTTGACGATGGCGGCTGCGCGCTTGGCGGGGTCGCCGCTCTTAAAGATGCCC
Organism: Collinsella aerofaciens; assembly: GCF_020709435.1. GTDB lineage: Bacteria > Actinomycetota > Coriobacteriia > Coriobacteriales > Coriobacteriaceae > Collinsella > Collinsella aerofaciens_AU. Next base: position 74,405 of record NZ_JAJFDP010000004.1, read on the forward strand.
GAGCCGACAAACACGCCTTCGGCGCCCAGCTGCATCATCAGCGCGGCGTCGGCGGGGGTCGCTACGCCGCCGGCGGCAAAGTTCACGACGGGAAGCTTACCCGTGGCATGGACCTCGCGCACCAGCTCGACCGGAACCTGCAGTTGCTTGGCTGCCTCAAAGAGCTCGTCGTTGCGCAGGGCAACAACGTCACGGATCTGCTTTTGGATCTTGCGCATGTGACGCACGGCCTGAGCGACGTCGCCCGTACCCGGCTCACCCTTGGTGCGAATCATCGTGGCGCCTTCGGCAACACGGCGCAGCGCCTCGCCCAGATCACGGGCGCCGCAGACAAACGGCACGTCAAACTGGGTCTTGTCGATGTGATAGACGTCATCGGCAGGGGAGAGAACCTCGGACTCATCGATGTAGTCGATCTCGATGGCCTGCAGGACCTGCGCCTCGACGATGTGACCGATGCGGCACTTGGCCATGACGGGGATGGAGACGGCCTCCTGGATGCCCTTGATCATCTTGGGGTCGCTCATGCGCGAGACGCCGCCTGCGGCACGGATGTCGGCCGGGATGCGCTCGAGTGCCATGACGGCGCAGGCGCCTGCCTCCTCGGCGATGCGTGCCTGCTCGGGCGTGGTGACGTCCATGATGACGCCGCCCTTGAGCATCTGCGCGAGTTCGCGATTGAGTTTGACGCGATCGGCCTTGCTGGTCTGTTCTGCCATGGTTGCTCCCTTGGTTGGCATGTGCATTGCTTGACGGAACATCCTATCGGGAAGCTGGGTATGGCAAAATACTCAGTTTTCGAGATAATAATAAGGTCAGCCTAATACCAGATTGAACAGCTCGATAAGGTCAGGTGGCAAACTCATGCTTGACTACAATTTGGAAAAACGCGGCGAAGCATCGCTTTATGAGTATGTTTACCAGCAAATTCGAGATGATATTGTTGCTGGACGTATTGTGGCGGGGGAGCATCTTCCGTCTAAGCGCGCCTTTGCCAGTCATCTGGGAATCAGTGTCATTACCATCGAGAATGCATATAGCCAGTTACTTGCCGAGGGCTATATTTGCTCAATGCCGCGTCGTGGCTACTACGCTTGCAAGCTTCCGGATGCACCGGTTTTGCCTTTGGCTTCGCAGGGCATCGACCGAGATACCGTCTCTGTGGGCCTCAGCGCGCATGATGTCAACGGACAGGTCGAGCTGTTCGATGCACTTTCTCCTTCCGCTTTGGAGGCGGCGCGGCTTTGGCAAAGCGCACTGCGGGCGACGCTGGCATCCGAAGATGAGCGCGAAATCTTTTCGCCCGCACCGGCGCAGGGCACCGCTCGGCTGCGACGCGCAATTGCTCACCATCTGCGTGGGACAAGGGGCATGAATGTCGACCCCAACAACATTGTTATCGGTGCAGGCGCCCAGCTGCTCGATACCATGTTGGTTCAGTTGCTTGGAGCCGACAAGGTGTATGCCGTTGAGGACCCGGGCTATTTGCGTCTGACGCGTATCTATCAGGCTATGGGCTGCCAAGTACGACATATCCCGTTGGATGATGAGGGCGTGGACTTGAGCACTCTGCAGAAAAGCGGGACCGATGTCCTTCACTTGATGCCGTCTCATCAGTATCCGACCGGCCTTGTGACGAGTATTGCGCGTCGCTATGCGCTACTGAGCTGGGCCGCCGAGCGACCAGGTCGGTATCTCATCGAAGATGACTTTGATTGTGAGTTTCGCCTTGCCGGCAAGCCGATTCCCGCGCTCGCGTCGATCGATGCCGCCCAGTCGGTTATCTACACCAACACGTTTTCGAAGAGCCTTTCATCGGCGTTGCGTTTGGCGTATATGGTGTTGCCCGATGAGCTAATGGAGCGGTTTAGGCGCAACCTTGGTTTCTACGCCTCGTCGGTGAGCTCTGTTGACCAGGTCGCTTTGGCGCGTTTGCTGGAATCGGGTGATTACGAGCGACATGTGAACCGCGTGCGCGTTCGTGCTCGCGAGGCGCGTGATGGCCTGACGTCGCTTGTGCGGAAAGCGTTTCCGGCAGGGGAGGTCTCGATCGAACATGCAGACGCGGGCCTTTACTGCACCGTGGTTGCGGAGCGCGGAGCGGGCGGAAGCTCTTTTGTGCGGGCCCTCACGCGCTCGAGTATCCCTTTTGTCGATATCAGTGACTGTTATTGGTGTGCCGATGGCGCATTTGTCCCTGAAAACTCAAGTCAAATTCTTGTTCAGTATGACGATTTGAGTTCAAAAGCGCTAAATACCTTGGAATCGCAGCTAATGGGAGCACTCTGCAACCTAAGTGAGTAGGCTTTTGGAACTTTGGCGACCAGGCAGTTTTGTAACAAGCTATCTACCTGCGGTTTTGAAAAGCAGGATGACCGGGCTGCTCGGGATGTTCAAAAAAGTCTACTCACTTGTCGCGCAAAGCTTCTGCATGAGAAAAATGGGGTTTTCAACAGAACTTCGTCCAGCTCTCGGCAAGCTTTTGGCCAGTTGGGGAGGGCTGTTGAAAACTTGGCAGTCCGTTCGGCACCATTTTTGGCGCGTTCGCGCCAATGCGTGACTGACTGGGTTGAAATTCGTGTTTTCCTGTGCCTATGAAAGATCTACTTTGTGACATATCGGCTTTTAGGTACTGGCGTTTGCCCCCTCAGGTCCGCGCTCTGTGTCCGCCGCTTCCACGACCGGAAGAAGACCGGCAGCGATATGATCTCGCCCGCAACCCGACGGCTGCGGTCGCGCTCGGTTTTCCGTTGTATACATTGGTTCAGACAAGAAACAAACGGACTTGTCCTGCCAGCATTAGGCAGCGGCTGTTTCTTGGTGAGCTTCCCAGGGAATCCGTACTGGAAACGGAGCATGGGTTTTTGATTACGTCTCCTCTACTGACGGTATTCATCATGTCGCGGCATCTGACGGATCTTCAGCTTCTTTTGGTATTGGCGGAGATGTGTGGCTTGTTTGCGGTGTGCGCTCTGCCTGCGGCACTTGAGGCGGAGCTTTCGCGTGCAATTGATTCGGGCGCGATCTCGACAACGTTCGGTTGGGTGCGCTGCCCGTCCGAGGACGGCACCGCCTCAAATTTATGGCGTCGAGACGCTTTGGTTTTGGGCGGAGACCTTGACCGTTTTTGTTCAGATGTTTGCGGGATACGTTACGGCAATAGATTTAGGACGGTGTCGCAACTCGTTCCATTGGGTGCCGCGTCGCCTTTTGAGGTCGAGGCGTATTTGCTACTTGCACTGCCGCGATCCCTGGGAGGCGAAGGCTTTTGCGACATAGAGCTTAATGTTGAAGTGATGCTAAGCACAAGTGCTCGAGCGATTGTGGGAAAGTCCCGTGTATATATCGACATACTTCTGTCTTCGCCGGACGGCAGGCGACAGGTGGCCATTGAATGTCAGGGAAAGGCCTCGCACGGACGCGCAGGGGATGGCTTGCGTGACGCTGACCGCATGACGGCCCTTCAGGCCATGGGCTACGATGTGCTTCTCCTGACACACAGACAGATATCGGATGAGGATAGATTCCGCGCGATCGTTAAGGCCGTATGCAGGATGCTCGATGCTGAATATCGTGATAAAAGCTCAGATGAGCAAAGGGCTGAGACATTACTCAGGTCTGAACTATTCGTTGACTGGACAAAATTGGGAGTAATCGACGGAAAGATGCCCGTTAGACACAAAATGGCTCGATCGTGGACGGCTGCGAATCTAAGTGAGTAGACTTTTGGCACTTTGGCGACTAGGTCGTTTTGCAACAAGGCATTTACCTGCGGCTTTATAAAGTGATATGGATGGTCTGCTCGGCAAGTTCCAAAAAGTCTACTCACTTAGTTTTTGACGAGAAGCCGATGCCGAAGGCGGTCCTATTTCAGGTAGTTAACAAGTTTGTGAGGCACGAAAAAGGCCCGAACCATGCGGTCCGGGCCTCATCGAGCTAGAGGTTATGTCTCAGGTTGCTGGCTTAGCCGAAGTAGCGCTTGAGCAGGCCGGCGAAAGCCTTGCCGTGGCGGGCCTCGTCGCGAGCCATCTCGTGCACGGTGTCGTGGATGGCATCAAGGCCAGCGGCCTTGGCACGCTTGGCAAGATCGGTCTTGCCGGCGGTGGCACCGTTCTCGGCCTCAACGCGCATCTCGAGGTTCTTCTTGGTGGAGTCGGTCACGACCTCGCCCAGGAGCTCAGCGAACTTGGCAGCGTGCTCGGCCTCCTCGTGGGCAGCCTTCTCCCAGTACAGGCCGATCTCGGGATAGCCCTCGCGATGAGCGACGCGCGCCATGGCCAGGTACATACCGACCTCGGAGCACTCGCCCTCAAAGTTGGCGCGCAGGTCGGCAACGATGTCCTCGGAGACGCCCTCCATCTTGGCGACGCCCACGACGTGCTCGGCAGCCCACTCGAGCTGACCCTCCTCCTGCTTCAGGAAGCGAGAACCGGGAACGCCGCACTGGGGGCACTTGAAGTCCTCGGGCAGCTGGTCGCCGTCGAACTCTTCCACATAACCGCAAACGGGGCAAACAAACTTCATGATTCGATCCTTTCGATCGATGGCGATTGTGCGCTCGTCCGGTCCCGTAAGGGCCCTCTCCGGACGTGCGTCTTGACGAGTTCTATTATCCATAAATGCAACCAAATGTGAAGCCTATTAGGAATGATTTTTAACAAAACAATTATGAGATATGAAGATGTTGATTGATTAACGATTGGCAGGCCGTCTTTGACCGTCGCTGAGTACAATCGGTCGAGCAAATGTTGACCAATCAACAAATGAGGGAGTTTCCTTTATGCATCTAGCCCGTCGTGCCTGGTGCCGAACATATCAGACGGTTTTTCGCATTGCATTGCCGATCCTGCCCTATACCGAGCCGCACATTTTAGAGCATGCCGAGGATGTGCCCGCGGTGCTTCAAAAGCGCTCGATCCAGAAGGTCCTTATCGTGACGGATCCCGGCATTGCACGTTTGGGACTCACGGCATCACTCGAGCGTGCGCTTACGGCTCAGGGGATTGGCGTTACGGTCTATGCCGAAACGCGTGCGAATCCCACGGTCTCGAATGTGGAGGAGGCGGCGTCCCTGTATCGAGAGAGCGCCTGCCAGGCCATTATCGGCTTTGGCGGAGGATCAGCCATGGACTGCGCCAAGGGCGTAGGCGCACGCATTGCGCAGCCAAACAAGCCCATCAACAAGATGCGCGGCCTGCTGCGGATTCATCGTCGCTTGCCGCTGCTCATCGCCGTTCCCACTACCGCCGGTACGGGAAGCGAAGTCACGCTTGCGGCGGTAATTACCGATGACGGGACGCACTACAAGTACCCCATTAACGACTTTGTGCTTATTCCGCGCTTTGCGGTGCACGACCCCGAGTTTACGCGCGGTCTGCCCGCCTCCATTACGGGGCAGACGGGTATGGATGCCCTGACGCATGCCGTCGAGGCCTTTATCGGGCGAAGCACCACGCCCTATACGCGCAAGATGGCACGACAGGCGGTGCAGCTCATCCACGACAATTTGCTCGAGGCCTATGAGCATGGTGACGACATGCGCGCTCGTCGCAATATGCTTTCGGCGGCGTATAAGGCGGGCGTTGCGTTTACCCGCTCCTATGTCGGATATGTGCATGCCATCGCGCACAGTCTGGGCGGCCGATACGGAATTCCGCACGGTTTGGCCAACGCGATCATCCTGCCGCACATGCTTCGCGCTTATGGTGACGCTGCCGCCCCCAAGCTTGCCGATCTTGCTCGCATGGCGGGCATTGCGCCGACTACCGCGCAGGACAGTCTTGCGGCCGAGGCCTTTATCGATTGGGTCGACCGCATGAACGAGGCCCTGGGAATCCCCAAATATGTCTCGGGTATTCGCCGCTCCGATATTCCGCAAATGGCGGCCCATGCCGATGCCGAGGCCAATCCCCTGTACCCCGTTCCACTTTTGATGGACCGCTCGGAGCTCGAGCATATGTACGAGGTCGTCGCGGGTGGTATGTTTGAGGACGAGAACTAGGAGGGTGCCATGAACACCGAGGAAATTGCGCGCATCGTCGGCGATCAGCGCGCCTACTTTAAGACGCACGCCACGTTTGATGTCGATGCTCGACGTCGCGCGCTCGTGAGTTTACGCGATGCGGTGCGGGCCCACGAGGCCGATATCGCTCATGCGCTCAAGACCGATTTGGGAAAGTCGCATGACGAGGCCTATATGTGCGAGATTGGCACATCGCTTTCCGAGATTCGACATCAGATTGCGCATGTGGCCCGATGGAGTCGTCCGCGCCTGCGTCCGTGCGACCTCGCTAACGCCGTGAGCGTGTGCAAAACGCAAACCGTGCCCTATGGCGTCACGCTCATCATGGCGCCCTGGAACTATCCGTTTTTGCTGACGCTCGAGCCGCTCGCTGGCGCCCTTGCCGCGGGCAATACCGTGGTCATCAAGCCGAGCGCCTATGCTCCGGCATCGAGCGCGGTGCTCAGGCAAATCTGTGAAGAGGCATTTGATCCGCGCCTGGTGACGGTTGTCGAGGGCGGGCGCGCCGAGAACGAAGCGCTGCTCGATGAGCACTGGGACAAGATCTTCTTTACCGGTAGCGTTCCGGTTGGCAAGCTCGTCATGGAGCGCGCAAGTAAAAACCTTACGCCCGTGACGCTTGAGCTGGGCGGAAAGAGTCCCTGCATCGTGGATGCGACGGCAAACTTGAAGGTCGCGGCACGGCGCATCGCCTTTGGTAAATGGCTCAACGTGGGGCAGACCTGCGTGGCGCCCGACTACCTGCTGGTCGATGCGCGCGTGCACGACGAGCTGCTGGACCTCATCAGGGAAGAGGCCCGCCGTATGTTTGGCGAGCATCCGCTCGATAACGAGGACTACGGGCATATCGTCAACGCCAAGCATTTTGCGCGCGTGCGCGGGCTGATCGATCCCGATAAGGTCGTGCTGGGAGGCACGGCGCGCGAGTCGTCGCTCAAGATTGAGCCGACGATCCTAGACGGCGTGACCCCCGATGACGCCGTGATGCAGGAGGAGATCTTCGGTCCCATCTTGCCGGTGCTGACGTTTGAGAGCCTAGACGAGGCCGAGACGTTTATTACGGATCGTCCGACGCCGCTGGCCCTGTATATCTTTAGCCAGGACCGTTCGGTTCAGCAACGCTTTGTGCGCTACGTGCCCTTTGGCGGCGGCTGTGTCAACGACACGATCATGCACTTGGCTACGAGCCATATGGGCTTTGGCGGCATGGGCGCGAGCGGTATGGGGCAGTACCATGGACGCGAGAGCTTCGATACGTTTAGCCACAAGAAGAGCATCGTGAACAAGGCAACTTGGCTGGACGTGCCGTTTCGGTATGCGCCCTACGCAAGCTGGAAGCACAAGTTCGTGCGCATGTTTGTGCATTAGAAAAGGGCGCAGGTAATACGAACAAGTGTTCCTATTACCTGCATTTTGCGTTAGACTACTGTTATGGAGCACGGATGGGCCAACTCCCTTTAGAAGGGATTTGGTATGAACGTAAGCGATGTTATTTCGTTATTGGCGTTGTTGATTGCGGCTATCGAACTCGGTCTGTTTATCGGCCGAATGAAATAGCCGCCCCCGCGTAAGCGAAGACGGCCACTTCTCACGATGAAAACGTGTATCGGAGTTGGCAAGACCCGCGGCAACGGGTGCCATCCGTGTTCCTATCTTATCTGCAAGCGTTCTGTCGCGCAAGCGTTGAGGCAAACGATTGAAGGACGCAGACAGGATGTATTTGTGTCCGCACGGGACCGTAGACTTCTCAATAAGGTTACACACCGGTTTATCCGGCCGTTAGAGGAGCTGCTATGTACGAGCCTTCACGTGTTCTTCTGTCATTTCACATTGCAGGATTTCAGTATGCCGATGGCGCCTTGGTCCTGGGCGATCTTAAAGCGGGCGATAAGCTGACGCTGTGTGCCGAGCGCGATAATCCCCATGACCCCGAGGCAGTTGCGATCTACTATGGCAAGACCAAACTTGGCTACGTTCCGGGAAACGAGGTCGGCCCGCTGTCCTTGATGATGTATTACGGCCACGAGGACGTATTTGAGGCCCGCGTGCAACAGGTTGCCCCCGAGCGCAGCCCGTGGCACCAGGTGCGCGTTGGCCTCTATGTGGTGGATGCCCGCTAGTCGGCAATGGAGGCGGCCATGTTTGATGACGACGACCAGTTCGATCTGACAGACGATCCGTTTGAGTGGGATCTGCTACTCGACGACGATGAGTTGGAGCAGGATCGTAAGAAACGGCAGGACAAGAAAACTCAGAGTGACGCTTCGAAAAAGCAAGACAAACGCCGCCGCGGACTGTTCGGCGGGCTCTTTGGATAACCGCCGCATCGCTGCGTCTGTATACTTAGCACGAGTTGAACACGTTGCGAAATGAGGACACAGACGATGATGTGGTTTACCGCCGACTTGCACCTGGGCGATACGAATATCTTGCACGACATGGACCGGCCGTTTGGCTCGGTCGAGGAGATGAACCGCAAGGTCATCGATGCCATCAATGAGTGCGTGGCTGCGGACGACCGCCTCTATATTCTGGGTGACTTTACCTATCGTTTGCCCCTGGCGGAGGCGGTGCGCCTGCGCGAGCGTATCGAATGCCAGAACGTGACGCTCATCCGCGGTAACCATGACGGCGACTGGGAAGATCCCGACGCCCCGCAAATTTGGGAAGACGTGCGCGATTACCTGGAGATTGCTCCCGGCTATGCCAAGGGCCATCGTCTGGTTATGAGCCACTACCCCATGCTCAGCTGGAACGGCAAGGCACGTGGCGCCATTATGCTGCATGGGCATATCCACAGCAGGGGTGACCGCGCCAACGCACGCAACCGCGATCGCGAGCGCCCTATCTTTCGCTACGATGTCGGTCTCGATGCCAACGAGTACAAGCCCGTAAGCCGCGATCAGATTCTTAGCTTCTTTGGGTTATAGGGCGCCAGAGCCACCACAAAGGGGACAGGCACCTTTGTGGTGGTTCTGGCGCCGTTGCCATTATGGCGGCGGCGCCTTTTTTGTCCGCGCGGCGCGGTAGAGTGTAGCCGGTTGATATTTGCGTCCATCGAGGAGCTGCTATGAACGAGATCAAGTGCCCGCATTGCGGCGAAGTTTTTAAGGTCGATGCATCCGGCTATGCGGATATCGTCAAGCAGGTGCGCGATGCGGAGTTCTCGCGCGACCTGAATGACCGCGTAGCGGCTGCTCGACGCGAGGGCGAGCAGGCGCTGGAGCTTGAGCGTTCGCGTTCGGCGTCTGCCCTGCAGGAGGCAGAGGCTCAGCGCAACGCTCAACTTGTCGAGCAGAAGAACGCTGCGGCTCAGCAACTGGCACAAGAGGTTGCCAAGCGCGATGCCGAGCTTGCCGAGCTGCGCGCCAAGCTCGAGGGTGCTGCCGCAGAGCGCGAGAGTGCAAGCCGGCGTGCGGCGGTTGAGGCTCGTGCCGATGTCCAAAAGGAGAATGTGGAGCTCCAGCGCGAGATCGACAATTTGCGTGCGCAGCTGGGACGCAAAGATGACGAAGCAAAGCTTGCCGAGTCGGCGGCGCGCAACGCTGCTCAAAACGATTTAGCTGCACGCGACGCTCAGATTGCCGAGCTGCAGGCCAAGCTTGCCGCGGCGGACAAGGCCCAGGAGATGGCGCTTGCCGCTGCCGCGGCAGAGTCGCAGCGTGAGCTCGATGCCGCTCGCAGCGAGGCCGAGCGCGCGCTTGCTGACTATCGAGTGAAGGTACAGGAGAAGTTTTCCGCCGCAAAGACTCAGTCCATGCGCGAGGCCGAGGGCCTTCGTGCACAGCTTCGTGAGCAAGAACTTTCTGCAAAAATGGAGCTATCGAAGGCGGTCGCCGCGGCGGAGCGAGAGCGCGATGAGGCACGTGCCAAGCTGACGAGCGAGCTGGCGGTGCGCGATTCTCGCGAGGAGCAAGCCAAGGCGGCACACGAGCTCGAGCTTGCGCAGGCCAAGCGCGCGAGCGATGACCTGATTCGCTACAAGGACGAAGAGATTGAGCGCCTTAAGGACATGAAGGTCCGCCTGTCCACCAAGATGGTGGGCGAGTCGCTCGAGCAGCACTGCGAGACCGAGTTTAACCGTCTGCGCATGACGGCGTTTCCTAACGCGTACTTCGAGAAGGATAACGATGCGTCCGAGGGCACCAAGGGCGACTTTATCTTCCGCGAGTGCGACGCAAGCGGTAACGAGGTCATTTCGATTATGTTCGAGATGAAAAACGAGAACGACGAGACCGCGACCAAGCACAAAAACGAGGACTTCTTTAAGAAACTCGATCACGATCGTCGCCAGAAAGGCTGTGAGTACGCGGTGCTCTGCACACTGCTCGAGCCCGAAAGCGAGCTCTATAACGCAGGGATAGTCGACGTGAGTTACCGCTATGAGAAGATGTACGTGATCCGCCCGCAGTTCTTCATTCCCATGATCACGCTGCTGCGCAACGCCGCCATGGGTTCGCTGCGCTATAAGCAGGAGCTGGCGGAGTACAAGCAGCAGAACATCGACGTCACGAACTTCGAGGCCAAGATGGAGAAGTTCAAGAACGACTTCGGCCGCAACTATGAGCTTGCGAGCCGTAAGTTCCAGACGGCGATCGAGGAGATTGACAAGACGATTAGCCATCTGCAGAAAACCAAGGAGGCATTGCTGTCCTCCGAGAACAATTTACGTCTAGCCAACAAGAAGGCCGACGATCTTACCATTCGCAAGCTCACCTGGGGCAACAAGACCATGAAGGCGGCGTTTGACGAGGCGCGCGGGGCTGCGACAGGGGCAAACGATGAGCCCGCCGAGGCGGATTCGTATGAGGTCGAGGATGCCGAGTAGGGGATAGCGTATAGTGCAAAAGCGGGGCCGCTGGCGATACTGCTAACGGCCCCGCTTCGTTCCAGTATGTACGGCTAGTCCTCGAGCAGGTCCTCGATAAAGCCGACGCGGTAGTTTTTGAAGATGACCTCGCCGCCGTCTTGCGTGGCATCCAGGTCGACATCGCCCATGATGCCAAAGTCGTGGTCGCCATCCTCGTCGGCAAAAATCTGGTGCACGTGCCACACGTGATCGGTCTTCTCGTCGCTCCCGTCGATGGTAAACATCGCGGCGCTGCGGGCATCTCCGTCGGTGAGGATTTCCTCGTGCTGCTCATGGTAGGCATCGAGCGCCTTTTGCCAGCGGACCTCGCTCATGCCCCAGTCCTCGTCGAGTTCGCCCAGGTCGCGAACGTGCTCGCGGGCGGCAAGGGTCACGCGGCGGAAGAGTGCGTTGCGCACCAGCAGCGTGCAGCCGCGACGGTCCGCAACGACCTCGTCGATGCCCTGCGGCGGCGCGGCGTCGAGGGCCGCCGGGTTGCCGGCGTTCTCCCACTCGTCCACCAGGCTCGAGTCGACCGAGCGTACCACAAAGCCGAGCCACGAAATGATGTCGCGCAAGCGCTCATCGCGCTTCTCAATGGGCACGGTGCGATCGAGGGAGCGGTAGGCCTCGACTAGGTAGCGCAGCAGAATGCCCTCGGAGCGGGCGATGCCGAGCTTTTGGATATAGCCCTTAAAGTCGCTCGCGCTCTCCAACATGTCGCGCAGGACGCTCTTGGGCGAGAGCTGGTAGTCGTTGGCCCAAGGTACTTCCTGGCAGTACTTGTCGAAGGCGGCATCGAGCAAATCCTCGAGCGGCTTTTCGTAGGTGACATCCTGGATGCGCTCCAAGCGTTCCTCATATTCGACGCCGTCGGCTTTCATCTCGGCCATAGCGCGGTCGCGCGCGGCGCGCTCCTGCGCGCGCAGCACCTGCTTGGGATCCTCGAGCGTAGCCTCGACCATTGAGATCAGATCCATGGTATAGGTCTCACTCTCGGGGTCGAGCAGCTCCAGCGCGGCAAGCAAAAACGGCGAGAGCGGCTGGTCGAGCGCAAAATCCTCGGGCAGGTCGACCGTTAGCGCATAGTCGATGTCCGGCGCGGCGTCAGCTGGAGCGTCGGGTGCGGGCGGCACCTCGGTGCGCACGACGACGCCGGAGTCGATGAGCGTGGCGAAGATCTCGTCGGCACGAACCTCGAGCTTTGCCTTTTCCTCAGGGGTCTGCAGGCTTGTTTCGATGAGGTCGTGCACGCGGGCGCGGGCGTCGCCGCCCTGCTCGACCACGCTAATCACCATGGAGTGTGTGATGCGCAGGCGCGGCTTGAGCGTTTCGGGCTGCGTCTCGATCAGGCGCTCAAAGGTCTGCTTGTTCCAGGTGACAAAGCCCTCGGGGGCCTTCTTCTTTTTAATCTTGCGGAGCTTCTTGGGGTCGTCGCCCGCCTTGGCCATGAGCTTGGCGTTCTCGATCTCGTGCTCGGGTGCCTCGGCAATCACCATGCCCTCGGTATCAAAGCCCGAGCGGCCGGCGCGACCGGCAATCTGGTGGAACTCGCGGGCGCGCAGACGACGCATCTTGTAGCCATCGAACTTGGTGAGCGCGGTGAGCACCACGGTGTGGATGGGTACGTTGATGCCGACGCCGAGCGTATCGGTGCCGCAGATGACGGGCAGCAGGCCCTGCTGCGCCAAACGCTCGACCAGCAGACGATAACGCGGCAGCATACCGGCGTGGTGCACGCCGACGCCGCAGCCAAGCAAACGCTTGAGGATCTTGCCGAAGGCCGTCGAGAAGCTCGTGCCCTTGACCGCCTCCTTGATGGCCTCGCGCTGCTCCTTGCTGGCAATGCCAAAGTTGGCGAGCGACTGTGCCGTCGCAAGGGCGGCATCCTGGCTAAAGTGCACGATATAGAGCGGGGCCTCTCCGCCGCGCATCGCGAGCTCGACGGTGCCCTCGAGGGAGGTCGTCACGTAGTCGTAGCTCAGCGGCACGGGGCGTGGGGCATCGACGACCAAGTCGCAGGTAGCGCCGGTGTGTTCCTCGAGTGAGGCGGCGATGGCAGTGACATCGCCGAGCGTGGCGCTCATGAGCATGAATTGCGTGTGAGGCAGCGTGAGCAGTGGCACCTGCCAGGCCCAGCCGCGGTCGGGGTCGGCAAAATAGTGGAACTCGTCCATGGCGACGCAGCCCACGTCGGCGCCCTCGCCCTCGCGCAGTGCATCGTTGGCGAGGATTTCTGCCGTGCAGCAGATGACGGGCGCCTTGGTGTTGATATGCGTGTCGCCGGTGATCATGCCGACGTTATCGCGGCCGAGCACCTGCACAAGGTCGAAAAACTTTTCGCTGACCAGAGCCTTGATGGGGGCCGTGTAATAACAGCGCTTGCCCTGTGCCATGCCCATAAAGAGCATGCCTAGCGCGACAAGCGACTTGCCCGATCCGGTCGGTGTTCCCAAAATGACATGGTCACCGGCGACTAGATCCATGAGGGCCTCTTCCTGGTGGTCCCACAGCTCAATACCGCGGTCGCTTGTCCATTCAAAGAAGCGTTCGAAGGCCTGATCGGGCGTGAGCCATGGTTCGGGCTCGCTACCATCCTCGGGCTCCCACCAGGTGGGGGAGAGCGCGCCGAGCGAGCCGAATTCGGCTTCGGTTCCCGTGCCGCCCGAGAACGAGCTGGCGGCGCCGGCGCCAGAAACGGTGCTGGCGGAAGTATCTGTCGTGGTCTGTGCCATGTGGTTGCTTTCTCTCGCCGTTTGTCCGCCAACTATTATGGCGTAGCAGCGGCGCGGGGTGCCAGCGCGCGAGAAAATGCAGGAAATGGGCGTTCTGCCCAGCCGTTTGGTGCAGCTGCCAGCTAAGTGAGTAGACTTTTTGCAATATCGCGAGCACATGGCTTTTGCGCAAGAGCTCTACCTGCGGTTTTAGTTTTCGTTATGCGGGTTGTGCTTGGCTATTGCAAAAAAGTCTACTCACTTAGGTTTGAGGGTCGTTCGCTGACGCCTATTTTCACTTGTTTGCCGACGCCGCGACCATCAGAAGCCCCTAGGACTCCTGCGGCAGGCGCTTCTTGCCTTTGCGGGCGCGGTTTCTAAAGTTCTCGACGGCCTCTTCCATGCCCAGAGGTACATAGGTGAGCGCATCGAGGTTTTCGGGCAGGTAGCAGGCAAGGCTTTGCTCCTGCGCGCGGCCCGCCGCGAGCTGTTCATCGCTGGGCTGCGCGCCGGGTGTGGCGCAAATGCCATAGACGGCGGCACCCATCTCGCGCGTGCGGCATTCATATTCGGTCTCGGGGTGCTTGGGATGGTCGCGGCGGACGTCGTCGCTTACCCAAAGCGTATCGTAGCCGGCCGCGGCAAACTGTCCCAGGGCGTAATCGCGCAACGGCTTGCTATCGGTGCGCAGCGTGACGGTAGCGCCGGCTGAAAAGAGCGGGCGGTAGAGCATCAGATGGTCGACATGGACGAGTCGTTTTTTAGCGTACTTGGCCTTGGGCTGCGGCGTGGGAAAGTTAATGGTGATGGCATCGAGCTCGCCTGCGGCAAACAGCTGTGGCAGCGATGCGGCGCCTCGGGGCAGGACGAGTGCGTTGGATAGCCCCTGTTCGCAGATTTTCTGCGCGGCATAGGCGATGCAGATGGGCTCCTGGTCCATGCCGATAAAGAGGGTGTCGGGCTCGCGGTGGGCGCGCTCGACCAGATAGGTTCCCTTGCCACAGCCAAGATCCAGGTGAAGGTGTTCGAAGGGCTTGCTGCCAGCTGGCGCGCAAGCCTCGCGCCAATCTCCGGCATAAGCCTCGGGGTTCGTCTCGATCGCATCGGCGTAGCGCTCCAGGCGCTCCTCGAGCACAAAGTTCTTAGGCGTGCGAACGTGGACGGCTCCCATGAGGCTCCTTGGTCATAAATGCGAAACGCATGGCCGCGCGTTCCGTCAATGGGTTGAAAAGGGCGGGCATAGATTGCCCGAAAGATGTGGTGCGGCTCGGCGGCGAGTCGTCGGTGCCTACAGGCGCTTGAGAATCACATAGCGGTTGAGCTCGCCGCTACGACCGTCGGCATGGAAGCGCTCAAGCTCGCGCACGGGGACCTCGCCGCTCTTGTAGAACGTACGGACGCCGCGCACCAGGTCGGTGATCTGCTGATCGTCAAAGTGATGGCAATAGCGGTAGGCGTGACGGTCGTTTTGCCAGCCGATGAGGTGGTCGCCGGCTTCAAACTGTGCGGAATCGTAACCCTCAAACGGCGGGGTGAGCTCGGCGCGGGCTTCGGCTCGAACGGCCTTGCGCGCCATGCGCTCGTCGTTCATAAACTCCCAAAAGCTGATGGCGATGATGCCGCCCGGGCGCGTCTGCCGCACCAGGGCGTCGAGTACGCGTACGCGGTACTCGCACGACGGCACGTGGTGCATAAAGCCAAAGCAGACCGAGATGTCGGCGAGCGGGGCGTCGAAAAGCACGTCGGGCGTCTCGGCGGGGTTGAGCTTCATGAGGGCGTCGAGCACGTCGAGCTCCTGGAAGTGCAGGTTGGGAATGCGCAGGGCGTGGCCATGTGCATCGATAGCCAAATCTTGACACGAGTCGACACCATAGAACTCAAACGGGCAGCTGGCATCTGCCGAGGGGTTTGCGCCGTCGACGCCCTTGGCGGCAAGTGCGCCGCCTGCGGCAAAATTCTCGAATCGCATATTGCCGCAGGCAAGATCGAAGACGCGGACGGGATGCTCGATCGTGGCGACGTCGAGCTGCCCGAGCGCGATGTCCATGGTACGCACCCAGCCGGGCCACGGGGCCTGGCGCGTATCGGAGAAGGAGGCGGAGTGCTCGCGATAGAACGTGTTGTTGAGCTGGATGAGCGATGAGGCGAAATCGCGGTTCACGGCGCGGAACTCCCTCCGTTGGCGGTGCGGAATTAACAGTACGACCATACTACCGTTAACGCCGCAACGGGGACAACCAAGCTACGGGTCATTGCTTTGTTTGGACACATTTCCGCAGCTCATATGCACCCGCAACCGCCGGTTGTCAAAAATCTCACTAGAATAGGTGGCATGTTTTTGGCGGTGGCGGATAGATTTTTAACTGTGCAAGGCGCCTTAAGAACAAAAACGGTCCGGCGGCACGGCTGGCATCACATAGGAGGAACCATGAATGTAGAAACTGCGCAGCGGCTCGCCGACCTTCGCCGCAGCAAAGGCTTTAGCCAAGAAGGGCTGGCGCGAAAGTTGGGGCTGTCGCGCCAGGCGGTCAGTAAATGGGAGCGCGCGGAGAGCTCACCCGATACCGAGAACCTGATCTCGCTCGCCAAACTCTATGGCGTGAGCTTGGACGAGTTGCTCAATCCGAGCGACGAGATTGAGGACGATATCGAGTTTGAGAACGAGGACCGCGCTCGCCAACGCGAGGCCGAGGCGGCAGAGCGCGCACGCACCCATGAGGCGGCGGCACGAGCTACCGAGGCGGCAACACAGGCGAGTGACGCCGCCGCCAAGGCGGCGCAAGCGGCAAGCTGGAGTGCACAGGCCGCCAATGCCGCTACGGCGCAGGCGACGAGTGGCGGTGCGGTTGGCTCGACTCCGGTGAAGGGCCCGTTCCAGTCGTTCCCGTATTGGGCCGTGTGCTGGCTGCTGTTCTTTTTGCTGATGTTCCTGTTTGGTGCCGGCCCCTTTGCCGCACTGATCTTCTTTACGATTCCCATCTATCACTGGGTGGCGCGTGCGCTCGATGGCGATTGGGCGCGCGGGGATATTCAGGTTGGTTCGGCGTCGGTGGCGGTCAAGGCCCAGGGGAAGGATACTTCTGCGGAATCTGATGCTGACGTGGCTACCGCGACTACCGCTGAGCCGATTGCCAAAGAGAGTGATGAATGATGAAGCTTTCGCATGAATCCAAGGTACGCTTGGGCGTTGGCATCGGAGCGTTTGTGCTCATCATCGGGCTTGTCTTTGGCATTTCGCGGACTTTGATTCATTTTGATGGCCCGTGGGATCTCGACGATGTTGTATCCGGCTTCTCTGGTATGGACGATGCGGTTGACGAGGACGATCTTTTGGATGGCGGTAACTATTCCGCTCAGCCTCAGCAGCTTTCGAGCGAAACCTTTGATGCCGACGCGTTCACATCGCTTGACTTGGACGTGACGTCGGGCACGGTCGAGGTCAAACACGTCTCCAGCGGGCCAGTGCGCGTAATTGAAAGCGGTCGCGTGGCAACGGGGACCGTTGCCTTCGATGCGGCAACCCAGAACCTGGCCGAAATCAAGGGCTCTACGCTCAAGATTCGCCAGTTCGATTGCGATGACGAGCGCGCCATTGACCGCACGGTTACCGTCGAACTGCCGCGCGAAGTTGCCGATAACATGGTGGGCATTACAGCGAATGTAGGATCGGGTGACCTGACGGTCGCGGGCATTGCGTGTCATGACCTCAACCTGACTTTGGACTCTGGAGACGTTGAGTTTACGGGCACCGTGACCGATACCCTGAATGCCGAGGTCGGTTCGGGCGATGTGACGTTCGAGCTCTACCAGGCCCCCGCGAAGTCGATGGACGTGAGTGTGGGCTCGGGCGATGTGGAGATGACGGTTCCGAACTCGACGGGCTTTAAGGCGAGCCTCACCTTGGGCAGCGGCGACTTTGAGAGCGATTTCCTTCCGCTTGGCTACGACGGCGAGACCATTTTGAATCTTGAATTCGATAACGGCGATAAGTCTGCTACGTATCGTTTTGAGGTCGGTTCGGGCGACATGTCGTTTGATCCGGAGTGACATGCGGTTTTCGGAGATCGGTACATATAGGCATGCTCTTTGATGGAGGCGCCGGAGCCGTGACGGGCTTCGGCGCCTTTGCCTTTACAATGGGGACATGGAACAGATTATCTTGAACATACTCGAGGCTCTGCGTCGCGGCGAGACCGTGGACGACAAAGCGCTCGTCAAACTGATACATGCCGAGGCGCGCCGTGAGGGTGCCGACAAACGCGATTTGGCCAAGCGCCGTCTGCTGCCGTTCTACCAGCGGGTTAAACGTGAGGAGCCGGTTCGGTGGGCTGCGTGGAATGTCGATTCCGATCTGGAGCGTCAACTGCTGCAGGTCCTGCGTATGAAGCCGCGCCGAACGGCCTCGGGCGTGGCGACCATTACCGTCATTACCAAGCCCTGGCCATGCTCGGGCGATTGCCTGTTTTGCCCCAACGATCTGCGCATGCCCAAAAGCTATCTGCACGCCGAGCCGGCGTGCGCCCGTGCGGAGCAAAACTGCTTCGACCCGTATCTGCAGGTGAGCGCTCGTCTGACCGCGCTTTCGCAGATGGGACATGCGACCGACAAGATAGAGCTCATTGTGCTCGGCGGTACCTGGAGCGACTATCCGCAAGGGTATCAGACGTGGTTTATGTCGGAGCTTTTCCGTGCGCTCAATGACGATGCCGTCGCCGGTGTGGCGGCAAACCCCATGTTGGCGCGTCCGGGCATCAGCCGTGCCGAGGCAGGGCGCCTGCTCGATGACGCTCCCGCCGATGCCCTGCCGCCGGTGGTAACAGAGCGCCGCGAGCGCTATCGGGCTGCCGGCATTGCGACAGACGAGGTCGAGCTTGCTGCCGGCGTTGCCGACGAGCAGGGGCGTGTGGATGCTGCCGTGGGCGGCTATAACCGTGCGGTGCGTCGTCTGTACGGTCCCGGTACGCCGTGGGGCGAGGTCACTGAGTGGCAGACGGCAACGATGGAGGAGCTTGAGCGTCAGCAGCGCATCAACGAGACGGCGAAGCATCGCGTGGTGGGGCTCGTTATCGAGACGCGCCCCGATGCCGTGACGCCCCAGGCGCTCACGCTTATCCGCCGCCTAGGTTGCACCAAGATTCAGATGGGCATCCAGAGCCTCAACCAGCACCTGCTCGATATCAACGAGCGTCGCATTTCGGTGGCTCAGATCGAGCGGGCGTTTTCGCTTGCGCGTCTGTTTGGCTTTAAGATCCACGCGCATTTTATGCTCAACTTGCTGGGCGCCACGCCCGAGGGGGACAAGCGCGACTACGAGCGCTTTATGACCGAGGGGGCCTTTATGCCCGACGAGGTCAAGGTCTACCCGTGCGCGCTCATCGAGGGCTCGCGTCTGGTGGGCCGCTATGAGCGCGGCGAGTGGCGCCCCTATACCGAGGAAGAACTGCTCGATGTGCTGGCCGACGACATCGTGGTGACGCCGGCGTTCTGCCGCATCAGCCGCATGATCCGCGACTTTAGCTCCGACGACATCATGGTGGGCAACAAGAAGCCCAACCTGCGTCAGCTCGTTGAGAACCGCCTGGCTGCTCGGGGTGACGGTGCGACGGTGCGCGAGATTCGCTATCGCGAGATCAGTACCGCGGGTGCCGACCTGGATGAACTGTCTCTTGATGAGGTCGCTTACGAGACGCCGGTGACGCGTGAACGCTTTTTGCAGTGGGTGACGCCCGAAGGCAAGATCGCCGGCTTTTTGCGTCTGTCGCTGCCCGTTCGCGCTTTTGTTGCCGCACATGCGGACGAGTTGCCGACGATGCCGGACGAGGCGATGATTCGCGAGGTACACGTGTATGGCATGGCGGCGCGCGTGGGGGATCAAGGCCAGGCAGCCCAGCACCATGGATTGGGACGGTCGCTGGTGGAGCGTGCGTGCCATATTGCTCGGGACGCGGGCTATGCGCGCATCAACGTGATCAGCGCGATTGGTACGCGCGAGTACTATCGCCATTTGGGTTTTTACGACCATGGACTCTATCTGCAAAAGGAGCTCTAGATGAACAAGCCAAGTGTTTCTGCCGGCGTCGTTGCCGGCGTTGCTCTGGGAGCCGCGGCGCTTGGTGCGGCCGCCGTCGCTGTTCGCGCTGCCTGTCTGCAGGTTGCGCGAACCCGCAATGGGTTGGCGCGTGTGAAACGCGTGCACGATGAGGGCGGCGATGAGATTCGCGTGTTGGTGCAAGGCGGCGTCTACCAAAGCGCGAGCTATGTCGGTGAGCGTTGGGCCGAGCCCGTCTTTGCGTACTATCGTGCGTTTGACGACGTGTTTGAGTCCGAGGATGCGATGCGCGACGCTTATGGTCACGGCATCGACCGTATGCTTATGCTGGGCGGCGGCGGGTTTGCCTATCCTAAATTCGCCCTGATGTCGCACGAGGGCTTGCGCATGGACGTCATCGAGTATGACGGAGAGATTACGCGCCTGGCGCGCCGTTGGTTCTATCTGGACGAGCTGGAGCGCACGGTGGGCGACCGCTTGCGGGTGATTACTGCTGAGGCTCGCTCGTATCTGGGTGTGACGAGTGTGGGCCATCGTCGCTACGACGTGGTCGTGAGCGATTGCTTTGGCGGTGCCGAGCCCGTACGCGAGCTGGCGACGGTTGAAGCGTTGCGTTTGGTGCGGGGCGGCCTAAATGTCGGTGGCGTCTACGTTGCCAATATCGTGAGCGCAAGCGAGGGGAGCGATGTGACGTTCCTGCGCGATTGCGCTGCCACGGCACTCGAGGTATTCGCCCACGCCTGGGTGGTCCCATGTGGCGATGCGAAGTTCGGCGGCGAGGAAAACTACCTGCTCATCGCCAGCGACGGCAACTACGCCTTTGCCGAAGCCGTGCCCTTCGACGCTGACTTTCTCGGCGCTGCCCTCCACGACTAGCGCGTCTCCCTGCGACCAGTCTGTTTATGACGGGGCTCCTTTAGCCACTCCTTGGTCATGCCAAAGTAGCTCAACAAGCCCCGTGCCGAAAAGACCGGTTTTATGTATGGTCGCGCCAGCTGCGGACACGCTGCTTCATGTCTTCGATGTCGAGCACGCCTTCGGCAAAGCCTTTGCGCACGAGCTCTTCTGGAACGAATTCGTCATACCGATCAAAGTAAGGCACCTCGCCGGGATAGACGAGGTCGATGGGGTCGAAGTCTTTCTCGGCTTCGGCGGCGAGCACTTCAAAGAACGTCTCCTCGTCGGCCTTCATCTTAAACTGCATAAAGTACGGGCGTGACGGGTCGAGTCCGCGAAGGCCCAACTCAGCGGCGCATTTAATCTTGAGCATGCGCTCGAGCGCCAAAAAGGCGTAGCTGCCCAACCAGGGGAAGAGCACCCAGGTGTCGCCACCCAGGTTGATGAGCGGCTTAGTTCCCGCGCCCGAAATCTCGGCCGTATGGCGAGCCTGCGCCAGACGGGCCCGCGCGTTACCCATCAGGTAAGGATACGCCGCGTGCTCGTTGAGCGCCTTGCGCATACGCTCGAGTACGTGTGTATTGATGTCGCCGGGGCAGTCGCCAAAGTAGGCCGGCACCCGGCCCTTGACCTGCGTGGCAAAGACGGTGTGACGCTTCCAGTCCACTTCCTCGACAATCCAGCAATGGCCGGCGATGGCAATGCGCTCACCGGGCGGGGGCGGGTTGACAATCGTGCCCAGCTCGGCCGATTCGCTGCGAACGGTGAACTCCTCGTTTTCCTGGAACACGGCGTAGAACTTAAAGTTGTTGATGATGCGCTCGCCCGCGAGACCCACGATGAGCCCGCCGCCCTCGGTGACTTGGATATGGTCGATCTTAATGAGGTGACGCAGCAACACGCGATAGTCATCGGCCGAGATGCGATGGAAATAGCTGAGTGTGAGCACGCGCTGGGCAAGCTCTGCCGGCGTGAGTTCGCCGGTGCTGGCAAGCGTCGACATAGTCTGGTGGTAGAGCAGGCTGTAGGGGAGTCGATCGAGCTCGGGCGGCTCGACCCACTTTTCCTCGCGATAGAGTTGTACGAGCGCGATGCCCTGCAGGAGCTTCCACGGAATGGTCTCGGGCATCATCGTGCGCGGCTCGGGTTCCTCCTCGCGCATGACAAACCACATCTCGGGCGGAAGATCGCGGCGCCCCGTGCGGCCCATTCGCTGCAAAAAGGAGCTGACGGTAAATGGCGCGTCGATCTGAAACGCACGCTCCAGACGGCCGATATCGATACCGAGTTCCAGCGTGGAGGTGGTGACGGTTGTCTGTGCCTGCTCCTCATCGCGCATGAGTTCCTCGGCCGTTTCGCGCAGCGATGCCGAAAGATTGCCATGGTGGATGAGAAAACGGTCGGGCTCGTGCCGGCTCTCGCAGTAGCTGCGCAGCATGGAGCACACGGCCTCTGCCTCCTCGCGCGAGTTGGCAAAGACCAGGCACTTGCGGCCGCGCGTATGCTCAAAGATATAGCCCATGCCGGGATCGGCGTTTTCGGGCGCGGTGTCGGTGGGGTTGAGAAGCGCCTGCTCGGTCGCTCGTGGGATGTCGACTTCGCCCTCGGGGGCCGAAGAAGTGCGACGGTCTTTGGGAGCGGCCTTGCCCCGTGCCCGCTCACGACGTTGACGGCGTTCCTCCTGTGTAAGCTGTCCGCTGTGGCGCACGTCTTGGGCGCCAGCCGGCAGCGCCGCGGGCGCCGCCGGCTCAATACGCTCGCAAGCAAGCATCTCGGCTTCTTGTGGACCCGTGCTCTCGAATCCCCGCTGCTGTGCCTGGGGACCCGAGTTGTAGAAGTGCTCCATGGAGATGCGCCACACGCGGCGCGGTTCCTCAAAGCGGGGGATGATGCAATCGCGTCCTGTTCCCTGTGAGAGAAAGGCGCCCGTGCGCTCGGGGTCGCCGATGGTGGCAGAAAGGCCGATGCGGCGGGGCTGCACGCCCGCCATGCGCGAGAGGCGCTCGATAAGGCAGAGCGTCTGACCGCCGCGGTCGCCGCGCATGAGCGAATGAACCTCGTCGATAACCACATAGCGCAGGTCGCAGAACATACGAGGGATTGCCATGTGCTTATGGATCAGGAGCGCCTCGAGCGACTCGGGCGTAATCTGCAAGATACCGCTCGGTTTTTTGATGAGCTTAGCCTTGTGCGACTGCGAGACATCGCCATGCCAGTGCCAGACAGGGATATCGGCCTCTTCGCACAGGTCATTGAGACGGACGAACTGATCATTGATGAGTGCCTTGAGGGGGCCAATGTAGAGGGCACCAACGCTTGCGGGCGGGTTCTCCCAAAACTCGGTCAGGATGGGAAAGAAGGCTGCCTCGGTTTTGCCGGAAGCTGTGGATGCCGTTAGGAGCACATTGTCTTGTGTGTTAAAGATGGCGTCTGCCGCCGCAACCTGGATAGAGCGCAGGCTCTCCCAATCGTGGGAGTAGATGAAGTCTTGGATAAACGGGGCGTAGCGGTCAAAGGCGTTCACGGGGCCTCCTCTCAAAAACGAATCTCTCAACGCGGCTGGCAACGGCTTGCTGCATTACAGTCTCAACGTTCGCCCAGATAAAACCTGCCAAAATAAACCTGTCCCTTTTTGGCAGGTTAGATGGTGAATTCGGCGAAGTTACGGTCGCCGCCTGCGGTGCCGGTGTCGCCTGTTGCTGCTGCCGGCACCAGCGCGTCGCCGCCGACGCTTTGCAGCAGCTCGGCTACGTTGGCGTCGGGGTTCTGGCATAGGATGTCGAGCAGCTCGATAAAGTCGCGAATGACTTCACGCGGCGTCAGATGTGTGTCGGCTCCCACACGACCGAACTCGATCTTGAGGAAGTCCACCAAGTCGTTCTCGGTAAGCGTGGGCGTCCAGCCAAAGTAGCCGGCGTGAATTTGCATGAGTTTTTCGATCAGCACCAGCAGCTCCTCGTAGGTGAGTGGCTGCAGACGGATGATGGGCGCGAGCATGTCCTTAAGGTCCTCGCGCGCAAAGCGACCCTGAGCGAGTCGGCTACGCAGAGCCTCGTAGGAGAACACACCGCGGCGGCGGTCTTCGATGGAGGTTGGCGTGCCGCCCATGATCATGCCCAGGTACTGCGCCTTGCCCTGGAGTGTGTCGTTGTACATGGTCAGGATCTTCTCGTAGTTGTACTGGCGCGTGATCGCGTTGGGAATCTTATACAGATTCACGAGCTCGTCGATGAGCACCAACATACCCTTGTAGCCGCTGCAGACCAAAAAACGCGCGATGAGCTTAACGTAGTCGTACCAGTCGTCATCGCTGATGATGGTCGAGGAGCCCAGCTCGGCGCGAGCCTCGCTCTTGGTACGGTATTCGCCGCGGATCCATTTGGTCACGCGGCTCATGGCTTCTTCGTCGCCCTCGGATACGGCCGTGCGATAGCGGCGGAGCATGCGGGTGAAGTCGAAGCCGTGGACCATTTCCTCGAGCGGGGCCAGTTGGGCATTGACGACCGACTCGTCGACGTCGGCGTACGAGGCGACCCAGCGATCAAGAATAAGGTTGAGCGCACCGCCCTCGGGGCGCGTCTTGGTCGATATATTGCGTATGAGCTCGCGGTAGGTGGCAAGGCCCTGCCCCTGCCCGCCCTGCAGACGGCGCTCGGGGGATAAGTCTGCATCGGCGACGACGAATCCCTCACCCATGGCGTGCGTGCGGATGGTCTGGAGCAAAAAGCTCTTGCCGGCGCCGTAACGACCGACCAGAAAGCGGAAGCTCGCACCACCGTCGGCGATGAGACTCAGATCGGTGAGCAGGGCGCGGATCTCGACCTCGCGCCCTACGGTAATGTAGGGAAGGCCGATGCGCGGGACCACGCCGCCCTTGAGCGAGTTGAGAATGACGGCAGCGACGCGCTTGGGCACGCGGGGTGCTGCGGATGCGGTATCACTCATGGTCTAGGTATCCTCTCACGTCTGCTTCGTAGTCCTCAATAATCTGCGGCCCTGCCGCGCTAAATTCAATTACGGTGTCGCCCACCAGGTCAAAGAGCGCCTCGTTGATGGTATCGACTAGCATGTCCTCGCTCTGTCCTGAGTGCGCCACTGCCGATGTCGCTTGCGCTGCGTTTTGCTCGAGCAGTGCGCGAAGGAAGGCATCTGCGGCGGGCGCGAGTTCGTTTGTGGCGTCAGCGGGCGCAGCAGCTGCGAACGCGGGCGTCGGCGCGAGAAGCGGTGCCACGACACCAAACTGTTCGGTGGATATGGTCGGCTCGTCGGTCAAGTCCTGCCGAATGGGTGCCACGACCGCCTCGACAATCGCGTCGGTTACGGGCTCGGCTTCCGGTTGCCCTGAGTCCGCTGCCTCGGCTTCTGCGGATGCGTCGTCCTCGCGTTCCTCATCGATCAAAAGCGCTTCGCGCGTTTGCGCGGCGGCGCTCCGAATGTGCCCCAGCTGGCTCAAATCGATATCGATCTTGATGGGCTGGTGTGCGGCGTCCCACGAAAGCCATGCCATGATCTCGTCATCGATGATCTTGGCCAGATATTTGGGGACCTTCTCCTCCTTCAGGGGGTGGGTGGGGTCTAGGGCCAGGCGTAGGCGTTGGTCGCAGGCGCGCATCATCTCACCAAGCTTGCTGCTTTTTTGCCTGCTGCCGTGAATTCGCATGCATTCCCAAAAGCCGTTTTGGCAGCGGTAGATGTGAATGGGGTCCAGGCGATATTCGCAGTCCTCGTGGCGCTCGGGCGCAAAGAATACGGCCGAGGCAAACATGGTGTAGGGCATGGCCGTCTCCTCCCCAAATAAGCTCGCCACGATGTCGGTCTTTCGGTGCGTGTCATAGTAGCGCGCCATACGGACATACACGGCGCACGCCACGTGGCGCAGATCGCGGTGGTGGCTGCGGTCGAGCCGCGAGTTACTTAGGTTGTACGTGGAGAGGGCGTTGATGGCGGCCATGAGTCGCTCCTCGCGCACCTCATCGGGCGGAAGGGGGAGCGTGGGCTCGGAGGTTTTGCGACGCTTAGGGGTCTGGCCGGACGGTGCCGGTGCTGGTACAAGGTCTCGTGCCGCGCGCCGCAGCTCGATAAGGGCGTTATCGAACATGACGGTTTTAGAGTCGCGAAGTAGCTTGGGGTCGAGTCCGTGGAAAACGGCGTAATCCTGCAGCCACACGCGCGCAAACCGGTCGATGCCGGGCTCGAAGGCGCGATAGACATCCCAAAAGGCCTTGATCTTGTTAAAACCTTCGAGCGGATCATCTATGCCAATGCCGCAAATCAGCTCATAGAGATACAGAAAGGCAAAGGATGTAGACGTTTCCTCGACGGTTCCGCGGCGCACTTGGGCACGCCAGGTAAAGTAGCCGCGCAACTGCCGGTCGCTCATGGCATTGTAGGTGGGAAAGTACGACTTAAAGGTGCCGTTGTATGGACAGTCGTCCTCAAAGTCGGCCATCAGCAAGCCCTGGCGGTAGAAAAGCTCGGCCTCCGATAGCCAGCGGCCCGCGCCGCCCTTGGGGTCATCCTGCCAGCGCGATATCTCGCGCATCTTGCGGTATTGGTCGGGGAGGAAATTCTGCATCTGTCGGCCGGTTTTGAGAATCGGCTCGTCTGCGTAGATTTCGTTTGAGAAGCGGGCGGACTGATGGGTCCGGGCCTCGGCCATAATGCGCTCGATGAGCATCTTGATGTCCTGGTCGGCCACCGCTTCTCCTCTCCTAACGCAGCTTCGGTGACCTCATATCATAGCACAGCATCAAACAGGTGTTCGAGATACTGCTGCGTAGATAGATTTAGAACAGGAGGGCGTAGATGACGGCGATGACGACGGAGGGGAGCATATTGGCTGTGCGGAAGGTCTGAGGACGGATGAGGTTGACGCCGACGCAGAAGATGAGCATGGAGCCTACGAGCGAAAGGCTGTCGAGGGCTGCCGTAGTCATGATGGGGGAGAGTGCGCCGGCAAACAGCGTGATCGTCCCCTGGAACACGGCGACGGGCAGGGCGGAGAAAATGCAGCCGCGGCCAAGCGACGCCGTCATGGTGCAGACGATGATGCAGTCCAATGCGCCTTTCAGGGCAAGCGTTGACCAGTCACCGAGCAGACCGTCCTGGATCGATCCCACAATGGCCATGGCGCCGATACACACGGTGAGTGAAGTCGAGACAAAAGCGTTGGTGAACTCGTTATCGCCCTCGCTGCCGGTTTTGCGCTTGAGCCATTCGCCAAGGTTCTCGATGGCGGCCTCCAAGTTGATGGCCTCGCCGATGAGCGAGCCGAGGGCGAACGAGACGATGAGCATGGTGGTGCCGGTGGTCGCTAGCGCCTTCCCATCGATAAGGAGCATCTTTTGCATGGTGCCGCCAAGGCCGATAAACAGGACGCACAGCCCCGATGCTTTCATGAGCGTGTCTTGGATGCGCGGTGTAATGAAGCGGCCGCCCGCTAATCCCAAAAGACCGCCCGCAACTAAAAGCACAACGTTGATGATTGTTCCCAAGCCCGGCATGAGCCCTCCTGTATTGATGCCAACGTGGCAATCGTAGCAGAACGAAATGCGAGGTACATCGCGACTCATCTAATACGTTATATAAGTGGTATTAGGAATGATGCGCGGCATTTAAGCCTCAGGTGGTTGTCGGGACATAGGGATAGTATTCAAAGCGCAGTGTCATAAGCCGCTGTGGGGATTCAATAGCCGCGGCGATGATATTGGCATCGCGGGCACGATCAAACCCTTCGAGTTCGATCTGATACGAGACGTCTTGCATAATGTCCAGACGTCGCCAGGCCAGGAGTGTGTCGCCATCGAATTCCAAGGTCTTGCCTCCGTCTGGAGCAACGGCGTATAGACGCAGCTTGGCGGTGGTTGCAGGGTCGACAACTGTGACCTTTTTAATTTCGTTTCGAGTATTCTTGGCGCCCAACAAGGTGAGCAGTGTTGGGGCCACGACCTCGCCCGATGGCAAAAAGACGACTTCGATGGATTCAGGAAATGCGATGATAGCCGACTTGCGGACGGGCTGATTGGCGGCGGCAACTTCGATGTTCGCAGCGTCGATGACCTCTGTGTGGTCGAGCGCGGCAAGCACGCAGCAGTTACCTTCATCGATCTCTTGAGGATCAGCAAGCCCCAGACTGTCCGCGAGCTCGGGATCGTTTGGATCGGCAGCGGGCTCATTCGGCGCTTCGAGAGAAGCTGGGACGTTGTTTGTCGGCGACGGCGTGTCGCCCGCACCTGCTTCTTTGTCCGCGCTCTCTTCTTGTATGGTTGCGTTGATGGGTTCGTCGTTTGGGGGAGCGTCTTGGCGTCAAACGCGGAGGGGAGAATTCCGATGGCTCCGGATCCGTTCCACTCCATTTCGAGAAGCGCCGGGTCGGCAAGAATGCGTTGCCTGCTTTGCGCGCGGGCATCGATTTCAATAGGGCCTGCCTCTATCCCTCGTGTAAGGCTGAGTGATCCGGCTGGCTTCTCGAAATGAGCGTCTGTGTCTTTGGTACTGACGGCGTAGAACAGCAGGGACGCTTCTCCCGCCGCGATGGCATCGGTACCGGCTTTGGTCAGCCGCAACGATGCCGTGAATGAGAGGGTGGGCTGCGCATCGTCTGCATTCGCGGCGGCGCAGCCCAGACATATACCGCCTCCTTTCTCAAAAAACGTACCGTCGAAGGCGACCTTCGCTCCGTTCGCCGAGTCATCGACCGAAGCGATGTCGATGCGCAGCTCTAAATTGCATGGATCGCCATCTGCATCGAGCACAACCGAGCGCCACGTGCAGACGGCGCACCCCGCCTGGGAGCCGTTTGCCTTGTTCGAACGATTGATATCCACGACTATCGAGCCGTCCGTATTACGACGAAGGCATCCCGAGGTTGAGATTGCGGCCTGTGCGATCGAAAAACGCTTGCACGCAATGGCGCTCGACGGATTTGGTGCGGAGCTTAGGGCCGCTGGTAAGGAGTCTGCCATGACAGGAGTCGCCCAAGCGGCGACAGGCGTTCCGGTTGCGAGCGCGCCGCAGAGTGCGACGACGGGCAAAAGGTTCTTCGATGCCATGGGGTCTCCTTAGCTAATTTAGTGCGGCCTGTCCGTGTTTTGTTTCTGGCTGTGTTTGATGTGCAGACCGAGGCCGGCGGTTCCCGCGCCTGCTGCTGCGGCGCCTGCTGCCAAGAGCCATCGTTTGTCGCCTGTCTGCGCCAACGGTTCCTCGCGGTCGCTGCGGTCGAGCTCCGAGAGGTCGACCGTCACTTGCGTGGCGGCCTGCGCCTGTTCTTGCTGGGCAAAGGCCATGGCTGGCCCAAACGCTAGGATGCTGACGGCGGCGGCCAGGGCGACGGCCTTATGCCGTGTGCGCACCGGGCTCGACCGTCCAGGTGATCGTTGCAACCTGATCGCCTTCGCCGGTTACGCGGAAGATGTCGCGCGTGACGCGGGCGACGTTTCCGCTTGTCTTGAGCTTAATTTTGTCCGTGCCACCGGCAATGCCCTGATAGCCCATGTCGAAGGCTGCATTCTTGGAAAGATCGAGGCCCGTTCCCTGCATTGCGGCGCTGGCGTTCTGGAGCGCGCCGTCGGGGCCGACCTTAAAGTCGATGGAGTTCTGCGCGGTTCCGGCCTTGGCGTCGGCGGCAATGGTCCAGGTGTTCATGGCGTCGATCTTCATGTTGGTGACATGGATGCCGTAGGCCGAATGATTGTCGATGGTGGTCGCGTCTTCTGAGGGGCCCTGAAGCGTGCCGTCGGCCTTGGCGACGAAGGGAATAACCGTCGGAACTTTGAACTCAACGTTGTCGATCTCGGTCCTGACCATTACCTTCGTGGTTCCAACGCGCCCGGCTGCCATAGCTGGCGTCGGGGCGGCGCCCATTGCGAGCGCGAGCGCGAGCCCTGCGCCCACGGCGAGCGCTCTGGCTCCGTTCATGTTCCTGGTGATGTCCATGGTCGTTCCTTTCTATTCGCCGCGGGCCGTCCCCGCGATGATTGGACGAATGCTGGTGAATTGCGTGCGGTGCCGCGTCGGCCGGAAAAGCTAGTTCTCGGCTTGCTCAACCCGCACCTTGACACGTGTCGGATTGCCGTGGCTGTCGAGGGTCTTGGCATCGAGTGCCTGGATCTCGATGTATGCCTCGCCTTCTTTGATGTCGCCGGCGGGGCACGTTTCGATTGTCTTGCCGGTCTCGACCACACCGGATTCGTACATGGTCTCGTCGTTTTGGATGACGCGGAATCGCTGGGGAAATTTATTGTCTTGGACGTTTTGCACGTTGACGCGCAGCTTGCCGTCCTCCTGCAGCTGAGCGACCGGTGCGACCGAAATCGTCATCATGTTGTCGCGGACGATGGCGTCGAGCTCATCTTGGATTTCCTGGCGCGTTTTGCCCTCGGCCGTCGTAACCGAAGCGCCCGCCTCGGGTACGGGCTGCGACTGCCAAACGTATAGTCCTACGGCGACAAGGGCACAGACGATGGCCAAGCAGGCAACGATGAGCTTCTTGCGACGACCCAGGCCTGCAAAGTGGGGTGGCTTCTTCGCGCTCATGCGGCATCCTTGGCGGTATAGATGCGCGCAAAGGTGGACGGGTCCGCTCCAAAGAGCATGTGAAGCATCAGACGGCGCGAGTAGACGAGCTCGTCGAAGTCGGGAGGGAGCTCGATGTCGTGGATATGCGCGATGTGGTGGGCGAGCGCCGAGAACGACTCAGGGTCGCAGATCACATCGGTGGTAACGTGGTAGACCGTCGTATCGGGGAATGCCTCTTCGTCGAAAGGCAGGAGATGGGGATCGTCGTTGACTTCGATGGCGATGCCGTACTGGGGCCAGTAATATGCCATGGGAACCTCCCTGCTTCTGGGGCCAAAACTTCTGTCGGTTTTGGCTGTCGATGCCGACCGTATCAGCCGTTACTTGACCAATTGCTGACCAAATGCTTGACGGATTGGCGTCTCCGCAGGTAAAAGGCGGCAAAAAATACTCCAACTTTTTTCGAGCGGCAATCGCGCGGTCAGTGACGGCGGGGCCATATGTGTTAAAAGCATCGTCTGCCGAGGAAATCCAGCCGCTCGCCGAATTGCACGAACGTAAAAATCGCCAATTATGGAGACGGTCTCGAACACGTCGACGAAACGATGCGGTAACATCTCCCTGCAAACACTGTAGTTAGCTAAAGGGGGAGTTCGCGTGTCTGTAACCATCAAACCCTTCACCGACGAGTTCGAAGAGTATGGCCGCGATGAATCTCGCGCATCGGGCGAAGCATCGAGCATCTCGTTTCCGACAACGGAAGACGAGGTCCGTGCCATTTTGGAAAAGCTCCATGCCGAGCGTGTCCCGGTAACGGTTCAGGGCGCCCGAACCGGCCTTGCCGCCGGTGCCGTGCCCCACGGCGGGCATATCCTCAATACTTCCCGTATGAATCGCTACTTGGGCCTTCGCCGCGATGAACAAGGCCAATTTTTGCTGCGCGTGGAGCCGGGCGTTGTGCTCTCGGAGCTGCGCAAGCAGCTGAGCAAGAAGGTGCTGCCGACCGCTGGTTGGGACCAGGCATCGCTTAAGGCCTACGATGAGTTTCAAGAGGCCCCCGAGCAGTTCTTTCCCACCGATCCCACCGAGGCGTCTGCCTGTCTGGGCGGCATGGCGGCATGTAACGCCTCCGGTGCCCGCAGCTACGCCTACGGCCCCATGCGCCCGCATATCACGGGACTCCACGTCGCGCTGGCTGATGGCGATTTGCTTGAGCTTCAGCGCGGCGAGGCTTTTGCCCAGGGCCGCCACCTGTCGCTCGTGACGGCAGTGGGCCGTGCACTCGAGCTTGACCTTCCCGACTACACCATGCCCAAGACCAAAAATGCTTCGGGCTATTTCGTTGCTGACGATATGGATGCCACCGAATTGTTTATCGGTGCGTGTGGCACAATCGGCGTCATCACCGAGCTCGAGATTGCCCTGCAGGCGGCGCCTGCGGTCGTTTGGGGCGTGAGCTGTTTCTTTGACAGCGAAGACAAGGCCGTGTCCTTCACCGATTCCGTGCGTCCCGTCCTGTCCCATGCGGCTGCCATCGAGTACTTCGACGCTGGCGCCCTGGATATTCTACGTCGCCAGCGCGAGCAGTCGACGGCGTTTGCCTCGCTGCCGGCGCTCGACAAAGAGGCCAAGGTCTGTGTCTACGTGGAGCTCGACTGCGACGACGAAGTTCAGGCGACTGAGGAGCTGTATCACTTGGGGTGGGTACTGGAGCTTGCGGGTGGCCGCGACGACGCGACCTGGGTTGCGCGCACCGAGGTCGATCGCGAATGCCAGCGGTTCTTCCGCCATGCGGTGCCCGAGAGCGTCAACATGCTCATCGACGAGCGTCGCCGCACGGATCCCGCCATCACCAAACTGGGCTCGGACATGTCGGTGCCCAATGCACGCTTGGCCGATGTCATCGCCCTTTATCGCCGCACGTTGGCCGAAAGTGGGCTTGAATCTGCCGCCTGGGGGCACATCGGTAACAACCATCTGCATGTGAACATTCTGCCGCGCGATGCGCAGGAATACCGCCGCGGCGGAGAACTCTTTGCCCGGTGGGCTTCCGAGGTCACGGTCATGGGCGGCGCCGTCTCCGCCGAACACGGTGTCGGCAAGATCAAGGCGGGCTTCTTGGAGACGATGTACGGTCACGAGGCCATGGTCGAGTCGGCACGGCTTAAGCTCCAGCTCGATCCTGCCGGGCAGCTGGGCCGCGGTAACCTGTTTTCGGAGAAGCTCTTGGATGAGCTCGTCCAGAAAGGGGGCGCGTGAAGATGAGCGATTTCCATATGGTGGTGTGCGTCAAGGCCGTGCCGGGAAGCACCGAGGTCAAGATGGACCCCAAGACCAATACCATCGTGCGCGATGGCAAACAGGCGGTCATTAATCCCTTTGACGCGAGCGCTTTGGAATGCGCGCTGGCGCTGAAGGACGACTTTATCGGCTTTGGCATGGATGTGCGCGTGACGGTGGTGTCGATGGGCATCCCCGCGACCGAGTCGCTGCTGCGCGACTGCATCGCTCGAGGCGCCGACGACGCGCTGCTGCTGACCGATCGCGCCTTTGCAGGTGCCGATACCCTGGCAACCACCTATGCCCTCAAGTGCGGCATCGAGGCGCTCGACGAGGACTTCGACCTGCTCATCTGCGGCAAGATGGCGGTGGATGGCGATACGGCCCAGATTGGTCCCGAGCTTGCCGGTGCCTTTGAGATTCCCTGCGTGACCGACGTGAGCTGCGTGCAGAGCGCGGGCTTTACGACCTGTGGCTCGCTGGCGCTCGTTCACGGATGCGATGCCGGCGAGGAGACGGTGTACCTTGAGATGCCGTGCGCGATGACGACTGCCAAGGAGATTGGCCAGTTGCGCATGCCGAGTATTGCCGGTATCCGCGCGGCGGAGGAGGCGGACGTGCGCGTGGTCAGTGCCGCCGACGTGAACGCCGACCCCGCGCGTTGCGGTCTTGCCGGGTCGCCGACACAGGTCGTGCGCTCGTTTGTGCCCGACCGTGACCAAACGTGCGAGGCCGTTGACGGAACGGCGTCCGAGCAGGCGGCAAAACTTGCCAAGATCATCGAGGGGATGGCATAGATGAGCGGACTGATTATCGATAGCAAAGCCTGTATCGGCTGCGGTCGCTGCGTTCGCGCCTGCGCCTCGGGCGGCATTGTGGTGGAGGGCGAGCGTCCCAACCGATGCGCCCGCGTAACCGACGGCTGTATCCTATGCGGTGGGTGCGTCGACGCCTGCCCTGTCAACGCTATCTCGATCGAGTGTGACGAGGCCGCTGGTGCGGTGGACCTTGATGCATATCGAGACATTTGGGTCTTCGTGCAGACCGACGAGCACGATACGGTGACTCCCGTTGCCTATGAGCTTATGGGCAAGGGGCGCGAGCTTGCCGATGCTCGCGGCTGCCGTCTGGTGGCACTGGTCGGCATGAGCCCCGAGGGCTCGCTCGGGGACCTGGAGCATCTGGTTTGCGCGGGCGCCGACGAAGTCCTGGCCTGTCGCGACGAGCGCCTGCGCCAAAACGATGCGGAGGTCTACGCCCGCTTGATCTGCGATTTGGTAGCCGAACGCAAACCCGAGGCCATCCTATACGGTGCGACCGCTTTTGGTCGCGAACTGGCACCCGGCGTTGCCGTGCGTTTGCAGACGGGCCTTACGGCTGACTGCACCGTACTTTCGATGGATACAGAGACGGGACTGCTGCAACAGACGCGTCCGGCGTTTGGCGGCAACCTGATGGCCACCATCATTTGCCCCAACCACCGTCCGCAGATGGCAACGGTGCGCCCCGGTATCTTTAAGGCTCCCGACTTCGACTACGGCCGCTCTGGCACGATCACCCAGATATCGCTTGCGGATGATGCTAAGGCTCGTGTCGAGATCTCGATTCCCGCCGAGGAGTGGGGACAGCAGCCCTCGATCGCCAATGCCGAGCGCCTGGTCGTGGTGGGTCGCGGCATTGGTTCCAAGAAAAACCTGCCGTTGATGCGAAGGCTCGCCGAGGCTCTGGGTGCCGAGCTTGGTTGCACGCGTCCCGTCGTGGAGGCGGGTTGGCTGGAGTATCGCCACCAGATTGGCCAGACGGGCGTATCGGTTTCGCCCAGGCTTCTCGTGAGTATCGGTGTTTCGGGCGCCATCCAACATCTTGCCGGCATCGGTGGGGCGGAGTGCATCATCGCCATCAACGAGGACCCGGATGCCCCCATTTTCGGTGCTGCCCAGTACAAGGTTGTTGGGGACGCCGTCGAGGTCGTCGAGGAGCTGCTGGCCCAGCTTGAGCGCTAGGCGCGCGCCAGCCAGTCGCGCATCTCGTCCTTTAGGCGGCTCCAAGTTGCCTGCGTGGCGGGGTCGGTAAAGGGCCGCGTAATGCCAAAGGGCGCGTCGAGCAGGCGGTGGATATCGCCCTGTTCGCGCGCCAGCGCGCGGCTTGCTGGATAGACGAGCTCAAACATAAAGCAGATAAGCCCCACCAAGAAGTCGGCGGGCTCATCGCGCTCATCGCGTGCGACGCAGCGGTGCTCGTCAAAGGCGGCAAGTGTCGGCGACGAGAAACGGCTGCCGAGAAACGTCTTCTCGTCCACCTTGAGGATAGTGTCGACAGTGCTGTCGGCGATGGTGCGCATAATGTCGATCTTGTCGCCATCGCGCACGATATCGCAGAAGCTCCGCGTGCGCTCGTCGAGCTGCGCGGGTAGACGGAAATCGCTGTGATAGGCAATGCTCGCTCGGATGAGCTCATCTTCTGCCGGGTCATCGATAAAGTCGCGGATGCTCGTTACGGCGGGTGCATCGGCGGGATTCTCGCCAAAGAGGACCTCGATGCCCAGCGCCGCATGGCTCATGCTCTCGGCGTCCTTAAAGGTGTCCCAGCGTCGCAGCTGCTCAAAGCGGCCCATATCGTGTAGCAGGCCGCAAAGCCATGCCAGGTCAATATCTTCTGACGACCAGCCCTGCTCGCGCGCTACGGCATCGCATGCCTTGGCCACGTGGTACGTATGCTCGATTTTGAGCGCGATGCGTGGGTTGGTGGCGTCGTAGGCATCGGTGTAGCTTTTGAAGGCCGCGCGCCCGGTCTCGATCGATAGCTGTCATAATGACTTCCTAAAAAGATGTGTCTTTCGATCCGGTGGCAATTGTAGGTGAACTCGGTTGCTGCCGGATGATGATTCTGCCGTGTCGCTACATGCGGCTCGGAGACCTTGTCAGGATGAGAAACGTATGGTGCTCAAAATCGTTAGAACCGTCTGGCCAGTGATGCTTACCTATGTTGCAATAGGCGCGCCGTGCGGAATGATCATGGGGCAGACGGGAATGGAGCCCTGGATGGTCTTTGCTCTAAGCAGTACGTTTGTGACGGGCAGCGGCCAGTTTATGATCTGCAATCTTTGGCTGGCGGGCGTACCGGCACCTTCGATTATCGCGAGCGTTGCCGCCATCTCCTCGCGTTTTGCGCTTTACTCGGCATCGATCGCGCCGCATCTGACGGGTGCCTCGAAGCGTCAGACGCTGGCTGTTGCCGCGACACTTACCGAGGAGGCATATGGCATCTCGCTTGCCAAGTTGGTTGAAGGGGAGGATTGGGGCCCGCGCGAGTCCTTTGTGCTCAACGTGATCCTCATCGCAACATGGGGCGTTTCGTGTACGATGGGCGCCATCGTCGGCGCCGTTGTCGATGTTCCCACCGCCGTTGCAGCCTTTGTCTGCACCTCGCTCTTTATCTGCCTGCTCTTTTCGCAGCGGCTGTCGCGCGGCAACGTCGTCGCGGCGGTTTCGAGCGCGGTGTCCGTCGCCGTATGCAAGTTCTTGGGCCTCGTGAATATTGCCGTGCCGGCAAGCGTCGTGGCCGGCATTGCCATTGCGTTGGCGTGCGATGCAGTATTTGACGGAAGAGGTGCCCGCGATGCCCGTTAACGAGTTCTTGGTTCTGTGGCTGTCGTCGTGGGCTGCTATCGCGTTCTTTCGCATCGCGCCGGCGTTCGCCTTGCGCGGGCGGACCCTGTCGCCCCGCATTACCGAGGCCCTGGGCTATATCCCGCCCGCTGCCTTTGCCGCGCTGGTCGCCAACGACTTGGTGAGCCCCGGCGCGTTCGACGCGGGACTCTGGCCTGCCTTGGTTCCCTGGATTGCGGCCGCCGGCGTCGTGGTCGTGGCGGGCAAGACAAAATCGATGCTGTGGTGCTGCGTCTCGGGCATCGTACTCTATATTGTCTTGAGCCTTATATAGGGCTGGCGTCGCGGGCGCCGAATCTCGTTCCATCCCAACTTGTAGAATTTTTCACCGAGCTGGTCTATTTCTTCTGGTACCATGGTCAAACTTTACTGTAGCAAAGCGTGACGTGGGCTTTTGTACCCCGTCAGCGGAAATGGGGGTTTCATGGCACAGGAAGCAACCGCCAACGAGCAAAAGAAATTCAAGGTCCCGCGCATCCCGGGCGACATCATGATCTATCCCATGATCGTCGGTCTTTTGCTCAACACCTTCTGCCCGCAGGTTTTTGAGATCGGCGGCTTCTTTACGGCTGCCTGCCGCGGTGGCTCCAATACCATCGTCGCCACGATCCTGCTGTTTGTGGGCGCCGGCATCAGCTTTAAGTCCACGCCGGGCGCCATCAAGACCGGCATCGTCGTGCTGATTCCTAAGCTTGTAGTGGCAGCCGCGCTGGGTCTGGGCGTCGCGTACTTCTTTAACGATAACTTTTTAGGCCTGAGCTCGGTTTCCATCATCGGCGGCATTACGTTTTGCAACATGGCGCTCTATACGGGCATCATGGGCGAGTTCGGCGATGAGTCCGAACAGGGCGCCGTCGGTATCCTGTTCTTTACGGCCGGCCCCGCCGTCACGATGATCATCCTCGGTGTTTCCGGCCTTGCCAACATTCCCATTGGCACCATCATCGGATCCATCCTGCCGCTTGTTATCGGCATGGTTCTGGGTAACTTGTTCCCGTTTATCAAGAACTTGCTGGTCCCCGGCGCCAATCCCGCGATTGCCGTCATCGGTTTTCAGCTCGGTGCGTCCATGAGCCTTTCGAGCTTCATCACCGGCGGCATTTCGGGCATCCTGCTGGGCCTCATCACGCTCTTTATCGTCGGTCCCATTACCTTTGCCTTCGAGCGCCTGTGTGGCGGCAACGGTAAGGCGGCTGTGGCATGCTCCACCATTGCCGGCACGGCCATGACCACGCCAGTCGCCCTCGCCGAGGTCGCTCCGCGCTATGCCGAGCTTGCGCCCACCGCGTATGCGCAGATCGCCACTGCCGTCATCATCACGGCAATCATGGCCCCGATTCTGACCGGCTGGGTCGATAAGAAGTTCTGCCAGAGCAAGGAAGACCTGTCGCCTGCCGGTGTCGAGGCCATCGAAGAGGCTGTCGCGACCGGCATCGATGGCGAGTAGCAATCGATACCCATCAATGATTCCGGCGTGCAACTCGCGCCGTTTGAGCGCCCGAACGAGAGCTGTCTTGCAGTGACGTTCGGTCGCTCTGCTATTATTCCCCTTACCCCTGCGGAGTAGGGGGTGTTTGTTGCCCAGATTCGAATTGGGCGATTCTGGCCACTTGGATATTGAAGGGAGGGCGTCTAGTGGTAAAGGCACTCAAGATCGAGATATTCCTGCTATGCATGATTATTCTTATCGGACTTGCCGTACGAAGCCGTCGCTCCCTGTTCTCGAGCACCCAGCAGCTTTTGTTTAGCATGCTGGGCTACACGTCTGCTGCCTACATTTTCTTCGATATGATCTGGACGCTCTCGGACGGCGTGAGCACTCCTGTAGGCATCACGGCCAACTGGATTTCCAACGCGGTTTCGTTTTCGCTGTTCGCCATCGCGTGCCTCATTTGGTTTTTCTATTCCGAGACGATGCAGGGCTCACGGCTCCTGACCACGCCCTATAGGGTGGTACTTTTAACGTTGCCAACCGCATTGGTGGTCGTTCTGGCATTTACCAGCTACTGGACGCACGCTATGTTCTATATCGATGCGCAGGGCGTATATCGTCGCGGAGCGCTTTATATGATTCAGCCTATCGTTAGCTACTGCTACGTCATATATACGTCCTTGCATGCCTTTATTCAGGCTCGAAAAGTCGAAAGCCTGCAAAAGAAGGCCATTTATCGCACCCTCGCCTTTTTTGCGGTTCCCGCTCTGGTGGGCGGTACCTTTCAGATCGTATACTCGGTGCCTGGCCTTTGTGTCGGCATAATGATTAGCATGTTGCTGCTCTATATCATCTGCCAGGAGCAACTGATCTCGACTGACCCGTTGACTGGACTCAACAACCGCAACCGTTTTGAGACCTATATGCTGTCGCTCTTTTCAAATGTGGATCAGGCCGAAGATGTATATCTGCTTATGATGGACGCTGACGGCTTTAAGCAGATTAACGATCGCTATGGACATGTGGAGGGCGACCATGCTCTTCAGGTAATATCCGCTGCGCTCAAAGAGGTCTGCTCGGCGTCTGGTGGCTTTATCGCGCGTTATGGTGGCGATGAGTTCGTGGTGCTCCAAAAGGCAGCGGCGGAACAGGATATCATGCATCTGTGCGCGACAATCAACGACGAGCTCGCGCATGCCGAGGTGCCGTATGCATTGCGGATGTCCATCGGTTGCGCGCGGGTCGGCGATAGTGTTGATACCTGGCAAGACTTACTTCGCGCTGCCGATGCGGAGCTCTACCGCGTCAAGGCCGAGAAAAAGAAAGCCGGCATCCAGATACGCTAGGAAAAGGGTCGCACGCTTGCGTGCGTGGCGGCCCTCAGCTCATCGATGTATTCCATTAAGCTAAAGTGTGCAAACGCCCTCCCTAAAAAGGTGAGCTCGCTAGGCTTTTTTGGGTTTGTTGACGATGATGATGCCGCCGCAGACCAACAACAGGGCAACGATGACGGTAACGGGGCTCGTGCCAGCGCCCTCGCCGAGCAGCAGTGCGCTCAACAGCACGCCAAAGACCGGGTTCATAAAGCCAAAGACCGACACGCGGCTGACGGGGTTGACGGCGAGCAGGTGGGACCACAGCGAGTACGCGACGGCGGAGATAAGCGCCATGTAGATGATGAGCGCGATGGCGGGGGCGACTTCGGTGGGGGACAATGTGCCGCCCATCAAAAAGCCGATGGCGGTGAGGACCAGACCGCCGACTAAAAACTGCCAGCCGGCAAGCAAAACACCGTCGTGCTTGCGCGAGAAGATGCCGATCAGGCAGGTCGAAAGAGCGCCCGCGACAGTGGAGGCTAGGATAAAGCCCTCGCCATCGAGCGTGAAGCCAAAGGTGCCATCTGCGCCCGAAAGGTTGACAAGCGCGACGCCGGCAAAGCCCAACACGCAGCCAAGCACCTTGGCCGTATTGAGCTTCTCGGTGCGAAATGCCAGGGCGGCAAAGAGGATTGCGAGGAAGTTGGCGCTGGCCTCGATGATGGAGCTCGACATGGCACTGGCGCGCGAGAGTCCCAGGTAGAAAAAGAAGTACTGCCCGATAGTCTGGAAGAGCGACAAGACAAAGATGGGCTTGATGTCGCGCGCTTGCGGTACGAGGGGGCGGCGTTGGGCCGCGCTCATCCCAACGATAACCAGGACGCCGGCAAGCGTAAAGCGTAAACCTGCAAAGAGCAGCTGCGAAGCGCTATCGTGCGCCGGGATACCAAAGAGTGCGTAGCCGATCTTGATGCAGGGAAAGGCCGATCCCCAGAGTGCACAGCAAACAAGACAGCCCAGGATGAGTCCGGGCAGGGTGGCGAGATACGGCTTGCGGCTTTCCATGATGTCCTTCCTACATGCGCGAAGCAAAAAAAGAACCCGCCACCGGATGTGTCGGTGGCGGGTGTTGTTACCCGAAGGGATTGTACCCGATGGGAAAGGTTTAGGCGAAGTAGGCCACGCCGCTCTCAAAGATCGGCATGAACTTATCGCCGGGGACATGCTCGGGCACGTTGCGGTACAGGTTGTCGCCGCGGCGCTCGGCATGACCCATCTTGCCCAGGACGCGGCCGTCGGGGCTCGTGATGCCCTCGATGGCGAGTGCGGAGCCGTTGGGGTTGACGGAGAGATCCATGCTGGGCTTGCCGTCCTCGCCCACGTACTGCGTGGCGACCTGGCCGTTGGCGATCAGCTGGGTGAGCACTTCGTCATTGGCGACAAAGCGGCCCTCGCCGTGGCTGATGGCGACGGTGTAGGGGTCGTCCAGGCTGCACTGCGACAGCCACGGGGACAGGTTGGACGAGATGCGGGTGCGCACCAGGCGGCTCTGATGGCGACCGATGGTGTTGAACGTCAACGTGGGCGCATCGGGCGTGGCATCGACGATGTCGCCGTAGGGCACCAGGCCGAGCTTGATCAGGGCCTGGAAGCCGTTGCAGATGCCCAGCATCAGGCCATCGCGGGCCTTGAGCAGGTCGCGGACTGCCTCGGTGACCTCGGGAGCGCGGAAGAACGCCGTGATGAACTTGGCGGAGCCATCGGGCTCGTCGCCGCCCGAGAAGCCGCCGGGGATCATGACGATCTGGCTCTGGCGAATACGGCGGGCGAGCTCGTGGGTGCTCTCGGCGACGGCCTCGGGCGTGAGGTTGTTGATCACGAAGGTGTCGGCCTCGGCACCGGCGGCACGGAAGGCGCGGGCGCTGTCGTACTCGCAGTTGTTACCGGGGAACACGGGGATGATCACGCGCGGGCGGGCGATCTTGGCGCCGCCGTACACGTGGATATCCTTGGCGCGGAAGTCGATGGTCTCGACCTCGGGGGTCTCGCCGGCGCTGCGGTAGGCGAAGACGCCCTCGATGCCGCTCTCCCAGGCCTCCTGGAGCTTGGCGAGCTCGATGACCTCGGAGCCGGTGTCGATGACATAGCCCTCGACGGTGGTACCCAGGGGCTCGACGACAACGCCGTCGGCGACCTCGGGCAGCTCGGCGTCCTCGGCGAGCTCGACGATAAAGCTGCCGTAGAGCGGGGTGAAGAGGCTCTCTACGTCTACATCCTCGGCAAGCTCGATACCGATCTGGTTACCGACGCACATCTTAAAGAGGCTCTCGGCGCCGCAGCCGTAGCCGGGCGTGGAGATGGCCAGGGCGTTGCCGGTAGCAGTGAGCGCCTCGACGGCGTCAAACGCCGCGAGCAGCTGCTGAGCGTCGGGGCGGTAGTCCTCGCCATAGCTGGCGGGGGCGATGCGGACGACGCGGTGCGTGAGGCCCTTGAACTCGGGCGAGACGGCGCGGGCGGCCTTGCCCACGGCCACGGCGAAGCTGATCAGAGTCGGCGGAACGTTGAGCTCGCCGGCCTCGTCCTCAAACGAGCCGCTCATGGAATCCTTGCCACCGATGGCGCCGGCACCCAGGTCGACTTGGGCCATGAGGGCGCCCAGGACGGCTGCCGTGGGCTTGCCCCAGCGCTCGGCCTCGGTGCGCAGACGCTCGAAGTACTCCTGGAAGGAGAGGTAGGCGCGCTTGTGCTCAAAGCCGGCGGCAACGAGCTTGGCGATGGACTCGACCACGGACAGGTAGGCGCCCGCAAACTGGTCGGCTTCCATCAGGTAGGGGTTGAAGCCCCATGCCATGGCACTCGCCGTGGTGGTCTCGCCGTCCACGGGGAACTTGGCGACCATGGCCGAGCTCGGGGTGAGCTGCGTCTTGCCGCCAAAGGGCATGAGCACGGTTGCGGCACCGATGGTGGAGTCGAAGCGCTCGGAAAGGCCCTTGTTGGAGGCGACGTTGAGGTCGGTGACAAGCGAGGTCATGCGCTCGGCAAGCGTGGTGCCGGCCCAGCTGGGCTGCCACACGCTGCGGGCGCACACGTGGGCGACCTGGTGCTTGGGCGCGCCGTTGGAGTTAAGGAACTCGCGGGATAGGTCGACGATGGCGACACCGTTCCAGGCCATGCGCATGCGCGGCTCGGCGGTAACCTCGGCGATAACGGTCGCCTCCAGGTTCTCCTCGGCGGCGTAGCCCATGAACTCCTCGACGTCACCATCGGCGACGGCGCAGGCCATACGCTCCTGGGACTCGGAGATGGCGAGCTCGGTGCCGTCCAGGCCGTCGTACTTTTTGGTCACGGTGTCTAGGTCGACATACAGGCCGTCGGCAAGTTCGCCTACGGCGACCGAGACGCCGCCGGCGCCAAAGTCGTTGCAGCGCTTGATCAGGCGGCAGGCGTCGCCGCGGCGGAACAGACGCTGCAGCTTGCGCTCGACCGGGGCGTTGCCCTTCTGGACCTCGGCGCCCGAGGTTTCGATGGACTCGGTGTTCTGGGTCTTGGAGGAGCCGGTGGCACCGCCGATGCCGTCACGGCCGGTGCGGCCGCCCAGCAGAATGATCTTGTCGGTGGGGGCGGGGCACTCGCGACGCACGTGGCTTGCCGGGGTAGCGCCCACGACGGCGCCGACCTCCATGCGCTTGGCCACGTAGCCGGGATGATAGAGCTCATTGACCTGACCGGTGGCAAGGCCGATCTGGTTGCCGTAGCTGGAGTAGCCGGCGGCGGCAGTGGTCACGAGCTTGCGCTGCGGCAGCTTGCCCTCGAGCGTCTCGGAAACCGGGACGGTGGGGTCGCCGGCGCCGGTGACGCGCATGGCCTGGTACACATAGCTGCGGCCCGAGAGCGGGTCGCGGATGGCGCCGCCCACGCAGGTGGCGGCACCGCCGAAGGGCTCGATCTCGGTCGGGTGGTTGTGAGTCTCGTTCTTAAAGAGGAACAGCCAGTCCTGGTCCTCGCCATCGACATCGACCTTCACCTTGACGGTGCAGGCGTTGATCTCCTCAGACTCATCGACATCGGTCATGACGCCGGTCTTCTTGAGGTACTTGGCGCCGATGGTGCCCATGTCCATGAGACAGACGGGCTTGGCGTCGCGACCGAGCTCGTGGCGCATCTCCATGTAGCGGTCGAAGGCCTGCTGCACCACGGCGTCGTCGATCGTCACGTCATCCAGGACGGTGCCGAAGGTGGTGTGACGGCAGTGATCGGACCAGTAGGTGTCGATCACGCGGATCTCGGTGATGGTGGGGTCGCGATCCTCATCGCGGAAGTACTGCTGGCAGAAGGCGATGTCCGCCTCGTCCATGGCAAGGCCGCGATCGGAAATAAAGGCGGCAAGGCCGGCCTCATCGAGCTCGCGGAAGCCGTCGAGCACTTCGAC
This sequence comes from Collinsella aerofaciens, assembly GCF_020709435.1. Classification (GTDB taxonomy): domain Bacteria; phylum Actinomycetota; class Coriobacteriia; order Coriobacteriales; family Coriobacteriaceae; genus Collinsella; species Collinsella aerofaciens_AU. The sequence continues at coordinate 117,577 of NZ_JAJFDP010000004.1, forward strand.
GGGCTGGGGCTCGGGGGTCTCCATGTACAGCGTCTCGGGCAGGTCGAGCGAGGCGATGCGGGCCTCGACGGGGTTCACCACGTAGTGCTTGATGGCTTCGATGGCGGCTTCGTCCAGAGCGCCCGAGATCATATAGACCTTGGCGGAGCGCACGGCGGGGCGCTCGCCCTGGCTGATGAGCTGCGCGCACTCACTGGCGGAGTCGGCGCGCTGGTCAAACTGGCCAGGCAGGAATTCGACGGCAAAGACGGCGCCATCGCTTGCGGGGAGCTCGTCATAGGTCATATCGACCTGGGGCTCGCTAAAGACGGTCGGCACGCAGGAGCGGAAAAGCTCCTCGTCGATGCCCTCGACGTCGTAGCGGTTGATGATCCTCAGGGCCTCGATGCCCTTGATGCCGAGAATTTCGGTCAGCTCGCCCTTGAGCTGCTGAGCCTCGACGTCGAACCCGGGTTTCTTCTCCACGTAGATACGAGAGACCATTGGTTCCTGCCTTCCTAATCGGTTGGGCGTACGGTACGGTATGCGGCAGCGGTCGGTTAACGGGGCAAGCCTCGCGGTCGCCTTGAGCCACATGTTTGTAAACCTCACTATGATACGACAGCTCGCGGCGCGTTGAGGACGGCGAGGGTGCTACAGTGAAGCGCAATCAAGAGAAAGGCATCACATGGCATTCGTTTCGCTCGCCATCATCGCACTCGTGGCCTTCGCAAGCCCCTTCATCGCTTCGGCGATCCCCGGGAAACCCGTTCCCGAGACGGTCTTTTTGCTCGTGTTCGGCGCGGTGCTGGGGCCTCATATGCTCGGCTTTATCCATGTAGATGCCGAGGTCTCGCTCGTGTCCGAGCTCGGCCTGGCCTTTTTGTTCCTGCTTGCCGGTTTTGAGATCGATCCCAAGAACATCACGGGCGTCGAGGGGCGCTACGGTATGGCCACGTGGGTCGTCACGTTTGGCATCGCCTGGCTTGCCGTGCGCTTTACCCCGTGGTTCTCGGTTAGCCATTTCGACGGTATCGCCGTGACGCTGGCACTCACTTCGACGGCGCTCGGCACGCTCGTGCCCATCATGCGCGAGCGTTCGCTCGCCGGCACGCGTGTGGGCGACTCCATCCTTGCCTATGGCACATGGGGAGAGCTCGGTCCCGTGCTCGCCATGTCGGTGCTGCTCTCCGCTCGTACTGGTATCCAGACGCTCGTGATCCTTGGCCTGTTTGCTGTGGTCTGCGTGCTGTTGGCCGTGGTCCCGAGCCGCTCCAAGCGCGTGGGTAGTCGCTTCTTTACGTTTGTCGAGGAACGGGCCGACACAACGTCGCAGACGTTCGTGCGCCTGACGGTGCTCATCCTGGTCACGCTCGTGGCGTTTTCCGCCATCTTTGACCTCGACATCGTGTTGGGCTCTTTTGCTGCCGGCTTTGTCCTGCGCTATATCATCCCCGAGGGCAACCATACGCTCGAGACCAAGCTCGATGGCCTGGCCTATGGCTTTTTGATTCCGGTGTTCTTTACCGTGTCGGGCGCAAAGATCGACCTGACGGCCGTGGCATCGCGCCCGGGTCTGCTCGTGGGCTTTATCGCGGCGTTGCTGATCATTCGCGCCGTGCCGATCCTTGTCTCTATGAGCATTTGTCCCACGACGCGCGACGTTTCGGCGTATGGCCGCATTACCGTGGCCCTGTACTGCACTACGGCGCTGCCGATCATCGTTGCCGTGACGAGTGTGGCCGTCAACGCAGGCGCCCTTTCGCAAGACGTCGCCTCGGTTATGGTGGCCGCCGGTGCCATCACAGTGTTCTTGATGCCGCTGCTCGCGCAGCTCTTCTACCGCGTGGTCGACGCCGCACCGGTCGCTGCCGTGGCAGAAGTTGCCGAGCATCCTTCCGACGCGCTCGATATTCTGCGCGCCCATCACGACCTGGCGAACCTGCTCGCACGAGAGCACGAGCTTTTGACCTCGCATGGCCATGGGCGTTCGCTCGACGGCATACCTACCCTTGATTCCATTGCCGACCGCCTCTCGACCGAGGCGGCAAGCGGACACATCGATGCCCGTATCGTGGACGCCGCCCATTTGCTGGCCGAGAAGACCTATGGCGACGAGATCGACCCGTCCAAGCTGACTCCGCGTGAGCGCCGCCGCCTGGAGCGCGCTAAGCTCGCCGTGCGCGAATACCGCCGCCGCATGCTGGAGCTCTACGCGCGCGAAGAGGCCGAGAACGACGACGGCAAGTAGCAAGGAATGTCGGGATACGGGTTCCGTCCAAATAATAGAAGGCGCGCTGCCTGCGGTTGATGCAGGCAGTGCGCCTTCTTGCGTTGAGCTCGGTTGAGGTTTAAAGCTGTGGCTTGCGACCTTTAGGAGCGGGCGGCTCCGTCGACGGGGAGCACGGCGCCCGTGACGTAGGAGGACATGTCGCTCGCCAGGAAAACAAAGGCGTTGGCGACATCCTCGGGCTCGCCCATGCGACCCAGCGGAATGGTGGCGACGATGGGCTTAATAACCTCTTCAGGCAGGTTGGCGACCATGTCGGTTTTGGTTACACCGGGTGCTACGGCATTGACGCGAATGCCCATGGGGGCGAGCTCGCGCGAGAGCGACTGGACCATGCCGTTGACGGCAAACTTGGACGTTGGATAGCCGACGCCAGAGGGCTGGCCGTACTTGGCAACCATCGAGCTCGTGGTGGTGATGGTGCCGCCGTGGCCGGCCTCGGTCATGATCTTGGCGGCAGCTTGGTGGCCATTAAAGACGGCGACGACGTTAAGGTCCATGACCTTTGCGAACTCCTCGGCCGTGTAGTCCAAGAGGGGTGAACGCTGGGAGATACCGGCATTGTTGACGACCGTGTCCAAGCCGCCCATGTCGGCTGCAGCCTGGGTAAAGGCCTCGGTCACGGCTTCGAGTGAGGTGAGGTCGCAGGAGCGGCCCCAGACCTTGGCGTCGGGATAGGCGGCTGTCAGCTTCTCAACGGCCGCATCGGCGGTCTCCTGACGCGAGCCAAAGACGGTGACGGCGGCGCCTTCCTCGATAAAACGGCAGGCGATGGCATAGCCGATACCGCGCGTGCCTCCGGTGATGATTGCTTTCTTGCCCTCGAGCAACATGGTATTTCCTCTCATCGCGGGCGGACATTCGCAGCACAGCGTAGCCGTAACTGGAATCGGCCGTGTTTGCATATCGGTGAACGGTAGCCCGCGTTACCGATGAGCGGCTCGCGCAAATGTGCTCTGCCGTTGTGCTTAGGGCAGGAGACAAAAGGGCTCCCGTCCCGCATCGGACGGGAGCCCTCAAAGCGTGTATTGCTAGGCGAGCGTTGAGCTAGTTCGCCATGACGCCTTCGGTCCAAGCCTCAACGTCCTCGATGCGCAGGACGTTGGCGACCTCGGCTACGCAGTCGACGCTGGCAAGCTCGGCGGTGGCAGCCTGGACGTCCTTCTCGAGCGCGCGGTGCGTCAGGAAGATGACCGAGCAAGTATCGCTGGCGCCCGACTTGCCGTCCTCGACCTGGTTGATGAGCGAGATCGAGATGTTGTGCTTGGCAAAGATGTCGACCGTCTCGGACAGGGCACCCACGCGGTCGGCGACCTTCAGGCGCACATAGTACTTAGTCTGGAGCTCGTCCATGGGCTTAAAGGCGAGGTTGTGACCATAGGGCTCAATCTCGGGCAGCGGAGCCACGCCGCGGCTGATCTGCTCGGAGAGCGACAGGATATCGCCCACGACGGCGCTCGCGGTGGGGAAGGAGCCTGCGCCGGCACCGTAGAACATGGTTTCGCCCACGGCGTCACCCACCACGTAGACGGCGTTCATGGCGCCGTTGACCTTGGCGAGCATATGGTCTGCCGGGATGAGCGTGGGATGCACGCGGACGTCGACGCCGGCGTCGGTGTTGCGTGCGATCCCCAGCAGCTTGATGGTGTAGCCGAGCTCGCGGGCCTGGGCAATGTCCTCGGCGCCGATGGTACGGATACCCTGCTGGTAGACATCGTCGGTGGTCACGCGGGTGCCAAAGCCGATGGAAGCGAGGATTGCCGTCTTGCTGGCGGCGTCGAAGCCGTCGACGTCGGCGGACGGGTCGGCCTCGGCATAGCCCTTTGCCTGGGCGTCGGCGAGCACGTCAGCGTAATCGGCGCCCTCGGCGTCCATGCGCGACAGGATGTAGTTGGTGGTGCCGTTGAGAATGCCAGCGATGGTCAGGATCTTGTTGCCCACCAGGTCGTGCTCGAGCGTGCTGACAATGGGGATGCCACCGCCGCAGCTGGCCTCGCACTTAATCTGCACGCCGCACGCGCGCGCCTTCTCGGCGAGCGTCTCGACATGACGGCCCAGCAGGGCCTTGTTGGCAGAGACGACGTGCTTGCCGTTCTCGAAGGCGGTGGTGAAGATTTCGGTCGCGGGGTGCTCGCCGCCGATGAGCTCGACGACGATATCGACGGCGGGGTCGGTGACGACGTCGTGCCAGTCGCTCGTAAAGGCCTCGCGCTCAATACCGGCGGCTTCGGCCTGCTCCCAGGCAAGCGCGCAGGCGCGGGTCAGCTTAAGGTCGATGCCGTAGGCGGCCAGGTACTCATCGTGGTGGCTCTTGATCAGACGGGCCACGCCGCCGCCGACGGTTCCCAGACCGATGAGGCCGACGTTCACGGTGCGCAGGGGTTCGCTCATAGATAGCTCCTTCGTGCATCTTATGGATGGATTAACCGCTTAAAGGTTGAGTGCATTCTAGCGTGAAGTGCGGGCGCGTGCTTGCCTGGCAGCGGGAGCAGCATAAAACGCCACCCCCGAAACGCTGCGGAAACATTGGAAACACGCTCGCTACAAACGAACTTCCGTAACAAACTGTCAACGTTTGCACCATAAGGTTTGCCCTGTACCGCAAGACGGCCGCACCGCGGCCAGCGAAAAGGGGGACACCATGTTTAGCATCAACAACGTACTTAACCGCAGGAGTTTCTTGGCTGGCGCCGCGGCGTTCGGTAGCACCGCGGCACTCGCTGGTTGCTCGTCGGGTGGCTCGGACGGCGGCTCCGCCGATGACGGCAAGACCTTCAAGATCGGTGTCATCGGCCCTCTGACCGGCGCCGCGGCAACCTATGGCGTTTCGGCCGAGAAGGGTGCCAAGCTCGCCGCCAAGGATTTTTCGACCAAGGACCTCAAGCTCTCGCTTAAGTCCGAGGACGACGTCGCTGACGGCGAGAAGGCCATCAACGCCTTCAATACCTTGTGCGACTGGGGCATGCAGGCGCTCGTCGGCCCCGTCACCACCGGTGCCGCCGTCGCTGTCTCGGGCGAGATCGCCGACGATATGCTCATGGTCACGCCCTCGGCCTCGTCGCTCGACGCTACCAAGGATAAGACCACGGTTTTCCAGGTTTGCTTCACCGATCCCACCATGGGCGCCAGCGCCGCGAAGTTCTTGGCCGAGAAGTACGCGGATGCCAAGATCGCCCTGTTCTACAACTCCGGCGATACGTATAGCTCGGGCGTTGCCGACGCTTTTGCCGAGCAGGCCAAGGCGTCCAAGCTCGACATCGTCGATACCGAGACCTTTAAGGACGACTCTTCCACAAGCTTTACCAACCAGCTCACCAAGGCCAAGGAGGCCGGCGCCACGCTCATCTTTGCGCCGATCTACTACACGCCGGCGTCCGTTTTGCTCAAGAACGCCAAGGACATGGGCTACGACATGGCCCTCATGGGTACCGACGGCATGGACGGCCTGCTCTCTGTGGAAGGCTTCGATACCTCTCTTGCCGAGGGCGTACTGCTCATGACCCCGTTTTCGGCTGACGATGAGAAGAATGCCGACTTCGTCAAGGCCTATAAGGATGCCTACGACGAGACGCCCAACCAGTTTGCCGCCGACGCTTACGATTGCGTCCACGCAATCGTCGAGGCTATCGATAGGGCGGGGATTGACATTTCGGCCGACGGTGCCGACATTGCCGGCGACCTTGCCAAGGCCATGCGCAAGATCAAGATCGAGGGCCTGACAGGCGAGCTGACGTGGAATGACGAGGGCCAGGTCGAAAAGCCCACCACAGCCTATGTGATTCAGGGCGGCAAGTACATCGCCGCCTAAGTGCGCATAAAGCGCGACCGGTGAGGCTGTTTTATTCAGGGCAGGGACGCCTGTAACAGAACGGAAACATTACTTTCACACAATAAAGTGGCTAAACTGCATAAACCAATAGAAATACGCATAATTATGGATAAACGGACAAAACAAAAGAAAAGTTGAAATAATCGCCACTTTTCTCAACTAAAGCGTCTACTATTTTGCGAACGCCGAACACGGCGAAGGATGGCCTGTTGGGTAACCGAAACCCGACGAGATTTGAGAGGAGAGCCGCATGTCGAGCCTCACCGGTAAGTCATTGAACCCTGTTATGAATCGCAGGAGCGTTATCGCGAGCGCAGCAGGTCTGGGGGCGATGTCCATTCTAGCCGGCTGCTCCTCCAACGGCGGCGACAGCGGTTCCGCTTCGGGCGACGCTTCGTTTAAGATCGGCACCATCGGCCCGCTGACCGGCGCCAACGCGTCCTACGGCAAGTCCGTTACCCAGGGTGTCGAGCTTGGCTGCAAGGATTTCTCGACCAAGGAGCTGCCGCTTGCCAGCAAGGCCGAGGATGACCAGGCCGACGGCGAGAAGGCCGTCAACGCCTTTAACACCCTGCTCGACTGGGGCATGCAGGCCCTCGTCGGCCCGACCACCACGGGTGCGTCGGTTGCCGTTGCCGCCGAGTGCGGTAACGACCCCGAGACGTTCATGATCACTCCGTCCGCGTCCTCCGAGGACGTCACCAAGGGCAAGGATTGCGTCTTCCAGGTTTGCTTTACCGATCCCAACCAGGGCGTCAACGCTGCCAAGTTCCTGGCGCAGAAGTATGCGGACGAGAAGTTCGTGCTGTTCTATAACTCCGGCGACGCCTATTCTTCGGGCATCGCAGATTCCTTTAAGGTTCAGGCCGCTAAATCCAAGCTCGAGATTGTTGACGAGGAGACCTTTAAGGACGACTCCGCCACGAGCTTTACCAACCAGCTCACCAAGGCCAAGCAGGCCGGCGCTACCATGATCTTTGCGCCGATCTACTACACGCCGGCGTCCGTCCTGCTCAAGAACGCCAAGGACATGGGCTACGACGTCAAGATGATGGGCTGCGACGGCATGGACGGCATCCTGGGCGTTGAGGGCTTCGACACCTCTCTTGCCGAGGGTCTGCTGCTCATGACCCCGTTCTCCGCCGACGACGAGAAGAACGCCGACTTCGTCAACGCTTACAAGGATAAGTATGGCGAGACTCCGGACCAGTTTGCCGCCGACGCTTACGACGGCGTGCACGCGGTGGCCGAGGCCCTCGAGGAGGCCGGTCTTGGTGTCGACGCCGACCCGACCGAGGTCGCCGAGAAGCTGCCTAAGGCTATGCTCAAGATTACCGTTGACGGTCTGACCGGCAAGCTCACCTGGAACGATAAGGGCCAGGTCCAGAAGGAGCCCACGGCGTACGTCATCACCGACGGCAAGTACGTACAGGCCTAATAAGCCGCCTTACATAGAGCGGTTTTGATCCCAAGCAGGGGAGGTTTTGGCCTTCCCTGCTTGCTTGGTATCTAGGGACAGTGTAACGTCCCTGTTTCATACATTAACTGGAAACCTATTCGAAAGGGGGATGTGGAACATGACGGTCTTTATCCAATACCTGGTCAACGGCCTGTCCATGGGCAGCGTCTACGCCATCATCGCGTTGGGCTACACCATGGTCTATGGCATCGCCAAGATGCTGAACTTCGCTCACGGCGACGTTATCATGGTCGGTGCCTATGTCTCGTTCTGCGCCACGTCGTATCTCGGCCTCCCGGGCTGGGCATCTGTAATTCTCTCTTGTGTGGTCTGTACCGTTCTCGGTGTTCTCATCGAGGGTCTGGCATACAAGCCGCTGCGTCAGGCGGGCCCGCTGGCCGTTCTGATCACGGCCATCGGCGTGTCTTACTTCCTGCAGAACGCCGCGCAGCTTCTGTGGGGCGCCACGCCCAAGAACTTCACTTCGCTCGTCACCTTCCAGGTGCCGGAGTTCTTGGCCAAGTTCAATGTAAGCGCCGTCTCGCTCGTCACCATCGTCGCCTGCCTGGTTATCATGGCCGGCCTGATGTTCTTTACAGGTAAGACCAAGATGGGCAAAGCCATGCGCGCCGTGTCCGAGGACAAAGCCGCCGCTCAGCTCATGGGCATCAACGTCAACCGTACCATCTCGATGACGTTTGCCATCGGCTCCGCCCTTGCCGCCATCGCCGGTGTGCTCCTGTGCTCCTACTCGCCGGTCCTGCAACCCACCACGGGCGCCATGCCTGGCATCAAGGCCTTCGACGCCGCCGTCTTCGGCGGTATCGGCTCCATCCCCGGTGCCTTTGTCGGTGGCATTCTCATCGGCATCATCGAGGCGATGGCACAGGCTTACATTTCCACGAGCCTTGCCAACTCCATCGTCTTTGGTGTTCTGATCATCGTCCTGCTCGTCAAGCCTGCCGGCCTCTTGGGCAAGTACGTCCCCGAGAAGGTGTAGGTGAGCGTTATGAAGTTTCTTAAAGACAAGCAGACGCGTCACGACTTTGTTACGTACGCCATGTGCCTTGTGGCGTTCGCCATCGTGTTCTTTATGCAGTCCAACCATATGATTCCGCGCATGATCGCCGGTCAGCTGGTTCCCATCACGGCCTATATCGTCATGGCCATCTCCCTTAACCTCGTCGTCGGCATCGCGGGCGACTTGTCGCTGGGCCATGCGGGCTTTATGAGTGTCGGTGCCTACACGGGCATCGTCACCGCGGTCGCCCTCGAGAGCGCCGTTCCCTCCGATCCGGTGCGCCTTATCATCAGCATTGTGGTCGGCGCTATCGCCGCTGCCATCTTGGGCTTCTTGATCGGTATCCCGGTCCTGCGCCTGAGCGGCGATTACCTGGCTATCGTGACGCTGGCCTTTGGCGAGATCATCAAAGAGATCGTCACCTGCCTCATTGTGGGTGTCGACTCCCGCGGCCTGCACGTGATCTTTAACATCACGGGCAACTCTACGATCGACGACCTGCATCTGCTCGAGGACGGTACCGCCATCATCAAGGGCGCCCAGGGCGCCTCGGGCGTGTCGACGTACTCGACCTTCCTCGCCGGTGCCATCCTGGTCATGGTCGCACTCGTGATCGTGCTCAACCTGGTTCGCAGCCGTACCGGCCGTGCCATTATGGCCGTGCGCGATAACAAGATTGCAGCCGAGTCGGTAGGCATCTCCGTCACCGAATACCGCATGATCGCCTTCGTGGTTTCCGCTGCCCTTGCCGGTGCTGCCGGAGCTCTCTTCGGCGGTAACTTCTCGCAGCTTTCCGCCACTAAGTTTGACTTCAACACGTCCATCCTCATCCTGGTGTTCGTGGTCCTGGGTGGTCTGGGCAATATGCGCGGCTCCGTCATCGCGGCGGCGTTGCTCACGGTGCTTCCCGAGCTGCTCCGTCAGTTCTCGGACTACCGCATGCTCATCTACGCCATCGTGCTGATTCTGGTCATGATCTTTACCAACAACCCGCAGCTCAAGGCGTTCTTCGCACGCATTAAGGATCGCTTTGCTCCCAAGAAGGAGGTGGCAGCCGATGCCCAGTAAGTTTGAGTTCAACAAGGGCAAGATGGTCCCGTATCCTTCTGGCGCCATTGTCCCCGACCGCGACCTGGGCCAGCGCCCGGCGCTCGAGTGCATCCACCTGGGCATTGAGTTTGGCGGCCTCAAGGCGGTCGACGACTTTAGCCTAACCATCGGCAAGACCGAGATCGCCGGTCTCATCGGCCCCAACGGTGCCGGCAAGACCACGGTCTTCAACCTGCTCACCAAGGTGTACCAGCCCACGCATGGCACCATCCTGCTCGATGGTGAGGACACCTCGGGCAAGTCGGTCTATCAGGTCAACCGCATGGGTATTGCCCGTACCTTCCAGAACATTCGCCTGTTCAATACCATGACGGTGGAGGATAACGTCAAGGTCGGTCTGCACAATCAGGAGCGCTACTCCGGCTTTGAGGGCGTGCTGCGCCTGCCGACGTATTGGAAGCACGAGAAGGCCGCCCACGAGCGCGCCATGGAGCTGCTGTCCATTTTTGACATGGAGCACCTGGCAAATGAACAGGCCGGCTCGCTGCCTTACGGCGCTCAGCGTCGTCTGGAGATCGTCCGCGCGCTTGCCACCAACCCCAAGCTGCTGTTGCTCGACGAGCCTGCCGCCGGCATGAACCCGTCCGAGACCGCGGAGCTCATGGAGAACATCGTCAAGATCCGCGACACCTTCGGCATCGCCATCATGCTTATCGAGCATGATATGTCGCTCGTTATGAACATCTGCGAGGGCATCTGCGTGCTTAACTTTGGCAAGGTTATCGCCAAGGGTACGGCCGAGGAGATCCAGAACAACGATGCCGTTATCGAGGCATATCTGGGCAAGCAAGATAAGGGGGAGAACTAAATGGCAGAGCCGATGCTTTCCGTCTACAACATCAACGTCTGGTACGGCGCCATCCACGCCATCAAGGACATCTCCTTTAACGTTAACGAGGGCGAGATCGTGGCTCTGATCGGCGCGAACGGCGCTGGCAAGTCCACAACGCTCAAGACCGTCTCGGGCCTGCTGCGCTCCAAGACCGGCTCCATCAAGTTTATGGGCGAGGACATTACCCATACGCCCGCTGATAAGCTGGTTGGTAAGGGACTGGCTCAGGTTCCCGAGGGACGTCGCGCCTTTTTGCAGATGACGGTTGAGGAGAACCTGGAGATGGGCGCCTATACGCAACCCAAGTCCACGGTGGCTCCGGGCCTTGAGCGCGTCTACGAGCAGTTCCCGCGCCTGAAGGAGCGCCGTCGCCAGGTCGCCGGCACCCTTTCGGGCGGCGAGCAGCAGATGCTCGTTATGGGCCGCGCCCTTATGAGCAACCCCAAGCTGCTCATGCTCGACGAACCTTCCATGGGCCTGGCGCCGATTCTGATTGAGCAGATCTTCCAGATTGTCGAGGATTTGCATAAGGCCGGCACCACGGTGCTTCTGGTCGAGCAAAACGCACAGATGGCTCTTTCCATCGCCACACGCGGCTACGTGCTCGAGACCGGCAAGATCACCATGACCGGCACCGGCCAAGAGCTCCTGCACGACGATAACGTGCGCAAGGCCTATCTGGGTGGCTAGGAGGTTCCGCCGTTCTACCGAACGGCGGAACAGTCGACGCTGCGCGGGCACCAGAGCGACAACTTGTCATTCAAAGAGGGCGGCATGACCAGAAGGTCTATGTCGCCCTCTTTTCATGCCAATTTGTTCGCTCTGGTGCCCGCTCGCTGTCCGTCCTCTGCCTGCGGCGTTACTTTGGTTCTGCCCCCTTTAAGTTGCGGTGGAATAGGGACTAAATGGGAGCCTCAGAGGCCAAAAGAGTCCCTATTCCACCGCAACTTCATGGGGGTGTGTGACAATGCCCGTCGGAAAACATCTGCTGTCTTTGGGGGTCTATCTATGCTGTACGAGTTTTGTGCCGAGAACTTTGAGCGGGTGCCGGCGGCTATCGATGCCGGTGCAAGGCGTATCGAGCTGTGCGACAACCTTGCCGTTGGTGGCACTACGCCTTCGGCCGGCGTTATTAGCGCTACAGTCAACTATGCTCACGAGCATGACGCGCGAGTGATGTGCATGATTCGTCCGCGTGGTGGCGACTTTCATTACAACCAGGACGAGCTGCGCATGATGGAGATGGACCTGGGTCTTGCTGTGAGCGCCGGCGTTGACGGCCTGGTCTTTGGCTGCTGCAAACCTTGTGCCAGCGGATGGGCGCTCGACGAGCTTACGTTGGGCGCCCTCGTGATGGCCGCGGGCTGCGCGACCGAAGAGTGCAAGCGCGGGCCCATCGATATTACCTTCCACATGGCATTTGACCAGCTCTCGCCCGAGGCTCAGCTCGATGCGATTGATACACTTGCCGACTGCGGCGTCGCGCGCATTCTGACGCACGGTGGTGCTGCCGGTACGCCGATCGAGGACAACTTCGAAAACCTGGCTCGTTTAATCGAGTATGCGGGTGATCGTTTGACCATCCTTCCCGGCGGCGGCATCACTACGGCAAATCGCGACGCGGTCGCGGCGGCGCTAGGGGTCTCCGAGCTCCATGGCACCAAGATTGTGCCGCTGGAGGTATAGCCCGTGGCGCTGGTATTTGACGTTCAGCAGGCGAGCGGCAAGCCTGACGATAATCGTCGCCCTGGCACTGCGTGCCCTTTTTGCGACACGGAGGGGCTCGCCAACATCATCCAGCGCGATGGTGACTGCATCTGGCTCGAGAATAAGTTCAAGACCTTGCGGGCCACCCGTCAGACCGTATTGATCGAGTCGGCCAATCACGACGCCGACCTGGTGGCCTATGAACCGGATGAGCTGCATCATGTGATGAGGTTTGCCCTGGGCTGTTGGCAGCAGATGATCGATTCTCAACAGTACCGCAGTGTGCTCATGTACAAGAACAAAGGCCCGCTTTCGGGCGGCAGCCTCGTCCATCCGCATATGCAGATTGTGGGTCTGGAGCGGGAGGACGGTTATGCAGCACTAGCCCCCGCCAACTTCGAAGGCATCGATGTTTGGCGACACAGGAGGGTCGCGGTCAACATCTCAACCGAGCCGATCATGGGATTCTTTGAGGTCAACGTCTCGGCTCCACAGGGAATCGCCGCCAGCGACGACGCCCGCGACCAAGCCGAAGCGGACCTGTTTGCCGATGCGATTCAGGTGGCCCTGCGCTATATCCTGAACGAGCACCACGGTGGTCGCGCGGAGTCATACAACTTGTTCTTCTATCATCTGGGCGGTCGGACCATTGCCAAGGCGCTGCCACGTTGGGTGGTATCGCCCTACTTTGTGGGCTATCGTCTGGCCCAGGTCAATGCTGAGACCACACTCGATACCGATGCTGAGCGCCTACGCGCGCATCTGGAAACGCTCGCGTAGCAAGGCGAGCGCCTGCGAAAAGTGTGCTGCCTAGCGTGCCATCGCGTCGCGGCCGGCCTTGACCCGCTTGCGCTGTTTGGTGCGCTCTTCGCCGGTTAGGCGCTCAAAGAGATGCCCGATAATCGAGGCCAGCACCTGCTGAAACAGCGTTCCGCACATGACGGGAAACACGACTTCGCCCGGAAAGTACTGCGTGGCGATGACGGCGCCCGAAGAGATGTTACGCATGCCGCAGGTAAAGCACATGGTGGTCGTCTCGCTATATGGCAGATGCAGCGTATGGGCGACCAGAAAACCGACGACAAAGCCACTGATGGCGAAGACCAAAATAAAGAGGGCGACTTCCAAGCGCACCGCGTTCATGTGCAGCACGTACTCGCTCATGGCGGTGGAGTTGGAGGCGATAACGCCCATCATCATGAATTTGCAGGCGGGCGAGAGCACGGGGGAGAGTTTTTCGTGCCCCCATCCGCGCGTGAGCTCGTTGATCACGATGCCGAGCACGGCGGGGATGGCGATCATAAAGGCCATGTCTTGCATCATGCTCGGCACATCGATCGAGACGGTGGCGCCCAGCAGGAGCTTGAGCGTGAGCGGAATCGTCACAGGGGAGATAACCGAGGACGTCAGGATGATGGTGAGCGCGAGCGGGCCGTTGCCGCCGAACATGCTAATCCACATAAAGGCAGTGACCGCCACGGGTACGCTGTACTCGAGCACGATGCCGCAGACAAGGTTGGGATTGGAGCCAAAGAATAACGATCCCATGGCATAGGCCACGATGGGAATAAGCGCCGCCGAGACGAGCAGTGCCAAAATCAGGTGCAGGGGACGGCGGAACACCTCGGCTACCTGGTGGAAGGTGTTGCTGAGCGCACCCTGAAACGTCATAAAGGCGAAGAGGGCGGGAACAATGGGCTTGAGCACGCCAATCTGCTGGGGAAAGAGCACGCCGAGCGCCACGCAAATCGGAACGATGACCTGCATATGCCCCGCGAGGAACTTTCCCAGTCCAGTCCATTGCTTCATATGTCCCGTGACTCCCTTTATCCGCGAACTCGTTTGTATGGATATGCTAGACGCTCGTATGCGTCCGTGCGGCTGAAACGCTCGATTATTTCGAGGCTATTACCGGCATCGTTTACCGAAACCGCGGCGTGCTGCGGCGATTTGCGTCCGCGCCGCACGGTATAATAAATCCGTTCAACAGATCTGCCTGCCGAAGCGGGCATACACAGAGGACTCATCGCTATGAACCGTGAGAGGTATCGCGGCGACCTGCCCCTATCGGGGGTGGGCGCCTATGTCATCGCTTAAGACGACGCATCGCTGGGCGGTCGCTCAGCAAAACCCCGAGCTCGAAAAGGAGCTTTCGGCTGGTCTGGGCATTCCCGGGCTGGTGGCGCGCATTATGGTCGCGCACGGCATTGGCTCCATCAAAGAGGGCCAATTGTTTTTGACGCCTTCGCTCGATCGCGACTGGGCCGATCCACTCATTATCCCGGGCATGTCGGTCGTTGCCGACCGCGTCGAGCGTGCTATTCGCAACCACGAGCACATTGCAGTCTTTGGCGATTTTGACGTTGACGGTATTACGTCGACCTGCCTGTTGACCGAGGCGCTGCGCACGTTTGGCGCCGATGTCACGCCGTTTATTCCGCATCGCTTTGATGAGGGCTACGGTCTTTCGCGCGCGGCACTCGACCGCGTTAACGAGCTCGCTCGCCCCCAGCTGATCGTGACCGTCGATAACGGCATTGCCGCCAAGGAAGAGGTTTCCTATTTGGAGGACCTGGGGATCGATTTGGTGGTCACGGACCATCACGAGCCCTCCGACCAGGTGCCGCAGGGTGTGCCCCTGACCGACCCCAAGCTCGAGGACGAGGGCCCCTCGCGCGAGCTTGCCGGTGCTGGTGTGGCGCTCAAGCTGGTGCAAGTCCTGGGTGAGCGCCTGGGCAAGCCGTCGTATTGGCGTTCGCTAATCGAGGTCGCGGCGCTGGGCACCGTGTCCGACATGATGCCGCTCACGCCCGAGAACCGCGCGCTGGTTGCCGAGGGCATCCAGCAGATGCGCGTAACCGCTCGCCCCGGCTATATCGCGCTTGCCGCGCTTGCCAAGGCGGACCTTTCGAGCATTACGGCGGATGGCCTGTCATTCTCGCTCATTCCCCGCTTAAACGCTGCCGGCCGCATGGCCGATCCCAAGCTGGCGCTCGACCTGCTGCTTGCCCGCAATCCCATCGAAGCAAGCGCGCTGGCGGCTGAGCTCGAGGAAATCAACCGCCAGCGCCGTGAGATCGAGGCGGAGCTCACGCGCGATGCCATGGCAAAGGTCGAGGAGACCTATGACGGCGGGCGCGCGATCGTTGTGGGCGGCGAAGGCTGGCACGAGGGCGTCAAGGGCATCGTGGCAAGCCGTCTGACCAACCGCTATCACGTGCCGGCGCTGCTGTTCTCGATCGAGGACGGTATCGCGCGCGGCTCTGGTCGCTCGGTGGGCAAAGTTAACCTGTTTGACGCCGTCGAGCGCTGTTCCGACCTGCTGATTCGTCGCGGCGGACATGCCGGTGCGGTGGGTGTGACCATCGAGGCATCCAAGCTCGATGAATTCCGTCGTCGCCTTTCCGCCGTGCTATCGGAGATTCCCGCTGAGGACTTTGAAGACATCGACGAGGTTGCCGCCACGGTCGACCTTTCCGAGCTGAATATCGAGACTATAGAGCAGATTTCCCGCCTTGAGCCGTTTGGCCAGGGTAATAAGGTGCCGCTGCTGGCTGCCGAGGGCGTGACGATGTGCGATCGCGCCGTGGTGGGTAAGACCGGCGAGCACATGCGCTTTTTGGCGACCGATGGCGCCGCGAGCGTGCCGGCCATTATGTTCCGCGTGCCGCAAATCGATAAGCTCATCAACTGCGATAGCGCTGTCGACTTGGTGTTTGAGGCCGTTGCCGAGCATTGGCAGGGGCGTGTGAAGCCCAAGCTCATGATCAAGGATGTTCTGGTCCGCGATACCACGCTGCCCGGCGTCGACGATCCGGCATGCGAGCTTCGTCGTGGCGTGCAGCCGGCGGATTCTGGCCTGCGCCTGGAGTCGCGCAAGCGCGAGACGCTCGCCCAGCTTTCCTATACCGAGCTCACGCGCTCGCTTATTCATAGCTTTATCGGCTCGAACCAGCCGCACCGCGCGCAGGTCGAGGCGCTCGATGCCCTGGCCGATCACCAAAGTGTTCTGGCCGTTATGGGAACGGGGCGCGGCAAGTCGCTCATCTTCCATGTACATGCCGCGCGTGAGGCGGTGCTTCGCGGACGTGCGAGCATCTTTGTCTATCCGCTGCGTGCGCTTGTTGCCGACCAGGCCTATCACCTCTCGTCGACGATGGCATCGCTTGGCATTGGCGTTGGCGTGCTGACCGGCGAGACCGTGGAGGCGGCGCGCGATGACGTGTTTGCCGGCTTGGCTTCGGGCCGTACCGGCATCGTGCTCACGACGCCCGAGTTCCTGTCCATTCACCGCGACCGCTTTGCGCGTTCGGGGCGCATCGGTTTTGTCGTTATCGATGAGGCGCACCACGCTGGCCTTGCCAAGGGCGGCGACCGCAGCGCCTATCTCGACATGCCCGATATCCTCAAAGCCCTGGGCGACCCGGTCGTTATGGCCGCGACGGCCACCGCGACGGCTCCGGTCGTGGCCGAGCTTGCCCGCATGCTTCCGATCACTCACACGGTGGTCGACGAGACGGTGCGCGAGAACCTGCAGCTCGAGGACGACCGTGATCTTGCAAGTCGCGAGAACCGTTTGGTGTCGATCGTGGCGACGGGGGAGAAGACCGTCATTTACGTCAATTCGCGCGACCAGTCCGTGGCGCTCGCCAAGACACTACGCAAACGCGTTCCCGACTGTGCGACCCGTATCGCGTTCTATAACGCTGGCCTTACGCGCACCGACCGCCATCGCGTAGAGGAGGCGTTTCGAGACGGCAGCCTCAGCTGCATCGTCTCGACATCCGCCTTTGGCGAGGGCGTCAACCTTCCCGATATTCGCCATGTCGTGCTCTATCACATGCCGTTTGGCGGCATTGAGTTTAACCAGATGAGCGGCCGCGCCGGTCGCGATGGCCAACCCGCCGTGATCCATCTGCTCTATTCGTCGCGCGACGCCCGCATTAACGAGCGCCTGCTCGACTGCTATGCGCCCGAGCGCGACGAGCTCGTCACGCTCTATCGCGCGCTGCAGACCATGTGGCGCTCCAACCGCGGCAAGACCGGGGACGATTTCTTTAGCGCGAGCGATATCGACATCGCGCAGATGTGCCTTGCCATCGATGCTCGCACGCCGGTCGACGAGCGCTCGGTGGAAAGCGGCTTGGGAATCTTCGAAGAGCTTGGTTTTTGTCGCGTTTCGGGGTTTGACGACACCCGTCGCATCGCGATGGCCGAAAACCCCGGCCGCGTGCAATTGAGCAGGTCAATTCGCTATTTGGAGGGCTTGCGCTCGCGCATGGAGTTCTCGGCTTTCCGGAGTTGGGCGCTCGATTCGTGCGCTTCTGATATGCTAGCCAAAGTTAACCGCCCGATCGTACCGCGGGCCTAGGGGAAGGGGACCTCGATGGATGCCGCAGCCCGTACCGCCCATGATTCCACCCTCCAGCCGTTTTCGGAGATGGAGCACTATAAGCATGCCGATGAGCTGCCGCCCGAGATTATGGCGGACAGCTACGACAAGCTGGAGCGCTTGTGCCTCAAATATATGAATGAGGACGACTTCTCCAAGGTGGAGCAAGCCTACTGCTTTGCCGCCGAGAAACACTGTAACCAAAAGCGCCGCTCGGGTGAGATGTACATTAACCATCCCGTCGAGGTTGCCATCATTTTGGCCGATCTCAAGATGGATTGTGACGTGGTGTGCGCCGCGCTGTTGCACGATACCGTCGAGGACACCGAGACCTCGCTCACCGATGTTTCCGGCCTGTTTGGCGATACGGTGGCCGAGCTCGTCGATGGCGTGACCAAGCTCACCAACATCGAAGTCGACAGCATGGACGAGAAGCAGGCGCTCACGCTGCGCAAGATGTTCCTCGCCATGTCCAAGGACATTCGCGTCATCATCGTTAAACTTGCCGACCGTCTGCACAACATGCGAACGCTGGCAGCCCTGCGCGAGGATCGTCGCCTGTTTAAGGCTCGCGAGACCATGGACGTGTACGCGCCCTTGGCTGACCGCCTGGGCATGAGCTCTATTAAGTGGGAGCTCGAGGACCTGTCCTTCTTCTACCTGGAGCCCGATGCCTACCAGCGCATCGCGCGCATGGTGGCTGAGTCGCGCGAGGTCCGCGAGCGCTACCTTGCCGAGACCATCAAGACACTCACCGACGAACTCAACCGCATTGGCCTGGAGGACTTCCAGATCAACGGCCGTTCCAAGCACTATTGGTCCATCTACCAAAAGATGAAGCGCAAGGGCAAGGAATTCTCCGAGATCTACGACCTGGTGGCACTGCGCGTCATCACGCATTCGGTGCGCGATTGCTACTCCACGCTCGGCGCGGTGCATACGCTGTGGCACCCCATGCCCGGTCGCTTTAAAGACTATATCGCCATGCCCAAGGTCAATAACTACCAGTCGCTCCACACGACGGTCATCGGCCCTACGGCTCGTCCGCTCGAGATTCAGATTCGAACCTACGAGATGCATGAGCAGGCCGAGTACGGCATTGCCGCCCACTGGCTATATAAGAAGTCGGGCGGATCGTCTGCTTCCAAGACCAATGACGCTCAACGTTTGGACGACCAGATCAACTGGCTCAAGCATTCGCTCGATTGGGCGGCTTCCGACGAGATCACCGATGCCAAGGAATACCTGCACTCGCTGAAGGTCGATCTGTTCGATCAGGAGATCTTTGTCTTCACGCCCAAAGGCGAGGTCATGGCGCTTCGTGCCGGCTCCACGCCGCTCGACTTTGCCTATGCCGTTCACACCGAGGTGGGAAACCACTGCGTCGGCGCCAAAATCAACGGTGCGGTGGCTCCGCTCACGCACGAGATTAAGACGGGTGACCGTGTCGAGATCCTGACTAACAAGAGTTCCAAGCCGTCGCGCGATTGGCTCAAGATCGTTAAGACACCTTCCGCCAAGTCAAAGATCCGCCGCTATTTTGCCGCTGCGACCAAGGACGACGACGCTGCCGCCGGTCGCGATATGCTGGCCAAGGACCTGCGTAAGCGTGGCTATGGCATTTCTACGCCGCGTTCGACGCGTGCACTCAACGCCGTGGCGGAGCAGTTTAACTTCAAGCAGCTCGAGGACCTGTTTGCCGCCGTCGGCGCCGGCAAGGTTGCCCCGCGCGCTGTGGGCAATAAGGTCGAGCAAATCTTGGACCCCAAGCCCGAGGAACAGCTCACCAAGGCCGAGGCTATCGCCGAGGTCGTGAAGCAGCCTGCTCGCGGCTCCAACCGCAAGCCGCAAAAGCGCGGCAAGAGCGCTAGTAACGGCATTATCGTCAAGGGCGAGAGCAACAGCGGCCTGCTGGTCCGTCTGGCTCATTGCTGCAACCCCGTGACGGGCGACGACATCGTCGGCTTCATCACGCGCGGTCGTGGCGTTTCGGTGCATCGCGCCAACTGCCCCAACGTCAAGGGTCTTATGGAACATCCCGAGCGCATGATCGATGTGGAGTGGGACGGCGCTGCCGACACCCTCTTCCAGGTCGAGATCGTGGTCGAGTGCCTGGACCGCATGGGCCTGCTCAAGGATGTCACCATTGCCATTGGCGATGCGGGCGGCAATATCCTTTCTGCCGCCACGTCGACCAACCGCGAGGGTATTGCAACCCTGCGCTTTATGGTCGAGATCTCGGACGCGAGCGGTCTGGATCCGCTGCTGGCTTCCATCAGCAGTGTCGATTCGGTCTACGACGCTCGCCGTCTTATGCCCGGCGAAGGCGGAGCTCAGCTCAAGCGCCGTGTGTAGGTGCGAGAGCCTCTCAGCATCATAGATATTGGTTACGTTCGAGGCATCGTTTGGTGCCTCGAACGTATTTTAGAAGGAGGGTATGCGCATGGGCGATATGACTTTGGACCTGACACCCCGAGGTGCAGCTTCGATTGAGGCACTCGTCAACGGCCCGATTCAGACCAACAGTTACGTCGTGATTTCGAATGACGAGTGCTTAATCGTCGATCCGGCGTGGGAGGGCGAGCGTCTTGTGGAGCATATCCGCACCGCGCATCCCGAGGTTCGCGTACTCGGCTCTGTCTGCACGCACGGTCATGCCGACCATGTTGGCGGGGTCGCCGGGGTTCGAGCTGTCGTTGGCGACAGCGCACTATATGAGTTGTGCGCTAAGGACGTGACGGTGCCTCGCGCAAATATCGAGGAGCAGCGCGCCATGTGGGGTATTGAGACGCCCGATCCGGGCGAGCCGACGCGGCTGCTTGCCGAGGGCGATACGATTGAATTGGGCGATATCTGCCTGCAGGTGATCGAGACGCCGGGGCATACGCCGGGCGGCATCGTCCTGTTCGCCGCGACCGAGCAGGGGAACATCGCCTTTGTGGGCGACACGCTTTTCCCGGGCAGCCACGGTCGTACCGATCTTTCCGGCGGTGACGAGGCGGCGATTATGCGCTCGCTCTCCAAACTTGCCAAGACGCTTCCGCCCGATACCGTTTGCTTGACGGGCCATGGCGATTCGACCACGATGGCGCGCGAACTTATGCAGAATCCGTTTATGCAGATGTAGGCTCGAAGCCGTCTTTCGAACCACGAAGACCGCTCAATCGTCAAGCTATTTTCCCCAGTGGGTCGATTCTGTGGGGCAAACGGTCAAAATTTGTCCAATCGGATGGTATTCGTGAACAAACGAACGTTTATGCTCGGGTATGTCGTGGTAAAATCTCAGGCGTTATCGGAGCAACCTTACAGGAGGTTTCTTTTATGCTCGTCAACGCAGCAGACATGCTCAAGAAGGCCGAGGCCGGCAAGTACGCTCTCGGTGCCTTCAACACCAACAACCTCGAGTGGACCCTGGCTATTCTCCAGGCCGCCGAGGAGGCCAAGTCTCCGCTGATCCTTCAGTGCACCGCTGGTGCCGCTAAGTGGATGGGCGGTTTCAAGGTCTGCGCCGACATGGTCAAGGCTGCCGTCGAGGCCACGGGCGTTACCGTCCCCGTCGCCCTTCACCTCGATCACGGTTCTTACGAGGACTGCTTCAAGTGCATCGAGGCCGGCTTCACGTCCATCATGTATGACGGCTCTCACGAGGAGACCTTCCAGCTTAACCTCGACCGCACCAAGGAGCTCGTTGAGCTTGCCCACTCCAAGGGCATGTCCATCGAGGCCGAGGTCGGCGGCATCGGCGGCACCGAGGACGGCGTGACCTCCAACGGCGAGCTCGCTGACCCCGCTGAGTGCAAGCAGATTGCTGACCTGGGCGTCGACTTCCTCGCCTGCGGTATCGGCAACATCCACGGCGTGTATCCCGCCGACTGGGCTGGCCTTTCCTTCGAGCGTCTGGGCGAGATCAAGGCTCAGACCGGCGACCTGCCCCTCGTTCTGCACGGTGGTACCGGCATCCCCGAGGATCAGATCAAGAAGGCCATCTCCCTGGGTATCTCCAAGATCAACGTCAACACCGACCTGCAGCTCGTCTTCGCCAAGGGCGTTCGCGAGTACATCGAGGCCGGCAAGGATCAGCAGGGCAAGGGCTTTGACCCCCGCAAGCTCCTCAAGCCTGGTCGCGACAACATCGTTGCCCGCACCAAGGAGCTCATGGAGGAGTTTGGCTCCGTCAACAAGGCGTAAGCGTCGCTAAACTTCCCACCGGAAGCCCCGTCTCCCTACACTGTTTCCTTTGCGCTCACCTGGCTTCGCCAGAAGTCGCGCCAAGGAAACAGTTCCGGGAGACGGGGCTTCCTTCGTTTAACGCCGCAGGGTTACGAGTCTGAATTAAGGTGGCTACTGGCTTCGCCAGAAGTCGCGCGACGGAATCAGCTCCGGGTGAACGGGGCCTCCTTTGTTAACTCGCTACAGGGTTACTGGGCTGAATTCATTTTTTGACTACCGCTCGGCGGTGTTGATGGCTCCCTTGTTGGGGCTTTCTTTTTTATCTCGCTACAATGGACTTCAAGAGTTCTAATGACTTGGAGTTTGGTATGGCTGTTATTAATGTGCTGCCTTCGGATGGGAAGGTTATTGACGAGGGTCCTGTTGGTTGCTCTGTTGATGTTTGCTGCGATGACTTTCGCCATCTCGATATTGGACTACCGCCTGAGATTCTTCGTCTTAAGGATGCCGGGTATTTGACGCAGGCTGTTGCCGCCTGCGATCGCCTTTTGGAGCAGAATCCTGAGCCTTCCCTGGCAGCCTGCGTTCGTGCCGAGCGGTATCGCATGCTTGAGACGCCGCTTCATTTTTCGGTGTCGCGCGCTCGGGCTATTGCGATGATTCGCGAGGAGTGGCCTGAGTTTACCGAGGAGCAGTTTGACGATTTGATTGACCGTAAGCGTATTGACTGGCGCTTTATCGATGGCGAGCTGTTCGTTCTCGACAACTTCCTCGATTCGCTTCGCGTATATCCCAAAGAGGTCCCCGGCATGCGTCCCGATTCTACGGACGGAATAGCACTGCGCAACGAGATGCTCAAGGAGATGGAGTCGCAAAACGGATTGACTCGCGTTATTACGCTTCAGGCGTCCTTGTCTGTCCCCGGCGCTCTAGAGGGGGAGACCGTTTGCGCTTGGCTTCCCGTCGCGGCTGCCTGCCGTCAGCAGTCTCGGGTCGAGATTCTCGACATGACGCCGGAGGGTACTGTTGCTCCCGCGAACGCTTCGGCGCGTACCGCCTCGTGGTCTTCTTCGAGTGAGCGCTCATTCTCGGTGACCTATCGTTATCACATCGATGCCGCTTATCGCGATATCTATGGGGGTGCGCTTCCGGCGCATCCGTGTATGGACGCGCCGCTGTCCGAGGATATTTCCGAGGACCGTCCGCACATTGCATTTACGCCGTATCTGCAGCAGCTGACGGCCGGTGTTGCTGACGGACTCGAGGATCCGCTCGATCGCGCTCGTGCTATCTATGATTACCTGACACAGCATATCGACTATCGCTATCAGCCACCGTACCTGCTTTTGGGATCTATTGCCGACGACTGTGCGCATTCGCTCCGCGGCGATTGCGGCGTTATGGCGCTCACGTTTATCACCATGTGCCGCATCGCGGGGGTGCCTGCTCGTTGGCAGAGCGGCCTGTATGTTGCGCCCGATTCGGTGGGGCCGCACGATTGGGCTGAGTTCTATACGCCACAGACCGGTTGGCTTAACGCCGACGTATCGTTTGGTTCCTCGGCACGCAGGATGGGGGAGGAGTGGCGTCGTCGTCACTACTTTGGCAATCTCGACCCGTGGCGTATGGTGGCCAACAATCGATTCCAGGCTGAATTTGTGCCTGCTTTCGATGGTATGCGCGAGGATCCCTATGACAACCAGATGGGCGAGGCCTCGGTTGACGGACGTGGATGTCGTAAGCGGGAGATGTTACGCAAGGTTGAGCTTATCGGGTTGATTTCCGATCTCAGCCGAACACATTGAGCAAATAGGCCATTCCCGCAGTT
>NZ_JAJFDP010000055.1:0-405 GCF_020709435.1 Collinsella aerofaciens
CCTCCTCCAGCTCGGCGGTCGTGATCCAGCCGTTCTCCCAGGCGATCTCCTCGGGCACCGAGACCGGTAGGTCCTGGGAGTGCTCGACGGCGCGGACGAACTCCGCCGCCTCGTGGAGCGACTCCATGGTGCCGGTGTCCAGCCACGCGTAGCCGCGGCCGAGGGTCACCACGGAGAGCGTCCCCTCCTCCAGATACATCTGGTTGAGCGTGGTGATCTCCAGCTCGCCGCGTGCGGAGGGCTTCACCTCGGCGGCGCGGGAGGACACGTCGCCCGGGTAGAAGTACAGGCCGGTGACGGCGTAGGAGCTCTTGGGCTCGGCGGGCTTCTCCTCGATGGAGACGGCCCTCCCCTCGCCGTCGAACTCCACGACGCCGAAGCGCTCGGGGTCGTCCACGTGGTAGC
>NZ_JAJFDP010000005.1:0-137622 GCF_020709435.1 Collinsella aerofaciens
AAAGGACCCCTTTGCAGAGGTCCTAGTCAATTCAAGGTGGCGGGGAAGGGAATCGCGTCCGCGCGCTGCGCGGACGGACCGCTGCGGCGCTTACGCGCCTTGCGAGCTGCGCTGGCAAACGCTTACGCGTTTACTCAGCTCCGCGCCCTCACGGGGTTCGATTCCATGTGGGGGCTGCATAAAAGAAAAGGACCCCTTTGCAGAGGTCCTAGTCAATTCAAGGTGGCGGGGAAGGGAATCGAACCCCTGACACGAGGATTTTCAGTCCTCTGCTCTACCAACTGAGCTACCCAGCCATTTGAGGTGTGCCTTGTTTCAAGGCTTGATTAGTATAACCAAGGACGCGTTCCGGTCAACCGAGAATTTCAAAAAAGTTTTTGAGCACAGCCTCGGTTCTTTAAATCAGCACGTCAGAGGCATCAGCCGGCAGCAAGAAGTTTTTCGCTCAGAGCCGCACGGGCAAACTCACTTGGCGTCATCCCCTCGGCAGCCGCCCGTCGACGAATGGCCTCCTTCATTCCCAGAGGAATCTTGACCGACAGCGTTGCCGTCCCCTCACCTGAGAGTGGGGGCCGTCCATGCACGATCCCACCAACGGTGTGTTCGCCATCCGGAAACTCTCCGCGCTCGTACGACTCGCACCACGCGTCAATCATTTCATCCGTTACAACCTGACCATTAGCGGCCGTATACGTCTTGCCCATCATCGACCCCTTTGCCGAGCCCGTTCAATCTCCTGCCAAAATTTCTTCTGGACTGGAGACAAGGCATGAATGATAAGCCACCCACGGACAAGCTCGACCGCGACAAACTCCACGCTTCGTCCGTCTGGGAGCCATCCAATCGCAAGCCATCTCGGCGGCTCGTCCTTCGACTCGCGACGAACGCACTCAGTAACCGCAAGCCAAGCGCTAAGCACCTGCTTTTCCGTCAGGTGCTTTTTAGCGTTGGGATGGATCTCAACATCCATGCATCTTCTCCTCCATCTTACCCAATTTCGTATGACGAAAGTCCGCTGTCGCCAATTCTTAAGCCGGCACGCGTTGGAGAGCAGGGGTCGAAACAATGATTGAAGGGCGCTCTAGTGCGGCCCAGGCGCCGGGGCAGGAGCACATACGCCAGGGACGTACGTTTTCGTAGCATACGAGGACATAGCCACGTGCATCGATAAAGGCGATGTCGATGGGATAGGCCATAAAACACGTATGGACCGAAGAGCAGCGTGGAAACGCCATGACGAGCGGCAAGCCGTTGGCGGCAACCGGATGCCGTCCCAGCATGCCGCGCAGGCGCACGGCAAACGACTCCGCCACCGCAAACTCGGCCGGCGTCCAGCCCAGCCTATTGAGTGCCCGCGCGTAGGCGATGTAGGACGAGACCGCGGTCACATGACCACCCCCGGACGCCATGGATCGACCGTCACCGCGCGCTCGTGCGACAACGTTGTCGGCGCCCCCAGCGGAACGCCAGCGATGCTGAGAGAAGTCGGCCACGGCTCATAGTACATGGTGCAGGTGTAGGTCCTAAACGCACCGGATAGGGAGAGCAGACCACCATCCGATGCCTCCGCGCCTTGCTCGCTCGACACTTCGATCTGCAAGTCATAGCCTTCCATGGCATTCAGAATTTGAGTCTGGACCGTCGCCGAGGCATCGACAGAGCTTTCGTCGCCCTCCCCCTCCGACGCCACGGCGTGCGCCAACACGATGTCGGGCACCACGCGGTCGAAGCGCGCGACAGCGCTGGCAAAGATCATGACGTTGTACACAATGAGTGCCGGCACCAGCAAAACGGGCGTAACCACTGCCATCTCCACCGTCGCTTGGGCGCGCTCCTCGCGCAGACGCATGCGGATACTCATTACGACCCACCGCCCAGAGCGCCAACCAGCGTGGCGACATCGACGGCGAGCGGGATGGAACCGCCGCCGGGCAGAGGAATCTCCGCAAGCGTGAACACCGTACCGCTGATGGTGCGTTCGACTTGATATTCCAACGCCTCGCAAAGCGCCTTGGGATCGGTCACGCCCAACGGAATACTTCGCAGTTTGTCTTGCGCTTGAGAGAGGCCAGCAATGTCAGACCCCGGGCTCTTAATGACGTTGGCGGAATCAGTCAGCACCGGCTTTCGCAGGCGCAAGTCGCACGGTTCCAAACCCAGCGCCGCCACGGACGCCGAAACGGTATCGCCGAGCCACGATGCAATGGAGCCCAACGCGCCGCTGCCCCCTCCTAGGCCTTTAATCATCTCGTCCATAAGTTCGTCGGCCGAACCTTGGATGTCTCCGTATCCTACGAGCAGCCGTCCCCAAACATCCATGACGCCGTCGAGTACGCCGGCAACGCCACCTGAGCGTTCCTTCAATGTCGAGAAAAATCGCGAAAGCACGTTGTTTTGCGCCGTCGCCTCATCGGGCGCCAGCACCGCGGCAGAGATGGCACCGCGATCGCCAAGCCTGACTGCCGTGTTAAACGAAGAGTTGAGCCCATCGGGGCTCGAGATGGCACCCGAAACCGCAAAGGCAACCACGCCGTTGCGACCGGGCGGAGCGATACGCGGACGCTCGCCCGAAAGCGCTTTGATGGCCTGGTCAAACGCATTGCTCGCACGGTCGGTCTCGTCTTCGGTCTGACGTTCGAGCTCGAGCTCTTTGTTGCGGCATTCGACGTAGTCTTCCAGGGCGTCTTTAAACTTGTCAAAGTGATACTCGAAGCCGTTTTCGATAGAGGTTGAAGGCGCCGCAACAGCACCAAGCGACGAAACGCCAAAATGGCATTTGCTGCATTTATCCTGTCCATCGTAATCGGCAACCGAAGCAAATCCGCTCGGCGTCCCTTTCTTATAGTTAGGGCAGGTCGTCCCGTAATGCAGATACGCCTTGTCATCGTTCACGCTCGTCGGCCACACCGCATCGGTATAGAGCTCCGTCGCCCGAACCTCATCAGAGTTGCGCGGCAACAGTGGGATATAGGAGGAAACCCTGTCTCCGTTCTCGGTTATATATGCCCGATCGACCTCCGCACTCGCATAGGTATAAAACGCCTTACGCGCCGCAGACTCTGCCCTCATCTCGACACTCGAGCCGTGGGGCTTCTCATTTGTCAGGCGCCAATGGTAGTAGTCCTTCGCGCGATCAAGGGCAACTTGAGGCTCCCACGTAACGCTCGAAGCGTAATGCGGATTTTGAACACCGGAGAGATCCGTTAGGCTTTTCGCGCGCTCCCACATACACGAACAGCTGCCGACCGAACCTTTATCCGATCCACCGCAATCCGCTAGCCAGGCACGCTCCTTTGCCTTCGCCGTCTCCTCCGATGCTTTTTGTAGCTCCTCGGCCGCGCGCTCCAGATCTTCCGACGCATCTTTAATGGCATCGGTCGAGATCTCGGAACCCTCGAGCGCAACAAAATCAGACTCGGATGTCCTGGGCACGGCAAGCGCCGTACCGGTATAGGTCACACTATCGGTATCCTGCGCCGACACCGCCTGCGTGGCACGCGCGGCAATCAGATATGGCAGAGCCGTCTCGATTTTCTGTAAGCCTTCCGATGCGCTTTTGGCAAACTTGTTGCGCGTTTTAATGATCTCAATCCCGGTGTCGACCATATTGCCGGCAACTGGTTCGGCACCCGGGATGAGGATGGCGACCAGGCCCGTCCCGATCGTGGCAAACCCCGCCAGCCCCAGACTCAAGATGCTCGCATCAACCACCGTGGCAGCCGTGTGATAGGACGACACTACGTTGGCACCCGCCAGCGCGCCGCTATCGGCCGCCACCTGGGTATCCCCGGCACGCGACATGCTCCATATCGCCGCCGTCGACGAAAACAGCAGCGTGAGCACCACCAAGATGACCACCGCAGAGGAGAGCGTGGTGTAGGCACCGTCTTCGATAAACAGGTCGATACCGGCTCGACCCATAAAGCCGCCTCGTTTGCGGAGAGCGCCTGGTCGACGGCGGGCCGCAAACCCTTGCGTCACCCGCAACAGGCAGCGCCTAATCCCATGCAGCAATCCACGAATCATAATCTCCCTCCAGCCATTCGGGACGCGATTGATACGAGACATCGACTTTGAGCTCAACGTAGCCGCCCTCGGCGGTACCACCCATAGCCTGCGCAAACGCACCGATCACAGGCAACGGCTTGACCTCGCCGGAAACGGACACGGACGAGACGCCACCCGCACCGGCCCGGCCAAGCTCGATATCCCACGACAACGGCCCGCCGGCATGAAAGATCGAAACGTTGGGCACTGCGGCAAGCCGGCGGCGAGTGAACTCCTTAAGATCATCGTCCTCCGCCGACGTCGTGGTCATGAGCCGCGCGGTCTCGGCGGCGGCAGACTCCATGACCGCGCGCGTATAGAGCAGGCACACCGGTTGCAGTGCCAACAGAACGAGTGTCAGAAACGTCGGCAGTAGGAATGCCGCCTCGACCGTAGACTGCGCCTGGTCCTCGCGCGCAACATCAATACAGCACGATGTCCTTAGCACCCGCAGCAGCGTCGACAACCGATGTCGAGGTGACGCCGTGAGATGCCGCCCGCTCGACCAGCGCCGCCAAGCGCCCATCGGCACCGGCACGCCAAAGCCCCGCGATTGCCAGCACGATGGAAAGCAGCGCCACCGTGACGATGGCGTATTCCACAGTCGCTTGGGCAACCTCTTCACGCAGAACGCCATGCATTTCACGATCCCTCCTTTGAGCTTATTGTTTGCGGGACCAGGCGCACGGCGCGCAGACGACACGAAGCATCGCCAGTATCCGCGGCAACCGTCACCATATCGACCCAGCCGCGCCCATCACGCACGATGGCGCCCCATACGTTGCCCTTAATATCGAGATAGCCGCTCAGGGCGAGCTGGGCCGTTGGCACCTCGCGGTAGGCGCGTAACATATCCGCCGCTGCCTCGGTCATCGGTCGGTCCTCGGACCATGCAAGCCGGACCGCAATCGCGTTGCCCTCAGGCGAATCCGTCGCAGTGGCAGACCGCTTGTCGAGCGTCCGCAGAAAGGTTTGCGCCGTGACAGCGACATCCGAATCGTCCGCATCTCGCGTCTCATCTTTTTGAGACGCCACCGCCGAATCTGAGCCCGAATCGGAGGCGGCCCCAGGACGCTGCTGCCGCGCGGCGTTAAGCCCCCAAAGCACCGCCGCTATCGCCACGACCAGGCAAGCAAACACCAGCAGTACCCCGATGGGGCGCTCGCCCTCTACAGGCTGTTGATGCCCTCGCTGATAGCGTTCCATAGATCTTGGACCTTGCCCTTAAATGCGACGATGGCGATAATCGCGATCACCACGAGCACGCCGACCAAGATGGCATACTCGGTGGTACCCTGTGCGCTCTCCTCCTGCAATAGCTCCTTGGCGCACTGACGAACATGTGCCGCCCGGCAAAACGCCCAGCCCTGGACCTTGCCAGCAGCGTCAGTCATCGTGTTCATGTATTCCTCCCTACATCATCCCGCCTGCTCCCAGCAGCGGGCCCAATATGGACAGAAGCAACGCCGGCAAGATGAGCGTGCCGGTGGGAATCAGCAGCTTGACGGGCGCACGCTCGATCTCGCGCTCGACCGCGGCGCGATGAGCCGCACGGATTTCGCGACTTTGAGCGGCCAGCGTCTCGGCAAGTGGGGCACCCAGGGCGAGCGCCTGCCCCACCGTGATGGCAAAGGTCTCGAGCGCTCGCACGTCCAAGTCGCGCGCGGCGGCCAACAACTCGTCCTCACGCGTGCCCACGCCCACCTGCCACGCCATGCAGGCTCGCTCAAGGCGAAGAGCCAGCACTGACCGGCGGTTGGCGCAGAAAATCTCAAGCGCCGCATCAAACGAAAGACCGGCCGAAAGACCCAAGCGAACAACATTGATCATCTCGGACACTTCGCCGAGCGACACTCGCGCCGGGCCGCCCGCTCCAACCGCGCCCTTCACTCGCGCGATCAGAGCATCGACCACCGAGCGACCTGCGGCAGCGACCAGCACCGCCTCGCGCTTGCAGGCCCCTGCGATCTTGCGTGCATCCGCCCGATCCAAACCCGTCGCGACAAATACGCTCAGGGCGCACAGGCAAGCCGCAACTGCAACCGGGGCGCTCATAGCTCCACCCGCATAATGCGCCTGATAACCACCAGGGCAACGGCGTTGAGGGCGAGACCCAGCACCACAGCGCCCGCGCCGGCAGGCGTCGCAAGACCGCGACGAAAATCTGCCGAAAGCAGCGCCAACACCGCGCACATGCCCGCCGGCATCGCCGCGACCATATGTGCAGACATGCGAGCCTGCGACGTCTTAACATCCAGGCGGCGCTTGAGCTCAATGCGCTCCCCCACCATGCTCGACGCCTCAGACAGTAAGTCGGCAAGCGGAGCGCCGGTGCGCTGAGACACCTTAAGCGCCAAGGTCACAAGCGAAAGACCGGGGGCGTCGATGCGCACGAGCAAGTCATCGAGCGCGTCGGTCGCCGAGATGCCGCAATCGATCGCCGCCGCCACCCGCAAAAACTCGGTATGCACTGGCTCTTGCGCATGAGCGCCCACAAAGCGCATGCCCTGGGCCAGCGAATGTCCCGAGGCAAGCGACATGGAAAGTGCGGTAAACGCCTCGGGCATTGCCTCTTCTGCATCGTGTTGCTCGCGCCGGCTCTCAAAGCCATCCCGAGCGGCGCCAACGGCAAACGGAGCAACAAGTCCCAAGGCAAATCCGAGGGGCGATAACGACACCATCGTTAGTAAAACGCAGCAGACACCGCTCGATAGCAGCAGAAACGCCAAACGCCCCGAAGCATCTTCAATCACGAGGCCAAAGCGATGCGCCGGAGCCAGCGATGCCCACGAACGGGCGATCTTTTTCAGCAGATCGTTTTCCACCAGCTCACGCGGCAGCTTCTCTGCCACCGTCTCGAGCGCCTGACGCGCCAGCTCCGCCGGCGGTACCTGCGGCACACGAGGTTCCGCCCCGCACGCCGTCGCAACAGAAAACCCTGCCAAACCCCCTACGACGAGGGGCACAGCGACCTCCATTCGTCCACCTCCTCTTGTGTGAGCGTCCCCGACCGCAGGCCTTCTGCGATAAACGGCGGCTCGCGGTCAAGCTTCCAGGTGCGCTCGGCGGCATCGAAAGTCACATAGCGCTCGAGTTCTACGCCGCCCGACGCGGCGCGACGCACCCCCGAATACGAGGAGACGAAACGCCTGCCATCGGCGTGGCGCTCGGACATCACGATGCCGTCGAGCGCCATGGCAATCTGCTCCTCGATGAGCTCGCTCGGCAGATCGATGCCATAACGTGCAAGCAACGTCAGACGCACCACGGTCTCCTGTTCTGAACCCGCATGAAGTGTGGTGAGCGACCCATCGTGGCCCGTGTTCATGGCCTGCAACATGTCGCAGCACTCGGCACCGCGCACCTCGCCCACCACGATGCGGTCGGGGCGCATGCGCAGGGCATTGGTCACCAGGTCGCGGATCGTCACCGCGCCCTCGCCCTCAATTGAAGCCTCGCGCGCCTCTAGGCGCACCACGTGCGGATGATGCGCAAACTTGAGCTCGGCAGAGTCCTCGATCGTCACGATGCGCTCGCCGGTGGAAATCTCGCATGACAACGCGTTGAGCAGGGTGGTCTTACCAGACCCCGTGCCTCCCGCAACCGCCAGGTCCTGTCGCAGCGACACCGCGCACGACAGCAGCTGCGCATACCAAAGCGGCAGCGACCCCAGCCCCACAAGCTCGTCCAGCGAGCAGATACGGTCCGAGAACTTTCGGATGGTGAGAATCGGTCCGTCAATCGCCACAGGCGGAATCACCGCGTTGACGCGATAGCCCGTTTTGAGGCGGGCGTTGACGATGGGGCTGCGCTCGTCGATACGGCGGCCAAGCGGCGAGATGATGCGGTCGATAAGCACACGGATCTGTTCATCATCCTCAAACGCATGCTCGATGGGGCGCAAGACGCCGCCGCGTTCAAAGAAAGCCGAGCGGCAGCCGTTGATCATGATCTCGGTAACGGTGTCGTCCTCGATGAGCGGCTGCAACGGCCCCAGGCCCACCACGTCATCCAAAATCTCGTCGATGATGGTCTCGCGCTCGGTCGTCGCGAGATCGGTCGGTTCCTCAACATTGAGCGCCGCCTCCACCGCGGGACGCAATTCCGAGCGGGCAAGTGCCGGGTCGATATAGGCGCTGATACGCGCCACTTCGTCGTAACCCATGCGGTCCATCACGGCGCGCTTGGTGCGTCGTTTCACCGCGCGGCGACGCCCCGCATCTACAGGCGCTGCCCCCGCTGCAGCGCCGGCAGCCTTAATCCTCGTTTGCAGGCTCATCGCTGATCACCCTCGCGCGACCAGGGAAGGCGGATACGCGGGCGTTCGGTGCGCGTTGCACGGTCGGCGACCATATCGCTCCAAGGGCCGACGGCGCACCCCAGTTCCACGAGCATCTCGCGCGTGGCCTCGCGCACGCTGGTCGCAAAAGCGCTGGTCTGCCCAACTGCCTCGTCAGCGCGTCCAAACGCCATGAGCGCGGCGAGATCCTGCCCGCCATCGGCGATATGAATCTTGGAGCTCAACGCACAGGCAATCTCAAAGCGCATGGCGACGTCCTCGTCTGCCCCGCGCGCACCGAACCGGTTGAACACGGCGCTCATGCGCGTGCGCGGCACACCCACTCGACTTGCCAGTTCAATGACGCGCGACGCCGATGTCGCGGACGACACCGCCGCATCGCCAACGACCAGGCAGCGGTCGCTCGCCGCCACCGCAGCCGCCACGGCATCACCCCAAAAGACCGAGGTGTCGACAAAGACCACGTCGGATTCGCGACGCAGAACATCAAGCAGTAGCTCCACCGGACGTGCCATGAGCTCGGCTTGCTCGGGCGCCGCGACGGGACCCCAGAGCGTAACGCCCGGCGCCACGCGCATCGATGCGGCTACGATATCTGGCTCGGCGAGCGCGCCCGCCGCCGACGGCTCGATAAGTGCCGCCATATCGCGCGGAGCATCGACGCCTAACAAGTCGTAAAGGTTTCCAAACATCAGGTCCAGGTCGAGCACGGCGGCACGCAAGCCCAACAGCGACGATGTGTGTGCCATGGTGGCAACGATCGTCGACTTGCCGCAACCGCCCGAACCCGAAATGGCGCAGATGACCGGAGCTCGGTGCGGCGAAGCGGCAGCGTCTGCCGGCGGCATCGGAGGCGGCGGGGCGGGCGTCGGCGGCAGCGTCCCCGTCTCCCCCGCCGCAACCACACGCTGCGTCCAAGCCGGCATGGCGGCTTGTTCGGTCTGCGAGGCAGGCTCGTTCTGCACAATCTGCTCATGCTGCATCAGCGACAACTCGCCGCACCCGGCAAAGCCCTCAACTTCGTCGAGTTCATCCGCCAGATTCACGCCGTGCACGTATCCCAAATCTACAGCCGGGGAGTCGCCAGCATGCTGCGCCGGCCCTCCAGCGTCATCGTATACAAGGGGGTTCCGGGGGCGCCGACCATGCTCGGCTTCCGCTTTTCCATAATCATCAACACGCGGGCCTCTTGTAGCGCGAGGCGCCCCGGGTTCCCTATCAACAAAAGCATCGGGCTCAATCGTCATGCGCCGATCGGAATCAACCGCTCCCTCGCCCGCGCGCCCGTTGCCGCATATACTGTGCGCAGCGATGACCTCGGTCGCCCCTGCGCGAAACAGCCCCTCGATATCCGACGGATCGAGTGCTTCTATCAACACGACCACGCGACTCACGCGGCCTTCGGCCGTCAGGCGCGCAACAGTCTTGCGCACATCTTCGATATCAAACAGAGACGCCGCGATGATGGCAGCCCCGCGGCGCGACGGAAACGCCCGCGCCATGGAAATCAGCCCGTCCAGGTCACCCACGCGAAGCACCTGTGCACCCGCATCACGGCCCTCGACTTCCCGCTGCAACAGCCCGTAATCGCCGCACGCGCAGCACGCAAGCCAGATCGCCTTCATCACTCGTCGCCTCCGCTCTTTTTGCCGCGCGCCGTGGCGGGAATCGTCAAGCTGACCGTTCCCTTGCCCGAGGCTCCCAGCAGTTCCTTGACGTCTTCGGGGTCAGCCGCCAGCGTCACCCATTCGATCTTGCCCTCGCGCGTGGCACCGGAATTCTCACTGGTATCGATCACGTGCGCGCCGCACAGTCGATCGGTTACGCCATCTTTTTGCACGTACACGTCCACATAGCTGCCCACGCCCGTGGCACCGCCGACCGAGTGCTCGGCATCGACCGCCACCGAAACGGCGACCTTGCCCTTAGGCACCTCGAGCTTGTGGCTCTCGGCCTTGGTGTAGACATTGCAGATCACGGCGTTTTTGGGAATACGTGAAGTCGTCACGTCGCCGCGTACCTGGCGCAGCTCGGTCGCCGCGTCACGCGGCAGCAAACTCGTCAGCCATTCCTGGGTTATGACATTGGTCTCATCGAGGGTCTCGCCCACATCGATATCGCGCGCCGCGACGCATACCTCGACGCGATCGCCACCATACTTGGCCAAGGTCTCAGCCTGGACCTGTTCGGCTTGCGAGCGGATCGACGAGCCGTAAACCATGCAGAGCAGAGCAGCGAGCACGCCCGCGACCAGACTGATGGCGATGCGCTTGCTCTTGTTCACGGCCGCTCCTCTCATGGCAGTGCCGGGCGAATGCCCGTACCACCATTGTCTGGGCGGTCAGAGTGCAAAGCGGCGCAATCGCGATCTTGGTTTTCGATGTCAAACCAATCGCTAACCAAAAGCTGACCAGCCCGTCAAGCTCGTGGCAAGGTTTTGGTCAGCACGTCAGCAAACTGCATATTTCGAGGCTTTTCCGCAGCAAAAAAGCCGTCTCCCGAACAGTTGGGAGACGGCTGTCATAGGAAAAATCAATTACAGATGGACATCGGGATCGAGCATTTGAGCGCTCACGCGCATGGATGACGCCAAGTTTTGGAACGTTTCCAGACGCAGACTGTCGATCTGCCCGGCGTCCTCGGCCTCGCGAACGGCGCAACCCGGCTCATGGGTATGTGTGCAATCGCCAAACCGGCACGCGCGCGATGCCTCAACAATCTCGGGGAAGGCGCGCGCCAGACCCCGCTCGTGACCCACGAGCGGTAGGCTGCGCAGGCCCGGGGCATCGGCGATCACACCGGCGTCGCCCGGCAGCGCCACCATCACGCGCGCGACGGTAGTGTGACGGCCCTGGTCGTCGCGTTCGCGCACACCGCCGGTCGCCAACGTATCGTGGCCCAGCAGTGCATTGAGCAGCGTCGACTTGCCGGCACCCGACTCGCCCAGAATCATGGCGCAGCTCCCGGCAGGCACGCAGGCACGGACCTCGTCCAGGCCGCGGCCCTCGGCAGAGGACGTAACGATCACGCGCACGTCCGGACCCACCAGGCGGCGCACGCGGTCCAGATCGCGCTCGAGCTCCTCGGCATCGCAGCGGTCAGCTTTGGTGAGCACCACCACCGGCTCGGCATCGCAGTCGAGCGCCAACACCAGCGAGCGCGCCACGCGGTCGAGCAGCACCTCACCGGCACCGAGCGCCTGCACGATTAGCACGCTATCCACGTTGGAGCAGAGCACCTGGCGCTCTCCACGGGCACGGCCGCGCCAACGCTCAAAGCTCGTACGGCGCGGCAGAACGCACTCAATCACGCCCATATCGTGCCCGGGAGCGCGGCGCACCGCCACACGGTCGCCCACGGCGGGCAGCAGCACCTCGTCCTCGCCGCGCGACTTGGCAAACCCCACGGCATGCTCGGCACGAAAGGTATCGTCGGCCGTCGCCACCAGCGGAAACCCGCGATCTAAGCGCACCACGGCGCCAAGCTGCATCTGCTCGGGCTCCTCAGCATGTGCGCAAAAGTCGTCAAATGCCGCCCGCTGAGCCCCATCGACCGGCAGGTCATCAAACGCCGGGACATCCTGCAGCGCGTCAAGTCCCGGCACGCTTGCCAGCAACTCCTCGGCAGACGCGGGAGCCTCGGTCGCAAGCTTCCGACGACGATCGCGCTTAGCCCGCGCCCCCGTCGTCTTTTTCTTCGCCTTAGCCTTAGCCTTGCCCACAAGCGCCTCCCAGCACCATAAATCACAACTGAGCAGGTATTTTAAATCAAAAAGAGCTGGCCGGGCAAAGCCCGACCAGCTCACAAACTTTCCCTCAACCCTTTTTCATCCGCGCGGGAGTAAAGCCAGCAAGGATACCGTAGGGCCCACCCCGGGAGTGTTTTCTTCCGAGCGATCCCGCAGCGCGAAGCGCGAGGACCAGCGAAGAAGAAAACACGCAGGGGCGGGCCCGGACAGGTTAACTTACTCCTTCTCGACCGCGCGCATGATCGCCTTGTAGATCTCCATCAGCGGGATGATCAGGAAGGCCAGGCCCAGCGCGGCAAGAACGCCCTTGAGCTCAAGCGTCACAGGGCCAAAGAACATCTCGGCAAGCGTCGGCTGTACGGTCACGATCACCGTCAGCACCAGCGCCAGCGCAGCGGAAGCCCACAGCCACTTGTTCTGCTTCTTCATGGTGAACAGCGACGCACGACGGCTGCGCATATTGAAGCAGTGGAAAATCTCGACCATGTTGAGCGTGATGAACGCCATCATCACGCCTTCCTCGTCGGCATTGCCGGCGATCATATCAGCGATGTGAATGTAGCCCATGTCAAAGTACACGCCCACAAAGAAGCTCGCCAGCACCAGCACGGTGATGATCAGACCCTGGACCACGCAGTCCAGACCCATATGTCCGGCGAAGACACCGTCCTTAGCGTTGCGCGGCTTGCGCTTCATAATGTCGCCCTCGGCGTCCTCCATGCCCAGCGCGAGCGCGGGGAAACAGTCGGTAACCAGGTTCACCCACAGCAGCTGCACCGGCTGGAAGATGGTAAAGCCGATGAGCGTGGCGATAAACACCGAGAAGACCTCGGCAAGGTTTGCCGAAAGCAGGAACTGGATGACCTTGCGGATGTTGTCGTAGATGCGACGGCCCTCTTCGCAGGCACCGATGATGGTGGCGAAGTTGTCATCGGCAAGCACCATGTCGGCGACGTTCTTGGTGACGTCGGTACCGGTGATGCCCATGCCAACGCCGATGTCGGCGCGCTTGATGGACGGGGCGTCGTTGACGCCGTCGCCCGTCATGGCCACGATCTGGTCGCGCGACTTCCAAGCCTCGACGATGCGGGTCTTGTGCTCGGGCTGAACGCGGGCGTACACGCCGTAGTCCTCGATGTGCGCGTCGAGTTCCTCGTCGCTCATGCGGTCGAGGTCGGCGCCCGTGATGGCCTGGCTGCGATCGGTGACGATACCCAGCTGCTTGGCGATGGCCACGGCGGTGTCGATGTGGTCGCCCGTAATCATGACGGTGCGGATACCGGCATCGTGGGCCTCGCGGATGGCGTCGGCGACCTCGGGGCGGACCGGGTCAATCATGCCGGACAGGCCGCAGAAGACCAGGTCGTGCTCGAGCGCAGCGGGGCTGCAGTCGGCCGGGACCTCGGTGTAGGTGCGGCTTGCCAGCGCCAGCACGCGCAGGGCCTCGTCGGCCATGGCCTTGTTGGCGGCCACGAGCTCGGCGCGACGCTCCTCGGTCAGCGGAACGACCTTGTCGCCCTCGTAGATATGGGTGCACAGGCCGATCACCACGTCGGGCGCGCCCTTGGTGTACTGCTCATACTCGCCGTCCAGGGTCTCGACGACCACGGACATCATCTTGCGGCCCGAGTCAAACGGGGCCTCGCCCACGCGCGGATGCTCGGCAGTCAGGCCAGTGAGCCCCGCCTTGCCGGCATCGTTGACGAGCGCACACTCGGTCGGCTCACCCACGGCCTCGCCCAGCTCCTCGTCCCACTGGGCGTCGGAGCACAGAGCCATGCCGGCCAGGAACTTCTCCTTAGGCGCAGCGAGCTCGTGCTTGACGACGGTCATCTTGTTCTGGGTGAGGGTACCGGTCTTGTCGGAGCAGATGGTCTGCGTGCAGCCAAGGGTCTCGACGGCAGAGAGCTTGCGGATAATCGCCTGACGCTTGGCCATCTTGGTCACGCCGAGCGACAGCACGATGGTCACGACGGCAACCAGGCCCTCGGGGATGGCGGCGACGGCAAGCGAGACAGCGACCATAAAGGTGTCGAGCAGCGCGGTCGGATCGGTGAGAACGTTGCCCACGCCGTGGCGGATGATGTCGACGCCAAAGATGACGACGCAGATGACGATAACCATGATGGTAAGGATGCGGCTGAGCTCGGCGAGCTTCACCTGCAGCGGCGTGAGCTCTTCCTTGGCCTCGGCCAGGGCGCCGGCGATCTTGCCCATCTCGGTGTTCATACCGGTGCCGACCACGACGGCGCGACCGCGGCCGTATACCACGGTGGAACCCATGTAGCACATGTTCTTGCGGTCGCCGAGCGGCACGTCGTCGGTGCCGGCGGCGAGCTCAATGACGTTGGCATGCTTCTCGACGGGCACGGACTCGCCGGTAAGGGCGGCCTCCTCGATCTTCATCGTGGCGCTCTCGAGCACACGGCAGTCGGCCGGGACGGAGTCGCCCGCCTCGAGCATGATCACATCGCCGGGCACGAGCTCGGCGCTCGGCAGGTGCACGAGCTTGCCGTCGCGCAGCACCTTGGACTGCGCCGCGCTCATCTCCTGCAGGGCCTCGAGGGCCTCTTCGCTCTTGGCTTCCTGGACCACGCCCAGTACCGAGTTGACGATAACGACGAACATGATGATGGCGACGTCGGCAAAGTCGGGCTCGCCCTTGACCATACCCGTGAGCGCGCTGATGACGGCGGCAACGATCAACATGATGACCATGGGGTCGGCCATCTGCTCAAAGAAACGCTTCCACAGCGGCGTTTTCTCGGCTTCCTCAAGCTTGTTAGGGCCTGTCTTGGCGAGGCGCGACGACGCCTCGTCGTTGCTCAGGCCGAGGTTCTCATCGACGCCCTGGTCGCTGAGCACCTCCGCCGCGGCGGACAGGTATTCCTTTTGCATATAGAGTCCCCTCCTGGGATTCGGGCCACTCAG
Organism: Collinsella aerofaciens; assembly: GCF_020709435.1. Classification (GTDB taxonomy): domain Bacteria; phylum Actinomycetota; class Coriobacteriia; order Coriobacteriales; family Coriobacteriaceae; genus Collinsella; species Collinsella aerofaciens_AU. Next base: position 15,027 of record NZ_JAJFDP010000005.1, read on the forward strand.
CAGATTGATGCCCGATCATAATTCCCAGGAGAAGGGCAAGGGCTCATCAAGGCTGCCGTGCTGAGCGGCAGTTGATAGTGGAGCTATGGTACCCCAAAGCAGCGCGTCTAGCCAAAACATTCCAATTGGAAACACGGCTCGAGTGCAACGATGCAGACCGTGTGATGCTCAATATTGATAAAACGTTTTTTCTTCGGCACATCGTCAAACTGAAATATCGCCCAGATAGCAGCGGTCAGAACGGTTGGTAAAGTTTTTGCATATACCGTTTTTCCGCAAAAAATGAACTTCTAATTCGGCATACGGTCGATTTTTTGGGGTATTCGGTCGCCATTTCGTTATAATCATCTCAGTTTTATTTCTTATGGTTTATCTATCAGCGCAAGACGATGTCAGATGGAGGTCTGAATGTACAAGCGCACCAAGATTGTATGCACCATGGGTCCCGCCTGCGATAGCGACGAGACCATCCGCGAGATGATCAAGGCGGGCATGAACGTAGCCCGTTTTAACTTCTCGCACGGATCCTACGACGAGCACCACGGTCGCATCGAGCGCGTCCGTCGTATTTCCAAGGAGCTCGGTCTGCCCGTCGGCATCCTGCTCGACACCAAGGGCCCCGAGGTCCGCACCGGCCTTCTGGTCGATGGCAAGAAGGTTGCCGTCAAGACCGGCGATAAGATCGTCGTCACCGCTCAGCCCACGTCCGAGGATTTCCACGGCACCTCTGAGCACATCTCCCTCGACTACCTGGCTCTGCCCTCCGAGGTCGAGAAGGGCTCCCTTATCCTGATCGACGACGGCCTGGTTGCCCTCGAGGTCGAGTCCGTCGACGGTCAGGACATGACCTGCGTCGTCAAGAACGACGGCCTGATCGGCGAGCGCAAGGGCGTCAACATGCCCAACGTCAACATCTCGTTGCCCGCCATCACCGAGCGCGATCGTCAGGACATCCTCTTTGGCCTGACCGAGAACATCGACTACATCGCCGCTTCCTTCATCCGTGACGGCGAGTCCGTCCGCGGCATCCGCGAGCTTTGCCGCGAGAACGGTGGCGAGCACGTGACGATCTTCCCGAAGATCGAGTGCGCCCTGGGCGTCGAGAACTTCGACGAGATCCTCGAGGCTTCCGACGGCATCATGGTCGCCCGTGGCGACCTGGGCATCGAGATCAAGCCCGAGCTCGTTCCGCACATCCAGAAGGAGATCATCGCCAAGTGCAACGCGGCCTACAAGCCCGTTATCACCGCTACGCAGATGCTCGACTCCATGCAGCAAAACCCGCGCCCGACGCGCGCCGAGGTTGCCGACGTTGCTAACGCCATCTACGACGGCACCGACGCCGTTATGCTCTCTGGCGAGTCCGCTGCCGGTAAGTACCCGGTTGAGGCCGTCAAGATGCAGGCCAGCATTGCTCTCGAGACCGAGAAGTACCTCCCGGCTCACGCTCCGCTCGAGGTTCCGGCCGATGCTCACGGCACCCGCGTTGTCAACAACGTTGTGGGTATGTCCGCTGTGAACATGGCTACCACCGTTGGCGCCAAGTGCATCACCGTGCCGACGACCACCGGTCGTACCGCTCGCCTGATTTCGCACTTCCGTCCCAACATGCCGATCTGCGCGTTCTCCCGCCACGAGTGGGCCGTCCAGCAGATGATCATGTACTGGGGCGTTATCCCGCACCAGGCCGAGATTACCCAGGGCACCGTCAACGGCACGATCGTCAAGGCGATCGAGACCGCTAAGGAGCTCGGCTACGTCGAGGCCGGCGATCTGACCGTCGCTACCGCCGGCGATCCCCGCATGAGCGTCCAGCTCGAGGACAAGGTCTCCTCGACCAACGTCGCTTACGTCGCTCAGGTGCGCTAAATCGTACTTGCAAGCACGCTTGCATTGCAAAGGGCCCGGAAGGCTTTGCCTTCCGGGCCCTTTTTTAGGACCTACCTCATATGCCGCTTCATCGATTTGTGATCAGTCGCGAACCTTTCCGATGCCGAGCGTACCACCGAAGATGCCCTGCGACGGGAGCTGTTGGTCAATTGGGATGAACTGTTCTCCGTTAAGCCGGCCGGCTAGCAGCTAGCGATCAGAGGGACTGCGGGAACGTCAGAAGCGGCAACGCGAGCCGCAAAGCCCGCTTCGGTCAGCTCGATGACCTCGGTAAACGTTGCGTCGAAAAACTCCTCGGTTAGCAGACGATATGGCGGATGATCGGGCTCGCCGGGGTTTTCGCGTACAATCTCGTGCATGACGCCGATGGTCTTGAGCACATATTCTTTATGGATGGGATACTGACCAAAACGCGCCGCAGCAGTATACAGACGATCGGTCGCACGCGGGATGGAAACAATGCCCAGCGTCTTGCCAAACCAGTCAAAATCGCCCTGCTTTTTAATGCGAAATTCCTCGCTCGGCTTGCCGCCGTTTGCTTCCAGATACTGGTTCACACGCGTGTTCCATACCGTGTCGGCCACCAAATGCGACCAGACACCCAGCGTCAAATCGAGCAACGACTGTGCCACATCTTCGGATGCAAGCGAGAACTCATAGGCGCCGGGACCGGCAACCGGCTCGGCATCCTTGTAGCGCTGGGGATAGTGCACGCGGTTCAGTCGCTCGCGTTCCTCGATAATCGAGGTCGCCGCGGCCGGCGCACCGGTGGGCGAACTTTTTAGCAACGGTGCCACATAGGTATCCCAAAACTCATGCTCACGAGGCTTTGGGATGGGCTCAGGCTTGGCAAAGTGCGTAATGCGGTACGGGATGGGATCGGCGATGGCAGGGACCATATAGCCCACGAAGATATCCGGAACCACGCAGCCAAACAAAAAGGCATTGCGGTCGCGCACGCTATTGGCAAGCGCACCGGTGCGCTCCAGCAAACGCTCCGTCTGAGCGATATGAATGTTCCAGCTTGGCATAGCCACCCCCATAAAAAACCTGGATAACTATACCATCACGGCAAAGCCGCGCGGGCGGCTACGCACGCTCTACGCAGCAACTAGTCCGTAGCACCGCTTTCGGTTCCATACGACGGCGAAGGTGCCTCGACCACATGGTGATATCGATCGATATAGATTGCACGGGCACCTAGGCGTCGCACCAAATCCTGGTGATGCGTGCTCATCAAGACCGTCTTACCCGCCGCGACGTAGGCCAGCAAGAAGTTGACCACGATGTCGCATGAATCCTCGTCGAGTCCATTGGTAGGCTCGTCGAGTACTAGGATATCGGGGTTCATAGACACAACCGCAGCCAGCGCCACGCGCTTCTTTTGCCCACCCGAAAGCTGATAGGGCGAGGCATCGACCAGATCGGCAACCTGGAACAGCCCCATGGCATCGCGCACGCGGTGCTCGAGCTCGTCTGCCGGCAGCCCCATCTGCGCGGGACCAAAAGCAACTTCCTCGCCCACCGTGGCGCAAAAGAGCTGCGCATCGGCATTCTGGAACACAAAGCCCACGCGCTGATGGAACCGCTGGGCAGCCGCGGGATCCTTGAGATATGCCGCATCGACCGCATGCCCGTCAAACAGATACGTGCCCGCGTCCGCGAGCTCAAGGCCGTTGATAAGGCGCATGATCGTCGTCTTGCCGCAGCCGTTGGGACCTAGCAGGGCAACGAGCTCCCCACGGTCCACCTGCAGCGAAACGCCATCGACCACCGTATGGCCCGCATAGGAAAACACCACGTCGCGAAACTCGATGAGCGGCGTTGTCTCGGCGCCAGCAGCACCGCTCGCGCCCATCGCGTCATTCGTATCGTTTGCCAAAACGTCGCCCTTCCCTATTCACATCAACGGATCGACCGCCCGCGCTACAGCACCGCGCACAACACGGCGAGCAGAACCACAACGACCGCGTAAACCGCATCGCACCAGCCAAAGCCGCTCCGCGCAGGAGCCGGATACGCACCGGCAAAGCCGCGGCACAGCATAGCCTCGTCCATCGCGCGGCTGCATTCCATCGCCTTGATAAAGGTCATGCCCATGATACCCGCCAGCGAGTCGGTGCGCGAAAAACCCGCAGGCGCGGAACCGACGCTGCGCAGCATGACCGATTCGCACAGATCGTGCGCCGTGCGTCCCAGCACCTCAATATGCTTGAGCGCCATATCAAACGTAAAGATAACCTCGTCGGGCAGGTGCAGCATTTTGAGCGCCGCCGACATGCGGCTCCAGGTGAGCGTCCACGAAACACCCAGCACCAGCGACACATTAATAAACGTCTTGAGCGCGATCTTGAGCATGGCGCCCATGGCAGACGCGCTCAGCAACAGGGCAGGCAGCGCCAGAACCACCGCAAGCCCCGTGGCGCCAAGCGCCGGTACAAAAGTCGCGCGCAACCCGCGCGCGGGGCGCACCGTGACCAGCACCAGCGCGATAGCCGCCATCAGCATCAGGTACAGCGGGCTCTGCGTCAGACACACGCACAGGACGCAAACGAACATCCCCACCAGGCGCACCGGAGCCGAAACGCAAGAAAGGGCGCGGTCGACCATCGACCCGCCCTCGTGCGCGCCTCCACCCAGGCGAACCCGCTCAAGCAGGCTCGCCAGGTGCAGGACATTCTTTTGCATCACACGATGCCGAGCCCCCACGGGCTCATATCGCTCCTCGGCCGCAAGCCAGCTAGGCAGCTCGGCTATTGCCATGAGCACCGCTTTCCTTGACCGTCAGCGAGACCAGGCGGAATACGATGGTGAGCACCGCCACGCCAATCACACCCGAAAGAATATACATCGCGGCCTGGCCGGCAAAGCCAAGGCCCTGCTCCTCGGAATAGGCCTGCAGATAATCGCCTGTGGGCAGAGCGTCGGCAAAGGTCGGGGTATCGAGGCCGACCGAAGCCTGCAGGCTGTCGTCGCCAGCCTCCTGGACGGCGGTCGCGGCGCCCTCAGCGTCCCACTCGCCCCAGGCGTCACCTGTAGCCAGCAGGCCCAGCGGCGTGGCCACGACAAGCACGGCGACCAAGATGAGCGTGGGAACCAGCGAGGTCTTCTTGGCAGCAGCGCCCTCGGCAGCAAGCTGACCATCGACGGCCTCGGGCCCGACGATAACGCTCGGCGCCGTCTTCTTAATGAAACCGTAGATGGCGGCCGTCGCCACGCCCTCGACCACGCCGGCAACCAACATATGCGGGATCATCATGGCAGGGATAGCAATAGACAGCGGGAAAGGGCAGTACAGTGGCGCGCCCGAAGCGTTGGTAAAGAGCATCGGCTGAATACCAAACTCGATTGCCGCGCACAGGGCCGCCAGGCACAGGCCGACCCAGCCGCCGACAATGGCAGAGACCGAGGTGCCCCAGCTCTTGTCGTGCAAACGGCTGTTGAGCGCACGGAACACGATTGCAGCGGCAAACGGCAGCACGAAGGCCATGTTAAAGCAGTTGGCGCCAAAGGACAGGATGCCGCCGTCGCCAAACAGCAGCGCCTGTAGCGCCAGCGCGACCGAGACAGCGATGGCCGCGGCCTCCGGGCCCAGCAGCAGCGCGATGAGCGCGCCGCCGACGGCGTGACCCGTGGTGCCGCCGGGCAGCGGCACGTTGAACATCATGAGCAAAAAGGAGAAGGCGGCGCAGATGCCCAGGAAAGCCATGTGCTCGCGATCGAGCGTGGCGCGCACCTTTTTGATGCAATGGACCCAAACGGGCACCATTGCCACCGCCATGACGGCATCGGTCTGCGGGGACAGATAATTATCTGGAATGTGCATGTACGCCTCCCGGTTATCGGCGCACGAAATTGCAACGCCGCTTAAATCACCTTGTCAGTGTTACGCATTGTCAGATTCGTAACACGCCGCGGGATATCATAGCAAAACGGCGCACTGCCGACAAAGCAGCACGCCGTTATGTAATGCGCGTGTCATATATGAAGGCTCAACAGTGCCTTATATCGAGCATAGCGGTCACGTAGGACTCGGCGGCAGCCACCGCTGGCCTATACCCAGCGCAAGCCCTATCCGCGGACCTCGCCGTTTACGCCCTTGCACACCTTGGTGACGATCTTCTGGTGCGCCTTCTCGACCTCTTCGCTGGTGAGCGTGTGGTCGTCGGAGCGATACGTAAGCGCAAAGGCCATGGACTTCTTGCCCGCTCCGATGCGGACCGGATCGCGGTAGACATCGAACAGGCGCACGCCCTCGAGCAGCTTGCCGCCGGCGCTGGTAATGCGGCGCTCAAGATCCTCGCAAGTCACAGCGTTGTCGACCACGATCGCAAGGTCGTGCTCAACGGCAGGGTACTGCGAGAACTCGCGGTAGTTCTCCTGATTGCGGGCGCCCTTGATCAGCTTGTCCAGATCGAGCTCAAAGGCAACGACGACCTCATCGATGCCCATCGCCTCGCGCGCCTCGGGGTGAATCTCGCCGACCCAGCCCAGTACGGTGCCGCCGGACAGAACCTCGGCCGCACGACCCGGCTGCAAGAAAGCGTAGCCCTCACCCTCGACGGGACGGAAGCGAACCTTCTCGATGCGCAGCTGGGCGAGCAGCTCCTCGACAATGCCCTTGCCAAAGAAGAAGCGCAGCTTGCGGTACTTCATGTTCCAAGACTGCTCGCTCCACTGGCCCGAGAGCACGCCCGCCACGGACTTGGTCTCCTTGGGCAGGCTGGCGTTCTCGCGACCGTGGAACAGGCTGCCGACCTCGTACAAATGCACGTTGGGCGTGCCGTGGGCCTCGTTGTAGGCCACGGACTGCAGCAGGCCCGGCAACAGCGAACGACGCATCTCGGTCTGCTCGGCTACCAGCGGGTTCATGAGCACCACGGGGCAACCGCGACCTTCGGTGGACATGCCGATCTTCTCCAGGTCGCCCGGGGCGGCAAAGCCGAAAGTCGTGGTCTCGTTGAGGCCGCAGGCGCGCAGGATCTCGCCGACCTTGCGGGTGAGCTTCTGCTCGCGGGTCAGGCCGCCGATGTGGTTCTTGGCAGCCGGGATGGTCGCCGTCACACGGCCCATGCCCCACAGGCGCAGGACCTCCTCGATCAGGTCGATCTCGCGCGGCAGGTCGGGACGGAAGCTCGGCGGGGTGACCATGAAGTCATCGCCGTCGCGCTCGACGGTGCAGCCCAGGCGGGTGAGCGAACGCTCGATAAACTCGGGCTCGATGTCGGCACCGCAGATGGCATGCACGCGGGCCAGGCGCAGCTTGATGCTGTCGATAGTCTTGGGCGCAGGGAAAACGTCGACATAGCCGGGAGCAACCTCGCCGCCGGCGATCTCCTCGATGAGCGCGCAGGTAACGTTGGCGACATCCACGCAGCCGGTCTCATCGACCTGGCGCTCAAAGCGAATGGAGGCGTCGGAGATCAGCGACAGGTCGCGGCTGGTGTGCGAGGTGCGACCGGCGTTGAAGCAGGCGCTCTCGACCATCACGTCGACGGTGTCGTCCTCGATCTCGGAATCCATGCCGCCCATAACGCCGGCCAGCGCCACGGGACGCTCGCCATCGGTGATGAGGCCCATGCCGGCGTCGAGCACGCGCTCCTCGCCGTCGAGCGTCGTGAACTTCTCATCCTGCTGGGCGGCGCGAACCACCACGCGACGGTGGCCATCGCGCTCGGCAAAGATGTCCAGGTCAAAGGCGTGCAGCGGCTGACCGGTGAGCATCATCACGTAGTTGGTGATGTCGACGATGTTGTTGTGCGGACGTACGCCCAGGGCGTTGAGGCGCTTGACCATCCAGTCGGGCGACGGACTGACCTTCACATTGCGCACGATGCGCGCGACATAGCGGTCGCACAGGCCCTCGTCGGCAATCTCGACCGAAAGCTCGTCGTCGGTCGCGCGGCCAGTCTCGGCCTTGATGACGGGCAGCTCAACGTGGAAATCGCGGTCGAAAATGGCGCCGGTCTCGCGGGCCATGCCGATCATGGACAGGCAGTCGGGGCGGTTGGGCGTGATCTCGCAGTCGAGCACGGTGTCGCTCGAGCCCACGTACTCGGCAAACGGCATGCCGCAGGGCGTATCCTCGGGCAGGATCATAATGCCGGAGTGGTCGCCGCCCAGACCGAGCTCGCGCGCGGAGCAGTTCATGCCCATGGACACGACGCCGCGAAGCTTGCTCTTCTTGATCTTGACGTCGCCGGGCAGGACAGCGCCAATCATGGCCGTGACGATGTGGTCGCCGGCCTCGAAGTTCTGCGCGCCGCAGACGATCTGCAGCGGAGCGGGGTTGCCGTCGGCGTCGAGATTCTTGTCGCCCACATCGACCGAGCACACATACATGTGGTCGCTATCGGGGTGCGGGGTCTTGGTGAGTACCTTGGCGGTCACCACGTGGTCGAAGGACTCGCCCACGGTGTCGATCGCCTCGACCTCGGTGCCGGTACGGATATATTCGTCCGAAAGGGTCTTGGGATCCTCCGGAATATCGATCATGGTCTTGAGCCAGTCGTAAGAAACGCGCATCTAACTGGTCTCCTTTCATAAATGCGGCTTTGAGCCGGAAAACTGCAACGGAGACGGGTTTTCCAAGTGCCGCAGATTGCCTTGAAAGAGGAGGGCCGCGTACTTAGGTACGCAACCGACGATTGAAAGGCAAGGTGCGGTGCTTGGGAAAGCCGCCGGGACTAGAACTGATTTAAGAAGCGCATATCGCCCGTCATCAGGGTTCTGAGGTCGGGCAGGTCGTAGCGCAGGGCGGCGACGCGCTCGGCGCCAATACCAAAGGCGAAGCCGGTGTACTTCTCGGGGTCGATGCCGCAGTTGATAAGGACGTTGGGATCGACCATGCCGCAGCCCAGGATCTCGATCCAGCCGCTGTGCTTGCAGAAGTTGCAGCCCTTGCCGCCACACACATGGCAGCTCACGTCCACCTCGCAGGAAGGCTCGGTGAAGGGGAAGAAGTGCGGGCGGTAACGCGTCTTGCGGTCCTCGCCAAACATGCACTTAACAAAGTAGTCGAGCGTGCCCTTCAGGTCGCCAAAGGTAATGCCCTCGTCGACGACCAGACCCTCGATCTGGTTGAACTGCGGAAGGTGGCAGGCATCGGCCGTGTCGGGACGGTAGACGGTGCCCGGGCAGATCATGTAGATGGGCGGCTTTTGCGACTCCATGGTGTGGATCTGCACGCCCGAGGTCTGGGTGCGCAGCAGCACGTCGGACTCGCCGTGGGCGTGGGCCTCGGGGTGCGCGACGCTGCCGGGGTTATTGTCGACCACGTAGAAGGTATCGCGGGCCGAGCGGCTCGGGTGATCCATAGGGGCGTTGAGCGCGGTGAAGTTGTAGTAGGAGGTGTCGACCATGGGACCGGACTCGACGGTGTAGCCGACGCCGCAGAAGATGTCCTCGGCCTCCTCGATGATCTGCTTGATCAGGTGCTGGTGGCCGATCTGCGGACGGATGCCCGGCAGCGTGATGTCGACGGCGTCGTGCTCGAGTGCGCGCTTGAGGGCGGCGGCCTTCATCTCGGTGTTTCGCTCGTCGAGCATGCCCTCGATCAGCTGGCGCATCTCGTTGGCGCGCTTGCCCATCACGGGACGATCCTCGGGGGCGAGCTTGCCCATCATGCGCATCAGGCCGGTGATGCGGCCCTTGCGACCGAGCAGCTCAACGCGCGCAGCCTCGAGCTTGGCGGCGTCATCGGCACCTGCGACGAGCTCCTTGGCCTCTTCCTCGAGTTTGACCAGATCATCAATCAGACTCATGTCTTCCCTTTCATCTCTCGCGCTCCCCGCTCGCCGGGACGACTGCCGCCGCCTGGCGTTGCGAAAACGCGGCCCGGTTCGGTAACAAAAAAACCGCCCTCGGGCATGTACATTGCCCAAGGACGGTTGAATTCCGCGGTACCACCTTGTTTGACGCGGCGGATGTCTGGCCCGCCGTGCCCACTCTGCGCCCCTTATCGCGAGGCTCACGGCTTCCCTACTGGGGCTTCGCCGCCGCTGGCCGCGTGCCCGTTGAGGTCGCTGCTCGGGAGTGAACGCTTGGCCCTTGTCACCGCAGGAAGGCTTGCAGCCCATGACCTTCCCTCTCTTGCCGGCGACGCGGCGGGCAAAACCCTCTCCGTCAACGCATTGGGCTACAGGATACCACATTGTGTGGGCGTATCGCCGCGTTCCGTTTTGTTCGTGCTGGGTACAAGGCAGGTAGCTGTGCAAACTGGCCGCGCGCCCACCCGAAGCGCTCGGCTCACGAGATCAAGGATATGGTATGGGAAAGAAACTCGATAAGAAGGCCGAGCCTGCAGCGGGCAAGACATCCAAAGGCATGAAGGTCGATAAGGCCGTCAAAAAAATCCGCAAGCTCGAAGGCAAGCTGTGGACTCGTGAGTACCTGCTCAAGATTGCCGAGTTTGACGGCGCGACCATTGCCCCCGCCAACGGCGCCGCAGCGCGCGCCGATGCCATGGGCACCCTTGCCGGTGAACATCACAAGCTCCTAACCAGCAAAAAGTCTGTCGAGCTTGTGCGCTCGCTGGCACGCGAGACCATCGCCGGCGGCAAGATCGACGACCCGCAGCTGCTCGACGAGATCCGCGTGCTCGGCCGCGACCAGCGCGAGGCAAGCGCCATTCCCACCGAGGAGGCCGAGGCCTGGACCAGGCTCACCTGCGAGGCCGACGCCGTGTGGCACAAGGCCAAGACGGCCAATGACTGGGCGAGCTTTGAACCCTATGTAGATAGAATCGTCGCCCAACTTAAGCATCAGGCCGAGCTCATGGACCCCAAACGCGACCCATACGATGTTTGGCTCGACCAGTACGAGCGCGGCCTTTCCACCGAGAGCTTCGACGCGTTTTGCGACGAGGTCAAGGCCACCGTCGTGCCGCTCGTTCACGCCATCGGCGAGCGCGGCCAGCAGCCGACTACCGACTTTTTGCACGCCCGCGTGCCCGAGGCCGCCCAGCGTGCCATGAGCTTCGACCTTATGAAGCTCGTCGGCCTGAACTTGGACGACACCACGCTTGCCTTTACCGAGCACCCGTTTAGCGAGGGCTTCTCGGTGGGTGACGCGCGCATTGCCACACACATCTACGAAAACGATTGCATCTCCAACGTCTACAGCATCATCCACGAGGCGGGACACGCCATGTACGAGCTGGGCGTGAACCCCGCTTACGCGCGCACCTGCCTGGAGGGCGGCACCTCCATGGGTATCCACGAGAGCCAGAGCCGCTTCTTTGAGAACACCGTGGGTCGCAGTCGCGCCTTTATGGGACCGCTGCTCGAGGTGCTGCGCCGTCACGCGCCCGAGGTTTACGGCAGCGTGGACGAGGACACGCTCTACCGCGCCGTGAACATCGCGCAGCCGTCGCTGATCCGCACCGAGGCCGACGAGCTCACCTACCCGCTGCATATTATGGTGCGCTACCAGATTGAGCGTATGCTGTTTGCCGGCGAAGCCACGGCCAAGGACATCCCCGTGCTTTGGAATCGCTTTATGGACGAGTACCTGGGCATTCCGGTTCCCGACGACACGCGCGGCTGCCTGCAGGATACGCACTGGAGCGGCGGCTCGTTTGGCTACTTCCCCACCTATGCGCTGGGCAGTGCCTACGACGCCATGTTCGTGCCGGCCATGTGCCGCGACGGCGTCGACCTTACCGGTGCCTGCGCGAGCGGCGATCTGGCGCCCGTCCGCGCCTGGCTGGGCGAGCACATTTGGCAATGGGGCCGCGCCAAGGACGCGCCGGAACTCATCAAGGGTGCCTGCGGCATGGATTTTGACGCCCGCTACTACTGCAGCTACCTGCAGGACAAGTTCACCACGCTGTACGAGCTGTAAGGATTGACCAGCACGCCATCGCCAACGCCAACCATGTTGACGCCAATGTCTTGGCAACGTCAGCGAAAACGGCCCCAAGCGAGCAAGGTGACGCGAAATGAAAGGGCGCTGACCTTCTGGTCGCGCCCTTGAAATTGAACGTCAGATTGCCGCTTGGGGCCGTTTGCAGCGTCGAGCAGCTACGCGGTTTGGTAAAACCGCGTAGCTATAAAGCCTCGAGTGCGTTGGCGATGCGCTTCATGGCAGCATCGGCGGATGCTTGGTCGGGGGCTTCGGCCAAAACGCGAATCACAGACTCGGTTCCGCTCTTGCGCACGAGCACGCGGCCCTCGCCTGCCAGCGCAGCCTCGGCCTCGGCGATGGCGTTCTGCACGCCCATGTTCTCGAGCGCGGCGTCCTTGTCCGCCACGTGCACGGCCACCTGCGCCTGCGGCAGCAGCTTGCACGGAGCCGTGAGCTGCGAGAGCGTCTCACGCTCGGCACGAATCACTTCCATCACGCGCAGCGAGGTCATAATGCCGTCGCCCGTGCGCTCGATATCGCCAAAGATCGTATGGCCCGTCTGCTCGCCACCCAGGCTGTAGCCGCCCTCGCGCATCTTGGCATACACGTGACGGTCGCCCACGCCGCTGGTCACGGCGCTCAGACCGGCAAGCTCCAGCGACTTGACCAGGCCAAAGTTGCTGGCAATCGTCGGAACCACGGTACCGCCCGAAAGGCGACCGTGCTTGTTCAGGTACACGCCGCACACGTACAGGATCTGGTCGCCATCGACCACGCGGCCGCGCTCGTCCACGGCCAGGCAGCGGTCGGCATCGCCGTCGTAGGCAAAGCCCACGTCCAGGCCCTGCTCCACCACGTAGCGCTGCAGACGCTCCATATGCGTGGAGCCGCAGTCAACGTTGATGTTAAAACCATCAGGCGCGGCATTGATCACGCGCACGTCGGCGCCCAGCGCGTCGAACACCGGCTTGGCCACCGAGGACGCCGAGCCGTTGGCGCAGTCGATGCCGATCTTGACGCCCTGTAACGAAAAGTTCGCGCTGGCGATGAGCGAGGCAATGTAGCGGTTGCGGCCCTGCATGTAGTCCACCGTGGCGCCGATGTGGTTGCCCGTGGCCAGCGGCACCTCGCTCTTGCCATCGACGTAGTCCTCGATGAGCTCCAGTACGTCCTCGTCCATCTTAAAACCGTCGCTATTGACGAGCTTAATGCCGTTATCGCAAAACGGGTTGTGGCTCGCGCTGATCATGATGCCGCAATCGAAGCAGCCTTCCACGGTCTGATGTGCTACGCCCGGCGTGGGGATCACGTGCAGCATATAGGCGTCCGCACCGCTCGCGACCAGGCCACTCACCAGCGCCGCCTCGAACATATAACTCGAGCGACGCGTGTCTTTACCCACGATGACGCGCGCCTTGCGCTCGCGGTTGGCGCCGTAATACCAGCCCACAAAACGGCCAATCTTATAAGCGTGCTCTACCGTCAGCCCAACGTTAGCCTCACCGCGAAAGCCGTCGGTGCCAAAGTACTTCATGCGCTCTCCTTACAAAATAGGGGCGGACAGATTGCCTGTCCGCCCCAAAATGGTACTCGATTATCTGCGCTACCAGAAAAACCCTACGCCGACGCGCTGTCGCGAGCCGCCTGGCATGTAGGAGTCTGACGCAGCGTAAGCGGCTTGTCCCCCGCCTCGGCTGACGTGGTCAGCGTATATGTGATCGTCGTCGTCTCGCCAGCATGCAGGTCAACGGTGCCCGAATAGAAGGGGATTCCATGCCACGTAGCGGCGCCAAGACCAAACTGGGTGCCCTCGACGGTCAGATCAGTAATGTTGCCGCCCGTCGGGGCAAACAACGAGACATTCAGACGCTCGTCGTCGCGCGCGGCATCGGGCGCGCTCGCCGCGACGTAGTCGGGCAGCTTGCCGGCCTCCTCCTGCGTCATGATGTTCGTCAGGGTAACGGTGATGCGATACGAGCATGTGCCGTCACCGTTCTTGATGCCCTGGCCAATCTGCGTATCGGCATTCAGGTACCAGTCGAGCTTGGAGAAGCTCAGGTTGTTAAAGTAGACACCAGCAACGGGATCTTCACTCGGGTCATCCGGATCGGGCAGCGAGGCGTCGATGTTCATCTCCTTGATAGCGTTCTGCTCGTCATCGTTTTTCATCCACGCGATCAGGCGCCCCTCTTCGGCACCGCGCTCAACGGCGCTGACAAGCTTCGTAACATCGACATCGCCGATACCGCCAAGGATCTTGTCGAAGGCGGCGCTGGCAACAGCCGCAAAGATACCGTCCGACTCCTCGACCGGATAGTTCCAGTACACATCGTGCATGAGGACCTTTGCGGCGTTGGTGCCGTCGACAACCGTTCCGTCGGGCAGCGACACGTTACCGACCAGGCCCAGCAGATACTGCAGGAACACCGGGTCGATACCAATGACGCCATCGACGTCCTGGCCATATTGAGATTTCCACAGGGCTGCGACACGCTGCGAGTTGCGGGGCCAATCAGGCGAATAGGTATTGCCCGAGTTGTACAGGTTACTGTGGTTGCCGAACAGCGCCTCATCCTCTTCGTCGACGCTCTCGACTGCCTCATCCTCGCTGAGTCCAATGCGGGGAACAAACTCGCCAATCGACATCTGGCCGTCGGCGACCGAAATCAGGCCCTGCGAACCGCCAAAGCCGCCGCAGGCACGAATCTCGACGTTGTTCATGGCATACACAAGGTAGTTGCGCGTCTGGCCGTTGGCGCCGAGCATCTGGGGAAGGACGGGGGCGACCTTCTCCGCCGCGTCAACCGCGCCGTTGAGGGTGGCAAAGCCGTCCTTGGCCTTATCGACCAGCTCGGTCACCTGGGAAATATGAGTATCGCCAATGCCCTGGATCTTCTCGTTGGCGCTCTTGAACACCTTCGAGCTGCTGGAAAGCGAATCGGCGACCGCCTGCAGCGCGGACACGTTAATCATGCCGTCCTGAAACAGCTTGCCGGGCGTGGCCTGCGAAAGGTTATCGGCCATGGGAACCAGCGCATTGCTCGAGACATCGGACAGGGCGTCGATCATGGTGCGGGCCGCATTGATGTCGCTGCCATACACCGGGATAAACGAAGCCGCCGTCCACAGCGGGCTCGAGGTCTCCGCCTTCATGCTGTCGCAAAGCTCATCAATCTTCTTCGCGTCGTCAGGCAGCGTCGAAAAATCGCCCGACGTGACCTTGTCCTTAAGGCCACCGACAATCTCGACGGCCTCCTTCGCTTCACTCTTTACGGTCTTTGCCGAGTTAAGCAGCATAAAGCCGCTTGCGCCAAGCGCAACGAGAAGCACCGCGACTACAGCGGCAATAATGGCGCCGGTGTGACGCTTTTTGCGTTCGCCCTTGCGATGGCGATGACGGACCAGACCGTCAGAGGTCGAACTCGACGAAGCGTCGCTACCGTAGTTCAAGCCAAAATCGTAATAATCTTCCTTGGAACCCGAGCCCGCAAACTCGGCACCGCTATCATCCAGGCGGGCGAACGTGCCAGTCTCGGAGGCACCGGTGTAAATCGTGCCAAGGTTACCCGTAAGCCCCGCGCCACCGGCAGAGGGAGTATTGTTGGCGGCCTTGCCGGCATTAACGTTGCCGGCGGCATTTGCGGCGTTGGCAGCACCTGCGTTGTTCGCAGGTACCGAAGGAGCCCCGCTCGGCTGCGACGCGGAGGTTGCACCGCCCGCAAAGACATTCCCTCTTGCACGGCCGGTCTTTTTTGCCTTTTGAGACTGCTCGTACAGAGCGGTAAACATCGCCGTCTCGCCCGGGGACACGCGCTTACTGGAACCGCCCTGTCCAGCGCCGCCCGGCGTGCCGGCCTTACCAGCCCCGTTCGGACGCGGCGGAACTGCAGGACGGCCGCTATCGCTGCCCTTAAAGTGATTACCAGCCATAAAGAAATCCTCGCAATTGAGTCGCAATGAAAAAATCCATAACGTTACTAGTTTATGGCATTTTGAGCATCGACAGCTAAACTCCAGACACGGACGTCAATTGGCGAAAATGCGGCACAACACCTTTTCTGTCTTGGCGGCGGCGCCAGCTACACCGTGAGGAACATCATCACGATGATCATGGCAAAGCCGATAAGGTCGGTCGGCAAAAACACCGTGCCCAGCATAACGGCGCTGGTGATGGTCGCCGAAACCGGCTCCACAGTTCCGATGAGGCTCGCACGCACCGAGCCGATGTCCTTAACGCCCTGCATATAGAGCATGTAAGCAAAAAACGAGCCGATAACCACGAATACCGCGAGCGCCTCGACGCCGGCAGCGTCGAGTGCCGGCATATGCGCCCAAGGCTGCACGAAGACGCACGAGACCACGCCCGCCGTGAGCATTGCCGAGCCCGTGACGATGGGGCTGCCGTATTCGGGCAGGATCTTAGCGGGAATCACCGCCATACACGTGGCGCTGACCGCACACATAAGACCTGCTGCCAGGCCAAGCGGCGAGATATTCAGGCTGGTGGGGTCGCCGCCGGTGGCGATTAAAAAGGTTCCACCCAGAGCCAGGCCAATGCCGATAACTTCGCGAGTACGCGGCATGCGGCGATCGGTCACGCAGGTGTAGCCCATGATGATAACGAGCTGCAGGCACTGGAGCACCGTCGCGGTTCCGGCGTTCGTCAGGCGCACGGCCGAAAGATAGCAAAACTGGTTGAACAGCAGACCAAAGGCGGTAAAGAGCAGCAGCTGCTTGCGATCGGCGGGTGTGGTCCAGAGCTTAATCAGGCGCTCGCGGTCGCGCGTAACAACCACGGCCATAAAGAGTAGACCGGCGAGAATCTGACGCACGCTCATAAGCCACAAGGTGTCGACGTGGTAGGTATCGAACAGAAAGCTCGCGCTGGTGCCCGAGAAGCCCCAAAACGAACCGCCCACCAACGTAGCCAAGACGCCCGTGATCATCTTGCGCGTCGAAGCGCTGTTCAGGCGCTCGCGCCAAGCGCGGCGGGTGCTACGGCTGAGCTCATCGGTGCCCTCGGGCACATCAATGTTCGATATATCGGTCATCGGCACCGAAGCCCCTGCGCCTTCGACCTGCTCGACACGCTCTTTGCTCATTCCATTCCCTCGAAGCAGCCTGGAAACAATTCGGCTTACCTTACCACGGCGAAGGCACCAGCCGAAGGCTTGTCCGCTTATCGGTAGGACAATTCCGCAGACGTCTTTCCATAGCTCGATACCGCAATGGCCTTGCATTATGCGACAGTCAAATCGCGGCAGCAGGCTCTTTTGAAATGGATATGACAAAGCCCCCGAATTCCACAATGTAAGCGATTTTTAAAAATGTTCTTGCCACCGAGTTCAGGCTCCGTTATATTATCCCTTGCGCGCTTGCGCACCCTTGATCGGGCGTTTAGCTCAGGGGGAGAGCGCTTCCCTGACACGGAAGAGGTCAGAAGTTCAAATCTTCTAACGCCCACCAAATGTTCGCAGCTCAGAGGCTATGTCCTCTGGGCTGTTTTGTTTTATGTCACCAAATCAGCTGGCAACTCCAACCGCCCAAGCAACCACCCTGCCCATGCACAAAACCGCGTCAATAGCCACCGAGGCCGAGGCCAACGCGTCTCGAACCCATCCGAGCCGCAACTCCTCAGCAAAACGCCGCGATGTCTGCGCCCTGCGGTATCCTTGAGCCACTTGCACCTGCAGCACCAAGGAGCCGCCATGCGCACCGAGCTCGATGTCCCCTTTTCGCACAAAGAAGAAGCCAAGGCGCTGGGCGCCAAATGGGACCGGACCAAGAAGATCTGGTATGTACCCAGCGGCGTCAACCCCGAACCCTTTGCCGAGTGGCTGCCCGGTGTTGACCGATCCGACCCCTCAGCGCCGTATATATATCTAGTACTGGGCAAGCGCGAGTGCTGGAAGTGTCACAAAGAGACCTCGGTCGCGGCCTTCGGCATTCCCTATCGAGCCGATAACGACGAGAGCATCGTCATCGCGCACGCGCCCAACGAAGCCGGGCACATTGCCATCGACACGGCCAACGCCAACGCACTCGCCATCGTGCCCGCTCTTGGCTGCGTGCCGGGCGAGATCCGCGACTACCTTCATAAGCGCTGCGGCTACAAACCCGTAGGCGCGCGAGCCTCCAAAGCCCCGTCGCTCGGCAACACGTGCACCAGTTGCGACGCGCTGCAAGGCAGCCGCTATCTGTTCGAGGAGCCCTCGTCCCCGTTTGCCCTCACTGCCATCAACAAGCTGCCGGCACTAGAGTTTGTGCGCGTCGAAGTTGCCGGCGTCTTTGGCGTCCCGGCCGCGCGCACCGACTTTGACCAGGCGCTCTTTACCTGGGCACGCGACCATCACGCCGAGTTCCACAAGCAACTCGGTGAGGGGATTTATTTGTAGAGACGGAGAAGCCTTCACAGCCAGCTCCTCCGCATCACCTATCCCTCATCGCCGGCGTCATACACGATATCGAGGCCACAAACAGGGCATTTCTCCGGATACACCGGCATATGAACGCCTGTCTGTTTTCTCACTTCGTCGCTGAGTCTGTCGCGCGCATCGATGAACCGAATGTCGAGACACGGTATTTGCGAGCCGCAGCAAGGACAGGCGACAGCAAACGACCCGCAATCAACCTCTACGCTCGGAAACATATTGTTGTCTACAAGGGCACACGGCAGTTTTCCGTACTTCCCCATCGCAATATCGCCTCGCCAGCTCATACACGCTCCCCTCTCGCTATACAAATCAGGAAGAGCATGCACCGGCGGGCGGGCACGAGATTGCATCGCCACGCGATCCGATCAAACAACACGATCTTAAAAGACCGCCAAAGCCAAATACGCTAATACGGCAGAAGCCCCGCCTTTTCACGCTTCTTTTCCGAGTGATCGAACTCAATGCGATGGGCCTCAAGAAACACCGTATTGGGTCCAAACCATCCGTTTTCTGGCTCGAACCGTTCAACAAACGCAAGG
This sequence comes from Collinsella aerofaciens, assembly GCF_020709435.1. Classification (GTDB taxonomy): domain Bacteria; phylum Actinomycetota; class Coriobacteriia; order Coriobacteriales; family Coriobacteriaceae; genus Collinsella; species Collinsella aerofaciens_AU. Next base: position 33,736 of record NZ_JAJFDP010000005.1, read on the forward strand.
CCGAGCACCTTGTAGCCCACCTCGGTTGCAAATATGACTCCGACTGGAACGCCACATTCCATGCAGTTGAGCATTTTACGGTTGTAATTCTGGTCTCGAAAACCAACGGTACCCGGCGCTTGAACCGAGTACTTAATGACCCACGTGCCATCGTCCAAATAGAGCGGAGGCACATCGTTGATGCTCTCGGTTTGCCGCTGGCGCGCTTGTACCCCGCTACCCCACTCCCCTGTATACTGATGTAGCACGTGTTTCATCCGGGCTTGTTGGGCCGGATTGTTCATGGGAGGGTCTTATGGCTGCTTTGAACACGCCTAAGGGGAGCGTTTCTTCTTCGTCCATCAAGCCGGTTACACGCAAGGCCGTGCGCTGCCAGCGCGAGGTCGCCTGGCTTGTCACGCAGGCGGCGGGTAGGCTTGTGGCGACCACTCAGGACGTCAATGCGCCTACGCCGAGCTTTGTGTTAGCGGCGGCGCTGGATTTTGCGCGCCAATTGGAGCTTGCCGCACAGGGTACCAGCGGCCACCTCGACTACCAGAATGTTATGGCGCCCGACCTGCAAACGTTCTGCCACATGGCCAAGTTGCCCGCCGCGCCCAATGAGCTTTCGGACGCAGGCTACATGTTTACGCTTTCGGGCGCAGACCTTATCCGCGATATCTACGCATACTGCAGCGAGCTCGCCAAGCGCAGCGTCTTTGGCACGGCTGAAGTCAAACCGGGATATGTCATCAAGCTGGTTCTTAGGTTGTTCTTGATGGACGGGTTCGGGGCCATGCCGGCGTAAGCCGAGTCTTTAGCATCACCGTCGACTGGGCAACGACCGCTTTACCTTAATGGACGCCAATCGAGAGTCGATTATTGGGTCGCCTCGTCCACTAACGCATCTATCCCACGCACTCCGACAGTCGATACTTGCGGTTGCGGCTCGTCGCCGGCGCCGTGGGCTCAAGCTCGCCTTGAGCAATGAGCGCGTTGACGCGCGACCTAACCTGGGAAATTGTGAGCCCTGTGTGCTCTGCCAGCTCGCGCGTCCCCAGCTCGCCGTAGTGTTTGAGTGCCGTCACAATTAAGCCCCCGCCATGATCGACCGGCTCGATCTTTGAACGGTAAAGTACGACCTTGAACCGATCGAATCCCGGGCAGAACAGGGGCTCGGCCAGACCATGCGCGCGCATGGCATCGATCATCATCGGGATGCCCGAGCCATTGCCCTCAGCCGGCGAACCTGCGCCATCCGGCAGCGGGACAAGCGACATGAGCTTCACAAGCGTCGCATTGCGACATCGGGAGCTGCCGTCAAACAGGTTCTCGCGAGTCTTTCCTCCGTATAGGCCGCCGGGGTTCGTCACCTCGATACGGTCATCAAAGACGTCAACGGCGATCGACTGCCCACAGAACCGATCTCCGTATTCTCGGTGGATTACGGCGTTGGCGATTGCCTCGCGCAGGACCTCCTCGGGAATCTCCAGCGAGTCGACACGCGAGACGCCTTGGATCGTCGAGGTTCGCCGCAAATTCTTGGCGATTGCCGCGACGGCATCCGAGATCATTTCGCCCAATGTTCCCTCGCAGATCGTACGGTCCATGAACCTCAACGGCCCCGCCGCGCCCTTCTGCGTTCCGGCATAGACCGCCACATCGATAAAGAGCTTGGGGTAGAACTGCTGAGGATAGGCGCCCGCAACCAGGAGTCCGGCCTTAGTCACGTTGCCTTGGGAATCGAGGAAATTCAGGCGCTCCAGCTTTGTTTTCTTGTCCGTCGCACCGTGCATAGCTCGGGGCGTCAGCGAGAAAGCACGCTCTATCGTGCGGTCGATCAGGGCCTCGTCGAGGTCGCCCACACCCGCGCCCGGCACTGCGTCGCGATCACTGGGGCTCGTCCGCTCATACGACGACAAGGACAGGACCTCGGTCGACGAAAGCGGAACATCTTTGTCATCGATGCGTTTGTAGCTGCCGCCTTGAGCGCCCCGCTCTATGACATAACAAGGCTTGCTCGACGGGTCGAGCTCCTCAATTGTGATGACCAGAACCACGGTGCCCTGGAGCTCCACGCGTTCAATGGTGTATTTGGGCGGATTGGCCAGTTTTCCGCGACCGCCGGCATCACCCATGCCCGCTACGAATTGGTTGAGCACCTTCTCGGTCTCAAAGTTCTCAACCGGAACAAAGCCCGCGCGCTCGCTCACGCCGAGCACGATAATTCCGCCAGCGGTATTCGCGAACGCGCTAACCGTTTCCCATACGTCGCGGGAAAGCGTCGTGGCGCTCTCCTTGACCTCGACGTTAAGATCGTCCGAGCCCATGCGCTTTAAAGACTCGAGCAGACCGGTCAGCTCGTTTTCGTTCATCTGCATGTCCTTTCGCTCGGCCCGACGGAGAATGCCACGGATAGATTTCCTTCGTCTCTCAGTTATCTCTCGTAATTATCTCTCATCTTTCTGCTATCTCTCATATTAGAGATAAGTGAGAGATGAAAGAAAAGATGTCTGCCATCTGTTTCATTTAAACATGTTTTTGCTGGTAGAACAATCAGTATTGAGACAATACCATGATTGCTTGTCTCTTTGCTGCTCAGTTATCTCTCATATTTATCTCTCGTCTTTCAGTTATCTCTCATTATTAGTGACGAATGAGAGATGAGAGATACGCGGGTGATGGGCGAGCGTGGTTTTTTGGACGGTCAGAAAATCCCTCAAACAAAAAACGGGGCCGGCCTTACGCCGAGCCCCGTTTTCAAACGGTCAGTTAGTTATCCAACGCGCGAGCATAGCAGTCAACATTACGCCGCAGCGAACACTCCCAAGCCCGTTCCGATGATGCAGATCGCGAAGATACCAATAATAATCCAAATGGTCTTGACACCCTTTTTATAGAGGGCAACGCAAGCGAACGTTGCCAGCAAGGGCAGCAGACCGGGGAAGATCGAATCGAACAGATCCTGCAGGACAATCTCCGAACCACCCACATCAAAGGTCAAAGCTGTGGACAGCGAGACCTGTGCCGCAATCATTGCGCCAATGACGGTCATTCCGAGAACGCCGGCAGCATGCGTCATGCGAGACATAAGGTTGTTCTCTTCGGACTGCTGCAGGAACTTGGTTCCCAGGTCGTATCCCAGATGGGCGGCGACGATACGCGTTGCAAAGTTAATAACGGAGTAGAGAAGGAAGACGGAGACGGGAGGGGCGAGCGCGACGGCAGTTGCCGTGCCCGTACCCGTAATGACGGCAAACGCGCAGCCAAGCACGCCGAAGGCATAGACCTCGGGAGTACCGCCGCGCCGACCATGATGGCGCCCATGAACATGGACTCCAAAGCAGCGCCGACGATAACTCCCTGCTGGACATCGCCAAGGATCAAGCCGACAAACAGGCTCGTAAACAGCGGACGACCAAGCATCGTAATGCCAAATGCTTGCTCGTCCATAGACGCCATAATGCGACCAGCGCAACTAGGAGGTACTGGGCAACTATTCTGATTAACCCCAGAAATAAGCCTGCAGGCGAGACGTTCAGAACAGCTCGCCTGCAGGCAACAGCAGCAATTTGAAAGGATTAGTAGTTCATCTGGTGATAGTAGCGACGCGTGGTGAGCGGGTGGTTGCGGACGTGCTCGAGATGGCAGCTCAGGCGCTCGGTGATGGTGTAGGTGACCATCGGGGAGACGATCTTGCGGAACTCGGGGTCGCTGAACGGCAGCTCGACCTCGGCGGTGTCGAACTTGTTCACGCGGACGTTGACGCCCTTCTCGTCGGCGAGCATGTGGGTGAAGTTGTCCACGCGGTCCATGAGCTTGCGGGTGTCGTCCTCGCCGTAGAGCATGATGAGGCTCGTGCCCTCCTCGCACAGCTCGATGGTGCCGTGGAAGAACTCGGCGGCGTGGATGGACTTGGTCTTGATCCACTGCATCTCCTCGAGGATGCACATGGCGTAGTCGTAGGCCTCGCCCCAGAGCATGCCGGAGCCGATCACCATGTGGTAGTCGGTGTCCTTGAAGTCCTCGGCCATGGCGGCGCAGCGCTCGTCCTGGGCGTCCTTGGCCTTGATGAGGTACGGGGCGATGTTGCCGAACTCCTCCATGAAGGTGTCGTACTTGGGGAAGGCGCCGGCGTTCTTGAGGAAGCGGGCGACCAGCGTGATCTGGTAGGTGTAGATGGCCTCGCACAGGACGTCGTCCTCGGCGAAGCTGAAGAACTTGTAGTCGGCGTACTCGGTGGCCGGGGTGTTGTCGTTGGAGACGTACATCAGCGTGCGGGCGCCCTGCTCCTGGCAGAACTTGGCGGCCTCGATGATCTCGGGGGTGGTGCCGGTACGGGTGGAGAAGACGCAGACCGAGTCCTTGTTGAAGGTCTTGGGCGGGCATGCGAGGAACTCGGCGGCGATCTCGCAGTGGACGTCGACGTCGGCCGTGGTGGTCTCGACCCAGTACTTCATCGGGAGCGTGTGGGCCCAGGTGCCACCGCAGCCGATGAAGAAGATGTTGGAATAGCCCTGCTCGCAGACCTTGTCCACGGCAGCCTCAATCTGAGGACGGAGAGCGAGGGCATCGCTCACAACCTTCTCGTAACGAGGCTCATCAAAATTGAACATATCTAATATCCCTTCGTTTAATAGAGTGAAATTCGTTTCAATTGACAACTTGTCATTTCACTACGTATTAATACTTAATGACCTAAAAAAATACCTTTCTAGGAAATGGAAGCTTGGCCGTCTTTCATCTCGGCGAGTTTATGCTCGAATCCAAAGCCGCCGGGTTTAAGGCAATTCTTAGCTGAATAGTCAGCAGCGAATTCCATTGCATCCCGAATGATCTCCGCATCGAGCGGTTGCTTTTTACTCCAGCCATGCGAGAGACAGCTCACAACAAACTATGCAAGTATTATTTTGATTCTGTTCTTTCATCAAGCCCCTTAAAACAACACTCGGCATTGTTGGACACAGCGTGCAAGTTCATTGAACGATTCAATATGCATCGTCCCTAGTTAAATGACGTCTTATGCAAATACCTTTAATCCGCTTGGGGCCGACGAATCTTTTGACTGTCCGCAGAAGCTTTCCCGGAATTCCCCATGGATAGACGCACCGGCAATCGCTTTGTTATCTGGCTTATTGCGCATTGCCGGGGCGTCTGGGAGAAAGTGCAATCTACCGCGTGGTCAACTAGCGTTTCATCGAAATCGACCGCATCCGCGCCAAATACTAAATCGCAATCGTTGTAACTCGTCCGATCATATGACGGCAATTTCTCGCCTTAAAAATGAGCACGAAATAAAGGGGCAGCTGTTTGCAACTTGCTTTATTCGTAAGTGTTTTTACTGAAAAAACAATCACCAACCAAACAGCACTATTAACAGCACTATTAATTGTTTGGCTCTTTGCTGTACAGCCATCTTTCGTATACGCTTCTCGTCTATCTCTCATCTCACGGTTGGAGACGAAAGGTGTGCGGGAGTGGATAATTGGACGGCATTTGGGCCTGCGACGGATTATTTCATCCGAAAATCCACGCTCATTTGGCGGGACACGCGGGACCCATGCCAATCCGCTGGCATCGTCTTCAGTTCGCCGCAGAGCCGCGGCCCCATATGGGTATACTCTCGGGGATTCGACTCGATTCGCCCCCGCTGGGGCGTCAAAGGAGACTGCATATGCCCACCACCTCAACCGACCCGCGCGCCGCTGCTGCCGCGCTGCTGGTGCCCGGTACCACCTGCCACGGTTTTGCCGTCGAGCGCTGCGAGACCGTGCCCGAGCTCGACTCGGACGCCTACGTGCTGCGCCACACTGCCTCGGGCGCTCGCCTGCTGTACCTGGCGTGCGACGACGAAAACAAGGCCTTTGCCATTGGCTTTAAGACGCCGCCGGCCGATTCCACCGGCGTGTTCCATATTCTTGAGCACTCGGTGCTGTGCGGATCGGCCAAGTTCCCCGTCAAGGAGCCATTCGTCGACCTGATCAAGAGCTCCATGCAGACGTTCCTCAACGCCATGACCTACCCCGACAAAACCATCTACCCCGTTGCCACCACCAACGAGCAGGACCTGTACAACCTGATGGACGTGTACCTGGACGCGGTGTTCAACCCGGCCATCTATACCAAGCCCACCATTTTTGAGCAGGAGGGCTGGCACTACGAGTTGGACCTGCCAGAGGGCGCCGAGGGCGAGGGCGACGGCAGCTCCGCGAGCCTGCGCGAGGGCGCGCTGCGCTATAACGGCGTGGTGTTCAACGAGATGAAGGGCGCGCTGTCCGACCCTATGAGCGTGCTGGACGACGCCGTCAACGCCGCGCTCTATCCCGACACCGCCTATGCGCACGAGAGCGGCGGCGACCCGCGCGCGATTCCCGCGCTCACCTACGAGCAGTTCCTGGACACGCACGCGCGCCACTACAATCCTTCCAACTCTTATATAACGCTCTACGGCGACCTGGACGTGGACCGCGCGCTGGCCTTTTTGGACGAGCGTTATCTGTCGCAGTCGAGTGCCGCGAGCCGCCGCATGGACACCGCCGTTGCCGCCGGCGAGGACCCGTCCGCGCTGGCGCCCAATCCGCTGGACGTGCAGGCGCCCGTGACCTGCGAGTACAAGCGCGTCGAGATGGCCACCACGCCCGAGAACGCCCTGGTGGGCCTGGGCCTGGTGCTGGGCAGCGCGCTCGACCGCAAGCGCACGATCGCGGCGGATATCCTGTTCGAGGCACTGCTGGGCTCCAACGAAGCGCCAGTTAAGAAGGCCATTCTGGCCGCCGGCCTGGGCGGAAACGTGGTGAGCTACACCGCGGCCGAGAGCCTGCAGCCCTACGAGCTCATCATGTTGCAAAACGCACAGCCCGGCGTGGCGCGCGAGCTGCGTCGTGTGTTCCAGGACGCCTGCCGCGACCTGTGCGAACACGGCGTTCCGCGCGAGCGCCTGGAAGCCATCATCAGCAGCAACGAATACGACCTGCGCCAGCGCGACTATGGCATCGCCGACGGCGTGGCCATTGCGTGCGACGCGCTGAGCACCTGGCTCTACGATGACGACGCCGCGACGCTGGCGCTCAAGTACGGCCCGGTGTACGAGGAGCTGCGCGGCGAGCTGGACGGCAGTTACTTTGAGGATCTGCTGCGCGAACTCGTGCTGGAGAACGACCACATGGCACTGGTCGAGCAGGTGCCGGTGGACGCCGCCGAGGGTTCGGAGAGCGCCGAGGCCGCCGAGCTGGCAGCCAAGCGCGACGCCATGACCGATGCCGAGCTGACGGACGTGGTCGAGCGCACGGCCGTACTGCGCGCCGCGCAGGAGGCCGAGGACACGCCCGAGGACAAGGCCACGCTGCCGCGCCTGTGTGTATCCGACATTGGCGAGGCGCGCCCCGAGCCGCCGCTGGTCGTGGACACGACCGCGCCCATCCCCTGCCTGCGTCACGGCATCCCCACCAACCGCCTGGCCTACGCCATGCAATACTTCGACCTGAGCTGCATCGCATTTGAGGACCTGCCCTACGTGACGCTGCTCTGCCGTCTGCTCAAGCAGCTGCCCACGCGCGAGCACCCGGCCGAAGAACTCGACAACTTGCTCGCCGGCAAGCTGGGCTTTTTGAGCTTTACGACCGAGGTCATGACGCAGCCCGACGTGGACGGCGTGCGCCCCTACCTGCTGGTGAGCGCCGGCGCCCTGTCCGAAAAGATCGACGCGCTGGCGAGCCTGCCGCGCGAGGTGTGGTCGAGCACACTTTTGCTCGATGCCGACGCCGACCGCGTTCGCGACGTGCTCACGCAGATTCGCATTGGGCTTGAGCAGGGCTTTATCAACAACGGCCACTCGGCGGCGCTCGGTCGCGCGATGAGCTACAGCTCGCCTTCGGCCGTGGTGCGCGAGCAGCTCTCGGGCGTGGACTTCTACCTGTTCCTGCGCGATCTGCTCGAGCACTTTGACGAGCGACTGGACGACCTGCGCGCCAAGCTTGCCGAGCTGGCAGACCGCATCTTTGTGGCCGATGGCTGCCTGGCGAGCTTTACCGGCAGCGGCGAGGACTTTGACGCGTACTGGGATGCCGCGGGCGACCTGGGGCTTGGCGCGGGCGACGGCGCTGCCAGCGGCACGCTCGTGGTGCCGGCGCCGCGCGACCGTCACGAGGCTTTCGTCATTCCCAGCGACATCTGCTTTGCGGCGCGCGCGTGCGACCCGCGTCGCCTGGGCATCGACGTAACGGGCGCCTGGGCGGTGGCTGCCAACGCACTCTCCTACGACTACCTGTGGAACGAGATCCGCGTGAAGGGCGGTGCGTACGGCTGCGGATTCCGCGCGGCCGGCGAGCGTCAGACGGCGTTCTACACCTACCGCGACCCAGCAATCGACCCCTCGATTGAGCGTGTGGCGCGCGCAGGCGAATGGCTCGGCAGCTTTGAGCCCGACGAGGCCGCCTTCGAGGGCTTTATCGTGAGCTGCGTGAGCGGCATGGACGCGCCCGTGAAGCCGTACGCGCTCACCAAGCGCCGCAATACGACCTACCTGGCCGGGCTCGACCCGCACGCGCGCGAGGAGCGTCGCGCCCAGATGCTCGCGGCCACACCCGCTGAGCTGCGCTCGCTCGGCGCCGATGTGACGCGCATTGCGGCTGCCTCGCCCACCTGTGTCTTTGGCGGCCGCGACGTCATCGCCAAGAGCAACGCCAGCTTTACCGTCATCGACCTGCTGGCCTAACGTACAAAGGTAGATTTTTGGGACATGCCTGAAAATCTACCTTTTCTTTTTGCCGCGGACGGGGCAGGCGATCTGACTTCGGCCCGCCCCGTCCCGCCGGTTTTGTCTCGATCTGTAACATCTAGGCGGCAATATCGGCTCCAGATGTTACAGATCAAGACGTTTCCGAATGGCGCCGGCTCTTTGTCTCGACCTGTAACAGCTAGGCCCATTTTTGCCGAGGTACTGTTACAGATCGAGACAAACCGCCGCAGACACCCGCCCTTCAGCAAAAACCACCGCAAAGGGGACAGGTGCCTTTGTGTTAGTTCGAACACTTGTTCTATACGTACACATGTTCTATAGTAGGGGTGCTTGCATCGGACTTAAATTGCAACTAGGATATAGTTGCAGAATGTGAGGCGGGATGACTCGAACCGATAAACTCATCGCCCAACTGCTTAGCTGCCCTTCGACGTATCGGTATACCGATTTTTTAAAAGTCATGGCTTCATATGGCTTTGAAATGGACAACAAAGGCAAGACATCCGGATCGCGCGTTCGCTTCTACAGGCCATCAGATGGCAGGATGTTCGTAATGCACGCGCCGCATCCATCTGACGAATTGACAGCGGGGACCATTCGAAACATCGTTCGATTTCTGCAAGATGTCGGAGGTAGTCATGAGTAACGTTTTGGCATACAAGGGTTATTTCGCCCCAGTCGAGTTCGATGCCGAACAGCATGTGCTAACAGGTATGGTCACCGGCATTAGGGACGCAATCATATTTGAAGGCTCCACGGCTGAAGAAGTGGAGCAATGCTTCCACGACGCCGTCGACGATTACCTTGAGTTTTGCGCCGAGAAGGGCAAGGAACCCGAGCGGGCTTTTAAGGGGTCGTTCAACGTAAGAACGGGCTCTGAGCTCCACAAGCAAGCAGCGCTGGCAGCGGCAAAGAAGGGTGAGTCACTCAATAAGTTTGTGACTGAAGCAATCGCCGCGGCGTTATAGCATTAACGCATAGGCCCAAACAACCACAAAGGGCGCAGTTCGCAGGCAAGTTAGCGCTAGCTTTACTGCCCATGTTGCGTTTGCCCAGATAAAACCTGCCAAAATAAACCTGTCCCTTTTTGGTAGGTTTGAGAGATGAGGCTGGGATGGATAAGGCTGAGTTGCGGCGGGCGGTGATTGCCCGGCGCAATGCTCTTGATTTGGATGTGCGGGCGGCAAAGTCAGCCGCTATCTGCGCGCGGCTTGTTGAACTGATGGATCGCTTGGGTGCCGCGGCACCGCACACCGTTGCCGTCTATGCCGCGATGGGTTCCGAAGTCGACCCAGCCGCGTTTGCCGCCGCGGCCGTCGCGCGTGGCTGGCGCGTAGCCTATCCGTGCATGCTCTCGGCAAGCGACGCCGCCACATGCGGCCAGCGCATGTGCATGCGGGCAGTTGCCGCCGACGATGCGTCCGCGGCTCCGTTTATCGCCCACCCCACGCGGGCCTTCGCGACCACGGACATCGACAGCAGCCGCTTCCCTATCGTGCCTGCCGAAGCTCTCGACATGGTCGTCGTGCCGCTCGTAGCCTTCGACCGCACCGGCGCGCGCCTGGGCTACGGCGGCGGCTGCTACGACCGCTACCTGCCCACAGTTGCACCTAAATGCCTAATCGTCGGCATCGCCTTTGACGAACAGCGCGTCGACCACGTTCCCACCGACGCCCACGACCTGCCGCTACCCCACATCATCAGCGCCTAACGGCTGACGCATATCCCGACGGCCTAGTGCTCCTCGCCGGCGCGGGCCAGGTCGTAGGGCGTGGTCTGGTAGACGTAGTAGTTGAGCCAGTTGGTGTAGAACAGCTGAGCCTGGCTGCGCCAGACGTTGCGCGGCTCGGCGGTGGGATCGTCGCCCGGGAAGTAATGCGCCGGCACCTGAGGGTTGAGGCCGCGCTTCACGTCGCGCTCGTACTCCAGGCGCAGCGTATCGGTATCGTACTCGGGATGGCCAAAGACAAAGAAGCGGCGGCTGTCGGTCGACTTGACGATATACAGGCCCACCTCGTCGGATACGGCCACGACCTCAAGCTGCGGCTCGGCCTCCACGTCCTCGCGGCGCACATCGGTGTTGCGCGAGTGCACGGCATAGAAGCGATCATCGAAGCCGCGAACCAGCGGGCTTTGCGGTTTCACCAGACGATGCTCAAAGACGCCACTCGCCTTTGCCGGCAGGTCGTGCTTCTGAATACCGTAATGATGGTACAGGCCGGCCTGCGCGCCCCAACAAATGTGCAGCGTAGAGTGCACGTGCGTAGTGGACCAGTCCATAATCTGGCATAGCTCGGGCCAGTAGTCGACCTCTTCGAACGGCATCTGTTCCACCGGCGCGCCCGTGATGATCAGGCCGTCGTAGTGGATGTCGCGGATGTCGTCGAACGTGCGGTAGAACGTCTCCAGGTGGCCGGCGCTTACGTGCGTGGCCTCGTGCGTCTTGGTGCGCAGCAGGTCCACCTCCACCTGCAGCGGCGTGTTGGAGAGCTTGCGCATGATTTGCGTCTCGGTGGCGATCTTGGTGGGCATGAGGTTGAGGATGAGCACGCGCAGCGGGCGGATGTCTTGGTGCAGCGCGCGGTACTCGGTCATGACAAAGATGTTCTCACTCTCGAGCTGCGCGGCGGCAGGGAGGGCGTCAGGGATGCGAATGGGCATGGATGCTCCTTACGAGTCAGTTGCAGCTATGGTACAACGAGCGGCCCTATCCGCGCGAGCACATCGCCCAGCGATGCCGCCAGCGGCCCAAATCACTCCAAAAGTAGAGATTAAGGCATGTCCCAAAAATCTATGGCGCTTTAGTCTAGCAAAGTGACGGCAGGACGCTACAATGATTCGACGCAAAAAACTCGGCCGGAAGGATACTCGTATGTACCAGACGCGTAAGATCGGTGTGGTCGGCCAGGGCCACGTAGGAGCACATGTCGCCAACAGCCTGCTTATGCAGGGCATTGCCGACGAGCTGTACCTGTGCGATATCAACGAGGCCAAGGTGACGTCCGAGGTCCAGGACCTGCGCGACTCCCTTTCGTTTGTCCCGTACAACACCAAGATCGTCAACTGCTACGACCGCTACGAGGAGCTGGCCTGCTGCGACGTCATCGTCAACGCCGCCGGCAAGGTCGCGCTGGCCGCCGGCAACCGCGACGGCGAGCTGTTCTTTACCACCGACGCCGCCCGCTCCTTTGCCAAGCGCATCGTCGACGCCGGCTTCGACGGCATCTTCGTAAGCATCTCCAACCCCTGCGACGTCGTGTGCACCGAGCTGTGGCACCTGACCGGCTACGATCCCAAGAAGATCATCGGCTCGGGCTGCGGCCTGGACTCCGCCCGCCTGCGCACCGAGATCTCCAAGAAAGTCGGCGTGAGCCCCAAGTCCATCGACGCCTACATGATCGGCGAGCACGGCTTTAGCCAGCTGGCTGCCTTTAAGGCCGCGACCATCGCCGGTAAGAGCCTCAACGAGCTCCAGGCCGAGAACCCCGACAAATACGCCTTTGACCACATGGAGGTCGAGGAGCTTGCACGCAAGGGCGGCTATGTGACCTACCAGGGCAAGCAGTGCACCGAGTACGCCGTCGCCAACTCCGCCGCGCGCGTCTGCGCCGCCGTGCTGCACAACGAGCACGCCGTGCTTTCCGCCTCCACGCTCATGACCGGCCAGTATGGCGAGGAGGGCATCTTTACCTCCCTGCCGTGCGTGATCGGCGCCGAGGGCGTCGAGGAGGTTTACACGCTCGACCTGTCCGAGCACGAGCTCGAGGGCTTCCACAAGAGCTGCCAGCACATCCGCGACAACATCGCCCAGCTCGACTGGTGGGACGCCGAGGCCTACGACGCAAAGTAGGCCGCTGGCTGCCGCAACCTTGCGAATCTAAGCGCGATACTAAGCGGGCCGCGCCGGAAATACCCGGCGCGGCACGCTTTTTTTGACTCACGCAATGCCCTTGCGAATCGAAGGTGAATACTTTTCCGCGAAGTGAACGAGCAAAAACGAGCCCCCGAAGCATCGACACTTTTCAGACGCCGCTTCCTGCGGTTTCGCCGAGTTTTCCCTGCAGTTTTGGCGTCAAAAAGTGTGGATGCTTCGGGGGTCCAAAATATGTCGTTCACTTCGCGGAAAAGTATTCACCTTCGTTTTCGCGCAGACACGAATCCGGCCGCCACAACGTAAAACGGGGCCCGCGCACAGCGCAGGCCCCGTCAAAAAAGACAATTCCCGGTACCTAGTACTGCTCAATGCCCATGTAGCGACGAACCTCGGGGCTGTGGTCGAAGACCTTGCCGCGGGCGGCGCGCAGCTCGCAGCTCATGTTGTAGAAGAAGATCGGCTCCAAGTACGAACGCACACTGGCGGGCACGTCGCCCACACCGTACTCAAGCGCGTCGAGCACCATAATCGTATCGGTGTGCGTGTTGAGGAATGCAAGCGCGCGCTCCTCCATGGGGCGGCACTCGCCCGATCCGAGCTGCACAAAGTAGAACACGCCGGGCTCGGTGGCCTCGAACGGGCCGTGGAAGTACTCGCCGGAGTGGATGTAGCAGCAGTGCTGCCACTGCATCTCCATGAGCGAGCAGATGGCCATGGCGTAGGTCTGGCTAAAGTTGGGGCCGGAGCCCAGGATATAGAAGAACTTGTGCTGCTGGCAGAGCTCGGCAAAGCGGGCGCCCAGCTCGGCGTTGACCTTCTCGCGGGCGGCGGGCAGCAGCGCATCCATCTTCTTGAGGCCCTCGTACATGTCGGCAAGCGCCTCGTAACCCTCCTGCTGGTCGAGCAGCTCGGCAGCGATCAGAGCGCCGATGCCCTGCGGCACCTCGGCCTGCGGCACGCCCTCGCCCCAGGGGTAGACCCAGGTGGTCCACTTGCCGTTGTCGATCTTGGAGCCCTCGCAGTCGGTCATGGCGACGACCTCGGCACCGGCGGCCAGCGCCATCTCGCAGCCGTCGACGACCTCCTGCGTGTTGCCGCTGTGGCTGCAGGCGATGACGAGCGACTTCTCACCAAGACTCTTGGGAGCCATCAGGCAAAACTCGCGTGCCGTGTAGACTGTCGAGGTAAACGTGGTGGCCTCGCGCTTGAGCAGTTCGTTAGCCGGCATCAGGTCGATCATCGAACCGCCGCAGGCGATCCAAAAGACGTTCTCGATCTTGCCCTTGCGCTCGATGACTTCCTGAACCAGATCATGTGCGTTCATCCTGATGTTCCTCCTTGTGGGGTGGCTTTGAGCGACGGCAGCTCGTACCTGCTGTCGTTCTATGTTGTCCTATTTATAACACGCGTAACAACGCCCGTGAAGTCATCTCGGCAAATTTGTTCTATGTTGTTCTATCTGTGGACGTTAGATGTCGAAGACGTAGCGCGAGCCCACAATCTTTTGGCGACCGAGCAACAGAGGGTGCCCACCGGCGTCGGTAAAGTAGGCCTCCATATAGAAGAGCGGCTCACCGACCGGCACCTCCAGCAGCGGGGCCGTTTGGGCATCGGCAAGCGCAATCTCCACGGTGCAGGGGTCGGACTTGAGCGGCGCGCGACCCGAATGCTCGGCAACGAGCGCAAAGATGGAATTGTCCGTGAGGTTCTTGTCGGCAAGCGTCTGCAGATAGGGATGGTCGGCGAGCACAAAGGCGTTGTTCTCAAGCATGACAGGGATGCCGTCGGCTGTGCGCACGCGTTCGACCACGATAAGCTCGCAGCCGGGCTCCACGCCAAAGAACGCCGCATCCTCGTGCGTCGCTGCGACCACCGTGCGCGACACCAGACGCGCACCCGGCACCATGTCGTTGGCAGCACAACCCTCAGTAAAGCTCTGGACGTCACCCTTCTGGCGAATCTTGCGCTTGAGCTTGGGAGCGCACACAAAGGTGCCCCTCCCCTGCTGGCGGTTGAGATACCCCGCACGCGACAGCTCCTCGATGGCGCGACGCACGGTGACGCGCCCCACGCCGTAGGACTTCGCGAGCTCCATCTCGGAAGGAATGCGCGAGCCGGCAGCGTACACGCCGCGCGCGATCTCGCCCTTTAGGTCGTCCATGACCTGCTGGTACAGCGGCACGGCGGACACGTCAGTACGGTCGGTCTTGCTATCGAAAGCCATCGTTACGCTCCATCCCGCGCATGCTCGGACTCAAACTCTTCAATCGCCGCCATAAACTGTTCGCCAAAGGCGTCGGCCTTTTTCTCGCCAATGCCGTTGACCTGGATAAGCTCGTCGCGCGTCTGCGGGCGTAAGCGGCACAGACCGCGCAGAGCCCTGTCGGAAAAGACCATGTACGGCGCCATCTCCAGCTCGGTCGAAATCTCCTTGCGCAGGGCACGCAGGCGCTCGAACAGCTCGGCATCGTCGCCCACGCGCGGGCGCTGATCCAGCTCGGCCTCCTCGCGCAGCAGATCCACCGCACGGCGGGCGCGGGCCGAGGCCTTGCGCTTGGGCGCGCGACGCTTAACGGCAAAGGCAAACGCCTCGTCCTCGACCTCGCCGGCACGCGGGCCCAGCCCCACGACCGGGTACTGCCCCTGCGAGGTAGCCAGATAACCGCGGCCGCACAGCTGGCCGATAATATCCTTGATGCGCCCAACCGATTCACTCGACAGCTCACCGTAGCCGCGGTCCTCGTCCAGATGCATCTGGCGAATGCGCTCGGTGTTGCCGCCGTGGAGCACGTCGGCGATGAGCGACTTGCCAAAACGCATGGGACGCGTGGCCACATAGCGCACAGCGGCGCGGGCCATATCGGTGACGTCCTCGGCCTCGAACTGCGTGAGGCAGTTGCTGCAGTTGCCGCAGCCCTCGGCGTCGTCCGTGGCGGTGGCGCCCGCACCGGCCGCGGCCTCGTCGCCAAAGTAGCGCAGCATGTATTCGCGCAGGCAGCCGGTGGTATTGCAGTAGCCCTCCATTTGGCTGAGCAGGCGATAACGGTTCTGGAGCGCCCACGCGCGCTGCTCGTCATCGAGCGCCTCGTCGGCAGCATCGCCGCGATCGATCAGAAAGCGGCGCATGCGAAAATCGTTGCCGTTCCACAGCAAGTGACAGCTGGCCGGATCGCCATCGCGGCCAGCGCGGCCCGCCTCTTGGTAGTATGCCTCGATGCTCTCGGGCACGTTGTTGTGGATCACGTAGCGCACGTTGGGCTTGTCGATGCCCATGCCAAAGGCGTTGGTGGCAACCATCACCTGGATATCGTCGTCGATAAAGGCGCGCTGGCTTTGGCGGCGGGCGTCATTACCCATGCCGGCATGGTAGCGGCCAATGCGAATGCCGCTGGGGCCCAGCGCTTCGGCAAGCTCACCCGCCAGTGCATCGACGGTCTTGCGGGTCGAGCAATACACGATACCGCTCTCGCCCGAATGCGCAATCACATAGTCGCGCACCCACGCTGCCTTGGCTTTGTCGCCCATCTCCTCGCAGCCAAAGTAGAGGTTCTTGCGATCGAAGCCCGTCACCACCGTCGCAGGGTTTTGCAGGCCGAGCATCTGCTGGATATCGGCGCGTACACGCTCGGTCGCCGTGGCGGTAAAGGCCGCCACGATGGGGCGCCGCGGCAGCGAATCGATAAACTCACGAATCTGCAGGTAAGCGGGACGAAAATCCTGGCCCCACTGGCTCACGCAGTGGGCCTCGTCAATGGCAACGAGCGGCACGCCAATGCCGCCGTCCGCCGCAGCTTCCTGCGCAAAGGCTAAAAAACGCGGCTCGAGCAGGCGCTCGGGCGCCACGTACATAAGCTGGTAGCGGCCCTCGCGCGCCCGCTTGAGCACGGTATTTTGCTGAGCCGGCGTAAGACTGGAGTTGAGATAGCTGGGTCGCGCACCCGCCGCGAGCAGCGCGCGGGTCTGGTCCTCCATAAGCGACAGCAACGGGCTCACCACAAAGGTGATACCGGGCAGCATGAGCGCAGGCACCTGGTAGCAAATGGACTTGCCGGCGCCTGTGGGCATAACACCCAACGCATCGCGACCGGCAAGAATCGCATCGACCATGCGATCCTGTCCCGGGCGAAACGAGGTGTAGCCAAAATAGGCGCCGAGCGTGTCGAGCGCCATCTGCTGCATGCTATCGGTCATGGTTTCCTAACGTCAGAATCATCTGCCGCCGATTATACGCCGCCACGCGGACCGGCGTCGCCCGGCTGTCAGCCACGCTCATTCTGCGGGTAGTCATTGGGGACGTTCTTGAATGACCAGTCGTTTAAGAACGTCCCCAACGACTAAGCTCTTGACAAGCACGGAAACGCCGCAGGTTGAGCATAAGCCAGCGAAAACGCCCCTAAGCGAGCAAGGTGACGTGAAAGAGGAGGGAAGCGTACTTCGGTACGCGACCGACGATTGAACGTCAGGTTGCCGCTTAGGGGCGTTTGCAGCGTCGAGCCGTTACGCGGTTTGGTAAAACCGCGTAACTTACATAACCATAACGTAGCGCGATCCCACGTAGTACTGCTTACCCATCAGGACCGGCTCGCCATTGGGACCGGTAAAGCCGGCACGCAGGTTGAGCAGTGGATCGTGCGGAGCGATGCCCAGCTCGGCCGCCTGCTCGGCATTGGCACGAACGGCCTCGACCGTGCGGTAGCCAACCGATGCAATCGGCGTTCCGCCAACACGCTCGACCTCGGCAAAAATCGACTTGTCCTCAAGATCGGCCGTCAACAGCTCACGGTAGGCGTCAAACGGCACAAAGATGTTCTCCTCAAAGATGGGCTCGCCGTCGGCCGTACGCACGCGCTTGATATGCAGCAGCAGCGCGTCCTTCTGCAGGCCAAAGAACTCCATCTCGTTTTGACGTGCCGGCACAATCTGGCGATCGACCACATGCGCGCCCGCCTTCATGTCATTATCGGCACACAGCGCGGTAAACGTCTGCAGCGTCGAAGCGTGGAACTGGCGGTTGATGTGCGGCGTGGAGACAAAGGTGCCACGGCCCTGCCGCTTAACCAGGTAGCCATCGGAGCACAGCTCCTCGACGGCGCGGCGCACCGTAATGCGGCTCACGTCGTACTGCTCGGCTAGCTCAAGCTCGGACGGAATACGCTCCTTGGGTGCATAAACACCTTTCTCGATCGCATCCTTGATCTCGTCGTAAATCTGCTGGTAAAGCGGTGCATTTTTGGGCGCAGGCATATCTAATCACTCTTATCGAAATATTGAAATAACTAATACGTATATAACGTCTAGTTTCATGTTACCTCATATTGATAAAACGATACACCCTCCCTACCAAAAAGCGACAGCTTCATTTTGGCAGGTTTTATCTGGGCAAACGAAAGTCCCTCGAAAGCAACGGGGCTTTCGAGGGACTCATACGGAAGGGTTGCGCCGGGCCGGTAAAATGCCAAAACCCTACTTGCCGTCGTCCTGCTGCAGGCTGTCCTGCTCGCTGAGGCGCGCCTGCCTGCTGGCCATGCGTGCGGGCTTGTCGGGATCGGGAACGGCCGCGGGCATGGGCTCGTCGACATGACCTCCCCACCAGCCGCCCACAAAGTTGAGCGTGTGGAACACGTTGATCACGGCGCCGGGATCAATGTCGCACACCAGCTTGATAATGTCCTGGCTCTCGTAGGTCGATACAACGGCGTGCAGCAGGTACATCTTCTCGCGGCTGTATCCGCCAATGACCTCGGCGCAGCTAATGCCATGCTGAAAATGGTCAACATAGGCGGTCATGACCTCGTCCGCCTTGCGCGTCGTGATCTGCAGCGTCACGCGGTCGTAGCGACGATAGAAGCTGTCGATGGTCTTGGTCGAAATAAACTGGAACACGATGGAGTACGCCGCCTTGTCCCAGCCAAACATAAAACCAAAGATCGCCAGGATAAAGCAGTTGAAACCAAAGATGACGCCCCAGATGGTCTTGCCCGTGTGGTTGGAAACCCACAGCGCGATAAAGTCGGTGCCGCCGGTGGATGCGCCGGATTTAAGCGCGATGGCAGCGCCCAGACCCGAGACCACGCCGCCAAAAATGATGAGCATGATCTTGTCACCCAAAAACGGCGCGAAGTGAAAGACGTTGAGGAACAGCGACGAGAGCACAACCTGCATCATCGAGAAGATGACGAAGCGCTTGCTAATGCCGCTCCAGCATAGGAGCGCCACGGGAATGTTGAGCGCGAGCATACCGAGCGAGATGTCGATGTGAACGCCGCCGAGCGAGGTAACGCGATCGAGCAGGACCGCAACGCCGGTGAGGCCGCTCGGAAGCAGGTCGGCGGGTTGAATGAACGCCTGGATCAGGAATGTCTGGAGAACGGCAGAAATCGTGACCGCCACGGCAGTAATGGCGCGGCGGACGATGGTAAGGCGGCCGAGCACGAGCACGCGGTCCGTGAGCTGATCGATGGCGTTCGCCACGCGGGCTCCTTTCGAAGGCAAATCTAGTTGTGAGGCATGTCGGCGATTGTAGCATGGAGCGAGACGGGCGCCCAACCACCACAAAGGAGACAGGCACCTTCGCGGTGGTTTGCCGCTAGATGGCTAGATGGCTGAAAGGATGTCGGTGAGGTTGTCGATGATGGTATCGGCGGCGGACTGGTCCAGGTTGACGCCCTCGTGCGGACGCAAAGCCAAAACGCGAGCACCGGAGCGCTTGCCTGCCTCGATACCCAAGGGCGAGTCCTCGATGACCAGGCACTCGGCCGGCTCCACGCCCAGCGTCTCCATGGCGCGCAGGTAGATCTCGGGGTCGGGTTTAAACGCGCTGCACTCGTGGCCGCTGATGGTGTAGTCCAGCACGTCGGCGATACCGGCGATCTCCACCAGCTCGTCAATCAGCTCGCGATAAGACGAGCTCGCGATGGCACACTTCACGCCGCGCTCGTGCAGTTCGCGCATCACCGGCTCTGTCTGCTCGTTGAGCAGCTCGGCATACGGAACGGGATGGACCGGGCTGTAGACCTGCTTGTACTCCACGCGCAGGCGCTCGCGCAACTCAACATCGTCGGGCACCAGCGCCTGCCAAATGGCCGGCTCGTTAGACCCCGAGAGATCGGGGATCTCGTCAAAGTGGAACCCCTTCTCCTCCATAAACGCCACGCGGCGGCGGTTGTAGAACCACTCGGTATCGACCAGCACGCCGTCCATATCAAACAGCACTGCCTTGATCATACGCATCTCCTCTCAAGAGCAAAAAAGGGGACGGGGCGCAAACCCCATCCCCTCTCAATCAACCCGTAAGGTTTACTTACTTGTGATTAGTAGGAAAGCTTCCACATGTAGCGACGCATGGTCAGCGGGTGCTGACGGGCCTCGGCGATCTGGTTGCCGTACTCGCGCATAACGGCGAGGTGCAGCAGCGGGTTGAAGTAGGTGATGACGCTCGCCGGCACGGCGTCGGCCAGACCGTAGTCCTTGGAGTCGATCAGAGCGACCTTGGCGCCCATGCGCTCAAGGAAGGTGAGGGCGCGGGCGTCCATCGGACGGGTAGCACCATCGGACATGAAGAAGACGTAGGGCTTACCCTCGGTGGAAACCTCGAACGGGCCGTGGAAGTACTCGCCGGTGTTGTAGGCGGCGGCGTCGATCCACTGCATCTCGGTGAACAGGAAGGCGGCGTGAGAATAAGCCATCTTCTCGGAGGCACCGGAAGCCATGAAGTAGATCATCTTGTCGTCCTTGAAGTCCTCAGCGAACTTCTTGGCGAGCTTGGTGCAGTGCTGAGCGGCGTTCTCGCACAGGTCGAAGATGTTGGTGAGGCCGGTGATCATATCCTCGTAGTGATCATAGCCCTCGGTCTGCTGAAGGATCTCGAGAGCAAGAGCGATGGCGTAGCCAGGCTTCTCGGCCTTAGCGGCATAGTTGGCGTGGAAGCCGTGGACGATGACGTGGTCGGCGTCGACGGTCAGAGCGGAGCCAGCCTTGTTGGTGAGGGAGACGACCGGGCAGTTGTGCTTCTTGGCGGTCTTGTTGGCCTCGACGGTCTCGGGCGTGGAGCCACCGAGGGAGCAGGTGATCACGAAGGTGTGCTCGTTGACCCAGGAAGGCGTGTCGTAGTTGAACTCGTTAGCGGTGAAGATCTGAACGTTCAGTTTGTCCGTGTTGTTGGCCAGGAAGTACTTGGCGGGGTACAGGTCGGACATGGAAGCACCGCAGCCGACGAAGGCGACACTGTGGATCTCGTGGTTGGACAGGACGTCAGCGACGATCTGCTTAGGGAGGTTAAGGTCGATCTCGTACATCTGACACATTCCTTTCGATTTTTGCGGCGCCACATTGCCGGGCGCTCGCAGGGTTACCGTGGTTTGGACCGAGTCGCCGGCCCGTTGAGGATGCGACAAGGGGACTGTCCCATTGTCGCATTTTGGGAATGGAAGCCTGCCTGGGGTATGGGATGCCAGGCAGGCCCCCGGGGGAAAGCGGTTAGACGCTTGGTCGCGACTAGGCCAGGATGCCGGCCGCGGAGAGGGCGATGCCGCCCACGATGGCGATCACGAGAAGCCAACCGGTGTTGACGTTCTTCTTGATGAGCCAGTACATAAGGCCGGTGAGGCCAAGGGAAATCATCTGGGGCATCATGCCGTCCAGGATGTCCTGGATAACGACGGTGCCCTCAGCGAACTGCAGCGGGGTGGTGGCGCCAATCAGCGTAGCGATCATGCCGCCCACGGACATAAGACCCACGATGCCGCAGACATACATGAGCTTCTCCATGAGGTCGCCGCCCTGAAGCTTGCTCAGGTACTCGTGGCCGCCCTGATAGCCCATCTTGGCTGCGAACCAAGTGATCAGCACGGAGGGGACGATGGAGATGAGCATGGCCAGGATCGGGCCCATGATGGAGCCCTGCTGAGCCAGCTGAACGCCAAGGCCAAAGGCGATAACGCGGATGGTGCCCTGGAAGAAGGAGTCACCGATGCCGGAAAGCGGACCCATGAGGGAGGTCTTGACCGCGTTGATCGAATCGGGATCGAAGTTCTCGGGATCCTTGGCGTACTCCTCCTCCATGGAGGCGGTGAGGCCCAGGATAAAGGCGCTCGTCTGCGGGGTGCAGTTGTAGAACGCCATGTGACGGTGGTAAGCCTCTTTCTTAGCAGCGAGCTGCTTGGGGTCGGACTCGTCCGGATAGAGGCGATCGAGCGTGGGAACCATGCCGTAGAGGAAGCCCATGTTCATCTGACGCTCGTAGTTCCAAGAGGCCTGGATGGCCCAGGAGCGCCAGAAGAACTGGCTGACCTTCTTGTTCAGGGACACGTCCTTGGTTGCGGTTGCCATAGTGTGTTCCTCCTTAGTCTTCGTCGTCTTCGAGCGGATCGTAGTCGGAATCGACACCGGCGGCTGCATGGGAACCGTTGAACTTGAAGCCCATGAAGACGACAGCCAGGCACACACCGATCAGAGCGACCGCGATGACGGACAGGTTGAGGTAAGCGGCGAGCAGGAAACCGATGAACAGGAACGGAGTCATACCCTTCTTGATCATCATGGTGAGCAGCAGGGCCAAGCCGTAGGCGGTCATGATCTTGGTCGAAACGTTAAGACCAGTGGACAGCCACTCGGGAACCATGTTGACGATGGCCTGAACCAGGTCGGTGCCAACAAAAACGGCGAGGAAGATCGGCAGGAAGTACATGACGGCGTACAGACCGGAGCCGGCGCAGATGTGCATACGGTAGGCGGTCTTGAACTTTCCGTTATCGATCGCGCTATCTGCCACATGGGTGAGGGCGGCGATGATGGAACGGAACACGATGCCGAGAAGCTGACCCAGGACGGCGACCGGGATGGCGATCGTCATGGCGGTCTCGGCGGAAGCATCGGTCAGGCACGCAAAGGCAGCGGCCACGATGCCGCCCAGGACCATATCGGGCGGAACGGCGGCGCCGACCTGCACCAGGCCCATGGACACGAGCTCGACGGCGGCACCGACGGCAAGGCCGGTGGGCACATCGCCCAGCAGCAGACCGACGAGCGTAGCGCCAACGAGGGGCTGCTCGAAGTTAAGACGACCGAGCAGGCGGGAGTCCCACATGCAGAACACGCCGACGAGGCCGACGAGCACCGCACTGATGAACGTATTCATACCCTTCTCCTTTCAGTCAGGCAAAAGCCTGGTTGATTACAGCTTGGCGTCGATGTCGACGCTCTGATACGTAGGGGTCTGCTGAACATAGAGCTTGATGCCCATGTCGAGCAGCTGATTGACGTCGGCCTTCTGGGTGGCGTCGAGAAAGACGGAGCTGTCCTTGCCGCCGACCTGATCGGCACCGTCGTGGTTGGCGGTGGCGCCCAGGTTGATGGCGTCGAGCTTGTAGCCCTGGCAGAACTGCAGCATCTCGGCAGTGTTGCCAAAGACGAACATGACGCGCTCGCCGAGGGTGTTGAGCTTGTCCATCTTGGCGAGGGCACGCTCGACGGTGAAGACGTTCAGGCGCACGCCCTGGGGCTTGGCCAGCTTGAGAGCGCCCTTCTTGATGTCATCGTTGGCGGCAGCGTTGTCGACGACGATGATGCGCTCGGCCTGAACCTTGGTGGTCCAGGTAAAGACGACCTGGCCGTGCAGCAGACGGTAATCAAGACGTGCGAGGACGATCTTGGCGGGACCGGAGCTGTGACGGGACGCCTTGGCCTTCTTGGCGGGAGCCGCGGCAGCCTCGACCGGTGCGTTGGGGTTGGTCAGACCGGTGCGGGCCTCGTTGATGAGGGCTGCGAGCTCGGCACCCTTGACGGGGACGGGGCTCATAGCGAGCGTGAGCGCCAGCGGGATGTTGAAACCGCTGATTACCGTGAACTTCGTGCCGTTCTTGGAAAGCTCGACCATGTTGTTGTTGACCGAGCTGCCGAGCATATCGGTCAGCACGTAGACGGTGTCGTCCGCGTTGAACGTGGCGATCAGGGCGTCCACCTTATTGGTGATGGGCTCCTTGTCGTCACGAGCAAGCGACACGACGTGGACGTTCGACACGTCGCCGAGAACCATCTCGAGCGTGTCTTTGGCGCCTGCGGCCAGGCCGCCATGAGATGCGAGAATGATCTGATTCATCTTGCCTCCTCCTTTTCGTTATGGTCATTATAACGTCTTATACATTGCTTATATTGCTAATTAGTATAAAGACCGTTCGCGGGTGAAAATCGACCGTTGACGGGTTTAACGTACTTGAAACGTTGGGGCTGGATAGGCAGGCGCTGGCTGGATAACCCCAGGTCAGACCCTGCACGCAATCCTCTATCGCACGAAGTACCAGGGGCTTTCCTGCACGGTGGGTTCCAGCGCAATGCCGGTGCGCTCCTTAAACAGATCCATGTCCTGCGATTTCTCCGTCCACCACGCGTTGGGCTTAAAGGTCATGCTCTCAATGACATGACCGACAAACACACTGTTGCGCAGCTTAGAGAAGTCGGTGTTCATAATCAGGATGGACGCGAGCACCAGCACGATGCCCAGGACTTTGATCGCGCCGGCGGGCTCGGCGTAGACACCAATGCCCAGCAGTACGGTGACGACCGTCTCGAATGACATTACGACGGGAACTTTCGATGTCTCGAGCCCCATGGACAGACCCTGCATATATAAGATGTAAGCCACGGCTGTGGGGATGAGTCCAAAGCCAAGGAACAGCAGCAGCAGCTGTGGCGACATTGCCGCGGCGACATCCGGCCACGGAGCCGCGATAGCCGCCATAACCGCACCGCCAAAAACAAAGCCCCAAAACGTGACAGCCAGCGGGTGGACCGTCTTGGTTGCTATCCGGCTAAACACCGCGAGCGACGCACCACAAAGGCCTGCAATCACGCCCGACGTGACGCCCCAAACCGAAAAATGGAAACCGGAAAGGTCGCCATTTGTCACTGCAAGCACGCAGCCAACGATGTTAAAGACAATGGCAACGAGCTTGTTGGGGGTCACGTCCTCGCGATAAAGCACGCGTCCGAGCACGACGCCAAACACCGGCGAGGTGTAGAGCAGCACCGAGGCCGTGGACATGCCGACCTCGCCCATGCACTCGTAATAGCAGGTGTTGGCGGCGGCCAAACCGACGATACCGACAAGCGCGCAGGGAACAAGCTCTTTAGGGCTTGCCTTGAACAGCGCCAGCGGACCCTGAGCCACGGTAGACCCCTCACCCGGACGGCAGCCCATAAACATCAGGACCGGCGCCAAGATAAGCGCTCCGACCAACAAGCGAAAGGCAGCCATGCTCTGGGACGAAACGCCCATGGCCGAGATGCCGTTTACAAAGATTCCGATGCTGCCCCACATAAGCGCGGCGACCAGCACCAGCACATAGCCCAGATTGCTTTTCTTCAACGCAGCCTCCTCGGTATTGTTTCCAATATGTTTCACACTACGTTATAGTCGTTATATACATTTTTCAAGACACAAATCGCCGAACGGAAAAATCTGCTTCCCAGCATACTCATTGGGTACTCGTTGGGGACGTTCTTAAATGACTAGCCATTTAAGAACGTCCCCAACGACTAAAGCGCCGCTGGTTGAGCATAAATCAGCGAGCGGGCCGCATTTGAGGCAAGGTGGCGTGAAACGAAAGGGCGCTGACCTTCTGGTCGCGCCCTTGAAGTTGAACGCCAGATTGACCAAATGCGGCCCGCGCAGCGTCGAGCGGTTACGGCGTTTGGTAAAACGCCGTAACTAATACTCAAGCTTCCACATGTAGCGGCGCGTCATGTAGTCCTTGTGGGTGACGGCAGAGAGCGCGCGCATGTACACGTTGTTGAGGATCGGGGCAAAGATCAGGTGGTTGAAGTACTCGCTCACGCTGTCCTTGATGTCGTTGAGGCCGAGCTCCTTGGCGTCGAGCTGATAGACGCGCTCGCCACCGTACTGGTTGACAAAGCGGATGCCGCGCTCGTCGTTGCAGCGGCTGCGGCCGACGCTGATGAGCTGGAACAGCGAGGTGCGCTTGTCCAGGATCTCGAAGGGGCCGTGGAAGAAGTCGCAGGTGTTGATGGTGCAAGAGTCGATCTGCAGCATCTCCTGCACGTTGCAGATGCTAAAGACGTAGGCGGCACCAAAGAGCGGGCCCTGGGCCATGACGTTGATGCAGGGCTTGTCGGCGTTCTGCTCGGCCCACTTGGCAGCGAGCGGACGGGTGTACTCGACGGCCTTGCGATAGATGGGGTCGACCAAGTCGAACGCGGCCATAGCGGTCTCGTACTCGGCATAGCCCTCGGTCTGCTGCGTAAGCTCCATGGCGATCATGGTCACGACGGCGGAGTTGGTGCGGCCCATGCAGGACTCATCGACGGCCAGGCTGTCATACTGAATCTTGTGGTCGCAGACCTCGGTGAGGCCGGACTCGTCGACATAGATCGCGATGGTGCTGGCGCCGTGGTCCTTGGCGACCTGGGCGGCGACGATGGTCTCCTTGGTGCCGCGCATGGACACGACGACGGCCAAGGTGTTCTCGTTGACGTAGGCAGGGGTTGCGTGCACGAACTCGTTGCTGGTGTAGCTGGAGCTCACGACCTGCGTGGCCTCGTGCTCCATAAAGTACTGGGCAGGATAGTTGCCGCCGTTGGATCCGCCAGCGCCAATCCACACGACGCGCTTGATGCCGCCCTTGTCAGCCTTGTCAGCCAAAACCTGGGAGACGACATCCTTAACCTGTTCCTGAGTAGTCATCGTGCATCAGCCTTTCTTCTCGTTTGATGCTCTCGATGGCATACAAGTTACATACATGTTTTGGTTATGTCGACTAGTTGTATGCTATATTTGTCTTAGAAATTTTGCTGGTAAGGTTTTCGATTGTTCGTTACCAGCAGTTTTGTTCTTGTATTGAATACATGCTTGCTTAGTTAGGCATACAAGTTAGATATAGGTTGGCAATATGAGCGTCTCATCTAAAAAGAAACTAAGCCAATACGAGCGCTTGGCGGGCATGCTGCGCGACCGCATCGCCGCCGGCACCTACGCGCGCGGAGACAAGCTGCCGTCCGAGATGGAACTCATGGACGAATCGGGGCTGTCGCGCAGCACCGTGCGCCATGCCCTTAAGGTGCTCGTTGATGAGGGCCTGGTTCGCACCGAGCGCGGACGTGGTGCCTTTGTGGCCGACACGCCCGCGCTCCATGAGAACAACCTGGTGTTTTCGAGCTATACCAAGCAGGTCGAAGGCCAGGGCATGAAGCCCACCACGCGCACCGTGGACTCGGGCTTTACCAAGGCGGGCGGCAGCATAGCTAAGTTCTTTGATGCCGCCGTGGGCAGCAAGCTCGTCAAACTTGTCCGTCTGCGTTATCTGGACGATGCGCCGCTGTGCCTGGAGACCACTTATCTGCCGCCAAGCTTCGAGGCACTCATCGATCGCGATATCAACGGTTCGCTCTACGCCACGCTGCGACAGGAGTTCCATCGCGCGCCGGCACAGGGGCATAAGACCTTTGAGGTGTGCTACGCCTCGCAAAACGAGGCGTTTTTGCTCAACGTCGAGCGCGGGCAGGCGCTGATCCTGATCACCGACTACGTCTACGACACCGACGGCCGCCCGCTCCACGTCTCCAAGCGCATCCAGCGCACCGACCGCGCCAAATACACCGAGCCCATCGGCTAGCGCACCAAACGAGGCAAACTGTACCTGATGAACGTTTTACCTGCGGTTTTATTAAATCTCAAGCCAGCATGGCACAAATGCCAACATCGCCTGGCAATACGCGCCGTCCAAGCTCAACTGTTCCTGCTCAGAATATCCAGTACCGCAAATCTAAGTGAGTAGACTTTTCGTGACCTGTCGAGCACACCAAAAACTGTCACCTCCGTGACCTGCGGTTTTACTAAGGCAGATACGCCTTGTGCTCGACCTGCGCCAAAAAGTCTACTCACTTAGTTCGAATCGAAGCCAAACGGACCCAAATCGAAGCCAAATTAAGCCCATCCGCATCAAAAGACGCGTGAATCCGTACTTCTCGCGGTGAATTGACGCTATAAAGCGGCCAAAATAAACCTGTCCCTAAATGGTAGGTTTGGGAAGGTCGGGGAACCAGGTTGGTTTGAGTTGGTTGGGTGTGCGCTCGGCAAGGACCAGCTCCATCCAGCACATGTCGTACCAGCGGCCGAACTTTTGGGCGCAGCGGTCGAAGGCACCCACCAGGCGATACCCCATATGGGCATGGAAATCCTGACTGTTATGCGTCAGATACTCGTCGTCCTTGTTGTGCGGCACGGCGATGAGCGCGCACATGTTGGTGATGCCCATCGCAATCAGGCATTGCTTGAGCGCGTCGTGCAGCATACGACCCAGCCCGCCGTGGCGCACATCGCGCGCCAGGTAGATCGATGTCTCGACCGACCAGTCGTATGCCTCGCGGCTGTTGAGCGGACTCACATAGGCATAACCTACCGGACGCCCGTCCAGCTCCATCACCAGATACGGATAGCGCTTGAGCGTACGCTCGATGCGCCCGGCGAACTCCTCAACGCTCGGCACCTCGTATTCGCAGGTAATCGCCGTCTGGCGCACATACGGCTCATAGATGGCAAGCAACGCCGGCGCATCATCGGGCGTCGCCAGACGAATCGTCGGCTCGAACATCTCGGTCATACAACCCTTCTCCCTCAAAAACAAAGGCCGCCTTGCGCCAAACCCAAGCGCAAGGCGGCCCCTCGTCATTACATCAGGCTACAGGACAGCCGCCAACGCGTCGATATCCTCCTGCGTCGTGGCCCAGCTAGTGCAAAAGCGCACCACCGTGTGGGTCTCGTCGTACTTTTCCCAGTACTCGATCGAGGCGTGCTCGCGAATGCGCGCCATGTCCTCGTTGGGCAGAATCACAAACTGCTGGTTTGTGGGCGTCTCCA
Source organism: Collinsella aerofaciens (assembly GCF_020709435.1). Classification (GTDB taxonomy): domain Bacteria; phylum Actinomycetota; class Coriobacteriia; order Coriobacteriales; family Coriobacteriaceae; genus Collinsella; species Collinsella aerofaciens_AU. The sequence continues at coordinate 62,194 of NZ_JAJFDP010000005.1, forward strand.
AAAAGAACTGGTAGCCGCGCTCGTGCAGCACACGACGCAGCGCCTGAGCCGTCTCGATCGCCTGTCGACCAATCTCAAAATACAAGCCATCGGTAAAGAGTGCCTCAAACTGCACGCCCGTCAGGCGGCCCTTGGCCAACAGCGCGCCGTGCTGCTTAATGCGCGGAATGGGATGTGCCGGAGCGTGCATGCCGCAGAACACCACAGCCTCGCCGCAGAGCGCGCCGCACTTGGTGCCGCCGATGTAGAACACGTCGCACAGCTGCGCCAGCTCGGGCAGGGTAATGTCGCACTCATCGGCCGCCAGTGCATAGGCCAGGCGAGCGCCGTCCACAAATAGCGGAATCTCGCGCTTCTGGCACACCGCGTGAATCGCCGCGAGCTCGGCCCTGGAATACAGCGTGCCGTACTCGGTCGATAGACTCACGTACACGGCGCCCGGGAACACCATGTGCTCATGGCTCTCGTTTTCGTAGAACACCTGGAAATAGTTTTCGAGATCCTCGACGTGCATCTTGCCCTCGTAGCCGGGGATAGTGAGCACCTTGTGACCACCAAACTCGATAGCGCCCGCCTCGTGCCCGGCGACGTGGCCGGTCTCGGCGGCAACGACGCCCTCGTAGGGCGCAAGCAGCATGTCGATCACCGTCGCGTTGGCCTGCGTGCCGCCCACCAGAAAAAACACGTCGGCATCGGGGGCCTGACAGGCCTCGCGGATAAGCTGCTTGGCACGCTCGGTGTGCGCATCGGTACCGTAGCCGGGCTGCGGCTCCATGTTGGTGTCGACGAGCGCCTGCAGCACTGCCGGATGTGCGCCGTGGGAATAATCGTTGTTAAACGCGAGCATGGCAATCCTCTCTTACCGGGTATCGGCCAGATGATTCAAACGGAGCTATTGTACGCCGTTGGGATAGGCAATGCGCGCGGCAAGGCACTCAAGTGCCAGTACCAGGGCAAAACCGCAGCTCACGTCACTCAAAAAATGCGCTCCGATCACGATGCGGCCAAAGGCGACGAGCGCCGCGACCACAGCCGCCGTCCAAAAGACCACCCGACGGCGCGAGGGCTTTTCCTTAAAGGCCACCGCGGGAAGTCCGGCGAGCATAAGACCCATCGCCGCATGCGCGGTGTGCCCGCTCGCGAACGACTTAAAGCCGTCCTTGATTACGCCGGCGGCGATATAGGTCCACTTGTCGGGATTGCCGATCACCCACCACGGCTGAAAATTGAGCCCCGGCGTGACCTCGATCACGCGCATGCGCGGGCGCGACCACAGCGGCTTGACGATCACGTTGAGGATGATGGCCTGAGCGACCCACACGGCAAGCACCATCAACGCCCAGCGTGTGAGCTCGTCGGGCTCGGTCGTGCGCGTGAGGCGATAGACGATAAGGTTGGCGACGATGACCAGCACAAACGTCAGCACCAACTGAGCCGCGATGAGTTTGCCGCCAACCCTCAGGGACGAAACGATCTCGTAGCCGGTCAGGCCAACGTTGACGAGGATGCCGAGCACAGCGAGCCATTTGCTCCCCCTGGAGTCGGGACGCACCGCGCGCACGAGCATAACGCCCGCGATGCTCGCCGTCAGCTCGAACGGCAGCTCGCCGGCGGCCTCGATAAAGCGGCCGTACATGCTGCCGATATTGAACAGCGCGCTCGAGATCTGATAATCGAAGAAACTGCCCACGCCCAGACAAAGACACAGGACAACCGCGATAATGGCGGCATCTTTCTTATAGATGTACCCGAACATGCTTTCCTTTCGATGGGGCTGGAATCAACCTGCAACGTGGCAGGACAAAGACAACTTCATCCCGCCACGCCCCCTACTTGTTAGTCGTCGTCGCTAGCGCCCAGCTGTTGCAGCAGCATGAGCGCCGCGGCCACCGGGCCGGTGCCGTCGTTGGCGTCGAGACCGCGACCCAGGCCGCTGCCCGCACCGGCGCCTGCCTTGTAGGGTACCGACAGCTTGCGGCTCTTGGGGAAGTTCACCGCGCCATAGCGGGTCTTAAGCTCAAAGGCCACCTTCTTAGGCACGTCGACGCCCAAAAACGTGATGCGACCGCCACTGAGCGTGACGCTCTCGAGCCCCAGACGCTCGCCGCGAATGCGGATGCGCGCGCGATTGAACAGGTTGAGTCCCGCCAACGGCAGCTCGCCATGCGCGGCCTCGGTCTCTTCCTGCACCTCGTCGATGCTCTCCAGGTCCTCGGCCGCTGCGAGCTTACGGTACACGAGCACGCGCTGGTCCACCGCCGGCAGGTACTCCTCGGACAAGAAGTAGTCGGCCGGCAGGTTAATACCCACGCTCGCCGCCTCCACGCCGGCGTCATCATCGCCGCGCGCCTCGGCCACTGCCTGGCCCAACATCTGCGTAAACAGGTCGAAGCCCACGCTCGACAGGTTGCCGTGCTGCTCGGCGCCCATAAGCGAGCCGGCACCACGGATCTCCAGGTCGCGCATGGCGATGCGCATGCCGCTGCCCAGATCCTGAAACTCGGAAAGCGCGGTCAGGCGCGCCGTCGCCTCCTCGGTGAGCGGCAGCTCGCCCGGGAACATAAAGTACGCGTAGGCCTGCGTGGCAGAGCGACCCACACGGCCCTTGAGCTGGTAAAGCTGCGCCAGACCCAGACGCTGCGAATCCTCGATGATCAGCGTGTTGGCGGTCGCGTTGTCGATGCCGCTCTCCACGATGGTCGTGGCGATGAGCACGTCGATCTTTTTGGTCGCAAACTCGATCATCACGTCCTCGACCTCGCGCGGGCTCATCTTGCCGTGCGCCACGCCCACGCGCGCCTCGGGCGCGGCCTCGTGCACGCGCGCCACGGCGTCGTCGATAGTCTTGACGCGGTTGGACACGTAATACACCTGACCGCCGCGGCCCACCTCCAGGCGAATCGCCGCACTCACCACGTCGGGGTCGTACTCCCCCACGTGCACGATCACGGGACGACGCCCGGTCGGCGGCGTCGTGATCAGACTCATGTCGCGCACGCCGCTCGTGGCCATCTGCATGGTTCGCGGAATCGGCGTTGCCGAAAGCGTGAGCACGTCAATCTGCTCGCGCAGGTTCTTGAGTTGCTCCTTGTGCTGCACGCCAAAGCGCTGTTCCTCATCGATGATCACCAGGCCCAGGTTCTTGGGGTTCACATCGGCCGAAAGCAGACGATGCGTGCCGATGAGCACATCGATCGTGCCCTCGGCAAACGCCTTGAGCGCGCGCTTTTGCTGCGCCGGCGTGCGGAAGCGGCTGAGTACCTCGACCTCGAGGCCAAACGGGGCAAAGCGCTCAAAGAAGGTCTCGTAGTGCTGCTGGGCCAGAATGGTCGTGGGGCAGAGCACCATGACCTGGCGGCCGGAGTCCACGCACTTAAAGGCCGCGCGCAGGGCGACCTCGGTCTTGCCAAAGCCCACGTCGCCGCACAGCAGGCGGTCCATGGGCTTGGGCGCCTCCATGTCGGCCTTAATGTCGGCGATGGCCTCCAGCTGGTCGCGCGTCTCGTCGTAAGGGAAGCTCTCCTCCATCTCGATCTGCTCGGGCGTATCGGGCGGACAGGCGATACCGGTAATCGACGAGCGGCGCGTATACAGGTCGACCAAGTCAAACGCCAGCTTTTTGGCGTTCTTGCGTGCCTTGTTGGTGGCACGCGTCCAGTCGGCGGTATTGAGCCTGGTCAGGCGCGGCTTGTCGCCGTCGGGGCCAACATAGCGTGTGATGCGGTCGACCTGCTCGAGCGGCACGTAGAGCTTGTCGCCGTCGGCATATTCCAGCAAAAAGTAATCGCGCTCCTTGCCGCCCACTTCCTGGCGCGCGATCTCGCTAAAGAGCGCGATGCCGTGGGTGGCGTGCACCACGTAGTCGCCCGGCTTAAACGGGAAGGTGATCTGCGTAATGTCAACCTTGCGACGGCTGCGCGCGCGGTTGGCGTCCATGCGGGCGTTGAGGTCGGCGATCGAGAACACGGCTAGGTTGGCATCGGGCACCACCACGCCCTGCGGCAAGGCGGCATCGACAAAGGTCACACGTCCGCGCGAAATAGTGGGCACGGCGGCGCCGGCGGCAGCCTGGGCGGCACCCGCCTCGAGCGAGCGGGCGTTGAGCGCGTCGGCCTTACGCTCGCGAATGGAAGCATGGGCCTCCTGGCGTGCGGCACGGTCGGCGGAATCCGCCGCTGCCACGCGCACGCGGTCGCCGATAGCACCGGCATTTTCGGGCGCAGCCGTCAGCGACTCCTCAAAGGTAATACCCTCATCGCCAAAGGTGAGCTCCATCGACTCGCGCGCACCGCGATCGGGGATGGCAAACACGCAGGCATAGCGCTTGCCCACGACTTCCTGAATGCGCGTCATAAAACGGTTGTCCGAGCCCGCAATGGCCGGCTGCTCAATCTTGAGCTCGGCCGTCACCGCACCGCCGGCACGGATGAGGCTCACATAGTTCAGGCGCTGCTGGGCACCAAAATCGAGCTGTTGGGCGCGCACGTACAGACCATCCAGGCGGTCAATCCCTGCCTCGCCGGCACGGGCCTCAATATCCTCGTAGGCGCGCAGGCAGTCGTCGAACAGCGAGCGCGGCTCGGACAGGACCACGAGCGCCTTGCCGCTCACGTGCGCCAACGGGCTTACGGTCTGGCCGTACATCACCGGTAAAAAGCGGTCGAGCTCGGGCGTGACGATGCGTGCATCCACCATCTCGAGCAGCGCCGCCAACTTGCTGTCGTCCTGGCTGGCGCGATAGAGCGCCACATGCATGTTGTGGACGGCCTCGTCGGTGAGCGCCAGCTCACGGCAGGGGAAGATCTCGATGCTGTCTTCGTTACCGATGGTCTGCCCCGTTGAGCTCACCATGCGGCGGATGCGATCGATCTCATCGCCAAAGAACTCAATGCGCACGGGCGCTTTTTCCTGCGCGGGAAACACCTCGACGGTGTCGCCGTGCACGCGGAACAGACCGGGCGCATCGGCGGCGCCGGCATTGGTGTAGCCCATGCCCACCAGACGCTGCGGTACCTCATCAAAAGGAATCTCCTCGCCCACCGCAAAAGTAGTGGACTCCCAGTAGCGACTCTCGACCGGCGGCACGCAGCGCAGCAACGCGCGAGCCGAGGCAACCATGATGCAGTTGTCCCCGCGCACGATGCGTCCCAGGGCCTCGCATCGCTGCGCCACCACGGCGTCGTCGGGCGCCTGCTCGCGCCACGGATAGTCCTTGCGCTCGGGAAAACGGCACACGTGCGCCAGGCCCACGTAGGCGGCAAGGCTGCGCGCGGCGCGATCGGCCGCATCCTCGCCACTCACAATGTAGACCGTCGGGCGCGGACGGCGCGCAAACTGGGCGGCCGCCATAAGCGTGCGACCCGACTGCGACACGGCCAGCGTCACGTCCTCGCCGGCATCGAGTCCGGCCTCGACGGTCTGCAGCGCCTCGGCAGTGTAGAGCTGCGCGGCTATACGGTGAATGAGCATGCTGTTCCTCCGGCATCGCAACGCCAAAAGCCCGCCGGGGCAAGCTCGGCGGGTCGTACGTCAAATACATTGTCCGTCATGGTAGCGCATGGAGAGGACTCCGGCTCAAGGGCAAACCCAGCCCCGCAAAAAAACGCCAGACGAAAATGCGTTCCGCCCTACCCCGCTACGCGCACGCTGGGGCACAAATCTGCCAGCGGGCACTCGTCACACTTGGGTTTGCGGGCGTCGCAGATCTCGCGACCGAAGGTGATCCACTGATGGTTGACCGACTCCCAATACTCGTGCGGCAAAATCTTGAGCAAATCCTGCTCGGTCTTGAGCGGCTCCTTTGCATGCGTCTTGGGACTCAGCATCAGGCGGTGCGCAATGCGGTTGACGTGCGTGTCCACCGCAATGCCCTCTACGATGCCATACCCCACGTTGAGCACGATGTTCGCCGTCTTGCGTCCCACGCCCGGCAGCTTCACGAGTTCCTTCATGTCGGCCGGCACCTCGCCGCCGTAATCGGCAACGATCATCTGCGCGGCCTCCACGGCATGCTTGGCCTTGCTCTTATAAAAGCCAAGCGACTTGATGGTGTCCGCCACGTCAGTCACGCTCGCCCCGGCCATGGCCTCGGGCGTGGGCCACTGGGCAAACAGCCGCGGCGTCACCTTGTTGACCTGCGCATCGGTCGTTTGTGCCGAGAGCAGCACCGCGATCAGCAGGCGGAAGGGATTCTCGTGGTCCAAAAAGCACTCGACCGGGCCATAGCGACGGTTGAGGCGCTCGCACACCTCGATGGCGCGCTCGCGCTTGGCGGCATTGGTCTCGCGTGGCATAACGACTCCTCGGCTCAACGGCACAATAAACTTATGGGCACAATTGTCCCACGTCCGAGACGCTTACGCCTCCAAGAATGCGCCGGTTTGGCGGCTCCACAGGCTCGCGTACTCGCCGCCCGCCTCGACGAGCTGTGCATGCGTACCATCCTCGACGATCTCGCCGTCCGCCAGCACCACGATGCGGTCGAGCGCCGCCACGGTGGACAGGCGATGCGCCACCACAATGGAGGTGCGCCCGCGCATCAGGTTTTCGAGCGCCTCCTGCACCAGCGCCTCGGACTCGCTGTCCAGGGCAGAGGTCGCTTCGTCGAGCACCAGAATCGGCGCGTCGGTTAGGATGGCGCGGGCGATAGCCACGCGCTGACGCTGGCCGCCCGAGAGCTTGACGCCGCGCTCACCCACCATGGTGTCAAAGCCACGGGGCAAGCGGTCGATAAACTCGGTCGCATTAGCCAAGCGAGCCGCCTCGCGGATCTGCTCGTCGGTGGCGTCGGGGCGTCCGTAGGCGATATTCTCGCGAATGGAGCGATGGAACAGCAGCGCCTCCTGCGGCACGTAGGCAACCTGGCGGCGCAGGCTCTGCTGCGTGCAGCGCGAGACGTCCTGGCCGTCCACGAGCACGCGACCGCCCTGAACATCGTCTAGGCGCAGCAGCAATTTGGTGAGCGTCGTCTTACCCGAGCCCGATTTGCCCACCAGGCCCACGCGCTGGCCCGCCGCCACATGAAGCGTCAGGTCATCGAACACGGTCTCGCCCGCCGCAGCGTCACGGTACGCAAAGCTCAGGTGCTCAAAATCAATCGCGCCCTCGGTCACTTTGAGCTCAGGGGCGTCCGGGTCGTCTGCCACCAAACATGGCTCGTCCAGCACGCGCGTCATCTCGGCCGCATCGCCCAAAGCGCGGTTGATGCGCTGCATCATGGAACTCACGTAGTTCAGGCGCATGGTGAGGTTATAGGTATAGATAAAGATCATGACGAGCGAGCCGGCCGAGATGCCAAACCACGCGTTGCCGCCCGCCACGAACACACTCACCACGGCCATGGTGATGACGATAAGACCCGAGGTCGTAAAGTTGCGCTGCATCATGGCGTGCATCGAGACCGTCTCGGCATCGCGCGCGGCACGATCGGCGGCGTCGAACAGATCGCGTTCAAAGTCCTCGCGCCCGCAGGTCTTGACGGCCAAGATGTTCGTGACCGCGTCGGAGAGCACGCCCGAGAGCTTGTTCTGCGCGGCGGACGTCGCGGCCGAAAGCGGCATGATGCGCTTGTACATAAGCCAGACAAACGCAATGTAGACGACCATGATGCCCACCAGGATCACGGTAAACGTCGGCACCACCGGAGCGAGCGCCGCCACCGTGCAGACGACCGAGGTGATGGTGGGGATGAGCGAATACACCGTCACGTCCACCAGCCCCGTATAGCCGCTCATAAAACGGCTCGTCTGGCTCACGAGTGATCCGCCAAAGCGGCTGGTGTGAAATGTCATGGATTGGTTGGAGAGCGTGTCGAAGCATAGACGCGCCAGGTGATAGTTGCCTGCGATCTCGAGCTTGTAGACGGTGTAGTCCTGTAGCTTGGAGAGGATCTGACCCACCAGGTTAACGAGTACGAGCGCCAGGATATAGGGGCCGAAGACCTCAAACACCTGGTCACCCGCCACGGGACCGGCTTGAACGCGGTCGACAATGAGGGCCATCACATAGGTATTGGCAAACGTCAGCAAAAAGATGTAGCCCGCCGACGAGAACACCGAGAGAAAGACAATCAGCGGCTGCGTGCGCGTGACACCCCAAAACCGCTGCAGCGTGCGGCGCACGGTGGAGCGTTTCAGCGGACTGGTGTTTCTCTGAGACATGGGCTTCCTTTCGCGTCTGATAGGGCGAAACGCCATTGTTGCACACTAAAGCGCACTTCAGGCAAGCGCGATGTGAAAGGCAGCGGGGTGCCCGCGTTTGCGCCGGTGCCCCGCTGCCTTGTTGCAATTAGTCCTCGTCTTCTTGGTCTGTGGAAAGGCCCGCGGGCGTGAGTCCCAAGATCTCATCGGCTTGGTCGGCGTCTTCCAGCGCGTCGATATCCTTGAGTTTGCGCTCCATGACGTTGGTGCGCGTGGTGATAATGCCCTCGACCGTTTTACCCGCGGTCTCGATCTGCTGCTGGGCGCGGCGCAGCGCCTTTTGATAGCGCGGCAGCTCGGCCTTGACGGCGGAGAGCACTCGCAGTACATCGTCGGTGCGTTTTTGCAGCCTAAACGTCTGGTAGCTCATCTGCAGGCTGTTGAGAATGGCCGCCATGGTGCTGGGGCCGGCAACGTTGACGTGATAGTCGCGGCCCAGGGTCTCGATAAGCCCGGAGCGGCTGACGACCTCGGCGTACAGCCCTTCAAACGGCACGAACATGATGCCAAAGTTGGTCGTTGCCGGCACACTCAGGTACTTTTCGCAAATGTCCTTTGCCTCGCGCTTGACCATGGTGTCGAGCGTCTTGCGCGCAGCCGCCACGGTCTCCGCATCGCCCGACTCCTGCGCGTCGAGCAAGTGCTCGTACGCGTCGCCCGGGAATTTGGAGTCGATCGGCAGCAGCACGGGATCGCCCTCGTCCACCGGCAGCTTGACGGCAAACTCAACGCGCTCCGAGGCGCCGGGCTTGGTGGCGACGTTTTCCAGATACTGGTCGGGCGTAAGGATGTCCGCCAGAATTGCACCCAGCTGCACCTCGCCCAAAATGCCACGCGCCTTCACGTTGCCCAGCACGCGCTTAAGGTCGCCCACGCCGGTGGCGATGGACTGCATGTCGCCCAGGCCCTTGTACACGGCCTCGAGCTGGTCGCTCACCTGCTTAAACGATGCCGACAGTCGGTCGTTGAGCGTGCGGGAGAGCTTCTCGTCCACCGTCGCACGCATTTGATCGAGCTGCACGTTGTTGTCTTTGCGGATGGCGCCCAGCTGAGCATCGACCGTTTCGCGCACCTTGTCCAGGCGATGCTCGATACCCTCGCGGTTGGCACCGAGCTGTTGGGCCGTCTCGCGGCGCAGGTCATCCATCCGGTCACCAGCTTGCGAAAACTCACGTGCGATGGTCAGGTAACGTTGCTGCTCCACGGCCGCATCTGTCGTCTGCTGCTGCGCGATGGCATTGGCCGTGCGGCGAGTTTCGGCCAGCGCGACGTTCAGGGCATCGAGCGCGTTGTTGGCCTGCTCGAGTGCTGCCAGCGTTTCCGCGCTACTGTCGCCACGCTCCCGCAACTCGGCACGCAGGCTCTTGAGCTGGAGGGCGCAAGCCACAGCAACCCCCACCGCCACCAAGGCGATCACAACAAGCACAATATCAATAGCAGACATAAACTCCGCCCAACAAACCCAATCGAGCACCAATCAAAACCGCGATCAATCTTACCCCGCCACACACACCGGGCGCCCGGCCCCTTCTTGGGTGCCCCTCTCCTCCGCATATTCCATAATGCGGCGCGCCGTTTTCCTGCTCACCTTTGAGTCATCGCCGGCCAAGTATGCGTATACGTTTCCTTTATTCAGGTGCAGAGCACGGCAGAGGCCATAGCGCGTTACACCCGATTCCTCCAATGCTTCCAGCGTTTTCTTTCTCATCAGGGCGTTCACCCTTCTATCGGCCGCCGGCTTTTCCTTCACCGCTCTATACGCACGCCAAACGTTGGCATAACGATTTGGGAGCTCACTTTTGGCGCATAGAGACGCCATGCTACCCGCTTGACCGTACAAGGATAAAACGTCTCGGTAATCCCGTTCCATCCACGAGCCCTCGGATAAACCCAGAACGTATTCGGCTTTTCCTTGCGCCAAAGCGAGCAAAAACAGAGGCTCCGCCACGCGCGGCGCATCCGTCGTCGCCTGCTCAACCAATTTTCTAAAACTCAGCGACCGCTGTCCGGATAGCTCTCGGCAATAGCCTTTTAAGAATCCCTCAAAGGTCAGATTCAACCGAGCACCTCCTTTTTGTATTGCCTGTATGCACAGACCATCTCTTGATAACTCCGCTCCGAAGGCGACGACGCCAGCGCCTCTCCCTCGTCGAATATAAGCCGTTCGAGCAACCCCCAATCAAGTCGGTCGACGAATGCCTGACTATGAAGATCGATGATGTCGTTCGGACGACAGGCATAGAGCTTCATTACCGCCAGGTCCTCCAAGGATGGCGTAAAGTACCTGATAAAACGCGCCCCAATATCCAAGGGAATCAAACGATCTTCGTAATTGAACGGCATCTGATTACAATATGCCACCGCCATACCATTCACCTCGGGGTATCGAGCTATGATCTCGCGGAGGCACCTATCTGCCTCAAACACATCAATGTCATGTGTAACCGAACGATTCGTCACATCGTTTAGCATGAAGGCGCTTCCTCCCACCAATACAACGTTCGGCCTGTCGTCTCTTGGACCTATTTCCAGCTCCGCCTCTTCGTCAATGCCCAAAAGAGTCTGTTCTAAATCCTGCTTATACATAACAAATCCTATTATTATTCATCTTCAATAATACTATTAAGTCGCATGACAGGACCCACAGGATGCGAGGATTCTACTCATGGCGATAATCCCTACACCCTAGAAGTCCTAATGTGACAAACGCTAACTCTCCCAGCCGGCGCGGATTGTTGTTATGACATCGCCTAGGCGCTGGCCGAGGGCTGACAGATGTTGGAGCACCTCGTTGGGCGATGCGCCGTTGAGGATGCACGTGAGGGCATACGACGCCAGAAAGATGGCCGCAAGCCCTAACGGGATGAGCACGATCATCGCCAATATGCGCAAGCGCTGGCCCACACGGCGACGACGCGCACGACGCTTGTCGAACGCGAGCTCCTGCGCATATGAATCTTGCTGTACGGAATAGGCCTCTGGCGCCGATTTACACCCGGGCACAGCTGCAGGTACAGCAGCGGGCACGACATTTTGCGCAAAGGGCTGGGCTGCCGCCCCTTGCATTTGCATCTCTATAAGCCGTTGCTGTTGGCGCAACATGCGCTCGGCTTGTTGCTGCGGAGTCTCAAGAAACAGATCCATGCTGGCCTCCAAAATCGGAGCATTCGACGCTTACGACCAGCATCCCGCACCGCCATGACCGCGACAACGCAATCGCCGGCAATAGCCACAAAGTTTCTTCTGCTCAAAAGCTGTCGAAAAGCTCAACAACTCCCCTACCAGCACTTTCTCTGAGCTTTTTTCGCCAACAATCTTTTGGCCTTCCACCCTTACGCCAACTGACCAAAATCTAACCAATAGCTTGACGAAAATTGTGGAGACCGGGACCCCACACAAAAAGTGCCGCCCCAAAGGGGCGGCACACAAACTTATTATCAGCTTTTCTGTAACGAGCATGCGACGACTCAACGCCGGGGCGCAGGGCGGGGAAACCTTTGCCTCGCGCGACCCTGCGAAGCCGTGAGCGAGAGGGGAAGGTTTCCCCGCCCTGCGCCCCGTGGTCGGTGAGAACAGACTACATGCCCGCGAGACCGCGGGCGGCGGTGGCGCACATAAATGCCAAGACGAGAATCACGAGCGACCCGGCGATGTCTGCCAGCACGCCCATTACGCGGCGCTCAAACAGCCAACTCTCAAAGTGCGGGGCAACGTTGCGCCAAACACGCCACAGCAAGATGCCCATACCGATGACGCCCGGGATATTGAGCAGTAGGATCTCGGAGCACAAAAGACCGATCAGGTTGCCGGCGGCAAAGCCCGCATCGCCCTCGCAGTATTTGCGATAAATCATGTACAGCATGTACGCCACAAACGGCTGCAGGCACGCAGAAATAAACGTGACCACCATCGAGGGCTCCTGCGAAAAGACCTCGGTGAGCTTATCCACGCTCGTGGCATCCTTAGAGGCCAGGAACAGGCCAATGACCACCACAGGCACCACGCCCAAGATGACCTCGACCATCGTAAACAGCTTGGCGGTCAAGTCCTCACTAGCCGAATTCAAATGGGGCGCCCACTCAGGATGAGCATGCGCACCGACCTTCTTGCCCTTCTCAGCACGATTGGCCTTTTCACCCTCGGCAACCCGACGACCAGGATCCTTGCGAGTTCCCGCCGCAGCAACCCGAGCCCGAGACTTCTTACCCATAACCAACACCTCACAAGAGGAAACGAATAGCCAACGCTACCCAGTGTACCCTCTAAGCAACGTCACCGCCCCAACCGGCCCCCACAAAAACGTGCCGCCCCATAAGGGGCGGCACACAAACTTTTTTATCAGCTTTTCTGTAGCGAGCACGCGACGACCCAAAGCGGGCCGGGAGGGCCGGACTACCTTCCCTCAACGCGACCCTGCGAAGCCGTGAGCGAGGAGGGAAGGTAGTCCGGCCCTCCCGGCCCAGCTCACGCTAGCGCCAAGCGCTAGTAGTTCACCACCTGCTCCTCAAAGTACGCCTTCGGGTGGTTACACACCGGGCACACCTCAGGCGCCTCGGCACCAACGTGCAGGTGCCCGCAGTTCAGGCACTTCCACACCTTCACGCCCTCGCGCTCAAACACCTCGCCCGACTCGATGCGCTCGACGAGTTTGTTGTAGCGCTCCTCGTGGGCCTTCTCGACGGCGGCGACACCACGGAACTTTGCGGCAATCTCGGCAAAGCCCTCCTCCTCGGCGGTCTTGGCAAACTCATCGTACATCGTGGTCCACTCGTAGTTCTCTCCTGCGGCGGCATCGCGCAGATTGTCCAGGGTATCGGGGACGACGCCGTCGTGCAGATACTTAAACCACAGCTTGGCGTGCTCGGACTCGTTGCCTGCGGTCTCGGCAAAGATATTCGAAATCTGAACGTAGCCGTCTTTCTTGGCCTTAGATGCGTAGTAGCGATACTTGGTGTGTGCCTGGGACTCACCGGCAAAAGCGGTCTCGAGGTTCTTCTTGGTTTGGGAATTCTCAAAATCCATAGGTGTACTTCCCTTCAACACGTGCCGCCCATAGGCTTTGAGCGACCTTGTCTTTAGGATGCCCTCAAGCCGCGAATTTAAACCTTACAATCCCGTTCTTCAGATTTGAGCGGGCTACACACTCAACCAACGATCGTCCTCGGCTCGGCAAAAGCCCTCGCGCTCCAGGTCAGCTAGAATGCCCGCGATCAAGTCGCACTCGACCGGCCCGCGACCGGCTGCCGCTTCCATCTCGTTAACGCCCACCACGGCATCAGCAAGCGTAATCCCCGCCGGCTGCCCATCGCGCGCTGCCAACAACATACGCACGATATGCGCGCGCTTTTGGCGGCGCGAGCCCTCAAACTTGGACTGACGACTATAGCCCGCCGACCGCCTGGACGGATTGGGCAGTGTCTTTTTAAGATACGCGCCGTAATCCAGCAATGCGTAATACCACGCGCGCGGCGTGTCGGCATCGTCTTGAGGCGCGGCAAAGGGCGTAATCTCGTCCGCCGCCGCACCGGGGACCGCCGGACAGGCAGCTTGGATCAGCGGCACCAGCTCGCGATCGGGAACGGCCGGCACATCGGGAAAGAAATGATGCAAAAAGACCGTGCGCACGTTGGTCTCCAGATACACGCCCGGAAGATCAAACGCAAACGACCGGATACCCTGCGCCGTTGCCGGGCCAATACCAGGCAGAGTGACCAAGTCACGCGTCTCACGCGGAAACTCCCCGCCCCAGTCCTCTACAACGCGCTGAGCGGCCCCGTGAAGCGCCAGAGCGCGTCGGTTGTAGCCCATCCCCTGCCAAGCGTCCAAAACATCCGAAGGCGCGGCCTGGGCAAGCGCCTGCACGGTCGGAAAACGATTGAGCCACACCGGCATGCGCGCCTCCACACGCGGCACCTGTGTTTGCTGCAACATGACCTCAGAAAGCCAAATGATGTACGGGTCGCGCGTTCGGCGCCACGGAAGGTCGCGATAACGCAAGACCCCTTCCGAACGAATCATCGAACGAAAGGGGTCCTGAATCATGGCTATGCTCCTTATGCGGCGCTATTCCTCCCGGTAAGCGCACGCGCAGGTGGCATACTCGGGAAACGCTTCGCGGTCGGCGAACTTGGGATCGACGGCTGGGAACTGGCGGCGAGCGACGATGTCGCCGAGCGAAACGGAATCGAGGTAGTCGCGCATCAACGCCTGGGCTCCGGCCCACAGGGGATGATAGCAGCACGCGCCCATGCGCGCACAGTCACCATCGGGCGCGGTGCAATCGTTCATAACCATAGGACCCTGAACGGCCTCGACGACCTGGCGGATAGTGACGTCGTCCGGACTGACCTTGAGACGCATGCCACCGTGGACGCCGCGCAGGCTCTCCACAATACCGGCCTGGACCAAACCGTGCTGAATCGAGCGGGCAAACGAATACGGGACATTGACCTCTTCGGCAGCGGTGCGAACAGAAAGCAAACGCTCCGGATCCTCAGCAAGCATCGCCAGCATACGAAGGGCGTAATCAGTCTTCCTCGATATGTCCATTTTTCCCCTTTCAAGGAATACGAACAGCTCGAACGAGCTCCGGGGCCGAGCTTGTGTCGAGACGCTAAATGACCGCCAGGACATCCAAATGGTAAATCGGATATCCACTGAGTGCCGCGCTTGGAGCGAAATGCATCAGGTGCGGCGCACAGTGCAATTTAGTATAACCTAACCCCCTGTCTCGTAGAACAGGTGTTGCGCAACAAAGCTGTTGTTCAGACAGATATACTTATTAGATTTTACTTGCGTTCCCGAAGGCGCGGGGATTCTGGGCGAAGATGCACCGGGGCGATCGTTCTATCGAAACAAAGTGCATCAAACGCAAAAAGCCACGTCCGAAGACGTGGCTTTAATTGCGTTGGCGGGAAGTACGGGGCTCGAACCCGCGACCTCCGACGTGACAGGCCGGCGCTCTAACCAAACTGAGCTAACTCCCCAGGCAGGCGTTCGCGTTTGTTTCCGCTCGCGTGCGCTGCGGGGATTAGTATACACAGAAGTCTGTCCGGCGCGCAACAACTTTTTTGAAAAAATTTTTCAGGGCCATCCGGGAGGGTCTCCGGGGCTGAGGGCGGGGGTTAAGTTTGCTGCTCTACAGTCCTGCGCAAGACGGAAAGCACATTAAGTGCTTTCCTTTGCGTGCGGAACTCGCGACAAACTTAACCCCCGCCCTCAGCCCCGGAGACCCTCCCTGCCGTCACATTATTTAACCAGTTTTGCGGGCGTGCGCCGCTGCGCGGCTAGCCCGCGTGCTCCTCGGCGGGGTTGGTCTGATGGATCTTGTTGAACTTCTTACTTTGGCTCAAAGAAAAACGGGAGATGCGTTGTGCATCCCCCGTTTTTGTTGCGGTTAGTCTAGGTCAATAAACTTAGTGCTTAGGATCTTGCCGTCTTTTACTAGCATTCTGGCCATGGTGGGGCCTCGGGTGCCTCTGGGGTAGCTGGCGCTGCCCGGGTTGAGGACTAAGCAACGGCCCACTTGGGCTTCTTTGGTTACGTGGGTGTGGCCGTTGATGGCTACGTCTACGGATCCCACCGGAAGGTCTTCGCGGTAGTGGGCTACGGCGAATTTGAGGCCTTCGTAGGTAAAGAGCGCAAGACGGTCTACATCGGGGCCGTAGTCGCGGTAGTAATCGTTGTTGCCCAGTACGGCCCGCACGGGGGCGATAGTGCATAGGTGCTCGTAGTCCATCTCCGACGTAAGGTCACCGGCATGGATAATCAGATCCGCGCCCTCAAGCTCATCCAAGAGCGCAGGCGATAAATAGCCGTGGGTGTCCGAGATGATGTCGATACGCTTGGCGCTTGCACTGTTCATGGGATCCCTTCCGCAAAAAAAACGATTCGGCAGATACATACAAAAAGGCCCCACGGCTCCGCAGACGATAGGTCTACAGGGCTGCGGGGCCAGTGTGCTAGAGACTCAGGGCCTTCTTAAGCGGCACGACGCGGCGGCGCGAAACCGGCACGCGTTCGTCGACGCCCGTAATGCCCAGCTGGATGGCGCCCGAGGGCACCGTCTCCACATCCGTGACGCACGCCAAGTTGACGATATAGCGGCGGTGAACACGGAAGAAGCCAAAGTCGCAGAGCTTGGCCTCAAACTGCGCCAGCGAGGTCGTCGACAAAAAGCGATCATCGACGGTATAGATGCAGGAGTAATCGTCCTTGGCCATGATAAAGCGAATGTCGTCCACGGGAATGAGCACCTTGCGGCCGCCCTTTTCCACCGGGATACGCTCGATGGTCACCTTGCTGTCCGTAACCGGCTTGGCGCGTTGCATGACCTTCTCGATCGCGCGATCCAAGCGAGCTTCCTCGACCGGCTTCATCAGATAATCGACGGCATCCACGTCGAATGCCTCGACCGCATGGTCACTATACGCAGTCACAAACACGATCGCCGGCGGATTTTTGAGCTTATGCAGCGCCTCGGCAAGTTGCAGGCCCGAGGCACCGGGCATCGAGATATCGAGAAACACGACATCTACGCGACTTTCCATAAGCATCTCGATGGCGGAGCGGACGCTCGACGCCTCAGTGATCGTGCCGATCTTGCCCGTTTGCTCGAGCAGGAAGCGAAGCTCCGAGCGAGCCGGCGCCTCATCATCCACAATCATCGCACGCAGCATAGGGATAAAACCTTTCGTCAACTAACTACGTCGGGCATCCGCCAACTAGCGTTAAACCCATAACTTATTATTTTACTCTTGAATGTCAAAGATGCTCTCTGACAAATCAAGATGAAGGAGCACTTTGGTGCCCTTGCCCGGCGCCGATTCGACACGCGTATAGGAGTGCGGCCCATAAAAGCGATGGATGCGCTCCGAAATATTGTGCATGGCCACACCGGCGCCGCCACCCTGGGGAGAGCTGGCGTCGGGACGGGCAGAACGCTCGTCAAACAGTCTGGCGGCGGTACCCTCATCCATGCCCACGCCATTATCGGCCACGGCAATCAAGATTGCATCCTCGCCGTCTTGGTGAACGGTCACGTCGATCCTCAGGGCGTCGTCATCGCCCATACCATGACGCACGGCGTTCTCGACAATCGGCTGGATCACGAACGCCGGCACCAGCGTATCTTCCACGTCCTCGGACACATCGAACGTCGCAAGCACGCGATCCTCGCCAAAGCGGGCCTTCTCAAAGGTAAGGTAGCGCTTGGTCTGTGCGACCTCGCGCGAGACCGGAATAAGCGATCCCGAGTTGTCGAGCGTGGCACGATAGAACGATGAGAACTCACGAAGCAGTTCGCGGGCCCGCAGCGGGTCGGTGCGCGTAAACGATGCAATGGTGTTCAGCGTGTTGAACAGGAAGTGCGGGTTAATCTGCGCCTGCAGCGCACGCACCTCGGCGCGCGCCGTGAGTTCCTTTTGCACCTCGAGCTCGTGGATGGCGAGCTGCGTGGACAAGATCTCGGCAAAGCCCGAGGCAAGCGCATACTGGGTACGGTCGACGGCGCGCGGGGTCTTGTAGTAGAACTTGAGCGTGCCGACGGTACGATCGCCCACCTTGATGGGGGCGATAATGCCGGCGGGGACTTGGTTGTGCGAGCCGTCCGAGCCCACGACATCCACCATACGGTTGAACGACTGCACGATGCCATGTTCGATAACGTAGCGTGTGGCAAGCGTGTGGATGGGAGTATCGGGCAGCAGTTTTTCCTCAAACTCGCCCGCGCAGGCAAGCACGTTGTCCTCGTCGGTGATGGCCACCGTCATGGCGCGCGTCTCGGGCAAAATGCGCCGGCACACCAAACGCGCCGACTCCTGCGTCAGACCGCCCTTAATGTCCTCGAGCATGGCCGAGGCCACCGAGAGCGTCTCCTCGGTGTACTGGGAGCGCACCGAATCGGGATTGAGCGTCAAAAAGATAAAGATGCACAGAAAGATGCACAGCAGCGCGCAGGCAATCACCGTGGCGATCGGCTCGATACCGGTCACCAAGGCAAAAATAAAGTACACCAGCACGCAAATGGCGCAGGCAACGGCAATGATGCGAAAGATTGATATTGAACTATCGCGCTGGGCGCGGCGGTCGATCATTCGGCCCCCTCCAGGATACTGATCAGTTGTGCGTCACGCCAAAGCCCGTCCATGATCTTGGGCCAAAAGCTCTGGAAACGCAGGTAGCTTGCAGCGTTTTGGCGCGCATAGGCCTTTGCCTCGCCGATACCATGGCGCCAAATGCGCAGGTAGCCCTCATGCTCGCGGGTAAACACGCTGCGGACCATAGCGGTCTTGCGCACGCGGTCGTCGAGCTCGCGCGAAATCCACGGGCCCGGGTAGGGCATGAGCGATGCCGCCGTAACGGGAATGAGCTCCTTTTGATGCGCGGCGAATGTCAACTTGGCCCGTTCGTAGTACCAACGGTATACATCCTGCATAAAGCGCGGTGAGCGCTTTTCGGACTCCGGAGGCAGATGGCGCACGGTCCACTCGTTATCGAACCACACGTCGTAGCCAAACATGCGCATGTTAAAGAGGTAATCCAAGTCCTCGCCGCGGGTGATAAACGGGTCAAAGGCCACACGCGTAAAGGCGCGGGCGTGCAGGGCCATCAGACCGCCGCACACGTAGTTGGAGCGCGAGATGCGGGTGCCCGAGAGCGCCTTTTTCATCCAACGGTTGAACTCGATGCGCTTGGTCCACCAACGATGGCAGATGCCCGCCTTGTCCGTGGGAGCCAGCGGCGAGCCGTCGCGATCGTAGAAATAGCCGCTCTTGACCAAGATCGGCAAGCCCTGACGCGTCTGCTGCCCCAACGCATAGGTCGCGCGCTTCATAAAGTCGGCGTCGATGACAGTCTCATCGTCATCCAAAAAGATAACCGCGTCATGCCCCAGCACAGCGGCGCAGGCTAGCCCCATATTGCGGATGGCACCGTAGCCTCGCAGGCTCACGCACTCGCCCGAACCCTTGGGCGCGATCTGAGCAACCCGGTCTGCGATGCGCGAGGCCTGGGTGTTGGTGACAACGGTGACCTTGAGCGTGGGATGCGCGTCGACAATCTCGTGCACGCGCAGCGACACATCGGCTGTGGCAGAAACGGGACAGACCACCAAAAGGATGATGCGCGGGATGTCACGTACCTGCTCAAGCGAGGCCAGGCAGCGGTCGAGTTCGGGATTGTCGGCGTTGAGTCGCGTCGAATGGTCATAGGTGCCAGGGGCGTTTGCGCAAGCGTCATCGCCCGCCCAATACGTTGGAATCACGACCGTGGCGTTCATGCCTTACCCTCCCTGCAACACAAAAACGGGGCGCCGCCAAACACAGGCGACGCCCCGCGACCTAGCTGATTCCATCATACCCACTTGGGCAAATCATTGCTCGCAAGTCGCAATGTTTATTGCGGATAACCCCAAAAGAGTACCGTGGACAGGCACAATAGCCGCTCGCTCCTATGCGGCATGCTCTGCCGCCCGAGTCGTGCGGGACAGGCGGACCAGCAGCATAAAGCCAACGATCAGCAGCACGCCAATGGAAAGGACGCCCAGCGACGGGTTGCCGGTCAGCGAGGTGACGACCGACACCAGGAAGGTGCCCATAACGCTTGCATAACGACCAAAGATGTCAAAGAAGCCGTAGTACTCGTTGGACTTTTCCTTGGGGATAATGCGGCCAAAGTAGCTACGGCTGAGCGCCTGCACGCCGCCCTGGAACAGGCCGACCATAATGGCAAGCACCCAAAACTCAAAGGCGGTCTTTAGGAAGAACGCGGCGAACAGCACAATGCCCATATAGGCGGCGACTGCCACCAAGATCATGTTGAGCGTGCCCACGCGGCCGGCGAGCTTGCCGTAGATGATGGCGGACGGAAAGGCCACGAACTGCGTAACGAGCAGCGCCAGGACCAACTGGGTCGAATCGATGCCCAAGGCCGATCCGTAGCTGGTTGCCATGGAAATGACCGTGTGCACACCGTCGATATAGAAGAAGAACGCGATCATGTAGACCAGCACGGTCTTGTTGTGGGCGATCTCGCGCATGGTGTGTCCGACCTCGGAGAACACACCGCCCACGATGTGGCCGATAGTGTCCTCGGGACCGCGCTCGCGACCGTACTTTTGCTTATAGGTGCGAATGAGCGGCATGGTAAAGATGAGCCACCAGGCACCAGTGATGATAAACGACAGACGCGTTGCCAGCATGGTAGGGACGCCAAGAGCGGGGCCACCCATGATGAGCGCCAGGCAGATGACGAACGGCACGGTGGAACCGATGTAGCCCCAGGCATAGCCCGAGCTGGACACGGCGTCCATGCGCTCGTCGGTGGTAATGTCGGGCAGCATGGCGTCGTAGAACGTCATAGAAGAGTTGAGGCCGATGGTGCACAGCACGTACACAGTCAAAAATGCCATGGCGGACATTGGGATAGCCTGCGCCAGACAAAGAACCAGGCCCGTGAGGAAGAAGCCCAAGAAGAACTTGATCTTGTTGCCGGCGTAATCGGCAAGCGCGCCCAGAATGGGCATGAGCATGGCAATGACCAGCGAGGCAATCGTCTGCGCGTTGCCCCAGGCGACCACCAGGTCTGCCGAGGAAGCACCGGTATTGATGGCGTTAAAGTAGATGGGCACCACCGAGGTATTGAGCAATACGAGGGCCGAGTTTCCCACATCGTACATGACCCAGTTACGCTCGAGCTTGGTGTATTTCATGGACAGGGACCCTTCGTATTCGCCCGATATGCAGTTAGTTCATCGTACCCCAATTGTCCAGAACCGCCGGTAAGGATTCGGCAAAGGGGCACGCACGGGCCCTATTCCTCGCGGTCGAACTCCTCATCGGCATTGAGCACGCGACCGCTGTAGTTGACGTGACTGGTCACGGCATCCATGTCACCGGTCTCGATAAAACGTGCGACCGTGCACTCGTAATCGACCAGCGCGCGCTCAAAGACCTCGGGGAAGCTCTCAGTCGAGACCTCATCGGTAAAGGGGTTCTTCCATGTCAGGTGGCCCAGGTTGCCGGTGCGCTCGGGCAGCTCCGTCGTCACGCGATGGGCAAGGCCGTCGAGCAGCGAGTAGTCGTGCACCAAGCCCTCAACCAGCGAGATCGCGCGCGTCTTTGCGGAGCCGGCCGGCTCAATCGCGCGGTAAAGTCGCTGCATATTGGCAACGGCAGCACCGTACTCCCCCGCTGGAATGTCAATGCCGTACACGCGTCCGGCAACATAGCTCATCAGCACGCCGGCCACGCGATTGATGCGATCGGTAGTGACAATCTCGCCCGCCGGCGGGTAATCGTCGACCGTAGCGCCATCGCGTTTAAGCTGCAGCATCAGTACATCCAGGTCGCTCTCGATCACGGCATGGACCTGACTGCTCGAATCCTCAAGCTCTGAATCGGACTCCACGATGCCAAACTGCTGCTCATAGACAAAGGGATGGGCGTTGCGGTCGAGCACGTAATGAGACAGCAGGCCCAGCGCAAAGGCGCGACCCAAGCTGGCGTCGCGCGGCAGCAGATGCGACACGCCGTCGCGCAGGCACGCGAACTGGCGAGACATACGCGACCGATGCATGACCTGCGCCAGCAGCGTGCAGTCGGAAACACGCGGTGTCAGAATGTGAAAGAAAAACGGGTCGGGGCCTTGGTTGCCCAAGATAAAGGCAATGCGCTCTTCATCGGACGTGATGACGCCCTGTGGAAGACGGTCGATGCTTTCCTCGCCAAACAGATGATGGGTGATAAGCGCGGGCATAATGATCCTTTCGATTTCATTCGATGCCACCCATTATGCCCACCGCGCGCCCATGCCAAACCTGCGATGGTAAACGACGGCACGCAAGCCTTTTACGCAAGCCCCAGGTGCGACTTGACCTCGGCGGCACGACGACGGGACACCGGTACCGTCGAGCTCACGCGGTCGAGCCTGAGCTCCATCAACCCCGTGGAGCCAATCTCAACATTGTGCACGTCTTCCAAATTGACCAGATAGCTGCGATGAACGCGAATAAAGCCCTCGGAGCCCAAGCGACGCTCGAGCGAAGAGATCGACTCATTGATCAGGTACGTTCCCTCGGCGCAGATGGCGTTGCAAAAATCGGCGCGCGCCTCAAAGTAGCAGACGTCTGCGGCGGGAATGAACACCTTTTTGCCCCTGCGGTCCACCGTCAGACGTAAAGGCTGGCGCGGAGCGTGGATAACACGACGGGCACCCAAGGCTGCCTCGATCTTGTCGAGTGCCTTTGACAGGCGTGCGTCCTCGACCGGCTTGACGACATAGTCGACCGCATCAAGGTTATACGCATCGGCGGCAAACTCGGCAAACGCCGTCACAAACACAACCACCGGCGGCGTCTTTAGGTTCTGCAGCGTCTCGGCAAGCTCAATTCCCGAGCGGCCGGGCATCGTGATGTCCAAAAACAACACGTTGGGCTTGTTCGAGAGAATCGACTCCACGGCCTCGGTGACATTGCCCGCCTCGGCAATCTGGCCCACACGCGTATCCTTTTCCAACAGATAGCGTAGCTCAGCCCTAATGGGAGGCTCGTCATCAACCACCAAGATGTTCCAGCCTTCGGACATATGTGCTTCCCCTCTTTTTCTCTCAATCCAACCGCGTGCTACGCCGTCAACGGCGCCGGCTCATGCGGCTCGCCGTTCAGCTCGACGATGACCTGCGTTCCCACGCCCTCTTGGGACTTCACGCGCATGCCGGAATCTTCTCCGTAAAAGAAATGGATGCGCTGAAGCACGTTGAAGAGCGCCAGGCCGCAACCTCGCTTGACGGAGCCGTCGGCGGTAATGCTCTCGGGCTCCTCTCGGCGATGTTGCTCAAACAGATGCGCGCAGACCTCTTCGCTCATACCGATGCCATCGTCCTCGACGATGATCTCCAAACCGTCATCGGTCTCGAAAGCCCTAACATGAATAGAAAGCGGCTCGGTCTCGCGCTGCGCGTGCTTGATGCAGTTTTCGAGCAACGGTTGCAAGATGAACGGCGGCACCATGCAATCGCGCACCTCAAAGTCGATATCGACCGAGACGCGCAGACGGCCGTCGCCATAACGAGCCTGCATAAGATTGATATAACGAGTGCCCTGTTCCACCTCGTGCTCGAGCGTTGTGAGGGTATCGGAATCGGAAAGCGTCTGACGGTAGTAATTGGAAAAGTCGATCAGCAGCGACCTGGCCTTGTCCGGCTCGGTACGTACGAGCGACACGATAGTGCTGATGGCGTTAAACAGAAAATGAGGATCGACCTGCGATTGCAAGGCGCGCAGCTCCACGCGGGCCGTAAGCTCGTCCTGGCGCTCGAGCTCAAAGCTCGCAAGCTGCGTGGAAATGAGGTCGGCAAAGCCCGAGGCAAGCGCCGTCTGGCGCATATCGATGCTACTCAGACGGGGATAATACAGCTCGAGCGTGCCCACGCAATGCCCGCGCACGGTAAGCGGTGCGACAATACCGGCGCGCAGGCGCGGAAAGTAGCAACCCGTCTCGGTCGAGGCATCGCGCGAGAACACGCTTTGCTCACCGCTGTTGATCACGTTGAGCGTAGTCCGCAGTACCACCGGGGTGCCCGCGGGGCATTTTGCCGAGTCCTCGCCCCAGCTTGCCAACACCTGCTTGCCGTCGGTAAAGCAGATGGCAGAGGCGATAGTTTCGGACAGGATGATCTTAGAGGCGCCCAGGGCAGCTTCGGGCGTAAGGCCGCGCGACGTGTAGGCGAATATTTTTGAAGCGATGGCGAGCGTGCGGTCGGTTGCGCTCGATGTAAGGTCGTCGGGAACGACAAAGACGTACGAGAAGAAGAAGCACAGCATGACCAAGCCGGCAATGACGACAACGGCCGGAACGGGATTGGGATTATCGGTTAGATCCCAGATGAGCAGTAGGATAAGCAACGGAACGACAATACCGAGCAAGATGGCTTGAACCACATGCTGAGCGGTACGAAAGACCTTGGTAGAGTTGTAGCTCTTGCCCAGAATCAGCCTATTGAGATCCACCGTCATCTCCTTCTTACTGACGCACCCCATAGCAATAAAGAGGGCCGCAAGCGACCCTCTCCATTGCATTATGCAATCAAATACTGTGTTTTACATCCAGCCATCGATGAACGGTAGCTTAGGCGCTGTACTTGTTTGCCTCGCCGAAGGTGCCGGCCTCGACAATCCAGCCGTCCTTCATGATGACGTCCATGTTGTCGGTGTTGAGCACGTGGATGTCGGCGGCGACGTCACCGTTGACGACCAGCAGGTCGGCGCACTTGCCGGCCTCGATGGAACCGGTCTCGTCCTCGATGTGGCACATCTTGGCACCGTTGAGGGTGGCACAGGTGATGGTCTCGACCGGGGTGAAGCCGATCTTGTCGACGAACTCGTACATCTCCTCGATGGAGCAGGTGCCGTACGGGGTGACGAAGGAGAAGGAGTCGGAGCCGATCGTCATGACGACGCCGCGCTTCTTGGCCTCGCGCAGGCAGTCGTAGTTGCGCTGCAGCTCCTTCTCGACCAGGGTGCCCTCGTACTTGTCGTGCAGCTCGGGAACGTAGACGGGCGGATAGGTGGCGTACCAGGTGGGCAGGAAGGCGATCGTCGGGGTGAAGAAGGTGCCCTGCTCAGCCATGAGGTCCATGGTGCGCTCATCGATATCGAAGCCGTGAATCAGCTGCTCGCAGCCAAAGCGAACGGAATCGTAGGCAGCGGCGTGGTTGTTGTAGCAGTGGCTCCACACGGGGATGCCGACCATCTTGGCCTCTTCGACCACGGCCTGAATCTCCTCGGAGCAGTAGTGCTGGTCGCGGCCGGAGTCCCAGCGCCAGATGCCGCCACCGGTAGCCCAGATCTTGATGGCATCGGGGTTCTCGCGCAGGCGACGGCGGACGGCCTTGCGCAGATCCCAAGGACCGTCGACCTGATCGCCCCAGGGGTGCGATTCCTTGTTGAGCTCCTGGCTGCAGTGGTGGGAGTCGCCGTGGCCGGCAACGCGGCAGAAGCCAAGGCCGGTGGCCAGAACGCGCGGGCCCTTGAAGACGCCCTTGTCGATGCAGTCACGGATCTGGATACCAAAGCGGCCGATCTCGCAGACGGTGGTGAGGCCGTGGGTGAGGCAGTCGTAGGCCTGCTTGACGGCGACGGCCTGCTTCTCGAGGAGCGGCTGCATGACCCAATCGGTGTCATCGTCGGTCAGGTTGCCCGAGAAGTGCAGGTGGGTGTCGATCAGGCCGGGAAGGACGGTCTTGCCGGCGGCGTCGATGACCTCAACGCCCTCGGGAAGGTCCTGCATAGCGCCGGCGTACTCGATCTTGCCGTTGTCGTCGACGAGGACGAGGGAGTTCTCGACCGGCTCGGCACCGGTACCGTCGATGAGCTTGCCGCCAACGATTGCATACTTAGTGGACATGGTTCCTCCTTATGGATCCATATAGTGGGCGAGGCCGCGTTGGGTTAAGGCCTCACAAAGCTACCCAAGTGGTGCCGGGTTCGGTGCGCGGAAGAGAGGGTCCCGCGCACCTGATCCGCCCCGGCTCGGCGTTACTTTTTGCGGGAATTGGTGAAGGCCATGAGAGCCAGGCCGACGGCCAGCCAGCCGATCACGATGCTCCACTCCACCATGTTGAGGGAGGCGGGAGAGAACGGAATCACGAGCAGGCCGATGATGATGGCGCAGGCAGCGATAGCGAGGCCGATGCCAAACTTGCCGCCGGGCACCTCGTAGGGACGAGGCAGGTCGGGCTCGGTAAAGCGCATGCGCAGGCAGGCGAGGGCGACCATACCGCAGGAGAAGATGAAGGCGAGAGCCGACACGTTGGTCAGAGGGATGAGCATGTTCTTGCCCAAGAACGGACCGATGACGGTGATGACGCCCAGAACGACGCAGGCGAGCTTGGGAGCGCCAGACTTGGGGTCGACCTCGGCGAACTTCTCGGGCAGTTGGCCCTTGCGGCCCATGGCGAGCATGATGCGGCTCGTGGCGCCGTAGAAGGAGTTCATCGGGCCCATGGGTCCAAGCGTGGCGATGACGAGCATGGCCAGGTACAGGAGCATGTTGATACCCTTGAGACAGGCAAGCGCGGGAACCGGGCTCTTAACAAACTCATGCCAGTCGAGGATGGTGCCGAACGAGTAGATGCAGACCATGTAGAAGCCGCCGGCGGCCAGCAGGGCCAGGGAGATGATCTTGCCGAACTTGTTCCAGTTGAGGCCCTCGGCTGCTTCCTCAGCCTGCTGAGGAATGGTGTCGAAACCGGCATAGAAGAACGGGGTCAGAACCAGGACCGACACGATGCCGGCGAACAGGCTGGCGCCCTCGGTAGCGGCCTTGCCGCCGCCAGCGCCGGTGACCTGGGAGAACACGGGCATGGCGTTGTCCGGCGAGCCGGTGAACAGCGAGACGCCCATGGCGAGCAGCATGCCGCAGAGCAGGGCCTTGGTCAGGAAGGCCTGGAGCTTGGCGGCCGAGCTGGCACCGCGGAAGTTAAGGAAGATGACGTAGACTGCAAAGCCGAGCGCGATCAGCGTCGGGAACAGGTAAACGTCGGCGCCCAGGATGGTGTAGAGCTTGACGGCGCGCAGCCACTCAAGACCGGGCAGGCTGCCGAACATCTCGGACACGAGGGTCGAAATGGCGATGGCCTCCCACGGGCACAGGATACCGTTGCCCAGAGCCAAAAGCCATCCGGTGATGTAGCTCAGCGTACGGCCAAAGCTACGATCGACATACTCGACGATGCCGCCCGAGATGGGGATAGCAGCCGTGAGCTCACCGAAAACAGCTCCGACGGGCACGAGGAAGATTGCACCCAAGAGGAATGCGATCATAGCGGGAACGGGACCGCCGCCCACGACCATCCAGTCGCCGACCTGCAGAACCCAACCGGTACCGATAATGGCACCGAAACCGATGGTGAAGAAGTTCCAGAGCGAAAGCGTTTTCTTCATGCCGCCGTTATCCTCGACTGCAACTTCTGCGTTCTTGTCCGCCATTGTTCCCCTCCTTTCCTTTTTGACGCCCCTTGACGTCACCCCTTGCGCGGTCTGTTTTGCCGCGCTCTTTTATTTCGTGGCTTTAAGATACGGCCTTGGCGCAGCAGCTCCGCTTGTAGCTCGACCGAAGGCAGAACTGCAAAACGAGCGGCACCGTTTTTGGGACGAACGGCGGGAGACGTCATTCGTCTTGGACGCTTTCATCTTGTCTGCTTTTGAATACCTGTTGCCGTGGCGCTTGGCGCGCGGCGCGGCAACGTTCATACCATTTGTCAGGCTTTTGGCGCACATGCCCATGTGTCGTGCATCTTTTTATGTAGGATAGACAAGTTACACATGAGGCAAGGTGATTCGAATGGCATACGGATACAATGACGGCGACCAACGGCCACAAAGCGTGCGCCTTGCCGGCCGCACCACGCCAACGCCCAGAAGCACCTCCGACAACGA
The DNA here is from genome assembly GCF_020709435.1 of Collinsella aerofaciens. GTDB lineage: Bacteria > Actinomycetota > Coriobacteriia > Coriobacteriales > Coriobacteriaceae > Collinsella > Collinsella aerofaciens_AU. The sequence goes on from NZ_JAJFDP010000005.1 coordinate 89,827, forward strand.
CAACCCGCAGCGCCCCCAAGAGCAGCCCGGGGCTTCTTCGCGGCAGCAAAGCCGTACCGTGCAGCAGTCAGACCGCGTCAGTACGAGCACACGCCAACGTCAGACCGACACATCGCAGCCACGCCGCTACGATCGCCGTAAGACCGACTACTACGTCAAGCGCTCCTTTTCGCGACCTCAACGCGATCTCGGCAATTCCGCCCCTCACCCCGCGTCGCACACCACAAGCCACGCGCTTCCGGCCCGCCGCCTACGCCTTGCGCTTTGCTCCATCGCCGCCTGCCTCGTCTTTGTGTTTTTGGGATCCTGTATCTCCCACGGATCAGCCGGTCTTGAGCCCACTGCCGAGGACAAGCTGCTTAAAGCTCCCGTCGCACCCGGTTACTCCTTTGCGTTCTCGACCCCACGCTCGCAATGGCAGGCCGGCACCATGCCCCACATCTACCAAATTGACCCCGCATGGTCGGAGCTGCCCTATGCCGGTGGCACTATTCGCGAAAACGCTTGCGGTCCTACCTGCCTCACCATGGTCTATATCTTTAAGACCGGCCATACCGATAAGACGCCGGTCGATATATGCGCGCTGGCCGAAGCCGGCAACTACGCCCCCACTGGTGCCACCGAGTGGTCGTTTATGACAGGCGGTGCGTGGCAGCTGGGGCTCAACGGAACACAGCTCTATAACGATCGCGAATCGATTACCCAAGCACTTCGCTCGGGTGCGCCCATCATCGCCGCAGTGCGCCCCGGCACCTTTACCAACGTGGGTCACTACATCGTGCTCTACGGTATCGATGATGCCAACCAGATTGGCGTCTACGACCCTAACTCGGCCAGCCGCAGCGCCCGCCGCTGGGGCGTCGTAGAGGTCCTCAACGAAGTCGAAGCCATGTGGGCCTACTACTAGTCATTGGGCACTCATTGGGGACAGACTTAAATGAGTACCTGGGAAACTGTGCCCCGCTTTGGACACTCATTGTGGGATGCGCTTTCCGCAGTTGATCGGTGCCACGCATTTAAGTCTGTCCCCAATGACCAGCCCTAGGCTGCCGGCAGGAAAGGAACGTCCCTAAGTGCCGGGTTGAAACAAAAGCCCCGCAGTCGGAGCGGACTGCGGGGCTCATGAAGAGAGGCTAGTTTGTGGGCGCTTTGCCTGGCGCCCACGAGAGAGGCAACAGAGTAGAGACTACTCGTGGATGCGGGTACCGGAGAGGCCAGCCATGGTCTCGGCGGCCTTGTCCAGAGCGCCGATGATGCAGGTGCGGCCCTTGCGGGAACGGGCGAACTTGATGGCAGCGCGAACCTTGGGCTCCATGGAACCCTTGCCGAACTGACCCTCGTCTGCCAGGCGCTCGGCCTCGTCGGCGGTGAGGTCCTCGAGCTCCTCCTGGTTGGGCTTGCCAAAGTTGATGGCAACATGCTCAACGGCGGTCAGCAGGAACAGAACGTCAGCATCGCAGTCCTCGGCCAGCAGCTCGCCGCCCAGGTCCTTGTCGATGACGGCGGGAACGCCCTTGTAGCAGCCCTTGTTCTCGTAGTCGCGGACGACGGGAATGCCGCCGCCACCGCAGGCGATGACGATGAACTCGTTGTCGAGCAGGTTGAGGATGGAGTCAGCCTCGACGATCTTCTTGGGATCGGGGGAAGCGACGACGCGACGCCAGCCGCGGCCGGAATCCTCGACGAAGACCTTGGAGGGATCCTCGGCCATGAACTCCTTGGCCTGCTCCTCGGTGTAGAAGGGGCCGATCGGCTTGGTCGGGTTCTTGAACGCGGGATCATCCGGGTCGCACTCGATCTGGGTGACGACGGTGGCGGCGTGCCAACGCTTATAGCGCTTGTGCATCTCGCGGCCGATGCCCTGCTGCAGGTGATAACCAATGTAGCCCTGGGACATGGCGCCGCACTCGGGCAGCGGCATCTCGGGGGTACCGATGGCATCGTGGGCAGCGGCGAAGGCGTTCTGGATCATGCCGACCTGCGGGCCGTTGCCGTGGGTGATGATGATCTCGTTGCCCTGCTCGATGAGGCCGAGGAGGGCATGGGCGGTGTTGCTCACGGCCTCGATCTGCTCGACGGGGTTGTTGCCGAGGGCGTTGCCGCCAAGGGCGACGACAATACGATCGGGCTTGCCAAGAGGCTTAGACATTGCTGGAATCCTTTCTGTAAAAGGCCTACAACCCATTAATAACCCGCGTCCGTGCGATACGCGAGTTTATTAAGGTTTATATTCTCTTTATCGCTCATTTTATTCATTTTGAAAATAGCGGAACGGTGAACGGTCGTTTTTATCCGCTCAGCGTACAGAACCCCAGCTCAAGCATATCTACGCCATTTACGTGCAACTTTATTTTAATAGAGCAGGGATTAGACCAGATTATGCAAACTATATCTTTGCTAAACACAAAACAGACAGCGCAATATCTTACTCGCACTATACGAGATTCTATGCACATATAAGTCGAGTATGCACCCCTGCAAAAACAAGGGGCTTTTCATCCAACAAAAGGAATAAAGAAGAGCTCCGAAAAAGCGGCAACGGCCAAGTCCCCCATCCATCCCCAAAGTGGCGCGAGGTTTCGCGGCAAAGCCGCGAAACAGCGAAGGGGACGGAATACCCGACCAACTACGTCCTTCATCCGCCCACACAATCCAAGGACGTAGTCGTAGCAGGATCTGAGGGCTAACCTTCGCGGACATTCCGCAGGACGAAAGAACCCCCGCCGCACGTAGTGCGCAGCGGGGGTTCTTTCATGTCCGAGGACGTCCGCGAAGGTTAGCCCTCAGATCCTGCGGCGGGAGACCTAGGCCTCGTTGTACACCGTCTTGAGCTTCAGCAGGTGCTGATAGCGATCCATAGCGGCCTGCTCGTTCTCCTTGAAGAGCTCCTCGGCGCGCTCGGGGAAGGAACGCGTCAGCGAAGCGTAACGGGCCTCGTTCATCAGGAACTCCTGATAACCGCCCGCGGGCTCCTTGGAATCGAGCGAGAACTTCTTGCCGGCAGCAGCCTCGGGGTTGAAGCGGAAGAGGTTCCAGTAACCGCACTCGACAGCCTTCTTCATCTCGGCCTGGCAGTTCTGCATGCCACCCTTCTTGATGGAGTGCATCTCGCAGGGGCTGTAGCCGATGATGAGGGACGGGCCGTCGTAGGCCTCGGCCTCGTGAATGGCCTTGAGGGTCTGAGCCGGGTTGGCGCCCATGGCGACCTGCGCCACGTAAACGTAGCCGTAGCTCATGGCGATCTCGGCCAGGGACTTCTTCTTGGTCACCTTACCGGCAGCGGCGAACTGAGCGACCTGGCCCAGGTTCGAGGCCTTGGAGGCCTGACCGCCGGTGTTGGAGTAGACCTCGGTGTCGAAGACGAAGACGTTGACGTTGTGGCCGGAAGCCAGGACGTGGTCCAGGCCACCGAAGCCGATGTCGTAGGCCCAACCGTCGCCGCCGAAGATCCAGAAGGACTTCTTGGTGAGGTAAGCCTTGTCGGCGAGGATTGCCTTGGAAGCGTCGCAGCCGCACTTCTCGAGCTCGGCAACGTAGGCAGCAGCAGCGGTCTTGGAAGCCTCGGCGTCGTTGACGGAGTCGATCCAAGCCTGGCCGGCAGCCTTGAGCTCATCGGACGGACCATCGGCAGCGATGATGTCCTGGGTAGCAGCGATCAGCTTGTGCTGGACGGCCTCGTAACCGACGGCCATGCCCAGACCGTGCTCGGCATTGTCCTCGAACAGGGAGTTGTTCCACGCCGGGCCGTGACCGTCCTTGTCCTTGCAGTAAGGAGCGGTGGCAGCGGGGTTGCCCCAAATGGAGGAGCAGCCGGTGGCGTTGGAAATGAACATGCGGTCGCCGGCGACCTGGGTCACCAGACGTGCATAGGCGGTCTCGGCGCAGCCGGCGCAGGAGCCGGAGAACTCCAGGTAGGGCTGCTTAAACTGGCTGCCCTTGACGTTGGCCGCGATGAGCTCCTTCTTCTCGGAGACGTTCTCGACCATGTAGTCCCAAACGGGCTGCTGGTCCATCTCCTGCTCGGTGGGAACCATCTCGAGGGCGCCCTTGGGGCAGACCTTGACGCAGTTGGTGCAACCCATGCAGTCGAGCGGGGACACAGCCATGGTGAACTTCATGCCCTTGGCCTTGGGGCCCATGGCGTCGAGCGTGCGGGTAGCCTCGGGCGCGGCGGCAGCCTCGTCCTCGGTCATCGCGAACGGACGGATGGTGGCATGCGGGCACACGTAGGCGCACTGGTTGCACTGGATGCACTTGGTCTCATCCCAGTGGGGAACGACCACGGCGACGCCGCGCTTCTCGTATGCGGAGGCGCCCAGCTCAAACTGGCCGTCGGCGCAATCGACGAAGGCGGAAACAGGCAGGCTGTCGCCGTCCATGCGATCGATGGGCTCGAGCAGGTTCTTGACCTGCTGGGCGATGGCGGACTTGGTCTCCTCGGAGAGCTCGACGGGAGCGGCATCCTCGGCGGTAGCCCAGTCGGCCGGAACCTCGAACTTACGGAAGGCGGTAGCGCCGGCATCGATGGCCTTGTGGTTGGCGTCGACGATGGCCTGGCCCTTCTTCATGTAGGACTTGGTAGCCGCGTCCTTCATGTACTGCAGGGCGTCCTCGGCGGGCAGGACCTTGGCCAGCGCGAAGAAGGCGGACTGGAGCACCGTGTTGGTGCGCTTGCCCATGCCAACCTTGGCAGCTAGGTCGATGGCGTCGATCAGGTAGACGTTGACGTTGTTGTTCGCGATGTAGCGCTTGGCCACGGCGGGCATGTGCTCGGCGAACTCCTCGTCGCTCCACTGGCAGTTGACCAGGAAGGTGCCGCCCGGCTTGACGTCGCGAACCATCTTGAAGCCCTTAACGATGTAGCTGGGGTTATGGCAGGCGACAAAGTCGGCCTTGGTCACGTAGTACGGCGAACGGATCGGAGAATCACCAAAGCGCAGGTGCGATACGGTGACGCCGCCGGTCTTCTTGGAGTCGTACTGGAAGTAGGCCTGGACGTACTTGTCGGTGTGGTCGCCGATGATCTTAATCGAGTTCTTGTTGGCGCCGACGGTACCGTCGCCACCCAGACCCCAGAACTTGCACTCGATGGTGCCGGGGGCTGCGGTGTTGGGCGTATCCTCGGCCTCGGGCAGGCTCAGGTTGGTCACGTCATCGACAATGCCGATGGTGAACTCGCGCTTGGGCTCGTCCTTCTTGAGCTCCTCGAAGACAGCGAACGCGGACGCGGGAGGCGTGTCCTTGCTGCCCAGGCCATAACGGCCGCCGACGACCTTGATGCCCGTCTTGCCGGCCTCGTAGAGAGCGGAGACGACGTCCTGGTAGAGCGGCTCGCCGATGGAACCCGGCTCCTTGGTACGGTCCATGACGGCGATCTTCTGGACGGTCTCGGGGAGAACGTCGACGAAGTGCTTGATGGAGAACGGACGGAACAGACGGACCTTGACCAGGCCGACCTTCTCGCCGTGGGCGTTGAGGTAGTCGATGACTTCCTCGAGCACGTCGCAGAAGGAGCCCATGCACACGACGACGCGGTCGGCATCGGGAGCGCCGTAGTAGTTGAACAGGCCGTAATCGGTGCCGAGCTTCTCGTTGATCTTCTTCATGTAGCCCTCGACGACGGCGGGAAGCTCGTCGTAGACCTTGTTGCAGGCCTCACGGTTCTGGAAGAAGATATCGCCGTTCTCGTGGCTGCCGCGGGTGTGCGGGTGCTCAGGGTTGAGCGCGTGGTCGCGGAAAGCCTGGACGGCGTCCATGTCGCACATCTCGGCCAGATCCTTGTAGTCCCACATGGCGACCTTCTGGATCTCGTGGCTGGTGCGGAAGCCGTCGAAGAAGTTAAGGAACGGGGTCTTACCCTCGATGGCGGCAAGGTGAGCCACCGGCGAGAGGTCCATGACCTCCTGGACGTTGCCCTCGGCGAGCATGGCGAAACCGGTCTGGCGGCAGGCCATGACGTCGGAGTGATCGCCAAAGATGTTCAGGGCGTGGGAAGCGACGCAACGCGCGGAGACGTGGAAGACGCCCGGGAGCTGCTCGCCCGCGATCTTGTACATGTTCGGGATCATCAGGAGCAGACCCTGAGAAGCCGTGTAGGTGGTGGTCAGAGCACCGGCGCCCAGCGAACCGTGAACGGTACCGGCTGCACCTGCCTCGGACTCCATCTCGACGACCTTGACCGGGGTGCCGAAGATATTCTTGCGACCCTGGGCCGCCCACTGGTCGACATGGTCGGCCATCGGGCTGGACGGCGTAATGGGATAGATTCCCGCTACCTCGGTGTACGCATACGAAACATATGCGGCCGCCTCGTTGCCGTCCATAGACTTAAACTTACGCGCCATATACCCCTCTCCTCTCATATAGGTATACAGGCCCCGGCGATCGCCGGGATGTTGGCGTGATGGGATTTTCGCTGTTGCTTCCAATCATCTGGCAGGCAGGCTCAGCAGCAGGTACATGGCGTGGAGAGAAGGCATGCCGAGGCGAGGAGGGCTGCACGCGCTCCACAAGCCCAGCTACCCGTCTTGCACATGACCGAGCGCCGCAAAGGCCGCATGCCGGATGCTCCCGGGCACGCCCCGGCGATGGGAAGCGCCCGCAACGGAAATCCGCATGCGGGTTTATTGTACCCCGCCGTCAAGTGTAATTTCGGCAAATATAGGTGGCCGGTAAAGGTTTACCTCGGGTGACTATTGTGCGCCCGGCACCGACGGGCACAGTCCCCTGGAACCCCACAGCAGTTGCGGTGAAATAGGGACTGTTTTTGCTGTTAACGGCCTTAATCAGTCCCTATTTCACCGCAACTCATTGGGGGGATGAGCTAGAGGGCGCCGAGGAGGATGGCATAGGTGGTGGATTCGCCGAGTTTGAGCTCGTCGCCGGGGCTGAGCCGGGCGGAGCGGCCGGGCTCTACTTGAATACACACGCTCGTGGCCCCGTTTACCACCACGGTGCCGTTCGTGGACGACAGGTCCTCGACAAACCATGTGCCAGAATCGTCGCACCAGATATGGGCATGGCGGGCCGAGACGTCGTCACCGACGTCGGTGATGTCGCCCTCCCCCGTTGCCAGGGCGCCGATCTCGACACCTTCCTCACTCGGCTGAATCCAGCGCGGGGCGCTCACCACGTAGCCGTTTTGCACGCGCAGCAGTCCCAGCGGATGCGCCGGCGCGACCTCGTGCTCGCCCGCGACCGAAGATGTGCTCAGCGAGCGCGGCGTCGACGTGGCGCCGCCACAGGTCGCATGAGCGTAGTCGATGGCATAGGTCACCGACGAACGTACATCTGCCGAGCAACCCACGGCGACAAACAGCACCAGGATGGCCTCGGCGCGCTCGGCGGGCATGAGTTCAGCCGCCTGCGACAGGCGCTCGAGCGCATTGCGATAGAGATTCGTGTCCTGGTGGCATTCCTCGAGTGCCCGCACCATGGGCTCGCCAGCGGGGCCGCACACCATATTGGTCACGGCCGCGGCGTCCATGGGGTTGCGACGGCGCAGGGCCAGCTGCGACATAATGCGCGCGGCCGAGGTGCCGCAATCGGCAAAATAACGTTCCTGCAGCGTGCCGACCGGTGCGCGCACGATAAAGCGCGAAACCCAGGAGCGATCGGCGGCACGACTCTGCGGACTACGGCCGTCGGCGAGCGGGCGGCTCGAGAGCACCAGGCCGCACAGTTCGATATGGCTCAGGTGCGCTGCGCGCTTAAAGATGTCAAACATTGCCCCGCACGGGGTGAGCTCAGCTTGAGAAGCCATGGCTTAGCCCTCCTTGGTCGCAGAGATAGTGTCGGATACTTCGGCCGGCCCGCCAAAGGCGCGGGCAGCCGCGGCTCCGCCGGCAAGCGGCGTCGCCATGGAAATTTTCGCACGTCGTGCTGACACGACGGGAAGCTCAAAGGCAAACCCCATCGCCAGCAAAAACCACGTGAGCGCATAGGTTGCAATTATGGCGGCCACCAGGCCACCCGCCACGGCATGCTGGGAAAACACGGCGCATGCGAGTGCGGCCAGCGCCGGAACCTCGCAGGCGGAAAGGGCCAACACACCCTGCAGGAATCCCACACGACGGTCGCGCGCCAAGGCCCCGGCAGCGATGCCCACCATGCCCGGCAGCGCCAACGCCAGTGCGGCGATAATGGCCGGCAGCTTCCCGGACCACATAAGCGGTCCCACGACGAGCGTCACATGGGCGCCCGACGCCAACAGCGCCGCTGATACCACGACCACAGTCCAAAGCACGCCGCTTGCCGCCGTCGCACCAACCATCGCCGCACGCCGGGCTGTGTGCCCCGATGCCTCCATCGGGCACGGCATGAGCGGCTCGGCGCGAAGCGAGCGGGCGACATTTTGCGCATAGTGGTCGCAAAATGCCGAGAGCGCCGCCTCCACCGCAGCCGGCTCGGGACGATCTTCCTGATGGCAGGACAGGCAGGCCATCACCACATCGAACAGCTGAGCGTCGACAAACGCCAGCGCATCGCGCAGATCCTCGGAATTTGGATCGAGCCCCAGCTGCTGAGCCTGTTCGGCCGCGGCAAGTGCCACATCGGGCTCGCGTCGCAGCAGTTGCGTCAAGTCGCAGCCGGGCGCGTGGGCGCCGACGGGATAGTCGGGCAGCGTATCCATCTTGAGGCGATAAGGGCTGGCGATATCGCGCGTCTTTTTGCGCGAGCCCGAAGTACCCGATGCACCCGGCGCTACTTCGTACGGCGCGACACCGGCAATGAACTCGTAGACCGTGCTCGCTGCAGCATATACATCGATTGCCGGCGACATGCGGAGCGTGCGTAAGTCGGGAATGTCATCGGTGAGCATCTCGGGCGGGGCGTAGGCAACCGTCGCACGGCGCAGCGTGGCATAGCGCTCCGTAAACGACGCCTTGCCGCCGGTACCGGCCACCGCAGAGGCGGGCTCGAGCGCCAGCGACGAGCCAAAATCGATCAAGCACAGGTCGAAGGTGCCCTCGGCAAGCTGTCGATCGAGCGGCAGACGCGCCGTGCGCACCATGATATTAGCGGGCGAGATATCGCGGTGGACAAAACCCTCGCCCACCAAGCTCATGCGGCAGAGCAGATCGAACAGGTCGCGACCCAGGCGCGCCGCCACGAGCGGTGACAGGCGGCCGTCGTCGTCCACGGCAAGGTGCGAGCGCAGGCGAGCGAGCGTCTCGCCCTCGACCCACTCCATGACAATCGCGGGCACGCCGTCAACCTCGCCCCACCCGTATAAGCGGGGAAAGCCCTTAAGGCCCGAAAGGGCACGATGGCATTCATATTCCTCGCGAAACGCCGCCTTGAACTTGGTGACCAGCGCCTCGTGGGCGACATCGTCATCAAATTCGTCGCGCGTTGGCAAGATGAGCTGCTTGAGCGCCACGGCCTCGCCCTGCGCGTTGACGGCACGCGTCACACGGCCGATACCGCCGCGGCGCATGGTGGCGTCATCGGCAAACAGCATCGTAAAACGGCGCAGGTAGGCGGGAAGCTCGTCCGTGCCCAGGGCGACGGCCGGCTCAAACCCGTCGACGCGCGCCAGGCGCAGGCCCACCATGGGATCACGGTTGAGCGACTGGGCTGCCGCAGAAGCGAGATCGTTCGTCATAGGGCGATCGCCGCCAGATTGGTGTTGAAGTTGTTGAGCGCGACGTCGTCGTTGCCGTAGTGCCCAACCCATTGGCACAGGTTGGTATAGCAGCCCCACAGATTGGCATACTGCCGATACCACTTAGATTTGGTCGAGAACCTTTGTCGACCGAACTCGGCACGGATAACAAACATGTCATTCGCCAGGGTGTCGCACGGTCCGGTATCGCCCGTGGCGTTATAGGTCGAAACCACGCTATTGGCGCGGGCGACATAGCCATCGAGCATATTGCACTTGGTCACGAGCCAGCTGTGGATACTCTCTTCCTCGGCAACCGAGAGACCACCCGAACCCGTCTCGCCGCCGGTGCCGCCGTCCGTCGAGCCACCACTAGATCCACCGCCAGAGGCGGAGCCCGAACCGGAACCGCCGTCCGAGCCCGCCGAACCGCTGCCAGAACCGGACCCGTCCGAGCCGCCGGGCTTGCCCGTCTGCTGCGAATCCTGCTCCTTCTGCTGTTCCGCCTTGTTAACGACAGAAGCCACGCTGTTATTGGAAAGCTTCGTAATGACCTTGGCGTTGGTGAGCACGATGGTCTTGCCGTTTGCCAGCGTGATCTCGTTGGATGCCTGCTCGCTCTCGTCCGCGGGATCGACGCCAAACACGGTGCGCCCGACCACACTCGCCCACGCATATCCGGTTGTCGTTCCCAAGTCGCTTTTGGCCTTGCGCCCAATATGCAGCTCGCGCGCAGCATGCGCCTGCACCATGGACGGCACCGTCATGCCATAAGCCGAAACACCGGCTATGACCAGCACGAGCGAGCAAGACAGCAGCACATACGCCCAAGGCGCCAGGCCCAGCCGGCGTCGCATGCGCACCGCGGCGCCATGCTTTGTCTGAGTACCCCCGGGCCGCATGCGTTCTCCTCCAACAAAAACACGCCGCTTAAAAGCGGCGCATTCTTTCATATTCACATTTGAGTGTATCAGCGAACCCAAAAGGTTGCGCAACGAATGGGCAAATACGAGGTGCAGACGGACCCATCCACGCGATAAGCGGATGAAAAGCAGGTTTGTTGAACAACAAATGCATGAACGTGCGCCCAATTATGAGTGCCCCGTGCGGCAGGTCGACGGGACATGCCATGGAGCTGACGCCGTCTAGATCGCGCGGCGGGCCTCGATAGCGCGGCCAAGCGTAAGCTCGTCGGCATACTCCAAGTCGCCGCCCACGGGAAGGCCGCTCGCAAGACGCGATACCTCAACGCCCAATGGCTTAATGGTGCGAGCAAGGTAGCTCGCCGTGGTCTCGCCCTCAATGTTGGGGTTGGTGGCGATAATGACCTCGTGGATGTCCTCGTGGCCCAGGCGCGCCAGCAGCTCGCGGATATGCAGCTGCTCGGGACCGATCTTGTCCATGGGGCTGATCACGCCGCCCAGCACATGGTAGAGGCCATGGTAGCTGCCCGTGCGCTCGATTGCCTGGACGTCGCGCGGCTCGCCCACCACGCAAATGCGAGTGGTATCGCGCATCGGGTCCTGGCAGATGGAGCACTCGTCGGCCGTGGCGTAATTAAAGCAACGGCTGCAAAAGTGGACCTCCTGCTTGACCTCCAGGATGGCCTCGGCCAGGCGGCGGGCCTCCTCGGCATCGGCCTCGAGCAGGTAATAGGCGATGCGCTGGGCCGACTTGGGACCAATGCCCGGCAGACGACCCAGCTCATCGAGCAGTTTTTGCAGACTGTGATTCGCACTCATATATATGCGTGTCTTAGAACGGCATGCCCGGGATGTTGAGGCCGCCGGTGATGGCGCCCATCTGCTTGTTGGCGAGCTCGTTGACGCCGCGGACGGCCTCGTTGACGGCAGCCATGATCATGTCCTGCAGCATATCGACGTCCTCGGGATCGAGCGCATCGGGATCGATGGTGAGGTTGACGAGCTCCATCTCGCCGTTAACGGTCACCTTGACCATGCCGCCGCCGGCAGAGGCGTCGACGGTCTGGGACTTGAGGTTCTCCTGCGCGGCGGCAAGCTGCTCCTGCATCTTGCGAGCCTGCTTCATCATCTGCTGCATGTTCATACCGGCCATAATGGCTCCTTTACGTGCGGCCGCGCGACAAGCTGCAAGGGCAGCCGGAGCGCGGCGGGACTTTCAAACTCAAAAATCGTACCACGGCGCGCGGCCAGCGAGCGGGGCGGTCGCGCTACCTCAGTCGATATACATGTCCTGGAGTGCAAGCCGCGCCCAAAGATTATGCAAAGTCGAATAATTCGCATCTGCATAATATTGAAAGCTAAATCTTGTAGAGCCGGAATCCGACATTTAATGCGTACCGCTAAATGGCTAAATGCCGAGCCACTACTCGAGGCGGCGCTCATGGCGGTGGGGTATAATTTGATTGCCGCAGATAGCAATTTGGAGGTGCCCCATGAATGCCCCCGACGTGCTCCAAAACATCCGCTCAAAACACCCCGTTATGTATGTGGTTCTCTATCTCTTTGTCGGCTGGGCATTGCTGGTTGTCATCACCCATGCTATAGCCTTTGGAGCAGAACTGCTGGTAGCCAGCTCGGGCCAGCCCGTCGTCAAATGGGAAGCGACCGATGAGTGCACCGACGGAACCCGAACCGTTTACTACAACAGCCCATCCCTCTACCAAGAGTTCAAGGTCAAGATAAAGAACTCCAAGATTGTCGATGCCGAACTAGGCGTTTTCTCGACAATCGGAGCAACCGTCAGCGCCGAGCAAGTCGAGTACACGGACAGCCATGCAACGTATCGTATCGACCTCAGCATCCTAGGCCGACCGTCACGTACCTGTCTACTCGAATGCGATATACGCGGCACCACATTACACATGTCCGAAATACAGATGCGCCCGGACAAAGAGTTCTCTTCTTGAGCAGTATGCCCGCCCGCGCAGCTACTCCACCGGCTTGAAGATGGTGGCCTGGCCGAAGACGCTGCGGATGAGGGCTTTGGCCTCGTCCTCGGTCTGCGGGATACTCGGGGCTGCGCCCTGGTGGCCGAAGGGGCTGCCCGCGCCTGGGTTGGACTCCCAAGGGGCAGCGGGGGCGTCCTCCTCTTTGGGGGCAGCTGCAGCGGGCTTGGGCGCGGACGCCGCACCCGGCACGTCGAACGGCGGCAGATCGTCCCCGCCGGCATCGGCAGCAAAACCGCCGACCATGGCATCGTCGTAGGGAACCTGCTCGGATTCCCACGGCGCAGACGACGCGGCAGGCTGAGATTTGGGGGCGGCAGAGCGCTCGGGCGCACGGGGCGCGGGCTCGGTCGGGAGCTTGCCCGTAGCGGGAGCGCCGGCAGGGTTGTCGGAGCGCAGCCAGGGGGCCTTAGCCAGGTCGGATGACTTGGGCGCAGGCGCGGCAGCGGGCTTGGGCGCGGGAGCCGGAGCGGCCGGTTTGGGCGTGGCGGGCTTAGGCGCCGACGGGGTCGGTGCCATCACCGGCGTCGCTTGCTGCTGCGGAGCGCTGGCGCTCGAGGATGCAGGGGCCGCCGAGGACACGGGTTGCGGGTCCGCAGATACCGCAGCCCGTGCAGATGGAGAATGCTCCTCATGTTGAGGAGCCGGCGTGCCACCCCCATCCAGGACATAGTCGACGGTACGACGACCGAAGACCGCACTGACTGTCGGCAGAACCACCGACTGTGTGTCGGCGCGACCGAGCATCTTGATAGCAAAGGTCGAGCCCGCGGGGAACGAAACCGTGAGCTTGGAGCCGTCGTCGGCCGTGGCGCGGGCGTTGAGCAGCAGGCCTGCGTAGGAAGCCTGACGAGCCTTGACGCGCTCGACGACCTCGGCCCATTTGCGCTGGAGCTCGCCGGCGTCCTCGACCGCGGGGGTCTCGGCAGCACCGGCGGCGGCAACCTGGGCGGCGTTGTTGGGCTTGGACACCGGCACGGTCGATGCAGCAGGCACGGGAGCCGGAGCCGCAACGGGCTGAGGTGCAGGCGTTACAGGCTTGGGCGCGGGAGCCGGAGCCGCGGACTTGGGTGCAGGCTGGGCAGCCGGAACAGCAGCGCCGCGGTCCCAAGGCATACCGCCCTGGCGCGCGGACGTAGCAGCAGGGGCAGCGGATGCCGCCGGAGCAGCAGCACGGACGCCCGAAATTAGCGTCGGCTGCTGGGCAGCAGCGGGTACGGATGCTGCAGGCGCGGCGGCCTGAGCAGCAGCCACGCTCGCCGGAACGGCGGCGTTGGCAACCATGGCCTCCAAGCGAGCTACGCGCTCAGCCAAAGCTTCAATCGTCAAATCGGCCTCGGGACGTGCCAGACGCGTGCAGGCAATCTCGAGCACCAGGCGCACGTCGCTCGCACCCCTCATCTCCAGTGCGGCATCGTCGAGCACTGTCAGCACACGGGCCAGGCGGTCGGCAGGATGCTCGCCAAAGGCAGCGGCCTCGGCAGCAAGCGCCTCGGCCTGCTCGGAGCCGCCCTCAAACAGCTCGGCACGGGCACCGGCAACGCAGGCAACATACACGTCGCGCACATGCGCCACCAAGTCACGCGTCAGCTCAAGCAGGTCATTGCCCTCCTCGACCTGTGCGCGAATGAGCCCATACAGCTCGGCGACATCGCGATCAGCAATGGCGCGCGCAAACTCGCCTAGAATCTGGTCCGAAACTTCGCCCAAAAGCGAACGGGCATCGTCCGCATGCACGGCGCCGTTGCCAAAAACGCTCAGCTGCTCCAGCGTGGAGAGCGCGTCGCGCATGCCGCCCTTGGCATGGCGCGCCACGATAGCCAGCGCCTCGTCGTCGTAATCGAAGCCCTCCTGCTCGCACACGTATGCCAGGCGGCGCTCGATATCCTCGTTGCCGATGCGATGGAAATCGAAGCGCTGGCAGCGTGAGAGGATTGTCTCCAGAATCTTTTGCGGGTCGGTGGTGCACAGCACAAAGATCACGTGCGCCGGCGGCTCCTCGAGCGTCTTGAGCAGCGCGTTAAACGCCGCCGTCGTGAGCATGTGGACCTCGTCGATGATATAGATCTTGTACTTGCCACGCACCGGGGCAAAGTTGACGGAGTTGATGATTTCCTCGCGCACGTTGTCTACGCCGGTACGGCTTGCGGCATCGAGCTCGTAGACATCGGGGTGGTTGCCCTCGGCGATGAGCTCGCATTCCTCACAGGTGCCGTCGGGCATGCAGCCGCTCGCACCCTCGGCGCGCGCCGCCTCGGCATTGCGACAGAGCAGCGCCTTGGCAAGAATACGCGCCATGGTGGTCTTGCCCGTGCCGCGCGGTCCGCAGAACAGGTACGCATGGGACAGGCGCCCCTCGGTGATGGCGTGCTCGAGCGTCGAGACGATATGCTGCTGGCCCACCACGGAGTCGAAGGTGAGCGGGCGATACTTTCGGTACAACGATTCCATGGGTGCTCCCCCGGGTATACTGAGTCTTGTTGCCGCGGCGGCCATGCGGTCGCACGGCATACTGCATCCATAATAACCCGTACGGCGAGCCCGCCGCGATAGGAGTCCAAAGAGCATGGCAGACGCAGAGAGCAACCTCGTTCCCTCCGAAGCAGCCGACCAGGTCGAGGTCGCGCTCGAGGAGCAGGCCGCAGCCGACGACGGCATTCTGTACCTCAACGAGTATCGGTACGAAAACGACCTGGTCACCGACTTCGCCCGCCTGGTCGCCTCGCCCAGGCGTCGCGGCTCGCTGTATGTCGCCGCGGCAGTTGCCGCGCTCATCGGCATCGGCATGCTGGTGGCCGGCGGCAGCTGGATCAAGTTCGGCGTCGTGTTGATCGTGTTCGGCGCCTTTTTGGCCTGGTGGAGCAAGAACCTGCACCACACGCTCGCCCGCGACTTTATCGACGCCGTCGAGGCCGACGAGTCCATGGGTGGCCGCTATCGCCGCGTCGCCGCCAACGAGGACGGCCTGATGGTTTGGGGCAAGAGCGGCAAGTCGCAGTTCTTCCCGTTTGACAAGCTCGACCACGTACTCGACGGCGAGCGCATCTTTGTGGCCATGTTCGCCGACCAGGGCGTGACGATCCCCAAGGACACCTTCGTCCGTGGCGATGCCGAGCAGTTCGGTCCCTTCCTCAAGGCCCGCATCAACAAAAAACTCCGCATCGAGACCAAGAAGAAGAAAATGAAGGCCGAGAAGGCCGCCGCCGAGGCCAAGCAGGGCGACAAGCCCCAGGACAACAAGGGCAAGCAGCGCAAGCAGAAGAAGAACAAGAAGAAGCGCTAAGGCCAAGCCAGACGGGCAGCCTCGCATCCCGCTATCCTCCCCATGCACCCGAGCGTGCTACACTAGCAGCATCTATGCCACCGCGAACGGCTCGGCCCCGCGCCCGCCGCTCGCAAACGAACTTTAAACGCACGAGGGTTGGCCATGCCGCTTTTCTCGCAACATACCGCCCGGTTCTCGCCGGACGTTCCTTTGGAGGGCACCAGCTCTCGCGAGCTGCTCAAGCGGTACCAGCCGCTCGAGACACTTGCGACCGGCGGTTTTGGCTCCATCGAGATCTGCCGCGACACGCACCTGCGCCGCCGCGTCGCCATTAAGCGCATCCCCCTTATTAACGGTGTCGGCATGCCCGCCAGCGACATCATGGATGTCCTGCGCGAGGCGCACACTGCCGCCATGCTTCAACATCCCAACATCGTGCAGGTCATCGACTTTACGCACGACACAGCCTATGCCTACCTAGTTATGGAATATGTCGATGGCATGTCGCTGGCCGAGTTTTTGCATCGAGTTGACGGCCATTCGCTCACCTTTGACGAGGCCGCGGCAATTGCCGACGCGCTGGGCCAGGCGCTCACCTTCGCCCATAGCAACGGCGTGCTCCACCTGGATATTAAGCCCGCCAACGTGCTCATCGACCACTCGGGCAATGTAAAGCTCACCGACTTTGGCATGGCGCGGCTGTCGTCTGCCGGCGGCTTTGGCGGCTCGCGCGGCGGCACCATCGGCTACATGCCGCCCGAGCAGCTCGATATCGAGACCGGTACAGTCGACGAGCGCGCCGATGTCTTTGCCCTCGCCTGTGTGATCTACGAGGGCCTGTGCGGCAGCGCTCCCTTTATGGCCGCCACGCCCGGCGACTCGCTCGACCGCATCATCGGCGGCGCCACCTACCCCAGCGAGCTCATCCCGCACTTTCCCCCGGGAGCCGAGGCTGCACTCATGAGCGCCCTCTCCCCCATGCCGCAAGACCGCCCCAACAGCATCGAGGCATTTTGCGACCAGCTCCTTGCCGGTCTGGGCAGCGTGCGCGAAGGCCGTCGCAGCCTGGAGCAAATGGTCGGCGAACTTTCGGATGACGAGCAGGAGCTCGACGATATCGAGCCGTCGCACTACGAGGACGACGCCATCGAGGTCGACCCCGCGCTCGGCTGGGCGGGCACGCGCTGGAGCCATGCGCGCGACTACACCATGCGCGCTATCTCGGCGCTAACGTGCGGCACCTTTAGCTTTTTGCTGATGCAAACGGCCGGGGTCGCGGCGCTTCCCGGCCTGGTCATTGCGGCCATCGCGATCGGAGCGGCGGCTGGCCTGGCCCCCCAGATTGGCTCGGCCATCTCGGCTGTGGGCTTTTTGGTGCTCATGGCCAACGCCACCATGCAGGCGCAGGGCATCCTGTCGATGCTGCCCGTCGCGGTGATCCTTGCCGCTGCCATGTCCGGTTGGTGGATCGCCTGGGGTCGCACCGAGGCTGCCGCGAGCGCCGCGCTCACCTGTGCACTCGCGCTTGGCTGTCTGACCGGCAATACCTTCCTGGCAGCTGGGGTCGCCGCCGGCGTCGCGTCATTTTGGCTCGGCCCGGCAAGCGCCGCCGCGGCAACGGGCATGGGCGCGCTTTTTGCCCGTCTGGCCACGGTCGCGCTTTCAGCCGGAGGCGTGCTGGGGCTCGGTAACGTTGCCGCAGCGCTGGGAGACCCGCTCCTTTGGGCTGCCTTTGTGCTGGTCGCGGCAACTGCCGCAGCGTCATCCGCGCTGCTCAATGCCCATGCCAAGCGTGCCGATCAGGGCTCAAACCTTGCCGCAATCGCCGCCATCGCTGTCACCGGCATCGGCTGCGCAGCGGCGTCCTGTCTTGCACACCATATGGAAATTGCCAGCCTTGCAGCCGCGGTCATCGCCAAGGCGGCGGTTGCGGGAATCCTATCCTCTATAATCGTTGGGATATGCCTATATTTGCTCGGATACCAAAGAACCTATACGGAGAGTGATCTTTCGTGAACTTCCTGAACATCTTCGAGGACCACGTGGCCGGCATCTTCGGTGCCACCCGTGCCCCGTTCTCCTTTAAGAAGCTTGCCAAGCAGGCTGCTCGCGACATGGAGGATCAGACTCTGGTGATCAACGGCGTCAACACGGCGCCGGCACTCTATACCATCCTTATCGCCGCCGACGACGATCCCATGCTCGCCCCGTTCTACCCCGAGCTTTCGCGCGAGGTCCGCGAGTTTGTGAAGGCGCAGGCCGAAAAGCGCCGCTATGTCTTTGTCGGCGAGCCCCTCGTGCGCTTTATGATCGATCCGCAGCTGCGCGCCGGCAAGTTCTCGGTCTTTGCCGAGAACGTCGATGCGCCCACGCTCGGCCGCCTGTACGAGGAAGAGCGCGCCTACCAAAACGGCCTGGGACAGAATAACTCGGCCGCAAGCCGCGCCGCCAGCGCCCCGCGCGCCGGCCAGCAGCAGTTTGCTGCCCCGCAGCAGCAGCGCCCCGCCGCCATGCCCCAGCAGCAGCCGACGCCTCGCGCCGCCGCTCCCGACCCGCTTGCCGTGGCAGACCCCTTCGCGCCTAGCGTCCCCGACCCCGCCGCCGCACCCATCCCGGTGCCGCAGACCGTCTCGCGCGACGCGCTTGCCGGCATGGGCGGAGCCGCCGCGACCGGTGCCGCCGTGGGCCTAGGCGCCGCAGCCGGCATCGCCTCCAACATGGCGAGCACTCGCGCCCCGCAGCTCCCGCTCGCCCAGCTCGTCGACGTCGTGAGCGGCGAGAGCCATAGCATCACCTCCGCACAGGTGACCATCGGTCGCGAGCGCTCAGTTTCCGACATTGCCCTGCGCGACCCCAACGTGTCGCGCCGCCACGCCCAGCTCACCTTTACGGGCTCGGATTGGTCGATCGAGGACCTCAATTCCACCAACGGCACGCTCGTCAACAACCGCCGCATTACGCGCTGCCCGCTGCGCAACGGCGATCTGCTGACGTTTGGCCTGAGCACCTTTGAATTTAGGGGATAGTCGCTTATGAACATCGATATCGTCCTTTTTGCAGGCCGCATCGTCCTGGTCGCCCTGCTCTATATCTTCCTGTTCGCCGTCATGAAGACCGGCGTGGGACTTGTGCGCGGGCAGCGCCGCGACTCGGCTATCTGGACGATTGATGTGGACAAGGGTCCGCGCGGTATCCGCGGCATCCACGTAGACATGCTCGGCCCCGTCATCGTCGGTCGCTCGCCATCTTCGGACATCTGCATCAACGAACCGTTCGTCTCGGCCTCGCATGCGCGCTTTTCGCTGCAGGGCCCGGCGCTCATCATCGAGGACCTCAACTCGCTTAACGGCACGCTCGTCAACGGCCGCCAGCTCGTGGAGCCCGCGACGCTGCGTGAGGGCGACGAAGTCCAGATTGGCGACGTGGTCATGAAGGTGAACCGTCGATGATCGACGAGGAGAGCAAGTCCGCAACTATGACCGAGGCACCGGCTGCCGCCACAGCTGTGCCGGCCCACGCCGCTCCGGCGGGCTCCAAACCCGTGGAGCCCGAGGACACCGTGTTCTCCCTGCCTCTTTCGCATGTAACGCATGATATTTCGGATCTAGCCGATAACGAGGACGAAGAGGATGCCGCAGCGGCGCCCATCGGCGCACATGTTGCGGAACAGCCCACAGCGCCCGAAGCAACCCCGGCGCCGGCTCACTTTGCAGAGCCCGTCGCCGCGGCAATCAACGAGAGCGCTGCGGTGTTTGCGGCACCCGAGCCCGCCGCGCCGGCGTTTCCCATAGCCCCGGCATCCGAGGTTGCGCCCGCGTCTACGTCGGCGCCCGAGCCTATAGACGTCAGCCCGCAAGACGACGAGTCGACCGCCCGCGTTTCCGAGGAGCCCGACTCCCCGGACACCGGCGATTCCGAATCAAACGCCGTGACCGACACCGTCTCTCCCGGTGACACCGCCGAAATCGACGTTGCCGCCGTTGAGGCCAAGCTCAAAGACCCCGGCTCGACCATGAGCTTTGAGCCCCTGGCCGAGGAGCGCATCGAAACCGACTCGACCTATGATGCCGGCACCACCACGCAGCTCATGTGGGGCGCCCGCTCCGACGTTGGCTGCGTGCGCCCGCACAATGAGGATTCCTACCTGGTGCAGTCGCCGCTCTTTTGCGTGTGCGATGGCATGGGCGGCCACGCCGCCGGTGAGGTGGCATCCTCCATCGCCGTCGAGACCATCGCCAAGACAGCCCCGCAGTCTGCCGATGCGGCACGCCTGGCTGCAGCTGTCGAGGCCGCCAACGCCGCTGTGATCGAGGCCGCCTTGAATGGCCTGGGCAAGCCCGGCATGGGTTGCACGGCCACCTGCGCCTATATCGAAAACGACACGCTCGCCATCGCCCACGTGGGCGACTCGCGCGCCTACCTGCTCCACGAGGGCACGCTGATTCGCGTGACCCGCGACCACTCCTATGTGGAAGAGCTCGTGGACGCCGGCGAGATTACGGCCGACGAGGCCCGCGTCCATCCCAACCGCTCGGTCATCACCCGCGCGCTGGGCTCGGACCCTGCCATGTACGCCGACCACTTTACCCTGCATATCGAGGAGGGCGACCGCCTGATCCTGTGCTCCGACGGCCTTTCGAGCATGATTCCCGATAGCGATATCGAGAACATTGCCACGCAGTCCTCGACCGCGCAGATCTGCGTCGACAACCTGGTGGACGCCGCGCTTGCCGCCGGTGGCCACGACAACGTGACCGTAGTAGTAGTCGACCTGGTCGACGATGGCGTCATGCGCGAGGCGCAACGCGTGCGTCGCCGCAATATCACCATCGGCGTGGTCCTGGGCATCGTCTTTGTGCTGGCAGCGGCAATTTGGGCCTACGCGGGCATCACCGGCTCGTACTACCTTGGTACCTACCAGGGCAATGTCGCCGTCTGGCGCGGCCTGCCCGGCAAGCCACTCGGACTCAAGCTCCACTGGCTCGAAAGCGAAACCAGCATCAAGCTGTCCGACCTGCCCGAAGACACGCAAAACCGCCTCAAGGCGGGCATTCCGCAAACAAGTGTCGACGATGCGCAGGACACGATATCCAAGTACCGCCACCAGATCGACGAGGAGCAGACCCGCCAGGTAATCGACGCGCAAACGATTCGCGACAACACCAATCAGGGATCGACCTCCGAATCAGATTCCGAGAAAACCGCCGAACAGTCCGCCGAGGCCGAAGCCTCCGATAAGAATTAGAAAGGGAGTGCCGCTTATGAGTCGCCGCAACACCGAGCTGCTCTTGCTCATCGCCTCGGCGTTCCCCGTCATCCTGCTGTATGCGATGTACGTCCTCACCGCGGGCGCTGCCATCTCCTTTGAGACGCTCGCCGTACCGATCGGCCTCTTTGCCGCCTTTGCCGCGGCCCACATTGCCGTGCGCATCTTGGCGCCCGGTGCCGACCCCGCCATCCTGCCCATTGTCTTTGTGCTTTCGGGCATCGGCATCACGTTCGTGACGCGTCTCGCCCCCGCTCTCGCCATCTCACAGCTCATCATCCTGTTTGTCTCGGTGGCCCTGATGGTGGGAACGCTCGCACTGGTCAAAAACCTCGACGTGGTCATGCGCTACAAGTACACCTTTGGCATTATCGGCATCATCCTGCTGATGCTGCCCATCTTTATCGGCACCACGATCTCGGGCTCCAAGCTGTGGATTCGCATCGCGGGCTTTACCATCCAGCCCGGCGAGTTCGCCAAGGTCTTTATCGTGCTGTTCCTGGCCGGGTACCTGGCCGAGAACCGCGAGCTGCTCTCCATCTCCAACCGCAAGATCCTGGGCTTTAAGATCCCTCGCCTGCGACTGCTGCTGCCGCTGTTTGCCGTGTGGGGTGTGTGCCTGCTCGTCGTCGTCTTCGAACGCGATCTGGGTTCGGCCGTGCTGTTCTACACCATCTTCTTGCTGATGCTCTACGTTGCCACGGGGCGCTTTTCGTATGTCGTTATCGGCCTTGCGCTCTTAGCTGTTGGAGCCGTGGGCGCCTACAAGTTCCTGTCTCACGTTCAGGTGCGTTTCCAGGTTTGGCTCGATCCGTTTAAGGACGCCCAGGGTCAGGGCTACCAGATCGTCCAGTCGCTCTTCTCGCTTGCCGATGGCGGTCTGGTCGGTGTTGGCATCGGCAACGGCATGGCCAACAACATCCCTGTCGTCGAGTCCGACTTTATCTTCTCGGCTATCGGCGAGGAGATGGGCCTTTTGGGCGGCGGCGCCGTGCTCATCCTGTTTATGCTCTTTGCCGTGCGTGGCCTCACCACAGCTGCCCGCGCTAAATCCGACCTCGCCGCCTTTAGCGCCACCGGTCTTACGGCAGCCATCAGCTTCCAGGCCTTTTTGATCGTGGGCGGCGTCACCCGCCTGATCCCGCTGACCGGCGTCACTCTGCCCTTTATGAGCCAGGGCGGCTCCTCGCTGCTGGCAAGCTTTATCATCGTCGCGCTCCTGCTACGCGCCGGTGACGAGGCGACCGGACGCGAGGCAGAGCTTACCGGCACCGGCACCATGGCCGCCATCACCGATGATCAGGTCGCATCGGCCGCTGCCCCGACGGGCACACGCTTTGCCACCTCGTCTTCCTACGGCAGCGGTAGCCATTCCGTCGGCTCGCGCATGCGCCGTCGCCTGCTCGACACGCCTGAATCCGGCGTGCTCGGCCGCGTTGCGCTCGCCAACCGTCTAACCCGCGCGGTGCTCGCCTTTACGGCGCTGTTCGCCATCCTTATCGGCAACCTCACCTATGTCCAGGTCATTAAGGCCAAGGACTATCAGGACATGCCGACCAACAACCACACCATCGCCCGCTCCAAGTACATCCAGCGCGGTTCCATCATCACGTCCGACGGCGTGACGCTGGCCGAGTCGCTGCAGCAGGAGGACGGCACCTACGTACGCTCCTACCCCAACGGTAACCTAGCAGCGCACGTGGTTGGCTACGTGAGCCAGCAGTATGGCACCACCGCCATCGAGAGCGTCATGAACGACACGCTCACCGGCTCTAAGGACTACTCCAGCTGGAACAACGCCATCGCGTCGCTCGCGGGCCAGACCCAGCCGGGCAACACCGCCAAGCTCACCATCGACTCGCGCATCCAGACGGCTGCTGAGCAGGCGCTCAAGGGCTTTAAGGGCGCTGTAGTGGTCATCGACCCGCGTACCGGCGCGGTGCTCGCATGTGCCAGCTCGCCCACCTACGACAACACCAACATCGATGCCCTGCTGCAGACGGGCGGCGGCGAGGACGGCTCCATGTACAATCGCGCCATGGACGCGCTGTACACGCCGGGCTCAACGTTTAAGGTCGTTACGCTTTCCGCGGCACTCGAGACCGGTACCGCTAGCCTTACCAGCACCTACCAGGCGCCCGGCTCCATGGACATCGGCAACGCACCGGTCACCAACTATGCCAACGAGAGCTACGGCACCATCAGCCTGCAGCAGGCCTTTGCCGTGTCCTCCAACGTCGTCTTTGGCCAGGTGGCAAACGAAGTTGGCGCAAACACGCTCGTGCAGTTTGCCAACGCCTTTGGCTACGGCCAAAAGCTCGGCCAGGACCTGACCTCCGCGGCCTCCATCATGGCCGACCCGTCGCTCATGACCGAATGGGAGACCGCCTGGGCCGGCGCCGGCCAGCCTGTCGGCATGGACCACACGCCCGGCCCGCAAACCACCGTCATGCAAAACGCCGTGATTGCCGCCGCCATCGCTAACAGTGGCGTGGTCATGGACCCGTACTTTGTAGCCCAGGTACTTGCCCCGGACGGAACCGTGGTCAAGACCACGCAGTCCCGCTCGCTGGGGCAGGCCGTCAGCTCCGCCACGGCCGACCAGGTCAAGCAGGCCATGCTTGCCGTCGTCCAGTCCGGCACCGGCACCGATGCCCAGATCCCCGGCGTAAAGGTCGCCGGCAAGA
The DNA here is from genome assembly GCF_020709435.1 of Collinsella aerofaciens. Taxonomy (GTDB): domain Bacteria; phylum Actinomycetota; class Coriobacteriia; order Coriobacteriales; family Coriobacteriaceae; genus Collinsella; species Collinsella aerofaciens_AU. Next base: position 113,581 of record NZ_JAJFDP010000005.1, read on the forward strand.
CCGGCTCGGCCGAGATCGGCGGCACCAACGTCAACTCGATGTTCGTTGGCTTTGCACCTTACGATTCACCCACGGTCGCCATCTCGGTGGCCTTGGAGGATTTCGACAAGCATGACGTCAAGGCCGCCAAGATCGCCGGCATCGTCCTGACCGCGGCGCTTGCTGCACAGGGAGCGTGATGCCCATGATCGAATCGGACACCCGAGGCGCGCCGCGGCCGAAGAGCTAGCGGCAACGCGCCACACGGCCTTAGCGGCCACATCGTAGGTACTACACACATCGTTGAGCGAATAGTTATGTTAGGAGCAGGAATGGAACAGAGGGTCCTCGGGGGAAGATACCTCCTCAAGGATAAGGTGGGAACAGGCGGCATGGCGACCGTCTACCGTGCACAGGACCAGGTCCTCGACCGCACGGTTGCCGTCAAGATCATGCTGCCGCAGTATGCTGGCGACGCAACCTTCGCCGCACGCTTTAAGCAGGAGGCCCAGGCAGCAGCCGGTCTCTCCTCCCCCTATATCGTGGGCGTCTACGATTGGGGCAAGGACGGCGACACCTATTACATCGTCATGGAGTACCTGCGCGGCACCGACCTCAAGAGCGGCATCAAGAGCCACGGCGCCCTCGACCCCAAGAAGGTCGCCCAGATCGGCTCGCAGATCAGCTCCGCGCTTTCGGTCGCCCACAAGCACGAGATCATCCACCGCGACATTAAGCCGCAGAACATCATGGTGCTGCCCGACGGCAACATCAAGGTGATGGACTTTGGCATCGCGCGCGCCAAGAACAGCCACCTCACGCAAGACAACAACGTGCTGGGAACCGCCCACTACGTCAGCCCCGAGCAGACCCGTGGTCAGGACCTCGGCCCCACCTCGGATATCTACTCGCTGGGCGTCGTGATGTATGAATGCGCCACCGGCCGCGTTCCCTTTGACGGTGACGACGCTATCTCGGTCGCACTCAAGCAGGTCAACGAGCTGCCTATTCCGCCGAGCCAGATCAACTCCGGTGTCGACGCCGACCTTGAGCGCATCATCCTCAAGTGCATGGAGAAAGACCCGGCAAACCGCTTCCAGACCGCCGACGAGCTGCGTCAGGTGCTCAACAGCTACCTGTCGGGCCGAGCCGTCAACGTCTCGGAGCCCACGCGCATCATCGGTGCCCCCGGTGAGCTGGGCGCCACCAAGACTCGCGAGCTTTCCGATCAGACGCGCGCCATGGTGCGTCCCGTCTCGGGCGTGAGCGGCCAGAATACCGCCCGTAGCTCGGTTTCGGGCTCCACCGGCTCCTACGAGGTCGAAGAGCCCAAATCCAACAAGAACAAGATCATCGCCGCCGTGGTGGCAGCGGTTGCCGTCATCGGCATCGTGGTGGCTTTTGCCACGGGACTCTTTGGCGGCGAGCAGGTCACCGTGCCCGATGTGCTCGGCAAGGACCAGCAGACTGCCGTCGAGCTGATCAAGGAAGCCGGCCTCGAGGTCGGCACCATCGACCAAAGCTACAACGACGATGTCGACGAGGGCAAGGTCGCCGAGCAGACGCCCAACGGCAACACCAAGAAGGCCAAGGGCACCAAGGTGAACCTGGTAATCTCCAAGGGCCCCAAGCCCTCCGAGAAGGTTGAGGTTCCCCAGCTTCTCGGCCTGACCAAGGACCAGGCAGAAGCCGCGCTGGCAAGCGTTGGCCTGAAGGGCAACGCCTCCGAGGAGGCCAACGAGGCCGATGAGGGCCAGGTCTTTGAGCAGGGCACCGAAGCCGGCAAGGAAGTCGCGAAGGGCACGACCATCTCGTACAAGGTCTCGAGCGGCCCGGATACCACGTCCGTCCCCGACCTGACCGACATGACCGAGGCCCAAGCACGCAACGCCCTCGATATGGCAGGCTTTGGCGTCGACGTGAGCTACCAGGAGAACGACTCGGTTACCGAGGGCACCGTGATCAGCTGGAACCCCAGCGGCAAGCAGAAGCCCGGCGCCACGATTACCGTCGTCATTGCCAAGAAGTCCGGCAAGGCCAGTGTTCCGGGCAACCTGTACGGCAAGAGCATCTCCGCCGCCGTCACCGCGCTCAACAACGCCGGTTTCTATAACATCGGCTTCTGTGACCAGAACGGCAATCCCGTAAGCGGTAACGAGGATGCCACCGTTACGGGCGTCTCCCCCACCGGCAAGCAATCCACCGACAGCACGATCACGCTGACGGTCGCACTTTCTGGCTCGGGCTCTGGCTCTGGCTCGGGCACGGGTGACGATTCCGGTACGACCAACTAGTCGCCACCCCACCGCCCATCACGGCTCTCGCCGCAAACATATTCGCTCACAGGCGCCCGCTTGCTCCCCCAGCAAGCGGGCGCTTCGTTTTTGACATGGCATGAACCAGAAGAGCCCGGCACCGTGGTGGTACCGGGCTCGACAAATCTCTGGTGCCCCCGGGCGGATTCGAAAACTCCCCCCGCGGGGAAATTGGTGACGCGGGTGTCGACGGCTCGAATCCTGCCCTAAGACCAGAAGAGCCCGGCACCGCAGCGGTACCGGGCTCGATATTCCTCTGGTGCCCCCGGGCGGATTCGAAAACTCCCCCCCCCCGCGGGGAAATTGGTGACGCGGGTGTCGACGGTCCGAATCCGGCCTTTAGACCAGAAGAGCCCGGCACCGTAATGGTACCGGGCTCGACAAATCTCTGGTGCCCCCGGGCGGATTCGAACCGTCGACACCCGCTTTAGGAGAGCGGTGCTCTATCCCCTGAGCTACGGAGGCATGTTGTACTAGTGTAGCAGATTTACTGCATCGCCATACGTCGCATGACTAGACTTCGAAGTTGCGGTGGAATAGTTCCTGTCTGAAGCATCTAAAGCCGTATTTAGGAACTATTTCACCGCAACTTATGAGGAGCTAGTTGCCTTTGTGGAAAAGGTTTTTGATAACAGAGGGGATGCTCTTTGCGCCCTTGGCCGTCACATCGATAAAGTCGGGCGAACGCACGAGTCTATCCTCGTCCACGTACTTGCGCACAGCGCGCAGCGTCTCTTTGTCGTCGCGCGTCGAAAACGTAAAGTGACCGTTGTCCTTGGTGAAGATGGCAAAACGCGTAATCTTCTTGGTGCCGCGCAAGACCTCGGCGGCAATATAGTCGACCTCGTCCCACGGGATTTGAATATAATCCTCGGGATTGCGCTCGTTATAGTACTCAAACGCCTTATTGCCCACCATCACGTTACCGTGGCTGGTAAGCCCCATCAGGCAGGTTGCCGGCGTTGCCAGATCGACCGTGCTGTTCTGAGATTGCGCCATACGCGCCTCGCCCTCCAATAAAAACAATCGGACCGCATCCAGTGTACCCACCGGGTGCGGTCCGTTTCAATGGCTCAAAAGCCCTTGCCTAGCAATTCTCGGTCTTAAGCCGAAGCGTGCTTACATGAAGCCGCAGAAGCGACCGATGATGCCGACGGCGAAGAGAGCCAGGATGATGACGATCGGGCTGACCTTCTTCTTGAGGAGCTTGCAGACCAGCAGGGTCAGGCACACGGCGGCAAGGCCGGGGATGAGCTGATCGAGGTTACCCTGGAGCGTGGTGACCTTCATCTGATCAAGGGCGGTAGCACCGACGGAGTTGTACATCGTCAGCGCTTCCTTGATACCCTCGGAACCGGAGGGCAGGCTAGCCCAGTCGATAAAGGCACCAGCAGACTGCTTGACCGTGGAGACGATCGGGGTGAAGGAAATGGACACCCAGCGCTCGACCAGGGCGCCGATGATGAACATACCCAGGATGGAAGCGCCCTCGGTGACCTTGCCCATCAGACCGCCGGAGAGGTCCTTGGCGATAGAGGAGCCGACCTTGTAGCCAAACTCCTGTGTGTACCACAGGAAAGCGTAACGGATGATGTTCCACGCAAAGAAGAACAGCAGCGGACCGACGATGCTGCCGGACATGGCCAGGGAAGCGCCCAGAGCGCCCAGAATCGGGCGAAGGGTGAACCAGAAGACGGGGTCACCGACGCCGGCGAGCGGGCCCATCATACCGACCTTGACGCCCTGGATGGCGACGTCATCGATCGGAGCACCGTTGGCACGCTCCTCCTCGAGGGCGAGGGTAACGCCAATGACGGGGGCGGAAACATAGGGGTGGGTGTTATAGAACTCCAGGTGGCGCTTAAGAGCGGCAATCTGGTCATCCTTGCTGGTGTAGAGCTTCTTGATCGCAGGGATCATTGCGAAGCACCAGCCGCCGTTCTGCATACGCTCGTAGTTCCACGAGCCCTGAAGGAACTGATGACGGAAGCAAACCTTCTTACGGTCAGCCTTGGTGAGCTGAATCTTGTTCTCTGCCATATGTATCACTCCCCTCCTACTCGTAATCGTTCAGAATGTCGCCGAGCGGGTCGCCGGAGCCACCGCCCATGCCGCCACCCTGCTTGGCCAGATCCTTAAGGCCAAGGTAGATGAGGGCAAGGGAGATGCCGATGAGGCCAAGGGCGATCAGCGTGAGCTGAGGGATGGCAGCAAGGACAAAGCCGAGGACGAAGAACGGCCAGGTCTCCTTGGTGGCCATCATGTTGATGACCATGGCGTAACCGACGGAAGCGACCATGCCGCCGCCGACAGCCATGCCGCCGGACAGCCAGTCGGGCATAGCGTTAAGCGCGTTGGTAACGGCCTCGGCCGGGATGACGCACAGAAGCACTGCCGGGATGGCGATACGAAGGCCCTGCATGAGGATGGCAGCATACTGCCAGCGCTCGATGCCGGAGAAGTCGCCCTTCTCGGCGCAACCGTCCATGGCGTGAGCGATAGCGGTAGCAATGGTACGGCAGATCATGGTCAGGAACAGACCAGCGACCGACAGCGGGACGGCGACGGCGATAGCGGTGGTAACGGCCTTGGCCGAATCGGTGGCGCCACCGTTGAGGGCGAGCACCATGATGATCGAAGAAGCGACCGAGGCCAGAGCGGCGTCAGGCGCGACAGCGGCGCCGACGTTAGCCCAGCCAAGGGCCATCATCTGGAGCGAACCGCCCAGGAGGATGCCCTCCTGAAGGTGACCGGTTACGAGACCGATAAGCGTGCATGCCACGAGCGGCTGATGGAACTGGAACTCATCCAGAATGCCTTCCATACCGGCAAGCAACGCGACAATCGCAACAAGCAGAATAGTGATTGCAGACATGTATCGGACCCTCCTTTACTATGCTTGAGCGGCCAGTTCGGCCTTAGCTTTCTTCAACATGGCGTCGAGATCCTCGGAGGAATCCGAAGGAACCTTGCGGACCTCGAACTTGACGCCCTTGGCCTTGAGGGCCTCGAGAGTCTTGACGTCGTCATCGCCCATAGCGACGGCGTTGGTGACGACGACCTTGCCCTTGGAGTGAGCCATGGAACCGATGTTGACTTCCTTGATGTCGACACCGGCCTCGATGGCCTTGAGCAAATCCTGCGGGTTCTCAAAGAGCAGCATGGCCTTGGTGTCACCAAAGCGCGTGTCCTTGACGACCTCGGACATCTTCTTGATGGGCACGACGTTGGCATGGACTCCCGGAGGGGCAGCCTGCTCGATCATGGTCTTGCGGAGCTCGTCGTGAGCAACGCCGTCGGAAACCACGATGATGCGGTTGGGGTTGATCTGCTTGGTCCAAGTGGTGGCCACCTGACCATGAAGCAGACGGGTGTCGATACGGACGTGGGCGATCTTGATGTGCCCGTCGCCGATGACCGTTCCCGGAGGGATGGCGCCTGCAGGAGCAGCGGCGGCCGCAGCCGGCTTCTTCTCCTCGGGCTCCAGAGACTCGGGCTTGACGCGCACGCCAGCCTTAGCCTCAGTCACGAGATGTTTTGCGATCGCATGTGCAGTGTTCTTTGCGTCAAAGCGCTGCGAATATGCCTCGATGAGCATAGGCAGGTTGACACCGGTGACGATAGCCCAGGAATCGTGGCCCTCGATGAGCCCGCTGATCTGGTTGAACGGCGTGCCGCCCCACAGATCAACGAGGAAGAGCACCTGCTCCTGGTCCTCGAAGGAAGCGACTGCTTCCTCGACCTTGGCGCGGAAATCGTCGGGGCCCATGCTCGGCTCGAGCGAGACCACGGCAACAGACGGCTGATCGCCAAAGACCATCGAGCCCGTCTGCTTGATTCCAGCTGCCAAGTCCCCGTGGCTAGCAAGAACAATACTTACCATCACATAACCTCCTTTTTGTCTACGTATTTCCTACACGACATGAAAGGAGTATACCTGTTTGGATTGTGGAATTATAGCTAAATTCGCAAAAGGTTGGATTATTTGTTTAAACGTCTAAGTTTGTTACAAATTGATTACATTGCTGGTTTACAGCTCATTGCCTGATAAAACGTGATTTGCCGATTGTTTCCAAAGACATATACAGGCGCACTGTTCGTTAAAACCGCTTTTAGGTGGATCCCAATGCGCCTGCGTGCCGCCATTTTGTTTAAACAGACATGACTTGACTAACCGAAGCAAATATGTTTAGAACTCTAGCCCATGCAGTCATTGGATGTTAGGCGATGTGGAGTGGGTTGGCGGCGTCGACGGCATCGGGTGCGTCGGAGAGGCCGTCAGGAGCAGCGTCTGCCGGGTCCTCGTCGGGAGTCTCGACCTGTTTGATCATTACCTCTTGGCCCTGCAGCAAATAGGTCTCGCCGCTACCGCAATGGGGACAGGTCTTGCCGTGCTCGACCGTCGCGTAGTCGCAGCCGCACGCCTCGCAATGTGTCACGGCCTCGACGGGCTCCACGATAAGCTCCGCGCCCTGCGCGATAGGCTTTTTATCTGCTGCCCAGCGCCAAGCGTCGAGCAGCAAGTCGGGAACGACGCCCGAGACCTCGCCCAGTAGCAACGTCACGCTCGAAACGCGACGCACGCCATGAGCGCGCGCCACATTCTCGACATCGCGAATGATGTGGTAAACGATTCCCAATTCATGCAAGGTAGAAACCTTTCAACAACGGTTGATGCGATGTCAGCCAAACGTCAGCGAGCGGCGATCCAGGTGCCCCAGGTTGCCCCGAAACAAGGCGTCCGCTGGGCTTTTGCCCGCGGCGCCGAAGTTGAGGGGCAAGATGGGGTGCTTGGGCGCCGCGCAGCGTCGGCAGTGCCGCCGTTCGTTAGAACGGCGGAACCTCATTACTTGCGACCGAATTTGATCTTGATGGCGCGCTTGAGTGCGTACTTGCCCAGGCTGGGAAGCTTTTGCTCGTATTTGACCATCGTGGAGCACTCGGGGCGATCGCGATCCAGGTGGATGGCATCGAACGCGCACTTGGTGGTGCACAGACCGCAGCCGATGCACTTGTTGGGGTCGACGATCGAGGCGCCGCAACCCAGGCAGCGGGCGGTCTCGGCACGCACCTGCTCCTCGGTAAAGGTCTCGACATACTCGCTAAACGGCTCGGCCTTCTCGCGCTCGCGGTCGACGTGAGCCACCTCGCGGCTCGCGTTGTCATAGCTCTCGATCACCACGTCATCGCGGTCGAGCGCGCTGTACTTACGCTGGTTGCGGCCAATGGTGAGCGTAGAGCCCGGCTGCACAAAGCGATGTATGGACACGGCCGCCTCGTGACCGGCGGCGATGGCATCGATGGCAAAGCTGGGGCCGGTGTAGACGTCTCCGCCCACAAAGATGTCGGGCTCGGCGGTCTGATAGGTCTGGGGATCGGCAAGGGCACCCTGGCCACGGCCGAGCTCCACCTTGGAGCCGGCCAACAGGTCGCCCCACACGATGGACTGACCGATGGACATGACCACGCGGTCGGCGTCCACGCGACGCAGATCGTTCTCGTCGTACTCGGGCGCAAAACGGCCCTCGTCGTCAAAAACACACGTGCAGCGCTTGAAGGTAATGCCGCACACACGGCCGGCATCGTCCAGATGGACCTCCTTGGGACCCCAGCTGCAGCTGATGTGCGCGCCGTCCTCAACGGCCTCGCGACGCTCTTCCTCGCTAGCGGGCATCTGGGCCTCGCTCTCCAGGCAGAACATCTCAACGTGCTCGGAACCCAGGCGACAGGCGTTGCGAGCCACGTCGATGGCCACGTTGCCGCCGCCCACCACAATGGTGCGGCCGGGCAGCGCGTCGATCTTGCCGCTGTTGACCTCGCGAAGGAAGTCGACGGCCACGGTCACATCCTCGGCATCCTCGCCCGGAATGCCGGCAAGGCGGCCACCCTGGCAGCCAATAGCCACGTAGAAGGCCTTAAAGCCCTGTGCGCGCAGCTCATCGAGCGTCACGTCGCGACCGACTTCCACGCCATAGCGGAACTCGGCACCCATCAGGCGAATAACCTCGACCTCGGCCTCGATAACATCCTTCTGCAGCTTAAAGCTGGGAATGCCATAAGTGAGCATGCCGCCCGGGCGCCCGTTTTTCTCGAACACGACGGGCTTGTAGCCCTTCTCGGCCAGATAAAAAGCGCAGGACAGACCGGCCGGACCGGCGCCGATGATGGCGATCTTCTGGTCGAAGCCACCAGCGCGCGTCGGCGCCACCACAGGCGGGACGTAGCGGGTCGCGGCGTCCAGATCACGCTGGGCGATAAACTTCTTGACCTCGTCGATGGCCACGGCCTCGTCCACGCGACCGCGGGTGCAGGCATCCTCGCAGCGGCGGTTGCACACGCGACCGCAGATAGCGGGCAGCGGGTTCTCGCGCTTGATGAGCGCCAGAGCCTCGTCATAGCGGCCCTGCGCCGCAAGCTTTAAGTAGCCCTGAACGGCAACGTGTGCGGGGCAAGCCGTCTTGCAGGGAGCGGTGCCGGACTCGTGCGTCTCGATGCGGTTGTCGTTGCGGTAGTTGGGCGACCACTTGGTGTGGTCCCACTTGGTGGCATCGGGCAGCTCCTGGCGCGGATACTCGGGCACCTGTCCGCCGGCCTTTTTGCTACAGAGCTTCTGGCCCAGTTTGGCGGCGCCGGCCGGACACACCTCAACGCAGCGACCGCAGGCCACGCACTTGTCCTTCTCGACCTTGGCGACGTAGGCCGAGCGCGACAGGTTGGGCGTGTTGAACAGCTGCGAGGTGCGCAGGGCATAGCACACGTTGACGTTGCAGTTGCAGATGGCGAAGATCTTGTTCTCGCCGTCAATGTTGGTAATCTGGTGCACGAAGCCGTTGTCCTCGGCCTGGCGCAGGATGTCGTAGACCTCGTCGCGCGTTACATAATGGCCGCGGTCGGTCTCAACCACATAGTCGGCCATATCGCCCACGGCAATGCACCAGTCGGCGGGGTCGTCGGCGCAGCCCTCACCCATCACGCGACGGCTCGCGCGGCAGCTGCAGGTGCTAGCGGCATATTTGCCATCGTATTTGTCGAGCCAATGCTCGATATGCTCGATCGGCACCGACGTGCTCGCGGCATCGATAGCCTTCTCGACCGGAATGACATGCATGCCGATGCCGGCACCACCGGGCGGCACCATCGGCGTGGCCTTGGACAGCGGTCCCTTGGACGCCTGCTCAAAGAACTTGGCATAGACCGGGTGCTCCTCGAGCTGGCTCATGCGCATGTTGAGGAACTCGGCGGAACCCGGCACCAGCATGGGCAGCACCCACTGCTTGGCGCGCTCGGGGTTTTCCCAGTTGTACTCGAGCAGACCCGTGTAGCTCATGTCGTCGAGCATCTTCTCGATATCGGCCTCAGGCATGCCGGTGAGCTTGACCATCTCGGGCAGCGTATAGGGGCGGCGCATCTTCATCTTGCAGAGCACTTCGGCCTGCTCGTCGGTTGCAGCTTCGGCAAACGACCAGTACTCGTAGCCCAGCAGCTCATCGCGATGCAGCAGACGGTTGGTGCAGTGCTCGCACAGCTTGACGATGGCCTCGCGCGGATGCTCCGGCAGCGGCGGCACGAACTCCGAACCGATGTCGGGCTCGGTGTAGCTAATCCCCGGTCCGTTGAGAATCATGGTTGTCCCTTCTCTTGCCACAGCCCGGCGGGACCGCGGCGCCCCTCTTTTTTTGCAGGCCGGGCATGCCCCCATGCCGTTCACCCGCCATTGTTGACATTGTGTCAAAAATAGTATTGACGAACCGTCAACAATATTCAAGACTGTTAGGCGAACGGTCAGGCAAAAGAGGATGAAAGGCGGCAAAACATGGGCAACAACGCAGCAGATACCTCTGTGGTCGATGCCGTCCCCGCATCCGATAGCGCGGCAAAGCGCCTGACGGGCGACGAACGCCGTCGCGAGATCCTCGATGCCGTACGCACCGTAAGCTCCGAGCTGGGCGTGTCCCACCTATCGGTATCGGCCGTGACCAAGCGAGCCGGCTGCACGCGTTCATTGTTCTACCACTACTTCGCCGACATGGACGCCGCCGTCACCGCCGTCATGGACGAGGCAATCGACGGTTTTATCTCCGAGCTCGAGCAGTGGAATGCCAACCGCACCGTCGGCGATATCGAGGGCGCGCTCGACACCGTCGCCCCGCTCTTTAAGCGCCTGGTCGCCAGCGGCCACGAGCTGCCGAGCACGCTCACCTCGAGCAGCGGCGCGCTCTACGGCGGCTTTTTGCACAACGTGGTCCAGCGCGTGGCGCAGTATATCTGCGACACCACCGTGGTGGATTTTGTCGCCCATCATGAGCTACGCATCGACCATGTCTACGAGACGTTCTACACCCTCATCATGGGGTTGTTGATGTATATCCGCACGCACCCCGATGTGCCCGACGAGACGGTCAAGGAAATCATCGCCTCGACGCTCCACATCGAGGGCTATACCGCCAAGTATCCGGAGCGCAAGCCCCAGAACTGACGACATTTGGCCAAACTGCCCGCGATCAGAAGAGGGGCCGCGGGCGTGTGAAAGGAGAGCAGCATGCTGTTCGATGTTTGGGGTAGCGATACCCTTATCCACTGGGCCGGCTGGGCCATGGTCTTTATTGGCCTGATCGTGCTCAACGAGGTCGGCCGCCGCACCAAGCTGGGCGCGGCCATCATCTTTGGCGTGGCTCCGCTGGCCATGACCATCTACTGCGTCGCCATCGCCGTCGGCGTTTCGCAGGGCGCCGAGTGGGCGCTCACCAACCCCACCCATGTGTACCAGAACAGCTGGTTCCACTACGCCAAGGTATACGCGGCGCTTGCCGGTTGCTGGGGCTTCATCGCCATTAAGTATCAGTGGGGCAAGATCGGCAAGGCGCACTGGTTCCGCGCATGGCCGTTTGTGATCGTCGCCATCAACATCATGATCGCCGTCGTGTCCGACTTCGAGAGCGCCTATCACTTCTTTGTCCTGGGCCAGTCCACTTGGGTCACCTCCGAGGGCGCCACGCAGCTCGCCGGTTGGAATAACGTGTTCAACGGCATCGCCGGAATCATCAACATCTTCTGCATGACCGGTTGGTGGAGCGTCTACGCCTCCGAGGACAAGACCGACATGCTGTGGCCCGACATGACCTGGGTCTACATCATCGCCTACGACATCTGGAACTTCTGCTACACCTACAACTGCCTGCCCACCCACTCCTGGTTCTGCGGCTTTGCGCTGCTGCTGGCGCCCACCGTCGCCGCCTTTATCTGGAACAAGGGCGGCTGGATTCAGAACCGCGCCTTTACGCTGGCTATTTGGTGCATGTTTGCCCAGGTGTTCCCGTACTTCCAGGAGGAGTCCATCTTTGTGACCCACTCCACGCTCGACCCCGGCGCCGCTACCGCGGTCTCGATCGCCGCACTGGTCGCCAACGTCGCCGCGATCATCTACATCGCCTACCGCGCCAAGAAGCTCGGCCGCAATCCCTACAAGCAGGATGTCTTTGAGGGCACCAGCGATTGGGAGAAGGCTACTGCTCGCCGCGCCAAGGTTGATTACGCGCACGCCGAGTAACGCGCCTGACGCAAGCACCGCTTGAATGTGAAGCCGCCTGGCCGACTCCGCGCTATGCAACGTATTGCATGCCCCCGGAAAGCGATTTGTCCGCTTTCCGGGGGCTTTTTGTTGTTGCGAGGATGCGGCCGAACGATGCGCTCAGGTTAAATCGGATCTTATATTTCGTATGCGCTTTATATGGCTCCATTTTTGGGTACAGTGTTGAGCCGATATTGCATTGGGGGATATATGAGCGATGAGACGTATGGCCGCGAGGATGCGGCCCAGGATGCGGAAGCATGTGCCGAAGCCCTGGAGAGCCTTGACCGGATCGCGCTAGACGAGCTCTCGTTTAGCGATTCGGCCGTCGACGCGCAGGACGAGGTGCACGAAGACACTGAGGACGAAGGCAGCGACGCCAAAGACGCTCCTGACGAAGCCGAAGAGGACGATAGCGAGGCCGACGACCAGCCCGAATCCGACACGGGCGAGGAAACCGTCTTGCTCAACAGCTTGCCGGCCGAGGATTCGCTGACCCGCGAGCTTCCTGGCTTGGGTTCCGCACCAGCCGTGGACGAGACCATCGCCATGGGCGATATTCCCCTGCCGTCCGTTCCCTCGGCACGCGAGGCCGAGGTTCGCCATCGCAAAATGTCGCCCAAGCGCCGCAATCTGATGGTTGCCGGCGTCGTAGCCGTCGCGCTCGTCGCCGGCGGTGCAGGCTATGCTGCCTGGAACGGATATCAGCAAGAGCAGGCTGCCGCTGCCGCCGCCAATGCCCACACGATGATGTCAGTGCAGATTGGTGTGCATGCCGCGGGCCTCGACTGTTCCACCGGCTCCAAGATTCCCGTACAGGTGAGCGGTCAGGACGCTGATGGCTCCTCCGTGAGCGAAACACTCTATGTTGACGAGCACGGCCGCGGCATCAAACTGCTGCCCGGCGATTACACGCTCTCCATCGCCGCCTCCCCCATCGCGGCCGACGGCACCGTCTATACCGTCCCGACCACCAAGACGCAGGTCACCGTTAAGAGCGATGGACAGGATTTAAGTGCCCAGGCCACCTTTAAGCTCAAGGTGCCTTCGGCCGACACGGTAACCGACGACCAGATCGATGCCGCCGCCAAGTATGCCGAAGAGGGCGGTGCGAGCTCCGCCGCGGCTGCCAAAGTGCTCCAGCAGGCAGCAACCGCGCGGCGCGACGCCGCCGTCAATGCCGTGAGCGCGCAAAAGGCACAGGCGTCCCGTGATGCTGACGCTCGCCACAAGGCAACCGACCTCTACCAGCTCGATATTCCCGTCGAGTGGTACGGCAAGGTCGCAACTTGGCAAAACGGAAGCACGCTATGCATCTATCTGGGCGACGACGCCAATACGCCGCTCGTGACGCTCGTCGCGGTGCGCGAGGGCGAGAGCTTTACGCCCGATGAAGGCGATACGGTTTTGGGTGCGGCCAATCTAGGCAACGGTTATACCGTCTACGCCAGCGGCCCCGTCTATCCGTACGTGGTGCCCCAGACCATCAACGGACGCACGCAGAACCCCGTGTCGACCTACCCCATGGACACTGCCATTGAGCTTGTCGAGCTGACGACCGGCAACCGCTATACCTATAGCCAGATCAAGAACGTGTTGGTCGGCAAAGACGGCAAGGCAGATGGTGCCACTAAGCTCGAAACCGACTACCTCGCGCAGATCCTGCTGCCGAGTATCAAAGCCCAGGACTAGCCTGGCGCAGCAAGGTGCTCCCCAACCGTGATGAGGGAGCCAGGAGGTCCTGACCCCACAGGTCCATAGGTGATTAGGCAAGGAGCCACTTCCATGCGGGCATAATGTGTACCACACCGTGCTCGCATGGAATATCGGTCTGTTCATCCATGGTAACGATTGCCGACTCGCTAAGATCGAAATGGGCCATCGAGGCATCAAGCGCGGCAATTTCGCGCTCGCGCGTTTTCTCACTTGCCATATCCGCACTCACCTGAATCAGGCTATAAGCCCGCATGAGAAGCGCGTCCCCAGCCACAAAGTCTACCTCATGGCTTTTGCTCTTCTCTTTGATCAGCAGGCGGCAGACCGAGCCGGTCCTCACCGCGGGAGTCCTTCTTCTTAGCGCATTGAACACTGCGGTCTCGAGCCTCTGGCCCTGGTCCAATGCCGATGCGGGAGAGAATGCTCCAAACATCGCAGGGTCGACAGCGTAGACCTTAGACGCAGACCGCATGTTATTTGCCAGTGAACGCGTGAACTCCGGCACAGAAAATAACAGGTAGGCGTCCTCATAATACTCAAGTAAATCGCTGAGCGAATTACGACTGACGGGTATCTGTCTGCTCTTGAACTCGTTGTACACTTTGTTCACTGACAGCTCTCGTCCCGAAGATGCCATACACCGCGTCAAGAACAGCGATGCCAGGCGAGGGTTCTTGACGTCGTAACGTTCAACGACGTCCATGGCGACCGTTCGCGAAGCATATTCCTGTAGCAGCTGAATCGCGTCTGCAGGCGTCTGCTCAAGTGTCGCGATGAATCCCCCTTGTTCAAGATACCCGATCAGATGATGTCGAAGCAGCGCTGCATCGCTCGGGGAAAAGGTCGCATCTGGCTCGGGGACGCTCCCCGTCTTATATCGAACGTATTCCGAAAAACTCAACGGAAAAAGCTCTCGCACAAGAGAACGACCCCTGAACTCGCTCTTAAGTTCTGAGGACAGCATCTTGGAAGAAGATCCCGTCACATAGACGGTCGCTTTCTCCGTATCGACTACACGCCGCAGAAACGCACCCCATTCGGGAATTTCCTGGATCTCGTCAAAGAAAATGTAAGCGCCCTCGGTTCGAGCAACAGGATACAGTGCATAGAACGTGTCGAGCACGTCCGCCAGCAGCGATGGCTCATACGGGCGCAAGCGCTCATCCTCAAAATTGAAGTAAAGCATCCGGTCAAGCTCGACGCCCCGGCTCTGAAGCCGCCGCATCTCCTGATACAGGCGATACGTCTTTCCACAACGGCGGGCCCCCACAATCACATTTACGATGTTGTCGCGCTTTGGCTCCTGTGGGTTTCCTAGATCAAGGTCTCGCTCAAAGACCTGCGGAACCCCCTGCTGTTCAAAGTCCTTTATTTTCTGGGCGATCAAGTCGTTGAATGCCATGATTCTCCAATCTTGCTCTCTAGCTAATCAAAATTATACCTATTCTTGATTAATTGAAGAGCAAGATTGTGTATTACTTGATTAACACCTAGGCAAGTTTTTTCACTATTACTGCTCGAAGGATGCCGAGTGGCTGAGAGGACAACCAAGCTCGAATGCGACTCCCTGGACAGTCGATTTGGGACGGGACTTTTTTGACTACCCGTCCCCTGTAGAAAAATCCCTAACGCAGTTGCGGTGAAATAGGGGCTGTTTTTGCTGGTCAAACCGCAAAACAATCCCTATTTCACCGCAACTTATTGGTGGCCTTTTGGGTGGCACTCAGCGCCACGGATCGGCTTCGAACATCGGCTCGCGCTCGGGGCGTCGGTCGCTGTAGGGATCGTAGCCGTCATCGTCCTCGTTCTCGGCACGGATGTAGGGGTCGCGCGGCTTGGGTGCCGGTTTCGGCGCGGGCTTTGGTGCGGCGGACGCTATCTCAGCCGCCGGTGCGTTCGTCTTGTTCTCGTCTTTCATCTGCATAGCTCCTTGCATCGCATCCGCTCAACATCATCGATTGTCGCACGAAAAAGGGCGGCGGACTCGATTGGATCCACCGCCCTTGGCGTTTAGAGACGACTGGCAGATTTTAAGGCATTGCCCAAAATCTACTCGGCGTCGGGAACCTCGTAGGTGGCCGCCGGCGTGTTATCGCACACGACGGTAAAGCCGCCGTCCTTGTCGACATCGACCGTCACCTGATCGCCCTCGCGCACCGTGCCGTCGATGATGGCCGCTGCGATGGCATCGACAACCTCACGCTGCACCAGACGCTTGAGCGGACGGGCACCAAAGACCGGGTCCAAGCCGCCCACGGCGAGCAGCTGCTTGGCCGCCGGGGTGATGGCAAGCGTCATGCGTTCCTTGGCCAGACGCGCGCGGACGTCGGCGAGCTGAATGTCGACGATCTTCTCGATCTGCGCCATGCCAAGCGGATGGAACACCACGATATCATCGATACGGTTGAGGAACTCGGGGCGGAAGGTCTGAGCCATGGCCGCGTCGACCTGATGGCGCATCTCCTCCTCGTCCTTGCCGGAAAGCTCAGCGATAGCCTTGGAGCCCACGTTAGACGTCATGATGATGATCGTGTTCTTGAAGGATACCTGGCGACCCTGACCGTCGGTCAGACGGCCGTCGTCAAGCACCTGCAGCAGCACGTTAAAGACATCCGGGTGAGCCTTCTCCATCTCGTCGAGCAAGATCACGGAATACGGACGACGGCGCACGGCCTCGGTGAGCTGGCCGCCCTCGTCGTATCCCACGTATCCCGGGGGCGCACCGATCAGACGCTGGACGCTGAACTTCTCCATGTACTCGGACATGTCGATACGCACGAGTGCGCGCTCGTCATCGAACAGGCACTCGGCTAGAGCCTTGGCGAGCTCGGTCTTACCCACGCCGGTGGGGCCCAGGAAGAAGAAGCTGCCAATGGGCTTGTCCGGATCGGAGAGGCCCGCACGGCTGCGGCGCACAGCTGCGGCGACGGCGGAGACGGCCTCGTCCTGGCCGATGACGCGCTTATGCAGCTCACCCTCCAAGCCCTTCAACTTGTCGAGCTCGCCCTGCATCATCTTGGACACGGGCACGCCGGTCCAGGCACTCACGACCTCGGCGATCTCATCGGAGGTCACCTGTTCGTTGAGGCCCTCGCCGTCCTGCTGCTTTTGTGCCTCGAGCGCAGCCTCGGAATCCTGAATCTGTTGCTGCAGACCCGGGATCACGGAATAGCGCAGCTCGGACGCACGGCCCAGGTCGCCGTTACGCGTCGCGCGCTCCTCTTCGCTCTTGGCCTCGTCAAGCTGGCTCTTAAGCTCCTGCACGTGGTCAATGGCGTTCTTCTGGTTGAGCCAGCCGGCCTTTTGCACGTTGAGTTTTTCCTGGACCTCGGCAATCTCCTGGCGCAGGGCCTCCAGACGCTCCTTGGAGGCGTCATCGGTCTCTTTCATGAGCGCCTGTTCCTCGATCTGCAGCTGAGTGAGCTGACGCGTGGTGGCGTCGATCTCGACCGGCATGCTGTCGAGTTCCATGCGCAGGCGGCTTGCCGCCTCATCGACCAAATCGATGGCCTTGTCGGGCAGGAAGCGGTCGGCGATGTAGCGATCGGAGAGGTCGGCAGCTGCCACGAGCGCGCTATCGGTGATATGCACACCGTGGAAGATCTCGTATTTCTCCTTGAGGCCACGCAGGATCGAGATGGTGTCCTCGACGGTAGGCTCGCTCACCATCACGGTCTGGAAACGACGCGCGAGCGCCGCATCCTTTTCGATGTACTTGCGGTATTCGTCGAGCGTGGTCGCGCCGATCGCGTGCAAGTCGCCACGGGCAAGCGCCGGCTTGAGAATGTTGCCGGCGTCCATGGAGCCCTCGGTGGCACCCGCGCCCACGATGGTGTGGAGCTCATCGATGAACAGGATGACCTTGCCCTCGGACTTTTGCACTTCCTTGAGCACGGCCTTCAAGCGGTCCTCGAACTCGCCGCGGTATTTGGCGCCGGCGACCAGCGCGCTCATGTCGAGCTCGATAAGGTCGCGGTCGCGCAGGGTGCTCGGCACGTCGCCGGCCACGATACGCTGGGCGATGCCCTCGACGATGGCCGTCTTGCCGACGCCCGGCTCACCGATGAGCACGGGGTTGTTCTTGGTGCGACGGGACAGGACCTGGATGGTGCGGCGAATCTCATCGGTACGGCCGATGACCGGGTCGAGCTTGCCGGCGCGGGCCAGATCGCAGATGTTGCGACCGTACTGCTCCAGTGCCTCAAACTGAGTCTTGTCCTCGGCAGACGTCACGCGGTCATCGCCACGCAGCTCCTCGTAGACTTGCTCGATGCGCTCCTTGGTGACGCCGGCGTCGCGCAGTACGCGGCCCGCCTCGCCCTTGTCCTCGGCAAGCGCCATCAGCAGATGCTCAGTCACCACAAAGCTGTCGCCCATCTTGGTGGCCTTCTTCTCGGCCTTTTCGATGACGCGGACGAGCTCGTTGGACAGGCCCATCTGCTGGCCCTCGCCCGAAACCTTGGGCGCGTGGTCGATGGCATCCTGTGTGGAGCGTGCGAGCTGAGCCGGGTCGGCACCGATGCGCTCGATGATCACGGAGATATTGCGCTCGCCGGCACCGAGCAGGGCAGACAGCAGATGAATCGGCTCCACCGCGCCGGCCTGCGCGTCAGCGGCCGTGCTCATGGCGGTCTGCAGCGCCTCGCGCGACGTCATTGCTAGCTTATCGATTCTCATGGAATCACCTCTCTTGGGGTGGCCGCCCTACGGGGCGGCTTCACGTTGTTCGAGAAGTATTGTTGCCAGCTTTGCGCGATCTTATACATAAATCTAAGTCTCTATATATAAGATTTTCTGAGTGATTGAAAGATAGGGAGCAGGTGCGCTCACCCGCTGCGGCCTCATCCCCTCACTATCTCAATCTGTAACATCTAGCGACTGTTTATGGCTCCAGATGTTATAGATTGAGACGAACAGAAAACACCCGGATCAAAAATCTAAATCTGTAACACCAGGCCCACTTTTAGCGGCCAAGATGTTACAGATCGAGACAGACCGAAAACCATCACAAAGAGGACAGGCACCTTTGTGGTGGTCGCGGTCTCTACTCCTTCGCCGAACCCATACTTCCCGATTCGACGGTCCAGGGCATCTCATCCTCGAACAGCCATGTACGGGCAGACCCACTATCGCGTGCAGTCTGCGGGTCAGGCAAGCAGGTCTGTTCATAGGCATCTTGGATACACTGACCCATAAAATCGTTGAGCTCGGTCTGGTCGCCCTCCATGACATAGGCGACATCGCCGTCCATGATGTAGATGCCCGGACCCTCATTGCCCTCGTAGCCCGGATCGTACGAGACATCACATAACTTTGCGCCGTTTGCAGTGTCCAGCTCGATAGAAGAGTGGCATCCGCCAACCATGTCGTTCGCTTTTGCCCGATAGGACGCATATCCGTACCAGCGCTTAAATGTTTTGCCCTTGAGTAGCTCGGACGCCCTATCGATCAGGCTTGTATCCGTGGTATAGCGCATGGCCCCAAGCTGAATACGCGGATAATTGCTAATACCCAGCACAGCCGGCTGCTCATCAAAATCAACGGTAATGGTCTCGGGCTTGTCGTCGCCGGTCAGAAGTTCGACAGATTGAGTCACAGGCTTGACCACCGGCTCCGTCACCGCAGCAGGTAGAAATGCCATACCGACAGCACCCGCGCCAACCACAGCGATCGCAAGCGCCAAGACAATCAATCCAATACGGGCAGAACGGCTCACGGCAAAACACCCCACAATGCAAACCTTCGCCACCTGCACTAATGATACCACCAGCTAACACTATTACCAAAAGAAGCCGCGCGCTCCTCACCATCACAAAGGGGACAGGCACCTTTGTGGTGGTTTTCGACGCTAACGGTCGACCATCTCGCGCCATGAGATTAAACTTGAATTGTTCTCTGAACATATCCATTTCTGCCTATCCTCAACAGATCTTTGTCTCGAGGAGCGCATATGAAGCCGTCTCATTCCACCGGTCGCAACGTCATCGCCATTCTCGCCATACCCATCGTGATGCTCTTCCTTATCGTCATCACGCCCTTTTCTTTTGGTATCGCCTCGCCCTTCGATCTTTGCGGGATGATCGACGCCGGCTCGCGTGCCACCTCGCTCTCCTTTGTCTGCCGTGGCGTGTTCTACGAATATGCAATTCCCACCGGAAGTTGGCAGTCCAAGTTACCGTTGCTCGGCAAGGTCGACGGATGCTCCCCCTATTTCTGCCTTGAACCTCAGGCGCTAAACTATCTGATCGACGACCAGCCACTCGACTCCATCACCCTCGCCTACGACTACGCACCAAACACCGATGAGCGCCACATGAACCAAGTCCTCGACAAGCTGCTTGGACAGTGCGGGCTCACCGCGGAAGCCGGTCGAACCATCTATAGCAACCGGAAATTAAAGCGAACAGAACTCCGCCGTGTCGGAAAAATCAAAGGGCGAAACGGGGCCGCCTACTGGGATGCCTGGGCAACACGCGACAAGGGCGAATTCGGACACAGCACCTATATGGTCACTGTCTACACCAAAGACGGAATTAAGGACAATGTTGACGATTTCGCGTCATCCAAACTCGGCATCCCCAAAACAACCAAACCCGCCACCCCAGATGAAATCCTGTAGAGACATTCATTAAAATGCTGCCCAGCGATCACAATAACATCGAGCCCGCCCCCCACCACCACAAAGGGGACAGGCACCTTTGTGGTGATTTTCGACTCCGGCGCTCATCTGTCTCGATCTGTAACATCTAGCGGCCGTTTTTGACCCCAGATGTTACAGATTGAGATGAAATGCTCAGCGGCGCCCGTTTATCTAAATCTGTAACAACTACTCGGCAAATAAGGGTCCACCTGTTACAGATCGAGATAAACAGAAGACACCCGAATCGATAATCTAAATCTGCAACACCAAGCCCACTTTTAACGGCCCAGATGTTACAGATCGAGACAGACTGAAAACCACCGCAAAGGGGCACCTTTGTGGTGGTCGCGTTCTCTACTCTTTTGCCGAGCCCGTGCTTCCCGATTCGGCGGTCCAGGGCATCTCATCCTCGAATAGCCATGTACGAGCAGATCCACCATCGCGTGCAGTCTGCGGGTCGGGCAGGCAGGTCTGGTCGTACGCGTCCATCACGCAACGATCCAAAAAATCGATCACCTGCTGCTGGTCGCCTTCAAGAATGTAGGTCACGCCGCCATCTTGGATATAGACGCCGTCCCCACCTCCGGCTTTTGCGTATTCCGGATTGTAGTTAACGGTGCGCATCAGTTTGCCATCAGATGAATACAACTTCAGCGTTGTATAGTAGCCACCGTTCACAGAACCACGTCGGCGCTCATAGGCATCCCAACCGTCCCAGCGTTTGAACGAACGCCCGTTTAGCAAGTCCAGCGCCTGTCGGGACAACTTCTCGTCCTTGGTATAGCGAGACGAGCCAAGTTCAATCATGGGGTAGTTGCTTATGCTTAGAATGCCCGGCGTTTCCTCGATATCGAGCGTTATCTCATCGGGCTTTGTAACGTCCGAAATCATTTGCCCGGGCATCGATGCAACAAGGGACGCCATCTCAACCGTCTGCTCAACCCCACTCGGCCCATAGAAGATAAGCGAGCCAAATAGGACCACGCCCGCAGCAGCGACGACGCAAGCCACCAACAGCAACAAAACAGAAGTGCAACGCTTCATCTTCAACTCCACAAACGAGAGTGTTTTGAGCTCACTTTAAAGCGCCAACTTCATACTGTCAATTCTAGATAGCATATGAACAAAGGCGCACTCCCCCATAGAGGAGAGTTGCAACCTCGATTTTAGCGCCCTCAAGACCCAACGAGCAGCACTTAACAAGTAGCCCCGGTTATACCTTTCTCTGACGCGACCCTCGCGAAGCGCGTGAGCGGCAGGGAAAGGTATAACCGGGGCGGACAAGTATGTGCGTTACTCGGCAGCGGCCTTGAACTTGTTGTAGTTGATCAGGCAGCCGGCCTTGACGATGGCACGCTCCTCTGCCGTCATATCGGCAATGTAAAGCTCAATCTGCTCGACCGTGCCGTCGGCGCGCACCACGTAGGCGGCGATGTCCTTTAGGTCGCCATCGAGCGCAGCGCGGATACCCGGCACAAAGACGTAGTCGCCCACCTCAAAGCTGGGCTCGGCCTCCATCTGGAAGGGCACCATGCCCCAGTTCATCACGTTGGAGCGATAGCGCTTGGTGGCGTACTCGTGGACGATGTTGGCCAGGCCGCCAATTACGCGCTGGCAGCTCGCGGCCTGCTCGCGGGCAGAACCGTCACCGGGCTTCTTGGCATAGAGCATGGAGCCGTACTCGGTCGCCTTGGCGTCGGCAGCGACACCCGCGCCGGCCAGCGCCTCAAACACGCCGGCAAGCTCGGCATCGAGCGCGGCCAAGTCGCCTGCTGCCTCGCCGGCAACGCGGCGCTTCTCCACGGCGTCGACCTCCTTGGAACGGCCCACGTAGGCCGGGTCGCGGCGGCTCAGCGTAAACTCTGCCAGGCCCAGCGGGTTGGAGCGGAAGGAGCTCGTCTCGCCCGAAGGAATGAGCTCGTCAGTCGTGGTGACCGGGTCCATGATTTTAGAGCACACCTTGAGCAGGATATCGTCGCCGAGGGGCTCCATCGCGGGCCACGGCTTGATGTTGGGACCCTCGACCAGTTCGTCGGCAGGCTCCGCCTTGCCAAAGCCCCAGTACACGCGCTTTTTGTACGGCGCGTCGTCAAAGTTGTACTCGCAGGCCTCGTCCCAAGTCTCCTCGGGCAGGTCGGTCGCCGGCGTCAGGACGCCGCCGTTGGCCGCCGTCGCCGCAATGGAGCGGGCGTCCATCAGGGCCACGGCGCTCAGCTGGCCATTACCCGGCTTGGAACCCTCGCGATTGGGGAAGTTGCGCGTAGTGTGGCGGATCGAAAGGCCGTTGTTGGCAGGCGTGTCGCCGGCGCCAAAGCACGGGCCGCAGAATGCCGTGCGCACAATCGCGCCGGCCTCCATAAGGTCGTAGATATAGCCGCGGCGTGTAAGCTCGAGCGCCACGGGCTGGCTCGTGGGATAGACCGACAGCGAGAACTCGCCGCAGCCGGTGTTGGCGCCCTTGAGCACGCGGGCAGCCTGGACCACGGAGTCGTAGTTGCCGCCCGAGCAGCCGGCGATAACGCCCTGCTGCACGTGTAGCTTGCCGTCGACGATCTTGTCGAGCAGGGTAAAGTGCGTCTTGCCCTCGCCGATCTTGGCGGCCTCGAGCTCCACCTCATGCAGGATGTCCTCGAGGTTCTCGTTGAGCTCGTCAATCTCAAAGCCGTTGGAAGGATGGAACGGCAGCGCGATCATGGGCTTGATGCTCGACAGATCGACTTCGACGCAGCCGTCGTAGTAGGCAACATCGGCGGGCTTGAGCTCGCGGTAGTCCTCGCCGCGGCCGTGCATGGTCAAAAACGCGTGCGTGTCCTCGTCGGTGGCCCAGATGCTCGACAGGCAGGTGGTCTCGGTGGTCATGACATCGACGCCGTTGCGGTAGTCGGTCGTCATGCTCGCGATGCCGGGGCCCACAAACTCCATGACCTTGTTCTTGACGTAGCCCTTGGCAAAGACCGCCTTGATGATGGCGAGCGCCACGTCGTGCGGGCCGACGCCGGGGCGCGGGGCGCCCGTGAGGTAGATGGCAACGACGCCGGGATAGGCGACATCGTAGGTGTCGCGCAGCAGCTGCTTTGCCAGCTCGCCACCGCCCTCGCCCACGGCCATGGTGCCCAGAGCGCCGTAGCGGGTGTGCGAGTCGGAGCCCAGGATCATCTTGCCACAGCCGGCGAAATTCTCACGCATAAAGGAGTGGATGACGGCGATGTGCGGCGGGACGAAGATGCCGCCGTACTTTTTGGCAGCCGAGAGGCCAAAGACGTGGTCGTCCTCGTTGATGGTGCCACCCACGGCACACAGCGAGTTATGGCAGTTGGTAAGCACGTAAGGCAGCGGGAACTGCTCCATGCCCGAGGCGCGCGCCGTCTGGATGATGCCGACAAAGGTGATGTCGTGGCTCGCCATGGCGTCGAAGCGAATCTTGAGCGCCTCGGGGTCGCCGGACGTGTTGTGTGCTTGAAGGATCGAATACGCGATGGTGCCGCGCTTGGCATCCTCGGGCGTCTGCGTAATACCGCGCTCGGCAGCCTCGGCCTCAGGCACAACCTCGCTGCCGTTACGCAGGTAGATGCCGTCCTCGTACAGCTTGACCATACTGTCTCCCACTCTGCCCAAAAGATTTGGGCGCATAGCATACATTCGTTCAATATCGTGCCATAGAACGGTTGCGAGTGGGTTACGAATCTGCACGTTCACTTTATCTCGGTAAAGTAAAGGACGAGCCCCTTGCATCACTCTCCTAACAAGGAGTGTCCCAAAGTGCCGGCACAGACGATATGAGCAGGACATAAAAACATTGAGAGCCCCTGCTGCATGAAAGACCG
>NZ_JAJFDP010000034.1:0-2391 GCF_020709435.1 Collinsella aerofaciens
GAGCACAACCTTGCCAAGGTTGGGGTCGCGGGTTCGAGCCCCGTTGTCCGCTCCAACTATCTTACGCGGTTCTAACGAACCGCGTTTTTTGTTGACGCTGCGCGGGCCCCGGGCACCCCATCTTGCCCCTCAATCGTCGGTCGCGTACATAAAGTACGCTTCCCTCCTCTTTCGCGGCAACCTGGGGCACCCGGAGCCCGCTCGCTGTCGTGGCCGGGAAAGTGGGTCTTCCGTTCTTTTCACTAATCGGTCGATTCGTCCCAGGAGGCTTGAACCCGAGAGGGGGCGAGCGTTTTGGGTCGTGGCTGTGGCGTTGTTTGCCGCGAATGTCCGCTTTGGGCGTATCATCGTGGGCATCTCGCATAACCTCGTTGCAAGGGAGATACGCCCCATGGCTACAGAAAAGTCTTCTTCGCGCTCATGGATGTCCGATGCCGCGATCTATCAGATCTACCCGCGCTCGTTTAAGGATTCGACTGGTTCGGGTCTGGGCGATATCGCGGGCATTACCCAGCAGATGGACTATCTTGAGCGGCTGGGTATCGAGGCCATCTGGCTGAGCCCGTTTTACCCTTCGCCTCTTGTTGATGGCGGCTATGATGTGGCGGACTACTGCGATGTCGACCCACGTCTCGGCTCGCTTGACGACTTCGATGACATGATCGCTGCGGCTCACGCGCGCGGCATCAAGGTCATCGTCGACATCGTGCCCAACCATTCATCCAACCAGCACCCCTGGTTCAAAGCCGCTCTTGCCGCCGGCCCCGGATCGCCCGAACGCGCCCGTTATATCTTCCGCGATGGTCGCGGCGAGCATGGCGAGCTGCCTCCCACCAATTGGAATGCCAACTTTGGCGGCCCCGCATGGACGCGTGTTGCGGACGGTCAGTGGTATCTGCACATGTTTACGCCCGAGCAGCCGGACTTTGACTGGTCATGCCCTGAGGTTCACGCGCTCTTTTGCGACGTCCTGGCGTTTTGGAGCGATCGAGGCGTCGACGGCTTTCGCATTGATGTGGCGCAGGGTCTCGCCAAGGATCTCGACCGCGATGACCTCGACCGGTGGCATCTCGCCGAGGGCGATGACATGGTTGACGACGGCACCCATCCGCTGTGGGACCGCAATGAGGTCCACGAGATCTATCGCGAGTGGCGCCGCGTGTTCGACCGCTATAATCCGCCGCGCAGTGCCGTTGCCGAGGCGTGGGTGCTGCCCGAGCGCCAGTATCTCTACGCGCGTCCCAGCGAGCTTGGCCAGACATTCAACTTTGAGTTTGCCAAGGCCACTTGGACCTATGATGACATGCACACTGCAATCGAGAAGGGCTTGAAGGCAGCCGTCGAATCCGATTCCGCCTCGACCTGGGTACTCTCCAACCACGACGTGCCGCGCGTGGCGACACGCTATGCCCTGCCGCAAATCAAGGCGACGCGCTACCACCAGATTGCGCTCGACTGGCTCTTACGCGACGGGTCGTCTTATGACGAGGACCGTGAACTCGGCGAGCGCCGCGCGCGGGCGGCCCTTTTGCTTGAACTGGCGCTTCCGGGCTCGGCATACGTGTATCAGGGTGAGGAGCTCGGCCTTTTTGAGGTGGCTGACATCCCGTGGGCTGCACTCGAAGATCCTACTGCGACCAATACGCGCGGACCGAAGCGTGAGAAGGGGCGCGACGGCTGCCGTGTGCCCCTGCCGTGGGTGGCGGCGGACGATCCCGCGCAGGGCGGATCGTTTGGGTTTTCGCCGGCGGACGCCGATGCGGCGCCCCATCTGCCGCAACCTGCATGGTTTTCCGATTACGCTGTCGATAGGGAAGAAGCGGACCCGACATCGATGCTTGCGCTCTATCGTGACGCCCTCTGGCTGCGGCGCAAGCTGCGCGGGTGCGCCAACGATCTTGCGTGGCTCGATCTTGACGGGCGCACCGGTCTTGCGGATGGTGCCGAGGGCGCTGAGGGCGGCGTCATCGCCTATCGCCGCGATAACGGCTGGACGTGTGTGACGAACTTCGGTGCAGCACCCGTGGAGCTGCCGGCGGGCAGGGTCCTGCTCACCTCATCACCGCTTGCAGACGGCAGGCTCGCACAGGACAGCTCTGCCTGGATCATGCTCGGTGAGATGTAGGGGCATCTCGCTGCGAGCCTGCGTTTGTCCACGCCTTTCGTGACGACTGATGCCCTCGCGAGAGCGTCGCAAAACTTTTCAAAAAAAGTTCTTGCATAGGATGCGGGCATCACGTAAGATTAATCCTCGTAAGCGGACATGGCTCAGTTGGTAGAGCACAACCTTGCCAAGGTTGGGGTCGCGGGTTCGAGCCCCGTTGTCCGCTCCATTTGGGCGTTTAGCTCAGGGGGAGAGCGCTTCCCTGACACGGAAGAGGTCAGAAGTTC
>NZ_JAJFDP010000035.1:0-2328 GCF_020709435.1 Collinsella aerofaciens
CGGAATAATTTAGCCAAATATAGTCGGCCGAGATTGACCAATCCCGGCCGACCCATTTTAGCCAACACGCCCGCATCTATGACTTTCCTATCGCTTCCCTACATCCCCTCGGGCTGGATCCCCCTCACCTTCACCGCCTGGGGGACGGCCTCCACCGAGTAGGTGTCAAGCCCCCTGCCGCGGTAGCTCGGGCCCCGCATCACGAACACCGACGCCTTGTCGAACAGCCTGTCGAGGGCGCAGAGGAGCGTGTCGTCGCCCGTGAAGAACTCATCCCACCCGCTCGGGGCGATGTTGCTCGTGAGGACCATCGCGTTCGGCCCCTCCTTCTCGTAGCGCCTGTCGACGACATCGAAGAACAGGTCGGTGCACGGCCTGTCGTAGACGCATCTCCCCACCTCGTCAACGATGAGGCACGACGGCTTGACGAGCGAGGAGACGACCCGCGAGGTGTTTCCCCGCTGGACGGCCTTCTGGAACCTGTCCCTGAGCTCGGTCGCCTTTATGTAGTAGGTCTTGAGCCCCCGCATGCAGCACTCGCGCCCGTAGGCCTGCGCGAGGTGCGTCTTCCCTATGCCGCCGGGCCCGACGAAGGCGACGTTGCGGTGCGCGTAGAGGTCGGCCAGCGACGGGAGCTTGCCCAGCGCGGCCGCGTCCCGGCCCTGGATCCTGGAGAAGTCGAAGCCCTCGAAGGTCTTGGGCTCGCGCCTGGGCAGCCTGCTCAGCCTCAGCAGCGTCTCGATGGAGGCGAGCCTCCTCTTCTCCGCAAGGTAGGAGAAGGTGGCTGCCACGGCGGCCATCTCCCCGTCGCCGAGGTCGAGGTCCGAGGCGAGGGTCGCGAGCTCCTCCGCCCCGACGGCGATCCCGAGCCTCGACGCGGCGTCGCTCGCGAGCTCGTAGGGGCTCGCCCCCGCGCCCGCCATCATTCGGCCCTCCCGAAGTCGAACCTCTCGAAACCGGGCTTCGCCCGGGGCGGGGCGATCTGCTCGACCACGGTCCCGACCGGCTGGGTCGGCAGCTCCTCGGGCTGCGCCGGCGATGTCTCCCACTGGCCCTCGCACCAGCTGTCGGCGCCGGCGCCGACGGCGTGGGCGACGAGCTCGCGGGAGAGGTCGTCGCTGTATATGTGCACCACGCGCCCCTCCCGGCTCACCCTGCACTCGCGGCGGCCGTACCAGTAGGGCACGCCGTAGCGGTGCCCCTCGAAGCTCACGAAGCCGTCGAAGGAGATCTTCCGGCGCGGGCACAGGTACCGCTCGACCTCGGCCGTGACCTCGAGCGGCCTGGTGTTCGCCGAGCACGCCGCCTCGTGCTCGCGCATCGGGACGCATGCCGCCGCGCGCCGCCAGCGGCCTCCCTGCTCGGCGCACCAGAGGGCGGCCTCCCGGTTGAGGGCGTCAAGGTCGGTGAAGGACCTTCCCGCGAGGAAGTTCCCCTTCACGAAGCGGACGAGCCTCTCCACCTTGCCCTTCGTATAGGGGTGGGGCGGCCTGCACAGCCTGGTGCGGAAGCCGACGACGCCCATGAACTCGGCGTAGTCGGCCTGCCAGACGGGCCGGCCGTCGGCATCGCGGCGGACGACCACGCTCTTCATGTTGTCGGTGAGCACGGTCGCGGGCACGCCCGGCGCCGAGAACGCGTGCAGCATCCCGATGAGGAGGTTCTCCTGGCGCGCGTTCGGGAAGAACTCGACGTGGGCGCCCCCGCAATGGTGGCAGACCATGGCGAAGCAGGCGATCCGCGCCCGCTCGCCGCCGGGGCGCTCGACCGCGACGAAGCCCCAGTCCATCTGGTAGGCCTCTCCGGGCGCCGTCCTGAAGCGCTGGCCGCGGCAGCCCTGCGGGGCCGCCTGCCGCCTCTTCGCGGGCACGAGGTCCCGGTGCGCGGCGATATAGGTCTTCACCGTGGTGAGGCCGCCGGCGTAGCCCTGGCCGAGCAGCCGCTCGAATATCACCTGCGAGTTGGTGACGCCCTTCCGCAGGAGGTCGTCCGCCAGGCCGGTGTGGCCGGCGAGCACGCCCGGCGCGGCCCTCCTCCCGCTGTTCCCGTGGGGCAGGGCCCTGAACCCGTGGGCCCTGACCGTCCTCGCGCGGGAGCGGGTGAGCCCCGTCCTCCTGCAGAACTCAGCGAGGTTGCATGCCTGCGGGTCGAACCCGTCGCCCTCCTCCGCGGCCATCTCCCGGAGCGCCGCGTCTATAATCTCCTGTAGGTCATCGTGTCTCTCGTTCACCTCAATGGTCCTCCTAACGCCGGCGTGTTGGCACCACCAGCGTAGTGGCGGCGGGGAGGCACGGTGGCCATTATTCGGTGACCGGGATTGGTCAAAAT
>NZ_JAJFDP010000056.1:0-381 GCF_020709435.1 Collinsella aerofaciens
GCGCTGGTTCCCGGTTCCACCGGGCCGCGCGGCAAGGAGATATATTGCCAGACCGGAGGGGCCCCGGGGGCGGGAATCTGGCACTCCATATTTTGTTCACAAATGAATATGTCCCTCAGTCGCGTCCCTGAGGTTATAACTGAAGCATTGGCTTCTGATATTGGCGATGACCAGCTGTTTTATGAGTATTGAGACATCGGTCATCTCTGGAGCGCTACTTTACCCCAAAGGCATCAGCTATTTGTTTCCCATCGGTAAAAGGCGGGTTTTGTTCGCCAAGCGTTCTTATATATAGCTAGATACGGGTTCGAACCCGTGCACCGGCAACAAAAAAGACGGCCAACCGAAGTTGACCGTCTCAACAATCTTTGGGTGGGCCGT
>NZ_JAJFDP010000036.1:0-2161 GCF_020709435.1 Collinsella aerofaciens
CCGCACATGTGCGGATGAATGTGGGAAGTGTTCGGATGAAGTTGATAATCAAGGGTTGAGCTTATCGAAATGCTCAAAGTTCCATTTTCGGACTAATCAACAGAAAGCTGTGATAAACTAACTCACGCATTACGTGCCCGAGTGGCGGAATTGGCAGACGCAGTGGACTCAAAATCCACCGTTGGCAACAACGTGCGAGTTCGAGTCTCGCCTCGGGCACCATACATGCAAGTGAGCGTTCAAGGGGGTTGCGGCCCCCTTTTTCGTGCCGAACTCGCGTGAGCGCGCGAAGCGTTAAGCAAACAGGCCTGTGGCCTGTCTGTAGCGGAGCGTGGCGAGGGCGCCACGCGCCCGAAGCCCGGGGCTTCGCGAAGCGAAGGCCCTTCGAGTCTCGCCTCGGGCACCATACATGCAAGCGAGCGTTCAAGGGGGTCAAGGCCCCTTTTTCGTGTACGTAATGTGATAACGCGCTGTACGTGTTATTATTCGCAAGGCGTTGTTCCCGCAATGCCCTAAAGAGGAACCCTAGGGTTCCCACCTTTTGGCGCCAATGAGCAGCTGACTGGTCATACAACTTAGATTACCTTCCTCAAATCGAGGAAGTCTATGTGTACGACCTGGTTGCTGAGAAGCGCCGGGTTATTTTTTTATGAATGGAGGTAGGGAAAATAGCTAAGTCTGATGACACCCGCATCAACGACGAGATCACTGCATCTTCGTGCCGTTTGATTGGCGTCGATGGCTCTCAGCTCGGCCTGTTCGCCATCCGCGATGCCCAGCGCGTCGCCGACGATCAGGGTCTCGACCTGGTCGAGATCGCTCCCAACGCGGAGCCGCCGGTCTGCAAGGTCATGGACTACGGTAAGTTCAAGTACCAGCAGGCCATGAAGGCCAAGGCTGCTCGTAAGAACCAGTCCAAGGTCGAGGTCAAGGAAATGAAGTTCCGACCCAAGATCGACGTTGGCGACTACGAGACCAAGAAGGGCCACGTTCTGCGTTTCCTCAAGAAGGGCGCACGCGTTAAGATCACCATCATGTTCCGCGGCCGTGAGATGGCTCACCCGGAGCAGGGCCTTAACGTTCTCGAGCGCCTCGCCGAGGATCTCAAGCCTTACGCTACGGTCGAGTCCAAGCCTAAGATGGAAGGCCGTAACATGCTTATGCTGCTCGCCCCGATTAAGGGCGCCTTCGATGAGGATAAAGCGGCAAGCGATACCAAGTAACTAGTGTTCTGTAACCGATTAAGGAGTATTTCATGCCTAAGATGAAGTCCCACAGCGGCACCAAGAAGCGTTTCCGCAAGACTGGTACCGGCAAGCTTATGCGCGCCAAGGCTTTCAAGAGCCACATCCTGAGCAAGAAGTCCACCAAGCGTAAGCGTGGCTTCCGTCAGGAGACCGAGATCGCCGCTGCCGACCGCAAGGTCATCAAGTCGCGTCTCGCCTAAGTTCGCGTTCCCGTTTTTCGTTTTACCGTCTAGGAGTTGATAGAACATGGCACGTATTAAGCGCGCTGTTGCCGCCAAGAAGAAGCGCCGTACCGTTATGCACCGTGCGAAGGGTTACTACGGTGCCGCTTCGCGTACTTACAAGCATGCTAAAGAGCAGGTCCAGCACTCCCTGCAGTATCAGTATCGTGATCGCCGCAACAAGAAGCGCGAGATCCGTTCTCTCTGGATCACTCGTATCAACGCTGCTGCTCGCCTGAACGACATCTCTTACTCTCAGTTCATGCACGGCCTGAAGGTTGCCGGCATCGAGCTCGACCGCAAGGTCCTGGCTCAGATGGCTTACGAGGATATCGAGTCCTTCAACGAGCTGGCCACCATCGCCAAGAAGGCTCTCGAGGCCTAATAGATTCTCTTGAATCGCTAGGGGAGTGTCGCGTTGTGCGCGGCGCTCCCTCTTTTTATCTGAGGCGCGGTTTACATTGCTAAAAGCGCGGGTAGATAAACACTTACAGGTGACCGATCTCTATATATTCCTGAACCAAAGGGTCATCATCTGATACGTGCGGAAGATCCGCACCAGTCTTTCTATTACCTATAGAAAGCAATATGTTGTGTAGGACTTGTGAAGAGTGGAATTGACGTCCCACAGGGCTTCGCGGTCTGGCAATATATCTCCTTGCCGCGCGGCCCGGTGGAACCGGGAACCAGCGC
>NZ_JAJFDP010000037.1:0-2122 GCF_020709435.1 Collinsella aerofaciens
TTCCCGGTTCCACCGGGCCGCGCGGCAAGGAGATATATTGCCAGACCGGAGGGGCGCCGGGGGCGGGAATCTGGGCGTACACATTTCCTACACATCTAAGTACTCTCGGCTGGCTGGTTAAAAACAGGAGGGGACCTCGCATCCGAGATCCCCTCTTTCGCCCATCTATAGCAATAGACTCTTAAATACCTTATGCCAGCAGCTTGCGACCGGACTCCTCGATCGCGTCAAGTGCTGCATCTGCCTCGGCGGCATCCGCGCCCTTAGCGAAGATGTACAGCTTAATCTTGGGCTCGGTGCCGGAAGGACGAACAATACCCTTGTTGCCACCCTCAAGATCGAACTCAATAACATTAGCCTTCGGCAGGCCGTTCACGCAGGTGTTGTAATCAACGACGGCCTCAATCTTGGAACCGGCGAGCTCCGCGGGCGGGTTCTCGCGCAGACCGGCCATGATGCCGGCCATCTTTGCCGCACCCTCAGCACCCGGATAGCTCAGCGAAATCGTCTTGTTGTGATAGTAGCCATACTTCTCGTACAGCTCGTGCATCGCGTCGGCAAGGTTCTTTCCCTGGAGCTTGTAATACTGCGCCATCTGGCAAATCAAAAGCGAAGTGCTCACGGCGTCCTTGTCGCGCACGTGGTCGCCGGCCAGATAGCCGTAGCTCTCCTCAAAACCGAAGATAAAGCGATCGACCTCGCCAGCATCGGAAAGAGAAGTAATGATGTCGCCGATGTACTTGAAGCCCGTCAGGCAACGACGGAGCTCAAAACCGTACTCGTCGGCCAGAGCGTCAACCATGGCGGAAGAAACGATAGTAGTGACAGCAACCTTCTTAGTGAGGTCCTCACCGCGAGCAGCGCGGGTCTTGCAGATATAGTCGAGCAGCAGAACGCCCATCTCATTGCCGGTCAGCAGCAGATAGTCATCGCTATTCTTAACGGCAACGCCAACGCGATCGGCGTCAGGATCGGTTGCAAGCAGCAGATCAGGGTGAACCTGCTCGCACAGGTCAATGCCCTTCTGCATGGCCTGGCGAATCTCGGGGTTAGGATACGGGCAGGTCGGGAAATCGCCGTTAGGCTCCTTCTGCTCGGGAACAACCGTGACATCGGTGATGCCAGCGCGCTCGAGCACCGTCGTGACGGGAATGAGGCCGGTGCCGTTGAGCGGAGTGTAGACGAGCTTAAGCGGAGCGCCAGCGATCTCCTCGGCAGAAAGGTTGGTCACGCCGCGGGCGAGAACGGCGTCATAATAACGCTCGAGGCACGAGTCATCGATCCATTTGACCAGACCCTGCTCAAGAGCCTCATCGAAGTCCATGGACTTCACGCCGGTAAACGCATCGGTCTCGGCGATAGCCTTAGAAATTGCATCGGCAGCCTCGCTGGTAATCTGGCAGCCGTCGGGGCCATAGGCCTTATAGCCGTTATAAGGCGCTGGATTATGACTAGCGGTCATGCAAATGCCACCGGAGCACTTAAGGTCACGGACGGCCCAGGAAAGCGTCGGCACGGGAGAAATCTTAGGATACACGAGAGCAGTCACGCCGTTTGCGGCAAGAATGGCAGCCGTCGTCTTAACGAACAGTTCACCCTTATTGCGGCTATCGCGAGCGATGGCAACCGTCGGATGCTCGAAGGTCGCATTGAGATAGTCAGCAAAACCCTGCGTCGCGCGACCAACCGTATAGATATTCATACGGTTAGTGCCTGCACCGATAGTGCCACGTAGACCGGCGGTACCGAAGGCGAGATCTTGGAAGAAAGCGTCGGTGATGGCGTCTTCGTCACCCTGCTCCTTCATCGTGTTGAGCTCAGCGAGGAGCTCCTCGTCCTTGACATTGGCAATCCAAGTATCAAGCAGCTCATGAACATCTGCCATGTGAGTCCTTCCGTCACAATCAATAAAACAACCCGTGTAAAAACGGGACAAGCGCAGCAGCGCGCTAAAGCAAATATTAGTCCATTGGGGACAGAGAACCGGCCAAAGAACGGTGAACGTTTATATTCACCGGTGGATGATTGGATTGATTTAATTGTTCAAAGAATAATGCCAATAAACGCAAAAAGGGGGAGGCCGCGAGGCCTCCCCCTTCTAAGTCCAAGCGTACGGCTCGGT
>NZ_JAJFDP010000038.1:0-2008 GCF_020709435.1 Collinsella aerofaciens
GAACATCATCGTCACGGGCGGCTGCGGCTTCATCGGCAGCAACTTCGTGCACTACGTCGTGAACAACCACCCGGGCGTCCACGTGACCGTCCTGGACAAGCTGACCTACGCCGGCAACCCCGAGAACATCGCCGGGCTGCCCTCGGACCGCGTGGAGCTCGTCGTGGGCGACATCTGCGACGCGGAGCTGCTGGACAGGATCGTCCCGGGCCACGACGCCATCGTGCACTACGCCGCAGAGAGCCACAACGACAACTCCATCGCCGACCCCGAGCCGTTCCTGCGCACCAACGTGGAGGGCACTTTCCGCCTGCTGGAGGCCGTCCGCAAATATGGCGTCCGCTACCACCACGTCTCCACCGACGAGGTCTACGGCGACCTCGCGCTCGACGACCCGGCGAAGTTCACCGAGGAGACGCCGTACCACCCGTCCTCGCCGTACAGCTCCACCAAGGCGTCCTCCGACATGCTCGTGCGCGCCTGGACCCGCACCTACGGCCTGCGCACCACGATCTCCAACTGCTCCAACAACTACGGCCCCTACCAGCACGTGGAGAAGTTCATCCCCAGGCAGATCACGAACATCGTCGACGGCGTCCGCCCCAAGCTCTACGGCCGCGGCGAGAACGTCCGCGACTGGATCCACACCGAGGACCACTCCTCGGCCGTCTGGGACATCCTCACCAAGGGCCGCACGGGGGAGACCTACCTCATCGGAGCCGACGGGGAGAAGAACAACATCACCGTGCTGCGCATGATCCTCGAGGCCATGGGCCGCGACCCCGAGGACTTCGACTGGGTCGCCGACCGCCCCGGCCACGACCGCCGCTACGCCATCGACTCGACCAAGCTCCAGCGCGAGCTGGGCTGGAGGCCGGCCCACACCGACTTCGCCGGGGGCCTGAAGCAGACCATCGACTGGTACGTCGAGAACGAGTCCTGGTGGCGCCCGGCCAAGGAGGCCACCGAGGCCCGCTACAGGGCGCAGGGCCAGTAGGAGGGGAGAGACATGGCTGACATCGCATTCGAGAAGGACCTCTCCGTCGCCGAGACCGGCATCGAGGGCCTCAAGGTCGTCGACCTCGCCGTCCACGGCGACTCGCGCGGCTGGTTCAAGGAGAACTGGCAGCGCGCCAAGATGACCGCCCTGGGCATCCCGGACCTCAGGGTCGTCCAGAACAACATCTCCTACAACGACAGCCGCGGCGTCACCCGCGGCATCCACGCCGAGCCCTGGGACAAGTTCATCTCCGTCGCCCGCGGCTCGGTCTTCGGCGCCTGGGTGGACCTGCGCGAGGGCAGCGAGACCTTCGGCAAGGTGTTCACCTGCACCCTGGACCCGAGCAAGGCCATCTACGTCCCGCGCGGCGTGGGCAACTCCTTCCAGGCCCTGGAGGACGGCACCGCCTACACCTACCTGGTGGACGCCCACTGGTCGCTGGAGCTCAAGAGGACCTACACCTTCGTGAACCTCGCCGATCCCGAGCTCGCCATCGAGTGGCCCATCCCTCTCGACGAGGCCACCGTCTCCGATGCCGACCTCAACCACCCGATGCTCAGGGACGTCGTCCCCATGGCGCCCAAGAGGACGCTCGTCACCGGCTGCAACGGCCAGCTGGGCCATGCGGTGCGCGCGCTCGCCGAGGAGCGCGGCGTGGCGAAGGGCTTCGACTTCTGCGACATCGACACCTTCGACATGTCCGACCCGGACGCCTACTCAAAATACGACTGGTCGCTCTACGGCACCGTGATCAACTGCGGCGCCTACACGGCCGTGGACAGGGCGGAGACCCCCGAGGGCCGCGTGACCGCCTGGAAGGCCAACGCCGCCGGCCCGGCCCTGCTCGCCCGCACCTGCGCCGGGCACGGGATCACCCTCGTCCACGTGTCCTCCGACTACGTCTTCGACGGTACCGCCGAGGTGCATGACGAGGACGAGCCCCTCAGCCCGCTGTCCGTCTACGGCCAGACCAAGGCCGCCGGCGACATCGCCGTGGCCGGGTGCCCG
>NZ_JAJFDP010000039.1:0-1822 GCF_020709435.1 Collinsella aerofaciens
CGGCACGAGCCACCACGTCCACATCCTCACGATCGACCGCGAGGGCGACTGGGACGCGCTGCTCCCCAAGCGGAAGATGGAGGCGGCGCGGCTCGAGATCTCCTCGAAGGCCATGGCGCCGCTGCTGCGGGAGGCCTACATCGAGCGCGACCTCGCGAGGGAGGCCGCGCTGGACGCCGTCTCCCGCATCGACCGGAACCGTTTCGATATCGAGCTGCCGCCGGACGGAAGGATCGAGGCCGCCCACCTCAGGCGTTTCCACCCGGAGGCCTCCGCCGCGCTGAGGGAGGCCCTCGACCGGGCGGCATCCGGCTCCCCCGAGCTCGCCGGTGCACTGGACCGCTATAAGAAGGCGGTCGAGAGGTGCGCCGGCCTCAAGTGCCTGACCGGGGAGGCACGGGACGCCTACGCCCGCAAGGCGGCCGCCGACCTCAGCCTCAGATGTGAGAACGCGGCTCTGCGCGTCCTGGTACCCGACAGGGTGCCGGCGCGCGAGCAGACGCCGGCGCGGCGCGGCGCCCCGGCAACCGGCCCGGCGGTGGAGAGGCGGCGGGAGGCCGGACTCGCCACCGAGGCCCGGGCCTGCATCCCGAAGGCGCGCCTCGAGAGGCTCGAGCGAAAGGTCGCGCGCGGCCGGGACCTCGAGCCGGCAGACCTCAGGGGGTGCCCCTCGGCCGATCGGGCCTTCAGGCATGCGCCGTCGCCCGGTCCGGCCCTCGGGCGCGCCACCGCGATGGCGGCACTGGTCGCCAGGGAGGCCGCCCGGGACGCCGGCGGGCGCGACATGGGGGACGAGGCCGGCGAGAGGGCGCTGCGGCTCATCGCCGCGACCCTGAGGATCCTCGCCTCCGGCGGCACCGGGCCGTCGAGCGTCCCCGCGCTGAAGATAGCGAACAGGATAGAGAGGACGATCACGAGATGAAACCGAAATCCTTCAACCGCGACATGAAAAGGGAGCTCGCCGGCACGCTCGCGGGCCACGGCATCGCCGCCGGCGTCGCCTGCGCCGCGACCGCCGGCGCCTGGGGCTACGCCAGATGGTGGACCGCATCCCTCATCTCGGGCTTCTCCGCCCTACTGCGGCTGCCCGCGGGCGACCCGGGGCCCGAGCCCGACTGCGTCTTCCGCAGCCCTCTCGAAGCGGTCGCCGACGCGGCGGCGTCGGGCGAGATAGGAGAGATGCTCACGGCCCTCGCCCTCGTCGCGACGGCCGTCCTCATCCTCGGCCTCGTTTCTTGGGCCCGCTCATGGGCGAGGCTCCACGACGGGACGTTCGCCGGCGATCGCGCGCCCACGCGCACGCACGGGGACGCCTGGCTCGAGTCGAGGCCGTCCAGGGTCGCGAGGCGCTGCCCTCCCTGGGACGGGAAGGCCGCCGCGGAGGGGCTCGTTGCGGCCGGCTGCATCGGCGGCGGGATCGCGATGGTCCCCGCCGTCCACTGCCTCATAAGGGCGGGCAGCGGCGCAGGCAAGACGAGAAGGTCTCTTGCCGTCAGCGTGGCCGCCGCGATCGACCGCAACGCCCACGGGGCCCCGACGTCCGTCATCGTCCACGACCCGAAGTCCGAGATCCGCGCATGGACCGAACCACTCGCCAGGAGGGCCGGGATGGAGGTCGTCGCCATCCGGCTCGACGAGCCCGTCAAGTCGGCAAGGTTCAACCCCCTCGACCGCGCCATCTCGGCGCTCGGGACCGAGGGCGTCGCCGGCGCCGTGGCGGAGCTCCGCGAGCTGTCGTCCGCCATCGTGCCCGACGCCTTCTCCTCGGGCCAGAGGTTCTTCACGGACGCCAGCCGCAACCTGCTGACCGGCCTCTGCCTGC
>NZ_JAJFDP010000006.1:0-134410 GCF_020709435.1 Collinsella aerofaciens
AGCACGCGGCTGTTAACCGCGCTGTTGTAGGTTCGAGTCCTACCCGGGGAGCCAGAATTTCTCAGCCCATTCCGCTGGGCTTTTAAATTCCTCGGTAGCTCAATGGTAGAGCACGCGGCTGTTAACCGCGCTGTTGTAGGTTCGAGTCCTACCCGGGGAGCCAGGTTGTAAAACCCGTCGCTTATGCGGCGGGTTTTTTCATGCCGCGACCACTTGACTCGAACGTTGCCATATCAACATTTCGTGTCGAGGATGTAATCCCGCGACCCACCACCTCAACATGGCGCGGTCGTTGTAGAATATTGCAATGATTGCTCCCACGACATGGTGCCGCGAGCACCAGATAAGGAGATTCTTGTGTCTGAGACCATTAACGGCAGCCTGAGCGTCTCGAACGACGTTATTGCCGATATTGCCGGTTATGCCGCGATGACGTGCTATGGCGTCGTCGGTATGGCTGAGCAGCTCCAAGGCGCCGAGAGCGTGCGCCTGCTTGCCGGTCAGCGCCTCCGCAAGGGCGTGCTTGTCTCCGCCGACGAGAACGGCCTTACGGTCGATCTTCACGTCGTGCTCGAGAACGGCGTCAACATGAAGTCCGTCTGCCACAATCTTTCGAGCTCCGTTGCCTTCACCCTGCAGGAGATCGCCCAGATCGATCCCGCCAGCCTTAAGATCGGCATTCACATCGACGCGCTCAAGAGCCGTCTGAACTAGCATCCGAAAACGGAGATTCAAATACCCATGATTGCAAAGACCATTCGCACCTGTTTTCCGATCGCTGCGGCTGCTGTTTCCGACAAGGCCGAGGAGATCAACAAGCTCAACGTCTTCCCCGTACCCGACGGCGACACCGGTACCAACATGTCGCTCACGCTCGCCTCGGTGACCAAGGAGCTTTCCGCCCTTCCCGCCGATGCCGATATGGAGGCCATCGCCGGCGCCATCACCCACGGCTCCCTGATGGGTGCCCGCGGCAACTCCGGCGTCATCACCTCTCAGATCCTGCGCGGCGTGGCCGAGGGTCTCGTCTCTGCTGATGAGCCCATCACGTCCGCCAACATCGCCTATGCGTTCCGCCGCGCCGTCAAGGTCGCCTTCCAGGCCGTCCGTAAGCCCATCGAGGGCACGATTCTCACGGTGCTGCGCGATGTCTCGACCAAGGCCGACGAGTGCGAAAAGAAGAAGTTCTCGGCCGAGGACGCGCTCGATGCCATCGTCGTCGAGGCCTACCAGTCCGTCGCTCGCACGCCCGACCTGCTGCCCGTTCTGAAGGAGAACGGCGTGGTCGACTCCGGCGCCTTTGGCTTTGCTATTTTCCTTGAGAACTTTGTTGCCGCCGCTCTTGGCCGCAGCGCCGTGGTCGAGGATTTCTCCGCCACGTTTGATTCCGCTGGCTCTGCCCGCGACGCGGCCCTCAATCGCGTTGAGATCGAGGCCAACGACGACTGGGAAGGCTCGGAGTTCCGCTACTGCAACGAGTTCCTCTTTAAGGCTGACGCTCCCTTTGACGAGGATGAGTGCCTTAAGTTCCTGGGTTCCATGGGCGACTGTGAGCTACTCGTGGGCGCCTACCCCGATTACAAGATCCACGTGCACTCCAACACCCCCAACCTGGTGCTCGAGCACATGCTTCAGCTTGGTCAGATCTACGAGGTCTTTATCCACAACATGGAGATGGAGGCCCACGACCGTACCGCCAAGATTCATGAGGACCAGGAAAAGGCCGCCGAGCCCGCCAAGGCGCTGGGCTTTGTCGCCGTTGCCGCTGGGTCCGGCGAGGCAGACATCCTCAAGTCCCTCGGCGTCGACGTGATCGTGTCGGGTGGTCAGACCATGAACCCCTCGACTGCAGACCTGCTGGGCGCTGTTGACCAGGTCAACGCGACCTCGGTCATCATTCTGCCCAACAACGGCAACATTCGCATGGCCGCTGAGGCCGCTGCCTCAGCCTGCACCGACAAGAAGGTCGCCGTCGTTCCCACCAAGACCGTTCCGCAGGCCTTCTCCGCGCTGTTCGCGGTCCTGCCCGATTCCGAGCTCGAGGATGCCATCGCCGCTATGGTCGACGCCATCAGCGAGGTCCGCGATGGCGAGGTCACCCGCGCCGTGCGCGACTCCAGCGCCTCCGACGGTTCGCCAATTCACTCCGGTGACGTCATGGGCATCATTGCCGGCTCCATCGATGTCGTCGGCTCCGACGTGAAGCAGGTCACGCTCGATTGCATCAACCGCATGCAGGAGGAAGAGGAGGGCGACGCGCTGACGATTCTGGCCGGCGAGGAGCTGTCCGATGAAGCCTTCCAGGAGATCGTCGACGCTATCGAGGAGGCTCAGCCCGACCTGGAGATCGACGCCCATCGTGGCGAGCAGCCGCTCTATCCCGTGATCTTCTCGATCGAGTAGGCATCTGCCCATGTCCGAGCTCTGCTCCGTGCCGCGCGTCTCGGATCGCTTTGCCCAGAGCAATGCGCTCGACGAGGATATTGCGCGACTAAAATATGTTTCGGGTAAACGTGAGGAGGCCCTTCGCCGTCTGGGAATTCGGACGGTGGGGGACCTCCTTCTCCATATCCCTCATCGATACCTGGACTTTACGCGCTCCTGGTCCATCGAGATGGCGCCCATCGGTACCGTGTGCACCATCATCGCCACGGTCGACCGTATCGTTCAAAAGAAGCCGCGTCCGCGCATGCAGGTGACCGAGGTCTCACTCGTTGATGAGACGGGCGTGCTGCAGGTCGCCTTTTTCCGTCAGCCTTGGATTGCCCAGCAGCTTAAGCAGGGCGACCGCCTGGCCGTGATGGGCAAGGTTGAGTTTGCCTACGGTTTTAAGCAGATGGCCTCGCCGCACTTTGAAAAGCTCGATGAGGGGCGTGCTGCGGGCACCATTTTGCCGGTCCATTATGTGAGTGACGGCGTGAGCCAGGCATGGATGCGCCGCATCGTAAGTGGCGCGCTCGAGGTCGTCGGCAATCCTTTCGACCCGATTCCCGCACGCTTGCGCGTTAAACGTCGCCTGATGAGCAATGCTCGTGCGCTTCGATCGATCCACTTTCCCTCGAGCATGGCTGAGCGCGATATCGCGCGCGCACGGCTTGCCTACGAGGAGTGCCTCTACCTGCAGCTGGCGCTGCGCCTGCGCAACGACGGCGGCCTGGTCGATGTGGTGCCCTATGCCCACACCGCGGGCGAGCACCTGGCCGCGCTTAAGCAGGCCCTGCCGTTTTCGCTGAGCGACGAGCAGGAGGCCGCGTTCCAAGACATCCTGCGCGATATGTGCGATGGCGGGCGCGTGATGAACCGCCTGCTGTTGGGCGACGTCGGTACCGGCAAGACCGCCGTTGCCGCCTGCGCGCTGGCTGTGGCTGCCGATAGCGGCACGCAGGCCTGCGTTATGGCGCCCACGGGCGTGCTGGCGCGTCAATATGCCGATAAGACCGGCCCCTTGCTCTCGCGGGCTGGCATGACCTGGGCGCTCCTGACGGGCGCCACGCCGGCGGCCGAGCGCGAGCGGATCCGTGCCCAGCTGGAATCGGGCGAGCTCGATGTCCTCTTTGGCACCCACGCGGTGCTTTCGGATAACGTTGCGTTCAAGCATCTGTCGCTCGTGGTCATCGATGAGCAGCACCGGTTTGGCGTCGGCCAACGCAACGCCCTGCGTGCGAAGGGCCCTGGTGCCGATCTGCTCGTTATGACGGCAACGCCCATCCCACGTACGCTGGCGCTTTCGGTCTACGGCGATCTGGACACGAGCATCATCCGCCATCGGCCCGTCCCTGGCGCTGGCGTGACGACACGCGTGCTTACCGAGTCGAGCCGCGACCTTGCCTATGGCGCCATCCGCGAGGCGCATGAAAAGGGTCAGCAGGCCTACGTGATTTGCCCGCTCGTGGAGCCGAGCGACTCGGCCGATGAGCTGGAGGACGTGCCCGGTATCGCTCGCGACGACGAGGGCCGCGTGACGGTCCCCGTGCCGCTGCACGATACGGCGACCGAGCTCGATCGCCTGCGTCTGGCGTTGCCGGGTCTTGCCATCGAGCGCCTTCACGGCCGCATGCCAGTGGGGGAGAAGGACCAGGTTATCGATGCCTTCAAGCGCGGCGAGATCGACGTGCTCGTCTCGACTACGGTGGTCGAGGTGGGCGTCGACGTGCCCAACGCCACCGTCATGGTCATCGAGAACGGTGAGCGCTTTGGCTTGGCGGCCCTGCACCAGCTGCGCGGCCGCGTGGGCCGCGGCAGCGTGTCGGGCACCTGCCTGGTCATGACGCACTCCAAGGGCAACGGCGGCGCTTCGGCGGCGCAAGACCGTCTCCAGTCGCTCGAAAAGACCTCGGACGGCTTTACGCTCGCCCAGATGGACCTTCGTCTGCGCCACGAGGGCGAAATCCTGGGGTACCGCCAGCATGGCGGTGTGACTCTGCGCTTTGTCGACCTGGATGCCGACGAGGAGCTGATCGAGTGGGCCCATTTGGACGCGGTCGAGCTCTTGCGGTATGCTTGCAACCTTGACTCCGTGGCGACGCGCCCCCTGCGCGATGCGGTCGCCATGCGATATCGACACATTTTTAAGGAGGTCAGCGGAGGATGAGAATCATCGGCGGCGAATGGCGCGGTCGTAAGATCGAGGAGCCCCGTGGTCGCGATGTCACCCGCCCCACGACCGATCGTGTGCGCGAGGCATGCGCATCTATGGTCATGTCGGCATTCGACTTCGATCTGGACGAGGTCCGCGTGCTGGACGCCTTTGGCGGCTCCGGTGCCTTAGGGTTAGAGATGCTCTCACGTGGTGCCCGCTCGCTCACGACGTTCGAGATCGATCGGAATGCCGCGCGGCTCATTACCAAGAATATCGAGTCGCTCTGCCGTGACCGTGCGCGTTGGCGCGTGATAGCGGGCGACATGCTGGCGAGTGCCTCGCGCGGTCGTGTGCCGGGCGGCCCCTTTGATCTGGTCCTGCTCGACCCGCCCTATGCTTTTGGTGCCGAGCCGGTCGAGGAGCTGCTGCAGAACCTGGCTCAGCAGGGTCTTCTTGCGCCTGGCGCTTATGCCCTGTTTGAGCATGCCGCCGCCGATGCGGGCGCGCATCCGGCAGGCTTTGAGATCGTGCGCGAGAAGCGCTACGGCATTACCTCGGTCGACCTGCTTCGTTGGGTTGGCGATGACGATGGTGAGGAAGATTGCGCCGGCACCGATGCTCACAACAACGATGCCACGACGGTTCAGGAGAACGCCCATGAGTGACACCATCAACCGCGTGATCGTCCCGGGCACCTTCGATCCCATCACGTTTGGCCATATCGACGTCATCCGCCGCGCCCGCCGCATTTTTCCCAGTGTGATCGTGGCCGTTGCCGAGTCGCAGGGCAAAAACGGCGTGGGCACCACGTTTACGCTCGATGAACGCGTGGCGCTGGCCCGTGAGGCACTCGGTGATATCGATGGCGTCGAGGTCCTGCCCTTTACCGGACTGCTCGTCGACTTTGCTCGCGAACAGGGTGCCGGTGCCGTGGTCAAGGGCCTACGCGCCATGACCGACTTTGAGTATGAGCTGCAGCAAGCCGACCTCAACTACCGCTTGGATAACGAGCTGGAGTCCATCTTTGTCATGAGTGCTCCGCAGTATGGCTACATCTCGAGCTCTGTTGTACGCCAGATCGCCTCGCTCGGTAGTGATGTTTCGACGTTTGTGCCGGCTAATGTGGTCGAGGCGCTTAAACATCGCTTTTCGTGACGTTTTTTATTGCCAGGTGGCATGTGGTAAACTGGCACGATGATATGTTACCTATGAAAGGAGACCGGATGCCGGGCGAGAATTTTCCTGGCGACAGGATCGTGAGCCTTGTCGACGAGCTCGAGGGGCTCATCCAAGAGGCTAAGACGCCGTTCGGCAAGAACGCCCAGATGAAGGTCATCGATGCCGACGTCTTCTTTAACATCCTCGATGAGATCCGCATGAGCTATCCCGAGGAATGGCAGAAGTCCCGCCGTATCCTCAAAGAGCGCGAGGAGCTTATGGCTTCCGCCGCCGCTCAGGCCGATTCCATCATCGCCGACGCTCAGCAGCAGGCCCTCACTATTGCCGGTGAGCAGGAAATTGTTCGCCTTGCGCAGCAGCAGGCCGACGATATCCGCGACCGTGCCCAGCAGTATGAGCGCGAGACGCGCTATGCTGCCGAGGATTACGCCGAGCAGGTCTTTACGCACCTGGAGGAGAACCTCAAGAGTCTGACCGGCACCGTCACCCGTTGCCGCCAGCAGCTCAATGAGGGCGCCGCCCAGCAGAATGGTCA
Source organism: Collinsella aerofaciens (assembly GCF_020709435.1). GTDB lineage: Bacteria > Actinomycetota > Coriobacteriia > Coriobacteriales > Coriobacteriaceae > Collinsella > Collinsella aerofaciens_AU. The sequence continues at coordinate 6,294 of NZ_JAJFDP010000006.1, forward strand.
GTGGTAATGGCTGAGTTCCCGAGCGTTACCGTCGATCTTTCCGAGCAGCTCGAGTTTCCCGGAGACTCGTATCCGCTGACCGGTAAGGTCGATGTCGCTGCCTACACGGTGGGCGAGAAAGAGTACCAGCTGCAGGACGGTATCGACTATGACGTGGTCTTTACCAATGCCGGCACCGGTGTTCTGCTTACCGGCATGGTTCGCGCGCACGCCACCGGCGAGTGCGACCGTTGCCTGGAGCCTGCCTCGTTTGACATTGCCGGCGAGATCGAGGAGTTCTATCTCTTCCATGAGCCCGAGGACCCCGAGGCCTACGAAGACGGCTATGAGCTCCTGGGCGAGGATCGCGTCGTCGATCTGGGCGAGCCCATCAACGACGCCGTTGTCATGGACACGCCGTTTGTTGTGCTCTGCAAGCCCGATTGCCGCGGTCTTTGTCCCGTTTGCGGCGCCAATCTCAACGTGGAGCAATGCGATTGTGCTGCCCAAGCCGAGGCCGAATGGGCCGAAGCCACGGAAAATCCATTTGCAGCATTGAAGAATCTCAAGCTTGACGAGTAAAACTGTGGTAGTATCGCTACTTGCGCGTAATCGCCACACTGGATAGTTCATAAGGAAGGTCACTATGCCCGTACCTAAACAAAAGCAGGGTCGTATCCGCACTCACACCCGCCGTTCCGCCAACATGAAGATCTCGGCTGCGGCTCAGTCCACGTGCCCCCGTTGCGGTGCTGTCAAGCTCCCGCACCACGTGTGCCCTAGCTGCGGTTTCTACAAGGACCGCGAGGTTATCGTTACCGAGTAACGGTATACTCTGGATACGATGCCGTTCCAACTGGAACCACAATGGCCGGCTCATTGAGTCGGCCATTTTTGTATAAGGAGCATGTATATGAGTAACGTTCGCGTTTGTGTAGACGTTGTGGGTGGAGACGAGAAGCCGCAGGTTGTCCTCGACGGTATTGAGGCTGCACTTGCCGCCGATCCCGATATCGAGGTCTTGGCAGCTGGTCCCGCCGAAATCGTCAATCCCTTTGCAGCTTCCCATGCACGTGTTGAGGCCCTTGAGGCGCCTGACGTTATCGCCATGGATGACGATCCCATTCGCGCCGTGATGACCAAGCGTAAGTCGTCGATCGTGCTTTCTTGCCGCGCCATTAAGAAGGGCAACGCGGATGCGTTCTTCTCCGCCGGCTCCACCGGTGCCATGACCGCCGCCGCCACCGCCTATGTGACGCCGTTTAGGTATCAGGCCGAAGGCAAGAAGCAGCCGGTGCGTCCCTGTCTGACCAATGCGCTGCCCAATCGCGCCGGCGGTCTGACGGTGCTGTGCGACATGGGTGCCAACCCCGATGTGGAGGTCGATGACATGGTGCGTTTTGCCCAGATGGGTAGCGCCTATGCCCGCGTCGTCCTGGGCATCGAGCATCCTCGCGTGGGCCTGCTTGCCAATGGCACCGAGGATGAGAAGGGCTCCAACTTTACCAAGGCCTGTTTCCCTGCTATGAAGGCCGCCGTTCCCGGCTTTGTTGGTAACTGCGAGGGCACCGACCTCACCTCAGGTAACTTCGATGTCGTCGTTGCCGATGGCATGTCGGGTAATATCGCTCTCAAAGCTACCGAGGGCGCTGCCAAGTTTTTGCTGCAGGAGCTCAAGGGCGCCTTTATGGCCTCGCTCGGCACCAAGATCGCCGCGCTGCTCATCAAAAAGCAGATGCGCGAGATTAAGGCCAAGCTCTCTGGCGACGCCAAGGGCGGCGCGATTCTTCTGGGCCTGCGCGGCGTGGTCCTGATCGGCCATGGCGCCACCTCGGTCGAGGCTGTCAAAAACGGTACGCTCGCGGCGGCCGAAGCCGTGCGCGCCGGGCTGGTCGAGAATGTCGCCAACTCTATGGACAGTATCGTTTTGTAAGAGCGAGTTAGAGCGCTGTTATGTGCTTCGCGGCGCACGTCGTGGGGTAGAATCAGAACCGTGTCTTGGTACCGCCCGGGCGGTACCATTCTTTTGGTATTCATGTACTATGAGAGGAAGCGCTATGGACCGCTCCGAAATCTTCGACAAGATCGCCGAGGTCGCTGCTGACGTTCTGGGCGTCGATGTTGCCGAAATTAGCGAGGAGACCACCTTTGACGACCTCGATGCCAACTCGCTCGAGCGCCTGCAGCTGGTTACGGCTATCGAGGACGAGTTCAACCTCGAGATCGATGACGAGACCCTGCTCTCGCTCAACTCTGTCGCCGACGCCGTCGACGCTATCGAAGCTGCCAAGGAGGCCTAAGTCTTGGCTTTATCCGAACGACTTACGCGCGCCCAGGAAATCCTGGGCCACGAGTTCAACAATAAGGTGCTGCTGCGCGCGGCCCTTACGCATCCCTCGGCAGTCGAGGGCCAGCCGGTTTCTGCCAGCTATGAGCGCCTTGAGTTCTTGGGCGATTCCATTTTGGGCGCTGTGGTCGCACGCTCCCTGTTTGAGTCCTATCCCGAGTTTGACGAGGGCAAGCTCACTCGCTTGAAGGTGTCGCTCGTCTCGGGCGCCACGCTATCCGAGGTTTCTCACGAGTTGGGCATCGACGACATCATTATCTTTGGTGCCTCCGAGACCGGTACCGGTGCGCGCGGCCTGCATTCGGCCCTCGAGAACGTCTATGAGTCGCTCGTGGGCGCGCTGTACCTGGATGCCGGCTGGGACGTTGCGGCGGAGTTCATTCACCGTACGCTTAAGCCGCATTTGGCTTCCGAGCGTGCCGAGCATCCTGCGAACCCCAAGTCGTTTTTGCAGGAGTGCGTGCAAGCCGACGGTCACGAGCCCCCGGCGTACAAGCTCGTTGGCTCCGAGGGCCCGGCGCATGCGCCCACCTTTACCGCTGTGGTTTTGATCGATGGTATTCGCCAGGGTCGCGGCTCCGGCTCCTCAAAGAAGGAAGCCGAGGGAGCTGCCGCGCTTGAAGCGCTCGACCGCATGGGTTACACCACCAACGGCGTGATTCTGAACAAGAAGCACGTGTAAGCGAGGAACCGTGTATCTCAAGTCCCTTACGCTCAAGGGGTTCAAGTCGTTTGCCGACCGCGCCCATATGACGTTTGAGCCGGGCCTGACCGTCATCGTCGGTCCAAACGGCTCGGGAAAATCGAACATCTCTGACTCGATTCTGTGGGTCCTGGGCGAGCAGAGCGCCAAGCAGCTGCGCGGCCAGGCCATGGAGGATGTCATCTTCTCGGGCTCGTCGGCGCGCAAGCCGGTGGGTGTCGCCGAGGTCACGCTGGTGCTCGATAACTCGGACCATATGTTGCCCGTCGACTTTGACGAGGTCGCCATCACCCGTCGCATGTATCGCTCGGGCGAAAGCGAGTACCTCATCAACTCGAGTCCGTGCCGCCTGATGGACATTCAGGACATCCTGCACGATTCGGGCCTGGGCAAGGATACGCATTCCATCATCAGCCAGGGCAAGCTCGACGCCATTTTGCAGAGCCGCCCCGAGGAGCGTCGCGCCCTCATCGAGGAGGCCGCCGGCATTTCCAAGCACAAGCGCCGCAAGGAGCGAGCGCTCAAAAAGATTAAGTCGATGGACGAGCACCTGATGCGTGCCCGCGACATCAATAAGGAAATCGCCCGTCAGCTGCGACCGCTGGAGCGTCAGGTCGATCGCGCGCGCAAGTACAAAGAGCTGTCCTCGCGCGCGAACGAGCTTACGCAGATGCTGGCTGTCGATGAGCTTCGTTCGCTGCAGTCGCAGTGGAACGACCTGGAGAGCCGCTCCAAGGAAGGTGCTGCCGAGCTGGAGCTTGCGCAGTACCGCCTGGGTGAGAAAGAGCGCGAGCTCGAGAAGCTCCAGGTTATGCTTGAGGAAAAGGGCCTGTTTGTGGGCGACTTGGGCGAGCAGCGCCGCCATATGCAAGATGTGGTCGGCCGTATTAACTCCGACATGCGCCTGCTCGAGGAAAAGGGTCACAACATGGTGTCGCGCCTGTCTGACATGCGCGGGCAGATTTCGAGCTCCGAGCATCAGCGTCGTCGCGTGGTCGAGGAGCTCGAGGACGCGCGTGCGCAGCTTGAGGAAGTGACCGGCGCGCACATGCAGGCCCAGGAGGACGTTGACGCCGCTGGTCCTGCCGCCGCAGAGCTCCACGAGCGGCGCGTGGCGCTCGACAATCAGATTTCGCAGCTTACGCGTGAGCAACGCGATGTGCAGCGCGTGGCCGACAACGCCGCGCTCGAGCTCGCCAAGGTGAAGGACTCGCTGAGCAATGCCGAGGTCGAGGACAACATGTATGCCTCGCGCCTGGAGCAGATCGACGAGCAGCTCGAGGAGGTCACGGCCTCGCTCGAGAGCCGTCGCGACCGCGCCGAGGAGCTTGAGGGCGCTCTTGAGGAAGCGCGCCAGGCTCAGGTCGATGCGCGTGAGGCCACCGAGACGGCACGCGCGGCCCTGAAGGACCTGCGTGCCCGTGAGAGCGAGGCACGCAACAAGTTATCCGAGGTGCGCTCGGAGCTTGCCAGCCAAAAGAAACTCGATGCCCGCATGGCCGACAGCTCGCCGCTCGTGAGCCGTCTGGTGGGTGCGCTGGGCGACGATGTCTTGGGTCGTCTGGGCGACGTGCTGGAGGCCCCGCGCGAGCTTGAGGGCCTGGTTGAGCAATTGCTCGCCGGCGATATCGATGCGCTGCTGTTTGATGACGCCGCCACGCTTGAGCGTGCCGGTCGTGCGGCTCTGGACCAAAAGAAGGCCTCGGGCGAGGCACTGCTGGTGGCGCGCGGCGTGAGCGGCTCTACCGCCGCTGAGGGCGCCTCCGGTACCCGTCTGGTTGATCGTCTGTCCGTGCGCGCAGGCTACGGTCCCGTCGTCGAGGCGCTGCTCGGCGGCTATTACGTCGTTGACGATCTTGCTGCCGCGCTGTCGGCGCCGGTCGTTGAAGGCGTGACTTACGTGACCCCCGATGGCGCCCGCGTCGCCTGCGGCGGCCTGGTGCGCGTGGGGCTTGATGCCGGCGAGGCTTTGGGTGCCTTGGAGCGCAAGCGCCGCATCCGTGAGCTCGAGGGCCTGGAACCCGATCTGGCTGCCATCTTTGAGCATGCTTCGGACCAAGTCGTCGAGGCCAACGTTGCCGTCGAGGAGGCCCGTGCCGCCGAGGGCGATGCCGCCGGTGAGATCGCCCGTCTTGAGGGCGAGCGCCGCTCGCTGCTCTCCGAGATCGGCCGCTTGGAGCAAAGCGCCAACAATGCCGAGGTCGAGCGCGTGCGCATCTCCAAGCGCCGCGAGCAGGCTGCCGAGGCCGTTCGTGCCGCGCGCCCGCGCGTTGACGAGCTCACCCGTTCGCGTGACGAGGCGCGTGCACAGGCAAGCGACCTGGGTCTCCAGATTGCCGAGGCCAACGATGAGCTCGATCGCGTTCGCCGTGACGATTCCGAGGCCGCCGGTAAGCTCGCCGATGCCAAGGTGCGCCTGGCCCAGACGAGCGAGCGCCTGCGTTCGCTGAAGGGCCGCGTGCCCGACCTTGAGCATCGTCTTGAGGGCATCGACCGTCGTATCCGCGGAACACGCCAGGCTTCGCGCTCGCTCGAGCTGCTGCGCCTGCGCGTCGACCCCATGCACGAACGCTATTCTGCCCTGTTGGAACGCGCGTCGGATTGGGCAGCGCGCCTGCGTGACCAGGCCTCTCTGGAGGAGGCGGACTCCGCTTCGCTCAAGAAGACCATCGAGGATGCCAAGGCAGAGGTTGCCCGCGCTAAGGAGCGAGTCGATACCGCCTCCGCCGCGCAAAACGAGTTCAAGGTCGCGCGTGGCAAGCTCGAGGTGCAGGTCGAGGCTGCCATCAAGGCCATTACCGCCGATGGCACGACGGTGCTCGAGGAAGCGCTCATGCTTCCGGTGCCCACGGACCGCGATGCCGCCGAGCGCGAACTCAACCAGCTTGTGCGCCAGATCAACAACCTTGGTCCCGTTAACCAAGTTGCCATGGAGGAGTACGAGCAGCTCAAGCGCCGCGCCGACTACATCGAGGAACAGCTGGCCGATCTGGAGAGCGCGCGCAAGGCGCTCACCAAGATCACGGTGGCCATTGATCGCAAGATGCGGAAGGCCTTCCTGGTGACGTTTGAGAAGGTCGACGCGAACTTCCGCGAGATCTTCGCTATGCTCTTCCCGGGCGGCCAGGCTCATCTGGAGATGACCGATCCCGAGCATCCTGCCGAGACGGGTATCGAGGTCGTGGCGCAGCCGCGCGGCAAGCGCATCACCAAGATGATGCTCATGTCGGGCGGCGAGAAGAGTCTGACGGCGCTCGCCCTGCTTTTTGCCGTGTACCGCACACGTACGGTTCCGTTCTATGTGCTGGACGAGGTCGAGGCGGCGCTTGATGACGCTAACCTGTCCAAGCTCATCGGAGCCCTCGATGTGCTGCGTTCCGATACGCAGCTCTTGGTTATCTCGCATCAGCGCCGTACTATGGAGGACGCTGACGTCCTCTATGGCGTCTCGATGCAAGCCGACGGCGTCAGTCGCGTCGTCTCGCAAAAACTCGATCGCGAAACCGGAAAGGTCGTGAATGCATAATGGGATTCTTCGATGCTCTCTCGCGCGGACTTGAGCGCAGCCGCGAGGCCCTCAACGAGGTCTTCTACTTTGGCGGTGAGGTCGACGAGGATTTTTGGGAGGACCTGGAGGACACCCTCGTAATGGGTGACATGGGCGCCGAGGTCGCTATCAAGGTCTCCGATGACCTGCGCGATGCCGCGGCCAAGAAGAACCTCAAGACCGCTCCGCAGCTTCGCCGCGCCCTGGCCGAGCAGCTTGAGCAGCACTTTGTGCCCATCGAGCGAGATCCGTTCTCCGATACGCCGAGCTGCGTGCTGTTTGTGGGCATTAACGGTGCCGGCAAGACCACGACGGTCGGTAAGATCGCGAGCGCCATGGCTGCCCGCGGCAAGAACGTGGTGATCGGTTCGGCCGACACCTTCCGCGCCGCCGCCATCGAGCAGCTTGATGTGTGGGGCCAGCGCGCTGGCGTCCCCGTCATCAAGCGCGACCGCGGCTCCGACCCGGCAAGTGTTTGCTACGACGTGCTCGACGAGGCCGACAAGCGCGGCAGCGACCTGGTGCTTATCGATACCGCCGGCCGTCTACACACGAGCCCTGAGCTCATGCGCGAGCTTGCCAAGGTGGTCAATGTGACCCGTAAGCGCGCCGCCAATATGGCCGCCGGTCCCATGCCGGTTTCGGTCGTGCTTGTGATCGACGCCGCGACGGGCCAAAACGGTCTGAACCAGGCGCTCGAGTTTAACGAGGCGCTGGGCCTGGACGGTATTATCATGACTAAGCTCGACGGCACGGCTAAGGGCGGCATCGCCATGGCCGTGGCCGAGAAGCTCAAGCTCCCGATCCTGCGCATCGGCGTGGGCGAGCAGGTCGATGACCTGCAGGAGTTCAATGCCAAAGATTTCTGCCGCGCCCTGGTGGGCGAGTCCAATTAAGGAGTGACTAGTGTTTGATTCCCTGAGCGATCGCCTCAACGACACATTTGACCGCCTGCGCGGCAAGGGCAAGCTGACCGAGGCCGATATTACTTCGGCCATGCGCGATATTCGCATGGCGCTGCTCGAGGCCGACGTTAACTTTAAGGTTGTCAAGGAGTTCGTCGCCAAGACTAAGGAGCGCTGCATGACCGCAGAGGTCATGGAGTCGCTCTCTCCGGCGCAAAACGTCGTCAAGATCGTGCTCGACGAGCTTACCGAGATGCTCGGCTCCACCGAGAGCAAGCTCGTCTTTAGCAACCGTATTCCCAATGTCATCATGCTCGTGGGCCTGCAGGGCTCCGGTAAGACCACGGCTGCCGTAAAGCTGGCCTACCTGCTCAAGAAGCAGGGCCGCTCGCCGTTGCTCGCCGCGTGCGACGTCTACCGTCCCGCCGCTGCCGACCAGCTGGCCACGCTCGGTGGCGAGATCGGCGTGCCAGTCTTCCGCGGTGACGGCGCGCACCCGGTCGACATTGCCAAGGGTGCCATCCAGGAGGCCGTCGACCACCTGCGCGATGTGGTCATCGTCGATACCGCCGGTCGTCTGCAGATCGACGAGCAGATGATGCAGGAGGCCGTGGATATCAAGAAGGCTGTCAAGCCCGATCAGGTGCTGATGGTCGTCGATGCCATGACCGGCCAGGATATCGTCAACGTCGTCTCGACCTTCGCCGAGCGCACCGACTTTGACGGCGTGATCATCTCCAAGCTCGATGGCGACGCTCGTGGCGGCGGCGCGCTTTCCGTGCGCCAGGTGACCGGCAAGCCCATCAAGTTCGTGAGCATGGGCGAGAAACCCGATTCGCTTGAGCCGTTCTACCCCGATCGTATGGCCAAGCGCATTCTGGGTATGGGCGACGTTGTCGGAATTATCGAGAAGGCCCAGGAGGCCGCCGATGCCGAGCAGCTCGAGGCCGCCGAGCGCATGCTGCGCGAGGGCTTCACCATGAATGACATGCTCGACCAGATGAAGGCCGTCAAGAAGATGGGCGGCATGAAGGGCATCCTGGGCATGCTCCCCGGCGGCCAGCGTGCGCTCAACCAGATGGGCGGCAACCTGGACGAGGGCATCTTCGACAAGAACGAGGCCATCATCATGTCGATGACCAAGGAGGAGCGTCTGCGTCCTTCCATCATTAACGGCCAGCGCCGTGCCCGCATTGCCAAGGGCGCCGGCGTGACTCCCACCGAGGTCAATAGCCTTATGAAGCAGTGGGGCGAGATGAACAAGATGATGGGCCGCATGCGCACGATGGCCAATCAGGCTCAGGCCGGCGGCAAGAAGGGCAAAAAGGGCAAGAAGGGCAAGAAGATGCGCATGCCCAATATCCCTGGCCTGGACGCTATGGGTCTGGGCGGCATGGGCGGCCTGGGTACGGGCGGCCCCAAGTCCGATATGGACCTGCTGCGCCAGATGGAAGCGCAGATGCGCAATAAGAAATAACGACTGGTTGAGTCGTGTATGGCGAAGGCCGCCTGGATCGTATTCCAGGCGGCCTTCGCCGTTCGTTCGCAGGTTGTCGCACGCGCGGAAGCGTGTTGACGTTGAGATGCTTGCCGTTAGTGGCAGCCGCAGCCCTCGTGGCCCTCGTGCTCGTGATGGCCGTGGCAACCACAGGATTCGCCGTGCTCATGGGCGTGCTCGTGGTCATGGCCATGGCAGTCGCAGGTGGCCTCGTCGTTCTGTGCGAGCGTGCCGGCAATGAGGGCCTCGACGCAGGCATCGCAGCTGCCCTGGGCGCCCGCATAGACCGTGATGCCGGCTTGGGCAAGCGCGTTGATAGCGCCGCCGCCGATACCGCCGCAAATGAGCGTGTCAACGCCACCGTTGGCAAGCAGGCCCGCCAAGGCGCCGTGGCCGGTGCCACCGGTGCCTACGACCTGCTCGTTGAGCACCTTGCCATCCTGGATGTCGTAGATCTTGAACTGCTCGCTGCGGCCAAAGTGCATAAAGATGTTGCCGTTGTCGTACGTCGTTGCCACCCTCATGGTGCCGACCTCCTTTGCTGGCCATGCGGCCGTCGTCGTGGCGATGGGGGAGTACGCGATATTGCCGCCCGCGATGACGAGCGCTCGTCCGTTGACCAGCGCTTCGGCCACCTTGCGATGCGCGCGGCTGCAAATGGCCGCCACCGTTGCGCGGGCGATGCCCATCTGCTGGGCGACCGCCTCTTGGTTGAGACCTTCCAGGTCGCACAGGCGCAGCACCTCAAGCTCGTCGACGGTCATGTCGATGGCATCACCGCTGGCCAGGCCATCGGGGGTAAAGCCGCGGTATTCGGGGATGATCCCGACGCGGCGCAGTTTTTCGCGTCTTCCTGCCATGCACACTCCTTATCTGACATATGTCAACAATAGGATAACGCGTTAGTCGTTGGGCGCAAGGCATTTCTGTCATATGTCAGAAAATGAGGGCTTATGTTTGGGCTGTGGGGCCGCGTGCGCCTGGGCTACAATGAATCTCGCTTGTAGGCGACTGACAGGAGGGTCAATGAGCAAAGCTGATCAACAGTTTGTAACCATGTGCCGCGATATCTTGGACCATGGCACCACCACCGAGGGCCAAAAGGTCCGCCCGGTGTGGGAGGACGGCACCCCTGCCTATACCATTAAAAACTTTGGTGTCACGGCGCGCTATGATCTGCGCGAGGAGTTCCCCGCGCTCACCCTGCGTCGTACGGCGCTTAAGTCTGCCATGGACGAGATTCTGTGGATCTATCAAAAGAAGTCCAATAACGTGCATGACCTCAACAGCCATATCTGGGATGAGTGGGCCGATGAGACCGGTTCCATCGGTAAAGCCTACGGCTATCAGATTGGTCAGAAGAGCCATTACGCCGAGGGCGACTTCGACCAGATTGACCGTGTACTGTACGACCTTAAGCACACGCCGTATAGTCGCCGCATTATGACCAATACGTACGTGTTTAGCGATCTGTCCGAGATGCACCTTTATCCATGCGCCTATAGCGTGACCTATAACGTGACGCAGCGTCCTCAGGACGACAAGCCGACGCTCAACATGCTTCTCAACCAGCGCAGCCAGGACATTTTGGCCGCGAACAACTGGAACGTGTGCCAGTACGCCATTTTGCTGATGATGGTCGCGCAGTCGGTCGATATGATTCCCGGTGAGCTGCTGCACGTGATCGCCGACGCCCATATCTATGATCGTCATGTCGATATCGTCCGCGAGCTTATCGAGCGTCCGCAGTTTGCGGCACCCAAGGTAACGCTCAACCCCGATGTGCATGACTTCTATGCGTTTACGACCGATGACCTGATCGTCGAGGGCTATGAGCACGGCCCTCAGGTCAAGAACATCCCCATTGCGGTGTAGGTGACGCGCATGACGTGTAAGCTTTCTGCCATCGTCGCCGTGTGTGACGACTGGGGTATTGGCTGCGAGGGCGATATGGTGGTGTCCAATCGCGCCGATATGCGCCATTTTGTGGCCTGCACCAAGGGCTGCCCGGTTATCATGGGACGCAAGACGCTGCTGAGTTTTCCCGGCGGGCGTCCTCTCAAGAACCGCCGCAATATCGTGCTTACGCGCGATATAGGCTTTACCCGCGAGGGCGTCGACGTGGAGCATAGCGTTGACGAAGCGCTCGCTGCGGTTGCCGATGAGCCCGTTGCCTGGGTGATCGGTGGCGGCGATGTCTATCGGCAGTTTTTGCCGTACTGCGTGGAGGCCGAGGTCACTCATAACCACTGCGTCCATCCCGTGGACACGTACTTTCCCGACTTGGACGCCGATCCCGCGTGGGAGATTGCGCAGCGTAGCGGGGTCGCGACGATTGCCACCGGTGAGGGTGACGAGGGCGTCGATTATGAGTTCGTGACGTATCATCGCGTTGAGGCGTAAATCGTCTGGCGTGAACGGTATCATCGGGTTGATTGAATGCATGGGGCGGCGCTTAGCGTCGCCTCGTTTGGTATAGATGTGCTGTAAAGAAGGGTGCGGGCTGGCTGCTATGACTGATGCCGTTGAGGTTCTGCGAATTGATTCGCTCGAGGACGAGCGGCTCGATGCTTACGTGCGACTGACCGAGCGTGAGCTTCGCTGCGTGCTGGAGCCGCAGAAGGGCATTTTTATTGCGGAGAGCGCCAAGGTCATCGAGCGTGCCGTGCGCGCCGGATATGAGCCGGTGAGCTTTCTTTTGGGCGAGCGCTGGCTCGACCAGATGATGCCGCTGTTTGACCAGCTTGTCGTGCGCGAGGGAGCGGGTCCGGTTCCCGTGTTCGTGGCCTCCATGGAGCTCATGGAGCAGTTGACGGGCTTTAACGTGACGCGCGGCGCGCTGGCGGCGTTCCGTCGCCCGCGTCAGATTCCGGTTGATGAGTTCTTGGGCGGCGTCGTCGAGGCGGCGGGGGATCGTCCGGTGCGCGTGTGCGTGCTTGAGGGTATTGTCGATCACACCAATGTTGGCGCGATTTTCCGCTCGGCTGCCGCATTGAACGTTGACGGTATTTTGGTCAGCCCGACGTGCTGCGACCCGCTGTACCGTCGCTCGGCCCGCGTGAGCATGGGCACCGTGTTTCAGGTGCCGTGGACGCGCATTGGCAGCGAGGCTCGTGTGTGGCCGCATGATGGCCTGGCGGTACTGCACGATGCCGGTTTTTCGTGTGCCGCTATGGCGTTGACGGACGATTCCGTATCGCTGGACGATCCCGTGCTGCAGGAGATTGACCGCTTGGCAATCTTTATGGGTACCGAGGGTTCCGGCTTGGGCGCCAAGACCATTGCCGGCTGTGACCACGCGGTGCGCATTCCGATGGCGCACGGGGTCGATTCGCTTAACGTGGCCGCGGCGAGCGCCGTCGCCTTTTGGCAGCTGTGCCCGCACGTGAGCAATGAGTATCACTACCAGCCGGGTTTGTATCACTAGGCAGTTTTCCGCACCGCGCTCTAATTCGGGGTGTTTCGGTCGCCGCCAGTCGGTGCTAAGCTAGTATTGGCTTTGGTCTTAAATTGCCGTTATGTTGTTTGACGTATGCTGGCGGGGAGGGCGTGTGGCTAAGAAATCTACGGCTATCGATGTAACGCAGGGTGTCATTTGGCAACAGCTGCTGTCGCTGTGCGTTCCCATCTTTTTTAGTTCGTTTTTTCAGCAGGCCTACACGCTTATCGGTACGTATATCGTTGGCCAGTTTGGCGGCAAGCTCGCGCTGGGTGGCATTCAAGCCACGATGGTGCTCGCCGAGCTCTGCATTGGCTTTTGCGTTGGCGTCGGCGCCGGCTGCGCGGTCATTACCGGTCAGTATTTTGGCCAGCACGATGATGAGCGACTGAGTCGTTCGGTCCATACAGCCATGACGCTCGCGCTGGTGGGCGGTATCGCTTTCTCGATTCTTGGTATAGTGTTCGTTGAGCCCATGCTGGTGCTTATGAACACGCCGCATGAACTATTGGCCGAGGGTGTGGCCTATGCTCGCTGTTATTTTGCCGCGATGGTTGCGGCGCTGCTGCTGAATATGGGAACCGCACTGCTGCGTGCCGTGGGCGACACGCGCGGGCCCGCCGTGATCATTGCCTCTGGCTGCCTTGTTAACGTGGTGCTGGATATCATCTTTGTCGCTGTGTTGCATATGGAGGCGCTGGGCTGCGGCATCGCAGTGGCGCTGACCATTTGCTCCAATGCAACGATGATCGTGTTGCGCATGATGCGCGCTCCGGGTGCATGGCGTCTTTCGCTGTCTAAGCTCGGTATCGATCGCGGTATTTGCAAGAGTATGATCTCGTGTGGTCTGCCACTCGGTTTTCAATCGGCTGCCTATTCGATCTCGAACGTGCTGATCCAGGTGTCGGTTAATTCGTTTGGCGCCGATGTCACGACTGCTTGGGGTCTATCTGGGCGCCTGGATGGCATTATCTGGATGGTGACCGAGGCGCTCGGCGTATCGATCACTACGTTCTCGGCGCAGAACTTTGGCGCGCGCAACTACGAGCGCATGCGCAAGGGCTACCATACGTCGCTCGTGCTGTCGTTTATGCTCATTGGTGGCCTGTCTGCCGTGCTGCTGGTGTTCTCGGGTCCGTTGTCGCGTCTGTTTGTCGACGATGCTTCGATTTCGGCGTACACCACGACGATTCTTCATTTCATCGCGCCGTTTTACGCGATCTTCTCGATTATCGAAAACGCGTCGGGCTCCATTCGCGGCGCCGGCGTGAGCTTGCAGCCTATGATGCTCACCATCTTTGGCACCGTTGTCTTGAGGGTGATCTGGGTGTTTGCAATCATGCCCTTCGATCCGTCGCTTGAGCATCTACTGCTGGTCTACCCCGTAACCTGGCTCATCACCGCAACCATGTTCACCGTCTACCACCACAGCGGCAACTGGCTAGGCCGCGCCACCGCCTAGCCATTCGGGACGTCCCCAATGGCTAGTATTCGATGCCTTGGCGGGCTAGGAGTCCTTCGTCGAAGTAGTGTTTGATGGGGCGCATTTCGGTGACAAGGTCGGCGAGGTTCGCGAGGGGCAGCAAGCCCCGGCCGGTGAGCACGAGCTCCGTGGTGGCGGGCTTTATCGCAATCAGTTCCTCGACATCCTCTCGCGCCCCAAAGCAGCCGTCGTCTTGCCCTTGCCGTCGCCTGTATAGATTTGAACCTTGCCGACTTACAGTGATGCCATCTCTGTCCTTTCGTGCCCGGCGTCGGTTTATCGTCGCTCGGGTTGGGTATTCTAGAAACCATTATCAACCCCAGTAGATGGAGTTCAAGCAGATGGAGATGGATGACAACAAGCGTAGACGGAATATGATCCTCTACGTGCTCATCGCCTTCGTCGTCTACCTCGTGCTCTCGACCGTTCTGTTCCCCAACATCGGTCACACGCAGCAGATTACGAAGACCGATTACTCGACGTTTGTCAAGGCGCTCGATAAGAAGAGTGTCGACAAGGTCGAGTACAACACGGACGATTACTCGATTTATTACACCAAGAAGGGCGAGGACGAGAACATCGCCTATAAGACGACCGGTGTGCCGAACGATGCGGGCTTTACCGATCGCGTGCTTGAGTCTGGCGCTTCGCTGGAGTCGGTCGTTCCCGATAAAAACTCGGGTTTGATGACCTACTACCTGCTCACACTCATTCTTCCCATGGCGATTTTCTTCCTCATCGGTTGGTGGCTCAACCGCCGCATGAAGAAGGCTATGGGCGATGACGGCCCGTCGATGAACTTTGGCGGCGGCGGTTTTGGCGGCGGCGGACTGGGTAAGTCCGGCGCGCGCGTGATCGCCTCCAAGGACGTGGGCGTGACCTTTAAGGACGTCGCCGGCCAGGAAGAGGCCAAGGAGTCTCTCAAGGAGGTCGTCGACTTTCTGGAGAAGCCGCAACGCTACGAGGAGATCGGCGCCAAGCTGCCGCGCGGTGCTCTCCTTGTTGGCCCTCCGGGTACCGGTAAGACCCTGCTTGCCAAGGCTGTTGCCGGCGAGGCCGGTGTTCCGTTCTTTAGCATTTCGGGCTCTGAGTTCGTTGAGATGTTTGTTGGTCGCGGCGCTGCAAAGGTTCGTGACCTGTTTAAGCAGGCCAAGGAAAAGGCCCCGTGTATCGTCTTTATCGATGAGATCGATACCATCGGTAAGAAGCGCGATGGCGGCGGCTTTAGCGGCAACGACGAGCGCGAGCAGACGCTCAATCAGTTGCTGACCGAGATGGATGGCTTCGATAACCACAAGGGTATCGTTGTCCTTGCCGCAACCAACCGTCCCGACAGTCTCGATCCCGCTCTACTGCGCCCCGGTCGTTTTGACCGCCGCATCCCCGTTGAGCTGCCCGATCTGACCGGCCGCAAGAACATCCTCGAGCTGCATGCCAAGAGCGTGAAGACCGAGCCGCCGATCGACCTGACCGCGATTGCCCGCGCCACGCCCGGTGCCTCGGGCGCTGACCTGGCCAATATCATCAACGAGGGCGCCCTGCGTGCCGTCCGTGAGGGCCGCAAGCGCGCTACGCAGGACGATTTTGAGGAGTCGGTGGAGGTCGTCATCGCCGGCCAGCAGCGTAAGTCCACGGTGCTGTCCGACCACGAGAAGCAGGTTGTTTCTTACCACGAGATCGGCCATGCCATCGTTGCCGCCCGCCAGAAGGGCTCTGCACCGGTCACGAAGATCACCATCGTGCCGCGCACGAGCGGTGCTCTGGGCTACACCATGCAGGTCGAGGAGGATGAGCGCTTCCTGACCACGCGCCAGGAGGTCCTGGACAAGCTCGCCGTCTACTGCGGCGGCCGTGCGGCCGAGGAGCTCATCTTTGGCGAGATGACGACCGGTGCCGCCAACGATATCGAGCAGGCCACCAAGCTCGCCCGCAATATGGTGACTCGCTTTGGTATGTCCGACGAGTTTGGCATGATGGCGCTCGGTACCGTGCAGAACGCGTATCTCAACCAGGACACGTCGCTTACCTGCGCCCCCGGTACGGCCGAGCGTGTGGACGCGATTGTCGCTAAGCTAATCGAGGACGCGCACGATCGCGCTCTGCAGATCCTCAAGGAGAACAAGTTCAAGCTCCATGAGCTGGCTCGTTATCTGTACAAGAAGGAGACCATCACGGGCGAGGAGTTCATGAACCTCCTCACGCGTGAGAATCCGCTGATGCCCAATCAGCAGTAACGCCGCGGCCGATCCAGTAAACGCCGACGCCCCATTTGAGCAGCTTTCTCAAATGGGGCGTTTTGCTTGAGAGGGATGGAAATGAAGATCGTGGTGAGCGCCTGTTTAATGGGCGAGAGCTGCAAGTATAACGGGCTCGACAACTATCATCGAGAGCTGATCGAGGCTTGCGAGCGCACGGGGACCGAGGTCCTCTTGGTGTGCCCTGAGGTCTTTGGCGGCCTGCCCACGCCGCGCAAGCCGTCCGAGATTGTGAACGGCGAGGTCCGTACCTGCGAGGGCATCTCGGTTGATCGCAAATTTCGCCTGGGTGCCCAACGTGCGCTCGATATGTGCGAGCAGGCAGGCGGACCGGAAGAGATAGTCGCGTGCATCCTTCAGGACCGCAGCCCCTCGTGCGGTGCGGGTCACATCTACGACGGCACCTTTAGCGGTACGCTCACCGCGGGCAACGGTGTTTTCGTCGACCTGCTCCTGCGCCACGGCTACCGTGTGATCCCGGCAAGCGAGTTCGACCCCAGCATGTTGGAACATTGTCCACAGCACTCGAACCCAACATTTCCTCTCGGGTGACCGTTTTGGCATCATCCGTGAATTTGATATCGAGTACGACCCGGTCATCAAAGACGTAGACCGAGTTGACAGGCGCCGTACCCAGGCAGCCCCTCCCCGCGGCCCTCGCGCAGGAACGCGTACACGGCCCTCCCGTCTCCTGCGCCCCTCCCGGAACTGTCCACATCAGTGTAGCCAATCTAGTCCGCCAAGGGCTGCAGCCCGGACAACGCGGCGATGGAGGGCTTCTTCGGCCTGCTCAAGAAGGAGTTCTGGCACGGCAGGGACTGGTCGGACTGGACCCCCGCCTGCTTCATCGAGGAGCTCGGGGGCTGGATCGGCCGATACAATACGGAGAGGCATAGCGATGCGCTCGGTGGCCGTACGCCGGCCGAGTTCCGCTCCGCGCTGGGAAGGGCCGCGTAACGGTCCAAGAAATCGTCCGCTGTCCCCATTCTTGCCCCTTTGGGACGGCTTCTTGTTGGGGCGTGCCTGCCCCGGACCCTGCTAGGAACGAGTGTAGCAAACTGGAATTTTAAATTAGTCTTTGCAAATAACCTTTGAACCTTCACCATCAATTACAATTCCCTGACGATTGTTAATTGGGCATAGATTCAAATCCGAAAACTCAGTTATTATTTTCTCGGTAACTTTCTTAAATGGTGCTGTAAGAAAATGCGGAAGAACATAGAAATCAATCAAATTAAGCCCTGCATCATCTTCTTGTGAGTAGTCCTCCGGCTTTTCATCCATTTGCTCGATATATTGGATGTTTGGAGCGCATACAATCGCACCTGCTGATTCACCAATCATCAGTTTTCCCTTTGCCAATTCTTTCTTCAACAGCTCATCCGTTCCCGTTTTACGGAGCTGGTCTATAAGGAAAAAAGAATTTCCGCCGGTAAAATAGATCACATCCGCATCTTCAAAAAGAGACTGTATCGTTGAATAAGCCTCCGTTGAAATATCAATTTCAGTTACGATTGCTCCCAACTTTTTGAATAATTTTCGAGCCGAGCCGACATAACCGGTGTAGCCTTCACGCAGCGAAGCTGTTGGAATAAATGCGACTTTTTTATTTTCAATTTCTTCCTTTATCAGGCTTCCTACACTTGAAAAGTGCGAACATAAAAACAGTTTCATCAATATTCTCCTTTATATATAAATTCTTATTTGTTGAACTAAGCCGTGTATACCATACTCTCCAATGAAAGAACGCCCTGATATAGCGTAATTTGCTGTTTTCCTACGTACGTGCGTACACACTCCACAGGAATTCTTAGGGCCCTGCCCCCTTAGCACACGGACTTTGGAACAAAGACTAGTGTGTTACGCCTTGCCAGAGGTGTACAGGCTCCCGGTACGCACGTACGCAGCAATTGCCATCAATGCGCCATATAAGTGGCGATCGAGTTCGCATAAAGCGACCTTGGTTTCGCAAAATAAAAGGCAGGATACCATCATCACCACGATGATATCCTGCCTCTGTTCGTTACTGTTTACCGTTCCGAATAGTCCTTCCGCAGAATTTCCGATAAACAAAAAACGTACCCGAACCCTTTCTCGTAAAAGAATCGGGTTAGAGTACGAACTGAATGCTGGATCAATAAAAACCCACCACAAAGGTGCCTGTCCCCTTTGTGGTGGTTTTGGGTTAGTGCTAGAGGGTGTGGCCGTAGGCGTTGGCGGCCTTGATGGCGGCGGCGAATTTCTCGTCGGTGAAGGGCTCGGGGTTTCCCTGCTTCCACTCGTTGGTGGCGTGCGCGTATTCGCACAGGGCCGGGATATCGGACTCGGAAAGCCCGACCTGCTCAAGCGTCACGGGCAGGCCCATCTGCTTGTTAAAGGCAGCGTAGCGCTCAAGGTTCTCGGTGTCGCCCGTGTAGGTGAACAGCACGAGCACGCCCAGGCTCACGACCTCGCCGTGCAGGTATGTGCCCTCACGCGGAATGCTGCAGGTGGCGTTGTAGAACGCGTGCGCCACGCTCGAGTTGTAGTAGTAATCGTTCTGGTTGGTCAGGTTGGAGACGTAGCCCGTGTTGACCACGATATCGAGCGCAATCTGCTTGACGGCCTCGCTCGACAGGTTCTGGCGCACATCCTCAAGACCCTGCACGCCGTAGGTAAACAGCGGCTCGGAGCAGGTGTGGGCGAGTGCCAGGCCAAGACCGGCGGTGTGCTCCAAGTTGCCGGCGCTCGTGGCGTACTCGACCTCGGGCTGCTTGGACAGGGCATCACCCACGCCGGCCCAGAAGTACTCCGCCGGTGCCTCGGCGATGATCTTGGGGTTGATGAAGATGTGCGCCGGTCGGTTGGGGTATGAATAGCCCTCGAGCGAGCCGTCGTCGTTGTACACGACGGCAATGGCGGTCGCGGCGGAGCAGTTGGAACAGATCGTCGGGACCGTAAAGACGATCTTCTTGAGCTCGATGGCTGCGGTCTTCACGGTGTCGAGCGCCTTGCCGCCGCCGCAAGCAATGAGCACGTCGGCTTCCTGGCAGGCAGGGGAGTTCACAACCTTGGCAATATTGGCACGCGTACTGTTGGTGCCATAGACGCGCGTCTCCAGAATTTCGACGTCGGTACCCGCCAGCGCAGCTTCGATACCGGGAAGTGCTGCGGCCAGTGCCCGCTTACCACCGATGATCGCGACCTTCTTCGCGCCGTACTCGGCCAGCGCGCCGGGCAGCTCGTCAAAGCAATCCTCGCCAACGGTGTAGTCGCTCATTCCAATCGTGCGCATAGCAACCTTCTTTCGTTCGATAAAGTGCTTTCAGGTATTTTGCTCCAAGAGAAGGTCCACAGCCGCGAGAAATTTCGAACGTATAAAACCAGTGTTGAGGGTTTTTCGCCGGCGCGGAACGTGCTAGCATACTCCGCATAAGCGTTGATGAGGACGAGTAGTCGGCCGTCCGCATGCCACAGAGAGCGGGGAGTGCTGAGAGCCCGTGCATGCGACCGATGAAAATCACCCCGGAGCTGCGGTCCCAACGGACGTGCCGCATAGGTTCGTCTTAGTAGACATCGCCGAGATGGCCGTCGATACAGGCCAGCCGAGTAACGGATGCGAGCGCGCGATAACGCGGGCGAGGGCATCTAAGCTGGGTGGTTAAGCGAAGAGCTTTTGCGGGCACGCTGCCCGTTTTGTGGCGCTTCGTCCCAGCTTGTAGGGACGGGCGCTTTTTTGGTGCCCAGAGGGCGTGCGCGCCCATGACAAGAAAGGGGTACCGTGGCAAACGAGTACAAGCAGACGATGAATCTGCCCAAAACCGGATTTCCCATGCGTGCCGGTCTTTCCAAGTCCGAGCCCAAGCGACTCAAGGACTGGCAGGACAACAAGGTCTACGAGCAAGTTCTAAAGAAGAACGAGGGTCACAAGAAGTTCGTGCTGCACGACGGTCCTCCGTACGCCAACGGCCCGATCCACATCGGCCACGCCATGAACAAGATCTCCAAGGACATGATCAACCGTTACTGGATGATGCAGGGCTGCGAAGTTCCCTATGTCCCCGGTTGGGACTGCCACGGTCAGCCGATTGAGCACAAGGTCGAGGAGAAGCTCGGCACCGAGAAGTTCAACCAGACCTCCACGGCTAAGATCCGCGAGCTTTGCAATAAGTTCGCTGTCGAGAACATCGAGTTGCAGAAGGCCGGCTTCCGTCGCCTTGGCGTGCTTGGCGACTGGGACAACCCGTATCTGACGCTCTATCACCAGCATGACGCCGCCGACATCGAGGTCTTCAAGGCCATGTTCGACAAGGGCATGATCTATCGTGGTCACAAGCCCGTTCACTGGTGCAAGCACTGCCACACCGCGCTCGCCGAGGCCGAGATTGAGTACTCCGACGAGACGAGCCCCTCCATCTTCGTGCGCTTCGAGATGACCTCCAAGCCCGCCGGCCTCGAGAACTTCGACGGCCCGGTCGACTTTATTATCTGGACGACCACGCCGTGGACCATCCCCTCCGACCAGGCAGTTTCCCTCAAGCCCGGCGCCGCCTATGTCGCCGTTGAGCACGAAGGTCGTGCCGAGGTCATGCTCGAGGACCTGGCTCCCAAGTGCTGCGAGGAGTTTGGCTGGGAGTACACCCCGGTCATGGTCGACGGTAAGCCCTACGTGGTTCCTGCCGAGACCTTCCACCACATCCACTACAAGCAGCCGATCTTTGACGGTGTTGAGGGCGTGGCGCTGCTGGCCGATTACGTCGGTGTCGACGACGGTACCGGTATCGTCCACAACTCGCCCGGCCACGGCGTCGACGACTACTTTGCCTGCCTCAAGGAGGGCATCACCGACATCTGCATGCCGGTCGATGACGACGGCAAGTTCTACACCGGCGAGGAGTTTGGTACCGGCGGCCCCTTCAGCGGCATGGACACCGATGAGGCAAACCCGCACATCATCGAGTTCCTGCGCGAGCGCGGCACCCTGGTCCTCGAGAAGAAGATCACGCACAGCTATCCGCACTGCTGGCGCTGCAAGCATCCGGTGCTCTTCCGTGCTACCGACCAGTGGTTTGTCTCGATGGACAAGACCGGTTTGCGTGAGCAGGCTGGCAAAGAGGTTCGCGAGAACGTCAAGTGGTATCCGGCCCACGCGGCCAACCGCATCGGTGCCATGGTCGAGCAGCGTCCCGACTGGTGCATCAGCCGCCAGCGCAACTGGGGCGTGCCCATCCCGAGCTACACCTGCGCCGACTGCGGCGAGAAGGTCATGAACGACGCCACGCTCGACGCCGTCATCAAGCTCTTCCACGAGAAGGGCTCCGACGCCTGGTTCACCGACGCTCCCGAGAGCTACCTGGGCGAGGCCTGCGTCTGCCCCAAGTGCGGCGGCCATCACCTCAAGGCCGATAAGGACATCCTCGACGTGTGGTGGGATTCCGGCGTCTCCTGGAAGGCCGTCTGCGAGTACCGTCCCGAGCTGGAGTATCCGGCGGATGTGTACCTCGAGGGCTCCGACCAGCACCGCGGTTGGTTCCAGAGCTCGTTGCTCACCTCGGTGGGAGCCAATGGTCACGCCCCGTACAAGGCGGTCGTCTCGCAAGGCTTCACCCTCGACGGCCAGGGCCGCAAGATGTCCAAGTCGCTCGGCAACGTCATCGACCCCAACAAGGTCTGCGACGAGATGGGTGCCGACATCATCCGTCTGTGGGTTGCATCCGTCGATACCAGCTCCGACGTGTCCATCGACCACGAGATCCTTGCTCGTACGTCCGATGCCTACCGTCGTTTCCGCAACACGCTGCGCTTCCTGCTCTCCGAGCTCGAGGGTCAGTTTGAGCCCGAGACCGACGGCGTCGCCTTTGCCGACCTGCTGCCGCTCGACAAGCTCATGGTTGCCCGCCTGACCCAGGTTCAGGCCGAGGTCGACGATGCCTACGCCAGCTACGAGTTCCCGCGTGCCTACCGCGCGCTCTACGACTTCGTGGTTACCGAGCTCTCCAACGTGTACCTCGACGCCCTGAAGGACCGTCTGTACTGCGAGAAGCCCGGCTCGCTCGAGCGCCGCAGCGCCCAGACCGTGCTCGCCGAGCTCTTCTCGATGCTCATGCGCGACCTTCAGCCGATCCTGTCCTACACGGTCGACGAGGCCATGGCCTATGCGCCCGCCGGCTGCGTCGATCACCAGAAGTACGCCGCGCTGCTCGATTGGTACAAGTCGCCCATCACGGTCGACGAGGCCAATGAGTTTGAGGGCGTGCTCGAGGCTTCACTCGAGCTCCGTAGCGCCGTGACCAAGGCCCTTGAGGATGCCCGCTCCGCTGGCACCTTCACCAAGAGCCAGCAGGTCCGCGTCAAGGCGGTCGTTCCCGCCGAGATGTATGCGCTGCTGACCGGCGACAAGGCCGTCGACCTGGCCGAGTTCTACATCGTCTCCGATGTTGAGCTGACCCAGGGTGAGGAGCTCTCCGTTGCTATTGAGGCTGCCGAGGGCGAGTGCTGTGACCGTTGCTGGAATTACCGCACCACCGTTGGCGAGTACAACGGCCACGCACATATCTGCAAGCGCTGCGCTGACGCGCTGTAGGTTACGGCGTTCGTAGAACGCCGTAACCTACCGACGCTGCAAACGCCCCTAAGCGGCAATCTGACGTTCAATCGTCGGTCGCGTACCAAAATACGCTTCCCTCCTCTTTCACGTCACCTTGCTCGCTTAGGGACGTTTTCGCTGTTGGCGACGGCAACGCGGCTTTTCCATTGTTGGAACTAGAGCCTTCTCTTTCGACCTGTGCTCTTAGTCGAAAGCTATTTAGCGACATTCCGTTATTCGGAATGTCGCTTTTGTTTTGTGCTGGTTATTTCGCTTGTGTTGGTGGATATGTCGTGCGCTCTGCGTATGGCAATATAAGATGGTTAATTGCGTTCAACGGAATTCGATTGTTCTGAGGGCAGGGGATTGATTTGGGTCGTACTGGGGATATGACGCCGCCTTTGGGTTGGCGGTTGGGTGTTGCTGGTGGGGTGGCACTGGTTGTGCTGCTTGTTGACCAGCTGACCAAGCTTGCGGTTCGTGCCGTGGGCGACGCTTTGCATGTGACTGTTATCCCCGGTGTGATTGACTTTCTATTTGTCCGCAATATCGGTGCTGCCTTTAGCATGGGCGAGGGGCATGGCATCGCGTTTGCCGTGCTGGCGCTGGCGGTCATTGTCGCTATTGCCGTGTACCTCGTTCGTGCACCCCAGCTCGCCCATCTTGAGGTTGTTGGCATGGCGATGGTTGCGGGCGGTGCTATCGGCAACGCTATCGATCGTTTTGTCTTTGGCTTCGTGACCGATTTTATTGCCACCACCTTCATCGACTTTCCCGTCTTTAACATGGCCGATATCGGCATCACCGCAGGCGTCGTGCTTGCCCTCATCGGCTACTTGTTCTTGAGCCCTGCGGCCCGCGAAGTCGATGCGACTGCCGAGCTCAATGCCCGTGATGAGGCCCGCGCCAAGCGCAAAGCCAAGCAACGTGGGGAGCGTGCCCGCAAGATTCGCGAAAGGAATGAGCGTTAATGGCCGACATCCATATTCTTGTTGCCGACGATTGCTCTGGCCAGCGTCTCGACGCCTTTCTGGGTGCCAACGACGGCTGCCCCACGCGCTCTGCCTGCGCGCATCTGATCGAGGGAGGCGCCGTTGCCGTCAACGGTGAGACCTGCCTGTCAAAAAAGTATGCCGTGCGCTCCGGCGACCGCATTTCGGTCGATCTGCCCGAGCCACACGACCCGACCGACGTGATTCCCGAGGCCATTCCTCTCGATATCCGCTACGAAGACGACTACCTTATCGTGCTCTCCAAGCAGCGCGGCCTGGTGTGTCATCCCGCCCATGGCCACGAGAGCGGCACTCTTGCAAACGCTCTGGTCTACCACTGCGGTATCGATCATCTTGGTACCGTGCAGGGTGAGGACCGACCCGGCATCGTGCATCGCCTGGATCGTGATACCTCGGGCCTTATGCTCGCGGCAAAAGACGACGACACCCAGCGCGCGCTTCAAAATCTTATCCGCACGCGCACGCTCGACCGTCGCTATATCCTGCTTGTCCACGGTCACATCGCCATGGACGAGGGCACCATCAATACCGGTATCGCCCGTTCCACGCGCGACCGCGTCAAGATGGCGGTTTCCGATGACCCCTTTGCGCGCCAGGCCATCACGACCTTTAAGGTCCTCGAGCGCTTCGATTCCACGCGTTTCGACGACGGCTATACGCTCGTCGAGTGCCACCTGTTTACGGGCCGCACACATCAGATTCGCGTGCATATGCGCCATATCAACCACGCCTGCGTGGGCGATCCGCTCTACGGTAAGTGCGATGCGCGTGCCGATCAGGGTCTGACCAGGCAATTCCTTCATTCCTGGCGCGTCGCATTCGACCATCCCGTGACGGGTGAGCTCATCGAATGCCGCGACGAGCTGCCTTGGGATCTCGCTGCGGTTCTTGACGACCTGGCCCCGCGCTCGCTTGGCCGCACCGCCGCCGGCGACGACATCGTCCCGCAGCTTGGCCTTCTCGAAGCCTAGCCGGTATTAGGTGGTTTCTTGAACTCGGTAAGCCTGCGGTAAGATATACGGTTGTTTACGTAACGCGTTCTCGGGAGCCTGCATGCTCGCCTTTTTACAAACTAACACGCCCATCGTGATCTTTAACCAGATTGTGGTTACGCTGCTCACGGTCTGCTTTCTGTACCAGGTGGTCTTCTTTGTCATTGGCGCTCTTCGTGGCGAGGTCGCGCCTCCCAAGGCCAAAAAACTTCACCGCTATGCCTTCTTTATCGCGGCGCATAACGAGGAGGCCGTGATCGCTAACCTCGTTCGCTCCATCAAGGATCAGGATTATCCGTCCGAGCTTATCGAGGTTTTCGTGGTCGCCGATGCCTGCACCGACAACACGGCGCAGCTCGCGCGCGAGGCCGGTGCCATTGTTTACGAGCGCAATGACCTGGCCCGCAAGGGCAAGAGCTGGGTCATGGACTTTGGCTTCGACCGCATTCTCAACGAGTATCCCGACACGTTTGAGGGCTACTTTATCTTCGATGCCGATAACGTTATCTCCCGCGATTATGTTTCCAAGATGAATGATGCCTTTGACCAGGGCTTCCATGTGGTCACGAGCTATCGCAATTCCAAGAACTTCGGCAGCTCGTGGATCTCGGCTGCTAATGCCACGTGGTATCTACGCGAGGCGCGCTTCCTCAACAACGCGCGTAATATCTGCAAGACGTCCTGCGCTGTTTCGGGTTCGGGCTACCTCATCTCCGCCAGCGTTATCGAGGGCATGCACGGTTGGCAGTTCCACACGCTGACCGAGGACATTCAGTTCACCACGTTCTGCGCCATTCACGGCATTCGCATTGGCTATGCGCCGGCGGAGTTCTTTGACGAACAACCCGTGACGTTTAAGGCGTCCTGGAAACAGCGCATGCGTTGGACCAAGGGCTTCTACCAGGTGTTCTTTACTTACGGTAAGCACCTGGTCAAGTCGACCTTCCGCTACCATCGCTTTGCCGCCTACGACATGTTCATGACGATCGCCCCGGGTATGCTGCTGTCGCTCATCTCGATGCTCGCCAATGCGACGTTCCTGATCGTGGGTGGACTCTCGCACGGCTTTTTGGCTACCGAAGTCGAGATGCAGGCCTGTGCCGCTTCGCTCATTATGACCTTCGCCATGATGTATCTGACTTTCTTTATCCTGGCGCTGCTCACGACTATCTTTGAGTACAAGCACATTCACTGCGCGCAAAAGTGGCGTCTGGTGACTAACCTGTTTACCTTCCCGATCTTTATGTTCAGCTATATCCCCATCACGGTGGCCGCGCTGTTCCTGAAGGTCGACTGGGTCCCGACGCAGCACGCCGTCAGCGTTACCCTTGACGAGGTCATGCAAGGCGCCAAATAACCACCACCAAAACCACCACAATGGGGACAGGCCTTTTGTGGTGGTTTTTGCTTTTGCGATGCAGCTCAAGGAGGTGCTCGATGGTCTATATCCCATTTTGGATCTGCGCCTTTGTCGGTGCGGTGATCGATGCCCGTGAGCGGCGGTTTCCCAACGCGCTTGCTGCTGCGTGTGCCGTGGCGGCGTTTGCGGGCGTGTGGCTGGATGGGGGCTTGAACACGGCACTTGACCACGCTGGCCTTGCGGTCATCGTGTACCTTTCTCTTGTGCTGACTGAGTCGCTTTGGCGGCGACATCGCCAGACCCCCGGCATCGGCATGGGAGATGCCAAGGCGCTCTTCGCGCTTTGCACGCTCGACCCTATGGGTGGCTTCGTGGCATTTGCCGCCGCGCTCCTGGTCCTTGCCCTCTCCTGCCTCATCACAAAATCGCGCTCCTTGCCATTACTCCCGTTTTTGGTGCCGATTTTTGCCATAATCGAGGTCGTGGGCTGCACATTGTAACCGATTGCGCATCCTTCTTAAGGAGCATGCCATGGCAACTAATCGAGAAACGGCCGTCATTAAGGCGCGCATGGATCGTATTCCCTCGGCGTTGTCGCCCGAACTTGTCGAGCGTATTTCCGCCGATCGTGCTTCGGGTGCCGTCAACCCGTATCGTTGCAACGACGACCAGGTCATTCGTCGTATTGATCGCGCTGCCGACAAAGGCACGCTCATGCGACCGGCGTTTATGCGCGATATCGAAAAGATTCTTCATCTTCCGGCGTATACGCGTTATGCAGGCAAAACGCAGGTCTTTAGTTTTCGCAGCAACGACGACCTGTCGCGCCGCGGCCTGCACGTGCAGCTTGTCTCGCGCATTGCACGCGATATCGGCCGCGCCCTGGGGCTCAACTGCGATCTAATCGAGGCGATTGGCTTAGGCCATGACTTGGGCCACACGCCCTTTGGCCATGCCGGCGAGCGATTCCTCAACGATATTTACCACGAGCGTACGGGTCGCTACTTTTTCCATAACGTGCAATCAGTCCGTGTGCTCGATGCGCTGTATGGCCGCAACGTGTCGCTCCAGACACTCGATGGCGTGCTGTGCCATAACGGCGAGTACGAGCAACGCGTGTTTGAGCTTTCGGATATGGGTTCCTTTGAACAGTTCGATCTGACGGTTGAGGATTGCATTGCCACAGGTTACAGCGCAATTAAGCACCTGCGCCCCATGACGCTCGAGGGCTGCGTGGTTCGCATCTCGGATATCCTTGCCTACGTGGGGCGCGATCGCCAAGACGCCATTGCTGCGGGTCTGCTGTCACCTGACGCCTTTGACGATGACCTGGGCGGAGCATACAACAGCTGGATCCTCACGCATGCCTCCATCGATATCGTCGAGCACAGCTATGGCAAGCCACGCATCGAGATGAGCGAGGACCTGTTTGAGGAAATCCGCCGAGCCAAGTGCGAGAACTACGAGAAGATCTATAGCAAGGGCGGTATCGAAGGCGACTCCGAAGCGGAGCTGCGCGAGGCTTTCGAAAAGCTCTACGACCGTTGCCTGCAGGATATAAACGAAGGCGACGAGTCCTCCTACATATTTAAGCACCACATTTCGCGCATTGAGCAGCAGCTTTCCTACTACGACCGTACCTATGCATGGCAGGACGATAAGGACCAAGCCGTGGTGGATTACATTGCGAGCATGACGGATGGCTATTTCTGCGAGCTGACGAGTAAGTTGTTCCCGGGTCTAAAGTTTCCGCACCGTACTTATATTAACGAACGGTAGTTCGTATTTATTCGGTATACTATTCGTGGAAAACGATTTTGATTGATGCACGGGATGGCTATGGACGACCTTTTTTCTGCTTCGACGCGCGAGCGTTCCTTTCAGAATGCGCCGCTTGCGGTGCGCATGCGCCCCAACACGCTTGATGAGTACGTGGGCCAGCAAAAGGCCGTCGGTAAGGGCTCATGGCTGCGTGCCGCGATTGAGCACGACGTGCTGTCGAGCGTGATTCTGTACGGGCCGGCCGGTACGGGCAAGACGACGCTGGCCCACATTATCGCCAACCATACCAAGGGCGAGTTTGTCGAGGTCAGCGCCGTGACGGGCACCGTGAAGGACTTGCGCCGCGTGATTGACGAGGCCAAGACGCGCCTGAATACCTATGACCGCCGCACCATTCTATTCATCGATGAGATTCACCGCTTCTCTAAGTCGCAGCAGGATGCCCTGCTGCATGCGGTTGAGAACCGTACCGTCATTATGATCGGCGCCACGACCGAGAACCCGTACTTCGAGGTCAACTCGGCGTTGCTCTCGCGCGGTCGCGTGGTTGAGCTTGAGCACCTCAAGGACGAGGATATCGCCATGCTGATCGAGCGTGCGCTCGAGGCGCCGCAGGGCTTGAACGGAAAGTTCTCTGCCGATGATGATACGGTCAAGACCATTTGCACGCTGGCCGCGGGTGATGCTCGCTCGGCGCTCACGACGCTCGAGCTGGCGAGCGAGATTGCCGTCACGCGTCCCGATACCGAGGGGACGCCGGCGCCGGCGGCAGGGGAGCGTTATCCCATCACCGTCGATGACGTGAAGATTGCCAACCCACGCCGCGGTTTTTCGTATGACAAAAACGGTGACATGCACTATGACATTATCAGTGCGTTCATCAAGTCCATGCGCGGCAGCGACCCCGATGCCACGATCTATTGGCTCGCGCGCATGATCGACGCGGGGGAGGATCCTAAGTTTATCGCTCGCCGCATTATGATTCAGGCTTCTGAGGATGTTGGCAATGCCGATCCGCAGGCACTTTTGGTGGCGCAAGCCGCGTTTAAGTCTGCCGAGGTCATTGGCTATCCCGAGTGCCGAATTAACCTGGCTCAGGCTGCACTCTATGTGTGCTTGGCGCCTAAATCCAACGCGTGCGAGGCTTCGATCGATGCGGCGCTGGCCGATATCCATAGTAGCGGATTGCGCGAGGTGCCCAGTTATCTTCGCGATCGTCACCGTCCCGGCAGCGACGAGTACGGTGTATACAAGTACCCACACGATTATCCCGAAGGTTGGGTCGACCAGCGCTATTTGCCCGAGGGGCTGGAGCGTGGCGCGTTCTGGCAGCCTGCGGGCCGCGGCTGGGAAGAGTGGCGCGTAGAGCAAAGCGAACGCGACCGTAGCGGTAACGCGCCCAAGTAGGTCCTTGGCACCTCGCACATTCCCTTTGGGTATCTTCCCCCTTCTTTGGGGTACCATGAAAGGCGTCTGTATTTCGATTCCTTCGGGAGGCTTGTATGAGTCCCATTCAAATCGCCCTGCTGGTGTTTGCCATTGCCGGCGTGTGGGCTATTGTTGAGCTCGCGCTTACCCTGCGCAAGACCCGCAACGTTGTCGACTCGCTCGATAAGACCGTGAACGACCTCAATAACACCATCGCCGAGGCGCAGCCGGTGGTGGCAAAACTCGACGGCGCTGTCGACGAGCTTACGCCGGCACTTGCCCAGATGGAGCCGCTGCTTAAGTCGAGTAAGACGGCAGTTGATGCCCTTGCCTCTAATCTCGTAGAGGTCGAAGCCGTGGTTCGCGACATTTCTGAGGTCACCGGTAGCATGGCTGAGGCCAGCAATGCTGTGTCGAGTGTGACTGATTCTGCCGCCGGTGCTGTGCAGAGGCTCTTCAATAAGGTGAAGGCTCCTGCAGCTGACGCCGAGCGCAAGCTCGCCGCTGCCGCTGCGGAGGCTGAGCAACCTACCGAGCGCGTCCTAATTGGCGAGGACGAGGCTGCCGCGGGCGACGATGATGGCCAGAAGTCTGTAGCCAAGCCGGCTCAGTATTACACTTACACGCCCGCCGAGACCTCTGAGGAGTCCTGCGATGAGTAGCGAAGCAACCTGTCCTATCACGCTGACCGTTGCCGGCGACCCGCGTCTCGCTCGCCTTGTGCGCATGACGGCAGCCAACGTTGGTGCCCTGTGCTCTATGTCTGTCGATCGCATTGAGGACATCCGCATGGCTGCCGAGGAGGCTTTCATTTTTGGTTGCACCGCGGTCGACTGCGACGACATCACCATCAAATTCGATGTCGATGAGACCCACGTTGGCATGACTATTACCTTTGGCGATCAGGCTACGGTCGATGAAGACGACCAAGCTGCGGTGTATGCCGAGCTCATCCTCGCGAGCGTGTGCGACTCCTACGAAAAGACTGCGGCGCCCCTGACGCTTTCCCTCGACCTCAAGGCGGATATCTAATATGACCGAACGTTCCCGGAGCGGTAAGACCGCTTGGGACAAGGAGAAAACCCGCGAGCTGTTTCGTCGCTATAAAGAGACCGGTGACCCGGACGCACGCGAGCAGCTCGTCATGTCCCACATGAACCTGGTAAGGTTTCTTGCCAACAAATTTAAGAACCGCGGCGAGCCGCTCGATGACCTTATGCAGGTTGGCTATTTGGGCCTGCTCAAGGCTATCGACCGCTTTGACCCTGAGCGCGGACTCGAGTTCACCACGTTTGCCACGCCTACCATCTTGGGCGAGATCAAGCGTCACTTCCGCGATAAGGGCTGGAGCGTGCGCGTTCCGCGCCGTCTGCAGGAGCTCTCGGCCAAGGTCAACCAGGCTACTGACAAACTTACCAACGAGCTGCAGCGTTCGCCCAAGGTTGAGGAGATCGCTGAGTATCTAGATGTGACTGTCGATGAGGTCCTCGAGGCTATGGAATCGTCTTCGGCCTATACCTCGGTGCCCATCGAGGCTCCTGGTGCGTCCGATTCCGACGATGCCCCTTCGATTCTCGACCGTTACGCCGACGACGACAACGAGCTCGACTTTACCGATGACCGCCTAGTGATCGAGGAAGCCATCCGTGATTTCTCGCCGCGCGAGCGCGAGGTGATCGAGCTGCGCTTTGTGAAGGGCATGACCCAGATCGAGATCGCCAAGAAGCTGGGTATTTCTCAGGTGCAGGTTTCGCGTCTGCTGCGCCGCACGCTTAAGAAGATTCAGGACAAGATCGACCCCGACGGAGTGATGATTCGTTCATGAGTGAGCACCCCCAACAAACCGATCGCGTGCTGCGCGACACCCGCATTCTGACGCTGCGCATTTGGGCTGTTGTCGGCTGCATTGTCATCGCCGCTGTCATCTTTAACCTTATGGGCATCCTGGCACCGGTTATTGAGTTTCTTGCCGTCGGTTCCATCATTGCTATTGTGATGTCCCCGATCACCAACTGGCTCGAGCACCATGGCGTGAATCGCGGCATCGGTTCGCTTGTCGCGCTTATTGTTGTTGTTGCCGTGCTCGTCGGTGTCGTTTGCATCTTGTCGCCGATTCTCTTTGGTCAGATCATGGAAGTCCTGAGCCGCCTGCCCGAGCAGCTTCGTGTTGCGGGTGGCGATCTCAATGAGATGATCTCGCATGCCAAGACGCTCAACAACACGCCGCTCAAGGAGTATTTGGACGATAATCTTTCGTCCCTGGTTACCGTGGCATCGAAGTATGTGTCTCAGATCGCTGCCGAGCTTGGCCGCGGTGTGTTCCCGCTCATCACCAATACGGCTTCGCAGTTGTTCGTTATCTTCCTTGGTCTGGTGCTTGCGTACTGGATGGCCTGCGACTACCCTCGCATGCACCACGAGATTTGCACCATCATCGGTCAGGAGAAGGAGACCTCGTACCGCTTTATGGTCGCCATCCTTTCTCGCTCTGTCGGCGGCTACATGCGCGGTATGGTCGTGACGTCCATCTGCGGTGGTTTCCTCGCCTTTATCGGTTTTATGATCATCGGCCATCCGTATGCGGCGCTCATGGCTATTTTTACCGGCATCATGCATTTGGTTCCGGTCGTCGGTCCTTGGGTGAGCGCAGCAATCGCCACAGTGCTCGGTTTCATGTTCAGCCCCATGTTGGCGTTATGGACGCTCATCGTGACGATGGTCGCGCAAAACGTCACCGACAACGTGATTTCGCCTAAGGTCATGCAGAGCTCGGTGCAGGTGCATCCCATCATGAGCCTCACGGCGCTCGTTATTGGCTCGGCACTCATGGGCCCTATCGGCATGATTATTGCCATCCCACTGTGCGCGGCCCTCAAGGGTATCTTCGTGTACTACTTCGAGAATGAGACCGGCCGCCAGCTTGTGGCTTATGACGGCGCCGTGTTTAAGGGCACGCCGTACCGCGATGCCGATGGCAACCCGGTCGCCGCCTACGACGCGCTCGGCGACGACACCTTCATTTACGAGTCCGAGCTCATCGGCAACGAGACTGCGCCCGAGGCCAAGGCCATGCCCAAGCCCGAGCTCGATAATCCCTGGATCAAGCTCTCGGGCCTGCAGCCCGATGCGACGGGTTTCTTCAAAAACCCCTTCGCCAAAGACGATGATTCCAACTCAGACGACGATACCAATACCGGCATCGACGGCTCCATGGACGATGATGACAACTAGCGGGGTAATTCGGATTAATATTCATACGCGCTAACATGCAATTTCGCTGAAGGGCCGGCATTGTGCCGGCCCTCTTTTTTGCACTTGCGCGGTGGGATGGTAATATCGTTACGTTTGAACTGTTTCGATGTGAAACCGAGGAGATTCCCTCTATGAGTGCTGACTACCCGTCAATGACTACGGCCGAGATCCGCTCCAAGTTCCTCAACTTCTTTGAGGAGCGCGGTCTTAAGCTCTATCCTTCTTCGTCCCTCGTCCCCGATGATCCCTCGCTGCTGCTTGCCAACGCCGGCATGAACCAGTTTAAGGAGTACTACCAGGGCAAGAAGACCATGAAGGAGATCGGCGCGATCTCCTGCCAGAAGTGCGTCCGCACCAACGACATCGATTGCATCGGCGAGGACGGCCGTCACCTGTCGTTCTTCGAGATGCTCGGCGATTTCTCTTTTGGCGGCGTTTCCAAGGAGCAGGCTTGCGCATGGGCCTTTGAGCTCATCACCAAGGAGTTCAAGCTGCCGCTCGACCGCCTGTACTTTACCGTCTTTACCGAGGACGACGAGACCCACGACGTGTGGCGTTCTCTGGGCGTTGCCGAGGACCACATCTCCCGACTGGGCGAGGACGACAACTTCTGGGCCGCTGGCCCCACCGGCCCCTGCGGTCCCTGCTCCGAGATCTACTTTGACATGGGCGAGGAGGTCGGCTGCGGCAGCCCCGACTGCAAGCCTGGCTGCGACTGCGACCGCTTCCTTGAGTTCTGGAACCTCGTGTTTACCCAGTACGACCGTCAGGAGGACGGCTCCATGCCGGAGCTGCCGCACCGCAACCTCGATACGGGCATGGGCCTGGAGCGCATGGCTGCTATCATGCAGCACAAGACTGCTAACTACGACGGCGATCTGATGCAGCACCTCATCAAGCTGGGCGAGGAGATCAGCGGCAAGACCTATGACGCCGACGATTACTCCGGCGCCAGCCGTTCTCTTCGCATCATCGCCGACCACTCCCGTGCCGTCGACTTCATGATCTCTGACGGCATCCTGCCCGGTAACGAGGGTCGCGAGTACGTCCTTCGCCGCCTGCTCCGCCGCGCCGTGTTCCACGGTCGTCTACTGGGCATCGAGGGCGCCTTCCTGACCAAGTTCATCGACGAGGTCAACGCTCAGATGGGCGAGGCCTACCCCGAGCTGCTCAAGAACGTCGCGCTCGTTAAGGGTATCGTCGCCTCCGAGGAGGAGCGCTTCTCCACGACGCTCGACAACGGTCGCGTCTACCTGGATGAGGCCCTGGCAGCGCTTGCCGAGGGTGCTGCGCTTCCGGGCGATGTTGCCTTTAAGCTGCACGACACCTTTGGTTTCCCCATCGACCTGACCGTCGAGATCGCCGGCACCGCTGGTCACGACGTCGACATGGACGGCTTCACTGCCTGCATGGAGGACCAGAAGGCCCGCGCTCGTGCCAACGCCAAGGGCGATGCCTGGGGCAGCTTCAACGACGTGTGGGTCGAGCTTTCCGACAAGGTCGCTGCGACCGATTTCGATGGCTATGACAACGACGTCATCGAGGGCGCCAAGGTAGTCGCCATCGTTCGCAACGGCGAGTCCGTCGAGTCCGCTGCCGCCGGCGAGGACGTCGAGGTCGTGCTCGACCGCACCCCGTTCTATGCCGAGATGGGTGGCCAGCAAGGCGATGCCGGCAAGCTTTTCGCTGAGGGCGTTGTTCTGACCGTTGTCGACACCAAGAACCACAACGGCCTGTATGCCCACGTCGCGCACGTTGCCGATGGTACGCTGACTGTCGGTGCCGATGTTACCGCCGCGCTCGACGCTGAGCGCCGTGGCTTCCTGCGCCGCAACCACACCGCCACGCACCTGCTCGACGCTGCCCTTAAGCAGGTCCTGGGCGAGCACGTCTCCCAGGCCGGCTCGCTGGTGACGCCCGAGCACCTGCGCTTTGACTTTACGCACTTCGAGGCTCTGTCCTTCGAGCAGCTCAAGGCTGTCGAGGACCTGGTCAACCAGCAGATCTTCGCTTCCAAGCCGGTCGTGACCCGTGTCATGGGCATCGACGAGGCTAAGGCTGCCGGCGCTGTCGCTCTGTTTGGAGAGAAGTACGGCGATGTCGTCCGCGTCGTCTCCGTGGGCGCCGAGGACCAGCCGTTCTCCCGCGAGCTCTGTGGTGGCACCCATGCCGCCAATACCGCCGAGATTGGCCTGTTCAAGATCATTTCCGAGTCCTCCACGGGCTCCAATGTCCGCCGTATCGAGGCCGTGACCTCTAAGGGTGCCCTCGACTACATGGCCGACCGCCTGGCGCTCGTTGACGCCGCCGCCGCTGCGCTCAAGTGCCGCGTCGACGAGGTTCCCGCCCGCGTGGAGAACCTGCAGGCCGAGCTGCGCGAGACGTCCAACAAGCTCAAAAAGGCTCTGACCGGTGGCTCCTCCGACGCCATTTCCAGTGCCATCGAGGGTGCTGTCGAGCTCGGCGGCTACAAGCTAGTCGTCGCTGAGCTCCAGGGCCTTGAGGCTGCCGACCTGCGCAACGTATGGGATACCGTGCATCAGAAGGTCGCCGGCCCTGTCGCTTGTGTCGTCGCCAGTGTGACTGAGAAGGGCACCCCGGCCCTGCTCGCCGCCGGCTCTGATGACGCCGTCAAGGCCGGTTTCCACGCCGGCAACGTGATCAAGCAGATCGCGGGCCTGGTCGACGGTCGCGGTGGCGGCCGTCCCAACATGGCTCAGGCTGGTGGCAAGAACGCCGCCGGCATCGCCGATGCCCTCGCGGCCGCCAAGACCGCGCTCGGCGCCTAAGAATCTAGGTAGTCGCTGTGGTCGCGCTTGCGCTGGACATAGGGGAGACCAGGATCGGCATCGCCGTCTCGAGCCGTGATGGCAAGATGGCGATGCCCGTCAAGGTGCTCCCGGCTGCAGAGGTCACCGGTATGGCCAAGACGTTCCGCTACCTGGTCGAGGACTATGAGCCCGACATCCTGGTAAGCGGACGTCCCCTGACCATGGCCGGTGAGCCTGGTCCCCAGGCCGAGCGCGTTGCCGCCGTGGCGCAAAAGATTGCCGACGAGCTCGATCTTCCGCTGGAGTTTGAGGACGAGCGTCTGTCTTCGCAAGAGGCCAAGCGTATCCTGCGCGAGCAGGGCCTCAACGAAAAGCAGATGAGGGGCAAGGTCGACATGATTGCCGCCAGCCTGTTTTTGCAGACGTGGCTCGATCGTAAAAACGAGGAGGTTTCGCATGCCTAGTGCTTCCGATCCGCGCCAGCAGAATCGTACACGGCAGCCGGCGTCGCGCCCTGCCCAGCCTGGCCAGCGTCCGGCACAGCCGACGCAGCGTGCTGCTCAGCCTGCCGCGCCCCCGGCGCAGTCCTTCTCTCATTCGGCCCAACCTGTTCAACGGACAGGTCAGCAGCCTTCTGCTCGTTCGGTTCAGCATTCGGCTTCTCACGCGGCTCAGCAGCCCACTGTTCGTACGGCCCAGCCTGCAGGCGGTACCCGCTTTAAGCAGCAGGCACCTACCCAGCGAACTCAGGCCCCTCAATCGCATTCGCATCACGCTCGCGGTTCGCATGGCGTTGCTCCGGCGACCCGCTCGAGTTACAACACGCATGCTCGTCGCGGTGCTCAAAAGAAGAGTTCTCCGGTTCCCATGATCATCGGCGTTGTGGTGGCGGTGCTCGCGTTTGCTGCGATCGCTTTCTTTGTCGTGCCGGCCGTCAAGGGTTTCTTTGCCGGTGAGGATACGAAGGTTACGGCTGGTCAGCAGGTTACGGTGACCATTCCCGATGGTGCTTCGGGCGATACGATCGCCTCGATTCTCTCCGAGAACCATATCGTCGAAAATCCCAAGGATTACTATGCGGCGGTGAAAAAGCTCAACGCCGATATGTCGCTCAAGCCTGGTGATTATTCGTTCACCACACTCATGGATGCGACCAAGGTTGTTCAGCAGCTCATGGAAGGCCCCAACGCGGGCTCCAATACGCTGACTATCCCTGAGGGCCTGACGGTCGATCAAGTCGCCGACCGTGTGGCCCAGGCCTACGACAGCATCTCTAAGGAAGACTTCCTCAACCAGGCCAAGGCCTCCAACTACGTGGACGACTATAGCTTCCTTAAGGGCGCCGCCAACGATTCGCTCGAGGGTTTCTTGTTCCCCAAGACCTATTCGCTGGGCGATTCGCCGACGGCCGATGACGTGATTCGCGCTATGCTCGATCAGTTTAAGACCGAGTACAAGTCGCTTGACTTTGCGAGCTGCGAAGCCAAGATCAAGGAACGCTACGGTGTGGAGATGTCCGACTACGACATCGTCAACCTTGCCTCCATCGTCGAGCGCGAGGGTCTCAATGCCGATCAGCGCGCGCATGTGGCATCGGTGTTCTACAACCGCCTTGCCGGCAAGCTCGACGGTCTGCGCTATCTCAATAGCGATGCGACTATGATGTATGTCACCGGTGGCGAGGTTACCGCCGACGACCTGCAGAGCGATAGTCCGTATAACACCTATAAGCATGAGGGTCTGCCGCCCACGCCCATCTGCTCTCCGTCGCTCGAGGCACTCAAGGCCACGCTTGAGCCGACCGACTCCGATGACCTGTATTTCTACATTACGCAGGACGAGGAGTACTTCTCGCAAACCTACGAAGAGCATCAACAGTCTTGGAATTAGCATGAGGATTTTTAGCCCCAAACGATACGTTGCCTCGGTCGATCGCATCGACCTTGATACCCTGTGGGCCGACGGTAAACGCGCCATTCTGCTCGATCGCGATAACACCCTCGTGCCGCGCGACACCGAGCAGGTTCCCACCGCGGTTTCCGCTTGGCTCGACGCCGCCCGCGCCAAGGGTTTTAAGCTGTGCATGGTGTCCAACAACTGGCATCGCGACCAGGTCATGAGCTCTGCACGCGAGCTGGGACTCGAGGCCATCAGCCACGCCATGAAGCCGGCGCCGTTTGCCCTCAAGGCGGGTCTTAAGCGCCTCGGCGCCACGGTCGACGAGGCGGTGCTGATCGGTGATCAGCTCTACACTGACGTGTGGAGCGGTAATTTCGCCGGCGTCGATACCATCCTGGTAAAGCCGCAGGCGACGCAGGACCTGTGGTATACGCAGATCTTCCGTATCTTTGAGCGCCGGGCCCTGCGCGACCTTCCCTGCGAGGAATAGGTCTCGCTATGTCCCAGCACACCAAACACGGCTGCGACCATATCTTCTTTATCGGCTTTTTGGGCGCGGGCAAGTCGACGCTCGCGCGCAACGTCGGCACCATGTTCAAGCGGCGTTTTATCGATACCGACCGCCTGGTCGTGCGCCGTTGCGGCAAGTCGGTAACCGAGATTTTTGAGACCGAGGGCGAGGATCGTTTTCGCGAGCTCGAGACCTCGGCGCTCCGTTCGCTCCAAAGTGAGCGCAGCCTGTTGGTTTCGTGCGGGGGCGGTATCGTCGAGACACCGGTGAATATTGAGCTGATGCACGAAATGGGTACGTGCGTGTACCTCGAGGGCGACTTCGAGGATTCGATTCGCCAGATTCGTCGGTCCGACACGCGCCCCGATTTCCGCTCGCCTGAGCATGCCGCGCGCCTGTTTGAGCATCGCCGTCCGCTGTATCGCCAGGCTGCCGACCTTACCCTTGATATTCGCAACAAGTCCTTCGAGGACGTTTCCTACCTTTGTGCCGAGATGCTTTTGGAGCGTGGGCTGCTATGATTCGCCGTCAACTGATCAATTTCCAAAACCGCAGCGTCGATGTCCGTGTCGGATTGGGTGCGTTCGATGAACTGTCGCGTATGTTTGCCTCGGCCGTGGGCAAGCCTAAGCGCGCGATGGTCGTTTGGAACGACGCCACATCTGAGCGCTATGGCGAGGTTGTCGAGCATGCGCTGGTCGACGCCGGTTTTGCCGTGTCGCTGCTAGTCCTTGAGGTTTCGCCTGCCGGTGCTACGCTGGCCGATGCCGATACCGTCTTTGGTGCCTTGTCTGCCAACGGCGTTACCTGCGACGATCTGGTTGTCGCCGTTGGCGATGCCGCAACCTGCTCGGTTGTTAGCTGGTGCGCCAACCAGTGGTGCGGCCGAACCGAGTGCGCGCTGTTGCCGACGACCTTCGACGCCATGCTCACGGTCGCGACGACCATGAAGCCGCTCGTCGCCTCGTCGGCCAATGCGCTTCCCGCTATCGCGTTCCGTCCCGAACCGGGCTTGGTCGTGTGTGACCTCGACCTTGTTCGTGAGGCGGACCCCGAGGACCTCAAGCTCGGCTTTGTGGTGCTTGTTGGCACCATGCTTTCGAGCAGTAAGTCCCGCTGGAATCAGTTTACTGAGACCGTCCCCGAGATTCTCGCGGGCGAGGAGGTTGCGCTCGTCAATGCCGTTCAATGGTCTCAGACTGCCCGTAAGGACGTACTGATGGCCACAAACCCGAGCGCTCGCCATGCGCTCGATTTTGGCAAGACGGGGGAGTGTACCCTGCGCGCCTGCTTGGGCGATGCCGCTTCGCAGGTCCCTGCCTACCAGCTGTTATCCGAGGGCATGCGCTTTGAGGTGCGCCTAGCACATGATGCCTGCGACTTTGATATCGATTACGTCTTTGAGGTCGATGACTGCCTGGAGGACTTTGGCATCGAGGAACTTGCCTTCGACCTGGAGCCCACCGCGTTTATCGAGGAGTTCCGCAGGCAGCAGTTCGCCCGCTCGAACCGCAGTATGTTGCCGCTGCCCGCGGCACTCGGCGCCATTCGTTTAACGAGCGTTGAGGACGAGGTTCTTGAGCGCCATGTTCACGCCTACTTGGCTTCTCGCAAAGAACTTCTCTAAGATTTATTGACATCCATCGTCTTTCGTATCATGTTGAGGGGCGGGTTTTCAATCGGTTGCGGATCGCATGCGATTCCGTCGTTCGGTTGAGACCCGTTCCGTCTTTATAGAGACAATAAGAAAGGAATCTGCATGTCTGAGTTTGCTGCCGGTCCTGCCGGTCGTATCGAACGTGTCCGTGCCCTGATGGTCGAGCGCGGCTATGACGCTATCGTGGTACGCGACGAGGCCAATCTTCGTTGGCTCACGGGCGTGAAGGGCGTCTTCGACTACACCTTCGAGTTCCCGCACGCGGCGTTTATTACGGCCGACCAGTGCCTGTTCCATACCGACTCGCGCTACCTCAACAGCTTTGAGGAGAACACGCCCGCCGGCAGCCCCTGGGTCTACGACATGGACGAGGGCACCATCCCCGGTTGGGTCGCCGGCAAGATCGCGGCCAACAAGTGCCGCGTCTGCGCTGTCGAGGACGACATGCAGATCAACTTCTACCAGGGTATTCAGCGTGGTCTGGAGGATCGTTCCGTCGCCTGCATGTTGCCGCTGATGCATGACGACATCCGCAAGATGCGCGCCATCAAGGACGCCGAGGAGATCGAGCTCATGCGCCACGCGCAGTCGATCACCGATGCCGCCTTCCAGCATATGCTCGGCTTTATTAAGCCCGGCATGACCGAGAAGCAGGTTCGCAACGAGCTCGAGAACTTTATGTTCGCCAACGGTGCTGACAGCCTTGCCTTCGGCTCCATCGTGGCGAGCGGCCCCAACACCGCCAACCCGCATGCCGTCCCGAGCGACCGCGTGATCGAGAAGGGCGACTTTGTCCTCATGGATTACGGCGCGGGCTACTGCGATTATCGCTCCGACATGACACGCACTGTCGTGATGGGCGAGCCTACCCAGGAGCAGCTCGACCTGTACGCGCTCGTGCGCCGTACGCACGAGGAGTGCGTCGCTGCCATCCATCCGGGCGTCGAGGGCAACGACATTTTCAAGCTTTCCAAGAAGATTATCGGCGATGCCGGCTATGGCGATTATTACAACCATGGTCTGGGTCACGGCGTGGGCATCGACATCCATGAGCTGCCCAACTTCAACCGCAGCAAGAACACCATCGAGGTCGGCTCGGTTATCACCATGGAGCCCGGCGTGTATCTGCCCGGTGTGGGCGGCGTGCGTCTGGAGGACTACGGCGTGGTCACCGAGAACGGCTACGAGCCCTTCACCAAGACCCCGCACGACCTGCACGTCATCGATTGCTAGCCCATTTCGATAGATTTTTGGGGCGGGGCGTCCGGATCGATTCGGACGCCCCGCGTTCTCTTTTTATGCGCTCGCTGCAGGCGCCGTCAGCAAGTGTATAATTTCGGTCGTATGTAATTTGGACGCTTGTGCGTTCTGCCCATAACAAGAAAGGTCGCTATGCCTACCATTTCTACCGCCGACTTCAAGAACGGCCTCGGTCTCCGCATCAAGGACAAGGTCTACACCATCGTCGAGTTCCAGCATGTCAAGCCGGGCAAGGGCGGCGCGTTTGTGCGCTACAAGACCCGCGACATCAAGAGCGGCCGCGTCGTCGAGAACACCTGCAACGCTGGCACCAAGTTCGAGAGCGTTATGCTCACCACCCGTGAGTTCCAGTACCTCTACAACGATGGCGCCGACTACATCTTCATGGACAATGAGACCTATGAGCAGGTTCCCGTTCCCGAGGACATGGTGGGCGAGAACTCCAAGTGGCTGCGCGAGAACGACATCTGCCAGCTGCTCTTCGCCGACGATGAGCTCATGGGCGTGACCCCGCCGATGTTCATCGAGACCACCATCGTCCAGACCGACCCGGGCTTTAAGGGCGACACCGTCCAGGGTTCCACCAAGCCGGCCACGATCGACACCGGCGCTGTCATCCAGGTCCCCATGTACCTCAACGAGGGCGAGG
Organism: Collinsella aerofaciens; assembly: GCF_020709435.1. Taxonomy (GTDB): domain Bacteria; phylum Actinomycetota; class Coriobacteriia; order Coriobacteriales; family Coriobacteriaceae; genus Collinsella; species Collinsella aerofaciens_AU. The sequence goes on from NZ_JAJFDP010000006.1 coordinate 47,589, forward strand.
TCATCAAGGTTGACACCCGCGACGGCAAGTTCGTCTCCCGCGTCTAGCAACCAACTCTTCTAGGAGGACTCATGCCCCAGGAAATCAAGATTGACGGCATCGGCATTTCGCCCGATGTTCTGACCGCCATCGTCTCGCGCGCCGTGTCCGATGTCGAGGGCATCGCCTCCGTTGGCGTCAAGGACCTTGCCACCAACCTTGTCTCCATGATGCTCTCGTCCAAGGCCCCGGCTTCTGAGCCGGCGGTCGAGGCCGAGGTCGTCGGCGACAAGCTCGCACTCACCGTGCGCGTCGTGGTGTTCTTTGGCTATCCGTTCAAGAAACTCGCCGAGGCCGTTCGCGCTGCCGTGGTCGCCGCCATCGATGCCCAGGTTGGCGTTGAGGTCGAGCGCGTTGACGTTTGCATCGACGGCCTCGTTTTCCCCAAGGAGTAACCTTTGAGCCTTAAGGTTTATCGCGGGCGTACGCTTGCCCGCAGTCAGGCGCTGCAGCTGCTGTTCCAGGCCGAGGCCACGGACAGCCCGCTCGAGCGCGTCCTCGAGGGTGATTTCCTGATCTCGAAGGGCCCCCTCGACCCCTATGCGCTCGAGCTTTGCCGTGGTGCCTACGAGCATATCGATCGCATCGACTGTGCCCTGCGCGCCGTTGCCAAGAACTGGGATCTTATGCGCATGCCCGGCGCCGACCGCAATCTGCTGCGTATCGCCGTTTACGAGATGCGTTTCCTCACCGACGAGGAGGTTTCGGACGCCATCGTGATCAACGAGGCAGTCGAGCTTGCCAAGGCCTATGGCACCGACCAGTCCGCTTCGTTCGTCAACGGCGTGCTGGGCAAGATCGCTCGCAGCGAGGAGCTGCCGGGCGAGGACCTGTACCAAGAGCTGCTGGCCGAAGATCGCGCTCGCGAGGAGGCACAGGCTGCCGAGGCTGCCGCCAAGGTTGCGGTTGCCCAGGCTGAGGCTGGCGTGCTGGCCGAGGATGCGGACGCCGCCGAGGCTGACACCGACTCCGTCGAGGAGTAGTCATGCCAGAGGGTTCTGTCCGTAACTTTGATGAGATCTCGGACCGTCTGGATCAGATCATCGCTACCGTTCGCTCCAAGGATACCTCCTTGGAGCGTTCACTCGATCTGTTTGACGAGGCGATTGAGCTGGGCTCCCGCGCGGTCGACATGGTCGATAAGTTTGAGCTGACGCCGCGTGAGGCCGACAAGCTCGAGCAGGAATACGATGAGGATGCGGCAAACGAATCCCAGGATAGCTAGGCCGCATCTCCGGATACGAATGGTTGATGGCATTCATGAAACGCGTGCGTCTTGATGACGAACTGATTTCACAGGGCATCTGCGCCGATCGCGCGGATGCCCTTCGCACTCTTATGGCCGGCTTGGTCTCGAGTGGCGGTGAGCGCTTGACTTCGCCGGGCCTTAAGGTGATCCCGGGGCTGCCGCTGCACGTGAAGGGGCGCATTCCCTATGTTGGCCGCGGCGGTCTTAAGCTCGAAGGCGCGCTTGATGCGTTTGGCATCAATCCGACGGGTCTTGCCTGTCTGGATGTGGGCTGCTCTACCGGCGGTTTTACCGATTGCCTGCTCAAGCGCGGAGCTGCGACCGTTGTCTCGGTGGACGTGGGTCGCGCCCAGTTCGATTGGTCGTTGCGTCAGGACGATCGCGTGACGCTGCTTGAGCGCACAAACGTGACGCAGCTGCCTGAGCTTGGCTATTCCGGCGCCATCGACCTGGCTGTGTGTGATGTCTCGTTTACCAGCATCGCGAACATTATCGATGCGGTGCTGGCGTGCCTGGCTCCTACGGGTGCATTCTGCACGCTCGTAAAGCCGCAGTTTGAGGCTCCGGCGGCGCTGGTGGGCGAGGGCGGCATTGTGACCGATCCCGCCGTGCGCCGCGATACACTCGTGGCGGCGGTTGAACTCTTTGCTGCCAAGGGCCTGTTCCCGGTCGATGTGTGCGTGTCACCCATTCATGGTGCCAAGGGCAACGTTGAGTTTTTCGTGTACGGCACGAGATTTGAACCCGGCGACCGCTCGCAAGACGAGCTGCAATCCCAGGTATCGGTTTTGAGCGAGAAAGCTGCAACGCTATGAAGGTCTTTCTGGTTCCCAATTACTACAAGCAAGAGGCGGTCGAGAGCGGCCTGATGCTCGAGCTTTGGCTGACGCGCCAGGGCTATGAGGTCGCATGGGCTGCCGACCAGCGATCCAAGATTCAGAGCACGCCTGATATTGATGGCTCCGATTTGGTCATTACGCTCGGCGGCGACGGTACGTTGCTGCGCGCTGCCCGCATCCTCAACCATCGCGAGATTCCTATCCTCGGTCTTTCCTATGGTCACCTGGGCTTTTTAACTGCTGCGAGCCCCGAGGAGCGCGACATTCTGCAAGTCGTGAGCGACGCCCTGTCCGGCGAGCTGCATGTGAGCCGTCGCGCTACCATCGCCGCGGATATCGTGTCCGTGCGCGAAGACGGTACGAAGGATGTCGTGCGCACCTTCGCCCTCAACGACATGGCGCTTACCCGCGGTCCGCTGTCCGATATGGTCGAGTTCGACATCACGGTGTCCGGCCATCATATCGACCGTCTGCGTGGCGACGGCGTGGTCGTGTCCACGGCGACTGGTTCTACGGGTTACGCGCTCAGTGCCGGTGGCCCCATCGTGAGCCCCGACTATACGGGCATGGTCTGCGTACCCATTGCGCCGCACACCATTCAGGCTCGTGCCTTTTTGACCTCGCCGAGTGATGTCGTCGAAATCTTTATGTCCGATGATCGCCCGAGCGTTCCGGCGATCGCTATCGATGGACAGTTTATTACCTGCGATGGCACCGTTGAGAGCGTGGCGGTGCGCCGCGGGCCCGGAGATGTGTTGCTGCTGGATTACGGCCCCGAGAGCTTCTATAACTCGGTGAGCCGCGTTTTCTACGGAGTCCGTCATGATCGATGAGCTGCAGGTTTATAACATTGCACTCATTCGCGAGGCGACGCTGGTGCCGAGTGCCGGCCTGACTGTCCTGACTGGCGAGACTGGCGCCGGCAAGACCGCGCTGCTCTCGGCCCTCAAGCTAATTTTGGGCGAGCGTGCGGATTCGTCGACGGTGCGCGAGGGCGAGGCACTGGCGAGCGTCGAGGCGCGACTCTTCGACGGGCCGCACGACACGGAGGGGTTCACCGTACAGCGCAGCCTTTCTGCCGAGGGCCGCAGCCGCGTGAAGATTGACGGTCGCATTGCCAGTGTGCGCGAGCTTTCGGAGCGCGTCGGCGTGATGATGGATCTGTGCGGCCAGCACGAGCACCAGCGCTTGCTCGATCCGGCGCATCACGTTGCGATGGTCGATGCCTGGGCGGGACGCTCTGCGCTCGAGGCGCTCGAGCACTACCGTGCTTGCTTTAAAGCCTCGCGCGCGGCTGCCAAGGAGGTCCGTCGCGTCGAGGAGGCCTCACGTGCGCGGGGGAGTCGCGTCGAGGAAGCGCGCTTTGCGCTCGAGCGCATCGGCGAGGTCGACCCCAAACCGGGCGAGTATGAGGAACTCGAGGAACTGCTGCCGCGCTCCGAACATGCCGAGGTACTGGTTGCCATAGCTAACGATGCCCATGCATCGCTTGCCTCCGAAGGGGGAGCGCTCGACGCCGTGAACAGCGCCGTGGCAGAACTTTCCCGAATGGCTACCGTCGATCGCAAACTGGGCGACATTGCCGATGCGCTTTCGGATGCCTGTATCTCCCTTGAGGATTGCGCGAACGAGCTTCGTACCTATCGCGATGGCGTCGCCTTCGACCCGCGCGAGCTCGCACGCATGCGTGAGCGATATTCCGACCTCAAGGGCCTGTTGCGTCAGTGGGGTCCCACCATGGACGATGTTTTTGCCATGCGCGATCGCTCGCAAGAGCTGCTGTCCCTGGTCGATGATGGCGATGAGCAGATCAAAAAGGCGCGTGAGGCACTCGGGAGCGCCGAGCGCGAGTTGTTTGCCGCTGCCAAGGCACTTAAGCGCGCACGCAATACGGCGGCCCCGCGCTTCTGCCACGAGGTTGGCCGCCAGATGGCGCGCTTGGAGATGGGTAGTGCCGAGCTCGTCTGGGAGTCGCGCGATCTTCCCCGTGCTGAGTGGACGCCCGTTGGTCCTTCGAGCTACGAGCTGCTATACCGCAGCGGTGCCGGCTTGACGCCACGTCCCCTGCGCCGCATTGCGTCGGGCGGCGAGCTCAGCCGCGTCATGCTTGCAAGCAAGGTTGTCCTCGGTAACGCGGACGGTGTCGATACGCTGGTGTTTGACGAGGTCGATGCCGGTGTCGGTGGCTCCACGGCGCGTGCACTCGCGGGCGTGCTGGCAGATCTCGCCTCTACGCATCAGGTGATTGTCGTAACCCACTTGGCGCAGGTCGCCGTCATGGCCGACAAGCATTATGTTGTCAGCAAGGAACCAGGCGATGTTCCCCAGACGCATTTGGACGAGGTAACCGGCGAAGCGCGTACCGCCGAGATCGCCCGCATGTTGAGCGGCGATCAGTCCGAGGCTAGCCTGGCGCACGCAAAGCAGATGCTCGAAGAAGCTCGAGGTTAGGTCGTATCAGCGGTGTTGGTGGGACAAAATAGACTGAAATTTTTGTCCCACTACGCGTTTTACTCCACAACCTTATCCGGCTGGATGAGCTCTTCGTAGTAGCTGATATGCTCGCGGGCGTCTTCGATTTCGGGCAGCAGGAAGTTGTAGATGACCTCGATGATCATCGTGGCGCTCATCTTGGAGAACGCGAAGTCGCCCGTTGTCAGTAGTGCTTCGTGGTTGACGGTATTAAAGGTGTAGTCTGCCAGGCGCGCGAGCGGGGATTTGCTGTCGCTGCTGATGACGACTACGGTTGCGCCGCAGTCGCGAGCCGCTTTTGCCATGCGATTCAGACGGCGCGACTTGCCGGAGTTTGAGATCAGCACGATAACGTCACCGGGGCGCAGCGTGAGCGCAAAACCAATCGAGGTCTCGCTGATGGTGCTTGCCATGCAACGAAGGCCCAGCTGCGAGAACTTGAACGTCGCGTCGAGCGCGACGGCGTTGGTGTTGCCTACGGCCGCAAACTCAATAACGCCGGCATTCTTAAGCGCGTGTACAACTGCGGCCAACGTGTCGTGATCAATGCCGTCGATGGTCGCATTAAGCTCACTCACCTTGGCGGCGAGGATATTTTTAAGGCTCTGCTCCATGTTGTCGAGCGAGACCTCGTCGGTCAGGCCCTCGTTGCGCTGACTCTCTAAGTCGCGCGCCAACGAAAACTGAAAGCTGCGGAAGCTGCCAAAGCCCAGCTTGCGGCAGAAACGCGAAACGGTCGCCTCGGACGTGGCGGCAGCGCGCGAGAGCTGAGCCGCCGTGAGGCGTGGCGCCTCGGACTGGTGCTCCAATATATAGTCGACAATGCGCTGCTCGGACTCGCTGTATCCCTGGTGGGTACTAATGAGGGAAAGTGCGCTTTTGCTACTATCGGTCATGGATGGCTCCTGGTTGGCATGAAAATCTAACTTGATTTGCAATGCCATAGTATACGGGCATTTTCAATTACAAGATACACCTTGCCGTTTCAAGTGTTGATGGTAAACTTTCACTTGCCGTTTACGGTTATGAAAGAACCTTTCACCGGAGAATTGCGCCTTGTCTCTTCTCACGCGGACGGTAGGTTGGTATCTTTCAGTTGTGGAAAAACGCGCATCGAAGCGCGTGTAGGGGAGCGCCCGCGGGCGCTGTACTCAAGAAGGAGGGACACATGGCTAAGTTTGACATCATCGCCGCGACCGGTTGCCCGACCGGCATTGCGCACACCTTCATGGCGAAGGAGGCGCTGGAGAAGGCAGCTGCCGAGCGCGGTCTGACCATTAAGGTCGAGACTCATGGCCAGGTCGGTGTCGAGAACGAGCTCACCAAGAGCGAGATCGCCGGTGCCAAGGCCGTCGTCGTCGCAGCCGATAAGGATGTCCAGGCTGAGCGTTTCGCCGGTAAGCCCATGGTTTCCGTTGGTGTTTCCAAGGCCTTGTCTGTCGAGACTGCTGGTAAGCTGATCGACCGCGCGCTCGCCGCCAAGGGCGACGACACGGTTGCCGCTGCCGCCGATGTCGAGGACGAGGTCGAGGAGAAGGAGTCCATCGGTCATGTCATCTACAAGCACCTGATGAACGGCGTCAGCCACATGCTGGTCTTCGTCGTTGCCGGTGGTGTTCTGACCGCCATTTCGTTCCTGTGGGGCATCACGTCCTTTGATTCGACGGCTGCCGACTACAACAGCTTTGCCGCGATGCTCAAGATTATCGGCGGTATCGCCATGAACCTCATGGTTCCGGTGCTCTCCGCTTACATCGCCGAGTCCATCGGCAAGCGCCCGGCGCTCGTCCCCGGCTTTGTTGCCGGTATGATTGCCATCCAGGGTCTTCCCATCAACGCCGATACCGGCATGATCGACGCTGGAGGCTCGGGTGTGGGCTTCGGCTTCCTGGGCGGCATCGTCGGCGGCTTCCTCGCTGGCTATGTCATCCTGCTGCTCGAGAAGGCTTTCTCTAAAATTCCCGCGAGCCTTAATGGCCTGAAGGCAATCTTCCTGTATCCGCTGTGCTCTACCGCCATCGTCGGCCTGGTCATGCTCGGTATTTCCGGCCCCATGGCTGCCATTAACCAGGGCATGATGGATTTCCTGCAGAGCCTCGGTAACTCCGGTCCGGTGATCCTTGGCCTGGCCATCGGCTGCATGTGCGCCTTTGATATGGGCGGCCCGGTCAACAAGGCTGCTTACGCTACTGGCACCTTCCTGCTCGGTACCGCTCTCGAAGCTGGCGTCGGCACCGAGACCTACAACTTCGGCACCAACTTCATGGCTGCCGTCTCCGCCGCTTGCATCGTTCCGCCGCTGATCACCACCTTCGCCGTCGTTGTCGGCAAGAAGTACTTCAGCCAGGAGGATCATGACGCCGGTATCGTCAACCTCATCCTTGGTTGCACCCACATCACCGAGGGCGCCATTCCGTTCATGACCAAGAACATCTGGCCCGTCATGCCCATCATGATGCTCGGTTCTTCCATCGCTTCCATCTTGACCATCTTCTTCAACGTTCACGATCCGGCGCCTCACGGCGGCTTCCTGGTCCTGCCTGTTGTCGAGAACGGTCCGCTGTGGGTCCTCGCGATCCTCATCGGCGCTGTGGTCGGTGGCATCCTGTTCGTGGCCTTCAAGAAGTACGACTTCGAGAAGAATCAGAAGGCCGCTCCTGTAGCCAAGCCCGTTGAGGCCCCCAAGGCCGCTGCCGTCGAGGCCCCCAAGGCCGAGGCTGCCGACTTCGTGAAGGTCGAGAATGTCTTTGTCGCCGAGGACTTCGCTTCTCGTGACGAGGCTCTGAGCTTCGTTTCCAACCAGGCCGTCAAGGCAGGTATCGCCAGCGACGCCGACGCCGTGATGAACGCCTTCCTGGCTCGCGAGGCCGAGGGCACCACGGGCATGATGGAGGGCTTCGCCATCCCGCATGCCAAGTCCGACGCCATTACCGAGGCTGCCGTCATCGTCGTTAAGGACGAGTCCGGCGTGACCGGTTGGGACACCATGGACGGCGCTCCCGTTAACGTGGCTATCGCCCTGCTCATCCCGGGTGCCCAGGCTGGCACCACGCACCTCAAGATCCTGTCCAAGGTCGCCGAGGCGCTCATGGACGAGGACTTCCGTGCCACCGTCAAGGGTTCCACCGACGCCGCCGAGATCGCCAAGACGATCAACGCCCGCCTGGTCTAATCCCCCAGCCCGCGAATAACATCGCCCCCTGTATATAAGGCGGAGTCCCTCCCCAGGGCCTCCGCCTTTTTTCTATCCCTCCCATAAGTTGCGGTGAAATAGGGACTGTTTAAACGATTCAACTCCAAATGCAGTCCCTATTTCACCGCAACTTACAAAAGGGCATAGAGGGGGCTACCTATCGAGTCTTTGTCGCGAACAGATCATCAGCCAGATTTCCGTTTGCACGATATTGCTCTGGACCGACCGAGTTTCCGCAGCTTGCTCGCCCACAGGGGCCCGTGCGCGGCCTGTGAGATTTATCGCGAGTTCCGCACGAGCCGAAGAGCACTTAATGTGCTCTTCGTGCGAGCAGGACTGTAGAGCAGGAAATCTCACAGGCCGCGCACGGGCCCCTGTGGGCGAGCAAGCGGACGACAAACACATCTGTCCAATAATTCGTCTGAAACATAATGAAAAACCGTTTGATGTGAGTTAATATAAAGAACGTCGTGAATCTGACTCCTGCCACATGCATGACAGGGGTTAAACACAAAAAGGAGTCAATTATGGTTTCTGAGAAGGCTACCCTCGTTAATCCTCAGGGTCTGCACATGCGTCCGGCTGGTCTGTTCGCCTCCACCATGGGCAAGTACGCCTGTGACGTGACGGTCGTCACCCCCGAGAAGGAGGTCAACGGCAAGTCCCCGATGGCCCTCATGGCTGCTGGTATCCCCTGCGGTACCGAGGTCGAGGTCAAGTGCGACGGCGCTGACGAGGCCGAGGCTCTGGCTGCTGCCATCGAGCTCATCAAGAGCGGTCTTGGCGAGTAGAACTCAAACGGGTCGCATGTTGAACAACTAAGTTCATATTTGGGGGCGCAGTGACCTGTTGTAAGGTAGCTGCGCTCTTTTGTCATGGATATGGCAAAACGCTTTATCACATGACACGGAGAGAGGAATGGGAATGTATCAGGGAGTCAACGCTTCCGAGGGCATCGGTATCGGCACCGTCATGGTCGCCGTCGATCCCGACTTGACGTTTGAGCCGCACGAGGTTGCTGATTCGGCAGCAGAGAAGGAGCGCTATCAGTCCGCTCTTTCGGTCTTCTGCGAGAAGACCCAGGCTCAGGCCGACCACATGAAGGAGACGGTGGGCGAGGCCGAGGCCGAGATCATGAGCGGACATATTGTCCTGGCTCAGGATCCGGGTATGACCGACGCCATCAACGCCGCCATTGACGGTGGTACCTGCGCCGAGCAGGCGCTCATGGACACCTCGACCATGTTCGAGAACATGTTCCTGTCCATGGACGACGAGATGTTCCGTCTGCGCGCGGCCGACATCGCCGACATCCGCACCGGTATTCTGGCCGAGCTGCTGGGCAAGGAGGTCGTCGACCTCTCCGTCCTGCCCGAGAACACTGTCGTTGTCGTGCACGACCTCACGCCGTCCATGACCGCCACGATCGATAAGGCCCACGTTGCCGGTATCGTCACCGAGACCGGTGGCCGCACGTCGCACTCCGCGATTATTGCGCGCGCCCTTGAGATCCCGGCTGTCCTTTCGGTTTCCAATAGCTGCACCGCGCTGCGCAACGGTATGACCGTTGTCGTCGACGGTGGCAAGGGTATCGTCGAGGCCGATCCCGACGAGGAGACGCTCGCCGCCTACACCGCCAAGGCCGAGGCCTTCGCTGCCGAGAAGGCAGCCCTCGAGGCCTTCCGTGGCAAGCCGTCCGTGACTGCCGATGGCATCAAGAAGATCATCGCCTGCAACATCGGTAACCCTGATGACGTGCCCAACGCGCTCGATCACGATGCCGAGGCCATCGGTCTGTTCCGCTCCGAGTTCCTGTTCATGGACTCTGCCGAGCTTCCTTCCGAGGAGGAGCAGTTCAACGCCTACCGTAAGGTCGCAAGCGCGCTCAAGGGCGCTCCGGTCATCATCCGCACGCTCGATGTGGGTGGCGACAAGGAGATTCCGTATCTGCACATGGTCAAGGAAGATAACCCCTTCATGGGCTTCCGCGCCGTGCGTTACTGCCTGGCCAATCCCGACCAGTACAAGGTCCAGCTCCGCGCTCTGCTGCGCGCTAGCGCCTTCGGTGACGTAAAGATCATGATCCCGCTCGTCACTTGCGTCGAGGAGGTCTTGGCTGTCAAGGAGCTTGTCGAGCAGTGCAAGGCCGAGCTGACTGAAGAGGGTCGCAAGTTCAACGAGAACATCGAGGTCGGCATCATGGTTGAGACGCCTGCCGCTTCGCTGCTCGCAGACCGTCTTGCCGAGGTCGCCGACTTCTTCTCCATCGGCACCAACGACCTGATCGGCTACACCATGTGCGCCGACCGTGGCAACGACACCATCTCCAACCTGTACCAGGTTTACTATCCCGCCGTGCTCCGCTCGCTCAAGAACATCATCGAGAGCGGCGTGAAGGCCGGCATCATGGTCGGTATGTGCGGCGAGGCCGCTGCCGATCCGCTGCTCGAGCCGCTGCTGATCAGCTGGGGCCTGGAGGAGTTCTCGATGAGTGCTCCGTCGATCCTGCGCGCCCGTAAGACCATCAGCCAGTGGACCAAGGCCGAGTGCGACGAGCTCGCCGAGAAGGCGCTCGCCTGCAACACCGCCGCCGAGGTCAAGGCACTGCTCGAGTCCGCAGCTCGCTAATTTGGTATCAGAGGTAACCGCGTGGTTGGAATGGGTCGGCCACGCGGCCCTCACATATACAGGGGGTACTGTAAATGTTCTACACGCTAACCGCTAACCCGGCTGTCGACATGACGGTTTCGAGCTCTCCGCTCGAGCCCGACGAGAACGTCCGCACCGGTTCGGCCAGCTACACGGCTAACGGCAAGGGCCTCGACGTGTCCTTCGCCTTTAAGAAGATGGGCGTCGACACCGTCGCGCTCGGCTTCTTCGCCGGCTTCACGGGCAAGTTCATCGTCGAGGAGGTCATGAACCTGGGTTGCCTCTGCCGCCCGGTCTGGACCGACGGTATCACGCGCATTAACACCTACGTCAACGATGGCCAGCACGAGTACGGCATCCTGAACCCTGGTGCTCCGATCACGCCGCAGCACCAGGAGGAGCTCTATAACATCCTGGACACCGCGGGCGATCTCGAGTGCCTGATCGTTTCCGGCTCCGTGCCTCCCAAAGCTACGCCCGACTTCCTGGCTCAGGTCATGGAGCACGCTCAGGCTCGTGGCGCCGACGTCGTCCTGGACCTGTCCTCCGACAAGCTCAAGGAGCTCGCTCACAAGAAGCCGCTGCTCATCAAGCCGAACCATCACGAGATGAAGGCCATCTTCGGCGTGCCGGTCGACACCGACGACGAGGTTCGCGTTGCTATGAAGATGGCTCACGACGCTGGCGTTCAGAACGTGCTGCTCACCCGTGGTAGCCGCGGCGACGCTTACTTCTCCAACGGCGAGGACATCTGGTACGCCAAGCGTGAGTTCAACATCAAGCTGGTTTCTTCCGTCTGCGCTGGCGACTGCACCCTCGCTGCGTTCCTGCACAAGTGGTACAGGGATCGCGACAACGTCGAGGAGGCCATGAAGCTCGCTATGGCCACCGGCGCCAACGTTGCCGAGTCCGTCGGCATCGGCGACTTCGGTCACGTCGACGAGTACAGCAAGCGCGTTGCTGTCCGCAAGCTCGATCGTCAGTAATCGAAACGCGACATATTCGTGCGCATGCGGCGCCCCGGTTTCGGCTGGGGCGCCTTTTTTGTTCCGTCATTGGAGAGAGATGTTCTGCCGTACTTCATCGCTTCCACACCGTTCACCGAGTTGTCCTAGCCTTTTACCGATGGGTGGAATATACTTTCACCAACACGTTACTTCGTGAAAGGAACATTCATGATTTACACGCTCACTGCAAATCCCGCCATTGACTACAACATCTCCTGCGACGGCCTTGCTGCCAACACCGTCACGCGTACCCGTAACGCCGTCTACACGCCCAACGGCAAGGGTCTCAACGTCTCGTTCACCCTCGATCACTACGGTGTCGACACCACGATCCTGGGCTTTTTCGCCGGCTTCTCGGGCGAGTTTATCGTTAAGGGCGCCGAGGCCCTGGGCGTGCCCGTCAAGCCCGTTTGGACCGACGGCATCACGCGCGTCAATGTGTTCCTCAATGCCGGACCCGACACCGAGTACAACATGGTCAACGCCGGTGCCGCCATCAACGAGGCCAACGAGCAGGAGATGTTTGAGCTCATCGATTCGCTTGATGACATGACCTGCCTGGTCATCAGCGGCTCGCTGCCTCCCAACACTTCCGAGGGCTTCTTGGCCGAGGTCCTGCGCCGCGTCAAGGCCAAGGGGGCCGAGTTCGTCCTCGATATCTCGAGCCATCAGCTGGCAGACCTCATTGCCATGGAGCCGCTGCTGATTAAGCCCAACGACGACGAGCTGCTCGATATCTTTGGCATTAAGGTGAGCGGTGGCGACGACGAGTCCGTCAAGGGCGCGATGGCCGAGCTGCACGCCAAGGGCGCCAAGAATGTGCTGCTGACTCTTGGCGGCGCTGGTGCGTACTTCTCTAACGGCGAGCACATCTGGTTTGCCAACCGCACCTTCGACGTCAAGCTGCTGTCGACGGTGTGCGCCGGCGATTCCTCGCTCGCTGCCTTCCTGTCCGTGTGGCACGACGCCCCCGAGCGCGTCGAGGACGCCCTGCGCCTTTCGATGGCTACCGGCGCCAACGTGGTCGAGTGCCCCGGTCTGGGTGATTTTGCCAAGGTGGACGAATATAAGAAGCACATCGAGGTTCGCCAGGTCTGCTAGTTCCGGCACCTTGTCTGAATAGTTTGATTATTTCGCATCCGTCTTAGACTAGGACGGATGCGTTTTTGTTTATCGGACTTGCGTGTGCAGTGGAGGCTGTTTCTTGCTAGACTTCTTGCAGACGCAATCGATAGCCAATTTGATAGTCGCAGGAGGCCATAGGCATGTGCAATGTTTCGCTCAACGGTACTCAACCGTCCGATGCGTCCCTGCGCGTCCTGCGCGCGCTTGAGGCGGCTGGTCTTGAGGCTTGGTACGTGGGCGGTTGGGTGCGCGACGCCCTGATGGGGTACCCCAGCCACGATGTTGATATGTGCTGTAGCGGCCTGTGGCAGGAGTCCAAAGCGGCGCTCGAGGCCGCCGGCATCGCGGTTGTGGAGTCGGGCATTAAATTTGGCGGAATCACGGCTATTTCCGATGGCGAGCGTATCGAGGTCACCACGTACCGTCTGGATGGCTTTTACACCGATGGTCGCCATCCCCAGAGTGTGGAGCGTGCCGCCTCGCTCGAGGACGATCTGGCGCGCCGCGACTTTACCGTCAATGCCATGGCCTGGCATCCCGAGCGCGGGCTTGTCGACCGCTACGATGGCCAGGGTGACTTGGAGCGCAAGCTGATTCGCGCTGTCGGCGATCCCAAGCGTCGCTTTAACGAGGACGCCCTGCGCATGCTGCGTGCGGTGCGCTTTGCCTGCCGTCTGGACTTTATGATTGAGCCCGAGACCAAGCGTGCGCTTGCCGAGTGCGCGCCGCTGCTCGAAGCCGTGGCGCGTGAGCGTGTGGGTATTGAGCTCGAGGGCATTCTTTCGACCGGTCATGGGGGAGACGCGATGCTCCGCTATCCCGAGCTCATCTGCGCCGCCGTGCCCGAGTTGGCAGCGGGTCGCGGGTTTGATCAGCGCAGTGTCTATCATGCGTTTAACGTCTACGTGCATATCGCCCGTGTGCTGACGGTGGCGGGGGAGCTCGCGCTGTGTGACGGCGTCGCGCCCTCGTCGAGCCTTATGTGGGCGGCGTTTTTGCACGATGTGTCCAAGCCCGAGTGCTTCACGGTCGATCACGCCGGCAGCGGACACTTCTACGGTCATCCCGAGCTCGGCGCCAAGAAGGCGCGCGTCATTATGGATCGCCTGGCCCTCTCGCACGACTTGGTGCGCGACGTGTGCCTGCTCATCAAATACCATGACAAGCCGCTGCGCCCCGAGCGCTCCTGCCTGCTCAATATGATGCGCGCGCTTTCGGGTGAGGGCGTCGACACGGCCCGCCTGATTGACGAGCTCATGGACCTTAAGCGTGCCGACACACTTGGCAAGGCCCCCTCGTGCTTCTATTATGTTGAGACGATTGAGGAGATGCGCGCGCTGGCGCACGAGCTGCTGAAGGCAGGGGAGCCCTATACGCTCAAGATGCTCGCCATCAACGGCGGCGACCTGATCCGTGCCGGAGTCAAGCCCGGGCCGGAACTGGGTCAGCTTCTCAACTCCGCCCTCGACGCCGTGATCGAAGACGATATTCCCAACGAGCGCGAAGCTCTTTTGGTTCATCTCAACTTGAATTAGCTACCAAGTTTACCTGCGTATTCCATAACCTGCCGACAATTTTTCGGCAATTTGGAATTTCTTCTTGCGCTGACGTTTTTTGTCCCGTAATATATTTCCTCGCAGCACGGCAGTGCAGATGTCATGTGGCCCGTTCGTCTAGCGGTTTAGGACGCCGCCCTCTCAAGGCGGAGATCACCAGTTCGAATCTGGTACGGGCTACCACGCATCTGATACCCGGACTTCCTATGGAAGGCCGGGTTTTTTTATTTTCAAACAACCGTCTGCAATTCCCGTTTGAACCAGAGCTTTGCGTTCTGCCTATGGCCCTTACGGGTACAATATCCAAGATATTTTGACTGTTAGAAGGAGTCTCATGACGGAGTCCTCTCAGCATACGTCTAAGCCCCAGGTCGAGGTTGAGGCCTCGGGCGGAGATGACAATAAGAGCGCACGCCGCGGCGCCATCTTTATCGGCGTCGTGCTGGTAGGTTATATCGTCTATCTGGTGGTAACCGGGCAGATGGGGCAGTTCTGGGCCGCTATGTCGAGCGTCCAGGCGTCATGGCTCGTTGTCGCGTGTCTTTGCATGTTCATGTACCTGTTCTTTGGCATTGTGGCCTATGCGATCGCCGTCTGGCTCGATCCCAATTCGCCCGTCGGCATCCGCGACCTGATCTCGGTCGAGGCGAGTGGCATCTTCTTTGGTAACCTGACGCCCATGATGATGGGCTCCACCCCGGCTCAAATCTATCGCCTGACCAAGGCCGGCCAAAACGTGGGCGAGGCCGGCGCCACGCAATTCACGCGTTTTATCGTGTACCAGTTTGGCCTCGTTGCCTGGGGCGCTATCCTACTGCTTGCTCGCATGCCGTTTTTTGCCGAGCGCTATGGCGACATGACGTTGCTGTGCGTCTTTAGCTTTGGTGGGCACTGCTGCATCTTGCTGGGCATCTTCGCCGTCGCGCTCATGCCTAAGACCGTCACGCGCGTCGCCCATTGCATCATCAATTGGCTTGAGCGCATTGGTGTCTCGGCCACTAAGATCGAGGGATGGCGCACGTTTGTCGATGGCGAGATCTACTCCTTCTCCGAGAAGTTCAAGCTTTCAGCCGGACATTTTTCTTCCATGCTGCTCACGGTGGTCATCACCATGCTGCAACTCGCGTTTTTCTATCTGGTGCCGTATTTCCTGATGCTTGCCTTTGGCCACCACGAGGTCGACTTTTTCTCGGTCATGGCCGCGAGCGCCTTTGTCCAGCTGCTGAGCTCTGCGGTCCCCCTGCCCGGTGGAACTGGTGGCGCTGAGGGCGGCTTTGCATTGTTCTTGGGTCATTTCTTTGGGTCGGCTTCGACCGCCGGCTATCTGCTGTGGCGCCTCATTACGTTTATTGCGCCGACCATTTTGGCCGCGCCTCTGCTGGGGCTTAAGAGCGCTCACAACGAGAGCATCCACGCACGCTGGGATCGTCTGATGCGCAAGCTCGGTCGTACGCCTCAGACGCCGTCTAAGCCCGCCAAGCCCCATCCCGTGACTGCTGTTACCGTTGATCCCAATCAGCACACTCAGAAGGCTTCTGGGGCCGTCAAGCCGGCGCGCAAGGCCTATGTACGCCAGACGGGCGACGGCATTCGCGTGTCTCCGGCTGCCCTGAACAAGAAAAAACATCCTAAGGAGCAGTAGGGCAGTCGTGCGTTCTTCATGATGCGGGGCATATTTGTGCTGCATGGGGGATAATCCTCTTACGTAGATTATCTCTCATCTGTTGATGAATGCTCGCATATCGAAGGGACACGCCCATGGCAACCAGCAAACCGCGTCTTGACCGCCGCATCGTTCGCAGCCGCAATGCCATCCTTTCCGCTTTCGAGCGCCTGCTCATGGAAAAGCCGCTGGCAGACATTACGGTGAGTGCCATCGCGCGCGAGGCCAATGTCGACCGCAAGACCTTTTACGTTCACTTTGGCACGGTTGACGGCCTGCTCGATGCCATTGCCG
The DNA here is from genome assembly GCF_020709435.1 of Collinsella aerofaciens. GTDB lineage: Bacteria > Actinomycetota > Coriobacteriia > Coriobacteriales > Coriobacteriaceae > Collinsella > Collinsella aerofaciens_AU. The sequence continues at coordinate 63,675 of NZ_JAJFDP010000006.1, forward strand.
TCGATGTGGTGGAGATGATTGTCGACTCGGTCGAGAAAACGCTTGCTTCTATGGACGGTGACACCAGCGAGCGCGCTCTTGGCGCGGCGGCGACCTTCTTTAAAACCGTTAATGAGGCACTGTGCAACAACTTAGTGCTCAATCGTCAGCTGATCGAGAATATTCCGCTCGATGATTTCATGGCTCGTCTTCGTGCGCCGCTCGAGCACGAGATTGCCGAGCGCGATCTGCTGCCCCAAGGTCTCAAGGACGAGATGTTCGACTACTATCTAGCGTTTTTGCTGTCGGGTATTATCGGTATCTATCGCACGTGGGCGCTGTCTGACGGCTCGGTTCCTATCGAGCGCGTCTCTGAGGTCGCCAACGATCTGACTCTCAATGGTCTGTCGAGTCTGGAATCTCGCTTGGATTAGGCCTAGTTGGGCTCGTCGGCGTGGAAATTCCTGTTCCTGAGGTTCTCCGGCGCCTTGGAGACCTTGCCGGCGTAGGAGCTGTAGCCTGAGGATCCTTAAAAGAAAGTCCAGTTTATCCTTCCCACTCCAATTTTGGAATCCTCCGATGCGCCTTCGCACGCTCGCATGACCTCGATACCATGCGAGCGTGCAAACTCGACGAGCTCTGCGTTGCGGGCGTTTATGGTGCCGAAGGCGGCGGGGCACACGATAAGGCGCGCGCAGTGGACGAGGAGCTCTTTGGCGCGGGCTATGGTTTTATCCCCGATCGGCTCGAAGGCGCGCTCGGCCACGCATTCCGTCGCCAGGTCGCGCGCGAGCTCGCAGTCGATGTCCCCTTCGTGCAGAACGCCCGCGTAGAACGCCTTGCCCTGCCGGATGAGCTGGCGAAACACAGCTGACCCCGTACCTGCGCCGGCGATGACGAACGTGTGCGCATCGCCGTGTGGGCGCCCAATTTCCACGCTGCCGAAGCGCTCGTTGAAGGTGCCATGTTGAAGGCCGTAGAGCTCGCCAATCGTCTCGCGCGTGAATATGTCCTCGGGTGCGCCGGCGCGGAAGACCCGACCGTCCTTCACGCAAATCACCTTGTCGGCGCTTTTCTGCGCGAGCTCGAGTTCGTGGATGGACATGATGACAGCCACATTCTGCGATTTCGCAAGGTGGCGAAGTATTCGCAGCAGGTCGATCTGGTAGCGGATATCGAGATATGATGTGGGCTCGTCGAGCACGAGCACACGCGGATCCTGCGCGATGGCGCGTGCGAGCATGACGCGCTGGCGTTGCCCGTCGCTTATCTGCATGAAGTCGCGTTCGGCGAGCTCTTCCACATGTGCGGTTTTCATGGCCTCGTCGACCCGACTATGGTCGTCAGGCGAGAGTGTTCCCATTCGCCCGGTGTAGGGATGCCTTCCCGCCTCTACGATATCGCGGCAGGTGAGGAGTTCGGTCCGGGGGCGATCTGTCAGCATAACGGCAAGGTTCCTTGCGAACTCCGCCGTCTTCCATCGGGAAATCTCCCGCCCGTCGAGCTCGACCGCGCCGGCAAGCGGTGCCAGATGGCGTGTGATGGTTTTCAAGATGGTCGACTTGCCCGAGCCGTTCGGCCCGATGAGCGCCACGACGTCGCCCGTGCGAACCTCCAGATCGACGCCTTCGACTACGACCTTCTTGTCGTAGCCCGCCGACAGGTCACTTATGCGGAAAAGCGGCGCTCCGTCAGCCTGCGTTTCGAGCGGGGTTTCGAGGTTCGACTCCGCTCGGAGCGTTTTGGGCCGCGGCACAAATTTCCCCATCTACCTCACCCGCTTCTTCAACATGAGCGCGATAACCACCGGCGCGCCGAAGATGGCGGTGACGGCGCTGATGGAAAGCTCGACGGGGGAGAACAGCGTGCGCGCGATCAAATCGCAGCCCGCGCAGAAGATGGCGCCTCCCAAGAAGCACGCAGGAATCACGCGGATGGGCTTCGACGACTTTAGCGCCGACTTAACGAGATGCGGAACCGCGATGCCTACGAACGACACCGGACCAGCGAACGCGGTCACGCAGGCGGAGAGCATGCTCGCTAGAAGGACGAGCACCACGCGGAAGCATGAGACGTTCACGCCGACGCTTTTCGCGTAGGCTTCTCCCAGCTGGAAGGCGGAAAGGGGCTTCGATATCGCGAATACGCATGCGCTCACGGTGATCACCACGACCGCGATGACCGCGACGTCGTCCCAGCTCGAACCCGAGAAGCTACCCAAGGACCAGTTGTGCAGGTTCACGATGGACTGGTCGTCGGCGAAGGCGATGAGGAAGTTCGTCGCCGCCGAGCAGATGTATCCCACCATGACGCCCGCCACGATGAGCATGGCCATAGAGCTTATGCGCCGTGCTATGAGGAGCACGAAGCCGATGGTGATAAGCGAGCCCAGAAACGCTGCGGCCACCATGGCCGGCGAGGACATGGCCTGGTTCGCGCCCAGAAGTACGATCATCGTAAGCGCGACGACGAACTTTGCGCCCGAGGAGACGCCCAAGATGAACGGGTCGGCGATGGGGTTGTTGAAAAACGTCTGCAGCAGGAACCCGGAGAGCGAAAGTGCCCCGCCGAGAAGCACGGCTGAAAGCACGCGCGGCAGACGAATCTCCCAGATGATCTGGATTTCCATGGAATTGGCCGCGCCTCCCGAAAGGATGCCGGGGATGTGGTCTGCGGGCACGAGCACGCTCCCGATGCACAGGTTGGCCCCGACGAGCACGATGAGGGCAACAGCGAGCAGCGCCGTCACGACGCGACACCGCGCGGCGCGCCCCGATTCGTCGTATGTCATGGAAAGCCGGCTTCTCATGGCGCTAGCCGAGCTTCCTCAGATAATGGAAGTTGCTCGCGTCATCGCCGGTGAACGCCCCGTGCAGCTCGTCGATAATGTCGGCGGTGGAAGTCATCTGCTGGTACATGTCGGCGCTTGTGACCCAGACGTTGCCGTTCTTCACGGCTTTGAACTGCGACAATAGCGCGTTTTTGCCTACGAAGTCGTTCAAGGTGGCAACCGATTCGTCGATGGTGCCGTTGTAGACGATAATGTCGGCATCCTTCGCCGTCGCGTAGAAGCGCTCCATTTCGAGCGTTACTGACGAACCTGACGTCGACGCCGTCTGCGCGTCATCGAGCGCGTAGTTGCCGCCTGCAAGCTCGATCATCTGCGCCACGTAGTCGCCCGCCCGCCGCGTGACGGCGGCCCCGTTCGAGTTAATGTAGAAATACGCCACGGTTTTACCTGACGACGCGAGCCTCGACGTTTGCTCGACGCGGGCCTTCTGCTCGTTGAACAGGTGCGCGGCCTCGTCTTCCTTGTCGAACAGGACGCCGAAAAGCTTAATCCACTCGACGCGCCCGAGTGCTTCGGGCTCGCTCGACGACTGTTCGGTGAGCACGACGAGCCCGAGCTTCTGCAGCTTTTCCTTCACATCGGGCGTGTGGTTGATCATGGTGTTCTCGATGGCGAGCGTGCAGCCCGAGGCCGATATTCGCTCGTAGTCGGGCGCGCTGTACTTGCCGCCGTAGGCGATCGCCCCACTTTCGAGTGCGCTTTTGAAGCCCGCGACCGAGCAATCGTCGGCCTTCGTGCCCGACATGAGGATGTTGTCGTTCGCATCGAGCGCGTCGACCAGGCACATCGTCGCCGACGACACGAGGTACACCTTGTTGGCGGGACGCCTTATGACCGCGATGTCGGAGCTCAACCCATCAGGTACCTTTGCATCTTGCGGTACCACGAGGAAGCGCTCCCCGTTCGAAATGCAGATAAGCCGCAGGCCGCCTTCGTACTCGTCGACAGTGAAGTGCTCGGCGTATTCAAGCTGAAGCGCCCCCGTCGGCTCCCAGCCGCAGCCCAAATCGGCGTTGTGGAAGTCGGCCGCGGCGCTTGAAGCCGTTCCCGCAGGGGAGCCGCCGCTTGCATCGTTGCCCGATTTCTCCTTCATGGTGGATGAGTCGAAGTGGAGCGTGTAGTCGATGGTGTGCGGCGTCGACATGGCGACGGTCTCGGCCGACACGGCGATGTCCTCGTCGAGCGTGACGGGTATCTCGAATGTGGAGTTGCCGCCGTCGTTTACGGGCGCGTAGTCCACGCCGTTGACGGTCATTTTGTCGTAGTTCGAACTCGACCAGGTGATGGTCGCGGTGTAGGTGTCGCCATCCTTCACAATTGTGGTGGGTGAGGCGATGCTTGCGCGCCCTGACCCGCCGGAGAGCGAGACGCTCACAGTGTATTCCTGAGAGCCTGCCGTGCCACCGGTCGCGTTCGGGCTCGCACTGCACCCCGCGAAGGGAAGCGCGAACAGGGCGACGAGAACGCAGGCGATCGCGCGCACCGCGATGCTGCGACGCTTCCTGCTTTCCCCCTTGGGAAGAATCGACCGCATGGCGTTACTTCAGTGCGTCGGCGCGCAGATCGACGCCGGCGGATTCGAACACGAGCGTGCGGTCGTACCACTGCTCTTTTCTAATACTCCACGCGGCGCAGGCGGTGTCCTCGTCGAGCGCTTCAACGGGCACGTCGTAGGTGTACTTGCCTTCCGCGTTTTCCACATAGGGGATGAAGTCGGCCTCGCTCGCGGCGGCAGCCTCGTCGCCCGTGCCCATGAAGAGCTTGCCGTAGCCCGTGCCGGAAAGTGTCATCACGCAGTGCATGGAGCCGTTTTCCACGATGAGCTGGGCATCCACAATCCTGAACATGTTCGAGCTGGAATCTACGGTGATCGGATAGGTGCCGTCGGCCACCTTGTCGGCGGTGATGGGGGCAGCGCTTGCGCCCTCGGGCGCATCGGCCGCCTGCTCGGTCTTTTCCTGGGAATCGGCATCGCTTGCCTTTGCGCTGTCGATTGAATTTCCGCCGCAGCCGGCGAGCGAGAACGCGAAAAGCGCCGCCGACAGGGCGAAGGCGAGGGTTTTCTTCAACATGGAGGGGGTTCCTTTCAATCGCTTCGACCGCCCGCGCCGTGCGGTGGGCGGGCGGGATGCGAATGCAACGGGCATGCGCCGTCGGTCGGGGAAGGCGCATGCCCGTTGCACGGGGACGCGACCGGCGCCCCCGTGCGCGGCGAGTTTACAGCTTGGCGATGGCGTCGTCCACGTGCGCGACGTAGATGTCGTCGACCGCGACGTTCTGTCCCAGACCCTGGAGCAGGCACGTCACTTCGAAGCCGGCAGCCACGAACTTCGCAGCCCAGCTGTCGGGGTCGGTCTCGTCTGCCATGTCGTTGTTCGCGTGGTCGCCCGCGACCACCATGAACGGCGCGAGCACGGCCTTCTTGTAGCCTGCGGCGCTCGCGGCGGCGATAACATCCTCGCAGGTCGGTTCAGCCTCGACGGTGCCGACGAAGAACTGCGTCAAGCCCTCGTTCTTAAACACTTCCTGCATCTTGGCATAGTCGGCGTTGGAATCGGCTTCGGTGCCGTGGCCCATGAGGCACAGCGCCGTCTTGCCGTCGTCGAAGGACGCCATGTTCTCCTTAATGGCTGCGGCCACCTTCTTGTAGTCGTCGTCGGAGGTGAGCAGCGGGTCGCCGAGCGAGATTTTGTCGAACTTGTCGGCGTACTTGTCGAGCTCGTCTTTCACGTCGGTGTATTCCAGGCCACCCATGAGATGCGTCGGCTGCACGACGATTTCCTTCACGCCGTCTTCCACGCAGCGGTCGAGCGCCTCGGTCATGTTGTCGATCGTGATGCCGTCGCGCTTCTTCAGCTTGTCGATGATGATCTGCGCGGTGAAGGCACGGCGGATGTCGTAGTCCTGCCAGTACTTCTCGCGGATAGCGTCTTCGATGGCGCCGATGGTGATGTGGCGCGAGTCGTTGTAGCTCGTGCCGAAGCTCGTGACGAGGATGACCGGCTTCACGGCCTTCTCCTTTTCACTCGATTTCTCGGAACTCGCGGAGGTGTTGGAGCAGCCCGCGAGCGCGACTCCGGCGAGCGCGACGACTCCGGTTGCTGCGGCGCCCATGAAGCCGCGGCGTGACATCTGGTCGGACATGGTTTTTCCTTTCCTCGGTTTGCCGGTCCCCCGGCGACAGTTGCTTGTCGGCACAAGCGAAAGAAAAGCGCACCCCTCGGGGTTCACAAGGAGCTAACGCCACGGCGATGCCGTGAGGAAAAGGCGAAGCAGTCTGGCTTGGGGCGCGAGGCGGTTCGCCCGCGCGTCCTATACAGTAATGTCCCTTGCCCAGGATTCCCACCTGGTTCCCTCCGCAAGCCAGCGCAGGCTGTGCGGGCGCCGCGCCGGTCATTTCCTTTTATCCGATTGTCATATGCTCGTTGCCGAAACTTTTACTATGATAGTGGGCACTTGTGAACGTGTCAAAGCCAGGGCGGGCGGCATTGCGCCTCCTGCCTGCGTATTTGCGCCGATTGCCGCCGCAGACGCCGTGTTTTGCCCGCTGCGCGAAGGGCGGCGTAAACGGTTGCGATGAGAAACGGGAAGGGAAGGCTCGGATGATTCATATCGTTGGCGCAGGCTCGGGCGCCGCCGACCTTATCACGCTGCGCGGGGCGCGCCTTCTGCGCGCGGCCGACGTGGTCGTTTGGGCGGGAAGCCTTGTGAACCCCGAGCTGCTCGCTGAGTGCAAGGAATCCTGCATCGTCTACGACAGCGCGCACATGACCTTGGAGGAAGTGCTCGACGTGATGTGCGCGGCGGATGCGCGGGGCGAGGAAGTGGTGCGCCTGCACACGGGCGACCCGTGCCTGTACGGCGCCATCCAGGAGCAGATGGACGCACTCGACGCGCGCGGCGTGGACTACGAGGTGGTGCCCGGCGTGTCGAGCTTTTGCGGTGCCGCGGCGGCGCTTCGCCAGGAATACACGCTGCCGGGAATCAGCCAGTCGGTCGTGATCACGCGGCTTTCCGGACGTACCCCCATGCCCGCGGGCGAGGGCATGCGCACCATGGCGGAAAGTGGCTCGACTATGGTCATCTTCCTGAGCTCGGGTATGCTCGCCGAGCTTTCCGCCGAGCTTTTGGCCGCGGGCCGCAGCTCCGACGAGCCGGCCGCGCTCGTGTACAAGGCGACCTGGCCTGAGGAGCGCGTGGTGCGATGCACAGTGGGCACGCTCGCCGATGCGGGCGCGCGAGAGGGCATCGACCGCACGGCGCTCGTGGTGGTGGGCCGCGTGCTCGGAGCTCGCGGCGGGTTTTCGCACAACGGCGCGCAAGCAGAGTCGTACGAGCGCAGCAAGCTTTACGACCCTTCGTTTGCCACGGGGTATCGGAAGGCGAGCAGCTAGCGTGGCCTTCGAGCACTACATATATACCGGGACGACCCGCCTGCGCTGCGGCTACACCACGGGGAGCTGCGCCGCGCTCGCGGCGAAGGCGGCCTGCGAGATGCTTTTGTCACGAAAGCCCGTCGGCCGCGTGTCGATCGTCACCCCCGGCGGGCTGCCCGTCGAGGCGAACGTGGTCGACGCATGCATCGGCGAGGGGTGCGCCCAGTGCGCCGTGCGAAAGGACGCAGGCGACGATGCCGATGTGACTGACGGCGTACTCGTGTACGCGCACGTGGAACATGCGGGGTCGGGCACGGGTGCTGCGGGCAGCAAGGACGTGCCCGCGCGCGAATCGGAAGTTTCCGTCGATGGCGGCGTGGGCGTGGGGCGCGTGACATTGCCCGGGCTCGAGCAGCCGGTGGGGGCGGCCGCCATCAACGCGACGCCGCGCGCGATGATCACTTCGGCGGTGCGCGAGGTGTGCGCCGCGCACGGCTTTTCTGGAAATATTGCTGTGACGATTTCGGTACCCGAGGGTGTTGCCCTTGCCAAAAAGACCTTCAACCCGCATCTGGGGATAGAGGGCGGCATCTCCATCCTGGGCACGACGGGCATCGTCGAGCCGCGCAGCCTCGCTGCCTTGCGCGACAGCATCGAGCTCGAGATCCGGCAGCATGCGGCTATGGGGCGGCGCGGAGTCGTGCTCACGCCCGGCAACTACGGCGGGCAGTTCATCTCGGGGCATTTCCACCTAAACGGTGCGCCGGTGGTCTTCATCTCCAACTTTGTGGGCGATGCGATTGACTGCTGCGTTCGCGAGGGATTTACCAATGTCCTTCTTGTGGGACACATCGGCAAGTTGGTGAAGGTCGCGGGCGGCATCATGGACACCCATTCGCGTACCGCCGACTGCCGCGCGGAGATTCTGGCCGCCCACGCGGCCATGGCCGGCGCGGGCGCGAAGACCGTGCGCGAGATCATGTCGTCCGTCACGACCACGGCGGCGCTCGAGGTAATCGAGGCCGCCGGCGTTGGGGACGCTGCGCGCGCCTCGCTCGCTGCGGCAATTGAGGACAGGTTGCGCCGCCGCGCGGCGGGCGCATGCGACATCGCCGCGGTCGTGTTCGACGCCGAGCGCCGCGAGCTTTTCCGCACGTCGGGCGCCGATGCAGTTATCGGGAAATTGGGGGCGACGTATGAGTAAAGGCGTTCTGTACGGGGTACGCCGTGCAATCGGCTGGCCGGGGACGAAGGTGGTCATGAAGGCGCGCCGCTCGCTTGCGGACACGAAGCGCTTCCTTTGCGAGGAGGGTGCCTTCGACGGTGCCGAGCTTGTAGAGGACTGTGGGCTTCCGGGCGAGCGCGTGTACCGCTCGCTCGACGATGTGCCCGATCGGGGCAGCTACTTCTCGACGATGGTGGTGCGCTAGATGAGGGTTTCCTGCATAGCGTTCACTGAGAGGGGGTATGCGTTGGCGGTGCGCACCGCACACGCGCTTTCCGATTGCGCGCAGACAGGTGAAGACGACCCTGGCTGGGACGTTTCCGTTTCGCGCGGGTTCGGCGAGGGGAAGGCCGACCTGCGCGCATGGACGGCGCTCGCGTGGGAAGCGTCGGACGCGCTTCTGTTCGTGGGCGCGGCGGGCATCGCCGTGCGGGCGATCGCGCCGCATGTCGCCTCGAAGGCAAACGATCCCGCGGTTGTGGCGATCGACGAGGCGGGGCGCTTTGCCGTCCCGCTTTTGTCGGGGCATTTGGGCGGTGCGAACGAGCTTGCGCAAACTGTGGCACGCGCGGCAGGGGCCATCCCCGTCATCACCACGGCGACCGACGTCCGCGGCGTGTGGGCGGTGGATACGTGGGCGCGCTGTGCGGGGCTCGCCGTTTCGAATCCCGAGGCCATCAAGCGAGTGTCGGCTCGGCTGCTTTCGGGCGGGCGCGTGGCGCTCTATTCCGACATGCCGATTTCGGGACAGCCGCCTGAGGGGGTTGACATTGCGTCCGACCGCGCTCGGGCCGATATCGTCGTGTCGCCGTTCGCTGGCGCGAATGCAGGTGCGTCCGTTCGTGCGACGGAGACAACGGGCGAGGTCGTGCCCGCCGGTGAGACGGGGAAGCCGGCGGGCGTGCGGGCGCAGGCGCCTGCGCCCGAGCCGCTTCGCCTTGTCGTGCCCTGCATCGTTGCGGGCATAGGATGCCGTCGCGGTGCGTGCGCCGAAGCGATCGAGGAGGCGTTTCTTCTCGCGTGCGGGCAGGTGGGTATCTCGCCTTCGGCCGTGCGCGAGGCGGCGACGATCGACGTGAAGGCGCACGAGGAGGGTCTGCTCGCCTTCTGCTGCGCGCGCAATATCCCGCTTGCGACGTATTCCGCAGAGGAGCTGTCGCAGGTCGAAGGCAGCGTTTCGCCATCTGATTTCGTGCGCGCGACGGTGGGGGTCGACAACGTGTGCGAGCGGGCAGCGCTCGCGGAGGGGGGCAAACTTATCTTCCCGAAGCTCGCTCACGGCGGCGTGACCGTCGCGTTTTCCAAGGTAACTATTAAACTTTCGTTTAAGGAGCGGTGATGGGAAAGCTCTTCGTGGTGGGAATTGGCCCGGGCGGCCCCGACGGCATGACGATTGCGGCTCGGCGCGCGCTCGAGGCGGCCGACATCGTTGTGGGGTACACGAAATACGTGGAGCTCGCGCTCGCCGCCGTGCCCGACGCGGCGCATCTCGCGACGCCGATGATGCACGAGGTCGAACGGTGCCGCCTGGCGCTTTCGCGCGCGCAGAGCGGAGAAGCAGTGGCGCTCGTGTGCAGCGGTGACGCGGGCGTGTACGGCATGGCGAGCCCCGTGCTGGAGCTTGCGGAGGACTACCCCGATGTAGACGTGGAAGTTATCGCCGGGGCCACCGCGGCTCAGAGCGGGTCGGCGGTGCTTGGCGCCCCGCTTGCCCACGACTTCGCGGTCGTGTCGCTCTCCGACCTGCTCACGCCGTGGGAGGTCATCGAGCGCAGGCTCGCCGCCGTGGCGAGCGCCGACTTCTGCATCTGTTTGTACAACCCGCGCAGCAGAAAGCGCGCCGACAGGCTCTCGCGCGCGGCGAAGATTATGCTCGAATGGAAGGCCCCCGACACGCTCTGCGGCTGGGTACGCAACATCGGGCGCGAGGGGCAGCAGTCGGGCATGTGCAGGCTCTCCGAGCTGGGGGAGTTCGACGCCGACATGTTCACCACCGTGTTCGTCGGCAACGCGGACACGAAGCTCGTAGGCGGCCGTATGGTCACGCCGCGCGGGTATCGGGAGATTCCATGCGAAAGGTAACGATCATCGGGGCGGGGCCCGGAAACCCCGACTTGCTCTCGCGCGCGGCGCTCGACGCGATCGACATCGCCGACGTGGTCATCGGCGCTCATCGCGCGCTTGCCGGCATCGACGTGCCGCCCGACGTGGTGAGATGCGAGCTCGTGAAGACGGCGGACATCGTCGCCGCGCTCACCGATGCGGCGTCGTGGCAGCGCGCCGTGGTCGTGATGACGGGCGATGTGGGGCTGTTCAGCGGCGCGCGCCGCCTGGTGGAGGCGCTCTCCGGCGACGCGCAGGTGGACGTGCGCATCATTCCCGGCATAAGCTCAGCGTCGTATCTCGCCGCGCGCCTCGCGCGTCCATGGCAGGATTGGCGCTTCGCGAGCGCTCACGGCGTGGCGTGCGACATCGTGGCCGAGGCCGAGCGCTCAGGCGAGCTCTTCCTCGCCACGTCGGGCGGGGACGACCCCTCGCGGCTTTCGGGCGAGCTTGTGCAGGCGGGCTTCGGGGACGCGCGCGTGACGGTGGCCGAGCGCCTGTCGTACCCCAACGAGCGCATCACCTGCGCGACCGCAAGTGAAATCGCAGGTCATACGTTCGACGACTTGAACGTGATGCTTATCGAGTTCGCAGGCGGCGCCGGGTCGCCTGTGGGCTCTAGCGCAGCCTCCGAGGCGCCGGCCGGCGCGTCCGCGCCCGCGGCGGCTTCTTCCGCGGCGGACTTTGCGGGCGCATCCCGCGCCGCGAGCTCCCGCTGGCCGTACGCTTCCTCGGGCATTCCCGACGAGCTTTTCATCCGCGGCGACGTTCCCATGACCAAGCAGGAGGTGCGCGCCGTCGCGCTCGCGAAGCTGCGCCTTACCGCGACCGACACCGTGTGGGACGTCGGCGCCGGCACGGGGAGCGTGTCGATTGAGGCGGCGCTCGTCGCGCGAACGGGGTCGGTATGGGCGGTCGAGCGCAACGCGGCCGGCGTGCGGCTCATCCGAGAGAACGCGGATGCATTCGGGTGCGGCAACGTGCATGCGATCCCCGGTGTCGCCCCCGAAGCGCTCGCGAAACTGCCCGTCCCCGACGCCGTGTTCGTCGGCGGGAGCGCGGGCGAGCTTCCCTCCATCGTGGAGGCGGCGCTCGAGAAGAACTCGCAGGTTCGCCTGTGCGTGCCATGCGTCACCGTTGAGACGCTCACCGAGGCGTGCGCGCTCCTCTCGGGTTCGCGCTTTAAGGGGTTCGAGGCGTGCCAGGTGTCGGCCGCCCGCGCCGAGGCTGTAGGCTCGCACCATCTTATGAAGGCGCAAAACCCCGTGTTCCTCGTCAGCGCGCGTGGTGCAGGTGGGGAAGGCGGCGCCCGGTGAGCACGACCATCCCGCGCTTCATGGTCGCTGCGCCCTCGAGCGGGAGCGGCAAGACGGTCGTTACGTGCGCGCTCCTGCGCGCGCTTGCGCGCCGCGGCCTCGCATGCGCGGCCTTCAAATGCGGCCCCGACTACATTGACCCGCTCTTTCATCGCCGCGTCGTGGGTGCGCGCTCGGGCAACTTAGACGGCTTCTTCACCGACGCCCCGACGCTGCGCGCCCTGCTCGCACGCGGCGCTGCGGGCGCGGATGTCGCGGTGCTCGAGGGGGCCATGGGCTTCTACGACGGCATGGCGCCCGGCGTGGCCGATGCGAGCAGCTACCAGGTTGCGCGCGACACGGAAACGCCGGTCGTTTTAGTGGTGAACGGGCGCGGGGCGTCTTTATCGCTCGCCGCCGTAATCCGCGGCATCGCCGAGTTCCTGCCTTGTGCGAACGTGCGCGGCGTCGTGCTGAACAAGACGAGCGCCGCTGCCTGCGCCTACGCGAAGCCTGCGATCGAGAAGCACACGGGTGTCGCGGTTTTGGGGAATATCCCCGCCGACGATGCGTTCTCGCTCGAAAGCCGGCATTTGGGGCTTGTGACCGCCGACGAGGTCGAGCAGCTCTCCGCGCGCATCGACAAGATGGCCGAGCTGGTGGAAAAGAGCGTCGACGTCGACCGCTTGCTCGAAATAGCGGCGACGGCACCCGATATCCGCGAGGAACCTTACCGGTTGGAGCCGATCGCGGGAGCGCGGCCCATCGTCGCCGTCGCACGTGACGAGGCGTTCTCGTTCTACTACGAGGAGAACCTGCGCGCGCTCGAGGACCTGGGTTGCGAGCTGGCCTTTTTCAGCCCCCTGTGTGATAGCGAGTTGCCCCGGGGGACAAGCGCCCTCTATCTGGGAGGCGGCTACCCGGAGCTCCATGCGCGGCAGCTCTCCGAGAACGCGCCGATGCGCGAGGCGGTGCGGCGTGCGGTGGAATCCGGCATGCCGACGGTTGCCGAATGCGGTGGGTTTCTGTACCTGCAGCGCGAAATCTCCGATAGCGAGGGGCGGCGCTGGCCTGTTGCGGGCGCCCTTGAGGGCGCAAGCGAGAACGGGGGAAGGCTGTCCCATTTCGGGTACGAGGAGCTCACTTCCCAACGCTACGGGCTCTACGGGCCGCGCGGCACACGCATCCGCGCGCACGAGTTCCACTACTGGCAGTCCACCTGCCCGGGCGGCGACTTCTGGGCGCAAAAGCCCCGGCGCGACAAGGGCTGGCCGTGCATGACGACCACCCCGGCCCTGGTTGCGGGCTTCCCGCATGTGTACTATCCTGCGAACCCCGACGTTGCGCGCGCGTTCGCGTCTGCCACAGCGTCGTTCGCAGAGAGGAGACGGCATGGCTGAAGCAACCGAAACCGCGCTTGCCTGCATCCGCGAGGAAGTCGAGCGCGCGTTCTCGTCGGCGCCGGGCGCCGTGCTCCAAGCCGCGCTCTCCCGGATCGCGCCCGCAGATGAGTGTGCCCGCGCCGCCGCGTACGCCGCGTGGGATTCCATCGCGCATCCTTTGGGGGGATTGGGCGACTTTGAAGACGTCGTCGCGCGTATCGCCGCAGCTCAGGGGAGCGCCGAGGTGGCCGAGTTTCCCCGTGCGCTCGCGGTATTCTTCTCCGACAACGGGGTCGTTGCCGAGGGCGTGTCGCAAAGCGGGCAAGACGTGACGCGAGCCGTCGCGCGCAACATGTGCGAGGGGGCCACGAGCGCCTGCCGCATGGCGGCGTTCGCGGGTGCCGAGGTCGTGCCCGTCGACGTGGGTATGGCCCGGGGCATAGAAGACGCTCGCATGGTGCGCGCGAACGTGCGGCGGGGGAGCGGCAACATCGCGCACGGCTCCGCCATGTCTCGCGATGGGGCCGTGCGCGCGATCGAGGTCGGAATCGCCGTCGCGTGCGGGCTTGCCCGCGCCGGCGTGCGCCTTCTCGCCGCGGGCGAGATGGGCATCGGCAACACGACCACCTCGGCGGCGGTGGCCGCAGTGCTCATCCGAGCGGACGCGCGGAGCCTCGTCGGGCGCGGCGCGGGGCTCTCGGACACCTCGCTCGCGCGCAAGCGCGACGTGGTCGAGCGCGCTATCGACGCGAACTCGCCCGATCCCGCCGACCCGATCGACGTGCTCTCGAAGGTGGGCGGCTTCGACATCGCGGCGATGTGTGGCTTCTACCTGGGGGCCGCGGCCTCGAAGGCGCCGGCGCTCCTCGACGGGGTCATATCCTGCACGGCGGCCCTGTGCGCGGTGCGCCTGTGCCCCAACGCCTTGGGCTACCTCGTGGGCACCCACGCATCTAGCGAACCCGCAAGCCAGGAGCTCCTTCGCGAGCTCGGCATAAAGGCACCCCTCGACGCAGGCATGCACTTGGGCGAGGGCGCGGGCGCCATGGCGTATCTGCCCCTTCTGGATTCGGCGCTGCGCGTGTACCGGGATGGGAAGACGTTCACGGCGACTGGCATGGCTGCTTACGAGCATTTCGAGGCCGGGAAATGACGGTGACGTTCGTTATCGGCGCCGCCGCGAGCGGCAAGAGCGCCTATGCCGAGTCCCTGTGCCTCGGGCACGACGGCCCCCGCGTGTACCTGGCAACGATGGAGCCCTTCGGGGAAGAGGGCACCCGCCGTATCGCGCGCCATCGGGCGATGCGCGAGGGCAAGGGGTTTTCCACCCTCGAGCGCACGCGTGACGTGGGCGCCGCAGTGCCCGGGCTTCCGCGCGGCTGCACGCTTCTTTTGGAGGACGTGGGCAACCTGGTTGCGAACGAGCTCTTCGCGGAAGGCGGCTTGTCCCCACGTGACCCCGACGCTGTGGCGCGCGAGGTGCTCGGAGGCATCGAACGGCTCGCTCAGGCCGCTGCGCATACGGTGGTGGTCACCGTCGACGTGTTCGCCGATGGGATGCGCTACGATGAGGGGACCGAGGTATGGAGGCGCGCGCTCGCGCGCGTGAACGCGGGCGTGGCGGCGCTGGCCGACCGTGCAGTCGAAGTGGTATGCGGGATTCCCGTGTGGATGAAAGGCGAAGGACCTACAAGGTGAAGATAGCAGAGGCAATCGGCGCGGCGTTCGGAACGTTCTCGCGCATCCCCGTCTCGAAATCGGCCTGGACCGATTTCGGATCAACCCATGCGCTTGCCGCGTTTCCCCTGGTGGGCCTTGCGGAAGGCTTCCTCATGACGTCGTGGGGGTACGTGGCGAACCTGCTCGGCGTGCCCGCGACCATCGTCGCGGCCGTGCTCGTGGCGCTGCCTGTGGCAGTGACGGGAGGCATCCACCTAGACGGGCTCTGCGACACCTCCGACGCGCTAGCAAGTTGGGCCCCGCGCGAGCGAAAGCTCGAGATCATGCACGACCCGCGGGCGGGCGCCTTCGGGGTCATCGGTGTTGTCGTGTACCTTATTCTGCAGTTTTCCCTGTTCACCGCACTGCCGCTTACGGCGGGGACGTTCCTCGCGCTTCTGTGCTCGCTCGTGTTCTCCCGCGCGCTTTCGGGGCTCGCCGTTGAATGCTGGCCTGCCGCGCGGGCGGACGGCATGGCCGCGGGGCTTTCGCCTGCGAAGAAGCGCGCGGCGATCGTCGTGCCGCTTTGCGCTTTTGCTGCGGCTTCGGCTGCAGGGATGGTCGCGTGCGCTCAGGCCGTCGGCGCCCTTATGGCGGTGGCGGGGCTTTTGGCGCTCGCGTGGTACCGCCATGTTGCCCTGTCCCGCTTCGGCGGGGTGACGGGGGATTTGGCTGGATGGTTTCTGCAATGGGCCGAGCTCGCGATGCTTGCCATGCTGGTGGCGGGGGGCATGCTCCTATGATGCTCGTGGTAGGTGGCGCGCGTTCGGGGAAGAGGACCTTCGTGTGCGAAAGGCTCGGGTTCGCGGCGGACGATTTCGTCGACGCGGCGCAGCTTGCGGAGGGCGGCGTGCCCGCGGCTTTTGCCGGCCGCGTCGCGTACCGTGCTGAGGAACTCGTACGCGCGCTCGACGCTGACCGGGCGCTCGAGCGGCTGATCGGCTTCGACGCAGTGATTCTGTCCTTGGTGGGCTCGGGGGTCGTCCCCATGCGTGCGGAAGACGCCCAATGGCGCGAGCGTGCGGGGCGCCTGGGATGCGCGCTCGCTGCGCGCGCCGACGTCGTCGTGCGCATGACGTGCGGGATTCCCCAGGTCATCAAAGGAAACCTTGCCGATGCGCCTCGAGGGACGCAGGGCGCGGTCGCGCCTTTGGAAGTCGTCTTCGTGCGCCATGGTGCCACAGCGGGCACGGAAGACCGTCGCTACAGCGGGGCGGGCACTGACGAGCCCCTGTCGAGCGCGGGCGAGCGCGCTTTGCGCAACCTCGCGTGCGATCGTGACGTGTACCGTGTTATCACGAGCGGCATGGCTCGCGCCGACCAGACGGCGCGCATCCTCTTCCCGAACGCGGAGCTTATGGCGTGCCCCGGTCTGCGCGAGATGGATTTCGGCGACTTCGAGGGGCGAAGCGCCGCTGAGCTTAAAGAGGATGCGCGCTACCGCGCCTGGGTAGACTCCTGGTGCGAGACGCGCTGCCCGCATGGCGAGGGCAAGAGCGATTTCACCCGCCGCGTCGTCGCGGCGTTTCGGGAGGCGTGCGAATCGGGGTGTGCCCAGGGGAGTGGGCGCGCCGTCTTCGTCGTTCACGCGGGTACCGTGAAAGCGCTGCTTTCCGAGCTTGCTGTCCCGAAAATGGAATACTTCGACGTGCATACCGAGCCGGGCGGCGCATGGGCCGCCACCTGGGATGGGCGCTGCCTTCGCGACGTTCGCCCCGCTTCGGGGGGCGATGCCCGGTGATGACGATTCTTGCCGTCGCCGCCGGGTTCGCGGCCGACCTTGCCTTCGGCGACCCGCGCTGGCTTCCCCATCCCGTCGTCGCCATGGGGCGCGCGATCACGTGGGCCGAAGGCCGCCTGCGGGGCGCATTCCCGCAAACGTCCGCGGGCACGCGCGCCGCAGGGCTTGTGCTCGCCGTGGCGCTTCCGCTTGCGTGTGGGCTTTTGACCTGGGGAATCCTGCATCTTTGCGGCATGGTTCACCCCGGCTTGCGCTTCGTGGCCGAGGCATGGGCGAGCTATCAGATTCTCGCGGCATGCGAGCTACGCCGCCAGAGCCTGGCCGTGGCCAGCGCGTTCTCGAAGGGCGGCCTTGTCGCGGCGCGCGAAGCCGTCGGGCTCATCGTGGGACGCGATACGTCTGTTCTCGACGAGCAGGGCGTCGCGCGCGCCGCTGTGGAAACGGTGGCGGAGAACGCGAGCGACGGCGTCATTGCGCCGCTTTTATACCTTTTGATCGGAGGTGCACCCTTGGGCATGGCGTACAAGGCGGTGAACACGCTCGACAGCATGGTGGGCTACAAAAACGAGCGCTACATCGACTTCGGCTGCGCCTCGGCGCGCCTCGACGATGCAGTGAACTGGATTCCCTCGCGCTTATCGGCTCTGCTCATGATCGCCGTGTGCCCGATTGTTGGGCTCGACGCGCGCGGGGCGGCGCGCATCTGGCGCCGCGACAGGCGTCGCCATGCGAGCCCCAACTCGGCGCAGACCGAGTCAGCGTGCGCGGGCGCGCTCGGGCTGCGCCTGGCGGGACCCGCGGTGTATTTCGGCAAGCTCGTTGAGAAACCGACGATAGGCGACGCGTCCCGCGAAATCGAGTGGGGCGACATCGCCCGGGCGACAAGGCTCATGCTCGCCGCGTCCGTATGCGCGCTCGTCGTCTTCGGTGCCGCGCGTGCGGCGGTCGTGGTCGCCGTGGGGGCGATGGCATGAGGGAAGACCATGCCGCGCCCCGGGCTGCCGGGGGAATCCTGCGCGCCCGTGCGCATGGGGGTAGCACGCAATCGCTCGGCATCGCTTGCGAAGGGGACGCCTCCGACCTCATTGACTTCTCGGTGAACGTGAATCCGGCAGGTCCCTCGCCGCGCGCCGTCGCCGCAGCTTGCAAGGCGCTTTCTCGAATCGACGCCTACCCCGATAGGGAAAGTCTCGCCCTCGTTCGCGCCCTAGCGCGCGCCCAGGGCATTCCCGAAGATACTATCGTCTGCGGCGCGGGCGCGTCCGACATCATCTGGCGGCTCGCCGCGGCGGTGCGCCCGAAACGTATCGTCGTGTGCGCGCCGACGTTCTCTGAATATGCGGAGGCGGCATCGTACTACGGCGCATGCGTGCAGGAGTTCCCGCTCTCCGAAGCGGACGACTTCGACGTGCCCGCCTCCTTCGCCAGCGCGATCGAGGGGCCGGGAGACGTGGCGTGCCTCTGCAATCCGAACAACCCGACGGGGCGCCTCGTCGACCCCCGCGTGATCGATGCCGCGGCTTGCCGCTGCGAGCAGGTGGGTGCGCTGCTCGTCGTGGACGAGTGCTTCCTCGGATTTGCGCCCGACGCCCGCGAAAGGAGCGTGGCCGCACGCGCCGCGTGTTCGCGCCATGTGGCCGTGCTCTCCGCGTTCACCAAGCTCTACGGAATGGCGGGGTTGCGGTTGGGATATCTGATCAGCGGAAACGCCCAACTCATCGAGGGGATTCGCCGGGCGGGGCAGGCGTGGCCCGTCTCCTCGGTCGCCGAGGCCGCGGGCATCGCCGCCCTGGAAGACGTTGAATACGTCTCGCGCACGCGCGATGTATTGGCGGGCGAGCGAGCGTGGCTTTCCCACGAGCTCTCCTCGCTCGGGCTTTCCGTCGTGCCGTCGGATGCGAACTTCCTTTTAGTCCGCACGCCGGCGAAAGACATCCCCGAGCGCCTGTATAAACAGGGGGTTTTGGTCCGCACGTGCGACTCGTTTTCGGTACTGTCCCGTTACTGGTGTCGCGTCGCGGTGCGCACGCGCAAGGAGAACGCCCGGCTTGCGATGGCGTTCAGCCGCGTGCTTCGGGCGGAAGGCGCATCGGGCGAAGGCGAACCCGACGAATGGGGCGGCGCTTCTTGCAGCGACGCTATGGCGGGCGCGGATGGCCGAGGCTCGGCGAAGGAGGTCGATACCCGTGGGTAGGGCGAAGCCCTTCATGATTCAGGGCACCATGTCGAACGCGGGGAAGAGCCTGCTTGCGGCGGGGCTGTGCCGTGTGCTTTCGCAGGACGGCCTGCGTGTGGCTCCCTTCAAGAGCCAGAACATGGCGCTCAACAGCGGTGTCACGTCCGACGGCCTCGAGATGGGGCGCGCCCAGATCATGCAGGCCGAGGCGTGCGGCATCGCGCCCGACGTGCGCATGAACCCCATCCTGCTCAAGCCCGAAAGCGACCACCGAAGCCAGCTTATCGTGGCCGGCAAGGCGCAGGGAGCCTTTGCTGCGAGGGACTACTTCGCGCGAAAGAAGGCGCTCATGCCGCAGATTTTGGAGGCGTTCGATTCGCTCGCGGAGGAAAACGACGTCATCGTCATCGAGGGCGCCGGCAGCCCCGTCGAAATCAACCTTGCCGAAAACGACATCGTCAACATGGGGCTCGCGCGCGCCGTGTCCTCCCCCGTGCTGCTCGCGGGCGACATCGACCCAGGCGGGGTGTTTGCCCAGCTCTACGGCACGGTCGCGCTCCTTGCGCCCGAGGACCGCGCGCTTTTGCGGGGGCTTGTGGTGAACAAGTTCCGCGGCGATGCGGAAATCCTGCGCCCGGGTTTGGCCCCGCTCGAGAAGATGTGCGGGGTTCCCGTCGTGGGGGTCGTGCCGTATCTTACGCTCGACCTGGACGACGAGGACTCGCTTGCGCCGCGCCTATCTGCCCGCGAGGCGCGCGGCGTCATCGACGTCGCCGTCGTGCGCCTTCCGCATCTGTCGAACTTCACCGACTTCGACCCGCTTTCGCGCGTGCCCGGCGTGGGCGTGCGCTACGTTTCCTCGACGACCGATCTGGGCCGACCCGACCTGGTGGTGCTCCCCGGCTCGAAGACCACGCTCGACGACGCGCGCTGGCTTGCGGCTAGCGGCATCGGAGCCTGTGTACGCGCGCTTTCGGGCGCGGGCACGCCGGTGCTCGGCATATGCGGAGGCTACCAGCTTTTGGGAGACGAGCTTTCCGATCCGCACGGCAGGGAAGGCGCTGGCACCGCGCGCGGGCTCGGGCTCATCCCTGCAAGTACGGTGTTCAAGGAGGAAAAGCGCCTCGCCCAGTCGGAGCTGCGCATCACGGGCGCCCAAGGCGCGTTCTCGGTGTGGAACGGCATGACGGCGCGCGGGTACGAGATTCACGACGGCGAAACGACCGTTTCCTGCGCCCATGCGGGCACGATTGGCGGCAAACCAGAAGGCGCGGCCTGCGGAAACGTGTTCGGAACCTATCTCCACGGCCTGTTCGACGAACCGGGGGTGGCGCTCGCCCTCGCGCGCTCGCTCGCGCGCATGCGCGGCCTGCCCGAGAGCGTCGTGGGTGCTGCGGGCGCGGCGTCCGCGGCCGATCACCGTGCGCGCGAGTTCGACCGCCTGGCCGACGTCGTGCGCGGAGCGCTCGACATGGAGTATGTCTACCGCATTATCGAGGAGGGCGTATGATCCACGTGTATCATGGCGACGGCAAAGGCAAGACCACGGCGGCGATGGGCCTCGCCCTTCGCATGCTCGCCGCAGGCCGCCGCGTCGTCGTCGTGCAGTTCCTGAAAGACGGCGAAAGCGGGGAGGCGCGCCTGCTCGCCGAGCATTTCGGCGTGCCCGTGTTCGCGGGGAAGGTGTCGGACAAGTTTACCTGGTCGATGTCGTCGGAAGAACTTGCCGCTACGTGCGAGCTGCACGATGGGAACCTCGCTTCCGCGCTTGCCGAGCTCGAGGGCGCGCAGGAGGGGCTGCTCGTGCTCGACGAGGCGCTCGATGCGCTTTCGAAGGGGCTTGTCGACGAGGCGCTCGTGGACCGCGCGCTCGATATGTCCGCGCGCGGCGTCGAAGTAGCGCTCACCGGGCGCGCGCCTTCCCGCAAGATCGTGGAGAAGGCCGACTACATAACCGAGATGCGGTGCGAGAAACACCCCTACGCTCAGGGGATATGTGCAAGGGAAGGAGTGGAGTACTAGATGGATTCCAAGGAGATGGCGCCCGGCGACATCGAGCGGCGCAGCTTCGAGATCATCACCGAAGAGCTCGGCGGCCGCACGTTCCCGCCGCTCGAAGAGCCCGTCGTGAAGCGCGTCATCCACACCACTGCCGACTTCTCGTACGCCGATTCCCTCGTGTTCACCCATGATGCCGCGCACTGTGCGCTCGACGCACTGCGCGCAGGGGCCACGGTGCTCACCGACACGAACATGGCGCTCGCAGGCATAAGCAAGCCCGCGCTCGCGAAGATCGGCTGCAAGGCCGTGTGCTACATGGCCGACCCTGATGTCGCCGCGGCTGCGCGCGCCGCGGGCACGACTCGCGCCGTTGCGAGCATGGAAAAAGCTTGCGGCATCGAGGGTCCGCTCATCGTGGCCGTCGGCAACGCTCCCACAGCTCTTCTGCGCCTCGCCGAGCTCATGGACGCGGGGAAGATCGCGCCTGCGCTCGTCGTTGGGGTGCCGGTCGGGTTTGTGAACGTGGTCGAGGCGAAAGAGGAGCTACTCGCGCGACGCGTGCCGGCCATCGTCGCGAGGGGTCGCAAGGGCGGTTCGACCGTGGCGGCCGCCATTATGAACGCGCTGCTCTACCAGATCACGCGCCCAGGCGGCCCGAAGTGACGGCGCCCGCATCCGCGCCGGCGCTGCGCATCTTCGCCGGCACCACCGAGGGCCGCCTCCTGTGCGAATGGGCGAGCGGGGCGGGCATCCCCGCCCGTGCCTACGCGGCAACCGAGTACGGAGGTGAGCTTTTGGGCGAGCTTCCGGGCATCGAGGTGCATGCGGGCAGGCTCGACGAGGCCGACATGGAGCGCGAGCTTTCCGGCGCGCGCATCGTCGTCGACGCTACGCATCCCTTTGCTACGCTCGCAAGCGGCAACATCCGGGCCGCTTCGCTCGCCGTGGGTGCACGATGCCTGCGCCTTGCGCGCCCGGTCGAGGCGCTGCCCAAGGGCGTCGTTTCGGTCGCGTCGATCGCCTGCGCGGCGCGCTTTCTCTCCGAGAACCCGGGTCGCGCGCTTCTCACGACGGGGAGCAAGGAGCTTGCTCCCTACACGCGCGTCGCCGATTTCGCGGAGCGCTTCTTCGTGCGTGTGCTCCCGCTGCCCGGTGCTATAACGAAGTGCATCGACGCGGGGTTTTCGCCATCGCACGTCATCGGCATGCAGGGGCCCTTCACCCGCGAGCTCAACGAGGCGATGCTTCGGCAGGTGGGCGCACAGTGGCTTGTGACCAAGGACTCGGGAACCGTAGGTGGCACGGCCGAGAAGATCGCTTCCGCGCGCGACGTGGGAGCGCGCTGTATCGTGGTCGCCCGTCCCGCCGAGGGAGACGGGGCCCTTTCGCTTCGGGAAGTGGAAGACGCGCTCTTACGGGAGTTCGCGCGCTAGGCGCTCGCCGCGCCTGCGTGCCCTCCCGCCCGCGAGGAGGAGCGCCCCGAGTAAGCTCGACCCGTACAAGCCCGTCATCCGCCAAAAGCTCGAGGACGACGCGCGGAACTGGCGCAAGCAGCCCTTCAATAAGTTGCGGTGAAATAGTGTTTGTTTTTGCTGCTAGATAGCACATTCAGTCCCTAATTCACCGCAACTTGTTGATGGTTGCTTACTGGTAGCGTAGGCACTCCACCGGGTCGAGCTTTGCCGCGCGGCGAGCGGGGTAGAAGCCAAAGATTACGCCGATGCCGACGGAGACGGCGAAGGCCAGCAGCACCGTGGCGATTGAAAAGCTCGGTGTGATTTGCCCGCTGGCTCCGAGCTCGCCAAGAATCCCGGATCCGGAGGCAAACATCGCGAGGCCCCAGGCTAGCAGATAGCCTATCAGGACACCCAACAGTCCGCCGGTGACGCACAGCGCCGAAGACTCGGCCAAAAACTGCGCGGTGATATCGCGACGACTGGCGCCCAGAGCACGGCGAATACCGATCTCGCGGATGCGCTCAGTCACGTTGGTGAGCATCATATTCATAATGCCGATACCGCCGACAAGCAGCGAGATGCTGGCGACAGCGCCCATGATGAGCGAGAATGCGCCCATAAAGGAGTTGAGTGCATCGATGGCGCTTTTCATGGATGTCGCCGATACACTGTCGTACTCATCCTCCTCCTCGATGTCCTTCATCGCGCGCACCTTGGACTCGATGGTCTTACAAAGCTCATCCATGTCCGTGCCCTCGGCGGCAAGTGCCGTCACGCTGGGGAATGAAGGATTCTCGTCGCCAAACAGTCCGGAGATAGTTTCGCGTGGCATATACAGCGTGAGCGAGCCCATGGAGTCGCTGCCGCCATCAATCACGCCTACAATCTGCACCTCGCCGTTGGACACCTTGATGGTTTTCCCCAGCGCATCCTGTTCGTTGCCGTAAAGCTGATCGGCGCCGTTGCGGCTGATGAGCGCCACGCGCGAGCCTGATTGGGACTCGGCCTGGGAATAGGTGCGCCCCGCAACGAGCTTGCTGGCCCCCACGGCGTCGAGCATGTCGCTATCGACACCCTGTGCCATGACGG
This sequence comes from Collinsella aerofaciens, assembly GCF_020709435.1. Lineage (GTDB taxonomy): Bacteria > Actinomycetota > Coriobacteriia > Coriobacteriales > Coriobacteriaceae > Collinsella > Collinsella aerofaciens_AU. Next base: position 87,069 of record NZ_JAJFDP010000006.1, read on the forward strand.
TATAGCTTTTATCGCCGGTCTTATACTCGGTATACGCGCTGTCGACAATGCCGATCTGCTCTATCTGCGGCACCAGTTTTTGAAGCTTCTCGATGTCCGACTCGGTGAGTTCTTGCGACGAATAGATTTGCACCATGCGTGCCGCATTGAGGCCCAGACTGTTGACCAGGCTGTTTTGGATACCGCCGATGAGCGAAGTCATGGCGATAACCGAGGCGATGCCGATGACAATGCCCAGGATGGTGAGCAGGCTGCGCCCCTTGTTGGCTTCGAGCGAGTGAAGGGCTTCCTGGATGAGATCGCGGGCGCTCATGCCACCACTCCTTTCGGCGGGTTGGTGGAGGCGGAAATCATGGGCAGGCTATCTACGGCGCTGCGCAGGGTCCGCGGTGCATGTGGAATATACGCGCCGTCGTGAATGCGACCGTCGCGGATGGTCATGGCACGGTCGGCCTCGGCGGCGATGCTGGGGTCGTGTGTGATAAGCACGATGGTTTTGCCGCGCTCCTGAAGTCTATGGAAGGTCTCCATCACAAGCGCTCCGGTGGCGGAGTCAAGGTTTCCCGTCGGCTCGTCGGCCAGAATGATGGGCGGGTCATTGACGAGGGCGCGTGCGATGGCGACACGCTGCATCTGGCCGCCCGAGAGCTCGGATATGCGGTGGTCCCAGTGGTCGACGGGCAGCGTGACGGCCTGCAGCGCGTGCACGGCGCGCATTTCGCGCTGGCTACGGGGCACATTGGTGTAGGCCAGCGGCAGCATGACGTTTTCGATAACCGACAGGCGCGGCAGCAGGTTGAAGCTCTGAAAGACAAAGCCAATGCTCAGGGCGCGAACTTCGGTGAGCTCGTCATCATCGAGCTCGGCCACGTTGACCCCTTGCAGGTAGTAGTCGCCTGCCGTTGGCTTATCCAGGCAGCCTAGGATGTTCATGAGCGTTGATTTGCCCGAACCCGAGGGGCCAGTGATAGCGACGAATTCGCCGGGATTTACCGCCAGGCTCACGTTGTGCAGGATGTGGGCGCAACCCGCCTCGCTCTCAAAGATGCGGTGCACGTTGCGGATGTCGATAACGGGACGCATTACATGTCCTCATCGGCAGACATACTGCCCGAATCCGCGCTGTAGCCGCCGTCAGCCGTTGCGTCCGCTCCGGTGTCCATGACGAGGGTGTCACCATCGCGCAGCTTGGTAACCGGCACGTTGGGGTTGATCTCGTTGCCCTGGTCGTCGCGCTTGACCTGTGTCTTGCCGACTACGGTTTCGTTGTCTTTTTGCGTCACGACGGTCACCTTGACGCGGCGGGTTTGCTTGCCCTCGTCATCGGTTGCCACGTTGACGTAATAGTGTTCGCCGTCTTCGGTCATGAGCGCCATCGTCGGCACCATCACCACGTCGTCGAGCTGCTCGGTCACCACCGATACCTCGGCCGTCATGCCCGGCTTCAGGCGCGCGTCGGGCGCCTCTATGAGAATGTCGACGTTAAAGGTTACGCTGCCGCCGCCACCGTTGGCGGCGTCGGAGTTTGCCACCGAGGCGATGGCCGTGACCGTTCCCTGGCTTACGATATCGGGAAACGCGGGATACGTGACGTTGGCACTCTGCCCAACGGCGATCTTGGCGATGTCCTTTTCGCCCACCTGCACGGTCACCTTCATCTTAGATAGGTCGGCGATCTGCATGCACTGCTTGCCGCCGCTCGTATCGCTTTCGCCCATGATCATGCCGCCTGTTACCGTGGCGCCCACCTTGGCGTTGAGCTCCACGATACTGCCCGAGCTCGGGGCCGTGACCGTACGACTGGCCGCCTTGGCGTTCGCCTGATCGAGGTTTGCCTGGGCCGATGCGAGGCTGCGCTGCGCGGCCGATACGGCGTTCGTGTCCGCCGATGCGGCGGAGACGCCAGCCGCTGCGGAAGCTCCATCGACGTCCGTCGTTGGGGTGGCCTGAGCGGCAGCTGCGGCTTTCTTCGCATTAGCGAGGTCTTCTTGAGCGGCAGCAACTGCACGCTGCGCCTCGGCAACGTTGCGATCGAGCTCGTCGTTTTTAATGGTCATAAGCACGTCGCCCTCGTTGACGGATTGGCCCGCCTGCACGTTGATCGAATCGACCGTACCGTCGACAGAAGGGGAGACCACTGAGGACGAAATGGGTTTGAGCTGGCCTTTCGCCTCGACCGTTGTGGTAAACGTGCCCTCGGTCACCATGTCGGTCACCGGCCCGTTGTTGCCTGCGGGCCGTGCGTTGATGGCTAAGGTCACGACAACGGCGATGAGCACAATGGCGGCCACGACGCCGGCCGCAATGCCGCGTCGGATGAGCTTTTTGCGTCGACGTTCGGCACGTTTTGCCTTGAGCTTGGCATATGCCTCTTCATCGGAAATCTCGGTCGCATCGTTCGCGCGTCCGCTCTGCTTATCGGCATGTACGTTTGTAATCAGAGGAATCGTTTCGGTGACATCTTCGAGCGTGTGCTCGGTATCATCCGGGCCCGGGGTGGTCGTGGGGACATTCGGCATAGCGTCTCCTTTATAGAAAGTACCTCGATAAGTATATGCGCCCACCGGTTGGGGTGGGCGCATAGAACGGTTTCTTTCGGAACTGTTAGATTGGTCGCAGCGGTTCCACGTTGTAGGAATGCGCGCGTTGCACTACGAGTGGACAACCACGCATAGGCCGACTTTGATGCAGTCGGACTCGGCGTTATCGAAGCTCTTGTCGTTTTGCCAGGTGGCATCATGGAAGCCGATCATGTTGCCCTCAAACGGCATCCAGTAGCTCACCGGACTCTCGTATTTGGGCTTGCCGGTCTCGGGGTCCTTGGCTCCGATCAGGGTGCTGCCGCCGTCGTTGCTGTTGATCTGCCAGACGCCCTCGGGCGTGGCGTCCTCGCCCGGCTTGCCCGAGATAAAGTTGGCCTCCCAAACGATATTTCCGCTCTCGTCATAGTAGCGCGCGTGCTGTTCGGACAAGTCGACGTCGATATACGCCTTCCAGTCGGGCTCTCCCTTTGCGGTAAAGGTTTCGGCCTTCTGGGAGTACTTGATCTCGATTTCGCCGGTCTGCTTGTTGTTAATGGCGTCCTCGACCTGCTTGGCGAGCGAGCTGCTGTCGATGGACCAACCAAAGTCGCCGCCTTCGACGGCGCACTGCTTGCCATCGGCGCGCGTCCACCAGCGAGTGGAGCCCACGGTATTAAAGCCGTTGGCGAGTTCGGCTGCCCAGTTGCTGATCTGCGACGTATCGAGCGTTGGGTTGGCGGGATCGGCAAAGCTGATCCACTGCAATACGGAGCTGCCATCAACCTTGCCGGCATCCTCGCCGTTGAGCTTGAGGGTCACGTTGACGCCCAGGAAGTTGTTGGCGGCATCGCATGCGGCCTGAATCTGATCATCGGTCAGCGTTCCATTGAGCGGCTCATAGGCATCGTTGCCGAGCTTGGAAAGATCTACGGACTCGGCCAGCGAGGCAAGCTCGAGCTCGGCATACTTAATGACATGCTCGCGGTTGAGTTTTTCGTTGGAGCGCGCCTTCTCGACGGTAAACTTGCCGGCCTGCTCGTCATAGGAGCTATTTGCCTCGAACGTGCCCGAACGGCCCTCGTTAAACTCGTTGATGGCGGCGCCCAGATCCTTCTCAAACTTCTTTTGGTCAAAGGTGTCGGAGAGCATGGACAGGTCGACGTCTTGATCAAGATCGACTTCGTTGGAGGTAGCGGTTGTTTTGGTCTTGCCGCTTAAGGATTCCACAAGGCGGACCGGCCAAATAAAGGCTTCGTTGTGGTTGATGATCTCTTTTGCGGCAGCTTCGCCATCGACGATGGGTTCATCGGACTCGGGCTGATAGGTCCAGCTAAAGTCATCGCCTGTCACGGCGAGCTTATAGTGCTTCCATGCCGAATTGACCTTGGTGGCGGCAGACGAAGCGTTGGAGAACGAGACGTCGACGCCGGCGATGGTGGTGTTGGGGTAGGCTACCTGCGAAAATGCTACGACGCCTACGATATAGACAATGACGATTAGGCCCAGGACGACAAATAACGTCGTCTTTTTGCCCGACTTATTGTTCTCGGCGGGTTTGCGCGCGGGGCCGCGATCGCCTCGAGCGTGCGTGGGGGGCTGCTTGGGCGCATTGCCGTTTGCCTGGCGCTGCTGACGTTGTTGACGCTGCTGTCGCTGTTGGTTCGGGTGTTGGGAAGCGTTTGCTGCACTACGCTGCTGACCGTGGCTCGGCGCGATAGGACGCGGCGACTGAACGCCGCCGGTGTGCCTGCTCGGCTGCTGCGGATCGGGAATCAGTTGAGTTCGATCGTTTTGCGACATCGTATGCATATCCTTCGATTTTCGCCTTGCGGTTCATCGTGTTTTTACTGGGCTTGCATTATAGCGATTGCCCTGCTGTTTGTGGTACGGAAACGGTGGCATTCAAAAGAGGTGGGACATTTGTCCCACCTTTGAGTCGTTCTTTGCCGCTATCCGCACACACCGCATTTTGCACAGGCCGAAAGTGCGGCCGGAGCCTGCGCGATGCCGCCCTTTGCCGTCTCGCGCAGCGTGGCCGGCAACGCGTGACCCACCGAGAGCATGACATGTGCCATCTGGTCAAACGGCACCAGGCTCTTAATGCCTGCGAGGGCGAGTTGTGCCGAGCTAAAGGCCGCTGCCACGCCGATGGCGTTGCGGTTTTGGCAGGGCACCTCCACGAGGCCACCGACGGGGTCACAAACGAGGCCCAGCAGGTTACTTAGCGCGATGGAACTGGCGTCAAGCGCCTGCTCGGGCGTGCCGCCGAGCATCTGTACCAGCGCGGCGGCTGCCATGGCGGCGGCGCTTCCGACCTCGGCTTGGCAGCCGCCCTCGGCGCCGGCAACGCAGGCGCTTGTGGTGAGGTTGAGGCCGATGGCGGCTGCGCAGTATAGCGCGTCCATGACCTGCTCGTCGTCGAGCTGCAGGCGATCGGCGAGCGCCAGCACGCAGCCGGGCACAACACCCGCGGAGCCGGCCGTGGGGGCGGCGACGATCACGCCCATCGTGGCGGAGCGCTCGAGCACGGCCATGGCGCGGGCCACGGCATCGGTCTGAACGGGGCCCATCAGGCTGGCACTCAAATCGTTGCGGCCGGTGGCTTCGACGAGCTTGGCCTCGCCGCCGATTAGCCCACCGAGCGAGCGCTGCGGATTGGCGAGGGGGGCCGTGGTCTCCTCGCGCATGACGTCGAGCACGCGGCGCATGGCGGCGACGGCGTGGGCCTCGCCGGTCAGACGCGCCTCACGAACGGCCATGACGGCGCCGATGCTGAGCCCCATTTCCTCGCACGCATCGAGCAGCTGCTCGCCGTCGTCGAAGATTTCCTTGGCCGAGACGCCGGGAGAGAGCGACGAGGCAGAACCGGGGAGCTCGATAAAGGTCGCGTAATCGACATTGTCGAGCTTGCGCAGCATGGGGACGACGGTGTCGTCGGGCGCGCCGTCGGTCTCAAAGACGGAGTAGGCCTGGCCGCCCACTTCGGTGCGGTAGGTGCGGCAGAAGGCGATGTTTACGTGGGCGTAGGCGAGCAGGTTGGTGAGCGCGGCGAGCACGCCGGGGACGTCCTTGTGCGCCACGAAGAGCGTGGAATACATGCCCGAGATGTCGACGCCGACGCCGTTAATGCGGCTGATGCGCATCTTGCCGCCGCCCAGGCTCTCGCCGCGGACCTGTGCCGTGGCGCCCGTGTCGTCGACCATTTCGATGTCGACGGTGTTGGGGTGGATGGAGGCGTCGTCGCCCTTGATGTCAAAGTGATATTCGAGGCCCTGCTCGCGCGCGAGGTCGAAGGCCTGCTTGATGTTCTCGTCATCGGTGTCGAGGCCCAGTATGCCCGCGACGAGCGCACGGTCTGTGCCGTGGCCGCGGTAGGTGTGGGCGAAGGAGTTCCACAGGCCAAAGGTGACTTTGGTGATGCGGCCTTCCAGCAGGCTGGCGGCAACTTGGGCGCAGCGCAGGGCGCCGGCGGTGTGCGATGAGCTGGGGCCGACCATGACGGGGCCCAAGATCTCGAATGCCGAGGTCGTAGCTAGTGTTTGCGGCTTGCCTGCCATGGGTGCTCCTGTTCTATCCCGTCGTTCCGAGGACTTTGGTATTTGGTCGCCTGCTCTACAGTCCTGGCTCGCACGGAGGCCACATTAAGTGGCCTCCGGCTCGTGCGGAACTCGCGACCGACCAAATACCAAAGCCCTCGGAACTAAGGATACATGGTAGAGGCGCGTGTGCTGCAAAATTCATTAGCTGGTGACGCAGCGTAGGCTCATATCGAAGCATCTTCACCACCGGATTAATAAAAAAGAAGCACCGCTTGGGGGCGGTGCTTCTTTTGAAAGCGCATGCGTGTTGTGACCTTAGCGGCTCTTAATTACAGGCCGCAGGCTGCTTTGAGTTCTTCGACTCGGTCGGTCTTCTCCCAGGTGAAGTCGGCGTCTTCTCGGCCAAAGTGACCGTAGGCTGCCGTCTTTTCGTAGATGGGGCGACGCAGATCTAGGTCGCGGATGATTGCGCCCGGGCGCAGGTCGAAGGTCTTCTCTACGGCCTCGACGATCTTGTCCTCGGCAACATTCGCGGTACCGAAGGTGTCGACCATGATTGAGAGGGGCTTGGAAACGCCGATGGCGTAGGCAAGTTCGACTTCGCAGCGGTCGGCAAGGCCGGCGGCGACCACGTTCTTGGCGACCCAGCGCGCTGCATACGCGGCGGAGCGGTCAACCTTGGTGCAGTCCTTGCCGCTAAAGGCACCGCCGCCGTGACGGCCGTAGCCGCCGTAGGTGTCTACGATGATCTTGCGGCCGGTGAGGCCCGTGTCGCCCATGGGGCCGCCCACGACAAAGCGACCGGTGGGGTTCACGTAGATGTCTGCGTTGTCCCACGGCATGTTCTCGGCGTCCATGACCGGGGTGATGACGTGCTCGATGAGGTCGGCCTTGATCTTGCCCATGTCCTCGATCTCGGCGGCGTGCTGCGTGGAGATGACGATGGTCGTTACCTCGACGGGCTTGCCGTCTTCGTAGCGCACGGTGACCTGGGTCTTGCCGTCGGGACGCAGATAGGCGAGGGTACCGTCGTGACGCACGGCGGCCAGGCGCTCAGCCAGACGGCTTGCCAGGTAGTGCGGCATGGGCATGAGGGTCTTGGTCTCGTTGGAGGCATAACCGAACATCATGCCCTGGTCGCCGGCACCGATCAGGTCGATCGGGTCGGTGGTAGCGCCGGTCTGGGTCTCGAAGGACTCGTCGACGCCCTGGGCGATATCGGGCGACTGCTCGTGGATGAGGCTCATAACGCCGCAGGTGTCGCAGTCAAAACCGAATTTGGCACGGTTGTAGCCAATGCGGCGGATAACGCCGCGGGCGATTTCCTGCACGTCGACGTAGGCCTGGGTGCGGATCTCGCCGGCGACGATGACGGTGCCGGTGGTCACGAGGGTCTCGCAAGCGCAGCGGACGTTCTCCACGTTGGCAGGCACGCCGTTGGGGGCGATGTAGCCCTGCTCCTGGAGCTCTATTTCTTTGGCGAGGATTGCGTCGAGGACGGCGTCGCTGATCTGGTCAGCGATCTTATCGGGATGACCTTCGGTCACCGACTCCGACGTAAATACGAAGGACCCGTGTTGGGGTGGGATGGAACGAAGTTCTTCTGACATGATTGTCCTTTCAAAAACGTGTCCCGGCGACCGTTACCATTCCGCCAGGCTCTCTATGCAAGGGCTCATCATAGCGCGTAAATCAAACATTCACACCCTTTCCGCACCTACTCATTGGGGACAGACTTAAATGACCAGCCTTACCTAAATGCCAACAGGTTGCCAAAGACTGGTCATTTAAGTCTGTCCCCAATGAGTGGGTCGGTGCCCTTTGTGCGGAGGTCGCATTGTTGCTTTATACTGGTGCGGTTAGACATCCATCCTGCAATCGAGGAGATATCCATGGCATCAGACGTTCGCGTCCGCTTTGCACCCTCACCGACGGGCAAGCTGCACATCGGCGGCGCCCGCACCGCTATCTATAACTGGGCTTTCGCCCGCTCAAACGGCGGCACGTTCATCCTGCGCATCGACGACACCGACCCCACCCGCTCCACCGACGAGAACACGCAGATCATTCTGCGCGCCATGCGTTGGCTTGGCCTGGACTGGGACGAGGGTCCCGAGGTGGGCGGCGACTATGGCCCCTACGCCCAGACCGAGCGCCTGGACCTGTACAAGCAGGCCGCCCAGAAGCTTTGGGACGAGGGCAAGGCCTATCCTTGCTTCTGCACCAAGGAGCAGCTCGAAGCCGACCGCAAGGCCGCGCAGGAGCGCAAGGACCCCTTCCAGGGCTATCAGCGTCGCTGCCGCGATCTTGATCCCGAGGAGGCCCGTCGCCGCATCGAGGCCGGCGAGCCCTACGTCCTGCGCATCAAGGTGCCCGAGGACCGCGGCGACGTCGTCATCCACGACGCTGTCCACGGCGAGGTGACCTTCGATGCCAAGGAGCTCGACGACTTTGTTATCTTCCGCTCCGACGGCACGCCCACGTACAACTTCGCGACCGTCGTCGACGACGCCATGATGAAGATCACCCACGTCATCCGCGGCGACGATCACCTGTCCAACACCCCGCGCCAGGTCATGGTCTACGAGGCCCTCGGCGCGCCCGTGCCCACGTTCGCCCACATCTCCATGATTCTGGGCGCCGACGGTAAGAAGCTCTCCAAGCGCCACGGCGCCACCTCGGTGGAGGAGTACCGCGACGCCGGTTATCTGTCCGACGCCTTCGTCAACTACCTGGCGTTGCTCGGCTGGTCGCTCGACGGCGAGACTACGATCATTCCGCGTGATGTCCTGGCCAGCAAGTTTTCGCTCGACCGCATCTCCAAGAACCCGGCGACCTTCGACCCCAAGAAGCTCGACTGGGTCAATGCCGAGTACATCAACGGCATGTCCGACGCCCAGTTTGCCGACGAGATCATGGTCCCCGAGCTGCACGAGGCGGGCCTCATCGAGGGCAACGTCGAGTACGGCGAGGACTGGATCGACGCGCTTGCCGCTATCGTCAAGCCGCGCACTAAGATGCCGACCGACGCCGTGACCGTCGCCGCTCCCATCTTTGCCACGGCCGAGACGCTCGAGTATGACGAGAAGTCCGTTAACAAGGGCCTAGCCAAGGAAGGCATGGGTGCCATCCTGGACGCCGCCAAGGCCGCGCTCGAGGGTGTCACCGAGTGGACCGCCGCGAACATCGACGCCGCGCTTGAGCCGCTGCCCGAGCAGATGGACCTTAAGAAGCGCGTGGTGTTCCAGGCCGTGCGCGTCGCCGTCTGCGGCAACATGGTGAGCCCTCCACTGGGCGAGACCATGGCGCTCGTCGGCCGCGACGACTGCCTGGCGCGCATCGACCGCGCCCGCACGATGGCGCTGTAGCAGCCGTGTAAACGCATGTATCCGAGCCCCGCTCACCACGAGTGGGGCTCTTGTTTCTAAAGACGTATGGGATGGGAGGTACAGAGACCATGGCCGAGCAACTGTCACTGTTTGGTTCGCCGGAACCGGAGGAGACTCCGGCCAAGCCTGAGTTCGCACCTGAACCCGTCGCCGCCTATGCGAGCGTAGTCCTCGACATTCCCACCCGTGCGCTGTCCGAGCCGTTTGCTTACGGCATTCCCCGGTCCCTTGCCAACGAGGCGCAGATCGGATCCACGGTCCTGGTCCACTTTGGTAACCGTGCCGCCGCGGGCTATATCGTCGACATTGCGCCTGAGCTGGACGACCTGCAGGGCAACAGCGCTCTCGATCCCGCGCGCATCAAGCCTATCGAGGCTATCCTCAGCAAACCGCTCTTTACCGCCGAGGCTGCCCGTATCGCACGCTGGATGAGCCGCGAGTATGTCGCGACGCTTTCCGAGTGCCTGCGCCTGTTCTTGCCCCCGGGCGTCAGCCCGCGTGTGGTCAAGGGCGACGACGGCGTGTGGACAGTTGTGCGCCCCGCCGTCAAGCCTATCCAAAACCGCTGGGTCATGCTCACGCCCGAGGGTTTCGACTATACGCCGCCCAGGACTGCTGTCCGCCAGCGTCAGCTCATCGAGGCGCTCCAGTGCGGGCCGGTCACGACGCGCGACCTCAACCTTCTCTACAACAGTATGTCGGCGACCATTAAGGCGCTCGAAAAACGCGGCGTCGTGGTGGTGGAAGAGCGGCGTGCGTGGCGCGGCTGCATCGAGCAGACCACGCTGTCCTCAGCAAACGGTAAGGCGCCGGTCTCCCTTACCAACGGCCAGCAACAGGCACTCGCGCAGATTGAGCGCGCCCGTCTGGACGCCCACGGAGACGTGGTCCTTGTCGACGGCGTCACCGGCTCCGGCAAAACCGAGGTTTACCTTTCGGCGATTGAGCGCGTGCTGGCGGCCGGCCGTTCGGCCTGCGTGCTGGTGCCCGAGATCTCGCTGACGGCCCAGACCGTCGGCCGCTTCCGCTCGCGCTTTGGCGAGACGGTAGCCGTGTTCCATTCGCGTCTTTCTGCTGGCGAGCGCCTGGACCAGTGGGATATGGTCGCCAGCGGTGCGGCCCGCGTTGTCGTCGGCGCGCGTTCGGCGCTCTTTTGCCCGCTCAGCGACCTGGGTCTCATCATCATCGACGAGGAGCACGAGACCAGCTATAAGCAGGGCTCTAGTCCGCGCTACCATGCGCGCGAGGTCGCGGCCGAGATGGCGCGGCGCTACCGCTGCCCGCTCGTGTTGGGCTCCGCCACGCCTTCTGCTGAGGCCCTCGATCGCTGCCGCCGTGGCACGTATAACGGTGCCACCTGGACGCGCGTCGAGATGCCCGAGCGCCCGGGACACGCAGTCCTGCCGACGGTTCGGATCGCCGACCTGCGCCGTGAGTTCTCGCACGGCAGCCGTTCCATGTTCTCAAAACCGCTGATGGAGGGCCTAGAGCGTGTGGTCGAGCGCCGCGAGAAGGCCGTGCTGCTGCATAACCGCCGTGGCTTTGCGCCGTTTCTGATGTGCCGCGAGTGCGGATGCGTCCCCACCTGCAATCACTGCTCCACCGCGCTTACGTATCACGAGCGCACGCACACGCTGCAGTGTCACACATGCGGTTCGTCTTGGCGCGTGCAGCCGTATCCCGCGCCCACGAGCCGTTGCCCCAAATGTGGCAGTCGCTACCTGGCAAAAATGGGTCTGGGCACTCAGCAGATCGAGGACGCACTGCACCAGATGTTTCCCGAGGATGTCGCCATTATTCGCATGGATGCCGATTCCACGCGCGGCAAGGATGCGCACAAAAAGCTGCTCGAGCAGTTCGATGCGGCGGATTGCGCCGTGTTGCTGGGCACCCAAATGATCGCAAAAGGTCTCGATTTTCCTGAGGTCACGCTCGTGGGCGTGGTCAATGCCGACTTCGCCCTCAAGCTGCCGGACTTCCGCGCAGGGGAGCGCGCCTACGACCTGCTGGAACAGGTGGCGGGCCGTGCCGGTCGCGGCGATCGTCCCGGCGAGGTGATCATCCAGACCTACCTGCCCGATGACCCGGTAATTCGCGCCGTCGCTGAGCACGACCGTTCGATCTTTACCGACTACGACCTGGACCAGCGCCGCGACGCGCTGTACCCGCCGTTTGTTCGCTTGGTCAACATCTTGGTGTGGTCGGCGAACCGAGACGACGCGCAGGACTACATCGGGCGCATTGCAAAGCTTCTTAAGCGCCGCTGGCATGCCGCCGCGCCCGACTTTTTGCGGGCGGGCAGCGCGGTACCGCAGGTGCTGGGCCCGGCTTCGTGTGTAATCGAGAGAGCCAAGGACCGTTACCGCTTCCATCTGCTTGTGAAGTCGCCCGTGGGGTACCATGTCTCTGATGATATCGACGCCTGCCTCAAAGAGGTGGGCTCCGTGCGTGGCGTGAGCGTGAGCGTTGACGTCGACGCCTATGATTTGATGTAACAACCCGAAAGGATGGCCATGGAAGCCAACGGAATCGTACTGTCGCCCGACCCTCGTCTGCGCCAGGAGTGTGCCGTCATCGAGGAAATCACCCCGGCGATTGAGGCGCTTGCCGAGAAGATGAAGAAGATGATGTTCGAGAACGGCGGTTGCGGCCTGGCTGCCCCGCAGATCGGCGAGCTCATTCAGCTTGTCACCATCGACTGCGACTACAGCGACAAGAACGACTACGATCCGTACGTGCTCATCAATCCCGTCATTGTTGAGCAGAGCGACCATCTGGTGCCCTTTAGCGAGGGTTGCCTTTCCATTCCTGGCATTAGCTGCGAGATCGAGCGTCCCGATCATGTCGTCGTCGAGGCGTACGACCTGGATGCCAACCTGATTCGCTACGAGGCCTCGGGCGATCTGTTCTGCGTGTGCCTGCAGCACGAAATCGACCATCTGCACGGCAACACTATGTTTGAGCGACTGAAGCCGATGCAGAGGATCAAGGCCGTCAAGGAGTACCAGGACGCCCTGGCCCGCGGCGCTCGACCGGGCGAGACGGAGTAGGTCCCACCGTCCCCTTCCGCCGCAGGGCTTAGGTTTTGCTCCATGCTCAAACAGTCCTGCTTGCACGAAGAGCGCATTAAGTGCTCTTCGGCTCGTGCGGAACTGCGCGTGGAGCAATAACCTAAGCCCTGCGTCGGAAGGGGACTGCGTTTTCGTGCTCCTCTTCGCCCGGGTGCCGTCGGGCCAGGGAAGGGCGTCTTCGCTGATAGATGCTTTGTTGGAAGAGCTGCTTTTATTGCGGCTCTTTCTTTGGTTTTGGGTATATTTGTTCTTGTTGAATTGTTATTGCGGATGGGCTGGGTACTTGGCTTTCCGCTGTTATTTGTAGCCGTCTCGGCTTTGGTTGAGAGGAGACGATCTTTATGCGTATTGTGTTTATGGGTACGCCCGATTTTGCTGTGCCTTCGCTGACTTCGCTTGTTGAGGCTGGCAATGAAATTGTGCTGGTTATTACTCGTCCTGATGCTGTTCGTGGGCGTGGTAAGAAGCTTGAACCGTCTCCTGTTAAGGCCAAGGCGCTTGAGCTGGGGTTGCCGGTTGTTGAGGCTAATCGTATGACGCCGGAGGTTGTTGAGGCGCTTCAGGCTGCCCAGGCTGACATTTTCTGTGTGGCTGCTTATGGTTGCATTTTGCCTGATGAGATGCTGCATATGGCGCCGCTCGGTATTGTGAATGTTCATGCGTCTTTGCTGCCTCGTTGGCGTGGGGCTGCTCCTATTCAGCGTGCGATTCTCGCTGGTGACGAGGTTGCTGGCGTTTCTATCATGCGCATTGGGCATGGCGTGGATACTGGTGCTTATTGTACTCAGGCTTCCACGTCGGTTGCCGGTAAACATGCTGAGGCGCTGACCATGGAGCTTGGTGAGCTTGGCGGCAAACTGCTTGCCGATACACTTCCTTCACTTGCCGATGGTTCGGCGGTTTGGACCGAGCAGGATGAGGCGCTCGTTACCCATGCTGCCAAGATTTCCAAGCAGGAGATGCGTCTAGATCCGCAAATGACGGCGCTTGATTGCGTGCGTCATGTGCTGGCCTCATCCGATACCGCGCCTGCTCGTTGCATGATTGCCGGTAAGACGGTTCGTGTGCTCGATGCTGCGCCGGCTGATGTGTCGCTTGGCGAGGGCGCCGTTGACGTTAAGAACAAGCGTGTTTACCTTGGTCTTTCCGATGGCCCGGTTGAGTTGCTCGAGGTTAAGCCCGATGGCAAGCGTGCTATGGCCGCTTCCGCTTGGGCTGCCGGCCTGCAGGGTGCCGATCTTATCTGGGGTGTTTTGTCATGAGCAAGCTGTCTCCCGCGCGCAAACTTGCGCTCGATGTGCTAATGGAGGCCGATCGCCGCGGTATGTATGCGCGCGACGTGCTGTCCTCTCGCGCATCTGCCAAGGCTATTGACCAGCGCGATTCCGCTTTTGCCGCTCGTTTGGCACTGGGCGTTGCGGCTACCCAGGGTATTTTGGACGAGCTGCTCGATCAGTTTCTCGATAAGCCTAAAAAGGTTGCGCCGCGTGTTCGCATGGCACTTCGTATCTCGGCCTTCGAGATGCTCTATCTGCATACGCCTGGCCGCGTTGCGGTGAGTCAGGGCGTTGAGCTGGTGCGCAGCGGAGCTAAGTCTGCCGCCGGTTTGGCCAATGCCGTGCTCCATAAGGTCGCGGACAACGTTGAGAACTTTGCCACTGCGTCCGATGTAGATGAGTCTGAGCGACGCTTGGTTCGTCTGTCGCGCCTGATGGGTCTGCCGCGTTGGCTTTGCGCTCGTATTATGGCCTCGTTCGATACCCCAGAGGGTGCGCTCAACTTTGCTGGCAATCTGGCCCCCGCGCCGCTGGCCCTGCATGAGAACGCCTTTGCGACCAAGCCCGATCCGTATATCTCGCAGCTCGTCGCGCCTGTCTTCCCGGGCTGCCATGCCCCGGTTGATGCCCAGGTTACCGTTGCTTCGGGTGTGTTTGAGCGTGCTGCCGCGGTGGCATCTGATCTCAACGCGCAGCTTATCGCCACGGCTGCCACGCGCCCTGGAAGCTGCCTTGAGATTGGTGCCGGTCGCGGCACCAAGACCTATGTGATGATGTGCCAGGCCAAGCGTGCGGGCTATGAGCGTCAGCATACGGCGCTCGATCTGCATGATCGCAAGTGTGATCTGAATCTCGCTCGCCTGCATAAGGCCGGTATTCAGGGTGTTCGTACGGTTTCGGGTGATGCCTGCGAGCTTGATGAGGTGCTCACATCGTTTGATGCCATGCTTGGCGAGCCGGTTAAGTTCGACACGGTTTTTATCGATGCGCCGTGCTCGGGCACCGGCACCATGCGCCGTCATCCCGAGATCCCTTGGCGACTGACCGAAAAGGACGTGACGGTTGAGCTGCCCAAACTGCAACTGACGATGCTCAAGGAAGCTGCCGCGCGCGTGGCTGCCGGCGGCGAGCTCATCTATGCGACGTGCTCGGTCTTCGACGAGGAGAACACACAGGTGGTGAACGCGCTCCTTGCTTCTCCCGAGGGTGCCGGCTTTAGCGTGGCGCCGCTTTCCGAAGCACAGATTCTGCAACTCCCCGAATTCGATCAGGCCAAGAAGCTCGTTTCCGTACGCCAGAACGATCGAGGCCTCTTCCAAAGCGTTCCCGTAAACGCCGACTCCTACGACGGCCACTTCTGCGCCAGACTGGTCCACAAGTAACGACTAAGTTGCGGTGAAATAGGGATTGAAAAGCCGCTTCTGTCCGCCAAACAGTCCTTATTTCACCGCAACTCACAAGGAAACCTGGGTAGCTAAAGAGTCAGCCCTACGATCGGTGCCGGTCGCGGGGCTGCTTGGTTTCTAGTGGCTATGCGGGCAATTGGCGCAGCAGCCGCTCGTGGCGTTGGTGCTGGAGCCGCCGCTTCGTTGATCGGTGTTGTAGAAACCGCTGCCCTCAAATTTAATGCCGCTGGCCGAGAACGTCTTGGCCGCCGGGGCACCGCAGCTGGGGCACACGACCTCGGGAGTCTCGGACATGGGATGCTCAACCTCAAACACGTTGCCGCAGCTCGAGCACTTGTAATCGTAGCGCGCCATAATACTTCCTTTTCAGCACAAAGCGGGCAGATTACTCTGCCCGCATAAATTCAAACGTATGTAACTGTACCCTATATCGGGGGTTTTATCACGCTTCGCCCCAGAATCTATGGTTGTTGCGCAGGAGCTGTGCGGTTTTGTTCTCGGCGGCTGCAATGTCCGCCTCGTCAGCCTGCCAGGTCCAGTTGCCCGTGGCCACGCCCGGAACGTTCATGCGCGCGTCGTCGCCAAGCCCCAGGACATCCTGCAGTGGCATCATCACCAGGGGAGCATCGCTTGCCAGCGCGTCGCTCATCAGCTTGGCCGCCACCTCAACACCGCTCGGCTCATCGCCGCCCGCAAAGGAGCGCGTGCACCAACCGGCGAGCGTCGAGGTGTCGTGCGTCGAGGTATACAGGATCTTGCCGGGCGTGGGGGTAATCCCGTTGCGGACGTCGTAATCGCTAAACTCCAGCACGTCCATGCCGGGGAAGCCGCAGGTCGAAGCCATGGCGCGAACGCCGGGCGTCAGGTAGCCCAGGTCCTCGGCAATAAAGTTGAGCGGACCCAGCTCGTCGTAGGCGGTCTGGAACAGGTCTTTGCCCGGGCCTGCCAGCCAACGCCCGTCGGCACAGGCCTTGCCCGCGGGAATGCTGAAGTAGCTGTGGAAGCCCAGGAAGTGGTCCAGGCGTACACGGTCGTACAGTGAGAACGCACGGCGCAGGCGATCCATCCACCAGCGGTAGCCAGTCTCCCTCATATGGTCCCAGCGGAACGTCGGGTTGCCCCACACCTGGCCCTCGGGCGCAAAGTTGTCGGGCGGCGCGCCGGAAATCTCAATCGCCTTGCCGGTATCGGACAGCCAGAAGTTCTCGGGCTCGCTCCACGCGTCGGCCGAATCGTCCGAGACATACATCGGAATATCGCCGATAACCTCGATGCCCTTCTTGTGCGCGTAGTTCATGAGCTCGCACCAGGCCAGGTCAAAGCGGTACTGCATGTACGCCTGTAGCTCGGCCTCGTCACAGAAGCGCTTGTCATCGATCAGATGCTCGTTGTAGCGTGCGACATCGGTCGGCCAATCGTGGCGCGACTCGCCCTCAAAGTACTTCTTGACGGCCATATAGACGCAGTACTTCTCGAGCCAATCGGCATTGCGATGTTTAAACGCGGTGTAGAGCGGATCGGCATCCTCGCCACCGCGAGCCTTCCAGGTCTCAAAGTCGGCGGCCAGTTCCTCGTAGCTTTCGGGCAGCAGGTCGATATTGCCCGCAAAGGCCGAAGGGCCAGCGTAGGGGGAGCGGAAGAAGTCCGTCGGGTTGACGGGCAGGACCTGCCAGTAGCGCATGCCCATGGCGGCCAGATGGTCGATAAAGCGACGCGTGGGCGCGCCAATCGTGCCGGGCTTACCGTCGTCGGTCGGCACCGAGGTGATGTGGCATACGACGCCCGCGCCGTGATCGAGCGGCTCCTGCAGGCGCTGCTCGGCGTGGTGGTAGATGATCGACGAACCCAGCGGATACAGGTCAAGCGTGACCGTACCGTTGTGGATCTCGCACTCGTGACCGCTAATGACATCGCTCGCACATTCGCCGAGCGCCGGGATTGTCACGCGATGCGAATTGCGCAGGCTGCGGTTGATGATGACGGTCGCGGACTCGCCGTCCTTGCCCGTACGGTTGTAAGCCAGCACCTCGTCGTTGAGCGCGAACGCCTTGATCTCGCCGTCGATCATAAAAGGCAGCGCACGGCGCACGGCAGATGCGTTCTTGACGATCGCGAGCGTGTCGAAGTCGTGCAGGTCTTCCTTGGTCGGCAGGGTGCGACGGTTGCCCGGGTCGGTAAGGCCCTCCAAGCCGTACTCATCGCCGTAGTAAATCGAAGGCACGCCGGGGAAGGTCATCTGCATGAGCGTTGCAAGCCAAAAGCGGCTCTTGGCCAGGCCCATCGAGTTCTCGTCCAGGCGCCACTTGCTGCGCTCGCACTCGGGCAGCTGCGACTCGTCGGGGCCGCCGCCGAGCACCGAGATAATGCGCGGACGGTCGTGGCTCGACAACAGGTTGAGCGCGCAGGACAGAGCCTCGCGCGGATAATTCTCGCGCAGGGTCTCGATATCCTCGGCTGCCTGGTAGGCGTTCTTGTAGCCCATCAAAAAGCCGATGACCATGTCGCGGAAGGGGTAATCCATAGCAGAGTCCAGCTCGGAGCCCTGCAGGTAGCGGCGCAGATGGCCATAGCTAATCTTGTTGGAAGCGTCTTCCCAGACTTCGCCGAGCAACAGTGCATCGGGCTTTTCGGCAAGTACGGCCTTCTTGATCTGGGCCAGGAAGTCGTCGGAAAGCTCGTCAGCGACGTCCAGGCGCCAACCATGGGCACCGGCGCGCAGCCATTTGCGGATCACGCCGTCCTTGCCCAGGAGCCTCTCGCGCACCAGCTCGGACTTTTCGTTGATGGCTGGCATGTTGCCAACGCCCCACCAGCAGTCGTACGAGCCGTCCTCATGGAAGGTAAACGCATCGCGCCACGGCGAATCCTCGCTCTGCCAGGCACCCACGCCCGGGTAGTTGCCGTAGCGGTTGAAATAGATGGAGTCGTCGCCCGTGTGGTTGAAGACGCCGTCCAGAATAATGGAAATGCCCAGCTTCTCGGCTGCCTGGCACAGCTCGGTAAAGTCTTGTTCTGTGCCCAGAATCGGGTCGATCTTGGTGTAATCGGCGGTGTCGTAGCGATGGTTGCTTGCGGCCTCAAAGATGGGGTTGAGGTAGATGGCCGTAAAGCCCAGCTCGGCGATGCGGGGCAGGTCTTCCTGGATACCCTTAAGCGAGCCGCCGTAGAAGTCCCAGGTCTTGATAGAGCCGTCCTCGGCGCGCTCGTACATGGGCGGCTCGTTCCAGTCCTCGACCATGCGGCGCTGAATGCCCTTGCGCGGTTTTTCGAGTTGGGCCATTGTACGTTCGCGCCAATGCTCATCGCGCGCGTAGCGATCGGGGAAGATCTGGTACACCATGCCGCGCTCGTACCAGGTGGGACGGTTCTCGCGGTGCTTGTAGACGGTAATCTGGAAGGACGGTACCTCGGCGTAGTCGTAGGTTACGCCCTCGCCGCCAGTGCGGCCCTGCGGCGCGCCCAAGCGAACCTCGGGCTGGCCCTCGATATTGCATATAAGGCTGTACCACACAAGACACGGTTCGGTGCATTTGAGCTCGCCGGTAAAAATGCCATCGCCCTCGTGCTCCATCGGAATCAGGGTCTCGCCGACGCCATCGACCCAGGTGCGCAGGGTGAGCGTTGCCTGGTTGGGATCGGCGTCCTCCAAAATCACCGAGAGTGCAACGGAAGTTCCAGTGGTCACAGCGCCAAAGGGGTTGCGAAACTGCGGCAGGCGGCTGTTGTGAATCAATCTCATAGTACGGTCCAGTTCTATACATTCATGGCCAACGGGTCGTGGACTTAACGCACAGTTCTTAAGTATATCGTTGTACTTTAGTTGTCTAAACCACAGCCGTTCACTATCGGCGAACGGTTGTCCTAGAAAATCGTTTTACCAAATCTATAGAACAAGGGGGCGTCGCGGTTAACGACACCCCCTTGTATGGTGATGTTTGGGTTTTGGATCGTCCGGATTAGCGACGCTTGCGGGTGGCGGTTGCCTTGCGGACGGACGTCTTCTTGGACGGGGCCTTTTCCTCGGCCGGAGCGGCGGGGGAGACCGGAGTCACCTTGGCGGGCTCGGGCTTTGCCTCAACCTTGGCCTCGGCCTTCGGGGCGGCCTTGAACTCGGGCTTGGCTTCTGCCTTGAGGGCAGCGGCCTTGGTCGTGGTCTTCTTGGCCGTCGTCGTGGCGCGCTTGCGCGTGGTGGTCTTGGCAGCGGGCTTGGGCTCGGCGCCTGTCTCCTCAACCTTGGCAGTCGGCTTTGCAGCGGCCTTGGGGGCAGCCTTCGTTGCAGCGGCCTTGGTGGTCGTTGTCTTCGAAGCCGTGGTCTTCTTGGCAGCGGTGGTCTTAGCGGCGGTCGTCTTCTTGGCTGCGGTCTTAGCCGGTGCCTTGGCGGCCAGCTTAGCCTCGGTGGCAGGAGCCTCAGCCGTGGCCTCGGCCTTTACCTCGTGAGCGACCTCAACTTCGGTGGCCTTCTTGGCGGCAGCGGTCGTGCGCTTGCGCGTTGTCGTAGCCTTGGCAGCGGTCGTCTTGGTGCCAGCAGTCTTGGTCGCCGAAGCGGTCTTGGTAGCAGCAGCCTTGGTCGTCGTAGCCTTCTTAGCCGTCGTCTTACGCGTCGTGGTCTTCTTGGCGGCAGGCTTGGCCTCAGCCTTGGGCTCCTCAACGGCAGCAGGCGCCTCAACAACCGGCTCAGCCTTGGGCTCCGGCTCGGCCGCAACCTCGGTCTCAGGCGCAGCAGCCTCAACCGCCGCCGGCCTCTCGATCTCCGGATGCATAAAGAAGTACAGGTCCAGATACTTATCGGCCGAGCGCGTCCAGCTAAAGTCCTGGCTCATAGCCTGCGTGACCAGCTGGTTCCAGGCATCGCGGTTGTCCCAGAACAGGCGTGCCGCGCGGAACACGGCGTCGC
Organism: Collinsella aerofaciens; assembly: GCF_020709435.1. Lineage (GTDB taxonomy): Bacteria > Actinomycetota > Coriobacteriia > Coriobacteriales > Coriobacteriaceae > Collinsella > Collinsella aerofaciens_AU. The sequence continues at coordinate 107,167 of NZ_JAJFDP010000006.1, forward strand.
CCATCTCGTCGCCGTTAAAGTTGCTAAACGAGAAGCCCGTGCCCTCGCCGGTAAACTCGTTGTACGGGATCACAGTGTCCTTCAGGCCACCGGTCTCGCGCACGATGGGCAGGGTGCCGTAGCGCATGGCGATGATCTGCGACAGGCCGCAGGGCTCAAACTTCGAAGGCATCAGGAACATGTCGGCAGCGGCGTACATACGCTGCGACAGCGCCGGGTCAAACTCGATGCGCGCGGCCATGGTGCCGGGGTATTTGTCCTGGAAGTAGCGCAGACCGTCCTCGTAGTCGCGGTCGCCGGTGCCCAGTACCGCCACCTGTACGCCGCCGGCCAGAATGCGGTCAAGCGCGTACATGACCAGGTCCATGCCCTTCTGACGCGTCAGACGCGTGACCATCACCATGAGCGGACGATCGTCGCGAACCTCGAGCCCCAGCTCTTCCTGCAGCTTGGCCTTGCAGACGGCCTTGCCAGAGCGGTCCTCCACGGTATAGTTCGCGGCAATGCGCTTGTCGGTCGCCGGGTCAAAGCCCGCGACGTCAATGCCATTCAAAATGCCCTGCAGCGCGTAAGAACGCTCGCGCAGCACGCCGTCCAGGCCCTCGCCAAACTCGGGCGTCTGAATCTCGTTTGCATAGGTGGGGCTTACCGTGGTGATGGCGTCGGCATAGCGCAGCGCGCCCAGCATGTAGTTGACGCTGCAGGCGTCGCAACGCAGCTGCGAGGCGGCCGCGGGAATATGCGCCACACCCAGGATGTCCTCCATCACGGTGTCGCTAAACTGGCCCTGGAACGCTACATTGTGGATCGAGAACACGGTCTTGACGCGGTCGTACAGCGGCAGGCCCTGGTAGAACTCGCGCAAAAACACGGGCGCCAGCGCGGTCTGCCAGTCGTTGCAGTGCAGGATGTCACACTCAAAGCCCTCGGGCAGGTGCTGCAGGCTCTCGGTGATGGCCTTGGAGAAGAACGCAAAACGCTCGCCGTCGTCAAAAAAGCCATACGGATAGTCACGTGCAAAGTAGCGCTCGTTGTCGATGAACATATAGGTGACGCCGTCGCGCTCGAGCTTCTCGAGTCCGCAGTACTCGTTGCGCCATCCTAGGCTCACGTAAAAGTCGGAGAAGTGCTCCATCTGCGCCTTGTACTCGTCCTTGATGGTGGCGTACTTGGGCACCATCACGATGACCTCGGCGCCGGCGCGCACGAGTGCCGCAGGCAGCGAGCCCGCCACGTCGCCCAGGCCACCGGTTTTAACAAACGGTGCGCACTCGGCCGAGGCAAACACGATCTGCATCTTTTTGCTGGAATCAGCCATATTGTCTCCCATATTGCAATTCGAGAATAGCCGCCTGGCGCTAACCGGGCGGCTATTCTACATGTTACGAGCGATGTTGCGGTGCCAACGTTAACGTACGATGGTGGTATCGGAAGTTAACGGAGCCTTGCCCAGCACCAGGATGTTCTCGGGCGTGCCGCGAAGCTCGGTGTTGGTGGGAACCACGTTGTTCTTGTCCAAAATGGCATTCTCAACGCGGGCGCCGCTCTTGATGATGCAGCTCTGGTTGATGATCGAGTTGGTCACCGAGGCGCCTTCTTCAACCACAACACCGCGCGACAGGATCGAGTTGCGCACGGTGCCCTTGATGATGCAGCCGGCCGAGATGATCGAGTTGCAGGCGTGGCTGCCGGTCGCGTAGCGCGAAGGCGGCACGTCGTGAGCCTTGGTCAGGATCGGGCGCTCGGGGTCAAAGAGCTGGTCGGCCACGGTCTGGTCGAGCAGGTCCAAGCTGCGGCGATACAGCGACTTCTCGCTAAACACGCCCACGACCTCGCCCTTGTACTCGTAGCTGCACACGTCGATGTTGCCAAAGTCGCCCTGGAGTGCCTCGAGCAGGTCCAGATAATCGGCGGCCTGGTAGTGGTCGATGATCTCGAGCAGCGTCTCGCGGTTGACGATGCAGCAGTCCATAGAGGCGTTGTCGCCATACACGACGCCGGCGCTCACGCCCGTCAGGCGGCCGTTCTCGTTGATCTGCAGCTTGGTCTCGTCATCGACATTGCGCGTGGCCTTGCAGTACACCACGGTCATCTGGGCGCCGGAGTTCTCGTGCGCCTCGATGATGGTGTTGAGGTCCATGTTAAAGATGATGTTGGTGCCCATCATCACGACGTAGGGCTTGTCCGAGCGCTGGAACAGCGTCTTGTTGGAGATGATGTCGCGCAGCAAGAAGCGCATGCCGCCTTTGGTGGTGCCATACGCGTTGCCGGGCACCATGAACAGGCCGCCCTTCTTTCGGTCCAGGCCCCAGTCCTTGCCCGAGCCCACGTGGTCGATCAGCGAGCGGTAGTTGCCCGGCATGACGACGCCGACGGTCTTAATGCCGGCATTCATCATGTTGGACAGCGGGAAGTCGATCAGGCGGTAGCGGCCCAAAAACGGAACGGACGCGATGGGGCGGTCCTTGAGCAGCACGCTGCCGTAGGTCGAAGAGTAGTTAGCGGTGATATAACCGATGGCCTTGCGATTGATCATCGGATCATTCCCCCTTCCCGATAACGACGTCATTTCCAACGACGGCCGTATCCTTGGTGGTATCGACAGAGCCGAGCTTCACGCCCTCTTCGACCGTGGAGTTCTCGCCCAAAATAGCGCGGCAGATGTGTGCGCCGCTCTTAACGTGCGCGCCCGGCAGCAGCACGGAGTCCTCGACCACGGCGCGCTCCTCGATGATGACATCGGTCGAAAGGATCGAGTGGCGAGCGGTGCCGTAGATCTTGCAGCCGTTGGAGACCAGGCAGTCGTCCAGGCGACCGTCCGGGCCAATGTAGTGCGGCGGTCGCGTGGTGATGTTGGACATGATGGGGAAGTGCTTGTCAAACAGATCGAACTCGGGGTTGTTGCCCAGCAGGTCCATCGAGGTCTCGTGGAAGCTGGCGATGGTGCCGACGTCCTTCCAAAAGCCGTGGAACTCGTAGCTGTACAGGCGCTTGCCCTCGCCGAGCAGCTTGGGGATGATGTCCTTGCCAAAGTCGTGGCTCGAGCGCTGGTCCAGAGCGTCCTCCTCGAGCGCCTCGATCAGCACGTCGGCCGAGAAGATGTAGATGCCCATGGACGCGAGGTTCGAATCGGGCTTATCGGGCTTCTCGGTGAACTTGGTGATGCGGCCGTCCTCGGGGTCGGTGGTCAGGATGCCAAAGCGGCTGGCCTCCTCCCACGGAACGGGCATAACGCTCACCGTGAGGTCGGCGTTGTTCTCAATGTGCGTCTTGAGCATCTTGCGGTAGTCCATGCGATACAGGTGATCGCCGGAAAGAATCAGGACGTACTTGGGGTCGTTGGCCTTGATGTAGTCGAGGTTCTGCGTAATGGCGTCGGCCGTGCCCGCATACCAAGCGCCACCGGTCTGCGTCTCGTACGGCGGCAGGATCGACACGCCGCCGTCGCGGCTGTCCAGATCCCACGCCTCGCCGGAGCCCACGTAGGCATGCAGCAGGTAGGGACGGTACTGCGTCAGAACGCCCACCGTGTCGATGCCTGAGTTGGAGCAGTTGGACAGCGAAAAGTCGATAATGCGGAACTTACCACCAAAGCTAACCGCCGGCTTAGCGATCTTTTGGGTGAGTGCCCCCAATCGGCTGCCCTGTCCTCCTGCGAGGAGCATCGCGATGCATTCTTTCTTACTCATCGATTTCTCCTTCTGTCATCGATGTTTCTAACCCATTAGCGGCGGGCACGGCACCTGGTCGCGCCCGCCGAATAATGCCGTGCGGCAAAGGGAGCTCGCGGCCTTTACGCGTGCCAGATCTCGTCGCGGTACTCGCGAATGGTGCGGTCGCTCGAGAACCAGCCCGAAGAGGCGGTGTTGAGCAGCGCCTTGCGGTTCCAGGTCTCCTGGTCGCCGTAGCTGCCCGTGAGCTTCTCCCATGCATCCACGTAGCTGCGGAAATCGGCCATGACCAGGTCGGGGTCGTTGTTGTTCATGAGCTCGTTGTAGATGCTCTCGAAGTTGCCCGAAAGACCCGCAAACGTGTTGTCCTTGAGCTCGTCCATCACGCGGCCCAGACGCTCGCGGTCGCCATTGAGGGTATCCCACGCAAAGTAGCTGTTGGATGCCCAGAGCTGCTCGACCTCGGGAGCGGTCAGGCCAAAGATGGCCTCGTTCTCGCGGCCGGCCAGGTCGGCGATCTCGATGTTAGCGCCGTCGAGGGTGCCCAGCGTAATGGCGCCGTTCATCATGAGCTTCATGTTGGACGTGCCAGAGGCCTCCTTGCCGGCGGTCGAAATCTGCTCAGAGATCTCGGCGGCGGGGTAGATGAGCTGGGCGTTGCTCACGCGGAAGTTGGGGATAAAGCAGACCTTCATGACCTCGTTGACGCGCGGGTCGTTGTTGATGACCTCGGCGACGGAGTTGATGAGGCGGATGGTCTCCTTGGCAAAGGTATAGCTCGAGGCCGCCTTGCCACTAAAGATGAAGGTCGTCGGCGTCACATGGAAGTTGGGGTCGGCGATGCGACGGTTGTAAATGTCCATCACCTTCATGATGTTCATGAGCTGGCGCTTGTAGGCGTGGAAGCGCTTCACCTGAACATCGAAGACGGTGTTGGGGTCGATAACCAGACCGGTCTCGGCCTTAACGTAGGCAGCCAGACGCTCCTTGTTGGCGCGCTTGGAGGCGCCCACGGCCTTCAGGAACTCGGCGTCGTCCTTAAACTCCTTGAGCTTCTCCAACTCAAAGGCGTCCTTGAGCCAGCCATCGCCAATGGCCTCGGTCACGAGCTTGGCATAGGTGGGGTTGGCCTCGGCAAAGAAGCGACGGTGCGAGATGCCGTTGGTCTTGTTGTTAAACTTCTCGGGCGTCAGGGCATAGAAGTCTTTGAGCACGATGTTCTTGATGATGTCGGAGTGGATCTTTGCCACGCCGTTGACGCTGTGGCTGCAGATCACGGACAGGTTGGCCATGCGAATCTCGCCGTCCCACAGGATGGCGGTCTGACGCAGACGTTCCTGCCAGCCCTCCTGCGTGGTGTCGAACGACTCGTGCCAACGACGGCTGATCTCGTCGATGATCTGGTACACGCGGGGGAGGAGCTTGGAGAACGTGCCGATGGGCCACTTCTCCAGAGCCTCGGGCAGGATGGTGTGGTTGGTGTAGCTCACGACCTGTGTCACGATGTTCCAGGCGTCGTCCCACTCGAGCTTCTTCTCGTCGATGAGGATGCGCATGAGCTCGGGGCCGCACATGGCGGGGTGGGTATCGTTGGTATGGATAGCCACAAACTGCGGCAGCAGCTCCCAGTTCGCGCCGTGCTCCTTCTCAAAGGTGTCGAGCAGGCTGTAGATGCCGGCCGATACAAACAGGTACTCCTGCTTCAGGCGCAGCAGACGGCCGTGCTCGCCGGCGTCGTTGGGGTATAGGATGGCGCTGATGGCCTCGGCCTCGGCGCGCTCGGCGTCAGCAAGGGCATAGTCGCCGCGGTTGAAGGCCTCCAGATCGAAGTGCTCCTCGACCGGCTCGGCGGCCCAGACGCGCAGCTTGTTGACGGTCTCGCCGGCATAGCCCACGACAGGGATGTCGTAGGGAACAGCCAGGATATCCTGCGTGTCCACCGTGCGGTAGAACGTGCGGCCGTCCTCCTCAAAGCCCTCAACACGACCGCCAAACTTGATGGTCACGGCCTTGTCCTGACGACGCACCTCCCAGGGATAGCCGTGCGTGAGCCACTCGTCGGTAGCCTCGACCTGGCTGCCGTTAACGATCTCTTGCTTAAACAGGCCGTAGCGGTAGCGCATGCCGTTGCCGTAGCCGGCAATGCCCTCGGCTGCCATGGAATCCAGGAAGCATGCGGCCAGACGGCCCAGGCCACCGTTGCCCAGAGCCGGATCGGGCTCCTGGTTCTCGATGACGGACAGATCGAAGCCCATGTCGTTGAGCGCCTCGGCGACCATGTCGCGCACGCCAAAGTTGAGCAGGTAGTTGTCGAGCAGGCGGCCGATCAAAAACTCGATCGAGAAGTAGTACACGCGCTTCTTGCCCTCGGCGGTGGCGCGGGCGTCGCTCTTGGTGGCAACGGTGCGCGCCTTCTCGGCCACGAGCTTGGCCAGGGCGTTAAAGCGGTCGAGGTCGCTGGCGGCCTCGACGCTCTTGCCGCTGATGCTCATGACGGCATCGCGATAGAGCTCGGTAAACTCCTGCTTGTTGTCGAAGATCTTATTCATACGTTCCTTTCCCCCGGGGATATCTCCCGGAACGGTTATGACTTTTATCCTACGCCCCAGAGGGGCGGGTAATTACAGCGGTAACGGCTTTGTTACGCTTTCTTGGCAGGATCCTTAACGGCAGCTGCCTTGGCCTTGGAAGCAGCCTTCTTGGCCGTGGTGGACTTGGCCGAAGCCTTGGCGGCGGGCTTGGCAGCCTTCGCCTTAGCCGGAGCCTTCTTAGCAGCTGCGGCCTTGGGCTTCACCGAGGACATGCGCTTGCGCGTCGCCTTCTTGGGCTCCTCGACCACGGGCGGCTTATAGCTGCTGGGACCGCGGCGCTTAAGCACCACGCCTGCAAGGCCGGGCACCTTAATCTCGATGGAGTCCATCTGCCCGTTCCAGGGATAGGGCTCGCTCGAGCAGGTGTAGGGCTCCTCACCGGCATAGCCGCTGCCGCCAAACTCGGGACGGTCGGAATCGAAGATGACCTCCCAGTCACCCTCGCGCGGCACGCCCACGCGGAAGCTCTCGTAGCTCGCCGGGTCAAAGTTGATCAGAATCACCAGGTCGTTATCGACGTCCTCGCCCTGGCGCACAAAGCTCACGATGGACTGCTTGGAGTTGTCCGCGTCGATCCAGGTAAAGCCGTCGTCGGTGTAGCCGCGCTCGTATAGGGCGGGCTCGGCGGTGTACAGATGGTTGAGCGCCTTGATAAACGCCTGATGATGACGGTGAGTCTCGTACTCCTCGGTCAGGAACCACTGGATGGACTCGTAGTAGCGCCACTCGATAAACTGGCCGATCTCGTTGCCCATAAAGTTGAGCTTTGCACCGGGGTGCGTCATTTGGTAGAAAGCTAGCGTGCGCAGGCCGGCAAACTGGCGCCACCAGTCGCCCGGCATGCGGCCGATCAGCGAGCACTTGCCGTGCACGACCTCGTCGTGGCTGAGCGGGCAAATGAAGTTCTCGGTAAAGGCGTACATGATGGAGAACGTGAGCAGGCCGTGGTTGCCGGGACGCCACGGAAAATCGGTCTGCATGTAGTGCAGGGTGTCGTTCATCCAGCCCATGTCCCACTTGTAGTGGAAGCCTAGGCCGCCGTCCTGCGGCGGATAGGTCACGAGCGGCCACGCGGTGGACTCCTCGGCCATCATCATCACGTCGGGGTAGTGCGCCTCCACGGCGCAGTTGACCTGACGGATAAACGCGCTGGCGTCCAGGTCCTCCTCGGTACCGTACTTGTTGAACTTCTTTTGGCCGGGATCGTCGATGCCAAAGTTGAGGTACAGCATGCTGGACACGCCGTCCATGCGAATGCCGTCCACGTGGAAGTTCTCGAGCCAGTACAGCACGTTGGAGACCAAGAAGGAGCGTACCTCGCCGCGGGCGAAGTCAAACTTGTGCGTGCCCCAGTTAGGGTGAATCTCGTGCTCAAACAGCATGTGACCGTTAAAAGTGGCAAGGCCGTGGGAGTCGGCGCAAAAACCGCCGGGCACCCAGTCCATGATCACGCCGATGCCAGCCTCGTGGCACGCATCGATAAAGTGCATGAGCTGCTGCGGATTGCCGTAGCGCGACGTGGCGGCGTAGTAGCCGGTCGTCTGGTAGCCCCAGGAACCGTCGAAGGGATGCTCCATAAGCGGCATGACCTCGATATGCGTATAGCCCATGTCGCGCACGTAGTCCACGAGCTCCACCGACAGGTCGTCGTAGGTGTAAAACTCGCCGCGCTGCGCGGGGAAGGGATCCATGGGGCCGGGGTAGTTGCCGTACTCGTCCGGCTCGCCCTGCGGCGCGTCGCCGTGGCGCTTCCACGAGCCAATATGCACCTCGTAGATGTTAAGCGGTTGCGACATGTGGTTGTGGCCGGCGCGGCGCTTGAGCCACGCGGCGTCGTTCCACTTATAGCCATCGAGGGTCCACAGCACGCTCGCGGTACCCGGAGGGCACTCGGCTTTAAAGGCATACGGATCGGCCTTGTAGAGCTTCTCGCCCTCGTTGGTCTCGATGAGATATTTATAGAGCTGGCCCTGCTCGGCGCCAGGAATAAAGCCTTCCCAAATAGCGCTCGTATGCACGGGCACCAGCGGGTTGGCTTCCTCATCCCAGTCGTTAAATTCGCCAATGACATGGACACTCTTTACATCGGGCGCCCAAACGCAAAAGCGCCAGCCGCGCGTGCGCTGCTGCGTGTCGGGGCGCGCGCCCATCTTTTCCCAGCTGCGCTCCCACATACCAATGCCAAACAGGTAGACATCGTCCTTGGAGAGCTCCGGTGCGTGCGGAGCCGGTTTGCGGGTTGCGGGCTTTTTAGCCGTTGGCTTTAGCTTTGTATCGCTCACGTTTGATCCCATCATGACGCGGCAGCGTGTTGCCTTGGTGACTAGATGCGAAAGGTCCAAGGCTGCACGAATCGAAGGGACGGCGAAGTTTCTGTGATTCGTTCCACCTCGCGTGCTCGGTGGAACTTTCGGCAGAAACTACGATAACACCTGTGCGTTAGTTTTATGGACGAAAGCGGATTTGCGGGGGCGTTTAATCGGTAAGCGACATGTTTATACCACTGGCAGAATTGCCGTGGTAAAACTCTTGACAGTTTTACCAATTTGGGTTTCAAAATTGTTAGGCTGACGTTTGGTAAAACGTTTTTAGCAGGATGTTTACCATTTGATATCGAAAGGTTCGTTTATGTCCCGTACCGCCGCTCCCAGGGTTGCTTTTATTTTCGATTGCGATGGCACGCTGGTTAATAGCACCCCCGTTTGGGCCTATGCCCAGCCCGAGTTATTGCATCGCCACGGGATTGACGTGACCGTGGATGATTTTGCCCAATTTGAGCACCTGTCGCTGGAGGACGAGTGCCAGGCCTACCACGACACGTGGGGCATTGGTGCGAATGGCGAGGAGCTGTATCGCGAGCTGGGTGAGATTTTGATTGATGGGTACTCCAAGGTGCCGCCTCGCGAGGGGCTCCTGACATTTTTGCAGCAGGCGAAGGCGGCGGGCATTTCCATGTGTGTGGCTACGTCCACGCCGGCCGAGCTTGTTAAGTCTGCGCTTGCGGGGGCTGGGCTAGACGCGTACATGGAGTTTGTTACCACGACGGGTGAAGCAGGACGCTCCAAGCAGTTCCCCGATGTGTACGAGCTGGCGCTGCGCCGCCTGGAGGAGCGCCATGGGTACAAGTTTGAGCGCGCATGGGTGTTTGAGGACGCCGTCTTTGGCCTAAAGAGCTCTGGGACCGCCGGCTTTAAGCGCGTGGGCATCTATGACCCGCATGGCCGCATGAAGCGCGACGATGTTCGCGCCAACTGCGATATCTTTATCGACAGCTATGAGGACCTGGATCTGGCCCGCGTGCTTTCGTTTGAGGGATAGGCGAGGCTGTGGCTTGCAAGGTATTAGTGGTCTGCGGCTCGCCCTTGGTGGCGAGCACGGATCTGTTGCGTAGGCTAGCAGGGGAGTGCGATCACGTCGTCGCTGTGGACCGCGGACTCGATGCGCTGCTGGGTGCGGGGCTGGGCTGCGACGTGTATGTGGGGGATGCCGACACGGTGAGCGACGCGGGTCGCGCGTTGGTCGATGCCGCCACCGACTTTGAAGTTGAGCGCCACGACCCGTACAAAGACTATACCGATCTGGCGCTGGCGCTCGATTCCGTCCGCCGTCGCTGGCCGGGTGCCGAAGTGGTTGCGACCTGCGCCACCGGCGGCCGTCCGGATATGGCTCTTTCTGTGTTAGGGCTACTGGCGGGCTATGCGGATGTCCCCGTCTGGATCGAAGAAGACGAAGTGACGGCCAGAATCCTGCGTCAGAACGAGACCTGGACCATTGAGGGCGCCGAGGGCAAAACCTTCTCCATCATCGCCATAGCCCCCAACACCGAGGTGAGTGAGCACGGCCTAGAGTGGGAACTAGATCACAGCCCCCTGGGCCTGCTAGTCGACACGGGCATTAGCAACGTCGTCAGGTCAACAGCCACGATCCAAGTCCACACCGGCACCGCCATCGCTTACCTCTACAAGTAAGGTCTATCGCATCAGGGTTTTATCGGGACGGCGGATAAAAATAATCGCTCGCAGAGTGATTATTTTTGCCACGTCCCAGGAAAACCCGTAAGTAAGAGATTCAACCCAAAAAAGTCCTTGCATCAAAGAAAGTCTTCCCCTATAGTATCTCCTCGTCACGGGGGCGTAGCTCAGCTGGGAGAGCGCTTGACTGGCAGTCAAGAGGTCAGGGGTTCGATCCCCCTCGTCTCCACCATCGTGATTGCAAGGCTTTCGGGATTCCGAAGGCCTTTTTTCATGCCAAAACACCACGCGCCACAAACCCCACCTACGCCAACAAAAAGTTGCACAATTTATTTCCCATGTCTGCACATAGTTTGTTAGCCAAACGCGATTATCAGTGTAGATCGCCGTTCCATATGGGCTTCAGGAACGCGCCTAATCACCGTTAGCATCCCATTAACCTGCATTAACGTGAACAACATCCCAAAATAACTCCCTTAAGCACGCTAAATGAACGATATGTTGTCCAACGCAGCCCAAATCAGTTTCACTAACAGCTTGTGCTAGGATACCTAACGTTACATGAGTTCAACTGTGCTCACGGCTTCAGTAAGCCACAAAGCGCAGGGTCGATCAGCATCCAGCCGTAACGGCGGTGCCAGAAACACCACGAGCTCCAATAAAGAAGTCATGCGACTTTAGTTATTTGCATCGACGTAATTCGTAGATGTAAATAACTATTATTCGCATGCTCAAACGTAACAGTTCTGCAGCTGTTTGCGTGCGGTCCAGTTTTGTTCCCGCTTGACTGGTTCGCACGCAGCCAGCTGGAGACGCGGTCTTTTTGCGATACACGGCCGCATCTCTAGCAACTGCGCTTATACATACCGTTCACGGTGGGGCAGAGCCACGTGCTTGTCTAACTGGGCTCAGGGTTTGAATATGGAGCGCCTTCGCGCAAAAGCGCCCTGGCGAAGCCATACCCAAATCCCGTGAGCTACATGTAAGACAGCAAGGGGGTGGTGCTCGTGTGGTATGTGATCCAAGTCATTAACGGTCGCGAAGATGTAATGCGCGAGCGCATCGAGCGTATGGTGCCTACGAGCGCCATGCAGGAGCTCTTTTATCCTCAATTTCAAACCGAAATTAAAGTACACGGCGAATGGGTCAATACGACTAAGCCGCTCTTTCCCGGTTATCTTATCTGCGATACGGCAGATCCTCGAACCGTGCAACAGTATCTGCTACGTATGGACGACTTTGCCCGGGTGCTTTCCCAGGACGGTCAGTTTGTGCCGCTGGCAAAAGAAGAGGTTCAGCTTATTGGCGGCTTTACGCATAGGGGAGACCGCGTAGTGCCCATGAGCGAGGCCCTAAAAGACGGTGACCAGGTCATAGTGACGGCAGGTCCACTGTTGGGCCACGAAGGCCTTATCAAAACCATTAACAGACGCAAGAGCACTGCTTATTTGGAGCTCGACCTGTGCGGTCGACGCGTAACCACCCGCGTTGGCCTTGCGGTGCTTTCAAAAGAGCAGCGCGTTATGCGCAATCACAGAAGAGCGATCGCCTAGCTGCAAGCTCGCAAGCGGACGACCGAAGGCAAAAAGTATCGGGGGAGGGGCTCTTGGAGCCTACGATGATGACCATGGCACAGGGCGCGCGGGAGACGCGCACGGCCGCCACGGCGAATTCCGTCACTGCCGCAGCCGGTGCTGCGGGGGATTACCTTACAAACGAAGAAGCGTACAAGATGCTGCGCGGTGCCAACTCCGGCGTGAAGCCCGAGCTTGGGCACAGGCTCTACCGCGTTGTTAAGCGTACGGCGGACATTGTCGCCGCCGGCGGAGCCCTGGTGTTGCTCTTTATTCCCGGGGTAATTCTGAGCGTGGTCATTTGCATAAAGAGCCCGGGCGCCAGCCCCCTATATTCACAGTGGCGCGTGGGCCGCGTGCGCAAAGACGGCACGTTCTACCTGTTTAAGATCTACAAGTTCCGCAGCATGGTTCCCAACGCAGACCAAATGCTCAAGGACTTGCAGGCCCAAAACGAGGCCACTGGCCCCATGTTTAAAATGAAGCACGACCCGCGCATTATTCCCGGTGTGGGTAACTTCATTCGCAAGCACAGCATCGACGAGCTGCCCCAGCTCATCAACGTGTTCTTGGGCCAAATGAACCTCATTGGCCCGCGCCCCGGCCTGCCGCGCGAGGTTGCCCTGTACAGCGAGCACGACATGAAGCGCCTGGCGGTAAAACCCGGCTGCAGCGGTCCTTGGCAGGTAATGGGCCGCAGCCACCTGGGCTTCAACGAAATGGTTGAGCTGGATCTTCACTATATAGAGAATCGCAGCCTGCGCCAGGACCTGCGGTTGATATTCGGCACGCTGAAGACGATGTTCTCTGGGGAAGGTGCCGTGTAGCATGCGCATCGCCATGATAGGCCAAAAGAGAACGGGTTCGCGCGAGGGCGGCGTAGAAGTGGTGGTAGGCGAGCTTGCTCGCCGTATGGCAGACCTTGGTCACCAAGTAACCTGCTACGACCGTATGGGCGAAGGAGCTCCTTCCGAGCCCTACGAGAAGGATGGCTACCGCATCGTTCCCGTAAAGGCTCTGGACATCAAGGGGCTCTCTGCGCTCACGAGCAGCTTTGCCGCAACAAGGGCCGCCATCAAAGACGGGGCAGACGTAATTCACTATCACGCAGAGGGGCCGTGCGTCCCCCTTCGTTTTGCGCGTTCCGCGGACATCAGGACCGTGGCAACGATCCACGGCCTGGACTGGCAGCGTGCAAAATGGGGCGGCTTGGCTTCCAAGTACATCAAGTTCGGCGAGGCGACGGCGGCCAAGTGCGCGGATGCGCTCATCGTGCTTTCCCGGGGCAATCAGGAGTACTTCAAGGAGGCTTACGGCCGCGAGGCTACGCTCATTCCCAACGGCATCACTCCCGAGGCGGATCTTCCCGCGAAGGAGATCTCCGAGCGCTTGGGGCTCACCCAGGGCTCCTATGTCCTCTACCTCGGTCGCATTGTGCCCGAGAAGCGACCGGAACTGTTGGTGGAGGCGTACAAGCAGGTAAAGACGGATAAGCGCCTTGTTATCGCGGGCGACTCCTCCGATACGGACGACTACGCCGTGGCGCTCAAAGAGGCTGCCGCGTCCGACCCCCGCGCGCTCTTTACCGGCCACGTTGAGGGCAACCTGCTCTCCGAGCTGTACTCCAACGCGTATTGCTACGCGCTCCCCTCCGACGTTGAGGGCCTGCCCATGAGCTTGCTGGAGGCCATGTCTCACGGTGCGGCATGCGTTACCTCGGATATTCCCGAGTGCGCGGATGTTCTGCAGGGTTGCGGGCTCACGTTCCCACACGGAGACGCGGGGGCGCTGCGCGACGTGCTTGAAGGCCTGATAGCGGATTCTGCCCAAGCGGAGAGGCTGGGCGCCATGGCACGTGACCGCGCGATTAATGGCTATGACTGGAACAGCGTCGTCCAAAGGACGCTTGCTTTGTATGAGGGTGTTGCGTAATGAAGATCCTTCTTGTAAATAAGTTTCATTGGCGCAAGGGTGGAAGCGAGACGTACTACTTTGCTCTTGCCGATGGTCTTCGCGCTCTTGGGCATGAAGTTGCCTTCTTCAGCATGGAGGATGAGCGTAATGAGCCGACTGAGTGGTCGCGTTACTTTGTAACGAATCGCGACTATAACGGACCGAGCTCTATTGTCGATAAGGCGAAGGCCGCGCAGGCACTTGTGTATTCCAAAGAGGCGCGCGAGAAGTTCGATGCGCTGTGCCGTGAATTCCAGCCCGATGTAATCCATCTCAATCTCACTCATAGGCAGATTACGTTTTCCATCTTGGACGCTCCTTGGCTAAAGCAGCATCCAACGCCGGTTGTGTATACCTCGCACGACTTGATTCTTGCTTGCCCGAGCTATCTTATGCTTGATTCCGAGGGCAACGTTTGCGATTCGTGTCTCGGGGGTCATTTTGGCAATTGCCTTAAGAAGAAGTGCGTAAAGGGTTCGATCGCAAAAAGCGCGTTAGCGGTGGCTGAGGCGGAGTGGCTTAAACGGCACAAAACCTATTCACGTCTCGATCGCATCATCTGCCCGAGTGAGTTCATGCGGAACAAGTTTATTGAAGCGGGGCTTCCCGAGCGTCAGCTTGTCCTCATGCGGAATTTCCTGAATCCCGATTCGATGTCACGGGAAGTTGCCAACCAAAATAATGAAGATCCCTACATGCTGTATCTGGGACGCCTTTCTCGCGAGAAAGGCGTGTTAACGCTCGTGCATGCTTTTGAGAAGGTGGCACCGGTGATCCCTGATTGGCGTCTTGTTATTGCAGGCGATGGCCCTGAATGTGATGCTGTGAAGGTCAAAGTTTCCGCAATGCCAAACGAAATAAGCTCGAGGATTGAGCTGGTTGGATATAAAACCGGTGACGCCCTGCGCGGACTTGTGAATCGAGCCACTCTGGCGGCTGCGCCGTCAGAGTGGCTCGAGAACGCGCCATATGCGGTTCTCGAGGCACTCGCCGCGGGCAAGCCCGTTATCGGTACGAACATGGGCGGAATACCCGAGCTGGTACGTGAGGGTGAAACGGGCTTCCTGGCTGAAGCCCACGATGAGGCAGGACTCGCAGATGCAATCCGTAGGGGTGCGGCGGTGGCCGCCGATCCTGCGGCTTACGCCGCGATGAGCGCGCATTGCCGTTCATTCGTGGCAGAGAACTGTAATCAAGAGGAATACATCCGGAATCTCGTCTCCCTGTATCAAGAACTAATTGACCGGAAGGTGGTGGCCTAACCCATGGCCGAGAAGAAACTCAACGGAACCGTAATCGTAACGTACCGCTGCAACGCGCGCTGCACCATGTGCAACCGCTACAAGGCTCCCAGCCGTCCGGAGGAGGAGCTCTCCCTCGACGTGATCAAGAAGCTCCCGCGCATGTACTTCACCAACATCACCGGTGGCGAGCCCTTCATCAGGACCGACCTTGCGGATATCGTGCGCGAGCTGTACAAGAAGTCCGACCGCATCGTCATCTCCACCAACGGCTTCTTCACCGACCGCATCATCGCCCTTGCCGAGGAATTCCCCCAGGTGGGAATCCGCATCTCCATCGAGGGTCTGCAGCAGACCAACGATGAGATCCGCGGTCTCCAGAACGGCTTCAACCGCGGCTACGAGACGCTCAAGAAGCTCGTGGAAATGAAGCACCCGGACGTGGGCTTTGGCATGACGGTGCAGGATCGCAACGCTGCGGACTTGGTGCCGCTGTACAAGCTTTCCGACGAGCTCGGCATGGAGTTCGCCACCGCCAGCCTGCACAACAGCTTCTACTTTGTCGAGGCGAAGAACATCATCAAGGACCGTCCCATGGTGGCCCAGAACTTCGAGGACCTGGTAAACGAGCTCCTCAAGTCCAACGAGCCCAAGAAGTGGTTCCGCGCGTACTTCAACATGGGCCTCATCAACTACATCTATGGGCAGAAGCGCCTGCTCCCGTGCGATATGGCGTTCGACACGTTCTTCATCGACCCCTACGGCGACGTCATGCCCTGCAACGGCACCAAGGAGAAGCTCGTTATGGGCAACCTTAACGACGAGTCTTGGGATGAGCTGTGGGAGAGCGCCCAGGCCGAGAAAGTGCGCGGCTGCGTGCGCCACTGCGACCGCAACTGCTGGATGATCGGCTCCGTGTCTCCTGCCATGCACAAGTACATCTGGAAACCCGCGTCGTGGGTGCTGGCGCACAAGCTCAAGCCCGGCAAGAAGTTCGACATGCACGAGCTCCCCATCGTGCGCGACTACGAGTCGGGCAAGGTGACGAAGGAGGAGCTGGACGCTCTTTCCACCTGCGACATGCACGCCGCGATCAACGACGGCCTTTCCGACGCAAGCCGAGCCGACGCGCACGTGTACGAGACTGAGGAGGCGCTGTAGTGCAGCCGGGTGGAAAAATCGAATGCAAAAATTCAGAAATAGCGGTTGCTCGATATCAATCGGAGGAAACACGTGAAAGTATCCTGCATAACCAGGCACGCAATCTCTAATTATGGCTCCCTGCTCCAGGCATATGCGACACAACGAGCGATAGAGAGCTTGGGGCATGAGTTCGAGATTATGGACTATGTACCTGCTTGTGAGGACGTATCCCAGCAGGTGAGGACGCTTCTTTCGACAAAGCCGTCCTGGAACGGGAACCCGTTGAAGAAGTCTGTCTACAGACTTCTGATGGAGCCTGAGACAAGGGTGGCGGGCAAGCGGTTTGCGCGTGAGCGTTCCCAGCTGCTTAAGATGAGCCCTCACTATGCATCCCTGGAGGAGCTGAAGGCTAATCCGCCCAAGGCCGATGTCTATATGACTGGAAGCGATCAGGTGTGGGGTCCCATCAGCTCGGGCGCATACGACCTGTCATACGCGCTTGAGTTTGCTCCCGAGGGCGCAAGGCGCATCTCATATGCGGCAAGCTTTGGTAAGAAGAATATCCCGGATAGCGTGCGCCCCAGGTTTCTCGAGGACCTTCGAGCATATGAGGCCGTGTTCGTACGCGAGGATGCCGCGCGCGAGCAGCTTGCCTCGTGGGGCATAGAGGCCGGACAGGTTGTCGATCCCACGCTGCTGCTTGATGGCGAGGCGTGGAGAAGGATGGCGGCACCTGCCCCGAAGGGCGAATACATCCTCGTCTACCAGATTCACAGCGACCCGACGGTGGGGCAGTACGCCGTGAAGGTTGCCAAAAAGCTTGGCTTGCCCCTGATACGGATCTCCGCAAGCCTGCACCAGGCCTCACGCGAGGGCAAGTTCAAGTGGCTGCCGACGCTTGCTGAGTTTCTCTCGTATGTCGACAACGCAGCATGCCTAGTCACGGACTCGTTCCACGGTACGGCTTTTGCCATAAATCTCAATACGCCGCTGGTAGAAGTGCTGCCCAAGAACGGAACCTCGAGCAGGAACGTGAGTATTCTGCGACTCACGGACCTCACGGACAGAGTGCTTCAGAATCTAGATGATGTCGAGTTAGCATCCAAGCAGATTGACTTTGGTCGGGTCAACGACGTGATGGGTGCGGAGAGGGAGAAGTCCCTAGCGCAGCTCAAGAGCATGATTGAGGAGTAGGGCATTGTCAAACGTTGGCACTAGGACGGTATGCAAGAAGGATATGTGCGCTGGCTGTATGGCCTGCGTCGATTCATGCCGACATGGAGCGATTGCCATTGAGGATACGATTGAGGCGTATAACGCCCGTATTGATCCTACAAGGTGCGTGGGATGTGGACTGTGCGAGAAAACGTGTCCCCAGATGGTATCCCCATCTTCGTTGCGTCCTCTCGAGTGGCTACAGGGGTGGGCGAAAGATACATCGCTCAGAATGTTATCTTCGTCCGGGGGTCTGGCTACGGCCATCTCGGAGGCGTTTGTGGCGTCAAATGGATTAGTGTGTTCATGTGCACAGGAGGGCGGTGAGTTCCGGTTCCACCTCACTTCTGATGCGGATTACTTGAGGAGGGCCCAAGGCTCCAAATACGTCAAAAGCAATCCGCTTGGTGCGTACCGCGAGGTTAGGGAGGCCCTGCAAGGTGGTCAAAGGGTTCTCTTTATCGGTCTTCCTTGTCAGGTTACTGCGATGCGTAACTTCGTTGGAAGCCGTTTAGCCGATTCCCTTTACACCATCGACCTTATCTGTCATGGTTCACCGTCCCCCAAGGTCCTGAGCCGATTCTTGGAAGAGACAGGTAACAACCTGTCTAATGAGCTGATACTGTGGGTAGGACGGGTGTCCGCGATCGCTACTCGATTGCTTTCCTCTCGGGTTTACCGTATACGGAAGGCTGCTACTCCTGCCGCTACGCCAAGGGTGATCGTGTCTCCGATATTACGCTTGGCGATTCATGGGGTAGCGAGCTTTCTGATGAGGTCGCGAACGGGATATCCCTCGCACTTGTGCAGACAGACAAGGGTCGAGAACTGTTAGAAATGACGGACCTTGAGCTTTTGCCGGTTGATCCTGGTCTAGCTGTGGCCAACAATGAACAGCTTCAACGTCCTTCGACGAAGCCTATAGAAAGAAATACCTTTATGGACGGCTTTCGTAACGGGGTACGGGTTAACCGACTCGTTCTCAGGGCGAGGCCAAAAGACTGCGCCAAGTACTTGGTCAAGGATATACTGCTTGCACTGGGTTTGCTCAGGGGTTAACACATCGAGAGCGTTTGCTTTAGGCATTAATGATAAGGTAATCCATATGTTGAGTAATTCCAAGGTGCCAAAGTGCGTCGTATTAATGGCGTCATACAACGGCATCCCATTTATTTCAGAACAAATTGACAGCATTCTCTCGCAGGCTGAAGTTGACGTACGTCTTTTTGTCCGTGATGACGGGTCATCTGATGGTACTCGTGATCTTCTGCAGCGCTATGCAGATGAGGGCAGTCTGACTTTGTTAACAGGAGAAAACCTAGGACCTGCTTTAGGGTTTTTGACGTTGTTGCGGAATGCTCCCGAAGCTGATTACTATGCGTTTTCCGACCAAGATGATATTTGGGATAGCGATAAACTGATAACTGCGATTAAACAGCTTAAGAAGCAGGAGAATTTGGCTCTTTATCATTGCAATTCAAGACTTGTAGATTCAGCTGGTAATGAGATGGGCCGGTTAACCTATGGGCAACAAAGGTGCATATCTTATCGAGATAACGACCCTCTCAACCAGCTTTGCATTGGGTCACCTATGGGATGTACGCAAGTATTTGATAGGCGTATTTGGGAAGTTGTTTGCTTGCATGAGCTGCCCCATCCCGTCATCATGCATGATAAGCTGATAGCTAATCTATGCGTGCTGCTGGGTTATCGGATTGTTTTCGATGCTTCTCCTCATATGGGATATCGCCAGCATGGTCGTAATGTGGTCGGTGTGAGTACTGATTTACCATCTAAAGTGATTGAGAAAATCAATAGTTTTTGTCATCCGCGAGAGATTACTCTTGCAAAGCAAGTTACTGGACTTCTTTCAACTTATTCCGACTGCATTCTTCCTCCAGAGCGTGCTCTTGGAGAGTTGGTATCGAAAATGGACGCTTCTTTCATGGCTAGGTGCAGGGTTTCTTTCTCTTCGAGGCTGAATTTCGGCAGTCTACAAGAGGACCTTTTCAATAGATCTCTCCTCTTGTTTGGGAAGCGATGATATGAGTAAAAGCATCCCCAAACCGCACAATAGTGGGTACGTCCTAGCGCTTGCCTTTTGCGACTATCTCAAGGACAAGACCGGCACCCCAAAGGCTATTATGGCGAGTCAGCAGGCCATGGCGTCGCACGGCATAAGTTACGTCTATCTCCACTCGGTTAAGAAGACCCTGTTCAGGGACGACCAGATGCTATTTTGCGAATTCGGGGTTACGGTCGATGGGGTGGAGGCTGGTGTTTTCAGTATTGCCCAGGTGTGCGAGGCCCTTTGCAGCTGGCAAAAAAGCGGCTTCAGCCTTCTTGAGCTTCATATCCACCACCTTCTGTACGTGAGCCTTGAGAAAGTCTCCGAACTGCTAAAAGTTACAGGCAAAACACCGGTCAGGGCCTTTCTCCACGACTATTACCTGTGTTGTACAAGCTATAACCTCCAAAATAGGAGCGGCTTTTGTGACAGCTCAAGGCTCGGCGACGCTCCCTGTGAGAAATGCCCCCACTTCAGTAACAGCCTTCGTGTGGAGTCGAAGATCCAAGGGCTGTTTGACTCCATCAAAAATCTCCGTTTTGTTGCACCTTCGACCTATACGAAGAATCGGTTTCTCTCATTCAGGCCCCAATACGAGGGCCTTGTTGATGTAATACCGCACCAAAAGCTGCTTGGAGAGTATCTGGGCAACAGACGTCCTCTGAACGCAGGGGAGCGCATCAGGGTTGCCTTTCTGGGGATGCCAAGGAAGACAAAGGGCTGGGAGACCTGGCTTCGCCTCGTATCTGCGGTCGATGAACAAGAGTACGAGTTCTTCGTCTTCAACAGCTCGAACGATATGTATCCAGGGATGAACAAGCGGTTTGTCGAATTTGATGAGAAGCACCCAAATGCCATGACCGACTCTCTCAGGGAGTGCGAGATTGCCATCGTTGTCATGTGGCCATCTTGTCCAGAGACCTATAGCTACACCTGTATGGAATCTTACTCCGCAAACGCTTATACGATTTCGAGTGCATGTGCAGGCAATGTCGCCGACTTTGTCGTTGAGCATGGGTCCGGTTTGGTGCTGAATAACGAGGAGGAGCTAATCGGGCTGTTTAGGGATAAGAGCCGGCTTATCAGGGAGGTCAATCGTTTCAGGAGCGGAAAGCCTGGTCCGCTCGATCTTGTCGATTCAGATGAGATCGTAGACCTGCTTCCATGCTCCTCGGTAGGTCTCAACACGGGAGTTCACATGCACACGAGGCTGATTGAACGTGTGCTGCTGGAGGTACTCAATGCAAGATCATAGGCATGCGAGGCTCGTTATAAATAAAGCGGAGGAGCGGGCTGGTCGAAGAGGTCGTTGGTATCTCCCTAATAAGCAAGGCGTTCTAACCGTTTGCATGGGTGACCTGGCGGATGCGACGATCGTTATAGGTATCTTGGCGCAGGTTTTCTTCCTTGAGTACTATGGTCTGGGGCGATACCTCAACTGGGTAATTACCGGCATGATTTGCGTGAGGGCGCTCTTCTCCGGATGGAAATATAGCGGTAGAGCGCTACTACTTGGGCTGATTACCGTTGCAGGGTGGCTGTCTGGTGCCCTCTTGGGTGGCAATATGGAAACGTTTAGGGCGAATATTTTGCTGCTCCTCTACCCGTTTGTCTATACGCTTTACTTCTTTCTTTTGGTCACTAACAAGAGGGATTTTCTTCTTGGACTCTTTGATGCAGGTTTTCCGGTCTTCAACGCCATATTGCTTCTCAATATGGCGATCATGTTTATCCAGTACTCTACCCATGGGATGATCGCTGCGACAACGAACGACATCAGTTACTTCGAGGACAATATCTCCGGCCTGTTCTCTTATGCGTCCGTCCATGCGGTGGCCCTTTACACTTCATTCGTCGTGCTCTACAACTTCGTCTGGATTAGGAGGCTTCGGGGTCCTCTCTGGCCATCCCTTGCCATCGCTTACAACGTCTGCCTTATCGTCCTGTCCTTCTATCTTGCGACACTCAACGATAATAAGGCGCTCTTCATAATCCTTCCTCTCGTTTTAGTGATGTTCTGGCTTATTTCAGTCATGAGAGGAGAAGCGGATGTTTCGGGTCCCTTCTTTTGGCTTGTCGCCTTGTATTTTATCCTGACAATTGCATACGCCTTGGTGCCTGCGTTCCAGATCCTCGTGGATACGCAAGTGTTTGGTCTGTTCGATATGGTTGGCAGTTCAGCTTCCGTCGGTACTGCTGCCGACGGCAGTAACGAGAGGATTGCTATCATCGGCTTCGCTCTCTTGAGACCGGCTACATGGAGTCTCGGAGAGGGTCTTGGAGCCTCAAGCTTCTACGCGTCCGGGTTCATGTCGTTTAACCACTTTGGTCAAGCGGATATGGGGTCTTTCTTGATTCTCATGGGGGTTTGGGAGACGGCAGCGTATGTAGCGTTTTTCCACTCCGTGGTTAGTGAGTTTATGGAGCAGGAAAAAGGATCTAATGGCCGGATTGTTCGTTTGCTCCTTTTGCTAACAATTCTTATTACCTTTCTGTATACGCAGTGCTTTACAAGGGTGAACTGCTGCTTGTGCCTACTGCTGCTCTGTGGAGCGCTGGCTTGGTCGTGGAATTCCTCGGCTGCAGACTATTTGATTATTGATAGAGACGAAGAACAGGTTTGAACATGAAAATAGGCATTTCCACATTTACGCATGGGGACAACTATGGGCAGAGGCTCCAGAACCTTGCTGTCCAAGAAACTCTCAAACTCTCGGGTGCAGATGTCCTTACGTTCAGACAGAAGGACTCGAGATCTGCCAAATACAAGCTCAAGTCTTTGGCTTCGCTCATTCCAAAGGGGCTTGCCGTTGCCCACATCCAGAGGCATCGTTCGTTTGAGGATTTCAATTCCCGTAACATTTCCTTTAGCCGGGAGGTTATATCTGATTCCAACCCTCCACGTGACATTAAATCCTATGACTTTTTCGTTGCTGGGAGCGACCAAGTTTGGTCTCCGTATTCCCCTGACGCTAACTCCACTATGTTTCTCACGTTTTCGCCAAGAGAAAAGCGCATTGCTTTTTCGCCAAGCTTGGCAGCTCCGACGATTCCCGAGGAGAAGCGTGAGCTGTTCCACGGCTATTTCGACGGGTTTGATAGGCTGTCCGTTCGTGAGCAGAAGAGCGCCGAGCTTATAAACAGTCTGTACGGCTTAAAGGCCGAGGTGTTGATTGACCCAACACTGATGTTTGACGGCTCCTGGTGGGAAAGGTATGAAAAAGAGCCGCACTGCGGGCTTCCAAATGATTATGTATTGACGTACTTCCTCGGGAGTGCAGCTTACGAAGAGAGGGTTGCCGAAATCTGTGATTCACTTAGCTGCAAGAGGGTCGATTTACTAGGGGATGCGCGCTACTACGCCCTCGGGCCTTCAGAGTTCCTCTATGCCGTCCGTCACGCAAAGCTTGTAGCGACAGATTCATATCACGGATCAATTTTCTCGATCTTGTTCGGGAAGCCGCTGATTTATTGCCCTCGTGAGTCCACTGGTCCAGACATGAGCAGCCGATTCGACACGCTAGCCAGCGAGCTGGGTGTTTCTTTCGTTGAGCGGTCAATTCTTTCCGTATGTAATTCGGAACTGCTCGAGAGTGACTATTCAAAGGCGTATGACAGGTTGGCAGCTCAGAGGAAGATCGTTGTTGAATTCCTCGATAGATGTGGATTGAGCATTCCCTCGGAGGCCGCCCGTGGCTAGCCAGCGTAAGGCGGGCGCCCTCCTCGGCTACGCCAACATCCTCGCAAAGAACCTCGTCAACCTCGTCTACACGCCGATGCTACTGTCCTACGTGGGGCAGGCGGACTACGGCGTCTTCCAGAGCTCGAACTCCTTTGTCTTCTCGCTGACGCTCCTGTCCTTCGGCTTCTCCGAGGCCTACGTGCGCTTCTACACGCAGGCGGTGGCGCACGGCGGCGAGCGCGACATCCGGCACCTGAACGGCATGTACCTCACGCTTTACGTCGCCGTCACAGCCGCGGCGGTCGCCCTCGGCATGGGCTTCTCCGCAAACGCCGGCGCGGTGTTCTCGGCCGGGTTCACCGAGGCGCAGGTCTCGCTCGCCCGGAGGCTGCTCGCCATCATGACGCTCAACGTCGCCTCGACGTTGTTCACCGTCGTGTTCAATTCCTACATCACGGCGCACGAGCGCTTCGTCTACCAGCAGACCAGGCAGCTCGTCACCACGCTTGCGACGCCGCTGTGCGCCTGGGCCCTGCTGGCCGCCGGTATGGGGCCCGTGGGCGTTGCCCTAGCACAGCTCGCGGTGAACCTCGTCCTGCTCGCCCTCAACGCGCGCTACGCCATCGTCGTGCTGGGCATGCGCTTCGAGCTCAGGGGTGCCGACTGGGGCGTCATGCGCGGCATCGCCGCCTTCAGTGCCTGGATCTTCGGTAACCAGGTCTGCGAGATGGTCAATCAGAGCGTGCCCAACATCATGCTGGGGGCCATCTCGGGCGCGACTGCGGTATCTCTGTTCGCGGTGGCCGTGAACATCCGCCAGGTCTTCTACTCGCTCTCCACCACGATGTCGAACGTCTTCATTCCGAAGGTCAACCGCATCGTCGCCACCTCGGACGACAACGCCGAGCTCACTCGCCTTATGACGCGCGTGGGCCGCTACCAGATGGTACTGTTTTGCTGGGTGTACGGAGGTTTCGCTATTCTCGGGAAGTTTTTCGTGACGAGGTGGGCGGGCCCGGGCTTCGCCGAGGCCTACTGGCTCGTGCTCGCCATGACGCTACCCGTCATGGTGCCCCTCTGTCAGAACGTCGGCATCGAGATCCAGAGGGCCAAGAACATGCACCACGCCAGGAGTCTCGTCTACCTTGCGATGGCGGTCGGGAACGTTGCCTTCACCGCCGCGGCCGCCCCGGCGCTGGGGCCGTGGGCCCCCGCGATCGCCTATGTCGTCAGCATCGTGCTCGGCAACGGACTGTGGATGAACTGGTACTACCAGAAGCGGGTCGGTCTCGACATGCTCTTTTTCTGGAAGCGGAACCTGCCGGTGCTGCTCGCCTGGGCTGCCGTCACCGTCGCCTGCCTCGCTGGCACGGCGGTCCTGCCCGTCAACGGATGGCCCGCGTTCCTCGAGTGGGGCGCCGTTTACAGCGCGCTTTTCGCCATAGCCCTTTGGCTCGCCGTCCTAACGAAGGACGAACGTATCGCGGTCGTCTCTCGTCTCCCGTTCCTTAGATAGGGTCCATCATGAATGATTCCGAGAAATCCCCGAGGGTCGTCTCGCTTGGCGACCGTTGCTGCGGCTGCGGCGCGTGCGCTGCCCGCTGCCCCAAGTCATGCATCTCCATGGAACCCGATGATTGTGGCTTCCTACACCCCACCGTCGACGCCTCCGGGTGCGTAGGCTGCGGGGCGTGCGACGCCGTATGCCCGGCGCTCAACGCCCCTGGGGAGGACGGGTGCGAGTTCGCCCTCTGGGCGAAGGCTCATGACGTCGGCTTGCTCGATAGATCGTCGTCGGGCGGCGTGTTCGGTCTACTCGCCGGTGACGCTCTCTCGCGCGGCGGTGTTGTGGCGGGCGCCGCGTGGACGGACGGTTGCCGCGAGCTTCGTCACGTGCTCGTGGAGGACAGGCCGGCGCTCGGCGCCGTTATGCGCTCGAAATACGTTCAGAGCGCGGTTGGCCGCGGCGTCTTCGAGGGCGTCCGCGCTGCCCTGCGTGAAGGCAGGCCGGCGCTCTTTGCCGGTACTGCATGCCAGGTGGCTGGCATGCGCTCATACCTGGGGAAACTCGCCGACTCTGACCTCTTCCTCGGCGTCGACGTCATCTGCCACGGTGTTCCGTCTCCAGAGCTCTGGTCGCGCTGGGTCGACTACCGTGGTGAGGCCTTCGGGTCGGACGTCTGCGACGTCAATATGCGGAGTAAGACAACCGGATGGTTGTCTTACTCCGCTATGTACAAGCACATAGCGGAGAAAGACAACACCGGGGACACCGAGTCCCAGATATTCGGCAAAGACTGGTACATGAAAGCGTTTCTGGCCAATGCGAGCCTTCGTTCGTCCTGTCTGGCATGTCCAGCAAAGCGCTCCAGCGGCGCCGATATCACGCTCGGTGATTTCTGGGGGTTCCAGAATACCCATCCCGAGGTCGACAACTCCAAGGGCGTATCTGCCGTCCTATGCAATACCGAGAAGGGCGTGCGGGCATTCGAGGCTATTTCTGGGCTTACTGCAAACGGTCCGGCGACGCTTGATGGGGTAATCGCGGGCAACCCTAGCCTCGTCCATTCTGTCACGCCTTATCCAAAGCGCGACGAGTTCTTGAACGACGTGTCTGCCGGGCTTTCCATCCCAGATCTCATGGACAAGTGGGATTTCCGTCCCACTCTCTGGCAGCGTGTCCGCGGCAAGCTTGGTGGTATTAAACGACGACTAAAGAGACTCGTTGGAAGGAGAGCCTAGATGGCCAAGGATCGCTACCTTCAAGCTCTTCGTGGGCTTGCGATTTCCGCAGTGGTGCTTATCCACTGTCTTCCTCAATGTGCCGCGTCGGTCGCCATTCGCCCATTCCTCAACTTTTCTGTTGCGTTGTTCTTGTTTTTATCCGGTGTTCTTACCGACGAGCGCAAATTTAATGCGGGGGGGGTCTTCGACGCCGCATTAGCAAGGTTGCCGGACCTTATGCGTTCTGGAGCGTTATCTATCTTGCGGCGTTTCCCGCCCTTCATGGGCGTCTGGGTTTCTGGCGTTCGCCGTGGGCTCCGTATCGGCTCAGATGTTCTATCTATTGGTCTATTCACAGCTTGTGCTGCTTACTCCGGTACTGTTCAGGCTCCTTTCACGGTATAGGTTCTTTGTCTATTGTGTGACACCGGCTTGCTTGCTTCTAAGGGAGCTCGCTGCCGTTGCCGGTATCGCATTGCCTCTAATACAGGTTTTCTGCCCCATGTGGCTCATCTTTTATGTTTTCGGTCTCGACTGGAGGCGTTGGGCTGCGCTCATTGAAGGACGAACCACTCAGCTTGTTGCAGTGCTCTTTATATTTTTAATAATTCAGGAGGTCGCAGGCTTCTGGTGGTATTTGACTGGCGATTTCAATATGGCCACAACTCAGCTTAAGCTCGGTTCTGCCGCGACCTCTTTAGCTGTGATCGCGCTTCTTATGGCGGTTCCGGGATCATTCAAGTCGCGATTATCTTCTACTTTGCTTGTTGACCTTGGGAACGCCTCTTTTGGAATCTACCTCTGCCATATACTTGTTTTCAAGGCCGTTTGGAAACTGCTTGGATTATTCGTCATTCCACTTGGTGTTTCGACATTTGCTGTTTTGGCGCTAACTCTTGCCGGATCTTATTCGCTTGTATCACTTTGCGGTCGTTATTTGCCCGAACGAATTCACATCATTGTGGGATTATAAATT
Source organism: Collinsella aerofaciens (assembly GCF_020709435.1). Lineage (GTDB taxonomy): Bacteria > Actinomycetota > Coriobacteriia > Coriobacteriales > Coriobacteriaceae > Collinsella > Collinsella aerofaciens_AU. The sequence goes on from NZ_JAJFDP010000006.1 coordinate 133,976, forward strand.
GATTTTCGATACTGGCGCTTTTCATAGCGTTGAAGCAAAGTGAGTCCATTACCAACATTTGGCACGCGATCATCGGTGAAGATACCGGACTTCCTGTTTTCGAACGAGAAGATGACTTTTTAGTCAAAATGGCTGATTGGATTAACCAACCTGAAATAACCGGAATCAATCTCCCTTGGTCGAGCATCGAAAAATGGAAGGGGCAATTCAGGTAGCCATATTCCGCAGTCATTACCTTGCCTATTTCGTTAAGAATGAGGGGGTTTAGCAAAATAGGATACCCAAGTCTTATTTATCACTCGATCTAAAGCGCATTTCGATTGTAGAGGACAGATTAAATGAAAGGCATCATCCTCGCGGGCGGGTCCGGCACGCGCCTGTACCCGCTCACGCTCGTGACCTCCAAGCAGCTGCTGCCGGTCTACGACAAGCCCA
>NZ_JAJFDP010000057.1:0-355 GCF_020709435.1 Collinsella aerofaciens
ACGCGTCCTCCCCGAGGGCGAGGAACGCGGCGTATGACCTGCGGGCGGAGTGGCGCGTGGCCGCCCGGACGGCGGCGCGCCTCCTCGGCCTGTAGCCGACCTTGCGCCTGAGCTCCATGTTGGTCATGCCGTCGTAGCCCGCCGCGACCCAGCGGTAGATGGTCGACGGCGACAGGTCCACCGGCCCTCCGTTGCATGCGGCCATCTGCTCGGGCGAGAGCCCCCGGCGCAGGCAGTCCCTGATGGCCTCCAGCCTGGCCGCCGCGGCCGGCTCGTCGGCGTCGATCCCGCGCCTGGACGAGACGAGCACCGAGTCGGCGCACAGCTGCGCGGCCCGGGCCTCGTAGAAGACGTG
>NZ_JAJFDP010000040.1:0-1428 GCF_020709435.1 Collinsella aerofaciens
AGAAGCCCTCGCCGCACGAAGTGCGCAGCGAGGGCTTCTTGCATGTCCGAGGACGCGCCGGGAGGGAACTTGTTCTCTGCCCGGATAGGTAAGACAAATTACGCGACGGTGTAAACCCAGTTGTGCTTGTCCTCGACAGCACCAGACTGGATACCAGTCAGGGTCTCGCGAAGCTTCTTCATCACAGGGCCGATCTCGGTGTATCCAGCCGGGAAGGTCACGGTCTCGTCGGCGCCGTAAACCTTGTTGTCGATTTCGCCAACCGGAGAGATGACGGCAGCGGTGCCGCACAGGCCGCACTCCACAAAGGTGCCGGCCTTGACCTCGGCCCACTCGACGGGGCGCTGGTCAACGGTCATGCCCAGGTCCTGAGCAACCTGAACGAGCGAACGACGGGTGATAGAGGGCAGGATGGAGTCGGTGTGCGACTGCGGAACGACGAGCGTGCCATCCTCTTTCACGAACAGGACGTTGGCGCCACCGGTCTCCTCGACATAGGTGCGGGACTCGGAGTCGAGATACAGGTTCTCGGCATAGCCCTCGCGATGGGCCTCCATCGTGGGCTTAAGGGACATGGCGTAGTTCAGGCCGGCCTTGATGTTGCCGGTGCCGTGCGGTGCAGCACGGTCATACTCGGAAACGCGCAGCTTGACGGGCTTGAGGCCGCCCTTAAAGTACGGACCGACCGGGGTCACGAGAATGCGGAACGTGTACTCAGGAGCGGGAGCCACGCCGATCACGTCACCGGAGCCGATCATAAACGGACGCACGTACAGGGTCGCACCGGAGCCGAAGGGCGGAACCCACGCGGCGTTGGCAGAAACGACCTGCTTGACGGCCTCAACGAACTTGTCCTTGGGGAACGGGGGCATCTCGAGGCGCTGGGCAGAGTTGTACATGCGCTCGGCGTTCATGTCGGGGCGGAAGCAGACGATGCTGCCGTCCTCGGCGGTGTAGGCCTTCAGGCCCTCAAAGACCTCCTGACAGTAATGGAAGATGCCACCGCACTCGGAGACATGCAGGGTGTGGTCGGTGGTCAGGCCGCCCTCGTCCCACTCGCCATCCTTCCAATGAGCCTCGTAGCTGTAATCGGTCTTCATGTAGCCAAAGCCGAGGCTACCCCAATCGATATCCTTCTTCTCGACAGTCATATGTCGCTCCTTACATACACAGTTGCAAACTCGCGAACCCGCACGCAAGGACCGAGGCCGACCGCGTCGCAACGTCGCACGCCCGGAGCGTAGAGCCGGACGGGACACGCGAACAGCATCAAAGCCGATGGCACGTCGATTCGCATGCACGAGATTGTACTCCCCGTACGCGTCTGATAAAACGTTTTTCTTTAACTAACTAAAGTATTTTCATTTGACCGAAATCAAAACCACCCCTAAAAGGGGTGGTTTGCTCTTAGGGTATAACCCTTGGATT
>NZ_JAJFDP010000007.1:0-113812 GCF_020709435.1 Collinsella aerofaciens
ACTGCGGGAATGGCCTATTTGCTCAATGTGTTCGGCTGAGATCGGAAATCAACCATTACGAACGAGCAGGAACCTTAAGATGCGCACCGGCGGCGAGCGAACCATGCTCCAGATGATTGACGTTACGGATCATGTCGGAAGTCTCTTGCGTGGAAAGGCCTTCGATTGGATATTCCTCGGCAAGCGACCAAAGAGAATCACCAGGCTGAACGCGAATGGTCTCGTAGGTAACGTTGGAAACGGACTCGGCATACGCGGCGTGACGAGCGCTAAAGACCGACGTAGCGAGGACAAAGAAGAGCGTAAGCGCAACGGCAACGGCGACAATCGTCGGAACCTTCAGGGCAACGCGGGCCGGCACAACTGCAGCCTGCTGATTGCGAGCAGGCTTTACGGTCAAAGGCTGAAAGCCGGAGCGGCCACCCTGAACAACCGTAAAAGTGGGTTCAGCAGGCGTCACGAGCTTAAGGGCGAGGTTTCCCTGGACCATATTCGTTGCGTTCATCATGTTCTCCTCTCGCGTGTTTTGCTGAGAACAGTTTTATCAAGCCGCGCGGACAAAAATATCTGGCGCGAGAACGAATGTTCGGTTATTATTATCTTCGAACAGTTGTTCCTGTCAAGCAAAATTCGAACATTTGTTTGACACGGGTAGAGAGGATGCCCTGATGGCTCGCAAAATTACCAAGCGTCAGCAGCAAATTTACGACTTCATCAAGGAATATCAGCAGGAGAAGGGTTATCCGCCCAGCGTGCGCGAGATGGCTTCTGCCGTGGGCCTTTCCTCCCCCAGCACCGTGCACGCCCATCTATCTGCTCTGGAGGCGCGCGGGCTACTCAAGCGCGATGCCACCAAACCGCGCGCCCTGGAACTCTTTAACGAGGACGGTTCCTCTGTCTCAATTTCTAAATCTGACGAGCCCACCGCACCTCGCGGAACGGTCTCGCTACCGCTCGTTGGTCGCGTCGCGGCTGGGATTCCCATTCTGGCCGAGCAGAATATCGAAGACACTTTTACTATCCCGACCGAAATCGCCACTGATCAGGGTTCCTTTATCCTTGAGGTGCATGGGAGCTCAATGATCAATGTCGGCATCTTCAATGGCGATTACATCATCGTCCGTGAACAAAAGAGTGCCATGAACGGCGAAATTGTCGTGGCCATGATTGATGGTTCAGCGACCGTCAAGACGTTCTACAAGGAGCAGGGACGCGTACGCCTGCAGCCCGAGAATGACACCATGGAGCCTATCTATGCAACGAATCCCGTTATCTTGGGCAAAGTCGTCGGCTTGATGCGCCGGTTCTCGTAATGCAAAAACGCATCACTATCTTTGATACCGTCCGCGGGTTTACGATGATTTCAATGGCAGGTTTTCACGCTTGCTACGATCTCGCCTACCTGTACGGTTGGGATATGCCCTGGTTTACCCAGACCGTCTTTCAAGACATCTGGCGCGCCAGCATCAGCTGGGTATTCTTGTTTATCGCGGGTTGGATGTGCACTCTTTCGCGCAACAATATCAAACGTGCCGCCAAATACGCCTTAGCAGCACTCGTCGTCTGGTTGGCAACAACACTTGTCTCAGTCGACGATTCGGTTAATTTTGGCATCATCTACTGTATGGCCGCATGTACCGGCATCGTAGCGTTGACCAATCCCGTCCTTAAGAAGATTTCGGCGAGATGGGGCGTGTCCCTATGCCTTGTGTTGTTCGCCCTCACCTGGAGCATCCCCAAAACGACCTACCCTGTCCCATACCTGGCGTGGCTAGGATTTCCGAGCCCTGGATTTATCTCAGGTGATTACTACCCCATCATCCCGTTTATCTTTATGTATCTTGCAGGATACTTCGCCGCACACATAGCGAAGGGAATCGATAAGACCGTCCCTAGCTGGGCCTACGCGAATCCCATCCCGGCGCTCGCCAGCCTTGGACGTCATGCACTCCCCTTTTATCTGCTGCATCAGCCCATCATTCTGGGCATTTTGGAGCTCGTCTACTCGGTGCGATAACGCTCGAGCCGCGGCGCGATACGGGCCGGCAGCTTCGCCACAATACGAACGCCGTCCTCAAGATATTCCTCGTGCAAAAGGGTTCCCTGCTCATGCACCAGCGTGATGAGGGCGCCCTCGCGATACGGGATATCAGCAGAAAGCAACACATCGGTAGCAGCCGCCTCACGAGCAATACGGTCGACGAGATCGTCGAGTCCCTCGCCCGTCTGGGCCGAGAACAGCACGGCCTCTGGATAGCGACGACGGAAGCTCAATCGATCAACGCTATCGAGAAGATCGATTTTATTGAATACGGTAAGCGTTAAACGCTCTCCGGCGCCGATCTCATCAAGCACGCGGTCAACAGCCTCCAGCTGCCGTTCATAGTCCTCGTCAGACGCATCTACGACTTTGAGAATTAAATCGGCACCCAACACCTCGGACAGCGTCGATCTAAAGGCATCGACCAAACCATGCGGTAGCTTTTGAATAAAGCCGACGGTATCGGTAATCGTCATGCCGCGACCGCCGGGCAGGCGATACGAACGCGTCGTCGGGTCGAGCGTAGCAAACAGCTTGTCCTGCGAAAGTACCGTAGAGCCGGTCAGGCGATTGAGCAACGTCGATTTACCGGCATTGGTATAACCGGCTAACGCGACGCGAAACGCCGGTGACTCAATGCGGCTCTTGGACTGGACATCGCGACGCTGTTCAACCTGCTTAAGCTCACGACGAAGCGCGGCAATCTTGTTGCGAATCAAGCGACGGTCGACCTCGAGCTGACTTTCACCCTGTCCAAAGCGTGAGCCGATGCCACCGCGCGTCTGCTCCTTGGCAAGATGGCTCCACATGCCGCGCAGGCGAGGTAACAGATATTGAAGCTGTGCCAGCTGTACCTGCAGGCGTCCCTCACGCGTCTGAGCATGCAGGCCAAAGATATCCAGGATCAGTGCTGTACGATCGATAATTTTTACCGGCTCGCCCACGGCCTTCTCCAAATAAGATTGTTGCGAAGGCGTAAGGTCATCGTCAAAAATAACGACATCGGCATCCATGCGATGCACCAGGCCGCACAACTCTTCAACCTTACCGGAACCGATAAACGATTTAGGATATGGCTTTACCAAACGCTGTGACAAACGCGCCACGCACTGGGCACCAGCCGTGTGGGCAAGACGCTCCAGCTCATCGAGCGAGCGATCGAGCGGCCATGCATTGTCGCGCCATTCAACACCAACCAAAATGGCACGCTCGGGCTCGGGTGCCGTGGGAACAAGGGGAAAACGGGCCATTAGACAGCCTCAATACGATGCAGGATATCCTCAACGACCTCATCGATCGTAAATTCATCCATATCAAACCACACGATGCGATCATCGCGTTTAAACCACGAAAGCTGACGTTTGGCATAGCGACGCGAACGCATCTTGATGAGTTCGCGAGCCTCATCCATAGAAATCACGCCATTGAAAGCATCGATGATCTCTTTATAGCCAATTGCCTGCATCGAAGTCAGGGCATCTCCCAGCCCCTGGTCCATAAGACCGCGAACCTCATCAACAAGACCCTGCTCAAACATAAGATCGACGCGCAGGTTAATGCGCTCGTAGAGCACCTCGCGATTACGCGTCAGACCAAACCACAGAGCGTGATAATGCTCGCGCGGAACACTAAACTGCGACTTTTGCTGCGCATAGGAGACGCCATCATCGTGCATTTCGAGCGCGCGAATCACGCGACGAACATTATGGGGGTGGATGACCGCAGCGGACTCGGGGTCACGCTCGGCAAGCAGCGCGTGCAGCGCTTCCTCGCCTATGCGCTCGGCAAGCTCCTGATAGCCCGCACGGCGATCGTCCTCAAGTTCACCCGAGGGAAAGTCCATCTCATCAAGGGCAGCCTTGAGATACAGCCCCGTACCTCCGCAAAAAACAGGCAGGCAACCCGAACCAAGGAGACGTTCAACATGCGCGCGAGCGTCAGCCTGATAAAGCGCCGCAGAGTACGCCACACCCGGCTCTACAATGTCGACGAGACGCAGCGGCGCCGTACACTCATCGGGCGCCATCTTTGCGGTACCGATGTCCATGCCGCGATAGATTTGCATCGCATCGCACGACAGCACTTCGGACGAAAGACGAGCTGCCAAACGGTCGGCAACATCACTCTTACCAACCGCCGTCGGACCGACGATCGCAACGGCGGAAAGTCCTGCCCTGGGAGAAACCATTAGCGCGGCTCGCCCACAACGGAGCCGGACAAATACCAGGTCTTGGCAACGTCAACGTCAACATCAACGATCTTGCCAACAAGCTGATCGATGCTGTAACCCTCGGGGATAGGCGCATGCACGGTCTGATTCTTGGGACTCTTGCCCAGCAGGACCGCGTCGTTCTTTTTACTCGTTCCCTCAATGAGCGCCGGCACCACAGTATGAAGCTCACCCTGGTTATACTCGTGTGCCGTAGTCTCGATAACCTTAACCAGGCGGTTGAAACGCTCGAGAATAACCTCATGCGGCGTAGGATCGTCAATCTCGGCGGCAGGGGTACCGGCGCGCTTGGAATAGATGAAGGTATAGGCCTGAGCATAACGGACCGTCTCGGCAAGTGAGAGCGTCTGCTCAAAGTCTTCTTCAGTCTCGCCCGGGAAGCCAACGATAATGTCGGTCGAGAGCGCGATATCGGGCATGTGGTTGCGAATGCGATCGACCAGGCCCAGATAGTCCTCGCGTGTATAACGGCGATTCATCTCTTTGAGGATCCGTGTCGAACCTGACTGGACGGCCAAGTGCAGCTGCGGCATAACGGCAGGCGTCTCGGCCATGGCGTCGATGGTCTCGGGCAACAGATCCTTGGGATGCGAAGACGTGAAGAAGATGCGCTCCACACCCGTATCGCCCACGGCACGTAGCAGATCGGCAAAACGCGGCTTGCCAAACAGATCGCGACCATATGAGTTAACGTTTTGGCCCAGCAGTGTAATCTCACGCACGCCCTGGCGCACCAAACCGGTCACTTCGTCGACAATTTCCTCGAAGGGGCGGCTCTTTTCGCGACCGCGCACGTACGGCACAATGCAATAGGTGCAGAAATTATTGCAGCCCGTCATGATGGGCACCCAGGCGTGATACTGGGTCTCGCGATGCCACGGCATGCTCATAGCATCCGTATCCTCATGCTCATTGGTGCGGATATGACGCTTGCCATCAAGGAACGCCTCGGCAATGAGCTCGGCCACATGTGCGATGGAATGCGTGCCAAAGATGACATTGACGTTATCGACGTTGGTGAGCAGACCCTCGCCATCGCGCTGTGCGATGCAACCACCAACGGCAACCACGCGCTTGCCCGAAGGCGAAGGCGGCAGGCTTTTGCAGGAATTGCACTGACCGTACAGGCGCGTATCGGCAGCCTCGCGCACACAGCACGTCATGAACACAACGATATCGGCATGCTCGGGATCGAGCGCCATGAGGCAGCCATACGAATCAAGCAGGCCACTCACACGCTCGGAGTCGTGCTGATTCATCTGGCAGCCAAATGTGCGGATAAAATAGGTTTTACCGGCAAGAATATCGCGTACGGAACGCTGGTCCATGTGCATAAGTCCTAACGATGGGGAGCGAAACGTGGCAAGCAGAAGCTATGCCACAGGCTTAACGTCATCCATGACGACGTTATCCATAGCAGCTCGATTGATCTGGTGAACGTAGATAGAAAGGCGGATGGCCGTGCGCGACTCCCCGTTAATGAGGATGTCGGAGAACACAGGCGCGCAGGAAATATCAAAACCGGTTGGAATCAAAAAACCGCGCGCGATAGCAACAGCCTTAATGGCCTGGTTGACAGCACCGGCACCGACACACTGGATGTTGACGGGTACACCATCCTTGACCATGCCGGCGATGGCGCCGGCAACGGACGCGGGCGATGATTTGCTTGATACCTTCAGGCAATCCATGAAGAAACTCCTGCGTTTAAAAGTACGTTTTAACTGCAATAACTGTATCGTACCGAGTGGACTCGGTAAAGGCACTATTCCTCTTTGGCAAGATCGAAGGTCACAGTGATTCGATCACGCGAAACACGAATCTTTGGGTCGCCGCAAAGGTTGAGATAGTACCGGGCGGCAAGGTCATTAAAGTCGCGCTCCACAGCACGCGAAAACTGTGCCATGTCATCCTTGGCAATACGTAGCCCGCGACGATCCTTCGCGAGATCGATAGGAGCCGGCGCATGCGAGGACGAATCACGCTCGCGCAGCAGACGCGCGGTCACACCGCGAACGGGCTTAATCTGCCCTGCCAAAATGCGATGGGCCGTGCGCTCGGACATCTCAAGACCCAAACCCGAACAGATACGGATAAAGTCCTCGGCATCAGAGGCAAGGCCTAAACGGTCGACAACCGGAAGCTCGCTCTCGTCATCAATGAACAGGAGACGCGACGTATCGAGCCGACTTGACGCCTGAGCATAAAGGGTCGCGGCAATCTCAGACGGAGAACCAAGATAGACATCGCAACCACGCAACTCCTCGAGCGCAAACTCACAGGCAGCGCGAATAATATTATGCGGACCGCGAGCACAGACATAACGTCCGTCCTCATCCTTGACGGCCTGGGGCCAGCTGGACTGATCGGCACGCTCGCTGAGGCGGTCGGCCGCAACGCTCACCTTAAAGGCTGAGCCAAGATCGACACCAGACGTGACCACGCGGGCCTCGTCGGTGTTCTGCTTGATCGAAAACAATGCCATGCCACGACCGTGAACGCCCCAACGGTCCATCTTCATGCTCTCGAGCTTTGAGGTAACGCGAGCATCGAAGATTCGCTCTTGCATATCCTGCGGAACACCCGAGCCGTTATCCAGAAAGACAAGCGTGCGGACGCCATCTTCCTTGGTCGTGGCGAGATAGACCTTGTCGGCGCCGGCATCGCGAGCATTACGGAGCATTTCGATGACGATATCCTCGACATGCTGAATGTCGTGCTTTGCCTGGCGCCGCTCGGCCTCCGAAACGCGGAGGCGGACATACCCCTCGCCAAGGTTCTCCTCGACGCGAAGGTTGCCCTCCCCCGACATCGACGCGATAAATGAGATGAGCTCGTTCGCGTCGCTCATATTATTTAGCGATATCGACAGCGCGGCTCTCGCGAATCACGACGACGCGCACCTGACCAGGATACTCCATCTCTTCCTCGATCTGATGGGCGATATCGTGAGCCAGAACCGTGGACTGGGCATCGGAGATCTTGTCCGGCTGAACCATGACGTGGACCTCGCGACCGGCCTGCATGGCATAGGTACGCTCGACGCCGTCATGAGAGTTGGCGATCTCCTCGAGCTTCTCAAGACGCTTGATGTAGTTCTCGGCAGACTCGCGACGGGCACCGGGGCGAGAGGCAGAGACAGCATCGGCGGCCTGCACCAGGACATCGAGCACCGTGTTGGGGTCGACATCGGCATGGTGAGCCTCGATAGCGTGGACGATAACGGGCTTCTCGCCATAACGGCGGGCAAGCTCAGCGCCGATGACGGCATGCGGCCCCTCGACGTCATGGTCGATTGCCTTGCCCAGGTCGTGCAGCAGGCCGGCGCGCTTGGCGGTCACAACGTCCAGGCCAAGCTCGGAAGCCATCACGCCGCACAGGTCAGAGACTTCGAGGGAGTGCTGAAGCACGTTCTGACCAAACGAGGTACGGTAGCGCAGGGCACCAAGGGTCTTGACGATCTCGGGGTGCAGGTCGTGAATGCCGGTATCGAATGCAGCTTGCTCGCCAGCCTCGCGCACGCGCTGCTGAACCAGGTCGGCAGCCTTGTGATACATCTCCTCGATGCGGGCGGGGTGAATGCGGCCGTCGGCGATGAGGTTCTCGAGGGCGACACGGGCGGTCTCACGACGGACCGGATCGAAGCTCGAAAGAACGACGGTCTCGGGCGTGTCGTCGATCACGAGGTTGACGCCGGAAACCTGCTCGAAGGTCCGGATGTTGCGACCCTCGCGACCGATGATACGGCCCTTGAGGTCATCAGAGGGAATGTGCACGGAGGTAACGGTGACCTCGGCAGTGTGGTCGGCAGCGCAGCGCTGAATCGCCAGGGAAAGAATCTCCTGGGCGGTCTTGTGGCACTCGGCGCGAACCTGCTGCTCGGACTCGCGAATAATCGTGGCGGCCTCGTGGGTGACCTCGCCGCGAACCTTATCGAGGAGCTCCTTGTGGGCATCCTCACGGGTAAGGTCGGCGATACGCTCGAGCTCGGAGGTCTGCTTTGCGCAGAGTTCCTCGAGCTCACGGGAGCGCTTCTCGACCTGACCGGCCTGACTGGACAGCTGATGCTCGCGCTTGTCGAGAGCGTCGTTGCGGCGATCGAGGGATTCCTCGCGCTGCATCACGCGGTTCTCGAGCGTACGAATCTCGCTCTTACGCTGCTTGTCCTCGGCCTCGGCGGCCTGCTTGTTCTTGATGATCTCCTCTTTAGCCTCGAGCAGAGCCTCTTTTTTGAGGGTCTCGGCCTGACGCTTTGCATCACCGATCAGGGACTCAGCCTGTGCGTGTGCCGACTGGATCTTTTCGTCGGCCTCGTGAAGACTACCCTGCTTGGCGGTGCGCATGTAGGCAATGGCGGCGATGGCACCCAAAACGATGCCAACGAGCGCTGCAATGATAGGCATGCTCACTCCTTTTTATGGATTCGTTACACAACAAAGCGAACCGTCCTTATGAACGGCTCGCGACATTTGAGTAATATGGGCGCAGCTTATGCGGGTCGGATACAGATAAACATATAAACAAACTCATCACAGATGAGCACATATCACAAAGCAAATGACAGTGTTTATCGTACGTTGAACCACAACAACTGTCAAATAAATGGCCCCAGTACGGCGGCTAAAACGCGGTGAACGGCGGGGCCACAAAACGCATACGCCTAAAGCGCACATCCCTCGCATTCGGCATCGAGACGTGCCTTAACGGCATCGGCGGCGATGTGATACGAGAAGCCCTTGCCCATCAAAAACCGAACCAGTTTTTCGAATCCGCACGTCTCTGGAACACGCCGCTTGGCGAGCAGGGCTGACGCACGCGCCAAATCGTCTTCGACGGCAAAATAATCCTCGGGATAACCGGGAATGTCATCGAGCACGACATGACGGCGCTTAAGTTCGGTCTCGATTTTGCGCTGACCCCAACCGCGCCGCTTGCGTTCCTCGATAAAGTACGAGCAAAAGCGGTTCTCGTCTAAAAAGTGATACTCGGTGGCGCGCTCGACGGCGAAATCGATCGCGGGCTGGCGGAAGCCGTAGCAAGCCAGCTTGTCACGGACCTCACCCGTCGCATGGTCACGGCGTGATAACATCTCGGTCACCACGGTAAGTGCACATTTACGCTCGATGAGCTGCACAGCCTCACGAAAGTTATCCCAATCACAGGGAAAATCGGGGCGGTTTTTGAGATACAGCCGCGCAACCCGCACGGGAATCCAAATGGACCGTTCAAAACCGCCCTCAAGCTCACAATCGATATGCGCGCAAGGCTTTTTGGACGCATACCCGCTCGAGAACGAGGAAGCCGCCTTCTTATCGGGAAAGACGACCGTAGCCTCGGTCACCGTATACGACATGAGCGTAACCGCTACTCGTCGTCATCATCGAGCATGGCGGAACCATCGATGGCGTAAAGCTCGTCAAACTCCTCAGGCGCAGGCTGATCGGTCAGCTCGACCTCGGACGGAGCATCGTCATCAAACTCAAGCCCGCAGGCAAGGCGGACCTTATGCTCAATCTCGTCAGCGCAATCGGGGTGTTCGCGCAGGAACGCCTTGGCGGCCTCGCGACCGTTGCCGAGCTTGTCCTCGCCATAGGCAAACCAGGAGCCCATCTTCTTGCAGATGCCGCACTCGACAGCCATGTCCAAGATCGAGCCCTCCTTAGAGATGCCCGTACCATACATGATGTCGAACTCAGCAGAACGGAACGGAGCTGCCACCTTGTTCTTAACGACCTTGGCGCGCACGCGGTTACCGATAACCTCGTCCTTAAGCTTAATGCTGTCGATGCGGCGAATGTCGATACGCACCGAAGAGAAGAACTTAAGGGCGCGGCCGCCCGTCGTGGTCTCGGGATTGCCGAACATGACGCCGATCTTCTCACGCAGCTGGTTAATGAAGATGCACGTCGTGTTGGACTTGGACAGCGAGCCGGCGAGCTTGCGGAGCGCCTGGCTCATCAGGCGAGCCTGAAGACCGACCGTAGTGTCGCCGATTTCTCCCTCGATCTCGGCACGCGGGGTCAGCGCGGCGACGGAGTCGACAACGATGGCATCGATGGCTCCGGAACGCACAAGCATGTCAACGATCTCAAGCGCCTGCTCACCCGTATCGGGCTGGGAAATGAGCACCTCGTCGATATCCACGCCGATGCGCGCGGCATACGTGGGATCGAGCGCGTGCTCGGCATCGATAAATGCCACAACGCCACCCATTGCCTGGGCCTCGGCCAGGATCTCGAGCGAAAGCGTCGTCTTACCGGAGGACTCGGGACCGTAGATCTCGACGATTCGGCCGCGCGGCACACCGCCGATACCCAGAGCGACATCGAGTGCCAGAGCGCCCGTAGGGATGGCCTCGACCTCGAGCTCGGGGCCACCGTCGCCGTACCTCATGATGGAACCCTGGCCGAATTTCTTCTCGATCTCGGCCTTGGTGGTGGCGATCATCTCATCGCGCTCTTTACCCGTCGTGCGAGCATGAACGGTACGTACGGGACCTGAATTCTTGGCCATGAATAGCCCTCCTCTTAACAACCTGCATCGATAATAAACGAACGGCTGTTCGTGGTCAACCGTTCAGGCCAATCATATGCAGGCGGTCTTTCCAAAACCCAACCAAACGCCGACCAAACACTGACCAAATGCTTGACCACAAATGACCAAATATGAACAAGACAGGCAAAAATACATCTACAACCAGCACAAACGCCAAATGAGCCTAAGGTCCCTATCTCCACAATTAAGGGGCTCGGAGGCCCCTTAAAACACGTCTATTCCATAGAGTTGAGCACAAGGGCAATGCGCCCCAATGCCTCCGCGACCGCATGGGCACGAACACACGAACGGTCGCCCTCATAGTGGCAGCGCACAGAGTCCACGACCGGCACGCCCCCATCGGCGGAACGATGCGCCCAGCCAATATAGAAAGTGCCCGCCGGATCGTCCTCAGCGCCACCGCCGGGGCCGGCATAACCCGTTGCGCTCACTGCAATATCGCTCTGGTACAGCTCCAGCGAACCCACCGCCATCTCGCGCGCGGTCTGATGCGACACCGCGGTATAGCGGTCGAGCGTCTCCTGCTCAACACCAAGAACACGATGCTTAATCTCATCGCAATAGGTCACCGCACCGCCACGCAGCACCGCCGAGGCGCCCGGGATATCGGCAATCGTCGAGGCGATCATACCCGCCGTCAGCGACTCAGCCGTCGAAACCGTCACGCCCCGAGCGCTCGCGCGCTCGACAATATCACGCGCCAGCTCCTCGTTATGTGCGGAAATCTGCTCAAAAGAGTCCGTCATACCCACCAGGACCTAGACCGAAAAGACGATCTTGCGGCAGTTCCAGAAGTACTGGGCGCCCGAGATAACGGTCAGGACAACGGCAACGGCGTACAGGAAGCGCGACACCGAGTAGATGCCGAGCGTCAGCGCCACTGGGCCAAGGTGCAAGCCGGCCATAGCAAAAACGCACAGGTAACCGCAAATGGAGACCATCGTGGTTGCCGTCTTGTACTTGCCGAGCTTATCGGCCGCAACGACCACACCGGCCGCACTCGCGACCATGCGAAGGGCGCTCACCAGCAGCTCGCGGAACAGGATAATGAACACGGACCACACGGTCACCGCGCCAAAATCCAAGAACAGCAGCAGGGCCGAGAACACGAGCAGCTTATCGGCGATGGGGTCCAAGAATTTACCGAAGTCGGTGATCTCGTTGCGCGAACGCGCCAGATAACCGTCGACCTTATCGGTGCACGACAGGATCACATACAGAATGAAGGCAGCGGCGGCGAGCGGGCCGTCGAAGGTGCTCCAATCCGTACCGGCAACACTCGTGTGAGAAAGCGCCGACACGATCATGAACACCGGGATAAAGACGATGCGAACGCACGTTACGATGTTGGCGGGCGTCCAGACACTCGTCAGTTCCTTATTGCTCTCGTTAGCCACGACGCTCTCCTACTCCACAACATGACCGATAAGCTCATAGCAGAAGCTATCGGTAAACTCGACGGTCAGAATATCGCCCACGGACGCCTCGCTGGCGTCCAGATGCACCGCGCCATCGGAATCGGGCGCCTGGAACCAGGCATGGCCGATCAGCTCGGCGCCATCCTCGGTCTCTTCGATACCGTCGACGATCACCTGGGCGCGCTCGCCCACATGTGCGGCAGTGGCGGCAAAACCGAGCGACTCGGCCAGGTCCATGGCCTCCTGGGCGCGCTCGAGCTTGACCTCTTCGTCGACCTGACCCTCCATCTTAGCGGCCAGGCTGCCCTCCTCCTGCGAGTAGGCAAAGACGCTCGTGTAGTCAAAGCCGACGGTGTCCATAAAGTCGATAAGGTCGCGGAACTCGTCGTCGGTCTCGGTCGGGAAGCCGACCATGGCCGTGGAACGGATCACGATGCCGGGGATACGCTCACGCAGATCGCGGAACAGGTCCTCGAGCTCCTGGCGCGAACCAGAACGGCGCATGGCCTTGAGAATGCGCGCGTCGCAGTGCTGCACGGGGATATCGATATAGGGCAGCACCTCGGGCGTATCGCGAATCGTCTCGATGAGTTCGTCAGTCATGCCCTCGGGCTGCAGATAGAGCACGCGGACCCAGACGTTGTGCGGGCGCACGGCCTCGGCGACGGCACGCAGCAGCTGCGCCAGATTGCGCGGCGAGCCATCGGCGACGTCCTCGTCGGCAAAGTCGGTACCCCAGATGCCCGTGTCCTGGCCGATCAGCACGATCTCGCGCACACCGCCGGCAACCAGGTCGCGCACCTCGGAGATGATGCTCTCGGCATTGCGCGAATGATAGCGGCCGCGGATGTAGGGAATCATGCAGAAGCTGCAGAAGCGGTTGCAGCCATCGGAAATCTTGACGTAGGCGACAGCACCCTCGACGGTACGTTTGACCTGCGGGATATAGGCTGCAATCTCGCGCTCGACACCCAGCACGCCATCGATGACCGCCACGATGCCGTCCTCCTCGTCGGCCTTCACAAAGGCAGCGACCTCGGGCAGCTCGTCAGGTAGGTCATCGCCATAGCGCGACGGCACGCAGCCGCACATGACGATGGGGCAAGAACGAACGCCGTCCTGAACCTCGTTGGCGAGTTCGAGCGTGGTCTCGATGCTCTCGGACGTTGCGGAGGCGAGGAACGAGCAAGTATTGACGATGGCAATATCGGCATCCTGCGGGTCGAATGCCTCCTCGTAGCCCGCGGCGGTCAAAAGAGAACGCATGCGGTCGGTGTCAACCTCGTTCTTAGCGCACCCGAGGGTGATGTAGAGCACGGAGCCCAACGGTGTATCCATGTTGGAGAGCGGTCCTTTCGATTGATATTAGCGGTAGTTGGTGAACTGCAGCGGCTGGCCGTAGTCCTGGTCGCGCAGGAACTGGATCACGGACTGCAACGCGTCCTTCGAAGCAGAGGAAACACGCAGTTTGTCGGCCTCGATGGTCACCTTGACCTTGAGCTTTTGGTCCTTGATGTCCTTGTTGATCTTCTTGGCGGTCGCTTGGTCGATACCCTCGACGATATGGCCGAGCACGCGCACGGTGCCGCCCGATGCCGCCTGCGGAGCATCCCACGAGACGGCCTTGAGGTCGATGCCGCGCTTGATGAGCTTGGAGCTCAGCACGTCGACAATCTGCTTGGAGACAAAGTCGGCCGGGGCGTTGATCGTAAAGAGCTTGTCGCCCTTCGAAAGCTCGATCGTGGCGCCGGAATCCTTAAGGTCATAGCGCTGGGAAATCTCGCGCGTGGTCTGCTGAAAGGCGTTATCGACCTCTTGCATGTTGACCTCGGACACGACGTCGAAGCTGGAATCTTTAGCCATGATGTTTCCTTTCGCGTACGAGCGGCCTAGTAGCTATCGTACGAATTGTCGGTAGAATCGGTGGGTGTCTGACCGTCAGTTGCGGTATCGGCGCCATCCGTGGACTGGGCATCGGTACCGTCGGTGGTATCGGTACCATCGGCGGTGTCGGTACCATCAGAACTTTCACCATTCTCGGAATCAGACGTCTCCTTCTTGGGAACGGTGATCGTCACACGCGCCACGCCCGAGGTCTTGGTATCGTAACGAACCTTTTCACCGTTCTTGGTAACGGTGACATCGGAAGGCTTGGACGTGGTGATCTCGATCGAAGACTCGGGCGTGTACTCCTGCTCAAAGGGGCCAGTCGCCTGGGCGCCATAGACCGACTTGCCGTCAACCTTGACCTCAATCCACGCGGTCTTTCCCTTGGCAACGGAGACTTTGACCTTCGTGACCTCGTTCTCTTCCTTCTTGGCCGTCGTCTTGGTAGCGTCCGAATCAGTCGACTCATCCGTCGCCTCATCGGTGTCATCGTCCTCGTCGACCGTTTCGGTCTTCTTAGAAGACTTCTTGGTCGTCATCTTGGTAGCAGTGGGCGTCTCGGGCGTGTTCTCGGGCGCCGAAGATGCGCAGCCACGCAGAAGCACCACGATGAGCACAATCAACAGCAGCACAACGGCACCGATGCCGGCGTAGACGATACGCGGATCGAGCCCGTTGTTTTGAGGAGTACGTGATCCGCCGCGTCCACGACCGGAACTGCTGCGGCCGCCTCCCTGAGGCATACGACCGCGATTGCTATCGGAACGGCCGCGATAGCCGCCCTGGCCCTGAAGGCTGCGCTGACCCGAGCGGGGCGCAAGCTCACCGCGGCCTTGATAGCCACGCTGGCCCGAACGCGAAGCCGAAGAGCGCTGGCCATACGGCTGTGATTGAGAGCGAAGACGCGGCGTCACCTGCGTGGTATCGGCATCCGCATAGCCACCGCGAGAGCGTCCCATAGAGGCACCACGGTAACCGCGATCGGAATAGCCGCCGTCGCCGTAGCCGGCACGAGGGTCACGCGCCACGCCGCGGGCAGCGGGAAGTGCACGGTCCTCGGGCATCGGCGTACTGCGGAACCGGTCACGCTGTGAGCGAATCTCCTCGCCCGAACCCGTCTCGGTAATATAACCGGCCTGCTGAGGACGCTGTCCATAGCGGGTCGAACGACCGCCCTGAACCATCAGGAAGCGCCCGTTATCGACCGAGGAACGCGAATTGACGTAGCCGGCGGCGTCCTGAAAACGACCGCCCTGCTGGGACGTCTCGCGTTCGTATGCCATCAGGTCGTCAAAGTAGGCATTGACGACCTCGCGCGGATTGAGGCCCAAAAAGCGAGCATAGCTCGAAATCATGCCCTGCGCATAGCCGCGCGGCGGCATCGAGGCAAAGTTACCGGTCTCGAAAAACTCGATGATCTGCGGCCTGATTTTGATGGTGTTGGCGACCTGCTGAATGGAAAGGCCCATTCGGCGACGCTGCTCGAGCAGCATGTCACCAAAGCGTGCAGCCATCAGAATCCTCCAAACTCACGATCTTCACGTGCCATCTCGGCGTCGACAGATTCCAGCGCGGCAAGCCCCTCCTCGTCCAACAGGACCTCGCGCGGCTTGGAACCGTCGGGCGGGCCGACGACACCCTTTTCTTCCAGCATGTCCATAATACGCCCGGCACGCGCATAGCCAACCTTCAGACGACGTTGCAGGCCAGATGTGGAGCCAAGCTGCGATTCCACCACAATATGGGCGGCTTCCCAAATGAGCGGATCATCGTCTTGCGGCTCGGCTACTCCGGTGCGGACAATACCGCCGCCACCCGCCATGGACATGGAAGCGGGCGCCACGGCAGACAGAATCTCCTCGTGGTAGTCGGGCTCGCTCTGCGACTTGACGAACTCGACAATCTCGTTGATCTCATCATCCGAAACAAAGCATCCCTGAATACGGCGAGGCTTGCCCCAGTCGACCTTGGAGAACAGCATGTCGCCCAAACCGGTAAGCTTTTCGGCACCCATCTGGTCGATGATGACGCGCGAGTCGATACCCGTGGCGACGTTAAAGGCGATGCGGTTGGTGATGTTGGCCTTGATAAGGCCCGTCACCACGTTGGAGCTGGGGCGCTGCGTGGCCACGATAAGATGAATACCGGCGGCACGGCCCAGCTGGGCGATACGCACAATCGACGCCTCGACGTCCTTGCCGGCAACCATCATCAGGTCCGAAAGCTCGTCAATAATGATGACCAGGTAGGGCATCTTTTGCGGCGGGTTGTCGTAATGCTCAAACTCGCCGGCGGCCTGCTTTTCGTTGTAGGTCGAGATCTTACGCACGTTAAGGCGCTCGAAGACCTTCAGGCGACGCTCCATCTCGGACACGGCCCATTGCAGAGCGCTCGCGGCCTGCTTGGGTTCGGTAACGACCGGTACATAAAGATGCGGCAGGCCGTTATAGCCCGCAAGCTCGACGCGCTTGGGGTCGACCATGATCAAGCGAACGTCCTCGGGAAGCGCGCGCATGAGCAGGGTCGTGATGATGGAGTTGATCATCACCGACTTACCGGAACCAGTGGTACCGGCGATCAGCAGGTGGGGCATCTTGGCAAGGTCGGCGACGACCGGCGTGCCCTCGGCATCGCGCCCGATTGCGAGCTCGAGCGGACCGCCCTTCACATAGGGCAGCACGTCGCCCAGGTTGACGTTCTGGCGCTTGCGATTGGGGATCTCGATGCCCACGAGCGAGGTGCCGGGGATCGGGGCAAAGATACGCACCGACTGGGCAGCGAGCGAAAGCGCGATATCGTCCTCGAGGCTCGAGATCTTGCTCACGCGCTCGCCCTCGCCAGGTTGCAGCTTAAAGGTCGTCACCGTGGGGCCGGCGATCCAGCCGACCACGCGGGCACTGCGGCCAAACTCAAGCAACGTGGACTGAAGCAACTCGGCAGTCTGTTCCAGCTCCTTGTCAGAAGACGCGGAGGACGCCGACTGCGGGTTGGCATGCAGGATTTCGAGTGGCGGAAGCTTAAGGCCATCCTCTTCTTCGCCCTCGTTATCTGCGGCGCCGCCGTCCGCTCCCCCATCCCTAGCCGCAGCCGATCCGACAGCACTCGAGGCAGGCGCATCGGCAACCTTGGGATGCTTCAAGAAGTCGGGAATCTGAGGTGCTGCCGAGACAGGATTCACGGCAAACGGCGGCTCGGACTCGTCAATCTTATCGGGGTCGTCTTCCATCGAAAGCTGGCCGGTTACCTGTTCGCGCTTGGCATGGCGACTCGGCAGCAAAGTTGTCTTTGCGGTCTCAATCGGCGCCTCGTCGTCCTCGTCATCGCCCTCAGTGAGCTCAATCTCGCTATCGGACCAAGACGGGTCGGGCTCACTCGTATTGAGCTTAGGCGCAGCCTTGCCCTTCTTGGCATGGCGGCGCGGCAGCAGCGTCGTCTTAGCGCGCTCGGCCTCCACGGCATCGGATACGTCGACAAACGGATCCTCGTCCTCGTCGTCATTGTCCAAAACCGGGTCCACATCGTTGCCCATGACCGTGGTCACTGCAGCATCGGAGCCCTTTTGACGAAGAATGCTCAGGTGCGGACGGGCAACGCCGGGCACCGACAGGGCTTCGTCGTCACCCCACGGACTCGCGTTAACATCGGCACGACGGCGCTCGGCAAAATCGGCCGCACGGTCGCGAGCAGAGCGCAGCACGCCGCCAACCGAAAAGCCGATGATGACCAGGCCCACGACGACAAGGCCCAACAGGACTACCATCGCGATAGGCTTACCCAGGGCATTCTGCAGCGCACTCGCAATAAACGCACCGATGTAGCCACCCGAGGCGGACAAATTTTGCGGCGTGAACATAAGGTCACACGAGACACTCGTACCCGGCACCATCAGCGAAAGAATGGAAACGACGGCGATAAAGACCACGGCGCCGCCCGCAACAGAGCGCACGTTGAGCGGCGAGTCCTCGCCTAAAAAGAGTGTGGCGGCAAACAGCAAAATGACGATCGGCAGCACGTAGGCGCCCAGACCAAAGCCCAGGTGGTAGAAACCGGCAACCGCAGCCGTAACGGGTGCGGTCGCCGGCGAAATCACGGCAATGAAGGACGCAATCGCCAAAACGGCGATGACCACGCCGGCGATATCGCGGTTGGCCGAGGGCTCGACCAAGGGCTCAAAATCGTCGAAGTCGGCCTCGTGGCCCTTATTGGCACGCAGATGGGAACCGGCACCCTTAGCAGATGCCGGTTGGTTATTGGCCTTATTGCCTTTGGCGTTTTGTGCAGATCCGCGCGCCAAACTAAACCTCCATGACGACCGGGATGATCATCGGACGGGTGCGCGTACGGCTCCAAATAAAGTTGGAGAGCGAATCGCGCACGGCCTTGCGAATGGCATCGGAGCCGCTGCTCGTAAAGCTAAACTTGCCCTTCTCGATCGTCTTCATAATGGATGCGGAGGCATCCTCGGAGAACTGGTCGTCGATGGCAAACGAGACACCGCGGCCCGAGAACTCGATGGCCTCGATCTTCTTGTGCTTGAGCGAGACGATGGCAACGGCCGTGACCATACCGTCGTTGGCGAGCTTTTGGCGATCGCGCAAGACAATGGGGTCGGTATCGCCGATACGCAGGCCGTCGACGTAGACGACGCCGGACTCGACGGGCGTACCGCGTTTGACGATACCGCCGCGCATCTCGAGCGTGTCGCCGTTATCGAGGATAAAGATATGATCGTCCTTGATGCCCATCTTGCGGGCCAGCTGGGCATGGGCGCGCAGATGCACGGCCTCGCCGTGAACCGGCATAAAGTACGTGGGCTTGGCCATGGCCATCAGGAGCTTGAGCTCCTCCTGGCTACCGTGACCGGAGACGTGGACGAGAGCGCGGTTCTTATCCCACACGTCGCAGCCGAGCTTGGCCAGGCTGTTGACGACCTGCTGGACGGCCTTCTCGTTGCCGGGAACGGGAGTTGCTGAGAGGATGACGGTATCGCCCTCGTGGATGGAGAGCGTCTTGTGCTCGCCATTGGCCATGCGGGACAGGGCCGACAGCGGCTCGCCCTGCGAACCGGTGCACATGACGACGATCTTGTCGTCGGGCAGGTTATCGATATCGAAGGCATCGATGATATCGGCATCGTCGATGTTGAGGTAGCCCAGCTCGCGCGCGACGCGGGTGTTGGTGAGCATGGAGCGACCGGTCACAACGACCTTACGGCCGCACTTACGGGCGGCATCGCAGATCTGCTGCAGGCGATGAATGTGGCTCGAGAACGACGCGACGAACACGCGACCCGGGGCGTTCTTGATGGCGTGCAGCAGATTGGGACCAACCTCGGCCTCGGACTTGGTAAAGCCGGGAACCGTGGCATTGGTGGAGTCGGAAAGCAGCAGGTCGATACCCTGCTTGGCAAAGCGGCTGATAGCGGCATAGTCGGGCGTGACGCCATCGATGGGCGTCTGGTCGAGCTTAAAGTCGCCGGTGTGCATAACGGTGCCCTGATTTGTGCGGATGAACACGCCCAGAGCGCCGGGGATGGAGTGCGTCATCGAGAAGAAGTCGAGCGAGATGCCGCCGAAGTTGACATGGCTGCCGCCCTTGACCTCGCGGAACTTGGGTGCGCGGATGCGGAACTCAGAAAGCTTGCCCTCGATAAAGCCAAGCGTCAGCTTGCTCGAGAAGATGGGCACCTTATTGTTGAGGTCCTGCAGCAGATACGGAAGCGAACCGGTGTGGTCCTCGTGGCCGTGGGTGACGACGATACCGCGGAGCTTTTCCTCGTTCTCCAAAACATAGGTGTAGTCGGGAAGCACCAGGTCGATACCGGGCTGGGAGTCATCCGGGAACATGAGACCGGCGTCGACGAGCACCATGTCGTCGCCGCACTCGAAGACCGTCATGTTCTTGCCGATGCCGTCAAGGCCGCCGAGCGGAATGATCTTCAAAGGAGATGATTTTTTAGCTGCCATAGGTTCGTGTGGTTTCCTTTCTTCGAAACGGGTCTGGAACAACCGACGGGGCGCTTCTGGCAAACCGACCGCCGGGAACGTACAAACATGCATCACAGATTCGACGCAGTAACCATAGTATGATACCCATTTGCACAACAACAGACCACCCATGCATCAAAGCCCCATCTGAACCCGTCTATCCCGTCGGTTTCCCGTGGGGCGGGCACTGATGAAGTTTCCTGCTCTACAGTCCTGCTCACGACGGAGGCCACATTAAGTGGCCTCCTGTTCGTGCGGAACTCGCGATAAACTTCATCAGTGCCCGCCCCACGGGAAACCTGCCAAAACAAGACAGGTTTATTTTGGTCGGTTTTATCTGGAAGATGCTGCTGCGGCTATCTACAGATCTGAAATCTGACTACTGAATAGACCGTCTAACTAAATAGCGAGCGGCATTAACCAGCCCTTTTGCTTACACCCGGGAGGGCCGTATATGAAGTTTATCGCGAGTTCCGCACGCAAAGGAAAGCACTTAATGTGCTTTCCGTCTTGCGCAGGACTGTAGAGCAGGAAACTTCATATGCGGCCCTCCCGGGCGCAAGCAAAAGGGCGACCCCTGTACGGAGTCGCCCTTGTTGAGCTGCTTATGTGTAGCTATTACTCGGCGTCGTGGTGACGGCGGGGCTTGCGGCCTCCGTTGTCGCCGGGACGGCGCGGACGGTCGCTGCGCTCGGAGCGCTCGCGACGCGGACGGTCGCTGCGCTCGGAGCGCTCGCGACGCGGACGCTCACGGCGCTGGAAGTGCTCGCCGTCGCCCTCGGAGGCACCCTCGGCACGAGCCGGGGCCTCGGGCTTATCAAGACGATCGAGCGAGATCTTGCCGCGATCGTCGACCTCGATGACGACGACCTTGACCTCGTCGCCCACGTTGAGGACGTCCTCAACCTTCTCCACGCGACCCTTGGCGACGCGGGAGATGTGCAGCAGGCCGTCCTTACCGGGCAGCAGGTTCACGAAGGCGCCGAAGGGCTGGATGGAGACCACGCGACCGGTGTACTCCTCGCCCGGCTCGGGAACCTTGATGATGAGCTTGATGCGCTCGACGGCCTGATCGACGGACTCGCCGGTACCGCCGACAAAGACGGTGCCGTCCTCCTGGATGTCAACCGAAGCGCCGGTCTCGTCCTGGATGCCGCGGATGACCTTGCCGCCGGAACCGATGACGTCGCGGATCTTATCGGTCGGAACCTGGATGGAGACGATGCGCGGGGCGGTGCTGCGCGTGGTGTGGCGCGGCTCAGGGATCACATCGAGCATCTTCTGCAGGATGAAGGCGCGGCCCTCCTTGGCCTGCTGCAGGGCGCGGGCCAGGATGTCGAAGGTGAGGCCGGTGGCCTTGTTGTCCATCTGCAGGGCGGTGATGCCCTCGGTGGTGCCGGTGACCTTAAAGTCCATGTCGCCCAGGAAGTCCTCGAGACCCTGAATGTCGGACAGGACCACGGTCTTGCCCTCCTCCTGGATCAGGCCCATGGCGATGCCGGAGACCGGGCGCTTAATGGGCACGCCGCCGTCCATAAGGGCGAGCGTGGAGCCGCAGGTCGAAGCCATCGAAGAGGAGCCGTTGGACTCCATGACCTCGGAGACCACGCGGATGGCGTAGGGGAACTCGTTCTCGTCGGGGAGCACCGGGAGCAGAGCGCGCTCGGCCAGGTTGCCGTGACCAATCTCGCGGCGCTTGGGACTGCCCATGCGGCCGGTCTCGCCGGTGCAGAACGGCGGGAAGTTGTAGTGGTGCATATAGCGCTTGCCCTCGGTGGGCTCGATGGTATCCAGACGCTGGCCCTCGTTGAGCATGCCAAGCGAAAGCACGGAGAGCACCTGGGTCTGACCACGCTGGAACAGGCCGGAGCCGTGAACGAGCGGCAGGTAGTTGTCCTTCACCATGATGGGACGGATCTCGTCGGCGGCACGACCGTCGACGCGCTCGCCGGTCTCGACGACCATGGTGCGCATGGCCTTCTTCTCGAGCTTCTTGAGCGCCACGGGGATCTCGCGCTCCCATGCGGCCTGCTCCTCGTCGGAGAACTCGGCGCGGATGGACTCCTTCAGAGCCTCGACCTTGCCGATGCGGGAAAGCTTGTCGGCGTCGCGCAGGGCAGCGGCCATCTCGTCGTAGTGGGCGAAGATGCGCTCCTGGACCTCCTCGACGGGCTGGTCGAGCGGGTACTCCTTCTTGACGATAGCGCCGTTGACCTGCTCCCACTCGGCGACAAACTCGTCTTGGGCCTGGCAGAAGGCAGCGAGGGCCTCCTGACCAAACTTCATAGCGGCGAGCATGTCGTCCTCGGAGATCTCCTCGGCGCCGGCCTCGACCATCGAGATGAAGTCGGCAGAGCCGCCCAGCTCCAGGTCCAGGTCGGAGCTCTCGCGCTCCTCATAGGTGGGGTTGACGATAAACTCGCCGGTCTCCACGTTGCGGCCGATGCGCACGCAGGCAAGCGGGCCCTCGAAGGGCACGCCGCCGAGCGTCATAGCCAAAGAGGCACCCATGACATTGATGACGTCGAAGGGGTTGACCTGGTCGGCGACGAGCGAGGTGGCGACGATATGCACCTCGTTGCGGAAGCCGTCCGGGAAGCTCGGGCGGATCGGGCGGTCGATCATACGAGCCGTGAGCGTGGCCTTCTCGCTGGGACGGCCCTCACGCTTGAGGTAACCACCCGGGATACGGCCGGCAGCGTACATCTTCTCGTTGAAGTCGACAGTCAGCGGGAAGAAATCGTAATTCTTGCGCTCCTTGGAGACGACCACGGTATCGAGCATCGTGGTGTCACCCTGCTTGACCAGACAAGCGCCGGTGGCCTGCTTGGCAAGCTCGCCGGACTCAAAGGTGTAGGTCTTGCCGTACAGC
The DNA here is from genome assembly GCF_020709435.1 of Collinsella aerofaciens. GTDB lineage: Bacteria > Actinomycetota > Coriobacteriia > Coriobacteriales > Coriobacteriaceae > Collinsella > Collinsella aerofaciens_AU. Next base: position 22,991 of record NZ_JAJFDP010000007.1, read on the forward strand.
TCAAAGGTCTTGGATACGAGTGTCATTGTTCTCCTTTACCCCACAGGCCCCTTGCCTGCGGGCTTCTCATGTGACGCGGGCCCCCTGCCCCCGCCACGCTGTAGAGCGTGATTGTTCACGCCCTTACACAAAAAGAGCGCCCCGCTGCGCAGGACGCTCTTAGCATGTACAAATCCTTACTGGATGTTGTCGCGGATGCCCAGAGCCTTGATGAGCTCACGGTACTCGACGATATCGTTCTTCTTGATGTAGGAGAGAAGACGACGACGACGGCCAACGAGCATGAGCAGGCCACGACGGGTGTGGAAGTCCTTCTGGTGGGACTTCATGTGCTCGGTCAGCTCCTTGATGCGCTCGGACAGGATGGCGACCTGAACCTTGGGGTTACCGGTATCGACCGGGGAGTTACCGAACTGGGCGGTCAGCTCCGCCTTGCGCTCTTTGGAAACAGTCATTGTTTCACCTTTCGTTTCGCGTCGCCCGCGGGCGACTCTATTCGCCTCGGACTGGGAAGCCGCCGGTGGAGCGGGCATCCAAGGTCGAGGTACCAACAAGTCGGTATGCTACCACAAGCGGCGCGCGCCTGCGCATCATCACCGACCCAACATGAATTCCATCGCACGGAGCCGCTGGTCGGTGTGCGTGGCGGCCCAAACATGCGAAAGCCCCAGCAAAAAAGCAGCCGTATGCGGATCGATCCGCTCGTCCATAAGGGCATCGAACGTCATGGACATCAGAGCGCGCAGCCATGCGACCTCGCCGACTGATACCAACTCGGCGCCAGGCACGCTCGAGGCGCACGACCCGCACAGAAGCCCGCCCGCCTGGGGCGAAAAATACGACAGCATGGGGTCTCCGCACAGCACGCATGCCGAAAAATCGGGTCGGTAGCCAACGTGCGACAGCAGTTTAAAGACAAAGGCCGCCACGAGCAGGTCCATATGTGCCGAGTCGAGACCGCTGCCGACAAGCGTGAGCGCTCGCTGCGTGATGGCAAAGGTAAATGGATCCTCGGCATCCTCGAACGAGCACGCGCGCGCAACCTCAGCAATCGCGCTGGCGGCACAGGTCGTCTCGTAGTCAGGAGCGGCACCGAGCGGCGCCTCCATAAGCTCCGCCTGAGAAACCACGTCGAGCGAGCGACCATGCGCGAGCAGCATATCAACGGTGCAGAAGAGCTCGCAACGGGCCGCAAGGCGACCGCCAGGCTTACGTGCGCCCTTGGCCACGGCACGCACCTGCCGCCCCCGTTCGTCGAGCATCGTCAAAATCAGGTCGGTTTCCTTGAGCTTCGTCTTGTCGAGGACGAGCACCTTTGTGCGATATGTGCGAGAGCCTGCCATGAACGCCGAGGCTCAATCTTCGGCGTTATAGCCAAAGCGGCGGATTTGCGCCTCGTCATCGCGCCAGCCGGCCTTAACCTTCACGTCGAGCTCCAAAAAGACCTGAGTGCCAAAGATACGCTCAAGATCGCGACGGGCATCGATGCCGATATGCTTAATCATCTCGCCGCCCTTGCCGATGATGATGCCCTTCTGCCCCTCGCGCTCGACGTAAATCGTGGCGTGCACGCGCAGGACCTTCTTAGTCTGCTCGAGCGCGTCACAGATGACGCCCACGGAGTGAGGGATCTCGTCGCGGGTGCGACGCAGGACCTTCTCGCGCACAAACTCGGCCACGAGGGTCTCGTCGGACGCGTCGGTGCCCATGTCCTCGGGGAACCAGCGCGGGCCCTCGGGCAAAAAGTGAGCGACGGTCTCGATAAACGCATCGACGTTGAAGTTCTTAACCGACGACGTCACGATCTCGTCGTCGTATTCCATAAGCCCGTGAGCGGCCTTGAGCTGCTCCATAACCTGGGCGGGATCGGCCTCATCGGCCTTGGTAAGCACCAGGACCTTTTTGGAACGAGCGTTCTTGACGCGCTCGGCAACCCAGGCGTCTCCCCTGCCAATCGGTTTGGTGGCATCAATCAAAAACGCAATGACGTCTACGTCATTGAGCTCAAACAGGGCACTCTTATTAAGCTCGGAGCCCAGGCCGTCCTTGGGCTTGTGGATACCCGGTGTGTCAACGAAGACCAGCTGGTAACCGGGGCGGTTGACCACGGCGCGCATACGGCGGCGGGTCGTCTGGGCCACCGGAGAGGTGATAGCAACCTTCTTGCCGTAACAGGCGTTGAGCAGCGTGGACTTGCCGGCGTTGGGGCGACCGACCAGGGCCACAAAGCCGCTGCGGAAACCGGGTTCCACGTCTCCAAAACCTGCGAGGCCCTCATCCTCGTCGCACAAGGCATCGAGTTCCTCGTCGCTCATACCCTCAAACGGGTCAAACTCCTCGACCTCGTCAAACGAATCGGCGCCTTCAGCCTCGTCCAGGACCTCGTCATCCAAAACTTCATCGGTAGGCTGCATATTGTCGGACATGGGAAACCCTTTCTAAATAAAGTCGAGCGCGTGGGCAAAGACAAGCAAGCCAACGATCGCGGCGGTAATTGAAAGAACGTATACAGAGGCGGCGGCGATATCCTTCGCGCGCTTGGCCAGCGGATGCAGCTCCTGGGTCGCCAGGTCCACAATCGCCTCCATGGCGGTATTGCACAGCTCGCCGTGAATCACCAGGCCGCAGCAGATGATGACCGTAGCCCACTCGGCAATATCGAGCCCCACGATGCAGCCGGCAATGACGGTGCACGCGCCCGCCGCGAGCATGACCTTGATATTGCGCTCGGTCTTGACGGCAGTGACGAAGCCCTCCATCGCGTATGAGAACGACTTTAAAAAGGACGGATGGTCCTTGTTCGATCCGGGAATCATAGACGGCTCCTAGTCGTGGGAATGATTGGTTATGGGGCCGACGTGGACGAGTTTGGGGTCCTCGCCGCGCTCAAGCGCCAGGTCGCGCAGGATGGCATCCTCGCGTGCCTCCATGACCTCGGCTTCATCGTCCTCGATATGGTCGTAACCCAGCAGGTGCAACATTCCGTGCACGAGCATCAGGCGGCACTCATCGGCGGGGCTGTTGCCAAAGCCGGGGGCCTGGCGGGCAATGACCTGCGGGGCCAGGATAATATCGCCGAGCTCGAGCGTCTCGTCGGCGGGAATGTCATCGTCAAAGGCCGAGTCGCATTCAAACGAGAGCACGTCGGTCGTGCGATCGATGCCACGCCACTCAAGATTGAGCTCGTGCATCTCGTCCTCATCGACATACGAAAGGGAAATCTCGACCTCACGCTCAACACCCTCGGCGGCAAGCACAACTCCGCAGATGTGCTCCACCTCCTGGGCATCGAGCAGCGTATCGAGCTCGGCATCGTTGCTGATCAATACACTCAACGGGACTCCTTTCGGTCGCGCGAGCGCTGCTCACGCACGTCATCATAAGCATCGTAGGCCTCGACGATGCGCCCCACCAAGGCATGGCGCACCACGTCGGCGCGCTCCAGGTGAGAAAACGCCACATCGTCGACGCGACCCAAAATCCTTTCGATATCGGCAAGACCGCCGCGACGACCCACCAGGTCACGCTGGCTCAGGTCGCCGGTAATCACGAACTTGGAATTAAAACCCAGGCGCGTCAGGAACATCTTCATCTGCTCGGGCGTCGTGTTTTGTGCCTCATCGAGCAGCACAAAGGCATCACTCAGCGTTCGACCGCGCATGTAGGCGAGCGGGGCGATCTCGATCACGCCACGCTCCATAAGCTCATCGGTGCGTTCGCGATCCATCATGTCAAAGAGGGCATCATAGAGCGGACGCATATACGGGTCGATCTTTTCCTCGAGGGTGCCGGGCAAAAAGCCCAAGTTCTCCCCCGCCTCGACAACCGGGCGCGTCAGGATCAGGCGGCCCACCTCATGGCGCTTGAGCGCGGCGACGGCGAGTGCCATAGCCAGATAGGTTTTACCGGTACCGGCGGGACCGAGGCCAAACGTGATGGTATGCGAGCGAATGGCATCCACGTAGCGCTTTTGGCCGAGCGTCTTGGGGCGGATGACGCGACCGCGATACGACAGCAGCACGTCATCGCGCAGCGACGAGGCATTATGCTCGCCGTCGCGCAGAACGGCCAGACAACGCGAGACGTCTTCGGCAGAAAGCGTGCGCCCGGCAGCAGCCTCACGAAAGGCATGCTCGAAAAAACGCGCGACCAGCTCAACCTCGTCCGGATCGCCGCTCACGGCAACGCTGTCACCGCGGGCAACCACATGGGCGCGCACCAAGTTCTCGAGTGCACGAAGGGCGCCATCGCCGGCGCCCAAAACGCGCGAGGGGTCGATACCCTCGGGAACGGTAAGTCTAATCTTCGAGGCTTCCATGAACCTCCCTGCGTGCATGGACCAAGCCGGAATCATCGACTCCGATGATAGCAACATCGAGCAGGCAAGGGGCTGTGAGTCCACAGGTATCATCAAGACGGGCATGATGGAACGAGCCGAGCGTCAGGTTGTCGCCATACTCGAGCACCGCACGCTCGACCGTGCCCACGCGGCGGCGGGCATCGGCGATCGCAAGCTCCTGTGCGGCGGCGCGCATGCGACGGCTGCGCTCGGCCATGACCTCAGGGGGTACCTGGTCGGGCATGTCGGCGGCGAGGGTGCCGGGGCGCTTGCTGTAGCGGAACACGTGCATGCGCGAAAAGCCCACGCGACGGCACAGCGCCAGCGACTGCTCGAACTGCTCGTCCGTCTCGCCAGGAAAACCGACGATAACGTCGCACGAAAGTGCGGCCTGTGGCAGGTTAGCGCGAATCATGCGCACCGTATCCTCAAAGGCCTCAGCGCTATAGGGACGACCCATGCGATGCAGCGTCGCCGTGCAGCCAGACTGCACGGGCAGGTGCAAAAACGGCGCGATACGCTTCGGATAGCGAGCCATCACCTTGAGCAAGCGCTCAGAAATATCCATGGGTTCCACCGAGGAGATGCGCACGTGGGCGATCTCGGTGCGCTCCATGATGGCCTGGAGCAGCTCATCGATCTCGACATGTTCGTCGGTCGCGCTCTTGCCGTCATAGGCACCCAGGTTCACGCCGGTCAGCACGACCTCGGGCACGCCGGCCTCCTGGGCTTCACGCACCTGTTCGAGCACGGACTCGACGGGCACGGAACGCTCGGGGCCGCGGGCCTTCCACACGATGCAATAGGTGCAGCGGTGGTTGCAGCCGTCCTGAATCTTTACGCCCAGCCGCGAACGACCGAGCGCATCAACCACGTCGCCATCGCTGCAGGCGGGCACGCTATCGGATTCGACACCTAGCACCTCGCAGACGCGCTCGGCGACGTCTATCTTGGACGGTTCGGCGATCACGCGATCGGAGAGCTCCAGCAGCTCCTCGGGATGCAGGTTGACGACGCAGCCGGTTACGACCACGTAAGGCTCGCCGGGATAGGCCAGGGCGTGACGGACGGCCTTGCGGGTCTTGGCCTCGGCCTCCCCCGTCACGGCACAGGTATTGATAACGATCAGTTCGGCGTCCCGGGGCTCCACCATCGCAAAGCCCAGGCGCATAAGATCGGCAGTGATACGGTCGGACTCAACCCGGTTGACACGACAACCGAGGTTGACGACGGAAATATGGGGTGCGAGCACACGGGCTCCTTAATCGAGGATGTCGTCGAGGGCACTCTTGATACGGTCGGTCACCGACTTCTTACCGGATGCGACGTCATCGCCCATCTCGTCGGCAAAGGCGCGAAGCAGCTCGCGCTGCTTGTTGGAGAGATTGGTGGGAACGACCACGCGCAGCTGCACAAACAGACGACCGCGCGAGCCGCCACCGCCGATACGCGGCATGCCGTAGTTATTGACGCTCACGGTGTCACCGTACTGTGTGCCGGCGGGGACACACACCTTGACGACCTCGTCAGGCATAATGCCCTCTACCTCAATCTCGCAACCGAGCGCGGCCTGCGCAATCGAGATATCGCTCACCAGATAGAGGTCATCGCCATTACGCTTAAAACGCTCGTGGTCGGCGACACGCACGTTGACGATCAGGTCGCCCGACGGCTCGCCACGAAGGCCGGCCTCGCCAAAACCACTCACGCGCAGCTGACGACCGGTCGAAACACCAGCGGGAATATCGATGTCAATCTTTTCGTGAGAAGGCGTGCGGCCCTGGCCATCACAGGTCTCGCAGGGATGATCGATGACCGTGCCTTCCCCGTGGCAGTCGGGACAGGGCGAAGAGGACTGAACCTGGCCCAGGAAAGAACGCTGGACCGTCGTCACATAGCCTGTGCCGTGACAGCGGCTGCACTGCTTTTCGGTCGCGCCCTCGGCCTTGCCGGTACCATTACAGTCATCGCAAGGGGCAAGGCGGTCGTAGCTGATCGTCTTTTTGCAGCCGAGCGCCGCCTCCTCGAGCGTCACCGAAAGGGAGATGGCCATATCGCGACCGCGACGGCGCTCGCGACGGCTACGGGCGCCACCACCGGAGCCACCGCCAAAGAACGACGAGAACAGGTCGTCCATGCCCATGCCGCCAAAGATATCGTTGATGTCGACATAGCCAGAGCCACCGGGGCCGTCAGCGGTGCCGTAACGGTCGTAGTTAGCACGCTTCTGCTCGTCGGAAAGAACGGAATAGGCCTCGTTGAGATCTTTGAACTTGGCCTCGGCCTCGGGGTCGTCCGAAACATCCGGGTGTACCGTACGGGCTTTCTTTAGAAACGCGCGCTTAATCGTCCGCGCGTCGGCATCCTTGTCAACGCCAAGTACCTCGTAGTAATCCCTATTTTCCGACACGACCGAATCCTTCCAACTTTCATTATTGTCACAGTGCGTCCTATACCCAAGCTGGGCCGGGCGCAAACAGAGGGTTTGATGTTATTGCATTCCGTACGGCGAAAGCACGGCCCGCTGCGAGCAGCTCGCGAACCAAACCGACACGAGCGCGAACATAAAACCGTTGGCAAATCCATTGGCAAACTGCATCGCGCCGCGTTTCCACCACAGCAGACTGCGATGAAGCACGCCGTCCGACAGCACCATGAACAAGCCCATGGCAAACGGAATGAAGCACATCATGGCGAAGGCGGAGAACACGCCCGAGATGGCCGACAGCACCAAAAACGGAGCGATAATGCCCATGAGGTAGAAGCCGGTGCGAGCCTTACCCTCCAGGCGCTCGGCCTCGACGTGCGCACGACCGACCAGATCGCCGCCCGAAGCGCCGTTCGTGCCGGCGTGACCCATGTTGGGGATGCGCACCTCGTCGCCATCATGCGTGCCGGCGGGAAACTCAATCGTCTGTTCGGAGGTCACACGGACACGGCCGCTGCCACTGCAATCGGGGCAGGGGTCGGCAACGACCTTGCCGGAACCGCCGCACTCAGGACAAACCGTCTGGAACGTGCCCGCACCAAACAGGAAGGACAGGTCGACATCGATATGGCCGCGACCACCGCAGCTCGGGCAGGTATGGGCGTGATCGGATGATACAGAACCCGAGCCGCCGCAGTGACCACAGGTATCGAAGCGCGTGTAGCGCACGGTCTTGCGGGCGCCCTCCTTGGCCTCTTTGGCGTCGAGCTTGATATCGACGACCACGTTGGCGCCGTTCTCGGGATTATAGGCAGCCTGGCCGCGACGGGGCTGGCCCCAGGCGCCCCCAAAGGGGAAACCGCCCTCAAAGGGATTGCCATAGCCCGCGCTGCCGGCATAGCCGCCGCCATAGGGCGAAGCCGTCGGCGCACCGGCAAAGGGATTGCCCGAGCGCATGGCGTCATAGCGAGCACGCTTCTGCTCGTCCGAAAGCACGGCGTAGGCTTCGGAAACCTCTTTGAACTTTTCCTCGGCATCTGGCTCTTTATTGACGTCCGGATGGAGCTTGCGGGCCTTTTGTTGGAAGGCCTTTTGAATATCACGCGAGGTGGCGTCCTTGGAGACGCCCAAAATCTCGTAGTAATCTTTTTCGTTCATCGTCGCCATGCGCGGCAACCTCCTGCTCACAGCAGCGTATATATTGCGGTAATTCTACCCGAGCGGCCTAAGCTAGACCCCAAAACAGCTCGAACAGCATATTTCCATCGAGCCAGCCCAAGTGGGTCGGCGCTAAACGGGCGCGGGCGCGACCTGCGATAACGTCTTTTGAGGTGACGCGCCCCGCCTGTCCTTCAACATGATCGGGCGCCCAGGTGGCAAGGCCCAACTCGAGCGCACGGTCGCAGGCCGCCGCCAGCTCGTCTGCAGCAATCACGCTTGCCGAGTGAACCAACAGTTCGGACCCAATGCCACGTGTCATGCGGCAGGCGAGCATCAAATCCTCGGCCACCGCCTCGCGCTGCGACAGATACTCGGCATCAAAGGTCGTCGCGGCATCGTCGCGTTGTACCAGACGCACGCGATGCGCTTCGCCGCGAGCAGGCACGTCGGGATACAGCCCGGCCAAACGATCGAAATCCTCGGCGTCGAGCATACCGGCGGCAGAACGACCCAAACCCAAATAGCCCTGTCCGGTCCAATAGGCAATGTTGTGGGCGCATTCATGCCCATCGAGCGCGTAGCTCGCCACCTCATACGGATGGTAGCCCGCCGAACTCAGCCGCTCGCGCGCAACGTCCATGCATGCGGCTTGGAAATCCTCATCGGGCTCGAGCGACTCATCGCGGCACGCCATGCGATAGAGGGGCGTCCCCTCCTCGAGCGTGAGCGGGTAAACCGACACATGATGCGGAGCCGCCGTCAGCACGCCATCGAGCGTGCTCTTCCAACTCGCTGTGGTCTGTCCGGGAAGTCCACACATAAGATCGCACGACACGTCAAGCCCAGCGTTCTTGACCGTCGCGATGGCAGCGAGCGCCCGATCGGCATCGTGAATACGGCCAATCGCAGCAAGCTCGTCGTTGTCGAGGGTTTGGACTCCCAGAGAAATGCGCGTGACGCCCACCCCGGCAAGCGCCGCGGTGAGCTGCGAAGTCAACGACTCAGGATTAGCCTCGCAGGTAAACTCAACGGGCTTACACCACGCAGAGATACGCCGGGCGAGTTCTACCAGACGCTCCCCCGCCAGCGACGGCGTGCCGCCGCCAACATAGACGGTGCGGACCTGCGCAAGCGCCCCGGCGTCTCCAAAGGCATCGAGGCGTGCATACAGCTGCTCAAAATAGGCATCGAGCGCAGCGCTCAGGTCGCACGGAGCGAAACTGCGCGAGTCAAAGTCGCAATAGCGGCATTTTTGAGCGCAAAACGGCACGTGCACATACAGCGCGGTAACGGCCACCCTTAAGCCTCCAGCGGATGAGCGGGCACCGACTCACCGGCGGCAAGCGCGGCCTCGCAGGCCACCACGTCGCACTCGATATCATCGACCAGCGCCATAAACTCCTCGTACGTGGAGCAGCGCACCACCCGAGCGCGCCAAGCGGCAGCATGAGGCATGCCCTTTAAGTACCAGCTTGCATACGTACGGGCGCGCGACATAAGCGGCAGAAGCTCGTGCGTCAACGTCAGGTGCTCACGCAAAGCCTCCAGGCGCTCGACCGAGGAGCGAGAAGGAACCGGCGTGCCATCGAGTGCAAGGGCTCGGGCATCGCCGAACACCCACGGATTGCCGTAGATTCCGCGCGCGATAAACACCGCGCTGGCACCCGAGCCGTGCAGATGCTCAGCAGCGTCCTCGGCCGAGAACACATCGCCCGAGCCAATCACGGGAATCTCGACGGCGTCGGCAACCTCATCGACGACAGACCAATCGGCCTGGCCCGTATAAAGTTGCGTGGCACAACGACCGTGCACGGCAACTGCGGAGGCGCCCGCCCCTTCGAGCATCTGGGCAAACGTTGCGGCGTTGCGATCCTCGGCATAAAAACCCTTGCGGATCTTCACGGTCACGGGAACATGAGCCGCGCCCACCGTCGCCTCGACAATCTTCTCGGCCAGGTCGGGCGTGCGCATGAGCGCCGAGCCCTCGTCCTTGGTAACGACCTTGCGAGCCGGACAAGCCATGTTGATATCAATCAATGACAAACGATCGCCAACGCGTTCCTCGACGGCGGCGACGGCACGCGCAAACTGATCGGGCTTGGAACCAAAGAGCTGCACGCAAATCTGCTGCTCCTCGTCGGCCGGCAACACCAGGCGCCAGGTCTTGTTGCTGGCATAGGCAAGGCCCGCAACGCTCACCATCTCGCTATAGGCAAGGTTGGCACCGCGGCGGCGACACATGATGCGATAGGCGGGGTCGGTTACGCCCGCCATGGGAGCCATAAGGAACGGCTGCTCGGCATAGGCGCCTAGCAGCCGCTTGCTGTATTCAGAAAGCGCCATAGACCTACTCGTCCACCTTGAGGATCGCCATAAAGGCCTCCTGCGGGACCTCGACCGATCCGATGGCCTTCATGCGCTTCTTGCCCTCTTTCTGCTTCTCGAGCAGCTTGCGCTTACGCGAGATATCGCCGCCGTAGCACTTAGCAAGCACGTCCTTGCGACGCGCCTTGACGGTGGAGCGGGCGATGATCTTGTTGCCGATAGCACCCTGGATGGGCACCTCGAACAGCTGACGCGGGATGATCTCCTTGAGCTTGTCGCAAAGGCCGCGGGCCAGGCCATAAGCCTTATCCTTGTGCACGATAAACGACAGCGCGTCCACCTCGTCGCCCGAAAGCAGGATGTCGAGCTTGACGAGCTCGGAGGGGCGATATTCGTTGAACTCGTAGTCGAGCGAGGCGTAACCCTTGGTGCGGCTCTTGAGCTGATCGAAGAAGTCCAAGATGAGCTCGGCGAGCGGCATATCAAAACGCATCTCGACCGATTTGCTCGTCAGGTGGATCATATCGGTCGTGACGCCACGGTGCTCGATAGCGAGCTGCATGACGGCACCCGTATACTCGGGCGGGCAGATGATCTTTGCCTTGAGGTAGGGCTCTTCGATACGTTCGATGCGCGTGGCCTCGGGCAGATCCTGCGGGCTGCGGACATCGATCATCTCACCATCGGTCTTGTACACGTGGTAGTCGACCGAGGGGCTCGTGGCGATCAGGTCCAGATTGAACTCGCGCTCCAGGCGCTCCTTGACGACCTCCATGTGCAGCAGGCCCAGGAAGCCCACGCGAAAGCCAAAGCCCAGCGCCACCGACGTCTCAGGCTCCCACACCAACGACGGATCGTTGACGTGCAGCTTATCGAGCGCGTCGCGCAGGTTCTCGTAGTCCTTGTTGTCGATGGGGAACAGACCCGTGTAGACCATGGGCTTGGCCTCGCGGTAGCCCGGTAGCGGCTCGGGGCAGGGGTTCGAAGCCCACGTAAGGGTATCGCCCACGCGCACGGCCTCGGGGTCCTTCAGACCCGTGACCACATAGCCAACCTCGCCAACCGTCAGCGCGTCAACCGGGGTCTCGGCAGGACGCTTGACACCCACGCCGTCGACCAAAAAGTCGCCCTCTGCCTGCATCATGCGCAGGGTATCGCCCTTTTTGATGGAGCCGTCAAAGACGCGCACCGTGGCCACCACGCCGCGATACTCGTCAAAGTACGAATCCAGAATGAGCGCTTTGAGCGGAGCATTTGCATCGCCCTTAGGCGGAGAGATCAAAAAGACGATGGACTCTAGCAGATCGTGAATACCCTCGCCGGTCTTGCCCGACACGCACACGGCATCATCGGCGGGAATCGCCAGGTCATCCTCGATCTCGGTCTTGACCTCGTCGGGATGGGCCGAGGGCAGGTCGATCTTGTTGATGGCCGGCACAATGTCCAGATTGGCGTTCATGGCGAGCGTCGCGTTAGAGACGGTCTGCGCCTCAACGCCCTGCGTGGCGTCGACAACGAGCACCGCGCCCTCACAGGCTGCCAGCGAGCGCGAAACCTCATAGGTAAAGTCCACGTGGCCCGGCGTATCGATCAGATTGAACTGATACGTCTCGCCATCGTCGGCGTCATAGGACACGCGAACGGCATTGGACTTGATCGTGATGCCGCGCTCGCGCTCGATATCCATGGTGTCGAGCAGCTGCGACTCCATGTCGCGCTCGTCGACGGTATGGGTGAGCTCGAGAATGCGGTCACTGATCGTGGACTTGCCATGGTCGATGTGCGCAACAATCGAGAAGTTGCGGATGTGGGAAATGTCAATTGAAGTATCCATGCGGACTATCTTACCCGAGCGGTACAAAAAATGGAGCCTGTTCCATAAAACAGGCTCCATTTATGCGCGTAATCTGTGTGGTGTGAAATTTACAACTTAGGCGTTGATGCTGTTCACGAGCTTGGCAAGACCGGACTTGCGGTTGGAAGCCTGGTTCTTGTGGATAACATGCTTGGCGGCAGCCATGTCGAGACGCTTGGTGACGGTCTTGAGGGCAGCCTGGGCCTTCTCGGCGTCGCCCTCGGCGACGGCGGACTGGACGTGCTTGGTCAGCGTCTTGAGCTCGGACTTGACAGCCTTGTTACGCATGCGAGCTGCCTCATTGGTGCGGATACGCTTCTTCTGAGACTTGATGTTTGCCACTTCTGGAGTTCCTTTCGAGTTCCTTGCAAAAAATGTATGACACCTCTGAGACACGGTGAGGTCATGCAAGCGCCTACTATAGCACGCTCCCCCTCAAAGGGATAGAACGAATTTGTCAAATAGGCAGGTATCATCACGATTTTCTCAAGATGTTCGTAATCCAGAGCAAAAGCGCGGTCTGGGAATCAGCCGAACCCTTCAATGCGAGCTCCACATCGACCGCGCCCTCGAGCGCGGCAACGAGCTCGGTCATCGAAAAACGACGCGCCCAGGTCAGGTGATTCTTGACCTGCCAAGACTGGAGCTTGAGCGTCGCGGCAAGCTCGCGGCCCTGTCCACGCGCATCGAGTGCCTTGGCGACGATAAGCTCGCGAATGCGTCCGCACAGCAGCGTGTAGGTCCACACATAGCTCTTGGTTGGTAACAGCCCAAAGAGCTCAAGCGAGCGGCGCATATCACGAGCCGAGACCGCGTTGAGAAAATCCCAGGGCTGGACTTCGGCCGTGCGCACGATCCAGCGTTCCACATCGGCAAGCTCAATTTGCGGCGCCTCGACCATCTGGGCAAGCTTGGCCAAGTCGTTATCGAGCATGCGAGTGTTCTCACCCGAGCGCGAAACGAGCTCCTCGGCGGCCGCCGTCGAGATGGACTTTCCGTGCTGCGTCGCCATCTGCTGCACGCGGCGCGGGAGCTCCCAGCGCTTGGTGCCCGAACAGTCGATCACGGCCTTCTTGTCAATCTTGGCGATTGCCTTGTACAGGCGCGTGCTCTTGGCAAGCGAATCGGCGATGATGAGGCAAACCGTCGTGGGGCTGGGACTCGCCAGATACTCGACAAGCGGCTCGGAGATCGCTTTGACGAGTTTTGAGCAGCCGTCAAGGATTACCAGGCGAAACTCGCTGCCCATGGGAAAGGTGTTAAGCGACCCGATAATCGACTCGATATCGGGGTCTTTGGTCATATCGCGCTCGTCGAGGTTGAACTCGACCATGCCCGTCTTTTCCAGACGAGCCTTCATACGCGAGACGGCGTGGTCGCGTTTGACTCCGTCGGTACCGACGATCAGATACGCCGGCAAAAGACCGGTTTCGGACATCGCGCTCCCCTCCCGCAGGCTCTCGTGCTCGTACCGTGTCATTCTATCCCATGGGTTGGTCCCACGCCAACGGCAGCATCAAGGTCGCTGACATCGCATGGCAAAACCGGTTGCAGTCGGCGAGACAGTGATATCTCCCTGTTCGATGGTGCATGCGAACACGCCACCCGCATCGCGAACGGCATCGATGCAGGCATCGGATGGATGACCGTAGCGGTTGCCCTCGCCCGCACTCGCGATAGAGAGCTCGGGCTTAAGCGTTTCCAGTAGGTCAGTGTCGACGGAAACTTTTGAGCCGTGATGCCCCAGCTTGAGCACATCGATATCGCCCACCGCCTGCACAAACTCGCACTCCTGATCGAGCTCGGCATCACCGGTGAGGAGCACGCGCAGGCTCTTGCCTTCCCTAGCATAGGAAAGCAGCAAGACAAGCGAGTCCTCATTGCCCTCGCCATCCACCGTGTCAAACGGCCACATCACACGAGCCCGAAATGCGCCGATATCGAACGTGTCTCCGCGGGCCACCTGCCGATACGTAACGCCGGGGCGATTCAGAACCTCAGCAGGCGCGCCTTCTAGCGCATCGGCCGCGACCGCAATGGTTCCAACCGAAAACTGATCGAGCACATCGGGAAGACCACCCCAATGGTCTTCGTCCCAATGCGTCACGAAGACGGCGTCGATATGGTGGACATTGTTGCGAACCAACGCCGACACCACGCGCTCATCGAGCCCACAGTCGACGAGCGCCACGGTGCCACCCTGACGAACCAGAATCGCATCGGCCTGGCCAACATCGAGGACCGTTACCGAAGGCGGTGCGCATCGATCCCAATAGACATACGGAACACCCGCTGCAAGCATCAAGCACAACAGCCCCACTGCCATGGGCCGTGCGCAGGGGCGTGGCCACCAGACCAAGAGGACGGCCAGCGCAAACGGCACCACGTATACCAAGGGTGTACCGGGCGGCACGCTTACGGATGCGCCCGGAACGGCAGCAAAGAGCTGCTCAAAGAACAGGGCGCAGCGAGCGACAATCATGGGCACCACGAGCGCCCCGTGACGCAACAGCGGCACAAGCGAGCAGGGCACCAGCACAATCGATATAGCGAGCAGCACGCTTATCACCGGACCGATCACGGCATTTGCGAGCGGGGCAATGAGCGAAAACGTCTCAAATGCGGGAATCGTAACGGGAAGTGTCGCCAGCTGCGAGCACAGCGTGACAGACAAAATACTGGCGACGCCCGATGGCACACCCAACTCGCCCAAGGCGTAGGTGGCGTAGGGGCAAAAACAAAGGATGGCAAAAACACTGGCGCACGATAGCTGAAAACCCATTTCGAACAATACCGTCGGCCGCAGCAACACAAAAATTGCCATGGTCAAAAAAAGAGCCGAGAGGCCATGCCGACGACGTCCGGCGCCGTTGGCGACAAGCGTCACCGCCACCATACAGCACGCGCGCACGGCCGAGGGCGAGGCGCCCGTAAAGACGGTATAGGCAGCGAGGGCCAGCACCAACAGCCCCCGCTGCAGCCCACGAGAGAGACGCGTCTTTTGCAGGGCGCTCTCAATCACAAACCCCACGATGGCAAGATGACTGCCCGAAACGGCGATAAGATGTGCGGTGCCCGTTACCGAAAACCAATCGCCCGCCGGCAGGGCACGCAGCTCGGCCGAGCGTCCGCAGACAACGCCGGCAATAAGCGAGCGCGCTGGATCGGTCGCGGGCGCGATAAGGGCAAGGAGCTCGTTTCGAAGCCAAAGCAACGGCCCCGGAGAACCCTCGTCGACCGATACCAACCGGACGACTTTAACCTTTCGAAGCTCGCCCCGAAGCACGCGTGAGCGCCCATACGCATCATTCTCAAACCGCGAAATTCGACCGATAGCACGTACATGCGAACCGGCGTCGAGTTCATGATCACACGACAGCCGTACCTGACCCAAGCGCTTTTCGCCCGCATACGCATCGCAGGTATAGGAGTACGAACCGTCATTGATGGACGGATCGCCCTGCACATAAAATTCGAGACTGCTCGCAGCCCGATTATCCAATGCCCTCGAAGCGCGCAGCGCCCCTATCGCCCAACCAGCGGACACGACCGCCCCCGCCACGAGGCCGAGAGCCGCGGCATACAGCCATCGCTTCCATCGCACAAGACGCATGCAGGACCGAGCCAATACGATGCACGCCGCAGCCGCAACGGGAATGGCCATAAGCAATATAACGGGCGCTGCCCGCTCTCCCAGCAGCACATCGGCTGCCACGTTAAGCACCAAGCCACAGCTCGCACACAAACCGGCACAAAGGACCATCGTCCACGGCATCAAGGGCCGCGGTGGCATCACATGCTCGCGCTCGGTCGCACTCATACGCAGATGCAATCTTTGATTTTGGCGAGCTTCTTCTCACCGATCCCCGATACGCGCATAAGGTCATCAACCGAGGCAAAGGCCCCGTTTTGCGTCCGTTCGTCGATAATTGACTGGGCCATAGAAGGCCCGATGCCCGAAAGCGTCTGCAGCTCCGCCGCACTTGCCGTATTGATGTTCACGAGCCCCGACGAAGACCCCGCACCAGGAGTCGTGGCAGCACCGCTTTCGGCCCCGCCGACCGCCACAGCCGCTTGTTGCTCCCCCACCGTCGGCACATAGATCTTTTGACCATCTGTGATCTTGGACGCACGATTAAGCCCTGTCACATCCGCCTCGGCCGTAAGCCCTCCGGCAGCATCGATTGCCTGGGATACCCGCGCTCCGCCTTTGAGCCGGTACACGCCAGGCCTCACAACGGCGCCATCCACATCGACGTACACCTCGGCGGCAGAAGAACTCTTGGCAGACGACTCATCGGCATCATCAGGTGACACATCCCCGTCCCCTCGCACATCCGAGGCGCCTGCCTCGTCACTACGCTCAAACGACACGTTGCTGGAATGGCCACCAAAATTTGCCATCGCCAGGCCACTCGCAGCGGCAATGGCAACCAGAATCGCCACGACCACCGCCTTATGGCCGAGCAGCTTTTCTGCCCAGCGGTCCATCCGTTTAACCCGTTCGTGTTGCTCGCGCTGCGCCATAGCAAACACCTCCCAACACCATCGTGTCAGGAAACGAGCGCCGCAGACTCCGCACGCCCACACCAGTTTCCACGGTCAAACCAAAAGCTGACCAAAACCTTGCTGAAAAGTGTCCATTTATTCAGGCAGACGTCGACAGATGAACCGTTTGTCGCCTAATGCCCAGATAGAAAAAGACCGACGATGCAAAATCACCGCCGGTCTATACACAATATTATTCGTGATCTTGGTAAATCTCACGTGGAGCGAGCTCGGAATGTTTGCGTTTTAAGGTCTTAGGGGTCTTATACGTGTTGCTCTCGAAGTCGATATACTCGGTCTGTTTGAGCAAACGCTCAATCATCTCCTCGTGATCGAACAGCTCCCACGCCTCATGCACGGCATCGAGTTTAGCGTGCGTCTCGGGACGGCGCGGCATAAACAGCGTGCAGCAGTCGGGAGCGGCCTCAGTCGAGATATCGAACGTGCCGATCTCCTCGGCGCGCGCGATGATCTCCTGCTTGTCCGAACCGATGAGAGGACGGAACACGGGGATCTTCACGGCCTCGTTGACGGCCATGATGTTCTCAAGCGTTTGGGAGGCAACCTGCCCAAGTGATTCGCCCGTAACGATAGCCTTGGCACCCTCGATGTGTGCAATGCGCTCGGCAACCGAATACATAATGCGGCGATACATAATCACGCGCAGGTTGCTGGGACAGGTGACCGAAATCTCACGCTGGCAGTCGCCAAACGGCACCACGTACAGGCGGCCGATCTGGACACCCGGCTCAAGCGCACGGATGATGTCCTGCACCAAATACTCGCTCGTATCGGGCGTCTGCGGACGACCGGAGAAATGTACCGGCACGCACACCGCGCCGCGACGCGCGAGCATCCAGGTCGCCACCGGAGAATCGATACCCGACGACAACAGCGTCACGACCTTGCCGGCAGAACCCACCGGCAGACCGCCCACGCCACGCTCGGAGCGCGCATACACGTAGACGCTACCCTGGACCACCAGTACGTGCACCATCGCATCGGGGTCATGCATTTGAACCTTTTTATCGGGGAAGGCCTCGCACAGTACCTCGCCCACCTGACGATTGATATCAATCGAGGTGAGCTCATAGTCGGTATTGGAGCGCTTGGCGTGCACCTTAAACGAATCGAAAGGACCAAACTCGCGCAGCGCCTTGACGGCGGCGGCACAGTACTCCTGCGGGTCGCGGTTAGTGTGATACGCCAAAGACACACGAGCAACGCCGGGAACGGTGCGAATGACACGCGCCGCCTCATCGGCCTGATGCTCGTTAAAGGTCACGAGGATATAACCGGAAATTCGAGACACGGCATTCACGGAAAAGGCGGCCAAGGCCGCCTTGATGTTATCCATGAGGATATGCTCAAAATGTGCGCGGTTCTTACCCTTCAGTCCAACCTCGTGATAGTGGACCAGGCAGACGCGAGCCGCCATTTAGGCTTCAGCAACCTTGTGGCCGAGCGCCTTCTCGTAACGGGCCTCGTCGTAAGAGATGTCGCCGTCGACAATCTCGTCCATAGCCATCGAGATGGTATCGGCACCGGAAAGCCCGATGGTGATGTCATCGACATCCTGGACGGCAAGCACGCGGTTGTGCTGGCCACGCAGCATGCTATTGATGTCGCAGGCGCGCTTGGAGGCAAGCGAAGCGAGCAGGAAGCGGTTGTGATCGGTCTTCTCCAAAAGATCGTCAATGCAAGGCTTTACAACGGACACGGACCTCAGATCCTTTCATGCATATCGAGAACGCGAACGAGTTCATCGGTCGCGCGGTCGAGATCGTCATTAACCACGACGTCGTCGTAGCGGTCGGCAAGGGCAAGCTCATCGGCGGCGTTTGCCATACGCAGCTCAATCGTCTCGGGCGTCTCGGTACCGCGACCGACTAGACGCTCGCGGAGCACCTCAAGCGAAGGCGGCTTGATAAAGATCAGCACGGCCTCGGGGAAACGCTCCTTCACCTGCAGGGCACCCTGGACATCGATCTCCAAGATGAGAGACGAACCAGAGGCGAGCTTGGACTGGACCTCGCTCACCAACGTGCCGTAGCAGTTACCGTGGACCTCGGCCCACTCAACAAACTCACCGTTTGCCACGCGGCGGTCGAACTCCTCGCGCGTCAGAAAAAAGTAGTTGACGCCGTCGACCTCACCTTTGCGTGGTGCTCGCGTGGTAGCCGAAACCGTCAGGCCCAGGTTCGAGCGGCGCTCGCGCACACGAGTGACGAGCGTACCCTTGCCTGCGCCTGACGGTCCAGAAATCACAAAGAGCTTGGAATCCTGAGCGCTCACTTATTTGGTCAGCTGCTCGAGGAGCTGCTCGCGCTGACGGACGCCGAGGCCCTGGACGCGACGGGTAGCGGAGATACCGAGCTCCTCCATGATCTTGGCGGCCTTGGCCTTGCCATAACCAGGGAGAGACTCGATGAGGGTGGAAACCTTCATGCGGGAAGCGATGGGGTCATCGGAGTTGAGCACGGACTCGAGGGACTTCTCGCCCTTCTTGATCTGCTCGCGAAGCTCAGCGCGGGCGTGACGTGCGGCAGCAGCCTTCTCAAGAGCCTGCTTGCGCTGCTCATCGGTAAGCTGAGGGAGTGCCATTCGTACCTCCAAATAGTTGGGTTATATCTGATTCAATAATTGGCATTTTAGCACGTAGAACGTACAAAATGCCCAATCGCGGCTCCATAGGTTAGACGATACCCGCAAAAAGTGCAATATACTGCGCCCAAAGTTAAGCCCCTGGCCTGCGATTCCACACAAAGGATGGGAAAGTTTACGCAGGCACAGGGGCTATTTTGTGCTAATGAGACCCAAAAGTGGTGACTTAGGGGAATCTTTTACGCGACGTTTTCGACAAGCTCGGCGACGATGGCGTCAAAGGCGGCAACCGGATCGTCGGCACCGGTGATGGGACGGCCCACCACAATGTGGCTTGCGCCACGCTCGATAGCCTGGGAAGGCGTCGCCACGCGGGACTGGTCACCAAGGGCGGCACCAACCGGACGCACACCCGGAGTCACGATCAGGGCATCGGGACCCAACAGCTCACGCATGTCGTGAGCCTCCATCGGCGAGCACACGATGCCGTCGATGCCGTTGGCCTGAGCGAGCTTTGCCAGGCGGGCGGCCTCCTCGGCCACGGGCGACTCGACGCCGATCTCGCTCAAGGCATCCTGATTCATGCTCGTGAGCACGGTGATGGCGACGAGCTTGGCGCGGTCGTCGCGCGCCTCCTCGGCACCCTCGCGGCAGGCAGCGAGCATGGCGCCCGAACCCAAGCCGTGAACCGAGAGCAGGTCGGCACCGGCAAGCGAGGCCGAGCGGGCGGCACCGCGAACCTGATGCGGAATATCATGGAACTTAAGGTCAAGAAAGACCTTAAAGCCTAGGTCCTTAAAGGTCTTGACGATCTGGGGACCCTCGGCGTAATAGAGCGTCATACCAACCTTGAGCCAAGCGGCATGGCCCGAAAGCTCGTGGGCGAGCTCGAGCGCACGCTCACGATCGCAGTCGAGGGCGACGATTACGCGGTCGCGGGCATCGGTCTCTAGCATTCGAAAGCACCTACCAGCTCGTTGATGTCCTTTACGCCCTGGGACTCGGCCCAGGCCTCGAGCTCGTGCGCGATCTTGAGCGAAGCGCACGGATCGACGAAGTTGGCCATGCCAACCGACACGCAGGTGGCACCGGCCAGGATAAACTCGGCCGCATCCTCGCCGGTCATGACACCGCCGACGCCGTTGATGGGGATATCGACGGCCTGGGCGACCTCCCAGACCATGCGCACGGCGATGTGGTGGCACAGCGGGCCCGAAAGGCCGCCCTTGGGCTTTGCCACGCGGGACTTGCGGGTATGGACGTCGATGGCCATGCCCTGGATGGAGTTAATGACCGAAAGGCCGTCGGCGCCGGCGGCTTCGAGGGCCTTGGCGATCTCGGCGACGTTGACCGGCGCCATCTTCACGAACAGCGGCTTATCGGTCACCTTGCGGCAGGCAGCCATAACGGAAGAGGCGCCCTCGGGCGTAGAGCCCATGGCGGCACCGCCGGCGGCGATGTTGGGGCAGCTCACGTTGATCTCGTAGCCGGCAGCCCAGGGGCATAGCTCGACATACATCTCGAGCGCGCGCACAAACTCGTCAACGGAGTGGCCGGCAACCTGACAGATGACCTGGCAACCGTCCTTGGACAGTTGCTCGAGCCACGGGCCGGACTCGCGGGCAAAGGCGGCCACGCCGGGGTTCTGAAGGCCCACGGAGTTGATCATACCGCCGGGGATCTCGGCCATGCGGGGCGCGGGGTTGCCGGGCCAGGGCTCGGCTGCGCAACCCTTGGTGGTGATGGCGCCCAGCTGGGAAACATCAAAGAAGTTCTGGAACTGCCAACCGTAACCAAAGGTACCGGCTGCGGTGTTGATGGGGTTCTGCATCTTGACGCCGCCGAAATCGACGGCCATGTTCACGGTACCCACTAGAAGACCACCACCTTGGAAGCATCGAACACGGGGCCGCACATGCAAGCACCCTTCATACCGTCGACCGTCTCGACATTGCAGGTGTTGCAGGCGCCAAAGCCACAGCTCATCATGCGCTCGAGGGACACCTCGCAGTACGCACCGGCCTCGGCGGTAGCAGCGGCGACCTTCTTCATCATGACGGCGGGACCGCAGCTGGCGACGTAGTCGTAGCCGCCCTCGCCGAGCAGCTCGGCGGCAGGATCGGTGCAAAAACCGTGCGTGCCGAGCGAGCCGTCGTCGGTGCAAACGTTGACCGTGGCGCCCAGCGCGCGGAACTCATCGATGCCCACGGCCTTGGAAGCGGTGCCAAAACCCAGGCACACGTCGAAGGCCACACCCTGCTCGGCAAGCTTGCCGGCAAGGCACAGCACGGGCGGAACACCGATGCCGCCCGCCACGAGCAGCGCCTTCCTGGTGCCCTCGGGAACAAGCCAGCCGCGGCCGCCAGGGCCCAACAGGTTGGACTTGGAGCCGGGGGCCATCTGCGACAGGCGACGGGTGTCGTCGCCCACGACGGCGTACCACAGCTCGACAGTGCCGGCCTCGGCGTCGGCGCGATAGAAGCTCAGGGGCACGCGAAGCAGCGAGGAAGCATCGCCGGGCACGGCAATGTTCACAAACTGGCCGGGCTTGAGCGCACTTGCAAGCTTGGGGGCCGAGATGACGAGCGAGAAGATGCCGTCGGCGATCTCCCGGTTCGAGACGACCTCGAAGTCGTGCATGCGTGCAGTGGAAGGTGTGGGCATAGACGCTCCAATCCCCCATGCGGTTGCATGGTCCAAACGAATAGAAAGCGCGGCACCGCAAGGGCGCCGCGCACAAAAGCGATAAGGCTATGCTAGCAGATGCAGCCGTCGGCAAGCGTCTGCTTACCGCCGACAAACACATCGGTGGCACGGCCGGTAAGCGTGCGGCCGGCGAAACCGGAGTTTTCGGCGCGCGACTCGTAGCCGTCCTCGCCAACCGTCCAGGTGGCGGACGCGTCGAACACGGTCAGGTCGGCAACGGAGCCCGCCTTGACCTGAACCTGGTCGAGGCCCAGGATCTCACGCGGCTTGATGGCCATGAGCTCGACCATGCGGCCCATGCTCATCTTACCCGTGTTGACCAGCTCGGTGAGCACGAGCGACAGCGAGGTCTCGAGACCGATCATGCCAAAGGGCGCAAGCTCGAACTCGCGGGCCTTCTCCCACGGGGTGTGGGGAGCGTGATCGGTGACGATAACGTCGACGGTGCCGTCGATGACGCCCTGACGGATGGCCTCGGCATCCTCCTCGGTACGCAGCGGCGGGTTGACCTTGAGCGAGGTGTTGTAGGTCTCGTCCAGATCGTTCTCGGTCAGGAACATGTGGTGCGGGGTGGCCTCGCAGGTAACCTGAACGCCAGCGGCCTTGCCGGCACGCACGATCTCCAGACCATGGGCGGTGGAGATGTGCTGGATGTGCAGCTTGGCACCGGTCAGCTTGGCGATCTCGATGTCGCGGGCGATCTGGAGCTCCTCGCCGGCAGCCGGCCAGCCCTCGAGGGCCAGACGGGTCGAGACCTTGCCCTCGTTGATCTGGCCGTGGCCGACCAAGTCCTCGTCCTGGCAGTGGCTCATGAAGACCTTGCCGAACATCTTGCCGTAGTCCATGCAGCGACGGAGCATGCCCGCGCCCTGCACGCCGCGACCGTCGTCGGTGAAGGCGACGGCGCCGTGGGCGACCATATCGCCCATCTCGGACATGGCCTCGCCCTTAAGACCGCGGGTCATGGCGCCCGACGGATAGACGCGGCAGTGACCGACCTCGGCAGCACGGGACTTTACGAACTCCACGACGGTACCGTTATCGGTGACGGGATCGGTGTTGGGCATGGAGCACACGCCGGTAAAGCCGCCCTTGGCAGCTGCGCGGGTACCGCTCTCGATGTCCTCTTTGACCTCGTAGCCGGGCTCGCGAAGGTGAACGTGCATATCCACCAGGCCGGGGACGAGGTACTTGCCGGAAAGGTCGCGGACCTCGGCTCCCTCGACGGCGAGATTCTCGCCGACCTCGGCGATCTTGTCGCTGTCAATCAGGACGTCAACGACACCGTCAAGCTCGACGGACGGGTCGACGACGTGGGCATTCTTAAGAAGCAAGGCCATTATCGGCACCTCCAAGCAGCAGATACAGGATAGCCATACGCACGCAGATACCGGCGTAGACCTGCTCCAGGATGACGGAGCGTTGCGGGTGGTCGGCCATATAGGAATCGAACTCGACGCCGCGGTTGATGGGGCCCGGGTGGCAGATAATCGCGTCGGGCTTCATGAGCTTCTCGCGGTCCTTGGTCAGACCGAAGAGCTTGTGGTACTCACGAATGGTCGGGAACGGGGCACCCTCGAGGCGCTCCTGCTGCACGCGCAGCATGTAGACGACGTCCAGCTCGGGCAGGACGGAATCGAGGTCGCTCGTCACGTGGTCGCAACCCAGGACCTCGGGCGCCGGCGGCAGCAGCGTGCCGGGGGCGACGGCGTAGGTCTCGCAGCCCATGATCTTAAGGGCGGGGATCAGCGAGCCGCAAACACGTGAGTGGGCGATATCGCCGACGACGGCGACCTTCAGACCGTGGAAGTCACCCTTGTGCTCCCAGATGGTGTACAGGTCGAGCAGAGCCTGCGTGGGATGGTTGTGCTTGCCGTCGCCGGCGCAGATGACGCTCGCGGGCGAGTTCTGCGTGACGATGTAGGGAGCGCCGGCGTGCTTGTCGCGTACGACGATGCAGTCGATCTTATAAGCGTTGAGGGTCTCGACGGTGTCGACGAGGCTCTCGCCCTTGACCGTGGAGGTCGAGGAGCCACCAAAGTTAAGGCTGTCGGCCGAAAGGCGCTTCTCGGCGAGCTCGAAGGAGCTGCGGGTGCGCGTCGAGGGCTCGTTGAACATGTTGACGATGGTCTTGCCCTTGAGCGTGGGGACCTTCTTGATGGCACGCTCGTTGACCTCGGAGAACGCCTTGGCGGTCTCGAGGATGAGCTTGATGTCCTCTTCGGAGTACTCGGTAATGTCGATCAGGTGCTTATGGTTGAACGCCACGGTACTACTCACCTCCCAGCGGCGCGGAGCCCACGTGGGAACCCGGCGCGACGTCGTTAATCTCGACGGCGGTGTGGCCGTCGACTTCCTTCATATATAGGTGCACGTTCTCCTCATGCGACGAGGGAACGTTCTTGCCGACAAAGTCCGGCGAGATGGGGAGCTCGCGGTGGCCGCGGTCAACGAGGACCGCCAGCTCAATACGGCTCGGGCGGCCCAGGTCCATGACGGCGTCGAGAGCGGCGCGGATGGTACGCCCCGTATACAGGATGTCGTCCACCAGCACGACGCGCTTGCCGTCGACGCTGAAGGGAATGTTGGTAGCGTGGATCGCGGGAGCGAAATTGGTCGCATAGTCATCGCGGTAGAAGCTGATGTCGAGGCTGCCGAGCGGAACTTCGACGCCCTCGATCTCCTTGATCTCCTCGGCGAGCTTCTTTGCCAGAAGGTCGCCGCGCGTGACGATGCCGACCAAAGCGAGGTCTTCACAGCCCTCGTTGCGCTCGAGAATCTCGTGCGCGATGCGGGTCATCGCTCGATTGACGGCGGTCTCGTCCATAATGACCGCCTTGGGGGAAGTCGTGCCCATCGATCTCCTTCCTCACATGTCTTGACTGCTGACACAGTCAAAAAAATAGATGCCCGACCGCTTAAAGCGGACCAGACACCCACAGGAAAGGCTGCTCTTTGGCAGCTATGTAATTCCATGTGGGTATCTCGTACCCCTTTAATGGTCACTGGATAGTGTAGCCAACCTCGAGCTTAATTGCGAGCATAAATACAGAGCAATCCGTAAACGGAGCCCAACGCTCAATAAACCTATATATATTTGTGGGACGAGCTTGAAAACGCACGCACGAGCTGGCATAATCCCCTCTGCTGCACGCAAATCGGATCTACGTCCAGGGCCGTAGCGTGGGCACTATCGCCAAAAGAGGAATATCTCTGTGTAGATTGCGCACAGGGAGCGACTTCTGTGCTATAGTTCAGGCTTGTTTGTTAACGCGACATGTTCGTTTGTCGCCCAAGGAGGGTCAGTTATGTCCAAAGTTTGCGAAGTTTGCGGTAAGCACCCCGTTGCCGGTCGCTCCATCAGCCACTCTCACCGCGTCACCAACCGTAAGTTCCGCCCCAACATCCAGCGCGTCTACGTCGTCGTCGATGGTCACCGTCGCAAGATGAACGTTTGCTCCACCTGCCTCAAGTCCGGCAAGGTTGCGCGCTCCTAAATAAGGTCTTACCAACAAGTACCTCGGACTCTCCGGGTCAAAGACCTCGCGTTCACATAGAACTTACCAAAGGCGCCCTCCCCCACGGAGGGCGCCTTTTTGCGCTCATTGGGGGCAGGGCGATGCACTGGCAGATAATTTAGTTAAAACGCTTCAGTATATTGAAGCGTTTTAGTGTGCCTTTTACAGGAATCTGACCGCTCGCCGAATAATTTCTTGCTATCATGCAAGACGTAGGGTAAATCTCCGATCGCAAGGAGACACAAATGGTGAAAAAGTCACCGGAAAACACTACTCCCGCAATTGTGGACAACGTAGAGGCGCTTGAGGCTAAGCTCGCTCAGATGCGAGAGGCCCAGGCGCTTTTTGCTACGTACACGCAGGAGCAGGTCGACAAGATCTTCTATGAGGCCGCCATGGCCGCCAACAAGGCTCGTATCCCGTTGGCGAAAATGGCCATCGAGGAGACCGGCCGCGGCGTTCTTGAGGACAAGGTCATCAAGAACCACTACGCCGCAGAGTACATCTACAACGCTTACAAGAACACCAAGACCTGTGGTGTCCTGGAGCGCGACGAGGCTTACGGCATCACCAAGATCGCCGAGCCCATCGGCATCGTGGGCGCCGTCATCCCAACGACCAACCCCACCTCCACCGCAATCTTCAAGACGCTGATCAGCCTGAAGACCCGCAACGCCATCATCATCTCCCCGCACCCGGCTGCCGCCAAGTGCACCATCGCCGCCGCCAAGCTCGTGCTTGACGCCGCCGTCAAGGCCGGCGCCCCCGAGGGCATCATCGGCTGGGTCGATGTCCCCTCCATCGAGCTGACCAACATGGTCATGCGCGACGTCGACATCATCCTCGCCACCGGTGGCCCGGGCATGGTCAAGGCCGCTTACTCCTCGGGCAAGCCCGCCCTGGGCGTTGGCGCCGGTAACACCCCGGTCGTCATCGACGACACCGCCGACGTACTGCTCGCAGTCAACTCCATCATCCACTCCAAGACCTTCGACAACGGCATGATCTGCGCTTCCGAGCAGTCCGTGACCGTCATCGACACCATCTATGACCAGGTCAAGGCCGAGTTCCAGAAGCGCGGCTGCTACTTCGTCAAGCAGGGTGCCGAGATGGAGGCCCTGCGTGCCGCCATGTTCAAGAACGGCGCCCTCGATCACCGCATCCCCGGCATGGCTGCCGCCAAGATCGCCGAGCTCGCCGGCATCGAGGTTCCCGCCAAGACCAAGATCCTGATCGCCGAGGTCACCTCCACCGACCCCGCCAAGGAGGAGTTCTCCCACGAGAAGCTCTCCCCGGTCCTGGCCATGTATCACGCCAAGGACTTCCAGGAGGCCGTCGACAAGGCCGAGCACCTGGTGCTCGCCGGTGGCCCGGGCCACACCGCCTCTCTGTACGTGCACCCCGCCCAGGCCGAGAAGATCAGCCTGTTCGAGCACGTCATGAAGGCCTGCCGTATCGTCATCAACACCCCGTCCTCGCACGGTGGCATCGGTGACCTGTACAACTTTGGCATGAAGCCGTCTCTGACCCTGGGCTGCGGCTCCTGGGGCGGCAACTCCGTCTCCGAGAACGTTGGGGTGAAGCACTTGATCAACGTTAAGACTGTGGCCGAGCGCCGTGAGAACATGCTGTGGTTCCGCGCTCCCGAGAAGGTCTACTTCAAGAAGGGTTCCACGCCCGTCGCCCTCGACGAGCTGGGCAACGTCATGGGCAAGAAGCGCGCCTTCATCGTTACCGACCAGTTCCTCTTCAAGAATGGCAACACCCGCGCCATCGAGGCCAAGCTCGACGAGATGGGCATCGCCCACGACTGCTTCTACGACGTCGAGCCCGATCCGTCGCTGCAGTGCGCACGTCGCGGCGCCAAGCAGATGGCTCTCTTTGAGCCGGACGTCATCATCGCCGTCGGCGGTGGCTCCGCTATGGACGCCGGCAAGATCATGTGGATGATGTACGAGCACCCCGAGTGCAAGTTTGAGGACATGGCCATGGACTTCATGGACATCCGCAAGCGTATCTTCACCTTCCCCGAGATGGGCAAGAAGGCCTACTTCGTCGCCGTCCCGACCTCCTCGGGTACCGGCTCCGAGTGCACGCCGTTCGCCATCATCACCGACAAGGAGACCGGCATCAAGTGGCCGCTCGCCGACTACGCGCTGCTCCCCAACATGGCTATCGTCGACGCCGACAACTGCATGACCGCCCCGCGCGGCCTGACCGCTGCCTCCGGCATCGACGTCATGACCCACGCCATCGAGTCCTACGTCTCCATCATGGCTTCCGACTACACCAAGGGCCTCTCCGAGCGCGCTGCCAAGCTCGTCTTTGAGAACCTGCCCTCCAGCTTCACGAACGGCGCCAAGGACCCGCACGCCCGCGAGGAGATGCACAACGCCTCCTGCATGGCCGGTATGGCCTTCGCCAACGCCTTCCTGGGCCTCAACCACTCCATGGCTCACAAGCTCGGCGCTTTCCATCACCTGCCCCACGGCATCGCCAACGCCGTCATCCTGACCCGCGTCATGCGCTACAACGCCGCCGAGGCTCCCGTCAAGATGGGTACCTTCTCCCAGTATCCTTACCCCAACGCGCTGCACAACTACGCCGAGATGGCCAAGTACTGCGGCATCGAGGGCAAGGACGACAAGGAGGTCTTCGAGAACTTCATCACGAAGCTCGAGGAGCTCAAGGACTTCATCGGTGTCAAGAAGACCATCGCCGACTACGGTGTTGACGAGCAGTACTTCCTCGACACCCTCGACGAGATGACCGAGCAGGCATTCAACGACCAGTGCACCGGCGCTAACCCGCGCTACCCGCTCATGAGCGAGATCAAGGAGCTCTACCTGGACGCCTACTACGGCCGCGAGCCCCAGGACTACGCCGTCTGCTAGTTTTTAGCACGGTTTTTTGCGGCGGGGGTGCACGGGTGTTTCACACACCCCCGCCGTCGCTTCTATCGCATCGTTGAAAGGATGCAACCATGCTGCTACCCGATTCCAAGACCGAGCTCGTCCGCCGTGGCAACAAGGTCGTTTACGACCTGGGCGACAAGATCGTCAAGGTCTTTAACGAGACCAAGCCTGTCTCCGACGTGTTCAACGAGGCTTTGAATCTTGCCCGCATCAATGAGTGCGGCATCCGCAGCCCCAAGGCTCTCGAGGTTTCCCAGCTCGAGAACGCCAACGGCTGGGCGCTCGTGACCGAGAAGGTTCCGGGCACCACCCTTGCCGAGAAGATGACTGCCGAGCCCCAGCGCTTTGGTGAGTACCTCGAGATGTTCGTCGACCTCCAGATCGAGATCCACGGCTACACCTCCCCGCTGCTCAACCGTCAGCGCGACAAGTTCGCCCGCATGATCGACAGCCTTGATCAGCTCAATGCCACCACGCGCTACAACCTTCAGGAGCGTCTGGACGGCATGACCAAGGAGTTCAAGGTCTGCCACGGCGACTTCAACCCCTCCAACGTCATCGTCGGCGACGACGGCCAGCTCTATGTGTGCGACTGGGCACACGCCACCCAGGGCTCCCCTGCTGCCGACGTTGCCACCACCTACCTGCTCTTTGCCCTCAACAGCAAGGACCAGGCCGAGGCCTACCTGGAGCTCTACTGCGACCGTGCCGACATGCCCATGCAGGTCGTGCGTCAGTGGACGAGCATCGTCGCCGCTTCCGAGCTCGCTCGTAAGCGCAACGTGAACGATGAGTTCCTGAAGAACTGGATCGACGTCGTCGATTATCAGTAATATCTGAGCGATTTATTTCGCATCGGAGGCATAATGGAAAACCCCGCAGCTCGCATGGGCTGTGGGGTTTTCCTTTTAGATATCGAGGATGCTACAAGATAATAGGACGGCCCCGCATCTCCCCGATTGGAGAAATGCGGGGCCGTCCCACATATCGAACTACAAGCGAAATCGTCGATTAACGGCGGGCTGCCTTAACAAGCTCGGCAACCTTGGCAACGACCTCGTCGATCGCCACGTCCTCGCGCTCGCCCGTAGCACGGTCCTTGAGCTCAACGGTGCCATTCTTAAGGCCGCGCTTGCCCAGAACCACCTGATACGGGAAGCCCATGAGGTCGTTATCGGCAAACTTAAAGCCCGGACGCTCATCGCGATCGTCGACGACGACCTCGATACCCTCGGCACACAGGCCATCAACGATCTGCTCGCAGACGGTAGCGCACTCCTCCTTCTTGGGGTCGAGCGGAATCACCGCAACCTCGTACGGGGCAACGGAGACCGGCCAGACGATACCGTGCTCGTCGTTGTGCTGCTCCACGACGGCAGCGAGCGAACGGGACACGCCCACGCCGTAGCAACCCATGATAAGCGGCTTCTCCTTGCCGTCCTCGTCCATAAAGGTGGCACCCATGGCCTCGGAGTACTTGGTGCCCAGCTGGAAGACCTGGGAAACCTCGATGCCGCGAGCAGCAGAGAGCGGCTTGCCGCAGTGCGGGCAGGGATCGCCGGCAACGACGGTGACCAGGTCGGCCCACTCGTCGACGGTAAAGTCGCGCTCGGGGCAGGCACCGGTAAAGTGATAATCGACCTCGTTGGCACCGCAGGCCCACTGCTTGGACTCGCGAAGGCTCTCGTCGCACACCAGACGGATGCCCTCGGGCAGGTTGACCGGTCCGATAAAGCCCTTGTGCAGACCGTTCGCCTGAAGCTCCTCGTCGGTCATCATACGATAGCCCTTACCAAAGACATGCTCGGCCTTGCAGTCATTGAGCTCGTGGTCGCCCGGGACAATGGCCACGACCGGCTTGCCCTCGGAGTCGATCAATGCCAGCGACTTGCGCGTGCCGTTCTCGGGGAACCCAAAGAACTTAGCAACAGCCTCAATGGTGCCCATGCCCGGAGTCTCAACCTTGGTGAGCGTACCGTCACCAGGACCCTCGGTCACGACGACCTTGGTGCTTGCAGCCTCGTCATCGGCAGCGAAGCCGCAATCGTCGCAGTAGACGAGCGAAGCCTCGCCGGCGTCAGCCAAAGCCATGTACTCGACGGAGGTATCGCCACCGATCTCGCCAGAATCGGCGACGACGGGCAGAGCCTTGATGTAGCAGCGCTCGCAGATATTGGCGTACGCCTGCTTCATCTTGTCGTACTCCTCCTGCAGGCTCTCCTGCGTGGCGGAGAAGCTGTAGGCGTCCTTCATGATGAACTCGCGGCCGCGCATCAGGCCAAAGCGGGGACGGAACTCGTCGCGGAACTTGTCCTGAATGTGATACAGGTTGACGGGCAGCTGCTTATAGGAGCGTAGCTCGTTGCGCACCAGGGCCGTGACGGTCTCCTCGTGCGTGGGGCCCAGGACGAACTCGCGACCATGACGGTCGTCAAAGCGCACAAGCTCCTTGCCATAGGCGTCGATGCGGCCGGACTCGCGCCACAACTCGGCGTCGACCATGATAGGCATCATAAGCTCCTGGGCGCCGGCAGCGTCCATCTCGTCGCGCACGATGTTCTCGATCTTACGGATCGAGCGCCAGGCAAGCGGCAGGTAGGAATACAGGCCGGCGGCCTCCTTGCGGATCATGCCGGCACGGAGCAGCAGGCGGTGACTGGCGAGCTCAGCGTCCGCCGGATCCTCTTTAAGCGTCGGCGCATAGAGCTTAGACATATACATTGCTCGGGTCATTTATTTCTCCTCAATAAGCTTGTCGACCTCTGCCATAAGCGCGTCGACAATTTGGTCCTCAGCTACTTTACCAATGATCTGGCCATGCGAAAAGAGCAAGGCCTGACCACGTCCGCAAGCAACGCCCAGGTCGGCATCAGAAGCCTCGCCGGGGCCATTAACGGCACATCCCATAACGGCAATCGAAAGCGGCGCGGTATAGTTCTTAAGCCGCTCGGTTACTTCCTCGGCAATGGGAATAAGGTTAACCTGGCAGCGGGCGCACGTGGGGCACGAGACAATCTCGGGGCCACGGCGACGCAGGCCCAACGACTGCAGAATACCCCAGGCAACCGGCGGCTCCTCAACCGGATCGGCTGTGAGCGACACACGCATGGTGTCGCCAATGCCTTCGGAAAGCAAGATACCCAAGCCTACAGAGCTCTTGATGGTGCCCTGGAGCTTGGTCCCCGCCTCCGTCACGCCCAGGTGAAGCGGAACGTGGGGAATCTCACGCGACAGGGCTCGATAGGTATCGAGCGTCGTTTGCACGCTATGGGCCTTGGCCGAAAGCACAATGTTCGTAAAGCCGCGGTCCTCAAAGTGCTTGACGAAGCGCTCGCTCGACATCACGAGCTTTTCGGGCTGCGTGAGGTCGTCGCGCTCGGCGATATCCTGCTCAAGCGAACCAGCGTTGACACCGATGCGAATTGCGCAGCCCGCAGCACCCGCGGCATCGATGACAGCATCGACCTTGGCCCAATCGCCGATATTACCGGGATTGATGCGGAGCTTGGCGGCACCGGCCTCCACAGCGCCAATGGCCAGCTTGTGGTTAAAGTGGATATCGGCAACGATTGGCACCGGAGACTCGGCACAGATGGTGCGGAAACCCTCAAGCGCGGCCTCGGTGGGCACGCTCACACGCACGATATCGCAGCCAGCCTGCGCCAACGCGCACACTTGCGCAAGCGTTGCCTGGGCATCAGCGGTATCGGTGCAGGTCATGGATTGGACCACCACCGGCGCACCGCCACCGATCTGCACACCGCCCACATGCACGGGGCGCGTCAAATCGCGAGGCAAAGGATGGGATAAAGACAATCCAAACACTCCCCTACAGAATAAATCGAAGGATGTCGGAACGAAGCATATAGACAAACAGCAGCGCAAAGAGCGCGATGCCCACATAGCTCACAATCGTCTGGACCTTGAGCGGAAGCTCGCGGCCCACAATCTTTTGAATGATCTCGATGACCAGCTTGCCGCCATCGAGTGGTGGGATGGGCAGCAGGTTCATAAAGCCAAGCGAGAACGAAATGAGGGCGGCAAACGAAAGGAACGTGGCAGGACCGGCAGCAGCAGCCTGTGAGGACATAACGCTAATACCCACGATCGAAGAAGACTGATCGAGAATCTCCATCGTATGCTGCGGCTGGAGCAGGCGCATCACGCCCTCCGCGGTCTGCACAACATAGGAGAATGACAGACGCGCCGACGTGATGGGGTCTAAACGGACCACCTGCGTAGAGGCATACACACCTAGGCGCTCGTCCTCTTTGAGCGCAACCGAGGTCGAATGCTGCTTGCCGTCGCGCTCATACTCAATGGCGATATCGTCCTTACCGGCGGCCTTGCCGATGGCATCGTAAACGTCCATCCAGGTAGAGCACGATACTCCGTCAACCGAAAGGATCGCGTCGCCGCCCTCGATACCCGCCTTGGCGGCAATAGACCCCTCGTCAACCTGACCGATCACGTTGGTATCCATCGGCACGGTGACACCCGCAATAGAGTAGATGCTCATAAGCAGCAAAAAGCCCGTCAGGATATTGACGAGAATGCCCGCGAGCAGCATAAAGGCGCGCTTGAGAAAACCCTGGCCCAGATAGGTATGCGAACGCTCTTGCGCAAGGAACTCGGCTTCGCCGCACGGCAGCTCCCACACATCGCCCTCGGTAGTCGCATGCTCTCGATCGAAACGGCGGCCGTCAAAGGTGGTGTAACCCGCCGCATCTCGTGGCAGCGTCTGATACTTGGCGGGATAGTAGCTCGGCGAGGGCTTCTCCCCTTCCTCATACCAAGGCGCGATAGAGCCCCAACCCAAGAGCAAGGCGCATGCCTCGAGCACAACCTCCTCGGATAGCTCGAGCTCGGCGGCAAGGTCGGCCACGGTCACGCGACCATGACGATAGATAGCCGCGAGCACGCGATCGGCGCACGAGACGTCGGTCGGATCCATACCGCAGATGGCAGCGTAGCCACCCAGCAGCAGCGGGGTCACGCCAAACTTGGTTCCAATGCGACGTGACGTGTAATGGATGTCAAAGCGACACGGCAGGCCCAAAAAGAACTCGGTCACGCGGACGCCGCAGGCACGCGCCGCCAAAAAGTGGCCGCCCTCGTGCAAAAACACAAGGACGGAAAGCATCAGCAGGCCCCAAAAGACCGATGAGAAAACGCTCAGAACAGTATCCATAAAACGAAAAAGCAATCCTTATGGGTTAGGAACGGGTTGCGGCGAGCACCTGCGCAGCCTTTTCACGCGCCCATGCATCGATGTCGCGAAGCTGCTCAAACGAATCGACCGCCTGCATATCGTGGGAATCCATGCAGGATTCCACAATGCGATCGATATCGGTAAAGCTGCAGCCATCGTTCAGGAAGGCATCGACGGCGACCTCGTTGGCGGCGTTGAGCACGCACGGCATGGTGCCACCCGTCTTGCCGGCACGTTCGGCCAGTGCCAGAGCGCGGAAGGTATCCATGTCGGCAGCATCAAACGTGAGCTGCCCCAGCTCGCGGAAATCGATACGAGGCGCCGGGGTATCCCAACGCTCGGGATACGAGAACGCGAACTGGATGGGAATACGCATGTCGGAAGCACCGAGATGCGCCATCACGGAGCCGTCGGCGAACTCGACCATAGAGTGAATCTTGGACTGACGCTGCACGACCACGTTAATGAAATCGAGGTCGCAGTTAAACAGATGCATGGCCTCAATGCGCTCCAGGCCCTTGTTCATGAGGGTGGCGGAGTCGATGGTGATCTTGGCACCCATGGCCCACGTGGGATGTGCGAGGGCATCGGCACGCGTCACGCGGTCGAGCTCGTCGCGGGTGCGGCCAAAGAACGGACCGCCCGAGCAGGTGAGCCAAATACAATGAGCCTCGCGTGGGTTCTCCCCCAGATAGCACTGGTAGATGGCGGAGTGCTCAGAGTCGACTGGAATAAGCTGGCCCGGTTGCGCCAACGGCATAAGCAAGTCGCCGCCGACGACGAGGGACTCCTTGTTGGCAAGGGCAAGGCGCTTATTAGAGGTCAAGGCCGCATGGCTCGCCTCGAGACCGGCGGCGCCCACAATAGCAACGAGCACGCAGTCGACATCGTCGCGACGCGCGAGCTCGCAAACCGCCTGCGCGCCAACGCCGAGCTTCGTTCCCTCGGGCAACTCCTGCAGCACGGCGTCATCGCCGTGAGCGACATCGGCCACGGCAACCGCCGGAACCGAGAACTCGCGGGCAGCGGCAACGAGCTCAGAGGTGCTGGAATTAACGGACAGCGCCGTCACCTGCAGGCGATCGGCATGCTGACGGCACACATCGAGTGCCTGGGTGCCGATAGAGCCCGTACAACCCAGGATGGCAACACGGAGGCGTCCATCGGGGCCATACGTCGTCTGGAATGACATTACAGCACGCCTCCGATCATCAAAAGCAGCTGAGCGGTAATGCAGCCAAAGATGAGCGAATCGCTACGATCGAGCATGCCGCCGTGGCCCGGGATAAGGTTACCGGAATCCTTAACGCCCACACCGCGCTTGATGCGCGACTCGATGAGGTCTCCGATAACGCCCAGGATGGACACGACAACGCCGCACAGCAGCGCATAGGGCAGGCTGAGCTTGTAGAAGTGCGTCGCCCACAGGATGAGCCAAATCAAAACCGAGCCCAGGATGCCGCCGACAAACCCCTCCCAGCTCTTTTTGGGAGAGATCTTGGGAACCATCTTGTGCTTGCCGATACGGCTGCCCACAATGTAGGCAAACGAATCGGAGACCCAAAGGGACGCGCAAACGCCCACTGAAAGCAGGGCGCCGGCAAAACCGGGCACGGCATCGCGCAGCAGCACGATAGCCGACAGCATAAAGCCAGTGTAGATGGGACCCATGAGCGTCACGGCCACATCAGAGATGCGGGTACGCGGCGACCAGACATACCAAATGCCCACAGCGAGCATCAGGGCAAAAAGCAGGGCATTCAGCAACATCGAATCGCCCAACGCCGACAGCGGAAAGAGTACGGCGGCAGCGATACCCATGCGCTCGTTAGCCATCTTGCCATCGAGCCTCGTCATACGGAAAAACTCATAACAGCACAGACCGCTCATGACGGAAACAAAGATGGCAGTGGGCACGATACCCAAAACCAGGCACAGGATAAAGACAACGGCGTAGACGATACCGGCGGCGGCACGGGTAATAAAGCCCGCCAGCCACGAACCGCTGCCGCTCTTCGCTGCAGGCGCTCCCGCAGTGGCAGCTTTACGCGCAGGCGTCTTGGGAGCAGATGCCTTGGGACGATCGGACACGATTAAGCCTCCTCGGTCTTGCTCAGTCCACCAAACCTACGGTCACGGCCCTGATAGGCCAAAATGGCGTCGACAAGACCCCAACGATCAAAGTCGGGCCAATAGGTATCGGTGACGTAGAACTCGGAATAAGCTACCTGCCACAGCAGATAGTTCGAAAGGCGCAGCTCACCAGAGGTGCGAATCACAAGCTCAGGATCGGGAAGGCCAGCGGTATAGAGGTGGGAAGCCACCATGTCGTCATCAATTGAGCCAGGATCGATCTTACCGGCGGCAGCGTCGAGTGCGATCTGACGGACAGCGCGGGTAATCTCGGCACGCGCGCCGTAGTTGACGGCAAGCGCCAGCGTCATGCCGGTGTGATTGGCGCACTCGGCAAGACCGCGTTCAAAAACGTCGCGGGTCTTCTTGGGCAGCGCGGAAATGTCACCCAAAAAGACAACGCGCACGTTTTCGCGCTTCAGAAGCGGCAGCTCGTCGATAAACGTCTTGGCAAACAGGTGCATCAAGACGTTGACCTCATGCTGCGGGCGGTTCCAGTTTTCGGTAGAAAACGCATAGGCCGAAAGCACGTCGACGCCCAGACGCACGCAGGCGGTAATAATCTCACGAAGGGAGACGATACCCGCCTTGTGGCCCTCGGTGCGTGCAAGACCGCGCGATGTGGCCCAACGACCATTGCCGTCCATGATGCACGAGATATGGTGCGGAATGTTATTGAGGTCAAGGTCGGAAAAACCGACGCCCGCAGGGGCGTCGGCAAAGTACTCGACCAGTTTATGCTCGTCGTATTGCACCTTAGATCTCCATGACCTCGGCTTCTTTTTCCTTCAGAAGCTCCTCGACCTTGGCGACATACTCATCGGTGTGCTTCTGGACCTTGGCCTGCTCGCGACGGACATCGTCCTCGGTGAGCTCCTCATCGCGCTCAAGCTTGTTGTTGAAGTCGCGACGGATGTTACGGATAGACACCTTGGCCTGCTCGGCGTACTCGCGGCACTCCTTGACGAGCTCGCGACGGCGCTCCTCGGTGGGAGCCGGGAACGGCAGACGAACGACGGTGCCATCGGAGTTGGGGGTAATACCCAGATCGGAAGCGCCGATGGCCTTGACGATAGCGTTGATGAGTGCCTTGTCCCACGGCTCGATGAGCAGCATGTGGGCCTCGGGGGTCTTGACGGCGGCAACCTGCGTGACCGGCGTGGGAACACCGTAATAATCGACGGTGATGTCGGACAGAATGTTGGCATTGGCGCGGCCGGTACGGACCTTGGAGAAGTTATGCTTGAGGGACTCGAGCGACTTGTCCATATGGGCGGTGATGTTATCTGCCATGCTTAATCCTCCTGATAGACGAGCGTGCCGACGGGCTCACCCGCGAGCGCGCGCTTGACGGTGTCCTCGCCATCGATGTTGAGGACCAAAATCGGCATACGGTTGTCCTGGCACAGTGCCGTAGCCGTGGAATCCATAACCTGCAGACCGCGGACGAGCACCTCGTGATAGGTAATCTTGTCAAAACGGACGGCGTCGGCGCACTTGACGGGATCCTTGTCGTAGATGCCGTCAACCTTGGTGGCTTTAATCAGAATCTCGGCGCCGATCTCGCACGCACGAAGAGCCGCGGCGGTGTCGGTCGTAAAGTACGGATTGCCCGAACCGGCGGCAAAGATAACGACGTTGCCCTTGGAAAGGTGGTTGATGGCGCGACGGCGAATATAGGGCTCGCAGATCTCGTTCATCTGGATAGCGCTCATAACGCGGCAGGGAACATCGTTGTGCTCGAAGGCATCCTGCAGGGCGAGCGCGTTCATAACGGTTGCCAGCATGCCCATGTAGTCGGCCTGAGCACGCTCCATGCCACCGGCAGCGCCGGCCATGCCGCGGAAAATATTGCCGCCGCCGACAACGACGCCGACCTCATGGCCAACGGCGAGCAGCTCCTTGACCTGTTTGGCAAGATGGTCGGTAACCTTGGGGTCGATGCCATACTGGCCGTCGCCCATCAGTGCTTCGCCAGAAAGCTTAAGAAGCACGCGTTTATATCGGATGTCGGACAAAGCGATCCTCCTTTAGATTGAACTCTCAACATTCTATCAAAGGCTCTAAGAAGAGCCATGAAAAAGCAGGCTGTGAGTAAAACCCACAGCCTGCTCATTACCAGCTACAAGAGCTTATTTACTCGCCACGAACCAGACGGTCAAAGGCAACGACGGTAATGATGTCGCCGAGCTCCTTGGAGACCTGCTCAGCGTACTTCTTGATGGTGAGGGAGCTGTCCTTGATGAACTCCTGCTCGGTGAGCACGGACTGCTTGTAGAACTTCTCCAGACGGCCGACAGCCATCTTCTCCTGGATAGCCTCGGGCTTACCGGACTCGGCAGCCTGAGCCATGTAGATCTGCTTCTCGTGCTCGACGGTCTCGGCCGGAACCTGATCGCGGGTAGCACAGATCGGGGCGACGGCGGCAACCTGAAGGGCAACGTCGTGAGCGAAGGTCTTGAAGGACTCAGCCTGAGCGGTCTCGGCCTTCTCGAAGGCGAACTCGACGAGGACGCCGATCTTACCACCCATGTGGATGTAAGAAGCGAGCGCGCCGTTCTCAGCCTTGCGAGCAGCGAAGCGGGAGATCTTCATGTTCTCGCCCATGATGTGAATCATCTCGGTGAGCTCGGAGGAAACGGTCTCCTCGCCCATCGGCTTCTCGAGCAGAGCGTCGACGTCAGCAGGCTCGGTGGTAGCGACAACCTCAGCGACCTTGGAAGCAAAGCCGGTGAACTTGGCGTTGGAGCCAACGAAGTCGGTCTCGCAGGAGAGCTCGAGCAGAGCGCCGGTCTTGCCATCCTCGGAGACGAACGCGGCGACAGCGCCCTCGTTG
The DNA here is from genome assembly GCF_020709435.1 of Collinsella aerofaciens. Taxonomy (GTDB): domain Bacteria; phylum Actinomycetota; class Coriobacteriia; order Coriobacteriales; family Coriobacteriaceae; genus Collinsella; species Collinsella aerofaciens_AU. The sequence goes on from NZ_JAJFDP010000007.1 coordinate 61,571, forward strand.
GTCTCACGGCCAGCCTTCTTGGCAGCCTTGGCAAGGCCGTTCTTACGCAGAACGTCGACAGCGGCGTCCATGTCGCCGTCAGCCTCGACGAGAGCTTTCTTGCACTCCATCATCGGGGAGTCGGTCATCTCGCGGAGCTGCTTAACCATAGCGGCGGTAATCTGGGCCATTGTGGTTCCTTTCAAAGAGATGAAAAAGAATTAACTAAGACTGATTTACTCGGCCTTGGGCTCAGCGGCCATCTCGGCCTCGGAGACCTGCTCCTTGCCGGAGCCAGCGAGGCAGGCGTCAGCCATGAGCTCGCACATAAGGGTGACAGCGGAGATAGCGTCATCGTTGCAGGGGATGCCGTACTCGACCTCGTCGGGATCGGAGTTGGTGTCGATCAGGGCGACGACGGGGATGTTCAGGCGCTGGGCCTCCTTGATGGCGTTCTCCTCGCGCTTGGTGTCGATGACGAAGAGAGCCTGGGGCAGACCCTTCATGTCGCGGGCGCCACCGAGGTTGGTCTGGAGCTTAGTGAGCTCCTTGCCGAGAACAGCCTGCTCCTTCTTGGGCAGAACAGCCATGCGGCCGTCCTCGACCATAGCCTCGAGCTCCTCCATGCGGTTGATGCGGGAGCGGATGGTGACGAAGTTGGTCAGCATACCGCCGAGCCAACGCTGGTTGATGTAAGGCATGTTGGCGCGCTCAGCAGCGTTCTTGACGGCCTCCTGAGCCTGCTTCTTGGTGCCGACGAACAGCACGTTGCCACCCTTGGCGACGTTCTTGACGAAGGTGTAGGCCTGGTCGGCGTCGAGGATGGTCTGCTTGAGGTCAAGGATATAGATGCCGTTGCGCTCACCAAAGATGAACGGCTTCATCTTGGGGTTCCAGCGACGGGTCTGGTGACCGAAGTGGCAGCCGGCCTCGAGCAGGGTGCGGATATTAATCTTGGTAGCCATGTTAAACCTCCTGTGGTTTGCCTCCGCGCGGGGTCATCCTCCAAAACCAACCCGGACATGTGCTACCAAAGCCCGGGCACCACGGTATGAAGTAGCCGCGCGTGCGTGATAAAAACATGTTGCCGTGAAGCAACCCGATGAATGATAGCAGGAATGCTTCTTCCTGCCAACCCGCAATCAAAACCACACACCTGAGTGCGGCGCGGGACGTCCCAGCAACTATTCGCCGCGGGGATGGGCTTGAGCCACAGCCCGCTTAAGCCGATCGGGTGTGAGATGCGTGTAGATCTGCGTCGTGGACAGGCTCGCATGACCCAGCAGCTCTTGGACCGAGCGCAGGTCCGCACCGCCCTCGAGCAAGTCGGTCGCAAAGGTATGGCGCATCGCATGCGGGGCGATGTCGGCCGGAATGCCGGCGAGCGTCGCCAGCGTATGGAACCGCCGCCGGAGCATGGCGGCGCTCATGCGATTGCCGCGCGCCGATATAAGCAGCGGATGCGGCCCGGTGGCGGGGTCACGGCGCTTTGCCTGAGCGAGCAACACCGGCCTCCCCTCCTCAATATAGAAACGAGTCACCTCGAGCGCACGACGATACAGGGGGACGATACGTTCTTTGCTCCCCTTGCCCCACAGGCGCAGCGTGCGCTCGGACCATGAGATGGATTCCACATTGAGCGCCGCAAGCTCTGAGATGCGGGCACCCGAGGCATAGAGCAACTCGAGCATCGCCGCATCGCGCAGTCCCGCGGGTGTTGAGGTATCGGGGGCTTTGAGGAGTGCCTCCACCTGTTGAGTCGTAAGGACGCCCGGCAGGTCGCGCGGCAGCTTGGGCGATGCGATCGCCGAGACCGCATCGCCCTCGACAATCCCCTCGACAGCCATCCACCGATAGAGTGAGCGAATGGCAGACAGGTGTGCCGCAAGGGTCCGAGCCGCCACCTGGCCACGCGACAGCTCGGCCAAATAGGAACGAACGGTCCGTACGTCGGCGGCGCGAGCGTCGATGCCCTCGCGTTCGCACCACGCAGCAAAGCGCTCCAGCCTCGAGCCATAGGCCGTCACCGTGTTGGGAGAAAGTCCCTCGACGCGTGCGATATAGGCGATAAACGAGTCGACGGTGTCGTACAGGTCAAAGGCTATGACCGGTCGCCTCCAAACAGATCGGGGCGAGTGGCCAGATAGGCGTCAAGGGCCTCGAGCGCACGGTCCGCATAGGCCTGGTAGCGGTCGCGCTTGCTGCGGCGCTTACCATCCTCGAGTGGCGGCACCAGGCCAAAGTTGACATGCATGGGCTGATAGCCCACGGTGGCAGGATCGGTCGCATAGCCCACGAGCGCACCCAGGGCGCCCACGCGGGGCAACTCGACGGAATCGGCGCCGATAGCCTCTGCATAGGTGTTGAGCGCCGCGAGCAGACCGGTCGCCACGGCTTCCATGTACCCCTCGGTGCCGGTGATCTGACCGGCCAGGCGCACGCCGGTACCGGGCACGGCAAAGGTGCCATCGAGCACGTGCGGGGCGTCGACAAAGGTATTGCGGTGCATGACACCGTAGCGGAAGAACTCAGCGTTCTCCAGGCCCGGCACCATATGGAAGACGCGCTTCTGCTCGCCAAAGGTCAGGTTGGTCTGGAAGCCCACCAGATTATAAGCGGTCTTCTCCTTGTTCTCGGCACGCAGCTGAATCGCCGCCCAGGGGCGACGTCCGGTACGCGGGTCGGTGAGGCCGACGGGCTTCATGGCGCCAAAGCGAATGGCGTCCTTGCCGGTGCGTGCAACCTCCTCGGCAGGCTGGCAGGCCTGGAACAGATCGCCGCCCTCAAACTCCTTGAGCACCACGCGGTCGGCCGTGGTAAGCGCCTCGATAAAGGCCTCGTACTCCTCCTTGTTGAGCGGAGCGTTGAGATAGTCGCCACTCCCCTGCTCCTCGTAGCGCGACTGCGAGAACAGCACGTCCATATCGAGCGTGGAGGCATCGACGATCGGCGCCGCGGCATCGAAGAACGCAAGGGCGTCGCCACCGACGAGCTTCATGACCTCTTCGCTCAGCGCCGGCGAGCACAAGGGGCCGGCGGCAATGACCACGTGACCCTCGGGAATCTGCGTGACCTCGCCGTGAATGATCTCGATATTGGGACGGGCGGCAACCTCGGCCTCGACAAGCTCGGAAAACTTGACACGGTCGACCGCCAAGGCACCACCGGCGGGAACAGCGGCGCGATGGGCGCAATCGAGCAGGACTGAACCCATGCGCTCAAGCTCGGCCTTCAGCAAACCAGCCGCAGAATCCGGACGGGTCGACTTAAACGAATTGGAGCAGACGAGCTCTGCCAGGTGATCGGTATGGTGGGCCGGGGAGCTCACCTGGGGGCGCATCTCGCACAGCTTTACGGCAAACCCGCGGTCTGCCAGCTGGATCGCGCACTCCGAACCCGCCAGACCGCCACCGATAACCGTCACCTGATCGAACTGCATCTGCAAACACCTTTCTAATTGACACGTTTTCCATTGTGACCGAAGGGCGTCTGGGCGTGAAGGGCAAACTTGGAGGGCGCATACCTTCCATCCATCATGCGCTCGATAAGGCCCTCGAGTTCAAGCGAACCCAAGAGTTTGAGTACGCCGACAGCATCGAGTGAGACGAGCGCCGCGATGTCGTCGACCTTGAGCGGAGAGGCGATGAGCGCATGCATCACGGTCTGCTGTGTTGGATTCAGGTCGGCAATGCCGGGAGCATCGGGGCGCGAGTAGCGCAGGGTGCCGTATATGCGAGAGATAGCCATCTCGATGGACTCCTCGTCGACAATGCAGCAGGCACCGTTCGCAATGAGGTAATTCGTGCCACGCGCCTCGGGCGATAGGATCGACCCCGGCACGGCAAGAAGTTCGCGCCCCAAATCCATAGCAGCCTCAGCTGTAGAAAACGTCCCGGAAGGCATACCCGCCTCGGATACAAAGAGGGCTTGCGACAGGGCCGCGATCACGCGATTGCGGCGCGGAAAGGCAAACTTGCGCGGACCCATGCCCCACGGAGAGATCGACACGACCGCGCCGCCCGTATCGAGCGTGCGCGTAATAAGCCCCGCGCTCGAACGCGGGTAGACCACGTCGGCGCCCGTCCCCAGCACCACGACGTGTTTGCCGCCGGCGTTGACCGCAGCCCAACCCGAGGCCTGGTCACAACCAACCGCGCCGCCCGAAACTACCGTCACTCCCGCCTCAACCGCCACCTTTGCCGCAAGCTCTGCCACGGCAAGACCATACGGCGAGGCCTTGCGCGCGCCGATGATGGAGAGCGCGGGTGTCGAAAGCACCTCGGGATTGCCGCGCACATAAAGCGTCTGGGGTACATCAGAAAGCTCCAAAACGGTCTCGGGATACAACGCATCACCTGGATGCAGCTCAAAGGTCCCCTCGGCCATCATTGGTCCCTCCTTCCCTGGTACATCGCCGCCTCGAGCACGTGATCCTGCGTCACTTGCTCGCTCTCGGCGACGTCTGCAATCGTGCGCGCAATGCGAACCAAGCGCACGATGCCGCGGCCCGTGAGATGCGTGCGTTTGGACAGACCGAGCACACACTTCTCCGCTGCATCATCAAGCTCAAAGGTCGAAACGACGCCGTCAATGGACCGCGTCTCGTCATCCTCGGCCTCGGCATCCGCATCGTCCATGCGGGATTCGCGCCAAGCGCGAAAGGCGCGACCGCGCACAACGTAGTCACGTAACTCGGCCGACGACATGCCCTCCGCACCCTCGATAATCACTTGAGGGTCGGGACGGGTCACATCGATCATCATGTCGATACGGTCGGCCAAAGGACCGCGCAGTTTAGACCGATAGCGCTCGACCATCGCCGCCGAGCAGCGACACGGCACCTCGCGATCGCCCAAAAAGCCGCAGGGGCAGGGATTGCTCGCAGCCAGCAGCTGAAAGCGCGACGGGAAGGTAAAAGCCCCGTCGACGCGTACGATCCTCACGTAGCCGCGCTCGATGGGCTGACGCAGCGTCTGCAGCACGCCAGTGGGAAACTCGGCAAGCTCGTCCAAAAAGAGCACGCCGCCATGAGCAAGGCTGATCTCACCCGGGTGCACCGGGCGCCCGCCGCCGATAAGGCCTGCGGTCGAAATACTGTGGTGGGGACTGCGGAAGGGGCGGTGCCCCGCCAACAAGCCATCAATGTTCTCACCCAAAACCGAATGGATGCACAGTGCCTCCTGCTGATCCTCAACGGAAAGCTCGGGCAGGATGCCGGTCATACGGCGTGCGAGCATCGTCTTGCCCGATCCCGGAGACCCGATCATGAGCAAGCCGAGTTCTCCTGCCGCCGCAAGCGCCATGCCGCGTTTAGCGACTTCCTGCCCCAGCACGTCTGCATAGTCGAGCTCGGGCTCAAAGGTCGCCTCGACACCCTCGGAATCCAAGTAGTGCCGTGCGGCATCGCCCATGCCGTGAGCAAGCTGAGACAGATGGTCGATAAAGCCGCAATCTACGCCCGCGAGTGGCACATGCTGGTCGGACCTGCCGGCGATAAAAGACAGCCCCATGTCGCGAGCCAATAGCTGAAACGCCACCTCGCCCTTGACGGGAAGCACCGTACCGTCCAGACCAAGCTCACCTGCGATAAGGCAGCGATCGAGGTTGTCACGGGGAATCTGCTCATCGGCCGCTAGAACCGCGATGGCGATGGGCAGGTCAAAGCCGCTACCGGTCTTGCGGATATCGCCGGGTGCCAGGTTAACGGTAATGCCCGAGCGCGGGATCTCGAACCCGGCGGAGCGCATCGCGCAGCGAATACGACCGCGTGACTCCATCACCTCCATACTCGGAATGCCGAGCATCTGGATGCCCGGAACGCCACCGGCAAGCGAGACCTCGACCGTGACGTGAATCGCCTCGACGCCGCGGATGCAGGCCGCGTGAACGGCAAACGTCTCGAACGCCATCACGACACCTGCCAATCGAACGCGTTGTACTGATGCTCGATCTCGGCGATATGCCCGCCGCGGATGGTGACACCCACAGCATCGAAGCGAATCGCCTTGAGCGGATAATGCTCCATGAGATAGCAACTTGCGATGCGGCGGTAGCGGCGTTGCTTTTGGGCGTCCACGGCCTCCTCGGGAAAGACCCGCGTGGTGCAATCCAGCGAAACGCGTCTGGTCTTGACCTCGGCCATCACCACGACATCGTCGAGCTCATCGAGCAGCACCAGATCGGCCTCGCCCTCGGTGCAACGATAGCCCTGCTCCAGCAAGGTGTAGCCGCGCTCGTTAAAGTAGTCGATGGTGATCAGCTCGCCCAGCATGCCTAGCTCGCGGGGACTGAGTCCCTTGATAAACTCGGGCGTCATCGCCCCGGAGTCGAGCTCGCCGTTTTCCCAACGCTCCTTGAGCTGCTGCGTCTTGCTCTTTTTGCTTGCGGCACTCATGGGGTCTCCTTTCCCGCACACTGCATTGCCCCGATGATGAGGGCACCTTTCATGCGGGTAAGTACCGGAAGCAAACCAAAAGCTGACCAAATGCCGTCAAAAAACGGGCCGTACGCAGCAATGCTGTTGCATACGGCCCGCTACCAGCAGGTTTATAAAACCCCAGAGGTCCCTGTCTCCACAATTGACCTAGAAAAGGCGCTCAGTCTGCAGAAAGTTTCCGCAAAAGCTCACGCGGTGCAGCGGACAAAGTCCATGTTTGCGAATGGCCTCGATGTGCTCGGGGCTCGCATAGCCCTTCGACTCGGCCAGATGGTACTCGGGGTACTCGGCGTCGTACTCGACCATCATCTCGTCACGCGTGACCTTGGCCATGATGGACGCCGCGGCGATGCAGGCGATCTTGGCATCGCCCTTCACCACATCGCGCTCGTTGGGAACGGCGCCCAAGGGGTTACCATCCATGAGGACGCAGTCGGGTTCAAGTCCCGTATCGGCCACGGCGCCCGCGACGGCAGCGCGGATGGCGCGGGCCATACCCATCTCGTCGATATCCTTCGGCGCGATATGGCAAAAACCGATCGCCGTCGCCACCTCGGCAATCTTCACTGAGAGCAGCTCGCGGCGCGCCGGCGTGAGCTTTTTGGAATCGTTGATGCCCCAGACGCGCGGCTCCATAGGAAGACAGACGGCGCATACCGTCAAAGGACCGGCCACCGATCCGCGACCCACCTCGTCGACACCAACGACCACCCCATCGCCGCCAAGCTCATGCATAAGCTCGTACATGTCATTGACGCGCTCGCGCTCGGCAAGCTCTTTGGCATGACGTTTGAGGGCGCGTTCGCAAGCCTTGATCACCTGCTGGCGCGGGTCCTCGCGATAATGCTCCACGAGGGCGGGAATCTCCTCAAACGTAGCGCTCGCCAACTCACCGGCAACTTGCGATGCCGAAACCGAGCTCGTCATGTTGGCCATACTAGGCCCTCCTTGCATGCAAATCAGATAAAAAGAAGGGCCACCCGAAGGTGACCCTTGTGTCCAAACGAGTGGACAGACGCTGCGATCTTCTTAGCGCTTCTCGGGGATGCGAGCAGCCTTGCCCACCTTGTCGCGGAGGTAGTACAGCTTGGCGCGACGGACGCGACCATGACGAACGACCTCGAGCTTGGCGATCTTGGGGCTGTGAAGCGGGAAGGTACGCTCAACACCGACACCGAAGGACATCTTACGGACGGTGAAGGTCTCGCGGGCACCGGCGCCGGCCATGCGGATGACGTCGCCCTGGAAGACCTGGATGCGCTCGCGGTCGCCTTCCTTAATGCGGTAGTGAACCTTGACGTTGTCGGCGACGCGAACCTGAGGAATGTCCTCGCGGATCTGCTGACGCTCGATTGCGCGGATGTAATCCATGTGCAATTCCTTACTCTTCTAGAGGTGCCGTACCACCTTGGCCGGCACGTAGTTGAACAAACGTATTCCAGTATACACGCGCGGGTTTCTGCTGCAAGAACAATTTTTTACGCAGACAAAAAGACAAAACCCGCACATGATAACCGCCCGTCTCACGAATGAGACGGGCGGCATGAAGGGGGCTACGCTAGGCGTCTAAACCCAAAACGTTAGGCGGAACGCTTGGCCTCGAGCTTGGCCTGGGCGGCAGCCAGGCGTGCGAGGGGCACGCGGTAGGGCGAGCAGGACACGTAGTCAACATCGGCCACGTTAAACAGGCCCTTGATGGACTTAGGGTCGCCGCCGTGCTCGCCGCACACGCCAAAGTGCATGTCGGGGTTGGTGGCGCGGCCCTTCTCGACAGCCATGCGCACCAGTTCGAGTACTGCCGTGTCGATGGTCTCGAAGGGATTGTCCTTCAAGATCTTCTTGTGCATGTACAGCGGGATGAACTTGGCCTCGGCATCGTCGCGGGAGAAGCCGAAGGTCGTCTGGGTGAGGTCGTTGGTGCCAAAGCAGAAGAAGTCTGCGTGATGGGCGATCTCGTCAGCGACCATGCAGGCGCGCGGCAGCTCGAGCATCGTGCCCACGGGAATATTGAGCTCGACGCCCTCCTCGGCGGAAACCTCAGCGATTACGCGCTCGATAACCTCGCGGGTCTGGACATGCTCGGCCGTGATGGAGACGAGCGGAACCATGATCTCGGGGCGCGGATCGACGCCTTCCTTGATGAGACGGGCAGCAGCCGTAGCGACGGCGCGAACCTGCATAAACGGCAGATCGCTAAAGACGACGGACAGGCGCACACCGCGCAGGCCGAGCATCGGGTTGGACTCGACCATGCCGTCAATACGACGCAGACGGGTGCGCAGGGCGGCAAGCTCTTCCTCGTTGGCGCCAGCGGCTTCCTTCTTGGTGATGGCGACCTCGAGCTCGCGAGGATTATCCAAGAACTCATGAAGCGGCGGATCGAGCAGGCGGACAACCACATCGCGACCGGACATGGTCTTGAACATCGCCAGAAAGTCCTCGGTCTGGACCTTGAGCAGGTCGGCCAGGGCCTGCTGCTTCACGGCCTCATCGTCAGACAGGATAAAGCTCTGGATGATGTTCTTACGGTCACCCAGGAACATGTGCTCGGTGCGGCATAGGCCGATGGCCTCGGCACCAAACTCGAGTGCGAGCGCGGCGTCCTCGGGGTTGTCGGCGTTGACGCGCACGTGGTTGGCGTGACCGTCGGTCTCGTCCAGACGGATCTCGTCGGCCCAGGACAGGATGGTGTCCAGATCGCCGGTGAGCTCGGCCGAAACCAGATCAACGGCGCCGTCGACGACGATACCCTGGGTGCCGTCGATGGAGATGACATCACCCTCGCGCAGTACGCGGTCGCTGCCCTCGATGCGCACGACCTTCTCGGCGGCGTCAATATGGAAGCGCTCAACGCCACAGACGCAGGGCGTACCCATGCCGCGGGCGATAACGGCGGCATGGCTCGTCTTGCCACCGTGGCTGGTTAGGATACCCTCGGCGGCGACCATGCCCTTCAGGTCGTCGGGGTTAGTCTCCCAGCGAACCAAAATGACCTTGTGACCCTCGTTGGCGCGCGCGACGGCGTCATCGCTCGAGAAAACGACCTCGCCCACGGCGGCACCGGGGCTGGCATTAAGACCGCAGGCCAGCGCCTCATACTTCTTGGAAGCATCGAACTGCGGGTGCAGGAGCTGGTCGAGCTGCGCGGGATCGATACGGTTTACGGCCTCCTCGCGGGTGATCAGTCCTTCCTCGACCATTTCGATAGCGATGCGCAGAGCGGCGGTTGCGGTACGCTTGCCCACGCGGGTCTGGAGCATCCAGAGCTTGCCCTGCTCGATGGTGAACTCGATATCGCACATATCGCGGTAATGATCCTCGAGCGTCAGGAACACGCGCTCGAGCTCCTTGCCTGCGGACTCGAGGCCCGGGGTGGCCTTGAGGTCGGCGATGGGCTCGGTGTTGCGGATGCCGGCGACAACGTCCTCGCCCTGGGCGTTAACCAAAAAGTCACCGTAGAACTCCTTGGTGCCGTCTGCCGGGTTGCGTGTAAAGGCGACACCGGTCGCAGAGGTCTCGCCCTTGTTGCCAAAGGCCATGGCCTGCACGTTGACGGCGGTGCCGAGCTCGTCGGAGATTCCATGCTGCTTGCGGTAGATGCAGGCGCGCTCATTCATCCAGCTGCCAAAGACGGCCTGGATGGCAAGGCGCAACTGGAGCTCCGGATCATGCGGGAAGACGGGCTTGCCGTCGGCGACCTCGAGCTCGGGATACAGGGAGGCATCGACGTTCTCGGAGAAGATGCCCTTAAAGGTCTCGACGAGCTCCTGCAGATCCTCGGCCGAAAGCTCGGAGTCGACGCGGACGCCGGCGACCAGGCGTGCCTGGGTCAGCGCGTTCTCGAACAGGTCGGCGTCAACGCCCATAACGACGTTGGAGAACATCTGAATAAAGCGGCGGTAGCTATCCCAAGCAAAACGCGGATTTTGCGTCTGGGCGATGAGCCCCTGAACGGAGTCGTCGTTGAGGCCTAAGTTGAGGACCGTGTCCATCATGCCGGGCATGGAGAACGGAGCGCCCGAACGAACCGACACGAGCAGCGGATCGGAGGCGTCGCCGAGCTTCTTGCCGCAGCGGGCCTCGAGGTCCGCCTCGGCAGCAACGATCTCATCGAGTGCACCCTCGGGCCACACGTTGCCGGCACCGGAGTACTCGACGCAAGTCTGGTAGGTAATAGTAAAGCCACCGGGAACCGGCAGGCCGATACGGCTCATCTCGGCAAGGTTAGCGCCTTTGCCGCCAAGCACGAAGTTCATGGACTTGTCGCCCTCGGTGACACAGGTGCCCTGGGCGTCGGTACCAAAACGGTAAACCCTCTTGCAATCGCTCACGATACTTCCCCTTCCATGCGCTTACGCGCACGACCGTGGTAACGAATCGACCCGCCGGATGCGGGCCGTGAGGGAACTATACGGCCGGATTTGAACGGGCTTGAGCAGAGGATACGCGGTTTGGTAAACGTGCTAAAACTGGCGGTAAACGGTAGGTAAAGTTGGTTACCTTATGAAGATACCACTACAATAAAAAAGCAGGTCAGATGCGATGTTTTTGCTAAATCGCTTTATCAAAATGCTACTAATATTAGGCGCGGCTGGTGGCTCGGCGGGCGCGAGCTTCTTGGATTTCCTCCAAGTGGCTAATGATCTCGGCAGCGCTTTCCTCGATGGCCTTGCCGTCGGTACGCACCACAAAGCAGCCTAGGCGTTTCATGAGGGCACGAGCTTCCTCAAGCTCGCTGCGCACGCTCTCGGGCTCGGCATAGGAGCCGGCAACGGCACGAGCGTAGTCATCGCCCAAGCGGCTATCGCGAATTTCGGAAATCACATCGACGGTCGAAATCAGGCCGAACAGGCGCATCGGGTCGACCTCGTAAATCGACTTCGGCGGCTCCATGCCATGGGCCAACGGAACATTGGCAACCTTGTAGCCCTGATAAGCCAGATACATCGACAGCGGCGTCTTGGACGTGCGCGATACGCCCAGCAGCACGATATCGGCACCCGACAAATCGTCGCAACCGCGGCCGTCATCGTGCTCAACGAAATATTCCATGGCCTCGATACGATGGAAATAGCGGTCATCGGTCCTGTGAATCACGCCCGCGACGCCTTTGGGCGGCACACCGATGAGCGACGATAGCACGGCGAGCGTCGGACCGATCAGGTCGACCGAACGGATATGCAGCATGCCCAGGTAATCGAGCACGCGGGCGCGAAGCGCCGGATCGACAATGGTGTGAAACACGGCAATATCGCGATGGTCGGCATCGACGCGCGGGCCCACAAACGACTCCACCTGCTCCACCGAGGTCACCTTGGGCAGGCGCAACAAACGAAAAGCCCCTTCATCAAATTGCCCGGACGCCGCAAGCACCACCTCACAAGCGGTATCACCGAGCGAGTCGGAGATAACGATAACGGTGGGACGAGCGGTGACCGGGCAATCCATGCGGGGCTCCTTTTGCGCTTACGCGCAGGCTGGCTTACTTTTTACGAGCAAGCTCACCGATGTTGGCGATGCCGGAGAAAACGGCCTCGAAGCGGTTGAGCAGCTTAAGGCGATTATCGCGGAGCTGCTCGTCCTTGTCCATGACCATGACCTCGTCGAAGAAACGGTCGATGGGCGCGCGCAGGGCGGCGAGGGCAGCAAATGCGGCCGGATAATCCTCGGTAGCAAGGGCGGCATCGACAGCGGTCTGAGCAGCCTCGGAGGCGTCGGCGAGCGCAAGCTCGACCTCGCCCATCAGGCTGCGGTCGTACTCCACGCCCAGCTCGGGCTTGGAGATATGCGCGGCGCGAGCATAGGCGGTCGCAAGGTTGTCGAACGTCTCGGCGTCGTTCTTGCGGGCCTCGTCGAGGGCGGCGCAGCGGGCGAAGAAGACGGACGGAGCGATGATGTGCACCGCGGAGACGGCGGCAACGGTATCGGCCGGGATCTTTTCGTCGCGGGCCATGCTCACCAGGCGGCCATGGAAGAAGTCACGAACCTGCTGGGCGACCTCGGCGGCGTCGAACTCAATGCCCTGCTCGCCATAGAGCTCGAGGGCGAAGTCGATAAGCGACGTGGGGTCGATCGGCAGACGGTCGCGCAGGATGTTGATGATGCCGATAGCGGCACGACGCAGCGCGTAGGGGTCGGAGGAGCCGGTCGGGGGCTCGCCAATGGCAAAGATACCGGCGATGGTATCGAGCTTGTCGGCGCAGGCCACGATGCAGCCAGCGGTGCCCTCGGGCAGCTCGTCACCGGCAAAGCGGGGACGATAATGATCGCGAATGGCGTGGGCAACCTCGTCGTTCTCCCCCATCGCGGTGGCGTAGTAACCGCCCATCACGCCCTGCTGGCTCGTGAACTCGACGACGGCGTTGGATACCAAGTCGGCCTTGCACAGGTGCGCGGCGCGAGCGGCATCGGCGGCCAGGTGGGCGCCCAGATGGGCCTCGCGAGCGATGGCAAGCGCGAGTTGCTCAATGCGCTCGGACTTGGCGAGCACGCTACCGAGCTTCTCCTGGAAGGCAACCTTGGCCAGACGCTCACGGAACTCGTCGAGGGAGATCTTCAGGTCCTCCTCGTAGAAGAACTTTGCGTCGTCCAGACGGGCGCGCACGACGCGCTCGTTGCCGTCGATCACGCGCTCGGCGTTCTCGGGCTTGCTGTTGGAGACGACCACGAACTCACGCGTGAGCTTGCCCTCGCCGTCATAGATCGGGAAGTAACGCTGGTTGGTGAGCATGGACTCGCAGATGATCTCGTGCGGGACCTTGAGGAACTCCTCATCGAAGGTACCGACGAGCACCGTCGGCCACTCGCAGAGGTTAATGACCTCCTCGAAGACCTTCTTGGGCGTGTCGACATGACAGCCGGGGCGAGCGGCCTCAACCTCGGCGATGCCGGCAAGGATGGCCTCGCGACGACGCTCGGCAGAAAGCACGCCGGCGTCCTCGAGCACCTGCTCATAAACAGCGGGGCTGGCAACAACATGGTCGCCAGGGCCAAGTACGCGATGACCGCGCGTGGTGTTGCCGCTCGTCACGTCGGCAAACGACACGGGCACAACATCCTCGCCCAAAAGGCAGCAGATCCAGCGGACCGGACGAACAAAGGTCGCATGCTCGTGACCCCAGCGCTGGCTGCGGTAGTTGGGCCACTGCAGGCCGGCGATGGTCTTCTCGCACAGAGCGGTCAGAATCGGCGTAGCCGGTGCGGAGGGAATGTTCTTCTCGGCGAACACATACTCGCGACCGTCAGTGTCCTCGCGACGGACCAGGTCCTCGGCAGCCACACCGCACTTGCGGGCAAAGCCCTGGGCGGCCTTGGTGGCGTTACCGTCAGCGTCGAAGGCAATGTTGGCCGCGGGGCCACGCTTGACCTCATGGACTTCATCGGTCGCGGTGGCGACGTTAGCCACGAGCGCAGCCAGGCGGCGCGGGCTCGAGATCACACGGACCTCGCCGTGGGCCAGACCGGCCTCGTCGAGACCCTTGGCAATCATGGAGCCAAGCTGCTTGACGGCATTGTTCAGCGGCGCGGAGGGCATCTCCTCCGTACCGATCTCAAACAGGAAATCCTTAGCGTCTGCCATGGCTTACGCCACCTCGCCTTCCTGGTCGGCATTCTCGTTGACTCCGGCGACCTCGGCCATGTAGGCCTCGCAGCACGCCTTGGCGACGGCGCGGACGCGCAGGATGTAGTTGGCACGCTCGACCGCGGACAGGGCGCCGCGAGCATCGAGCAGGTTGAAAGCGTGGCTGCACTTCATGACGCAGTCATATGCCGGCAGCGGCAGCTTGCGCTCCAGGCAGGAATGGCACTCGGCCTCGTAGTCGTCAAACTTCTGACGCATCATCTCGACGTTGGCGACCTCAAAGTTATAGGCACTGAACTCGCGCTCGTTCTCGAGGAACACGTCGCCGTAGGTCATGGGCGTGCCGTCGGGCAGGTAGCTCCACACCAGGTCGTAGACCGAGTTGACGCCCTGGGCGTACATGGCGATACGCTCCAGGCCGTAGGTAATCTCAACGGGCACGGGGTCGACCTCGATGCCTCCCACCTGCTGGAAGTACGTAAACTGCGTGACCTCCATGCCGTTGAGCCAGACCTCCCAGCCAAGGCCCCAGGCGCCGAGCGTCGGGCTCTCCCAGTCGTCCTCGACAAAGCGGACGTCATGGTCGTTGGGGTCCAGACCGATAGCGGCAAGAGACCCCAGGTAAAGCTCCTGGGCGTTGACCGGCGACGGCTTGATGAGCACCTGGAACTGATAGTAGTGCTGCATGCGGTTGGGGTTCTCGCCGTAGCGACCGTCGGCGGGACGGCGGCAGGGCTGCGCATAGCAGGTGCGCCATTCGGCAGGACCGAGCGAGCGCAGCGTGGTCGCGGTATGGAAGGTACCGGCACCGACCTCGGAGTCGTAGGGCTGCATAATAACGCAGCCCTGCTCGCCCCAGTACTGCTGGAGGCGCAGGATGATGTCTTGGAAGGAAAGCGATGAAGCGTTCATGCCTCTAATATCCCCTCGTCGAAACGATTACACGGTTAGGTACTGTACTATAGCGGTTTTTAGTCGATAGCGCCTAGACGGTTGAGCGGCCAGTAACGCACGAGCGCCACGGCGATCAGGTCCGAACGGTCGACGGGACCAAAGTAGCGTGAGTCGGCAGAGTTTTCGCGGTTGTCGCCCATCACCCACACGCACCCGTCGGGAACGGTGTAGGGATAGCTTACCTGAGTGCCGGGTGCTTGGACCGAAAGTGGCCAGCTCATGCCCGTCGTATAGTCCTCGTCGAGCGCTTGGCCGTCAACGACCACCTTGCCATCCTGCAGGTCGACCGTCTGGCCGGCCGTGGCAATAACACGCTTGACAAGAACATCATGCTCGGAGGTGCCATCGGGGTTGTGAAACACCACGATATCGCCCTGCTTGACGGGCTGACCGAGCTCGAGGCTCACCTTTTGTGCCAGGATCTGGTCGCCAATCTCGATCGTGTCCTCCATAGAGCCGGTGGGCACCACAAAGGGCTCGACCACAAAGGTGCGGATCAGGAAGGTGGCCACGAGCGCGATCGCGATAACCGCGATCCACTCAAAAGCGCCCCTCAACGCGGAATGTTGCGTAGGAACCATACTCACTCCTCGCTCTGCGAATACGAAGCGTCAAGGATCTCCTGCGCGTAAGCGCGCTCCTCGGGCGTGAGCCGCGCAGTCTCGATCAGATCGGGACGCCAGCGGCAGGTGCGCTCGATGGCGTTCTTGCGACGCCAGGCATCGACCTTGGCGTGATCGCCGCTCACAAGCACCGGAGGCACGCCCTCGCCGTTGAACTCGGCAGGACGGGTGTACTGCGCGTACTCGAGCAGGCCTCCATCCTCGGCGGTCGAGAACGACTCGTCGACGTTGCTCATCTCGTCACCAAGGGCGCCGGGGATGAGGCGTACGACAGCATCGGCAACGACCATAGCGGGAAGCTCGCCGCCCGTGAGCACGTAGTCGCCGATCGACAGACGCTCATCGGCATACGCATACGCGCGCTCGTCGACGCCCTCGTAGCGACTGCACACAAACAGCAGGCGCTCACTTTTGAGCAGGCGCTCGGCCACATGCTGCGTAAAAGGCTCGCCACAGGGGGTAAAGAACACCACAGTGGGCTTGGGACCCTCTGCGCTAATGGCCTCGATGGCCTCTGCGATAGGCTCGACCTTCATGAGCATGCCCTGCCCGCCGCCGTACGGCTCGTCATCGACGGTACGATGGCGGTCGTGCGTCCAGTCGCGCAGGTTATACGCCTTAAAATCAAAAAGGCCGGCCTTGCGGGCGCGGCCCAAAATCGATGTGGACATGACGGGCTCAAACATCTCGGGAAAGACCGAAAGGGTCTCAATCAGCATGTTGTCCTCCCTACTTGTCCATATCGATCAGGCCGTCCATAACGTGGACGGAAATTGTTCCTGTGTCAGGAAGATCGAGCACAACCTGCTCGATCACGGGAATCAGTACCTCGCCGTACCGATCGCCCTCAACAACCCAAACATCGTTAGCGGGCGTCGACATGATCTCTACGATCGTGCCGAGCAAACCGAAGCGCTCGTCGACCACCTCGCGACCCATCAGGTCGGTATAGGCAGCGTCGAGCGAATCGAGCTCAAAATCGTCACGATTTGCCAGCACGTAGCATCCCGTGATGCCCTCGGCGGCCGTCAAGTCGTCAATGCCCTCAAACGAGACCAGATCGCCATCGCCCGTATCGGTGACGGACACGACCGTGCAAAAGCGGTCGCGCTTGAGCGCCGGCGGCGTCAGGGCGACGCGCATACCCGGCTCTAATACAGAAGGAAGCCCCCGCAGCGGCTGCGCGAGGACCTCCCCCTTCCTTCCGTGCGGCTTGACCACACGGGCGATGTTTTTGTACTGGGACCTCAAGGTCCTAGCCCAGAACCTCTACCTCGACAGCAGTGTCGAGGCGAGCGGCCAGTGCACGGGCGAGCGTGCGAATGGCCTTGATGGTACGGCCACGACGGCCGATGACCTTAGCGACGTCATCCTCGGCGACCGAAACCTCAATCGTAGAGGCGTCGTCACCATCGATGACCTCAAGGCTCACGGAATCCGGGTCGTCGACGATCTGAACAACGAGATATTCGACGAGATCGGCGATGCGATCTGAGAGCATTGCCTCACCCTCGAGCTGTGCAGCGTCAACCTCAGGCACGATTTACTCCTCGGCGCCCTCAGCGGCCTCAGCGGCAGCCTTAGCGGCCTCGGCCTCTTTGGCGAGCTGCTTCTTGGACTTCTTGACGACGGTCTCGGTCTTCTCGCCCTCGTTGGCGGCCTTGACCAGAGCGGCGACGGCGTCGGTGAGCTGAGCGCCCTTGGACTGCCAGTCAGCGATCTTCTCGAGGTCGAGGTTGATGGTCTTGGGGGCGGTCATCGGGTTGTAGCGGCCAACCTCCTCGATGATACGACCGTCACGCGGGGCGCGGGAATCGGCGACGACGACACGGTAGTACGGACGCTTCTTAGCGCCGTGACGAGCAAGGCGAATCTTGACTGCCAAAGGAAACTCCTCCAACCAAGCAGCTTTAGGCTGCAACTACAAACAAACAGTTGAACATAATACGCCATCGACGCGGGCAGGTGAAGTCCGTGAGACCAACTTCTTCGGTGTAGTCGAGGGCAAATCCATATCTTAGACAAGAATTCGCGATTTGCAAGCGCATCCACGCACCCCACATGAGCTGCGCGGTATACTCATGACATGGAAAGACGCGAACATACATACGGTTATGAGGATGCTGCGGGCGTTACGCCGCCGCCCTGGACGGGTCCGGCGGTGGGCCTGATGGACCTCGATGCATTTTTTGCGAGCGTGGAGATGCTCGATCATCCCGAATGGCGCGGAAAGCCGCTCATCGTGGGCGGAGACGCCGAGTCGCGCGGCGTCGTGTCCACGTGTTCGTACGAGGCGCGTCGCTTTGGCGTGCATTCTGCCATGGCCTCGGCCGAGGCGCGGCGCCTGTGCCCGCAGGCCATTTGGACGCACGGACACTTTGATCGCTACCGCGAGGTGAGCGCGCAGGTCATGGCGATCCTTGCCGATGAGACACCGCGCGTGGAGCGTGTGTCCATCGACGAGGCCTTTATCGATATCACACCGGGTCGCTTTGCGCCCGAAGACCCGCTGCTGGTTGCGCGGCGTATAAGCGACCGCGTGGCAGCGCTGGGAGTGACCTGCTCCATTGGCGTGGGCTGCAACAAGACGGTCGCAAAGATCGCAAGCGAGCGGGATAAGCCGTTTGGGCTGACCATCGTGCGCCCCGGAACCGAGCAGCGCTTTTTGGCCGCGCTGCCGGTATCTGCCATGAGCGGCATCGGGCGCTCGGCCGAGGAGCGACTGCGCCGCATGCGCATCTACACCCTCGGCGAGCTATCACGTGCACCGGAATCCACCTTGGCCTCTATTTTTGGCGTCAACGGCGAACGCATGCGCCAGCGTGCGCTGGGACTCGAAATCTCCGAAGTCACGAGTCTCGATGAGGAGCGTGAGGTCAAGTCGGTCAGTAATGAACGCACCTTTGCGAAAGATTTGACTGAGCGTGGGGATATTGAGGCGGCGATTGCGCTGCTGGGTGAGTCGGTGGGACGCCGTCTGCGCCGTCAGGGGCTGACGGGTGCCACGGTAACGCTCAAGCTCAAGTATTCGTATGGAAGCGGGCGTACGGCACAGCGCCGGCTGCCTCATCCAACCGATGATGAGAACATCTTCGTGGCGGTTGCACTCGAACTGCTCGACAACATCTGGCAAGAAGGCATGCATGTTCGCTTAGCCGGCATCGGCATGAGCGACTTCGACCACCAAGGCGGCATCCAGACTGACCTGTTCTGCGAGATCGATGACCGCGGAGCCCAATCCAGCGACCGCCGCGACCTCTCCGTCGCCATCGACGCCGTCCGAGACAAATTCGGCGACACCGCCCTATCCTTCGGCCGCCAATCCCGCTTCAATAACTAGTCTTTTTTGGACGGGGGTTGCTGCCTTCCGTCCGACACGGCATTGGTAGTCAATTTGGGACGGGGCTATTTTAGCTACACCTATATATCGGTTGAGATTCATTCGGCCTAATTCATTCACCGTCAGCCAAAGGGTAGCTAAAAAAGCCCCGTCCCAAATTGACTACCCCGGATGTCCGGTTTGGCGGCCGCAGCAAAATTATCCCGCCTAAAATGAGCTACTTTTCAACTTTAACTTTTTGAATCGTGCAATGGCCGATACCCGTGAGGCGCACGATCTGCTTGATCGAAAAGCCCTCGCTTTTGAGTTTACGGATACAGTCATCACGCACGCCCTTGGGCAGAGCGTTGAGATAGTGAGGCTCGTATGGTTTGAGCAACGCCTGCGCAAACTCAAGCGCGTCAGTATCACTCACATGAGCGCCATAACGGAAGCAATAGCCATTGGGCTCGCCCGAGGTGCTAAATGCAAAAAATCTCTGGGAATTCCCGAGCAACCCGAGCACGCAATCAGTCTTACAAATTCCCGGATAGCCCATATACTCGCTAAAGCTGCTCCAGCGATAGAGCGAAGCAGTGCCAATTCTGGCTTTCGCAGGGTTATCGTGAATGTAACGAACGCAGTTGAGCAGCTGATCATCATCGAGAATCGGCACACTCTTAAATCGATCCTGGAAAACAGGACCTCTCCTGCCTGTCTTAGAATTGAAATACATGGCATACGCCGTCGTAATCGAATGCATACAATCGCTCAGGTGAGCATGCCCGTCATCTAGCAACAAGTGAATGTGATTATCCATAAGGCACCATGCGATAACATCCACTTTGAACTTCTGGCATTTCGAAGCTATCAGTCGAATCAGATAGAGTCGATCGTCAGCATCCTCAAATATCAGCTGACCACCACAGCCCTTTTGGACGACATGGTAATAGCCGTAAACAGAGATTTCCCGCGCGGTCCGAGTCATACGCATCTCCTCCTCTACAGATAACAAATACGTTACCCGAGTCGGAAAGCTAAATATCACGCAATGAACCGCAACTCGCTTCTATCGGCGAACGGTAGGTAGTAGCTAAAAAAGCCCCGTCCCAAATTAGCTACTTTGGGCAAAAAGAAAGCCGGGCAGGTGCGGAAAACCGCAACTGCCCGGCGATATGCGTGAGGGTAGCTAAACCCCGTCTCAAATGAGCTACTAGAGGAGGTTGAGGGGGAGCTGGGGGGCGTCTCCCCAGAGTTTCTCGAGGCGGTAGAAGTCGCGGGCTTCGGGAGTGAAGACGTGGACGACAACCGAACCGTAGTCCATGAGCATCCAGGTCTTCTGCTCGCGACCCTCGATGGAGAACGGGTGCTCGCCGCAAGCCTCGGCGACCTTCTCCTCGATCTCGTCGACGATAGAATCGACCTGGCGGTTGTTGGTACCGGTGGCAAGCACAAAGTAGTCGCATACGTCGGAAAGCTCGGTCAGGTCGAGCACCTGAACGTCCTCGCCCTTCTTGTCGTAGGCGGCCTGTGCGGCGGCGCGGGCGACATCCTCGGCGGCGACACCGCTCGCGGACAGCGAGGCGGCAGTGCGGTCGGACGTGGCGGCGAAGCTCTTGTGCTCCACATGTTCAAGAATCTGCTCGTCGGTCATGGTCTCGTCGGCCATGGAATACCTCTTTCTAGACAGCCCGAGCTAGCGCAGCTGGGCGTAATGGTTGTAAATCGAAATAGCCGTGGGATAAAGATAGCGCCCGGACTGGATCACATAGACCAAACCCTGCGCAAAACAGGAGAAGAACAACTCGTCGAGCGACGACTCCCCCACCATCTTGCGCAGCGCATGCGCATAGTCGCCGTGGCGGTTGGGCTCGATGGCATCGGCCACAAAGACCACCATATCGAGCGGCGTCATGTCGCAAGCGCCCACGGTATGACGGTCGACAGCCTGGAAAACGGCCGGCGACAACTCGGGGAAAAGCTGCGGAAGCTCATAGGCGGCAACAGGACCATGCAAAAGCGGCGTCGCGGCGGAAGGAGAACCGGCAATCTTAATGCCGTAATGCAGAGCGCGCGTAACCAGCTCGTCGTCGGAGAGCACTTTGTCCCAGTCGTGGATCAGACCGGCAGCAGCGGCATCAAAGCGGTCAACGCCGTAGACCTCGGCCAGATGAAGTGCGGTCTCGGCAACACCCAGCGAATGCACATAGCGCTTGCGCTTATCCTTCATGCGAACATCGAGCAGCTCTTGAATGCGCTTGAGCAGTGCGCGCTCATCGCCCTCAAACTGATCCTCTACCGACAACGTAGACCCCCATCACTCAAAATCTTCTTGGCCCAAATCGGCATATAGCCTGCGTTTGCGAATGTAGCCGAGCACGGACTCGCTCGTAAGATAGCGCACGCTCATGCCGCGGGCAACTCGCTTACGAATGTTCGTCGAGCTGATCGCCAGCGCCGGAATCTGAATATAGCGCACGTCGAACGGCAGCCCCGACTCTTTGATTCGGGCACGCGCTGTATCGATATCAAAGCCCGGTCGTGTCGCCGCAATAAAGGTAGCAAGCTCAGCGATTCGTTCGGCATCATGCCAGGTCACGATATCGATAATCGCATCGGCGCCCGTAATAAAGTAGAGCTTTACCTGCGGCGGGTAAAAGTCGCGAAGGGCATGAAGCGTATCAGCCGTATAGGTTACGCCCGGGCGGTCGATCTCGAACCGGCTCGCCAAAAAGGCCGGGTTCGCGGCGGTGGCGAGGACCGTCATGGCATAACGGTCCTCGGCAGGCGTCACCGGCTTGTCAAGCTTAAAGGCAGGCGTGCCCGCCGGCATAAAGAGCACGGCATCCAAGTCGAGGGACTCACGCGCCTGCTCAGCGGTCACCAGGTGCCCGTAATGGATGGGATCAAAGGTGCCACCCATAATGCCGAGCCTAAACTCCTGCCCGTCCTCTAGAGGAAGCTCGGGCAGACCGATTCCACCGCGCAGCGACATGGCTTACTCGCCCTCCGAGGTCTCGGCATCGTCCTCGGCATCCGCCGCATCGACAACCTCGACGCCCTCATCCGCAGCATCGGCCACGTCAATGGCCTCGACGGCAACGTCCTCGCCAGCATCCTCGAGCTCTTCGTACTCCGAGAAGTCCTCGGCGCCCTCAAAGTCAAAAGCGCGCTGGCAAATGCGGACCTCGTCGCCCGCACGGCAACCGGCCTTCTCGAGCGCGTCGTCAACACCCATACGCGCAAACTTATGCTGCAGGTAAATGACGGCTTCCTCGTTTTCCCAGTCGGTCTGGATGACCATGCGCTCGATGGCACGACCGACCACGCGGAAGGCACCGGGCTCTTCCTGGACAATGCGGAAACGCTTCTCGCGCTGCAGGCGGCGACGCTCCCACTCCTCGTCGCGCAGATCGACCGGCTCATCAGAGACCGCCAGCTCGGCGCGAAGCTTAGCCACCTGCTCGCCCACGGCAAGCATCAGCGTGTTGAGGCCGGCGCCCGTAACAGCAGACACGGCAAAGAACATATGGCCATCGTCGAGCGCCGCACGCTTAAGGTCGGCAATCTTGTCGGCCGTGCCCGGCGCATCACACTTGTTGGCAACGACGATCTGCGGACGCTCCGAAAGCTCGGCGCCATACTGCTCGAGCTCGCGGTTGATGATGCGATAGTCCTCGACCGGATCGCGATCCTCAAAACCACCCGTCATATCGACGACGTGCATGATGAGTGCCGTACGCTCAATGTGGCGCAGGAACTGGTGACCCAGGCCCTTGCCCTCGCTCGCGCCCTCGATGAGACCGGGGACGTCGGCAACGACGTAAGAATATTCGCCGGCACGCACCATGCCGAGGTTCGGCACGAGCGTGGTAAACGGGTAGTCAGCAATCTTGGGGCGGGCGGCACTCATGCGCGCAATGAGCGATGACTTACCCACCGAGGGAAAGCCCACAAGCGCGGCATCGGCCATAAGCTTCATCTCGAGCTCGATCCAGTGTTCCTCGGCAGGCTCGCCGAGCTGGGCAAAGGCCGGAGCGCGACGCACCGACGTCACAAAGTGTGTGTTGCCCAGACCGCCGGCACCGCCGGGCGCCACGACGACGCGCTCGCCGTCGTGCACCAGGTCGGCAATCTCGAACATCGGGGTCTGCGTCTCGGGATCGAGCTCGCGCACCACGGTACCCATAGGGACCTTGAGAATCAGGTCCTCGCCGCTCTTACCGTTACGACGGGCACCCTGCCCGTGCGTGCCGCGCTCGGCGCGGAAGTGATGCTTAAAGCGGTAATCGATCAGCGAAGACAGCTGAGCATCGGCCTGGATGACGACATTGCCGCCACGACCGCCGTCGCCGCCATCGGGGCCGCCCTTGGGGACAAATGCCTCGCGCCTAAACGACATGCATCCGGCTCCGCCGTCGCCGCCGCACACGTTAATGCGGCTGATATCGGTGAACTGTGACAACAGAATCGCCTCCTACAAAAAAGAGGGAGACCCTTGAATCCTAAAACTCAAGTGCCTCCCACATATGTGCTCTATGAAGGGTGAATTACGCGTTCGCGAGCGGGCGTACGCTGACCCTGTGCTTGATACCCTTGTGGAACTCAACGGTACCGTCGACCAGCGCGAACAGCGTGTCGTCCTTACCACGGCCAACGTTCTCACCCGGGTGGATGTGCGTGCCGTGCTGACGGACGAGAATCGTGCCCGTGGTTACCGTCTGGCCGGCATAGCGCTTCGTGCCAAGGCGCTGACCGCGGGAGTCACGGCCATTACGGGAGGAACCGAGTCCTTTTTTGTGTGCCATTGTGTATACCTACTCTTTCGTTACGAGTGTAATCTACTCGGCGACGGGAGCCTCGGCAACAGCCTCGGCCTCTGCCTTGACAGCCTTCTTGGCGCGGGACGTAGCCTGGACCTTCACGATCTTCAGCTTGGTGAGCTGCTGACGGTGACCCTTCAGACGACGATAGCGCTTACGCTTGTGGAACTTGAAGACCAGCTGCTTCTCGCCCTTGAACTGCTCAACGATCTGAGCGGTAACCTTGGCCTTGGCCAGCTTGTCGGGATCGGTGACGATCTTCTTACCATCGTTGAGGAAGATAACCGGCAGGGTGACCTTGTCGCCCTCATTGCCCTCGATCTTCTCGACGGTGATGACATCGTCGGTGGCGACCTTGTACTGCTTGCCGCCCGTGTTAACGATTGCGTACATGTTTACTTGCCCTTCATGCATCAGTTAGTGCAACAGCCGAATATAGTAGCAGGCGAAAATACCCCCGTCAACGAGTATGTGGAGCAAATCCACAAGTTCGCACAGGTATGGGGCTGACGAGTCGGCCCTCGTCGTCCTCGCATGCTTGATTCTGACGCTCGACATCGTAGGAGCAGATGGTCACGAGGTCTTGCATACCGGTGGAAACAATAGGTGCATCCACGCCCGGGGTCAAGCCCTGCAACAAAACATCAGCAGCAGAAAGCAAAATTTCCGGACGCATAGAGCCCTCGTTGTCGGCATGGGTGTCGAGCATGAGAACCAAATGGTCCGGGCGCTCCCCCGCCGTGAGCTCATAGCCAACGAGCGTGTGATCCAAATCCAAGCGCTTGCTCTTTTTGCCGCGCGCGTAGTCGATGCCATGATCCGCGCGCAGCGTGTCGATCGCACGACGCACCTCGTCGGCGCTTACGGGCGCCTCGGGATCCAGGTGTAAGTCGATGCGATACGACAGGCGCGTGAGCTGCGCCGTCAATGCCGGCGTGCGCACGTCGATGTACGCCGCCTCGATGGGCGCCAGATCGGCCGGAGACGCCGCAGCCAGGCGCTCAAACGCCTCGTCGAGCGCCACGAACTCGGTCATAAACAGGTCATACCACTCGCAGGTCGACGACGTACCAACCGGTAGCGCCGAAGAGAAGCCCACGCGCATGTGCGGAGAGAAGCCCTGCGTGACGGCATAGGGAAGTCCCGCACGGCGCACGATGCGCTCAATGGTATGGATCACTTCGAGATGGCCCAGGTACTTAAGGCGATCGCGCTTGCCATAGCGAACACGAAGTCTAAAGAGCGTGGGGTTGTCGGTCAGGCGCTCACTCATGCGCGATCACCCACCAATACGTTCTTGGCATGGAGCGTGGGGCAGATTCCGCAGCCGGTGCACGACGTGCGGGTGCAGTCGGGGGTCGTGACGCCCTCCAACGAGCGGCGGTATTCGCGCTCGAGGAAGCCGCGCGAGCAGCCGGGGCTCACGTGCTCCCAGGGCAGGCGCCAGTCCAGTTCGTAGGGCAGGTGCACGAGCTCGTTGAGGTCGATGCCGTTTTTGGCCGCGGCCGACTTCCAGTTGTCGAGCGAAAAATGCTCCACCCAGGCGTCAAAACGCGAGCCCGCACGCCAGGCGTCGATGATGACCGGCGTCATGTCGCGACCGGCGCGGGACAGTGCGGCCTCGACGAGCGAGGTCTCGGCATCGTGGTAGTGCACGCGTACGGCGCGGTTGCGCACGCTCGTGATGAGCAGCTTTTGGCGACGCTTGACGTCGTCGTAATCGAGCTGCGGGCACCATTGGAACGGCGTGGCGGCCTTGGGGATAAACACCGACACCGAGATGGATACCGAGATGGAGCCGCGGCGCGCCTTGGGAACCACGGAGCGGCCGAGCTCGAGCACGTGATCGGCCAGATTGGCGATGGCCACGATGTCCTCATCGCGCTCGCCGGGAAGGCCCATCATAAAGTAGAGCTTCATGCGGTTCCAGCCGGCCTCGAAGGCCGCCTTGGCCGCACGGTCCAGGTCCTCCTCGGTCACGTTCTTGTTAATGATGTCGCGCATGCGCTGGCTGCCGGCCTCGGGCGCGAACGTCAGGCCGCCCTTCTTCTCGCCGGCGACCGACTCGGCCATATCCACGCCAAACGAATCCAGGCGCTGCGACGGAATAGACACGCGAATACCCGTATCCTCCAGGCGACGGTTGAGCCTGCCGAGCACGTCGCGAATGCAGGAGTGGTCGGTCGTGGAGAGCGAGGTCAGCGACACCTCGTCATAGCCAGTCTTTTCCAGACCCTGAATCACCGACGAGACGATCTGGTCGGCCGAGCGCTCGCGCACCGGGCGATACGTCATGCCGGCCTGACAAAAACGACAGCCGCGGGCGCAGCCGCGCAGGATCTCGATAGACAAGCGGTCGTGAACCAGCTGCGCATAGGGCACGCACGACTGCGACAGCGGATTCGTGGCGCCAAAATCCTCGACGACGCGCTTGTAGACCACGGTCGGCGCATCCTTGCCTTCACGCGGCACGGTGTAGCCATGCGGCGAGCAGGGCTCGTCGTGACGAACCTCATAGAGCGACGGCACGTAGTTGCCGGCAATGGATGCAAGCTGCTCGACAATCTGCGCGCGCGGGACCCCTTCGTCACGCAGGCGGCGATGCAGCTGGCAGGTCTCGAGCAGCGATTCCTCGCCCTCGCCGATGAGGATGGCATCGAAGAAGGCCGCGTACGGCTCGGGGTTGTACACCGAGGGGCCGCCGGCGATGATGATGGGGTCGTCTTCGCCTCGGTCGGCCGCCAACAGCGGAATGCCAGCGAGGTCGAGTGCCTCGAGGAAGTTCGTCACCGCCATCTCGTGCGGCACATGCAGACCGACGATATCAAACGAAGCGACCGGCGCTGCACCCTCGAGCGAGAGCAGCGGAATGCCCGCCTCGCGCATAGCGTCACCCATATCGGGCCACGGCACATAGCCACGCTCGCAGGAGATGCCCTCGGCCTGGTTAAGGATGTTGTAGAGGATGGCGATACCCTGGTTGGGCAGACCGACCTCGTACACATCCGGATAGATCAGGCAGCAACGGTAGTCGGCATCGGCCTTGGAAAGCGTGCCCCACTCGTGATCGATATAGCGACTCGGCTTCTCGACCTTGGCGAGCAACGGCTCAATTAAATGAAAACAATCTTGGTATGCAACGCGCAACGGAAAACCCCTAAGCTGCGAGATCGGATGCGTCCTGGTAGGACGCCATAGGACGGGTAGCGCCCGCGACCGTGGTCACCAGATCGCGAACGCGGGAGAACGTGGCAGTGACCACCTCGTTGGCACGGCTGTAGTCGACATCGCGCTCGTAGAGCGAAACGAGCGCACGGCCCATGCCATAGGTGCCCGCGGCAGCAGTGAGCGCCTTGACGGCAAACCCAATATGCGGCGTCTGCTTGACAAGTGCGCGGGTGACCGCTCGGATCACAAGACCGCCGGCAAGCACGCCCGCGACCTCGTAGCCGCGCTCAGGCTTAATGCCGCGTCCAAAGACGGCAGCGAGCTCAAAGAGCATGCCCACCTGCGCCAGCGCCATAACGGGATAATCGGCGCCCGGCAAAAACACCAGCGCACCGGTCGCCATATTGGTGAGCGCGCACGAGGTGATGATACGATTGGCCGCCGCGATGCGCATGAAGGCAAAGTTCGCCGCAAAAGCCGTTTCCTTGTCGGTGCGATCGAGAATCCAGCGGGCAAGCGTCTCGAGCAGATACGTCTTATCGGTTGCCGCTACCACGCCGAGCATGGGCGTGGACTCCTCGATAAACGGCACCTCCACAGCAGACTCGGCAAGCACGCACACGGGCGCGCCGGCGATCACGAGCTCCTGCACGGCACTCTCCAAGCGGTCGGAACCACACGAGAGCACCAGCACCACATCGGTATCGGTCTTTGGAGCAATTCGCTCCTCCCCCAGACGCTCGACGCGCACAATGCCCGAGGTCGTCTGCGGCACAAAGGCGTCACGCACCGTCTCGGCCAGAAAGCGCGAGGCGGACGAATCCAGATAGACCGAGACGCGCACCGGCGTATCGGAATCCTTCTTAACGGACGCGCCCATCTTAAAAGCGCGGGTCAGCTTATCTACGGGAATTTTCATAGCAAACCCCTCCAGCGGTTACGCGGCGCCCGAACGATGCCGCCATATGGATTGTACGATACCCACCGTCAGCAGCTGAATCATCATCGAAGACGAACCGAAGCTAATAAACGGTAGCGGAATACCGGTAATCGGCATCATGCCGATGCACATGCCGATGTTTTCGAAGGTCTGGAACGCCCACATGCCAACGATGCCCACACACGAAAGACGCAAAAACAGCGACTCACACTTAAAGGCGACGCGAATCGTCGAAAAGATCAGCAGCACGTAGAGGCACAGGAGCAAAAAGGAACCGCAAAAGCCAAAGGTCTCGGACAGGAAGGCGAAGACGAAGTCGGTGTGGAACTCAGGCAGAAAGCCGCCGGCCGACTGCGTCGCATGGCCCAAACCCTTACCAAAGAAGCCGCCCGAGCCAACGGCGATAAGCGACTGCTGCAGGTTGTAGGCATCGTCCGAATCGGCATTATCGGGGTCGATAAAGACCGTCAGACGGTTCATCTGATACTGCTTGATGAGCACATCATGGCCGAGCAACGAATCAAAGACCGAATCGAGCGCCAGAACGAGGGCCACCAGGCCCACGAGCAGGGCCAGCGTCGACAGCACCCATTCGCGGCGTGCACCGCTCATACAAATGACGATGGCGCCCGAAACAAGCACGACCAGGCCCGAGCCCAGGTCGCCCATGGCAACGACGGCCAAAAACGGAATGGACAGCATGCCGCAGAGCTTGACGTAGTCGCGAACGGTATCGATGCGACCGTTATACTGCGATCCAAGCGTAGCAATAAAGAAGATGGTGATGAGCTTGGCAAGCTCAACCGGCTGGAATGTCAAGCCGATACCGGGAATCTTGATCCAGCCCGTCATGCCCAGACCGCCCGTATAGGACAGACCCGGAATCTTGGGCGAGAAGATCACGATCAGGTCGATGACGAGCAACGCCGTCGAGAAATTGGAAATACCGCGCAGGTCGGTACGCCAGACGAGCACCGCCAGCACCGCCCCGATGCCAATTCCCAGCAGATGGCGTGAGAACGAGGCATCGGCCTTAAACTGCGAAGCCGACCAGATAATGATGGCACCGTAGGCGACGAGCGCCACAGTAGCCACGAGCACACCGATATGCACCTTTTGGCGAAACGTGCCGCGCGAGGCCGAAAGTTGCTTGTTGACGCGGTCCAGGCTGCTGCGAGAGCCGGTCTTGGTTGAACGGAACAGATCCGCCGGAGAAAAATCCATCGCAACCTCCTATCGAACCGAAGAATCGCCCGAGGCCGAAGAGGTATCGGGCTCGTCATAAATCACGCCGAGCACGTCGCGCACGACATGCATCGCGGTATCTGAGCCACCGCCGCCCTGCTCCAGGACGGTAGCGATGACATACTTGGGATCATCGGCCGGTGCATAGGCGCAGAACCACGCGTATTCGTCCTCGCCACTTTTCTCGCCCGTGCCCGACTTGCCGTATACCTGCGGCGTCAGGGTGCCAAAGTGCGCCGCCAGGGACGTCGATGCCGTGTAAATCACGTCGTGCATGCCGTTGCGAACAAGAGCCAAATCCGAATCGCTGTTGATCTTGGCCTCCAGGCGCTTCTTCTTGCCCTTGCCATTGTACTTATAGGCATCGCCGTCGCCATCGCGCGACACGGCAGACAAAAATACGTGAGGCACGTACTGTTTGCCGCCGTTGGCAAGACCCATATAGGCGCACGCCATCTGCAGGGGCGTCACCAGGATGTCGCCCTGGCCGATAGCAATGTTGGTCATATCGCCGGCATTCCACTTGCGGTCCTCGGCAGAGGCGTCGGTGAAGTATGACTCTTTCCACTCGGCATCGGGAATACGACCCGCGCCCTCACTCGGCAGATCGATACCGCAGGTCTTGCCTAGGCCCCAGCGACGAAAGACCTCCTGCAGGCCCTCGGGATGTTGCTCGTCATAAAAGAACGCCTTACCCATGTCGTAGAAGACGGGGTCGCACGAGTTGGCGATACCCGACTGCAGCGTCATGGTGCCGTGGCCAGACGTCAGCCAGCAGCGCTTGCCCCAAGCCTTGCCCAGACCCGTCCAATAACCCGTGCAGTTGGTTGTCTGCGTTGAAGTGTAGGTTCCAAACTCAAGACCGGCCAGTGCCGAGAGCGGCTTGATGGTCGAGGCCGACATGTACTGTCCGCTAATGGCGCGGTTGAGCAGCGGGTGCGAACCCTTGTCATCATTGAGCTCGGTCCACACGTCATTTGAGACGCCGCCGATAAAGACGGACGGATCGAACTTGGGCTGGCTCGCCATGCCCAGGATCTCGCCATTGTTGGGATCGAGACACACCACAGCGCCGTTGCCGGCATTGCTGTAGCCAGTGGTCTTGGCAAGCTCGATAGCGCTCGCCAGCGCCGTCTCACAGGCCTGTTGGATCTTAAGGTCGAGCGTGAGCTTAATGTCGGAGCCGGCCTTCGCGGGCACGGCGCCGGCCTGACCGGTCACATTGCCCGAGGCATCGACCTTGACGGTCTGCTCGCCACGAATACCCTGCAGCAGGTTTTCGTAGTAGCTCTCAACGCCCGCCTGGCCCACGATATCGCCCGACTGGTACGTAATCTTGCCAGCAGAAGCATCATCATCGCCAGAGGTTTTCTTATTCTGGGCCTCGAGCTGCTCGGAGGTAATGGTGCCGGTATAGCCCAAGATATGGCATGCCGTCTCGCCGTATGGATACTGGCGCTCGGTACGCTCGGCAATCTTGACGCCCGGGAACTCGCCGGCGTGTTCCTTGATATAAGCAACCGTGGAGCGACGGACGTCCGTCGCGATGGTATGCAGGCTCTGAGCGCCCTCTGTATTGTCCTGAATATTGCGAAGGACCGCCACATAAGGCATTCCAAGCACGTTGGCAAGATGGCGAACCAGAACCTCATCCTCGGCAAGGTCGCGGTAGGCCACGACAGCAAATGAGGGACGGTTCTGGACAAGCGCCACGCCATTGCGGTCGAGGATGCGGCCGCGCACAGCGGGTGTGGTAACGGTGCGAGTCTGATTACTATTGGCCTGCTTCTCGTAATAGTCCGACGAGACCATCTGCATGCCCCACAGCTTGACGGCAAGTGCCGCAAACATCGCGCCCACACCCGTGGTGAGGATGGAAAAGCGGCCCTTAAAGGCGGTCGCCGCGGTATTGCCCTCGCCCTCGGTGGCGCGCGGGGCCGTTCCATGCTGTGTATCGTAGGTAAAACGGGAATCGCCTCGACGCATGATGACCAGCGCGACCACGATGGCCACAACCAGCACGATACCGGCGATAATAACCGTCAACTGGGAAGACATCTACGGGCCTCCCCTATTTGAGCTTACGGGTCTTGGGCTTAAAGCGCATGCCCGTCTGGCGTCCGCCACGCGCGGAGAATCCATAGCCGGACTGCGGCACGACACCGGACATCAAAAACGGAATGGCAACCAGACCCGTCAGGATCGAGGACGGCAGCGCATGGCCGAAGATCGCCACGACAAAGCTCGTCTCCAAACCCATAAACAGCAAGATGATGCTGTAGATCACATTAATGACGAGCGCGAAGGCGCCCACAGTGACGCCGCGCGCACTCGGGGTACCGCCCGTCTGACCGACGGCGCTGTGCACCAGGGCAAAAGAACCCACGGTCAGCAGGAGTGACATAACGCCCACCGGCACGGCAGCGGACAGGTCATAAAACAAGCCGCTGCAAAAACCGCACACGACGGCACGGGTCGGGTCGCCCGAGAACACGCTTAGGCACACCAGGATAATCATGAAGTTGACGCGACCGCCCGCAATGGAGATCTGCGGTGCCAGGCCTGCCTGCAGCAGCACGCACACGATGGCGGCGATCACAAACGTACGGGAGCTCATCCCCTGCTCGTGTAGATCCATGGACATGCCCCCTATTCGCTCGAGCCGGAATCGGTCGTCTCGGACGTGTCGGAACTGTCATCCGAGCTCTCGTCCTTCGTCTTGGTCGCAGCATCGCGCGACGTTCCCTGCGGTGTGCTGTTGGCCGTGCTCACGTCTTCATCCGAGGCCGACTGTTCGTCGGTCAGCGAGGTGATGACCAGCACTTCCTCGTTGTTCTCGGCCGTCGTCTGGGCGCGCACCACAATGGTGTAGTACACGTCGTTTGCCGATTTCTCAACCGACGAGACGGTGCCAAGCGGAAGGCCCTTGGGGAACACGCCACCGATGCCCGAGGTCACGATGATATCGCCAACCTTAACGTCGGAGTCAACGCTCACGTACTCAAGACGCAGCGTGCCGTCAGCCTGACCCTGCAGCATGCCTTGGGCGCGCGTGTCCTGCACCATAGCGGACACGCCGGAGTTCTCGTCGCCAATCAGGCGCACGGTAGAGGTCTTGGCCGATACCTCGATAATCTGGCCGATAACACCGGCAGAGCTCGTCACGGGCATGTTGATGGTAAGGCCGTCGGCAGAGCCCTTGTCGATGGTAACGGTCGAGGTCCAGGCATCGCCGGAAGCACCAACGATACGAGCTGCGGTCGATTTGAGGTTATAGGTCGACTGCAGGCCGACCAGCCCCTCCAGACGCTCGGCGGTCTTTTGAGCCTCGGAGAGCTCAGCAACTTTAGAGGTCAGTTCCTCGTTTTGCTTCTTGAGCTCGTCGAGCGTGTCCTGCGACGCCGTAAGGTTAGAGAACACGTTGCCGATCGCATTGAAAGGAGCCGCCACGGCCGAGCCCACGAAGCGCACCGGCGAGGTAATCGTCGTTACGCCCGAACGCACGGCATGAATCGGTCCTGCCTCGCCCTCGCGGATGTAAAACGTGAGCAGCAACACCGAAATCAGGCTGAAAACAATCAACGGGCGCATACCCGTTGATTGTCGCTTGGTATTCAGATTTGTGGAGAAACCCGAAGATCGTGCCAAATGGAATCCACCTTTTGGAAATTAAGCATTGGTCTGGACGAAGCCGCCATCAAACGCATTGGCCTCGAGCACGCGGGCACAGCCGTTAACGACGTTATCGAGCGCCGTGGGGCTGACGTTGACCGAAACGCCGGTCTCATCGCGCAGGCGCACGTCGAGACCGCGCAGCAGCGCGCCGCCACCAGTCAGCAAAATGCCGTAGTACATAAGGTCCGAGGCAAGATCGGGCGGCGTGGCATCGAGGGCGTCCTTAACGGCCTTGGCCATCTCGTCGAGCGGCTTGTTGAGCGCGCGACGAATCTCCTCGCTCTCGATGCGCACGGTCTTGGGCAGACCGGTGATCACGTCGCGGCCGTTGACCTCGACATCGAGCTCGTCCTTGAGCGGCACGGCGGAGCCGACCTTGATCTTGATGTCCTCTGCCGTACGCTCGCCGATGGCCAGGTTATAGGCATCACGAACGTGCGTGAGGATGGCCTGATCGAACTCGTCGCCGGCAATACGGATGGACTGCGAGACGACGATGCCGCCCATAGCGATAACGGCAACCTCGGTGGTACCGCCACCGATGTCGATGACCATGGAGCCGGTGGGTTCCTCGACGGGCAGGTCGGCGCCGATAGCGGCGGCCATAGGCTCTTCGATCAGATAGGCCTGGCGAGCGCCGGCCTGGATCGTAGCCTCAAAGACGGCACGCTTCTCGACCGACGTGACGCCGGAGGGAACGCAAACGACAACGCGCGGACGCGGGGTCCACGGATAGCGCTTCTCGGAAGCCTTGTCGATAAAGTAGCGAAGCATGGCCTCGGTAACATCGAAGTCGGCGATGACGCCGTCCTTCAGGGGACGAACGGCCACGATGTTGCCGGGCGTACGACCGAGCATGCGCTTTGCCTCGATACCGACCGCCAGGATGCGCTCGTCGTTCTTGTCGATGGCGACAACAGAGGGCTCGCGAATGACAATGCCCTTGCCGCGCACGGAGACAAGCGTATTTGCGGTGCCGAGGTCGATGGCAAGATCGCCCGCATAGCTACCGAAGAACATATCCATCAAAGAAAACAACGCAACTCCTGATGTGTTGGATGATTGCTGGAAAACTACTAGCTCATGATACTAGCGCAAGCCCGGCACCTCACTTGCGGTGAAGCGCCGGGCAAAGCTAAATCCCATAAGGTCACTACTGGTTGTCAGCAGCCGAGAAATCCATATCGAGCGAGGAAACGGCCCAGCCGATATGGTTGTCGGAGCGCACGAATTTGACGGTGTACTCCTGCTCGCCGCCCTTGGACAGCGATGCCTTCACCTTGGCGGTCGTCTCGGTCATGGACTGATCCATGCCCTCGACTGACACGGTGGCACCCTGCGGAATCGAGGAGATGATCATAGACTTGGCGTCCTCGGACAGGCTCGATGCAAGGCAAGACTCGGCCTTTGCGGTGTCACCGTCGCCGGCAGCCTGGAACAGATCGGTAACGACAGATTCCTGAGACGGGAAGCCAAAGCCGCGCGTGTAGGCAAAGCCCAGACCGCCCGCGGCGATCAAAATGAGCAGAAGCAGCACAATGAAGACTTTGAGACCCGTGTGGCGATGGCGACGACGGACCTTGGCCTGCTTACGATCCTGACGGTCCTGCTGGACCATCTCGGACTCGGACAGCGTAAAGAAACCGGTGTCCGAGGGATCGGGCATAAACTGACCGGTCGCGCCCGTAGGATCGAGCGGATCGACGGCAGGAGCGTCCATCGCGGGCGCAGGAGCCGTGGCCATAGCCGTCTGGGCAGACAGCGCGGCAAGCGAATCGTGCACGCGGGCAAGCTCATCGGCCTGCTCGGAGGTGAGCTGGTAGATGCCATCGGCAGTAGCGGCGTTAAAGGCGTCGAGTGCGTCGGAGGGGCGGCCGGCGGCAGAAAGCGCCTGACCCATGCCGGCGTTGAGCGCACGCGTGTCGTCGCGGGGACCGGCAAAGTCGATAGCCGTGCGGTAGGTCTCCACGGCATCCGCCGGACGGCCGAGCTTAATGAAGCAACGACCGAGCTCGCCGAGTGCGGCGGCAGGAGCCGGATTGGCGCCGTCGATGGCAGCCTGACGGAAGGCAGTACCCGCGTTGGCATAGTCGCCCGACTGGAACAGCGCGTTACCCAGGCCCAGATAGGCCTTGAACGGCGTGGCATAGGAAGCATCCTGCGTAGCAGCAGAGAACGCCTGGGCGGCCGTCGTGTAGTCGCCCACGGCGGCGAGCGCCTTGCCGCGGTTGGTGAGCAGTGCGCCGCGCTTGCCGTAGGTGCCGTCGTTGAGGGCGGCGGCATAGGCCTCGGCGGCCTCGGCATACATGCCCAGGTGCATCAAGGCGTTACCACGAAGGTGATCGGCCTCGCCCATAATCTCATCGGGAGTTTTTGCCGCCCCAAGCATCTGGGCTGCAGCGGAAAAATCACCCGCGCGGTAAGCGGCGCGGCCCTGTTGGATCAGCTGGCTATTCAAGGAAGTCCCCTTTACTCGTGAACGATCTCGACATGGACGATCTCGTCGCCGGCACGCAGCTGCGAAATCACATCAAGACCCTCGACCGTGGTACCAAAGACGGTGTAACCGGAATCGAGGTTATGCTGGGCGCCCAGGCAGAAGTAGAACTGCGAACCCGCGGAATCGGGGTCCATGGAGCGTGCCATGGCAAGGGCACCATCGACATGGCTGTTGCGCGGATTGGTGGCAAACTCGCCCTTAATGCAGTAGCCGGGGCCACCGGTACCGGGCATGCCGTCGGGGCCCTCAAGACCGGCAGCGACGTCGGCGCCGGACATATCGCGGGTATTGGGGTCGCCGCCCTGAATGACAAAGCCGGGCACATAGCGATGGAACTTAAGGCCATCATAGAAGCCCATCGTGGAAAGCTCGCAGAAGTTCGCGACATGAATGGGAGCGCCCTCGCCGTCAAACTTGACCTTGATGGTACCCTTCGACGTCTCGATAACGGCGCACTCGTCGCCGGCAAGCTGATACTCGGGCGTGTAGAGCTCTTTCTTAAAACCAAACATGTGGTTCCTTCCTCGTGCGTTTAAAGCATATTTGTACGAATTGTAGCAATAAGCATGCGCTTACATCAATTGCGCACGTAGGTTATGCCGACTATGGCGAACTAATTTTAGGAACGCTGCTGCGGCTTCCAGGAGCCCACGTTGGCGTCGTACTGATTAAGCGCGCTGTTGCCGCCCTGCGCGATGGGCGCCAGGATCTCGCTTTGGTGGGAACTCATCGACTCGCCATCGGGAATGGCCAGCGAGATGTCCCAACTCTGGCAGATCACGTCGACGCGCTCATACATCCACTCGGCAAGCTGCTTTAAGTGGGCGATGTCGTCCGCATAGACCGTATCGTCTTGGTACTTAAGGTTGTTGAGCTCATCTTGCGTCTTTTTGATCTGGTCGCGCAGGGCGTAAGCACTCTGTGACAGCTCCTGACGGGTGGACAGCGGCGTTCGGAGATAGCCGTTGTTAAAGGAATCGATGACCTCGCCGATCTGGTCCTCGTCACCGTAGGACACGATGGTCTGATACAGACCGTCGAGCCTGGTATAGAGCTGATCATCGGTGAGCACGGTTTCTTCCTGGACCACCTCGGCAGAATCGTCCTGCTTGGTATCGTCCTCATTCGCCTCGCCCTTTTGGCGCGTGGGGAAGGTCGTCTGCGCGGCCTGGCCAAACTGGTCGTAGAAGCCAGGCATGACACCCATGGGATCGGCCGTCACGAACCAATAGGCACCGCCGCAAACGACAGCAAGGACCGCGATGATAATGAGCGGCTTGGGGATATGACGCTTGTGCTTGTGATAGGCGTCCTCGTCGGGATGCACCTTACGTTTGGGTTTTTGAGCATCGTCATGCAGGGAAACGGGCGTGGGAATATCGACCTTGGGGATACCGAAATCCTTATCGAAAGCCGGCAGCACGCAGGTCTCATTGGGGTCGGCGGCGTCTGAGAGCACCGCAGCGGCAGAGGCCGGCGCATGCGGCACCTCGGTATCGATCTGCTCTTGCGTTAGGCGCGGAAAGCCCGCAGTGCGGCCCGCTGCCAGGTCGGATGCGGCCGCGTCCTCAGAGAGGATACCCGGAGCGGGGCGCCCGCATTTGGGGCACGTACGATCATGCGGAGAAAGACGGGCACCGCAGCCCTCACAGAACACGAACTCGGTGTGCTCGGGACCATCGCCCGGACCCACATAGGCGTTGCAGTAGGGGCAAAACGAGGCGCCGTCCTCGATAGTCTTAAGGCAATGCGGGCAGATCACGGCATCCTCTTTTCGAAGCAATTCAAACAATCGAGGTTAGAGCATAACATCGCCACGGCCCCACAGGAACAAGGCACCAATTCAACATCGCCAGGGCGCGTAGCTACTTCTTCTTTTTGCTTGGCATCGAGACTTTGATGCCTTGGGCGGACTTGGTCACACGAGAGCGCTTAGCTCCGGTACTCTTCTTTTTCTTGGGCTGGGCCTGGGCCACGCCCTCGAGTGCGCGGGCCTCGGCCTCGCGAGCGGTGCGATCTTCGCGGCGCTGCGCCATGTCGGCGGCGACGCGCTTGGCAAAACGTTCGGCCGTCGAGCCCGTCGAGCTCACCTTGCCGCCACCGCGACCCAGGCGGACGCGCACACCGCGGCCAAAACCAGTTGCGGCATGACGACGACGCGGCTTGAGCGAATCCATCATCGCGGCGAGCTTAAAGAACACCGAGCAGGTAAAGACCACGATAACAGCCAAGATAACCATCTGGCCCATCGACAGGTTGGCAATAGACAGCAGCTCCGGGAATCCGATAACGCCCACCAGGATGCCGGCGACTACAAACACAAAGAGCACCACACGTAAGGGCGTGAGAGGCTGCGAGATGCGCCAGATTAGGCTGACGCTCGCCGCGCACGACGTAAGCAGGCACATCGTAGACAGCGTGAGCTGGCTAAAGCCAAACACGCGCGCCACAAAGATATCGAGCGCCGCAGCCAAAATGACCGCAATCGACGCCGGCAGTGCACGCTTGAGTACGTTGCTCAAAAACGCACCCTTCACACGAGCATTGTTGGGCTCCAGGCCCAACACAAAGCCCGGCGCGCCGATGCAGAAGAAGTTAATGAGCGTCATCTGGATGGGCTCGAAGAGGTACGGCGGCAGCGCGATACACAGCGCCGCCAGGCCCATCGAGAACAGCGTCTTGGTCAGGAACAGTGAGGCCGAACGCTGCAGGTTGTTGATGGAGCGACGGCCCTCGGCCACCACGGCGGGCATCGAGGCAAAGTCGTTGTCGACGAGTACGATCTCGGCCACGTTACGCGCGGCATCGGAGCCGGCCGCCATGGCGACGGAGCAGTCGGCCTCCTTGAGCGCCAGCACGTCGTTGACGCCGTCGCCCGTCATGGCCACGGTGTGCTCGCGGCGCTTGAGCGCCTGCACGAGCTCGCGCTTCTGCTGCGGGGTCACACGACCAAAGACATGGTAGCGGTCCACTGCGGCATCGAGCTTGGCCGGCGTATCGAGCGTCGTAGCGTCCACATAAGCGTCCGCCCCTGGCACGCCCACCACGCGCGCGATCGACGACACCGTACGCGGGTCGTCACCACTGATCACGTTGAGGGTCACGCCCTGCTCGTTAAAATAGCCGATGGTCTCGGCCGCCGAGGTACGAATCTCGTCGCGGATGGTCACAAAGCCCACGGGCTCGGCCTCGCCCATCATATCGCCATCGGGCGTAAAGCCGTCCACGCGCGCCACCACGAGCACGCGGCAGGTATCGGCAAGCTCGGCGACACGGTTCTCGACCTGCGAAAACACACGATCAGAGAGCACAAACTGCGCCGCACCCATCACATAGGAGCCCTGCGCAAACGACGCGCCGCTCCACTTTTTGGAGGACGAGAACGGAATGACCGACAGCGGCTCAGACACCTCGACCGGGCGATCAGCATAATAGTTGAGCAGCGCCTGGCAGGTCTCGTTGGCATCGGCCGAAGTCGCACGCGCCACGTTAGCCAGCGCAAAATCGAGCACTGTGGTATCGACGGGAACAGCCGCCTCGTCCGAGTCCACGCCAAAGCCAACACCCTCAACAGGCAGCGGGTAGGTGCCCTCGACCTCCATACGACCCGAGGTAATGGTACCCGTCTTGTCCAGGCACAGCACGTC
The DNA here is from genome assembly GCF_020709435.1 of Collinsella aerofaciens. Lineage (GTDB taxonomy): Bacteria > Actinomycetota > Coriobacteriia > Coriobacteriales > Coriobacteriaceae > Collinsella > Collinsella aerofaciens_AU. The sequence goes on from NZ_JAJFDP010000007.1 coordinate 100,462, forward strand.
GACGCGCGCGAGCGTCTCGATGCAGTAGAGCTGCTGCGCCAGCACCTTGCGGCGGGCAAGGCGCACCGTGGCGATGGCGAGCACCGACGAGGTCAGCAGCACCAGGCCTTGCGGGATCATGCCCAGCAGGGCGCCCACCGTGGACAGCAGCGCCGACGAAGGCACATGACCAGCCAACAGCTCGGAGAAGCACCACGAAAGCGCGCTATCGCCCGGGGTTCCCGCGGCATCCCACAGCCAACTTACACTCGAGGCGAACAGAGCCAGGCCAAGCGGAATCATGATGATGCTCGCAAAGCGCACGATGGCGTTCAGCGCGTTCATGATCTCGGAATTGACCTTTTTGACGTACTTGGCCTCGTTATTAATTTTGGCCACGTAGTTGTCGGCGCCGACATGGATCACGCGGGCGCGCAGCAGGCCCGAGTCGATAAAGCTGCCGCTCATGAGCTCGGAACCGGGCTGTTTCTTAATAAGGTCGCTCTCGCCCGTCAGCAGGCTCTCGTTCACGAGCGCCTCGCCCGAAACCACCACGGCGTCAGCGGGAATCTGGTCGCCGCGCCCCAGGCGGATGATGTCGTCGAGCACGATCTGGTCCAGGTCGAGCTCCACCTCGGCGCCATCGCGCACCGCGATGGCCTTCTTGGAGGTCAGCAGCGTGAGCTTATCGACCATCTTCTTGGAACGCATGGACTGAATGACGCCAATAGCGGTATTGAGGAACACCACGAACAGGAACGTCAGATTCTTAAACGAACCGGTCAAAATGACCAGGAAAGCCAAGATCACGTTGATCAAATTGAACAGCGTGCAGAGGTTCTCGATGATGAGCTCTTTGACCGACTTGGTCTTGAGTTCCATGTTGCGGTTGATTTTACCGGCGGCGATACGCTCCTCGACCTCGGCGGTTGAGAGTCCGCGCTCGATATCCGTTGCTGCCATACCACGTCCCATCACGTCGCGTCGGTATAAGAAAACCGCCCGGACCATGCGAGGTTCGGACGGTCTTACGTTCGATGGTGCCCCATGTTGGATTCGAACCAACGGCCTTCTGCTCCGGAGGCAGACGCTCTAATCCCCTGAGCTAATAGGGCCAACAGTTGGCATTATACCCAAGTGCACCACGGGCTATCAAAATAAAAGAAAAAGCTTTGCAATTCCGAGGAAGACGAGCCGCAACGGCCCACTTTAGAAGGCAAAAGCGAGTCAGATAGTATAAACTCTCATGCACCATATATACACGGCTCGCGATGCGGGCCGTTTTTGCAAAAGTTATCCATCGAGGTGAGAGGCACACCATGATTGCAATTTTAAAGCAGAGCGCCAGCGACGAGGCCGTAAGCCATATCGTCAGCTGGATTGAGAAAAAGGGCCTGAAGACCGATGTCTCGCGCGGCGAGAACGAGACGATCATCGGCCTGGTGGGCGATACGACCAAGATCGACCCGTTCCTGCTCGAGTCCATGGATGTCGTCGAGCGCGTGCAGCGCGTCTCCGAGCCTTTTAAGCGCGCCAACCGCAAGTTCCACCCCGAGGACTCCGTCATCGACTGCGGCCACGGCGTCAAGATCGGCGGCGACCAGTTCCAGGTCATCGCCGGTCCCTGCTCCGTCGAGGGCGAGAACCTCATCCGCATCGCACGCCGCGTGAAGGCCGCCGGTGCCACGATGCTGCGCGGTGGCGCCTACAAGCCCCGCACCTCCCCCTACGCCTACCAGGGCATGGGCCCTGCCGGCCTCGACCTGCTGTGCGAGGCGTCTGCCGAGCTCGACATGCCGATCGTCACCGAGATCATGGACCCGCGCGACGTGCAGGTCTTCCTTGACAAGAAGATTGACGTCATGCAGATCGGCGCCCGCAACGCCCAGAACTTCCCCCTGCTCAAGGAGGTCGGCAAGACCCAGACCCCGATTCTGCTCAAGCGCGGCATGTCCGGCACGATCGACGAGCTGCTTATGGCAGCCGAGTACATCATGAGCGAGGGCAACGACAACGTCATCCTGTGCGAGCGCGGTATCCGCACCTTCGAGACCCGCACCCGCAACACCTTCGACCTTAACGCCGTGCCGGTGCTGCACCACCTGTCGCACCTGCCCGTCGTCGCCGACCCCAGCCACGCCACCGGCTACACCCGCTACGTCGAGCCCATGGCGCTCGCCGCGACCGCCTGCGGTGCCAACGGCCTGGAGATCGAGGTCCACGACGAGCCGAGCCGCGCCTGGTCCGACGGCGCCCAGGCCCTCACCCCCGATCAGTTCGACGACACCATGCGCCGCATCCGAGCCATCCGCGAGGTTGTCTGCCAAGAGACCATGGAGTAGCCCATGGGTACGGTGAGAAACGCGCGCGTTAACCAGGGCGGCCCCAAGTGCGCCGGCATCGTCGGCCTTGGCCTCATCGGCGGTAGCTTTGCCCGCGGCTATGCACAGGCGGGCGTCCGCGTGCTGGCCTGGGACCCCGATGACGATGTCATGACGGCCGCCAGCATGGGCACTGTCGCCGGAGAGCTCAACGACAAGACACTCGGCGAATGCGACATCATCGTCCTGGCTTGCTACCCCGAGGCATGCATCGAGTGGCTCGAGACGCACGCCAAGGCGCTCGCCGACGCCACCGACACCGACGCCATCATGGGCCCCGTGGTGATCGACACGGTGGGCGTCAAGGGCATCGTGTGCGAACGTGCCTTTGAGCTTGCCCGCGAGCACGGCTTTTACTTTGTGGGCGCGCACCCCATGGCGGGCACCCAGTTCTCGGGCTACGCTAACTCTCGTGCCGACCTGTTCCAGGGCGCCCCGCTGGTGCTCGTACCGCCCGCGGTAGACGATGCGCTCAAGCTGGAGCTTTTGGGCCAGGTGCGCGAGATGGTGCGCCCCTTGGGCTTTGGCAAGTTCAGCGTGACCAGCGCCGCCGAGCACGACCGCGTCATCGCCTTCACGAGCCAGCTTGCGCACGTGGTATCCAACGCCTACGTCAAAAGCCCCACCGCCCAGGTCCACCACGGCTTTTCGGCCGGTAGCTACCGCGATCTCACCCGCGTGGCGCACCTCAACCCGCAAATGTGGTCCGAGCTCATGATCGACGACGCCGACGCGCTCGCCTTCGAGATCGACCATCTGATCGAGTCGCTTGGCGCCTACAGCCGTGCGCTCAAGAACCGCGACCAGCGCTATCTGGAGAATCTCCTTGCCGAGGGCGACCGCATTAAGCGCGCACTCGACGACGAGGCCTCCCACTAGACCACCTATCACGCCAGGTCGAAAGGACCGAAGCTTATGGCGATTACCATCGATATCGACACCGCACGCCCCTACCAGGTGCATGTTGGCACGTTTTTGCTGGAGCAGGCGGGACCGCTCGTGCGCGCCACTGCCGGCGGCACCAAGGCCGTCATCGTGACGGACACCAACGTAGGCCCGCTCTACCAGATGCCCGTTAAGCAGAGCCTGGAGGCATCAGGCTACGAGGTGAGCATCTGCACCTTCGAGGCCGGCGAGGCCCATAAGCGCGCCGAAACCTATGTTGCCATTTTGGAGTTTGTGGCCGAGCACGAGCTTTCGCGCTCCGACGTGATCGTGGCACTCGGGGGCGGCGTCGTGGGCGATGTGGCGGGCTTTGTGGCCGCGACCTACATGCGCGGCTGCAAGTTTGTGCAGATCCCGACGAGCCTGCTCGCCATGGTGGATTCGTCGGTGGGCGGCAAGACCGCCATCGACCTGGCTGCCGGCAAGAACTTGGCCGGCGCCTTTTGGCAGCCGAGCGTGGTTATCGCCGACGTGGGGTGCCTGGCCACCCTCACGCCCGAGCAGTTCGCCGACGGCTGCGGCGAGGTCGTCAAGCACGCCGTGATCGCCGACCCGGAGCTTTTCGCCGAGCTGGAGAAGACCCCGCTCACGCTGGAGCTGCTCAACCGCGATGTGGCCCGCGTAGCACTCATCATCGCCCGCAACATCGACATCAAGCGCGCCGTGGTCGTCGCCGACGAGCACGAAACCAACCAGCGCAAGCTGCTCAACTTTGGACACAGCGCCGGACACGCCGTCGAGGCCTGCGAGCACTTTGAGCTCGGACACGGCAACTGCGTGTCGATCGGCATGGGCATCATCACGCGCGCCGCGGCCCTGCACGGCGTTTGCGATGCTGCACTGCCCGGCCGTATTGAGGAGCTCTGCGCCCGCCACGGCCTCAAGACCCGCTGCGACCTCAATGCCGATGCCGTCTTTGACGAGGCGCTCCACGACAAGAAGCGCGCGGGCGACACCATCGACCTGGTGATTCCGCACGGCATTGGCCGCTGCAGCATCGACCGCACGCCGCTTTCCACTTTCCACGAACTCATTGCCGAGGGCCTCGGCCAGAAGGGAGACGCATCCGCATGCTAGCCCGCATCACCCCGTCCCCGCTTAAGGGCACCGTTCCCGCCATCGCGTCCAAGTCGATGGCGCACCGTCTCATCATCTGCGCTGCCCTTGCCAACGGAGAGACGCATGTGACCTGCAACACCACCTGCGCCGATATTGAGGCCACGGTCCGCTGCCTCACGGCGCTCGGCGCCCGCATCGAGACCGTCGAGGACGGCTTCCAGGTCCACCCCACCATGAAGAGCATTGAGTTCGGCCTGCTCAAGGCCCTTGCCGGCGGCACGCTCGACTGCGGCGAGAGCGGCTCCACGCTCCGCTTTATGCTGCCCGTCGCCTGCGCGCTGGGGGCAGAGGCAACCTTTGTGGGACAGGGCCGCCTAGGCGCACGCCCGCTGTCCCCGCTCTCGGACGAGATCATTGCCGCCGGCTGCGACCTACAGGGTCTGGGCGGTTTTCCGCTCAAGACGAGCGGACGTATGCGCCCGGGCACCTTTGTGCTGCCGGGCAACGTAAGCTCGCAGTACATCTCGGGCCTGCTGCTGGCAGCCCCGCTGCTGGCCCAGCCCTCCAGCGTACAGGTGACCGGCCTCATCGAGAGCCGCCCCTACATCAACCTGACAATCCAGGCCATGAAGGCCTTTGGCGTCGAGGTCAACGTCGAGCGTATTCCGGCCAAGGACGGCCAGCCCGAGGTCACGAACTTCCGCGTGAGCAGTGGGTCGTATCGCACGCCCGGCAGCGTAGCCGTCGAGGGTGACTGGTCCAACGCCGCCTTTTGGCTGTGCGCCGGCGCTATCGGCACCGACCCCATCACCGTCGAGGGTGTGTCCCTGAGCTCCGCACAGGGCGACCGCAACGTACTTGCCGCGCTTTCGCGCTTTGGCGCCCGCATCGTGCGCTCCACCAACGCCGCCACCGTGCAGTCCGACAAGCTCGCCGGCTTTGAGATGAGCGCCCACGACATTCCCGACCTGGTACCCGTTATCTCGGCCGTGGCCTCGCTGGCTCAGGGCCGCACGTTCATCCGTGACTGTGCGCGCCTGCGCATCAAGGAATCTGACCGTCTGGTCACCACCACCCGCGAGCTCACCGCGCTGGGCGCACAGGTGCGCATCGCCGGTGACGACCTCATCATCAAGGGCGTCGATGCCCTTACCGGCGGCGAGGTCGATTCGCACAACGACCACCGCATCGCCATGATGGCAGCCATCGCCGCAAGTCGCGCCACCGGCGAGGTCGTGATCCACGGCGCCGAGGCCGTCAACAAGTCCTATCCCGATTTTTTCGACCACTACCGCCTGTTGGGCGGCAAGGTCACACTCGAGGAGGAATAGCGTGTCCTCGACCTTTGGCAACGTATTGCACTTAAGCATCTTCGGTCAATCGCACTCCCCCGCTATCGGCTGCTCGCTCGATGGCATCCCGGCGGGCATCGCCGTGGACCAGGAGCAGCTGCAGGCCTTTTTAGACCGTCGCGCCCCCGGTCGCGACGAGACCGCGACCAAACGCCGCGAGGCCGACACCGCCCACATCATCGCCGGTGTTGTCGATGGACATACCACCGGTGCGCCCATCGCCGCGATTATCGAGAACACTAACACGCGCTCCAAGGACTATTCCGAGCTGCGCCGCAAGCCCCGCCCCGGACATGCGGACTTCCCTGCGCGCGTGAAGTATCACAACATGCACGATGTCGCTGGTGGCGGGCATTTCTCCGGCCGCCTAACGGCACCCTTGTGCATCGCCGGCGGGATCGCGCTGCAGGCGCTCGAAGCCCGCGGCATTCAGGTCATGGCGCACGTCGCGCAGATCGGCGGTATCTCCGACTTACCCATGGACGATATGGTCTATCGCGAGGCCGACCGCAAGGCAATCCTTACGAACGATCTGCCGTGCATTGACGCCGCCGCAGCCGGCCGCATGCGCGAGGAGATTCTTGCCGCGCGCGACGAGCTCGACAGCATCGGCGGCATCGTGGAGTGCGGCATTTACGGGCTTCCCGCGGGCATCGGCGACCCCATGTTCGACGGCATCGAGAACCGCATCGCGCAAATCGCGTTTGGCATTCCCGCCGTAAAGGGCGTGGAGTTTGGCATGGGCTTTGCCGTGGCCGCCATGCGCGGCAGCGAGAACAACGATCCGTATCGCATCGACGCCGAGACCGGCGAGATCGAGGTTGAGTCCAACAACGCCGGCGGCATCCTGGGCGGTATTTCGACCGGCGCGCCCGTCATGTGGCGCATGGCCGTAAAGCCAACGCCCTCGATTGGCCGCGAGCAGCAGACCGTAGACATGGACGCCATGGAAAATGCCGAGCTCTCGATCCACGGCCGCCACGATCCCTGCATCGTCCCCCGAGCCGTCCCCGTAGCCGAAGCAGCCGCCGCCCTCGCCATCTGGGACGCTCTCCTCGAGGACGCCGCCCAGCTCTAACCCGACTCACCTGGGTTGCCTGCCAACTCAGCCGTTACGTGAAAGGGGCCTCCATGGACCTTGCTGACATCCGCCAGGCCATCGATGGCATCGACACCACGCTCCTCAACAGCTTTGTCGAGCGAATGGACATTGCCACCGAGGTAGCCAAGTCAAAAATCGAGATGGGCAAGGCCGTCTTCGACCCCGCCCGTGAGCGCTCAAAGCTCAACAACCTCGCCAGCCGCGCGCCCGAGCGCTACAAGGCGCAGACCATCACCCTGTTCCGTCTCCTCATGAGCATGAGCAAGGCCGAGCAGCAGCGCTACATCAACGAGCTCAAGGGCATCACGGTGTCGCAAAAGGCCCATGCCATGGCCGCAGCCTTTGACACACCCTTCCCCCAGACGGCAACCGTCGCCTGCCAGGGCGTCGAAGGTGCCTACAGCCAAATCGCCGCGTGCAAACTCTTCGACGTGCCCGACATCGCGTTTTTCGAGACCTTCGAAGGCGTTATGCGCGCTGTGCGCGACGGCTTCTGCGAGTTTGGCGTGCTGCCCATCGAGAACTCCACCGCCGGCTCGGTCAACGCCGTCTACGACCTGCTCGCCCAGTTCGACTTCCACATCGTGCGCTCGCTTCGCCTCAAGATCGACCACAACTTGCTCGTCAAGCCCGGCACTGAGCTCGCCGACGTGCGCGAGGTCTACAGCCACGGCCAAGCCATTGCCCAGTGTGCCGGCTTTATCGAGTCCCACGACCTGCACGCCACCAAGTACCCCAACACCGCCATGTCGGCCGAGATGGTCGCCAGCTCCGGGCGCACCGATGTTGCCGCCATCGCATCGCGCAGCTGCGCGACACTCTATGGCCTGGAGGTGCTGGAGTCCAACATCCAGGACTCGGACAACAACTACACACGCTTTGTCGTCATCAGCCGCGAGCCACGCGTCTATCCCGGTGCCAACCGTACCTCGCTCATGATCACCACGGCCAATGAGCCGGGTGCCCTCTATCGCGTGCTCGAGCGCTTCTACGCGCTCAACATCAACCTCATCAAACTCGAGAGCCGCCCCATCCCCGGCCACAACTTTGAGTTTATGTTCTACTTTGATCTGGACTGTCCCTTTGGCAGCAAGGCCCTCGACGACCTGCTCGATTCGATCGACGACGTATGCGAGAGCTTCACCTACTTTGGCAGCTACACGGAGGTGCTCTAGATGACCGATACCGCCGCAACCCGCCCCTACGGCGTGCTGGGCCGCGTGCTGGGCCACAGCTACACCCCGACCATCTACAAGGAGCTGGCGGGGCTTGAGTACGTGCGTTTTGAGTGCGAGCCCGAGGATCTTGAGGCTTTTATGACGGGCGACGAATGGGAGGGCACCAACGTGACCATCCCCTACAAGCGCGCCGTCATGGAATACCTGGACGAGCTGAGCCCGCTCGCCGAGCGCATGGGCAACGTCAACACCATCACGCGCCTGCCCGACGGCCGCCTGCACGGCGATAATACTGACTACTTCGGTTTCCAGTGCCTGGTCGAGGAGTTGGGCGTTGAGGTTGCCGGCAAGAAGGCCCTCGTGCTCGGTGCCACCGGCGGCGCCGGCACCACGGCAAGTATGGTGCTGGGAGACATGGGCGCCATCGTCGTACCCGTGGGTCGCACGAGCGAGGTCAACTACGACAATATCGCGCAGCAGTCCGACGCCTCCCTACTCGTCAACTGCACGCCCGCCGGCATGTTCCCCCATTGCCCCGACGCGCCTTGCACGCTCGAAGGCCTCGATGCGCTCGAGGGCGTCATCGACATTGTCTACAACCCCGCCCGCACGGGCCTGATGCTCGAGGCCGAGCGCCGCGGCATCCCCTGCATCGGCGGCCTGCTTATGCTTGTTGCCCAGGCGGCACAAGCTGTCGAGCGCTATACCGGCAAAGCCACCCCGCGCGAGAGGATCCTGGACGTAACGGAGCGCCTGTCACGCCGCGAACAGAACATCGCGCTGATCGGCATGCCGGGCTCGGGCAAGACCCGCGTGGGCGAGCAGATCGCCCAGCTCACGGGCCGCGAGCACATCGATCTCGATCGCGCCCTCGAGGAGCGCCTGGGCATGCCCTGCGCCGACTTTATCATCAAGTGCGGCGAGGCGGCCTTCCGCGAGCAGGAGACGGCAGCGCTGGCCGACATCTCCAAGCGCAGCGGCTTGGTGCTCTCCACCGGCGGCGGCGTGGTTACGCGCGACGAGAACTACCCTCTGCTGCACCAAAACAGCCAAATCGTGATGCTCAACCGCAAGCTCGACGAGCTCGCCCACAAGGGCCGCCCCATCACCGCGCGCGACGGCATCGACAAGCTGGCCGAGCAGCGTATGCCGCGCTACCGCGCCTGGGCCGACTACATCATCGACTCACGCGACTGCGCCGCCAACACCGCCCATGCCCTCCTCGACACCCTCCCACCCGCTCTCTAACCAAAACCACCACAAAGGGGGCAGGCACCTTTGTGGTGGTTTTTCAACTGCAAAGGAAGCAACCATGAAAGCACTCGTCATTAACGGCCCCAACCTCAACATGCTCGGCATTCGCGAGCCAGGCATCTACGGCAGCGACAACTACGATCGCTTAGTGCAGATCTGCCAGGAAGCGGGTGCCGCACAGGGCTTCGACGAGGTCGAGGTCTTCCAGTCTAACCACGAGGGCAGCATCGTCGACAAGATCCAGGAGGCCTACGGCAAGGTCGACGGCATCGTCATCAACCCGGCCGCCTACACACATACGAGCGTGGCGATCCTCGATGCGCTCAAAGCCGTCGCCATCCCTGCCGTCGAGGTGCACATCAGCGCCGTAGAGACGCGCGAAGACTTCCGCCAGGTGAGCTACGCCCGTCTGGCCTGCTTCGCCACCATCACCGGAGAGGGCCTGAAGGGCTACGCCCACGCGTTGGAGCTGCTGAAAGAGCATCTCGAAAAGTAAAATGCCAACCCCAACAAACAGCAGCGGCTTGCTCGCGCTCGGCTCCAGCAACACACAAGATGAAAAAAGCCCAGACCACCAAGCGGTCTGGGCTTAATAAACGATGGTGCTCCATGGCGGATTCGAACCGTCGACCTTGGGATTAGAAGTCCCCTGCTCTATCCAACTGAGCTAATGGAGCAAATAACCGCACGCCCAAGCAAGCACAAGCCTGTCAGGCGCAAGTAATTATAACCTAGTTGAACTGCTCGCGGTACGCCTTGCAGACCTCATCGACCGGGCCGTCCATGCGAAGGTCACCCTTCTCAATCCAAACGGCACGCTGGCAGATGCGCTCAACCTGCTCCATAGAGTGCGAAACGAACAGAACCGTCACGTCGCCGCTCTGGATAAAGTGCTGGATGCGGGCCTCACACTTTTGCTGGAAGAACACATCACCGACGGACAGCGTCTCGTCAACGATCAGAATATCGGGCTCGGTAATCGTCGCGATTGCAAAGGCGATACGCGCCACCATGCCCGAAGAGAAGTTCTTAAGCGGCATATCGACAAAGTTCTGCAGCTCAGCGAACTCGATAATGCCGTCAAAGTTGGCGTCGATGAACTCCTTGGTATAGCCGAGCAGGGCGCCGTTCAGATAGATGTTCTCGCGGGCGGTCAGCTCGGGGTCAAAGCCGGCGCCAAGCTCAATCAGCGGCGCGATGTTACCGTGCACCTTAACGCTGCCCTCGCTAGGCTCAAGAACGCCAGCGATAATCTTGAGCATCGTAGACTTGCCGGAGCCATTGGTGCCGACCAGACCCACAACCTCGCCGCGATGAATATCAAACGAGATGTGCTTAAGCGCCCTAAACTCCTCAAAGAACAGCTCGTGCTTGGCAAGCTTAATGAAGTACTCCTTGAGGTTGGTCAGCGACTCGGACGCCATGTTAAAGATCATGGTGACGTCGTCGACCTCGACAGCCAGAGGCTGCTCGCTGTAATCAACAACAGATTCAGTCATCACAGCACTCCTTAGATGTAGAGGATAAATTTGCGCTCGGACTTATGGAACACGGTATAGCCAATAATAAGCGCAAGAACCGCCCAAGCGACGCACATACCAAACGTCATAAGCGAGGGCGTAGTCTGAAACAGGAAGATATCGCGCATAAACTGCAGGTAGTTGAACATGGGGTTCGCATACATCAAGATACGCACGAGATGCGGCATTTGCGCAATATAGTCAGTCGTCCAGAAGATGGGCGTAATGTAAGTCCACGCCGTAATGACGACGCTCCACAGATGCATAACGTCGCGGAAGAAGACCGTAAGGGCAGAGAGCATCATGCCCAGGCCCATGCAGAAGCACATAAGCAGCAGCAGGCAAACCGGCAACAGAATCAGGTGCCAAGAAGGCATAACGCGGAACCACAGCATGACGATGGCGACGGCGACCAGCGAGAAGGCAAAGTTGACCAGCGAGAAGAGCACCTTCTGCACCGGGAAAACCCAGCGGTGCACCTTAACCTTCTTGAGCAGAGGGGCAGCGCCCACGATCGACGTCAGGGCCTGGTTAGTAGACTCAGACATGACGGCAAAGGTGATGTTACCCACGATCAAGTACAGCGGGTACATCTCGGGCGTCATTGAGCCATTGCGGCCCTGGCCAAAAATCGTCGAGAACACGATGGCCATGACGATCATCATCAGCAGCGGGTTGAGCACCGACCATGCGACGCCCAGAACGCTACGGCGATACTTGATCTTAAAATCCTTGGTAACCAGCTGACGAAGGATAAACGCATCCTTCTCAAATTCGTTCTTAGCAAACGTCGCAGGCAGACTGCGAGTTTCTTGTTGCTTTGTCTGATCCGACACGGATGCAACTCCTTTACTCGTAATCGTTGACAAACGAACAGTATAGACCCGACGGCCATGCAAACGATTCGCGCAACAAAACTGGAGAACTAACCCACATCTTAGGATGCCAGGCCCAAACGGCTATACTTTCTAGGATTGAATGTATAAGGAGCATTAAGTGAATTCTGAATCCATCGCCGTCATCATCCCTTGCTACAACGAAGCGCTCACGATCGGCAAAGTCATCGACGACTTTCACCGCGAGCTTCCGCAGGCGACGGTCTATGTCTATGACAACAACTCGTCGGACGATACCTCACGCATTGCCACCGAGCACGGCGCCACAGTCCGCTTTGAGCCCCGTCAGGGAAAGGGCAACGTGTGCCGCCAGATGTTTCGCGATATCGACGCCGATTGCTACCTGATGGTCGACGGAGACGACACCTACCCCGCCGAGGCGGCCAAGGCCCTCTGCGAGCCCATCCTTAACGGCACGGCCGACATGACCGTAGGCGATCGCCTTTCCAACGGCACCTACGCCGAGGAGAACAAGCGTGCCTTCCACGGCTTTGGCAATAATCTGGTCCGCGCCATGATCAAGTGGATCTATGGCTACAGCTTCGATGACGTCATGACAGGCTACCGCGCCATGAGCCGCCCGTTCGTTAAAACCTTCCCAGTGCTTTCCGAGGGCTTTCAGATCGAAACCGAGCTCTCGATCCACGCCGTCGACCACCGCTGGCGCATCAAAGATGTGCCCATCGAGTACCGCGACCGTCCCGAGGGTTCCGAGTCCAAACTCAACACCGTGAGCGACGGCATTAAAGTCGTTGCGATGATCGGCACGCTGTTCAAGGACTACCGCCCGCTGAAGTTCTTCAGCCTCGTTGCGCTTCTGTTCGCGGTATTCGGCCTCGCCCTGGGCATGCCCATCGTTGTCGAATATTTCCAGACCGGCCTCGTCCCGCGCTTCCCCACCGCTGTGCTCGCCGCCTCGTTTATGTTCCTGTGCGGCCTGAGCCTTGCGACCGGCTTCATCCTAGATTCTGTAGCAAAGGTCGAAAAAAAGCAGTGGGAGGTCAACGTGTACAGCAAATACGCCTACGACGACCAGCCCGGCCACCCTACTTCCATGCCAAGCGAGAGGTAGATCTTCCGCAAAATACTATTGGCACCACTGCGCAGATAGCCGCCAACAAGAAAAGCCGCCGTTAAAGAACGGCGGCTTTTACTCTCGAAAAGTTAATAGCGGCTAGAGCGTCTTGATGTACTCCCCCAGCTCTTCCTCCCAGTCGGGCATGTGGAAGCCGGCAGCCTCGAGCTTGGACAGGTCGAGCGCGGAGTGGACCGGGCGCGGGGCGACGGGGCCCTCGGCGCTCGCGTAGTAGTCGGCGGTCGATACCGGCACGACCCTGTCCCCGTTGCCGTTGGCGGCCTCGAAGACGGCGCGGGCGATATCGGCCCAGGACTTGACGGTGCCGGAGCCGGTGCAGTCGTAGGTGCCGTAGGGGGCGTGCGTCCCCAGCACGTGGAAGATGGCCTCGGCCATGTCGCGCGTGAAGGTCAGGCGGCCCAGCTGGTCGTCAACGACCGTGACCTGCTCGAGCCCGTCCTCGGGGTCGGCGACGCGGTCGGACAGGCCCTTCATCGTCTTGACGAAGTTGCGGCCCTCGCCGATGACCCAGCTGGAGCGCATGATGTAGTGGCGCGGGCACCCGGCCACGGCGATGTCGCCGGCGGCCTTGGTCTGGCCGTAGACGGAC
>NZ_JAJFDP010000041.1:0-1375 GCF_020709435.1 Collinsella aerofaciens
CCATGGTCGTGGGCATCATCGGCGCGTTCTTCGGCGTGCTGGCGTAAGGGCCCGGTCTATTATCTGCCCCCAAGGGAAACGGCGACCCATTGCGGTCGCCGTTTTTTATTACCGAAAGCTAGCTGGAGGTGCTTCGTGATTCGATCTGACAATCCACCCGATAATGGCGTGAGCGGGGCGATGTATCTATTTGGTACGGCGCTCTTATGGAGTTTTATCGGCATCCTCGTTCGCGCCAATTCGCAGTCAGCTCTTTTGATCGGTGCCGTTACGGCAATATTTATGGCGCTCTTTATCCTGCTCGTCGGTAGGCCCGTCCTCCGCGTCAGCCGTCTTATTGTCCTTGTGGCCGTCTGCAACTTCGTGACGGGCACCACGTTTAACTTTGCCAACCAGCTCACGACGGTCGGCAACGCGATCGTCCTGCAGTACACCTCGATGATTTTTGTTATCGTGTATCAGTCGCTCGCAACTCGCACGTTGCCCTCGCCTGCGAAGATTGCCTCCGTGTTGGTTGCTTTTACGGGTATGGGACTTTTCTTTTTAGGCGATTTGAGCGCCGAGGGCATGCTCGGCAACCTGCTTGCCGTCATTTCGGGAGCCACCTTTGGGCTGTGTTTCTTTTTGAACTCTCGCCCCGATGCGTCGCCCATGGTGTCCTCGCTCATCTCCTGCGGTATCTCGATGCTGCCGATCGTCTATTTTGCTGGCGCCCTAGACTCCGTGAGACCATTTGAGTGGGGGCTCATGCTGGTGCATGGCCTTTTTTGCAGTGGCCTTGCGAGCGTGCTGTATGCCAAGGGGATCGCGCGAACCAACGCGTTTGCGGCCAACTTGGTTTGCATGAGCGAGGTCGTGCTCGCTCCCTGCTGGTCGGCGCTCTTCTTTGGCGAGGTCTTTCGCTGGAACGAGTTTTTGGGCGCGGCGATTATCGTTTTGGTGATTGTGGCCAACTTGGCATCCGATGCCTTTGGCGATGGCTTTCTGGTGGCGCTTGTCCGCCATCGAAACAAAGAGCGCGCCTGATGAGATACGTCTGCCGTTTACGGTAAAAAACACCCCGCTGAGCGAGTGGTATTAAATAGTAAGAACCTGCATATCTATAATTGGTATCAAATCATTTGTGCCTGGCATGGGTGTTAGCAGCACACCAGGTACGCTTCGAGCCGTGGAATCGAACTCCCGGAATTGATATCAACAACGCGCGCGACGGGAGTGACGACGGTTCGAGATTCCTTATTGGGAGGAATTATGCTTGTCCAAGCAATCCTCGTCGGCTTAGTCGGAGCGTTTGGATGCCTCGACTACCAGCTCGGCACCCTCTACGCGTTCCGCCCCATCGTCCTGTGCCCGCTCGTGGGCCTGGTGCTGGGGG
>NZ_JAJFDP010000008.1:0-106064 GCF_020709435.1 Collinsella aerofaciens
TTTTGCCTCTTGACAATGTCCTGCTCATATTAAAAGGAACGTCCCCAAGTGCCAAGTGCCGCAAGAATGTCCCCTTTAACTAGTCATTTAAGAACGTCCCCAATGACCACCGCATCCGGAGCAAGGCAACGCCGCAGGTAGAGGACGGACAGCGAGCGACGTCCAGAGCGAACAAGTTGGCATGAAAAAGGCAAGGCATAGACCTTCTGGTCATGCCTTGCCTTTTGAATGACAAATTGTCGCTCTGGACGTCGCGCAGCGTCGAGCCGTTACGCCGTTCGGCAGAACGGCGTAACCTAGAGATCCCCGCCTGCGCCCAAAAGTTTGCGCATGACCTGTTCGGGGTTAACCGAGCCGTCGCGCGGGGCCAGGGCGGTGATCTTCTTCTGCATCTTGTACTCGTGCAGCTCGTCCTCGAGCTGGCGCACGCGGGCACGGAGCTTTTCGTTCTCGCGCTCGCGCTCCTCAGCACGCTCCTTCATATCGAGAATACGCACCACGCCGGCAAGGTTGATGCCCTCGTCGGTCAGCTGGTTGATGAGCTCCAAGCGCTCGATATCGGCACGCGAATACAGACGCGTGTTGCCGCCCGAGCGCTGGGGGTTCACCAGGCCCTTGGACTCGTAGACGCGCAGAGTCTGCGGATGCATACCGGTCAGCTCGGCCGCCACGCTAATCATGTACAGCGGTTTGTTCCTATTGTCCTCGGCCATGCTACCTGACCCCTTTCCGTCTCGTTATCGTCCATCATAAGCCCGCGGGCGTGGGCGTGCGCCGCGACCGCCCTAGTACGTCGCCTTGTAACGGTTGACCTTCTCGCGGTAGTCGCGCGTGTCGGCCTCGCGCAGCTTGGTCATGGCATCGCGCTCGTCATCAGACAGGTTCGTGGGAACCTGCACCTTGATCTCGACAAGCAGCGCACCGGTGCGCCCGCGATGCTTAACGTCGGGCGCGCCCATCTCCTTAAAGCGGAACTTCTTGCCCGTCTGGGTACCCGCGGGCACCTTCAGACGAACCGTCGCACCACCGGGCGTCGGCACGTCCACCGTGCAGCCGAGCGCCGCCTCGAAGACCGAGACCGGTACCTCCATGGTCACGTCGGCACCTTTGCGCTTAAACAGCGGGTGCTCCTCCACATGCGTGGTCACGACCAGGTCGCCGCGCTCGCCACCCGCAACGCCGTACTCGCCGCGACGCTTGTAGCGTAGCTTGCCGCCGTCGACCGCGCCCGCGGGGACCGAGACCGTAATGGTCTGCTGCTCGCCCGTCGAGGGAATGCGGTAAGTGACCTTGTGCGTCACGCCGCGGAACGCGTCCTCAGCCGTCACATCGACGGTCAGCGACAGGTCGCCGCCCTTGCGAGCGCGGCTGCGACCCGCGCCGGCACCGGCAGCGCCCGCAGCCCCGGCAAAGCCCGAGCCCCAATCGCTGCCCCAGGCGCCGTTGCCGCTAAAGATGCTGTCGAAGATGTCGCCCCAGCCGCTGGCGCCCGCGCCGGCACCGTAGCCGCCGCCATACGCGCCGCCTGCGCCCGGCATGCCGCCAAACATGAGCATCTGGTCGTACTCTTTGCGCTTCTTCTCGTCCGAAAGCGTTTCGTAGGCCTCGCTGATCTCCTTGAACTTGGCCTCGTCGCCGCCGGCATCGGGGTGATATTTTTGCGCGAGCTTGCGAAACGCGCTCTTGATCTCTTTGTCGGAGGCGCTCTTGGATACGCCCAGGATGTCATAGAAGGTTTTGCCTGCAGCCATCGTAGCTCCTCTCCTGTTTCATCCGCCGCCCAGCGGGCGGCGGCTCATGCTTTCATATGGCACTAGGCCAGAAAGGGCCCCGGGTGTCGCCCCGGGGCCCTTCTCAATTACTCCTCGGTGCTCTCGGCCGTATCGGCCGCAGCATCCTCGGGCGCCGCTTCGGGCTCCGGTGCGGGGCGTTTCTCGCCGCCGTAGGTCACCGTCACCATCGCGGAACGCAGGATGCGATCCGCCATGCGGTAGCCCTTCTGGTACACGTCGTTGACGGTCTCGTCGTACTGCGATGCGTCCTCGACACGCCCCACGGCCTGGTGCTCGAGCGGATCGAACGCCTCGCCCTTGGGGTCGATGGGCTCAACGCCCTCGTGCGCAAACACATCGAGCAGCTTGGCATGCACCGCGTCAACGCCATCGACGAACTGCTTAAAATCGTCGGAAAGCTCCTGGCTACGGGCATGGTCGATTGCACGCTCGATATCGTCAACCACCGGCAGCAGCGCAGTGACGAGCTTCTCGGTCGCGCGCTCGCGCTCGGCGATGCGCTCGTTAGCGGTGCGGCGACGGAAGTTCTCCCAGTCGGCCTGTAGACGGGCGGTGCGCTCGGTGGCGTCCTTTGCCTTGTCCTCGGCGGCCTTCTGAGCCTCTGCCGCAGCATCGAGCTCGCTGCGCACGTCGGCAAGCTCCTTTTGGGCCTGCTCGAACTTGAGCTTAAAGTCGTTGTCGGCGGCTTCCTCACCGGCGCGGATAGCAGCTTCCACCATCTCGTCCTCGGTCATCGTCGCCTCCTTGTTGGAATCCTCTACCTGGTTCTCGGCAGCCTCGGCGGCCTCGGTCTCGTTGACCTCGGTATCGTCGACGGCCTCTACGGGAATCTTCACGTCCTTCTCCTCAGAGTCAACGGGGGCGGCGCCAGCGGCAGCCGCCTCCGTGCGAGCTTTACGGGCGGACATGATTACTTGTCCTCGTCGTCCACAACCTCGTAGTCGGCGTCGACAACGTCATCGTCGGCAGGCTGGGCACCGGCGGCACCGTCGGTCTGCTGCTGAGCGTCGGCGTAGACAACCTGGGCAAGCTCGTAGGCCACGGACTGCAGGGACTCGCCAGCGGCCTTGATGGCCTCGACGTCAGAGCCCTCGAGCGCCTTCTTGGCGTCGGCGATAGCGGCCTCGGCCTTGGACTTCACGTCGGCGGAAACCTTGTCGCCCAGCTCGTTGAGGGTCTGCTCGGTGGAGTAGCACAGGCTGTCGGTCTGGTTGCGGACCTCGACCTCTTCCTTCTGCTTCTTGTCCTCCTCGGCATGAGCCTCGGCGTCCTTGACCATACGATCGACTTCGTCGTCGGACAGAGCGGTGGAGCCGGAAATGGTGATCTGTTGCTCCTTGCCGGTGCCCTTGTCCTTAGCGGAGACCTTGACGATGCCGTTGGCGTCGATGTCGAAGGTGACCTCGATCTGCGGCACGCCGCGGCGGGCAGCCGGGATACCGGTCAGCTGGAACTTACCGAGCGACTTGTTGTCGCGAGCAAGCTCGCGCTCGCCCTGGAGCACGTTGATCTCGACGCTGGTCTGGTTGTCGGCAGCGGTGGAGTAGACCTCGGTCTTGGAGGTCGGGATCGTGGTGTTGCGGTCGATCATCTTGGTCATGATGCCGCCCATGGTCTCAACGCCCAGCGACAGCGGGGTTACGTCGAGCAGCAGGATGCCCTCGACGTCGCCGGTGAGCACGCCGCCCTGGACGGCAGCGCCGTCGGCAACGACCTCGTCGGGGTTCACGGACATGTTGGGCTGCTTGCCGGTCATGGTCTTGACCAGATCCTGGACAGCGGGCATACGGGTGGAGCCGCCGACGAGGATGACCTCAGTCAGATCGGAGAGCTTAAGCTTGGCGTCGCGCAGGGCGTTGGTGACAGGCTGCTTGCAGCGCTCGAGCAGGTCGCGGGTGATCTTCTCGAACTCGGCGCGGGTCAGCGTGTAGTTGAGGTGCAGCGGGCCGGACTGGTTCATGGTAATGAACGGCAGGTTGATGGTGGACTGCTGCGCCGCGGAGAGCTCCTTCTTGGCGTTCTCGGCGGCCTCCTTCAGACGCTGCAGGGCCATGGGGTCCTGACGCAGATCGACGCCGTTCTCCTGCTGGAACTTGTCGG
The DNA here is from genome assembly GCF_020709435.1 of Collinsella aerofaciens. Lineage (GTDB taxonomy): Bacteria > Actinomycetota > Coriobacteriia > Coriobacteriales > Coriobacteriaceae > Collinsella > Collinsella aerofaciens_AU. The sequence continues at coordinate 3,894 of NZ_JAJFDP010000008.1, forward strand.
CCATCCAGTCGATGACGCGCTGATCCCAGTCGTCGCCGCCCAGGTGGTTGTCGCCCGAAGTGGACAGAACCTCAAACACGCCGTCGGCGAGGTCGAGGATGGAGACATCGAAGGTGCCGCCACCCAGGTCGAAGACCAGGATGCGCTGGTCGGTGCCCTGCTTGTCCAGGCCATAGGCAAGAGCGGCAGCGGTCGGCTCGTTGACGATACGCTTGACGTTGAGGCCGGCGATCTTACCGGCATCCTTGGTGGCCTGACGCTGGGCGTCGTTGAAGTAGGCCGGGACGGTGATGACGGCGTCGGTGACGGTCTCGCCCAGATACTTCTCGGCGTCGGCCTTCATCTTCGCGAGCGTCATGGCGCTCACCTGCTCGGCGGTGTAATCCTTGCCCTCGATATCGACGACGGCACGGCCGCCCTGGCCCTCCTTGACCTCATACGGCACGGTCTTGATCTCGGAGGTGCACTCGGAGTACTTGCGGCCCATGAAGCGCTTGATGGAGAACACGGTGTTCTTGGGGTTGGTGACAGCCTGGTTCTTAGCGGCCTTACCCACGACACGGTCGCCGTCAGCACGGAAGCCAACAACGGACGGGGTGGTGCGGTCGCCCTCGGCGTTCACGATGATGGTCGGAGAACCGCCCTCGAGGACGGCCATAGCGGAGTTAGTAGTACCAAGGTCGATACCAAGAATCTTACTCATTAGAAATTCCCTCTCTCTTGTGCGTTCGCGCCGACTCGGCGGTCTGCCGCGCGGCGCTTCGGCTTGTCTTTCAGGATGTAGTGTATCCCCTTATGGGCCGGAATATACAAAATCTAAGTCAATTCATATAAGATTTCTTATCTCTGAGAGTTTAGGTTCTCAAATGCGCAGGTAGATGCACTGTTTGAGTTCTCGGTAGATCTATTGAGATCTATGTAGAGTTGACTGAGGTTTGCGTCCGGGGGTGCCTGGGGGCCGTCTTGCGGAAAGTTCATCCCGGTTTGAGCGTGGATTCCGGGTCGCAGTTTCCTCTAGCGGGCCCAGCCGGAAACTGCGACCCGGTTTTCGGCCAAATAACGGGATGCCCTTTCCGCAAGCACGCTCAATCGCCCTATACTTCAAGTCACCTATAGCTAACATTTGCGCAGCTCAACGGCCTCACCTGCATGTTTTTTAGTAAGCCGCGGCATACTCGGCGAACGGTATGAAGATGCCGGCCAGAGGGTATTGCAAACGGTCGCTCCCGTGGTATGTTTTTGCCCGAATCAAACCGGCGCGCATCGCCTGTAGCGTCGGTCAACAGAGAGGAAACTACCATGGCTCATCCCGTAATTGATGCCGACGAGTGCATCGCTTGTGGCGTTTGCGTCGACTCCTGCCCCGCTGGCGTTCTGGAGCTCCAGGACGTCGCTACCGTCGCTGACGAGGACTCCTGCGTCGCTTGTGGCGTCTGCCAGGACGCTTGCCCCGCTGGCGCGATCACCGAGATCGTCGAGGAGTAACAACTCCCCCACCTGCACACTCAAAAGTACACCGTGCACAAAAAAGGAGGCCTCCGCATCGCCGCGGAGGCCTCCTTTTTTGTGCGGATAACTAATTTGGCACCGTCGCAGGTTGAGCTCACGTCAGCGAAAACACCCCTAAGCGAGCAAGGTGACGTGAAAGAGGAGGGAAGCGTACTTTTTGTACGCAACCGACGATTGAACGTCAGATTGCCGCTTAGGGGCGTTTGCAGCGTCGGCTACGATAGATCGTCCTCGTAGGGCATCAGGTCTGCTAGGTAGCCTTTCTCCTTGAGCATCGCCTCGATCTCGTCGAGAGTCTGCTCGTCTTCTGCCGCAATACGGTGGAAGTGATAGCCGCTGGTTACCGTTAGCAGCGGAAAGCTCTTGCCGCTCTCGATATCGTGCAGGTAGCGCTCAACATCGCGACGATTGCGGATGTCCAGGTCGGCCGTGATCTTGCCGTATACGCGGTGATTGACGATTACGTTGAGCACGGCGCCGCCCGCGTCGACGATGCTCGTGAGCTCATCGCCCGCCTGCTCCACGCCGTGGCGAACCTTGACCAGACGCGTGGGCACGGCGGGGCTGCTGGGGGCCTCCTGTAGTACATAGCCGCGATTGGTGGCGACGATATCGTGCCCGTCGGCGCGCAGCAGGGCGATGTCCTGCACCACGACCTGACGGCTCACGCCCACCTCACGGGCAAGCGCACTGCCCGAGACAGGATCTTTGGCTCTCTCGAGCACGGCCATGATGGAACGGCGACGCTCGCGGGCATTCATTATTTACCGTCCAGCAGACGCAGGTGCTTAAGCGAAAGGTCGAGGATCGGCGCAGAGTGCGTCAGAGCGCCCGAACTAATAAAGTCAACGCCCAGGTCGGCGAGCGCGCGGATATTGCTGGCATCCACGTTGCCCGAGCACTCAGTCTTGGCGCGACCGGCGATAAGCTCAATCGCGGCAGCCATGTCGTCATGGGTCATGTTGTCGAGCATGATGATATCGGCGCCGGCCTCCACGGCCTCGCGCACCATGTCCAGGTTCTCGCACTCAATCTCGACCGTCGTGGTAAACGACGCATGGGCGCGCGCCATCTCAATCGCGCGCGCCACGCCACCGGCGGCGTCGATGTGGTTGTCCTTGAGCATGACAGCCGTCGACAGGTTATAGCGGTGGTTGCTGCCGCCGCCGATCTCGACTGCGGCCTTCTCGAAGACGCGCATGCCCGGCGTGGTCTTGCGCGTGTCGACAAGCACGGTCTTGGTGCCCTCGAGCGCAGCCGCCATCCGATGCGTGTAAGTGGCGATGCCGCTCATGCGCTGCAGATAGTTGAGCGCCACGCGCTCGCCCGAAAGCAGCACGCGCGCGTCGCCGCGCACCTGGCCCACATGGTCGCCAGCGTGTACCTCGTCGCCGTCCGCGACATCGAACAACACGGAGCTCTGCGGATCCAGCAGCTCAAAGGTGCGGGCGAATACGTCCAGGCCGGCGATAATGCCGTCGGCCTTGGCGATGAGCTCAACGGTAGCGGGGCGCGCCGTGGGGCACACGCTCGCCGTACTCACGTCCTCAAACGTGATGTCCTCGCGCAGAGCCTGCAAAATCAGATCATCGACGACGAGCTTCATGGTAATGGGATTCATGGTCTACTCCTCTACGGCCTGCGTGCCGGCGGCACGGGCCAAATCATCGATTGCAAGGGTATCGGCGCTCAGGGCGCGGTGACGCCCGTCAAGCGCGGGCTCACCGGCCTGCTCCACGGCCAGCGACTCGCCGGTGCGCATGTACCACGCGGCGCGGCGGCCCCAGACCAGCGCCTCGAGCAGGCTGTTAGAAGCCAGGCGGTTCTTGCCGTGCACGCCATTGCAGGCCGTCTCGCCGGCGGCGTAGAGCTCGGGCATCGAGGTGCGGCCGTCCTTGTCGACCCATACGCCGCCCATAAAGTAGTGCTGCGTGGGTGTAACGGGAATGGGCTCGTCCAGGATGTCGCGGCCGTCCTCCAGGCAGCGCGCGCGAATGTTGGCAAAGTGCCCGGTCACCACGTCACGCTCGACGGGGGCAAAGCTCAGCCACTCGTGCTCGGTGCCGTCCTGCTTCATCTGCTCGCGGATGGCGGCGGCGACAACGTCGCGCGGCTGCAACTCGTCGGTAAAACGCTCGCCGGCGGCGTTGAGCAAAATCGCGCCCTCGCCGCGGCAGCTCTCGCTGATCAGGAACGTGCGACCCGGCTGCGGCGAGAACAGACCCGTGGGATGGATCTGCACGTAGTCCAGGTGCTCCATCTTAATGCCATGCTCCTGAGCGATGTAGCAGGCGTCGCCCGTGAGCTGCGGGTAGTTGGTCGAGTGGTCGTACACGCCGCCAATGCCACCCGTCGCCCACAGCGTGTGGCGGGCATGGATCTTAAACGGCTTACCGGCATGCACGCCCTCAACGGCATTTGCCAGCTCGTCGGCGGGGCGAACCGAGTTGTCCTCGTCCACGGCTGCGGCGACGACGCCGGTGCACACCGTGGCGCCGTCACGCTCGCCCGTTAGAATGTCGGTCATGGCCACGTGCTCCAAAATCTGCACGTTATCCAGCTTGCGAACGGCCTGGAGCAGCTTGGTCGTGATCTCCTTGCCCGTAATGTCGGCATGGAAGGCAATTCGCGGACGGCTGTGCGCGCCCTCGCGGGTAAAGTCGAGGCTACCGTCGGCCTTGCGCTCAAAGTCCACGCCCATGGCCAGCAGGTCGTTGATGACCGAGCGGCTCGAGCGGATCATGATGTCGACGCTCTCGCGGCGGTTCTCGTAGTGGCCGGCGTGCATGGTGTCCTCAAAGAAGGCATCGTAGTCCGAGCCCTCGGGCAGCACGCAGATGCCGCCCTGCGCGAGCATCGAATCGCACTCGTCGACCGCGCCCTTGGAAAGCATGATCACGCGCGTGCTCGTCGGCAGATTGAGGGCCGCGTACAGGCCCGCCACGCCGCAGCCGGCAATGACGACGTCGCACTCCATATCGGGGTATTGCTTGGTTTCCACAGGAATCCTCTCCCTTGTAATGTGGCATAAGGGACTGCCCCTCATGTCACATTGTTCTAGCGCGCTGCGTACTCGAGCATACGGTCGAGCGTGAGCTTGGCCTGGTCTGCCGCCTCGTCCGAGACGCCGATCTGCACCTCGCCCTCGCCCGTCTCCAGGCAGCGCACGAGCTTTTCGAGCGTGATGAGGTCCATGTTGACGCAGGTGGGCTGCACCGCGGGGAAGTAGAACTTCTTGCCGGTGCCCTGGCAGCGGCGCTCGAGCTCGTAGAGCACGCCGCGAACCGTCACGATAATGAACTCGCTCGCGTCGGACTTCTCGGCATACTTGATGATGCCGGCGGTGGAGCCGATGTAGTCGGCCTCGGCCAGGACGTCGGCCTTGCACTCGGGGTGCGCCAGCACGAGCGCGTCGGGGTGGGCCTCCGTCGCGTCGACGATCTGCTCGACGGTGATGATGTGATGGCGCGGGCAGTAGCCGTTGTTGAGGATGACGTGCTTTTGCGGCACCTGCTCGGCTACGAAGCGGCCCAAGTTTTGGTCGGGAATGAACAGGATATGCTGCTGCGGCAGCTCGGACACAATCTTAACGGCGTTGGAGCTGGTGACGCACACGTCGCTCCAGCTCTTGATCTCGACCGTGGAGTTGACGTAGCAGACCACGGCAAGGTCGTCACCGTACTCGGCGCGCGCTGCATCGACTGTCTCGCGCTTGACCATGTGCGCCATGGGGCAGTCCGCGCCCGGCTCGGGCAGCAGCACGGTCTTAGTGGGATTGAGCAGTTTGGCGCTCTCGCCCATAAACTCCACGCCGCACAGCACGATAGTCTGCTGCGGCAGGCTCTTGGCGAGCTTTGCCAGGTAGAAGCTGTCGCCGACGTAATCAGCCACGGCCTGCACCTCGGGCGCCACGTAATAGTGCGCCAGGATCACCGCGTCACGTTGGGTTTTTAGCTGCTGAATGGCCTCGACGAGCTCTGCGGGCACCAGTGCCGCGCGCTCCGTTGCCGTCGTTGCCGATGCTAGGCCGGCCGCGATATCGCGTGCAAGCTCCGACGCATCCATGTTCGCGCTCTGTGCCATCAAGGCCCCTCTCTTTTGGCGAATCTTGGGGCTTTAGTATGACACCTAGGTTTACAGCTGACAAGACAGCTGTAAACCTAGGTGTAAAGTTGAAATAAAGATTCAATCTTGGGTCGGGTCCATTTTCGAACTGGCAAGCTGAGGATAGCTGAGCTCTCGATGGCGCAGGAGGCATCTTTCGCCACCGCAACACCGCTTGGCGCGAGCTGCACGCCGTGGGGCGCAAACGGTCCGCACCCCCGCAAGCGGCGCGTGCCCGATGTGGCAAAATCGAACTACTTAAGGGGGCCGAATGCTCAAGATTATTGCCTGCGACGATGATGTCGCTTTTCTAGATAGACTGCACCGGATGATCGACCGCTGGTCGACCGAGACGGGCACGGCGGTCGATGTTGCGCTCGTCACGCGCGGCGAGGACCTGCTGGCCCGCCATGCCGCATCGCGCGCCGACATCATTCTGCTCGACATGATCATGCCGCTCGTCAACGGCATGGACACCGCACGCGAACTGCGCCAGGCCGACACCGCCGTGCGCCTGGTGTTCCTCACCTCGTCGCCCGAGTTCGCGCTGGAATCCTACGAGGTCCGCGCCTTCGACTATCTGCTCAAGCCCGTGACTTACGAACGCCTGGCGCAGTTACTTAACGAGCTTTCGAGCATGCGCCCGGCGGCAACCGACGAGCTCGTGATCAAAACTTCCTTTGGCTACCACGCCCTGCGCCTGTCCGACATCGAATATGCCGAGGCGCGCAACAAGCACGTGGTCTTCCACCTGCGCGACGGACGCGACATCGAGGCACTCGAGTCGTTCCGCAGCGTCGAGGACCGTTTGGCGCAAAATGCCACCTTCTTTAAATGCCACCGCAGCTACCAGGTCAACCTGCGCAACATCGATCACTTTGACCGCACGGACATCGTCATGCGCTCGGGCGCGTGCATCCCGCTTTCGCGCAGTTGCAAGCAGGGATTCCAAGACGCCTACTTTGCGGTGCGCTTTGAGGCTGGGAGACACTGATGGTCTCCTCGGTCGAAATGGTCCTTTGGGCAATCCACCACGCCACAACGCTACTCTTTGGCGTCTTTGCCTCGGCGGCGCTGTGCGGTATCGAGATCAACCGGCGTCATGCGCTTGAACTGGTGCTGGTCGGTGCCGTAACCGGATGCGCATTTGGCCTCGCCAATGCCGTCGGCGGAGAGCTTTTCGCCCGCCAGGTATATCCGCTCGTCGTGCATCTGCCGCTCATCATCTATTTGTGCGCGCGCTACCGCCTGAGCCCGCTGCTTGCCGTGCTCGGCATTACGAGTGCCTATCTGAGCTGCCAGTTCAGCAATTGGATGGGCATCGCCGCATTTGCCGCAACCGATTCTCAGATCGCGTACTATCTGGCGCGCATCGCGACCACACTCGCCGTCTTTGCCGTCCTGCTGCATTGGGCCGGCGACATCGGTCCGCGCTTGGCGATTAAAAGCACCACCGAGCTGGGCATCCTTTTAATCCTGCCGCTCGTCTATTACGTCTTTGACTATGCCACCAACGTCTACACCACGCTGTTCCACTCGGGCTCGGTGGTGACGGTTGAGTTTTTGGCATTTGCGCTCTGTGCCTTCTATCTTATGTTTCTTGCCGTTTACCTGCGCGAATACGAAGAAAAGGAAACCGCCGAGCGAGAGCGCTGGATGCTCGAAACCCGCGACAGCGCCGCCATCAAAGAGCTCGAGGCTTGGCGTCAATCTGGGCGCGAGCTGTCGATTCTTCGCCACGATATGCGCCACTTCCTACGCGGCCTGGCCGCTTTAATTGAGGAGGGCCACACCGACGAGGCGCTCAAACGCATCGATGAACTCTGCGAAGCCGGCGATCGCACCGCCGTACGCCGCTTCTGCGCCAACGAGACCGTAAACATCGCGCTTTCGTCATTTAACTCGGAAATCAATAGAAACGGCATTACCGCCAACCTGCGCGCCGCCGTACCCGAAACCATCCACGTAGGTGACGCCGACCTGTTTAGCGTGCTCTCAAATGCCTTGGAAAACGCTATCACCGCCGCAAGCGCCGCACCCCAAGGAAAGCGATTCGTCGACTTTGACCTGCGATTAGAGGACGGCCAGCTGCTGCTGTTAGTTTCCAACACGTTTGACCGCGCGCCGCGCATGGTCGACGGCATGCCCGTGACCCGGCATGCGGGCCACGGCTTTGGCACCAGGAGCATCAAACTTGCCGTGGAGCGCATGAACGGCAACTGTCAGTTCCGCATTAACGGCGATCGGTTTGAGCTGCGCGCTGTGATGTAGAAGTGCGGCGCCGATCTCGAGGTGTGCCTTGCCCGCCAGACAATCGCTCGCCGGCGCCAATCCGCTACAGCGGAGCGGCCGCCGGGGTCAGCTGCTTGATGTATGCCCACATGCGCTGCTTGGCGGCTTTGTCAGTGAGCGCCGCCTCAAAACCGTCGAGCGCGAGCACGCGGCGGCCCTGCACATGAGCGATCAGGCCGGGCTTGAGCATGGCGGTGTCGAAGTCATCGATCGCCACGAGCATATCGGCGTAGGTCTCGCGCATGGTATCGGCCGCGCGATCGTCCAGCAGTAGCACCGCCTCGGGGTCCAAAGCCTCAAGCGCCTCACGGAACAGCTCGCACGGCAGAGTCTCGCCCACCGCGACCGCTCCGTCACCCACGCCGGCGACGCTTGCCAGCACGCAAAAATCCTCGGGCGCGTAGCCGATGGCCCCAAGCGCCTTGCGCAACGCCGCGCCATCCGGGCCGGCGGCAAGCTCGCCACCCGAACGCTCGGCCTCGTCCAAATCGCCTTTGACCAGCACGATCGGCGAGCACGCGTTGCCCGCGATACGCACGCCACGGACCGCAAGCGATGTGAGCTCCTGCTCGGCCGCCTGGGCGATGGCTTCTTTTTTCTGGCTTTGTGACGTGGGCATGCGCTCTCCAATCGTTTGCGTGCCCACCATTATATAAAAGAGCTGCCCGCGAGTGGTTGCTTTGCGGACGGCTGGGTATAAGCACGGTCGTACTGAGTTTTACGCGGCTGAGCCGCGTCACATTATGGAGGTCACCATGGCTGACATTAATCAGATTACCCCCGAGAACTTCGATTCCATCGTTAACGACAGCCTGCCCGTGCTGGTCGATTTTTGGGCACCGTGGTGCGGGCCCTGTCGATCCCTCTCGCCCATCGTTGACGAGGTTGCCGATGAGCTGGCGGGCAAGCTTGCCGTTGCCAAATGCAACGTCGACGACAACCAGGACCTGGCCATGAAGTATGGCGTCATGAGCATCCCCACGCTGATTGTGTTTAAGAACGGCGAGGAGATTGACCGCTCGGTTGGCGCTCTGCCCAAGGCGAGGCTGCAGGCGCTGCTGGAGAAGCATCTGTAATACGCTTGTTACTTACCCGCCGTCTATGAGCGCTTTTGCACCGCTCGCCGGACTTCTGGATGCACCGAGTGCAGCCACGGATAGTATGGTAGTCACAAACAGCCCCCAGTGAACGGGTGCGGGTCGCACAGACTCGCACCCGTTTTCTTCATTTACCTAGTCTTTGCCACAAGTTTTGTTATGGATTTAAAAACTCAGATCCGATAGCACGTTCGTAAGACTGGATCGTTTCGGCATTTGCCCTCTCGATATCATTAAGCGGTGATGTCATCGCATCAAATTCCTCAGGCGAGTATATGCCTTCATACCAATCCTTATTGTCGAAATACTCTTGAATCTTCTCATTCTTGAACTTGCGACCATGGCGTGCATATATTTCATTTCTTGCCAAGCAAAGCTCCCATGTGCTCATACCCATTTCTTCAATCTCCGCCTCGGTATAACGCCATGAGTCGCTTTCAGAAAGTAAGTAACCGTCTACCGTCGAACTCTTCGCATCACAGTAATAGGAAAAGCTATCCATAACCTTATGTGATTGATCATCAATATATGACACGACAACCGTACGGCTATCACCCGAATCGCTACCGAGCGTCGACCGATATGCGAGCTTGCAAACTCCGTCCGAACCAACTACAACACTCCGGGGGTTAGTCGAAGCCTGCTCACCGTTCGTACCCGCTTCTTTCAGGGACCAATTCTCCGGCTTCGACAACGCCTCTGTCGAAGAGCCGGTCACCTTGACATTCACCACCATCTCTGGAAACCCGGCGGAGTTATTTGATACCACTATTAATTCAGTTGCGTCCTCATCGTCGGCCTCGTCCTTTTCATCTGAGTTTTCCGACTCAAACTCATCGACGTCCGATTTATACATCGTATGCTGATAGGTTTGAGTGATTTCTGGTGATGAGTGCCCACTCCCGAATCGATTCCAAACATAAAAGCCGCCAACAATGATGACGGCCACCAGGCCAATTATCACGATTTTATTTGAATCGAATCCGCCAATTAACCCAATTACTCTTTTACCTAGTTCGTTGCCAGAATCCTCCGCCGCCGCCTTCCCCTTCGCATTATCCTTGACATCGAATGGCATCCGCTCATTCTCTGTGGTCGACCGACCCACGCCAGAAGATACTTTCGCAGCACAAAAGGGGCAGTAAACTGTCCCCTCTTCTATCTCTGCGTTACATTTGGGACACTTCACTGTCTCCCCTTTCAAGCTGTCTTTTAGCCATCAACATGACGCCGATATTCTTGATAGTTCGACAGATATGATGAGAATTCCGCCGATGTATCCGAATTTCCCGTCCGCCACGCCTTGTGGTCGATAATCTGGCTCTTGAACCCGTAGTACTCATCGATATACGCAATTAGACCGTCGACAGCGATAAGCTGCTCTTCGGGGTAATCGCCCGATCCTCCAACATGAACCATCTCAATCCCAACGGAATAAGAGTTCATGCCGTAATCGGGATAGCTTCCCCCTATCGGTAACGTTCCGACCTTGTCATCTCTCGAATCATCGATTGTTCCATACTGCTCGTTCTTCCCAGCATCGCCAAAACCGGCATGGTGCGCGATTTGATCGAGAGGCACGCATTGAACGATCGACCCATCTTTTCCAACAACAAAATGAGCCGCTACCTTATTGCCGTTGGACTCCCACCAATCGATGACACTTTCAGGGGAAGAATCGCCCTCCGTATCGTGCAAAACGATGTACTTCTGAAACTCAGGACCCTTAGGCCCATGCGCCAAGTCGGCGTAGTACCGTTCTTGAATGCTTGGCTGAAATTCCGAGCTCCCATCGATGGACGAAGAGCGGGATTCGTCTTGCCCTACAACCCCTGAAACCGCGTCAGCAACTCTCGCGTTGCAGATATCAAGCACATCTCCAACACCATCTGCACAAGCCGCCAGAACACAATTGCTTCCGCTGGATTTCACGACCTTTCTCACGCCAATACGACCGACCAGAACAATTCCCAAGCCGAACAAGAAAACGGCAAGCGCGGAGACGAGCCCCCGCGCCACCCATAAACGCCTAGAGCGTACTTGCATACGTGCTGACCACATCGCATGCCGTACTGATAAGGCCACCCGCCTCGAGCAGCTTTGCCGCTGCCGCTCCAAGCTGCCCAACCGCCTCATTTTGAGCGGTCGAATTTGTTCCTTCCATTGCCGCGTTAAGCATGTCGTGCAGTGAATCGAGATCGTCCGCCACCGTGACGCACACACCTCGCTGCGTCTCCATCTTCGACACCAACGCGTTCAGCTCTGCAACGAGCTGGCCGATGTTCTGACTCATTTCTGTTCCTTTCCGTTGTCACAACAACCCAAATAGCGCATTCGCAATAAGCGAAATTACCCCAATACAGCACGCGCATAGAATCGCCGCCTGAGAAAGGCAGCCGCCTTTCGACTCCTCGGCTTTAACGGGAAGAGGATCCAGCATCGCCTTCTCTTCTTCCATCAGAAGACGCTTCCGGTCAAGAGCCGCCCGTCGAGCATCCAGTGCATTTGAAGATCGCTGACTCAACTCGTCCACAGACGTATCTTTTTCAATCATCTCGATATAGCAATCGATTTTCTTGATAAGCCCTGATAACGAAGAGGCAAGCTCGGCAGCGTCTTCATTCGACGCAATCGGTCTTACCATGTTCGGAAGCGCAGCGCCGACGTCCTTCGCGTGACTCCCCGCAAGTCGTTTAGACAATTGCGAAAAAGCCTCCTGTGCTTGATGCGCCAGGCGATCTATCTCCGCTTTCTTTTTGCCCGCCATGTTCCTCGCAGAAATCGACTCCCGATCACAACGATCGCACTCCTGCTTAACAAGCTGGGCGGTCGACGCCTCCGATTTCAGAAATCGTTCTGCTTCGGACAAATACCTTTCGTACAAATCATCCCTGCTCATCGTCGCCCCTCCTCCATAATCGCGTTGCGACAAAGGGCATGAGCTTCATTGAGGGACGTCCCGAAGAAGCCTCCTTGTAAAGGACCCGGTTCTCTTGCCCGTTCCACTGGCACAGCGGGCCATCCAACTGCTTCGCTGCGACATTCGAGCCAAACAGACACGCCACGCCGTCAAAAGACGACAGTCCCGATGAACCCAACTGCGCTGAAAGCGCTACGGGGTTTTGCCAATGGCAGACAAAGTGGATTCCGTGCATAGGAGCCTCGCGGAATACCTTTTGAATCTTCTGCTGAGCACCAAAGTCGAAAGATCCTAGTGAGTCCGCATTCGGCACCAACACAAACCGCTCCCGCCCACATTCTTCCCCGACATCATTTCTCTGAAGACAATTGGTAATCCATGCAGCCGCTTCGTCCGAAGGCACGACCTCCGGAGAAACCCCCGCACGAGCGCATATCTCCAGAGTCGAATTAGAAACATGGCGCGCGCCATCCTCCACTACAGCAAACTCAGCGCCTCGCTCATAGCGTGCAAGCGATAAAACAAGCGTTTCCATAACACACGCCGCAAGATCGACAGAATTCGGAAGATCACCGAGCCCTGGCAGCGTTCCCCTGCCCACAAGAGCGATATTGCTTCCCGCAGCTCTTTCAAACGGGAAATATATCGGTGCCAACCCAGCAGAAACACCCCGGCCAAGCAAGGCGCTCGGCACGTTACCTGAATCTATGTCGTTCTGCTCAAGGAGGGCCTCAGTCAACTCCGGCAGAGTGCTTCCGTCGAAAACCACCGGTTCATCAAGGTGCCCTTTTGGCATTGTATAGAACTTGTTCCTGAGACTGTCCAACGTGGCATCCTCAGCAAACGGCGTAAGCACCGTCACATTTGCGCTCGGATTTCCGTAATCTTCGTTCAGAATTGCCTGTCCCCTGAACCTTAGGCTAGCAGCCGCCTCGTTAAAGGGTCCGAAAGTCGCCCGCGACTCCGCCGGCGAGTTTTTCAGTCCGATACGGATAGGAAACTGTGCGAAGAACTTGCCCTGGGAAATGGCAAGATTGGTTATCCCGCCGATACTTTGTGACGCCAATATCACGTGAATACCGTATGCACGATAGAGGCGAACGATGCGTTCCAAAAGTTCGCAGGCTTCCTTGCCTCTTGCGCCTTCTAAAAATAGCTGGAACTCATCAATGACCACAACGATACGCGGCATCTTATTCCCGCTATTGCGCCGATACTTGAGCAGATTATCTCCGTAAGGCTTGATCGCAGCGGCCCTCCGTTTGGCCTCGGCGGCTATGGAATTCAGCACATCCATGGCAAAGTCTTCATCGGCCTCAAGCCCAAATGCCTTTACCTGCGGTAGGTACTCGGGGGAATCCGGCGTGGGAGCCATGGGAAACAGGGTAACGCCCTCTTTGAAATCAAACAGATAGAGTTCCAACTCGTCGGGAGAATACCTGGCGCACAAACCGTAGATGATATCTTTCAACAGATTCGATTTACCCTGTCCGACCGCGCCGGTTATCAGTGCATTATGTCTTTGAGTCTCATTCGAGCCAATCGTGACATCAACCGTCTGGGTTCCACGCAGACCCAGCGAGAACGTGACTCCGTCCTCACTCGTCTCCATCCAATACTCCGCGGGAAGCACCGACTCGATCTTTACTTCGGGCAACCGCAGCTCTGCCGCTGATCGGGCCATCCGCTCGGCGGCTTGCGCCGATTCAATCGTGTCAAGCTCATAGAGCTCAACATCATAGCCATCGTGACCCAGCCATCGGGCATGACTGCCCGAGAATAGTTCGAGACGCTCCGAAACAGGATAGGAACGTTTCTTCTCGCAATACCATTTGGGCAAGTCGTCCATCTTAGGTTGTATCATTAGGAAAGAAGTGCCTGCCTTTGGGGCCGCCTTCATCAGCGAGCAGATACGGTCGTATTGCTCGGCAGCCATTCCCATCGGCATATCGTGGATCACAACGAGCTGGTACTTCTCGACCGGCATTCCGACCCGTTGGTGATATACCGCCAGGCTCTCATCGTCTGACAGCAACTCGTTGTTGATTTGCGTCACACGGTCGGTCAGCTCGTTAAGTAAGGCATCGAGTTCGCCTCTCGAATGCAAATACCTGACCGCTGCCTCGCCTTGCCCGTTCCGGCCAATCGTCGAAAAAGGAGCCTCGATGTTTTTTAGTGCCGGGTCAAAACTAATGATTTCAACTTGCGACGCTGAAGTCGATAAAAGCGTCTTGGCCTCTACCTCGCGCACTACCCCGTCTGAAATGCAGCCCTCGCCTGAAACCGACATCACGATATTGCCGTGACCAAGCAACGGAACGATAAAGGGCACCGTAAACAAATCGTCACGTTTTGAAGTTTTCGACATCGATCCAATCTGGATATACTCGGCGGCATTGAGGGCCGAGCCTTCCTCGATCGCCAGCAACTCGTCAACGGTATCCTGCACCCGCTTTTTCGAAAGGGCGTTGCGGCGCTTCTCCCGGATGCTGAGTTTATTGAGCGCTCGTGTTTTTGCCTCCTGTCTCTCCTTCAGCGTCATCTTCAACCACGTGTCAACGGAGGCAGATTGGGATTCACAAGCTCCCAGCAGATGAGCCTGGCATTCCTTGACCTCGCTGAGCGCTTGCCTCATTTCGGCATAGGTCTCTTCCAGCGACATATTGGCCATCAGTCCTCTTCGTGCCGAAAGACAACCACTCGCGCTGGGCGGAGAAGTCTTCCGCCAATCCTGTAACCGTCTCGCTCTACTCGAGCCACCTTTCCATCTTTGAAGGCGTCGTCTGTCTTAATCAATCCAACGATTTCATGCTCATGTAGATTAACCGTCTCGTCACACAGAACAGGCTCAAGCCCGTAATGGCTACAAACCTCGATAATCTCATCCACAATCGAAGACCTCAAGTCCTCTGACAGCGGCTCATTCTTGACTCTATCAACGGCAAGCAGCAGCTCACTGAATAATCCTGCATAAGCTTCGCCAGTGGCCAAGTCTTTGATTTTTCTTGAATCTGATTTGAGAGAAGCAAGAGACGCTCTGAGCCGTTCTGTACAGTCAATAATTGCTTGGCGATCCATCTCCAAGCTGTCAAGTGCTTGGTCCCAGCGCACGTCCATTATTGGAGCCCTGTCCTCTTTGCAAGCTCTCCTAATTTACGGGCATTGATCATCCATCCGGTCGGTACAACAAAGAAGAATGCATACAGGAGCAGCCCAAAGAACAGAACGAGCGTCAAGGGAGCGCCACTTGACCCGCTTATCATAAATAAGAAGGTCAAGCCGCAGAGAATCCAAAACCATCGGGCCGGTGCAATGTAGTGCCTTTTACGCGCCCAGTCGATAAGGCCCTCCATTTTCTCAATCCATTCCTCATCAGCCTTGTCGATATTTCCCAACGCGCGCATTTCACTAACGACAAGTTCAGCATGCTGGATTTGTTTCATATTGGTGAAATAGCCAGCATTATCCTTTGAGCTCATTTTGTTCTCGACATCCGTCTCTAGACACCGGCATAACGAGCTTAGGACGGGTCCATAATCCGGATGTGCCTCATGAAGATTGCGCGCCATAGTGAGGGCCTGGTCAAATTTCCCCTGAAGATAACGCGCATCAACCAAGCGCGCCATAATCGTATAGTCGCTCTTATCAATCTGCTGGGCCTTCAGAAACTCAGCCTCGGCGTCTGCGTATTTATCAATCATTATGTACGAGTCGCCCAACAGCCTATGAGCGGTCGCCTGATTCGAGCCAAGCTTCAGCAACTCGGATGCAGCAAAAATGGATTCGTCATACTTGTCCATCGAATATGCTGCCAGAGCCCACACAAGCCATGCTTCCGCATCGGTTGAGCAACTCCTTGTTGCCTCCCTAGCGGCAAAACAAGCGTTGGCACTCTGACCGTTTTTGAAATAATCTTTCGCTTCTGATGTCCAGTCTTTCTCGGCGGTTGCAGCACGGGCGTCTTTTTCCAGGTCCCTCTTGCTGTCACTCTTCCCGCTATCATATGTGGCATCGTATTCCAAGCGTTTTGAACTGTTGTGAAACAACGAATCTGCTTCATTTAAGAGCTGCATCATCCTTTCGGCGTTCGCTCTTTGCATAGCATCCGGAGATCCTTCGAGACGCCTGAAGCGCTTTCGTGTTTTCTTAATCGCCTCTTCAATCTCCTCAATCGGCGCATTCTTTTCCAGCTCGAGAATTTCATAGTAGTCAACAAATTCTTCCATCAGTGTCCCCTATCCAATTTCGATGTTCTTCATCTTGTTAACGGCAGTATCGAGCTGCCGTTCATCCATATTCGCCACACGGTCGATTTCGAACTCGCCATACAGCTGGCCGCTCCCCCCGGCATATAGACGGATATGCACGGTTTGTTCTCTGTCGTATTCGTAAACCACGCGGACGGGAGATCCCTTGGGCAACCCGGGCGGAAGCGGTATTTCCTTTGAACCGATAATGACCACATAGTTCAAGTCTGGGTCATCGCCTTGTGTCACCTGGACATCGACGTACGACTGGTTCTCACTCACCGTTGCTGCGTCCTGTGAATAACTCCCCGGCACCGGTGAATTCCTCGGAATCACGACATTGTTGTAGTCTTTGCCGTCTTTCCCGAGCATCACAACCCCCAAAGGTTGCGAGGTAACATCGGCAATGACTACGCTCGGAGCCGTAAAGAGGGGCATATCCGGCAAACCATTTTCTGCCGACCCTGCCACGTCAATGCTCGATTCCATTTCTATTGCGGCCTGAACGGCAG
This sequence comes from Collinsella aerofaciens, assembly GCF_020709435.1. Taxonomy (GTDB): domain Bacteria; phylum Actinomycetota; class Coriobacteriia; order Coriobacteriales; family Coriobacteriaceae; genus Collinsella; species Collinsella aerofaciens_AU. Next base: position 20,575 of record NZ_JAJFDP010000008.1, read on the forward strand.
CCCCCATGGCGACAGCCTCATCGGGATTTACCCCAAGCTCGGGTTTCATCCCCGAAATGTCTTCGATTAGCTTGTGCACCATTGGCATACGCGTTGAGCCACCAACAAGGACCACATGATCGATTTGACCCCATGAATAACCGGTGTCCTCGAGCACGTCCTCGACCAGCTCCTGCGTTCGATTCAGGAGCGACCTACTCGCCCGCTCGAAATCTTCGCGAGAAATAGCCACACGATAAGGCTTTCCGTTCTTCGAAATATGGAGGTTTGCCTTTGGCACGTTCGAAAGAGTGCGCTTAACCATTTCGCATTTCTCTCGAAGCTCGGCACTTATCAGATAATCATCGAGAACATTACCGGCACCCTGTTTCGAGAGTTCTTCTGCCACAAACGACATTAGAGCGTTATCGAAATCGAATCCTCCCAGGTTTCTATCGCCATCGGTTCCGATAACCGTAAAGCAACCGTCCTCTATCTTAAGAAGCGTCACGTCGAACGTTCCGCCGCCCAGATCATAGACAAGCGTGACGCCGTTCTTCTCGGTATCGAGACCAAAGGAAAGGGCTGCGGCCGTCGGTTCATTCAACACGCGAAGCACTTTGGTGCCCGCAATTACACCTGCCTGCTTTGTCGCAGTTCTTCTTGCATCATCAAAATATGCGGGAACCGTAATCACGGCTCCGCATACTTCTTCTCCAAGTGCCTGCTCGGCATCTTGCAATAATTTTTTGATAATAAGGGAGGAAACCTCTTCTGCAGAGTAGGAAACGCCCGAGTCGGAGTCGAATCTCCAATCCGGATTTCCCATCTGCCGCTTCACGAACTGGACAACATTATCGGGATCACTTGCCGCCGAATGCTTGGCCATCGTTCCAACAAGCGGCTCGTCTTTTCCGTCAAATGATTGGAATAAAACAACCGAAGGTGTAGTCGGTTCTCCGTCCGCATTCTTCAGTATTTCGGGAAGTCCATCGTCTCCCAACACAGCGACGGCCGAATAGGTCGTCCCAAGATCGATTCCAACAACTCTCCCCATAGCCACCATTCCTCGATGTCTATTTCTATTGGTTTTGAGTTTATTCATATTAGACTTTATGTCAATTATTGCACCTAAGAACAATTCAGTTAGACATTTGACCGGCATTGAAATGCAAAGTTGCTCTTGATTATTCAGACGGGAGCGACATGGATGAGACTAGTAGACATACCGCACTCGCCAGAATCCGCAAAAAGTCAGGGCTTACTCAGCTTCAAATTGCGGACAGTCTTGGCGTTAGCAAGGCGACATATAGTGCATGGGAAACAGGTCGAGCAAAACTAGGAGAAGACCGCATTGTTGCATTGTGCGATCTCTTTGGATGCACGCCCAACGATATCCTTGGCTATACCAAAGATCCAGACGGAAGCCCTGCGTTTTTTACCGCTCAGGAAGACGAATATCTATCGCTCTTCAAAGCCCTACCGCCAAACATCAAGGCCGACATTCTTGACATCATGCGTTATACGACAAAGGCCTGGAGACTCTAGGGCTTCTCTTTTGGCATCATGAATGTTAGCTAGATATAATGTCCAACTTGCACAATCTAAATCGTCCAACTTGCACAATCTAAATCGTCCAACTTGCACAAATCAACGGTATAATACCCTACTAGCAAGGAGGGTGACATGGGTTCAATTCAACACGGTTATTTACCACGAGTCGCGGACAAAGTGCTCGCCAGAAAACTAAAATCTTCTGGGGCTGTCCAAATCAAAGGGCCAAAATGGTGCGGCAAGACCGCAACGGCTGAACAGGCAGCCGCAAGCAGCATCTACATGCAAGACCCCGATAACGGTCCGAGCTACATCCAGCTTGCCGATTCGAAGCCCTCTCTCCTGCTCAAAGGAGATGAGCCACGCCTCATCGATGAATGGCAAATGGCCCCACAGCTTTGGGACGCCGTAAGGTTCGCGATCGACCGCGGCAAAGGACGAGGCAGGTTTATCCTCACCGGCTCCGCAACGCCTCGGGCAAGCGAAATGCCGGCACACTCAGGAGTCGGCCGCATAGCACGTATAAACATGCGCCCGATGTCACTTTTTGAATCACGCGAGTCAACAGGATCAGTTTCGCTGGCAAGCCTGTTTGATGGAAACACCGATGTTGCCGATATGGTCGACTTCGATATCGAACGTATCGTCTACTCACTTTGCCGAGGAGGTTGGCCTGAAGCGGTTATCGAGCCAAACCATGGGATTGCGCTATCCATGGCCCCTGATTACATCTCGGAACTGCTTGATTCCGATATCGACGAGATTGATGGACTGCGGAGAAATAAGACTTGGATGGCCCAGATTATTCGAAGCTACGCTCGCAACATCTCAACAGAGGCATCGCTCGCAACAATCGCCGCCGACATGCAAGGAGAACCTCCCTCAAGAAATACCGTTTCTGAATATGTCGACGCCTTGACCCGCTCCTGCGTTTTCGAAGATCTCGAGGCATGGGCCCCGCGGCTCCGCTCAAAAACCGCCGTACGGACAAGTCCGACGCGCCATTTCTGCGATCCATCGCTTGCGGTCGCAGCCCTGGGGGCAACGCCTCAAAAACTCCTGGAAGATTTTGAAACATTTGGGCTTCTGTTTGAATCGATGTGCATCCGTGACCTGCGCACCTATATGGATCTACTTGGCGGCAAGGTTTACCACTATCGGGACAAGACCGACCTTGAAGCCGATGCCGTACTCGTGCTAGATGACGGCAGGTACGCTCTGGTTGAGGTCAAGCTTGGCTCAAAGCCTATAGACACCGCTGCCGCCAATCTCAAGAAACTCGCATCTAAAATCGATGCGACCCACCAAGGCGAAGCGTCCTTCTTGCTCGTTCTCACTGGAACCGCGACTGCCTACCGACGGGAAGACGGTGTCGTAGTCACGCCACTTGCTTCACTGGCACCGTAGGACAGCTGGCATACAGCGGCGGGCGCGGGAGCCCTCCGTAGTAGAATCTGAACCACTGATTAGACCCGTACAAAAGGAGATTTCCCATGCATGATGTCGGAATGAACATGAGCCAGCTTGCCATGAGCGTCAAGCAGGTCGACGACACCATCGAGCTCGCTCACGAGTGGAGCCATCAGCTGCTGCATGCGACCGAGAATTTTGACATGGAGCGCATCGGCGCCAAGCTCGAGGCCGCCATGGCCGCGCTGCACGAGGCGCATGACGCGCTCGAGGGCTACGAGGAAGCCATCGAGGCCGACCACAACTCCGTCGGCTCCGTGAAGCTGGTGTAAGGTGGCCGAACACGAGCACAGCTGCGGGTACGAGCACGAGCATCCGCACGGGGCGGACGGTGACGCGGGCTGCCACTGTAGTGGTTCCGGCTCCGAGCTGGTCCGTTTTTCGGTTACCGCGCCCGACGACCTGCTGCGCCGTTTTGACGAGCAGATCGCACGCCGCGGCGACGTGGCCAACCGCTCCGAGGCCGTGCGCGACCTGATTCGCGCCTCGATCGCCAAGGAGCAGATGCGCACGCCCGATGAGCACGTTATCGGGTCGCTCACCATGATCTACGACCACCATACCGGTGACCTGACGCGCCGTCTGGACGAAGTGCAGCACGACTACACCGACGAGATCGTATCGACCATGCACGTGCATCTGGATCACCACAACTGTTTGGAGATTCTGGCGCTCAAGGGTCGCGGCGAGCGCGTCTACGAACTAGCCGACCGCCTGCTGGGCCTGCGTGGCGTTAAGCACGGCGAGCTCACCTGCGCCGCCACCAAGCAGAGCCTGGGGCTATAGCGGGATTTCCCGCAGCGCACCTGCCAAAAAGGGACAGGTTTGTTTTGGCGGGTTTAGAAGTTTTACCTACCAAAATAAACCTGTCCCTTTTTGGTCGGTTTTGATGAGGGGTGTCGCATGCGGCATGTGCATATTCATGTGACGGGCATTGTGCAGGGCGTTGGCATGCGACCGTTTGTGTATCGCGAGGCCATGGCACATGGCATTTGTGGATGGGTGCTCAATGCGGGCGACGGCGTGCATATCGAGGCGCACGCTCCGGCCGATGCGCTCGATGCTTTTGTTGCCGCGCTTTCTGAGCATGCACCTGCAGCAGCCCGCATAGAGTATGTCGAGGTTGTGGACCTGGCAGCCAACGGTTGGGATGCCGCCGATGAACAGGGCTTTCGCATCGTAGCATCGCAGAACCAGACCGCACACACGACGCTCGTCTCGCCCGACATCGCTACCTGTGACGATTGCCTGCGCGAATTGTTCGATCCCGCCGACCGACGCTATCACTACCCCTTTATCAACTGCACTAACTGCGGCCCACGCTTTACCATCATCCGATCGCTGCCTTATGACCGAGCGGCCACATCGATGGACCGTTTCCCCATGTGTCCCAAGTGCGCCGCGGAGTATGCCGACCCACTCGACCGGCGTTTTCACGCGCAACCCGATGCCTGCTTTGATTGCGGGCCGCATATTACGTGGCGCGAGGCTGTAAACGGCGATGCGTGCGGGAATTCGTCCGCGACACCGACCGTCGGCACCACACGCGAGGCCAGCGACGCCATTATCGAGCGCTGCGTTGAGCTGCTGGCCAACGGCGGTATCGTCGCTATCAAGGGACTGGGCGGATTTCACTTGGCATGCGACGCCTCCAACGAGCAGGCGGTGGCCGAGCTGCGCCGTCGCAAACGCCGCAGCAACAAACCACTTGCCGTCATGGTGCGCAGTCTTGCTGATACCGAGCGCCTGTGTCATATCGACGATGCTGAACGCGATCTGCTCGCTGGCAGTATCCGCCCCATTGTGCTGCTGCGCCGGCGTGCTGTTTGCGGGAGCGACGGCTCCCCCGACGCCCTCGCGCTCGCGCCGTCCGTCGCGCACGACCTGCCCGAGCTTGGCGTTATGCTCCCCTACACCCCGCTTCAGTATCTGTTGCTTGCCGCGGCAGAAGCCCGCGGTATGTACGCGCTCGTCATGACCAGCGGAAACCTGAGCGAAGAACCCATCGAGACCGACGACGACCTTGCCTGGGAACACCTCGTTGCCGCCGGCATCGCCGACGCGTTGCTCGGTAACGACCGCGCGATCCTCTCGCGCTACGACGACTCCGTGGTACGCGTGGTCGACGGCATCGTTATGCCCGTTCGCCGCGCTCGCGGATATGCACCCCAGCCGCTGCCGTTGCCGGCGCTCGAGGGCGCTCCGTCCTGTGTGCTCGCTTGCGGGCCACAACAAAAGGCCACGATTGCGCTCACGCGTGAAGGGACGAACGGCGAGGCAACCTGTTTTGTGTCGCAGCATATCGGCGATGTTGAAAACGGCGGGACCTTCGATGCCTGGAACGCCGCGCGCACGCGCCTGGAAGATCTCTTTGACTTGGCGCCCGCCGCCTTGGCCTGCGATTTACACCCCAGCTATCTATCGGGCCAGTGGGCGCGCGAGCAGGCGCGAAAATGCAATCTGCCGCTCGTCGAGGTGCAGCACCATCATGCGCATATCGCGAGCGTAATGGCCGAGGCCATCGCCGCGGGCCAGCTTACAACCGACGCGCGCGTCCTTGGCATCGCCTTTGACGGCACCGGCGCCGGCACCGATGGGACCATTTGGGGCGGCGAGTTTCTTGTCGCCGGCCTTGGCGGCTTTGAGCGCGCCGCGCATTTGCGCACCTGGGCGCTCCCCGGCGGGGCGGCCTCCGTGCGCGACGCCCGCCGCAACGCCTTTGCCCTAATCAGTGAGCTCGGTCTGCTCGAGCACCCAGGTACCGCTCGGCTTTTGAACAGCCTTGACGAGCAAACGCGCAGCATAACGGCAACGATGATCGAGCGCGGCATCAACAGTCCGCGCACCAGCAGCATGGGTCGTCTGTTTGATGCCGCAGCCGCGATTTTGGGCATTTGCGGCCAGGCAACCTACGAGGGCGAACCCGCCATCGAGCTCGAAGCCGCCGCCTGGCGCGCACTCGACAGCGAAATCGCCCATTTTTCCGACGATAACGCCGGCTATTTCGCATCTGGCCCATCGTGGTTGGACGGCTCCTATGTTCTGGACCAGAAAGCACTCTTTGTGGCACTTTTGGAGGGAATTGAAGCCGGAGCGCCCGCCGACAGGCTCGCGCTCGACTTCCATGTCGCCGTCGCGCGCTCCTCGGCGCGCATCGCCAGCGATATCTGCGTGCGCGAGGGCATCGACACCGTCGCGCTCTCGGGCGGCGTGTTCATGAACCGACTTCTGCTTCAGCTCCTCACCCGCGAGCTCAAAAGCGCGGGCCTTGCTATCTTGGTCCCCCACACCGTACCCGTCAATGACGGCTGCATCGCCTACGGTCAGGCGGCGGTCGCAAGCGCTCGTCTTGCGCAGACCGCATCACAGTAGCTTGCCCTCGCACGCCGCCGCGCCCAGCCGTCTCACAGGCGTAACGCGTTTGCCCGCGAACCCCGCGAGCGCTACCATCAACTGATGGATTATTAAGCGCCCATCCAGCGCAAAGCGTATAAAAGGGGAACAATATGTGCCTTGCCGTTCCCGGCAAAGTAGTCAAACGCGACGACGACCTCAAGGCCACCGTCGACATGATGGGCATCGAGCGCCCCGTGTCGCTGCGACTCGTGCCGACGGCGCAGGTTGGCGACTATATTCTCGTACACGCCGGCTTTGGCATCCAGATCGTCGACGAGCAGGAAGCACAGGAAACGCTCGAGCTTGTTAATGCCATGTCCGAGCTGGTCGAAGAAGACCAGCTTGCCACCAACCCGGCGGAGGCTTACTAGTGGCGCCCGAACAACCGGCTCGCTCCGGTATCGACTTCTCGGCATTCCGCAATCCCAAGCTGGCTCGCGAGCTCATCGAGCGCATTCATGAGCTTGTCGGCGACCGTGCCATCAACCTTATGGAAGTCTGCGGCACGCATACCGTGAGCATCGGGCGCTATGGCTTTCGCTCCATTATGCCGGCCGGACTCAAGCTGCTGAGCGGCCCGGGCTGCCCCGTCTGCGTCACCGCCAACCGCGACATCGACCACGCGATCGCGCTCGCCAACATAGACGGCGCCATCATCACCACCTTTGGCGACATGATGCGCGTGCCCGGATCGTCCACCTCGCTCGCTGCGCAAAAAGCGGCAGGGCGTGACATCCGCATCGTCTATTCCCCGCTCGACGCGCTCGACATTGCCGAGCAAAACCCCGATCGCCCGGTCATTTTTATGGGCGTGGGCTTTGAGACCACAACGCCCACCATCGCCGCCGCCATCTTGGAGGCCGATGCACGCGGGCTCCAGAACTTCTCGGTCTATTGCGCCCACAAGACCACGCCGCCGGCGTTGCGCGCCATCGCCAACGATCCCGAGACCGCCATCGACGGATTTATCCTGCCGGGGCACGTCGCCACCATCACGGGCTTGGCGCCTTTTAGCTTTTTGGTCGACGAGTTCGATACCCCGGGCGTGGTCACGGGATTTGAACCGGTCGATATCCTGCAGGGCATCTGCATGCTGATCCAGATGGTTGTCGAGGACAGGCCCGCGATCGACAACGCCTACCGCCGTGGCGTTAACGCAGACGGCAACCCCGTGGCGCGCCAGCTGGTCGAGCAGGTGTTTGAGCCATGCGACACCACGTGGCGCGGACTGGGGCCGATTGCCAACTCGGGCCTTTCCATCCGCCCCGAGTTCTCGCGCTTTGATGCCCGTACCCGCTTTGACGTGCCCGTCGAGGAGACGGTCGAGCCGCGTGGGTGCCGCTGCGGCGACGTGCTGCGCGGGGCCATTACGCCGAGCAGCTGCCCGCTCTTTGGCCGCACCTGCATGCCCGAGCACCCCGTCGGCCCGTGCATGGTAAGTTCCGAAGGCAGCTGCGCGGCGTACTACCGTTACCGAGTCTAGCCCAAACGCCCCCGCGCGCTGACACCTCCCACGATTGGAGTTTTCGATATGTCCCATAGCGTTACCGATAGCACCGTCCTGCTGGGCCACGGCTCCGGCGGCCAGATGATGAAACGCATCATCGATGAGGTCTTTTTGGATGCCTTTGGGTCACCCGAGCTGCTCGAGGGCAACGACGCCGGCGTCGCCACGCTGCCCACGAGCGGGCGCATTGCCATGTCGACCGACAGCTTTGTAGTCTCGCCGCAGTTCTTCCCCGGTGGCAACATCGGCCGCCTCGCCGTGTGCGGAACCGTCAACGACGTCGCGACCTCGGGCGCCAACGTGCGCTACCTGTCGTGTGGCTTTATCCTCGAAGAGGGCTATCCCATGGATAAGCTCCACCAGATTGTGCAGACGATGGCCGAGACAGCACGTGAGGCGGGCGTGTCCATAATCACGGGCGACACCAAGGTGGTCGAGCGCGGCGGGGCCGACGGCGTCTACATCAATACCGCCGGCGTGGGCGAGGTTCCCACGGGCGTGGCGCTCAGCGGCGCCAACTGCCGCCCCGGCGACGTTATCCTGGTGTCAGGCACACTGGGCGACCACGGGATCGCCATCATGAGCCAACGCGAGAGCCTGGCGTTTTCGAGCACGATCGAAAGCGATGCCGCGCCGCTCAACCACCTGATTGCCGACGTTCTGGCCGCAGCGCCCGGCACGCGTTGCTTTCGCGACCCCACGCGCGGTGGCCTGGCGTCCACACTCAACGAGTTTGCCCAGGCCAGCGGTGTTGCCATGGAGGTCGACGAAGATGCCGTGCCCGTGCGTCCCGACGTACAGGCCGCCTGCGAGATGCTCGGCTACGATGTGCTGCAGGTGGCAAACGAGGGCAAGATGGTTGCCGTCGTGCCGGCCGAGCAAGCCGATGTCGCGCTGAGCGCCATGCGCGCCGCCCGCTACGGCGAGAATGCCGCCGTCATCGGTCGCGTGCTGCCGCTTGCCGAGGGCGCCCGTCCCGCCGTGCGCGTGCGCACCGGCTGGGGTTCGACCCGCATCCTCGACATGCTCGTGGGAGAGCAGCTGCCGAGGATTTGCTAACGACAAAGGCTCAGGGCTATTAATGATATTCAGATTCCAAACATGCCCGGCACGCATGCCCAGTATTATGAGGTGCGTTTTGAAACCCAATGACGGGAGCTTTCATGGCAGCAGCTTTTTCCCATGTGATCTTTGATCTGGACGGCACCATCCTCAACACGCTCGAGGACCTGGCGGCCGCCGGCAACCATACCTGCGAGATGCACGGCTGGCCCACGTTTGCCGTAGACGAGTACCGCTACAAGGTGGGAAACGGCATGCTCAAGCTGGTTGAGCGTTTTATGCCTGCCGAGTATGCGGGCGACAGCCGTATGTTTGAGCAAACGCTTGCCGAGTTTAGGGCTTACTACGGCGAGCACAAGGAGGACCACACCGCTCCCTATGCCGGCACGATCGAGATGCTCGACCGCCTGCGTGCCGCGGGCGTGCAGCTTGCCGTGCTCACCAACAAGGACCACATCTCGGCGGCCCCGCTTATCGAGAAGTATTTTGGTTCCGAGCGCTTTGCGCTGGTACAGGGCCGCGTCGATGCGTTTCCCCCCAAGCCCGAGGCGCCTGTTACGCTGCATGTGATGGAAGAGCTGGGCGCCGATCCGTCGACCACGCTCTATGTGGGCGATTCCAATGTCGATATCCTGACCGGTCACAACGCCGGCCTTAAGAGTGCGGGCGTCAGCTGGGGCTTCCGCGGCCGCGCAGAGCTGGAGTCCGCCGGCGCCGACTACGTGGTGGACACCCAGGACGAGCTAGCGGCGCTGATTCTGGGCGAGTAACGAGCGACACTGCTTAACGCAGCTGCGACAATTCTTCCGCGCGGAAAGCGCATCCCGTTTTGGAGCTCCGGAATGGGATATGCTTTCCGTTTGAGGCGCATCAGGGAAACCGCATCCCGTTTCAGAGCAATATTCCGGGTCGCACTTTCCGCAACCCACCCCATCCGGAAAATGCGACCCACTATTCGGGCAAAAACCGGGTCGCGGTTTCCCAAGCACTCGATGCAACGCTGGCACAAGGAGTGTCCCCAACTGCCGCCTGGTCATTTAAGAACGTCCCCAATGACTACAAGTGCCGCACCATGGCAACGACGCAGGTAGAGGATGGACAGCGAGCGACGTCCAGGACGAACAAGTTGGCATGAAAAAGGCGAGGCATAGACCTTCTGGTCATGCCTCGCCTTTTGAATGACAAATTGTCGTCCTGGGCGGCGCGCAGCGTCAACTGGTTACGCGGTTCGTAGAACCGCGTAACCCCCTAGCTCAGCATTGCATCCATCATCTCGGAGTTGACGGAGTCGTCGGCAGACCACTCGCCGTCGTCGTTGCAGGTGTACTTGAAGATAACCGTGGTCTTCCTGGGCTCGGTGGCCTTGGTCACATCGACCATAACCTGACCGGCCATCTTGTACAGCTCGTCATCGGAAGGAACCGTGTCAAGCGCGGCGACCTTCTCCTGATACTGGGTGGAGAAGTCCTCGACGATCTTGTTCATAGACTTGCAGGTGATAGAGACCTCGGCGGTCGCGACACCCTTGTCCTCGTCGACCGTCACGTCGCCGATCTTGTAGTCAAAGCCCTCGAGATAGGTCTTGGCATACTCCTTGGGATCGATACCCAGCTGCTCGAACTCGTCGCCCGAAGCTTCCTCCAGACCAGAAAGGAAGTCGTCGCCACCGTTCTTGACCTCGTCAAACTGCGTCGTAAGATCCTCGGTGATGAGCTCCTCAACCGAAGGACCTCCACAGCCGGAAAGCACGACCACGCATGCAACCAAGACGGCCATGAGGGGCGCAAGCAGCAGCTTCTTTTTCATGTTGTTCCTCCCAATGAGCGGCACCGCGCTTCCCGGACGCGGCACACGTTGTAATAAGTAAGCCCATACTATCCACTTATGAACACCCTCGGCAACGCGAAGGCGCGGTCGGTTCGTTTTAGCGTCCGAACGGTTTGCAAGCCCGCCCAACGCGCAATAAAACGCTTCCCCACGGTGCAATAAAAAGGGTGGCCGGAAAACCCGACCACCCTTGCACATCCTTTGAACGCCGCAGTTTACTTGCGAACGACCTTAACGATGGCGTCACCGGCGGCGACGGCGGACTCTGCCTCAACGGTGAGCTCGACGTCGGCAAACTCGGCGGTGTTGGACACGGCCACCACGACGCAGTCCTTGTAACCGGCAGCGGCGATCTTGGCGCGGTCGATCTTGAGTATGGGCTGGCCGGCCTTCACAACGTCGTCGGCCTTGACGAAGCCCTCGAAGCCATCGCCGTTCATGTTGACGGTATCGACGCCAACGTGCACCAGAACCTCGATGCCGCTATCGGACTGCAGACCCACGGCGTGACCCATGGTGACGGTCACCTTACCGTCGCAGGGAGCGTAGACCAGATCGTCCTCGGGCCACACGGCACAGCCCTTGCCCAGAACCTCGCCACCAAAGACGGGATCGGGCACGTCGGCCATCTTGATGACCTTGCCCTTGACGGGCGAGCACAGCACGTCGGCGCCGGCAGAAGCAGAGATGGAGGCCGGAGCAGCGGCAGCCGCGGGCTCAGCCTTCTTCTTGAACATATCAAACAGACCCATACGTTTTCTCCTCTTGATTAAGCGCAACGTTGTGCGCATGCCTACGGTAATTATAGTGCCAAATGGTTCAAATGCTAAGGTGGGGACTCGAATCGCAAGCCCTTCTCGGTAGTGCTCGTGGGATGAGCATCTCCTTTGCATCGCGGTTCGATAAGCCGAGTATCGCCCACGCGCGGGACGGGCAGAAGCGGGCACGCCAAACCCGATACTTCTTTTCGCTCTCGAGTCCTGCCGCCGCCCCGTCCCTGACACTTCCTGATACCGACCGAAACGTGCCAAAATAAACCTGTCCCTTTTTGGTAGGTTTGGCGAGTGTGGATTTTCGGACGCTTAACTAACGAGCGTGGATAATCTCCCACTTTGAGGCCGTCACCGAGCCAAAAACGGGAGATTATCCGCTCTCATTTTGGATAACCCCCCTTGTACCAAGCCGAGCTCCATGGTCAAGTAATAACGACTTCTCATCATTAGATTGTTTACATCAATTCTAATAACTATTTAATCCTTAAACTCGTTATTAGAATTGATATGATTGGCCTAATAACGAGTTTCCGGCACTAAAGATATGGAGGGCGCGATGCAAATCGAGGAGAACGGCCAGGGAACGCTCCGCAATAATCTATCGGGGAAATTGGCTTACTATTCGTTTTTTCCAACGCCCTTGCAATCATTGAGGCAGCTAAACCTCACCGAGGAAACCTATCGCACGCTTTCCGCATGCTCACGAAAGCTTGGAGAGCTTGAAGGCATGCTCTACTTTGTTCCCAACGCCGATATGTATCTGACAATGTACGTGCGCAAAGAAGCACTCCTTTCTTCGCAAATTGAGGGAACCCAGTGCACGTTTGACGACCTACTTAGTCCATCGCAAACACAACTCCATCATAAAGATGTCGCAGACGTCGTGAATTACGTCCGTGCTGTCGACCGCGGCGTAGAACTGCTCAAAAAGATGCCCTTGTGCACGAGACTTCTTAGGCAAGTTCATGCGGTCCTGCTGGACGGAGTGCGCGGAACGGAGAAGAATCCAGGCGAGCTGCGCTCCTCACAAAACTGGATTGGCCCCTCAGGCTGCACCATTGCAACCGCATCGTTTGTCCCTCCAAACATTGAAGATTTGAGTAACACGCTCCAGGACCTCGAACGCTTTATCAATGAGCCTCAAGTCGAAATGGATCCGATTGTGCGGGCGGCGCTCGTCCATTACCAATTTGAAACTGCCCATCCATTCCTAGACGGAAACGGTCGCCTGGGCAGGCTTCTCATTGCACTTATGCTCATCAATGATGGCGTTCTTCATTCTTGCTTGTTCTATCCATCGTTCCAGTTCAAGAAAAATCGAAGCGAGTACTACCGGCAACTCACATCCGTAAGGGAGAGAGGCACTTACGAGGAATGGATAGAGTTTTTCTGCAACAGTCTTCTCGAAAGTGCGAAGGACTCGGTAGGGTCTTTAAAAAACCTTGTTGACCTCCATAACCGTTCCACAGCAACCATTACCGAAAATCTCGGAAGGACTGCTGCAAACGGGCAAAGGCTGTTGGGCATTCTTGAAGAGCACCCCATCGTCGACACCGCATTCATCGCTGCCCAACTCGATATCGGCAGGAGTACCGCGAGCTCGCTCGTCAAATCATTTGAAGAATTGGGTATCCTCCGTCCGCTCGACGAGTCAAGACAGAGATACCGGCAGTACGGGTATGAAGAGTATCTTTCGATTCTCAGGGAAGACGCCGAGCCGATTAGATAGGCATCGCAACCCAGGCAAATTAAAGCGAGCGTGGATAATCTCCCACTTTGAGCCTGCACACAGGCCAAAAACGGGAGATTATCCACGCTCATTCCTGAGTAGTCATTTATGAACGTCCCCAATGACTAGTCCGGCAACGCCGATGTTTCGGCAACGACAGCGAGCGAGCCGCATTCGGAGCAAGACGACGCCGCAGGTAGAGAACGGACAGCGAGCGGGTCGCATTTGAGACAAGGTGACGTGAAACGAAAGGGCGCTGACCTTCTGGTCGCGCCCTTGAAGTTGAACGTCAGATTGTCCAAATGCGGCCCGCGCAGCGTCGAGCAGTTACGGCGTTTGGTAAAACGCCGTAACTAACGTGCTCCGTACTGCTCGTAGTAGGCGTCGATGGCGGTCTTGAGCTCGTCGTCGATGACAACCTTGCCGTCGATCTCGTGGTTGTAGAGGGTCTCGACGACCTCAGCCATGGAGACGATGCTCGCGACGGGGAAACCGTACTTGGCCTCGATCTCCTTCTGCGCGGTGGTCACACCGCCCTTGCCGACCTCCATGCGGTTGAGGGACACGATCAGGCCCTTGATCTCGACATCGGCAGCAGCCTTGACCTTGGGATAGGTCTCGTCGATGGACTTGCCGCTGGTGGTAACGTCCTCGACCATGACCACACGGTCGCCGTCCTTGGGCTCATAACCCAGCAGGTTGCCCTTATCGGCACCGTGGTCCTTGGCCTCCTTGCGGTCGCAGCAGTACTTGACCTCCTTGCCGTACAGCTCGTGGTAGGCAATTGCGGTCACGACGGCCAGCGGAATACCCTTGTAGGCCGGTCCAAACAGCACATCAAAGTCGTCGCCAAAGTTATCGTGGATGGCCTGGGCGTAATACTCGCCCAGCTTCTTGAGCTGATAGCCCGTCACGTAAGCGCCGGCGTTCATAAAGAACGGGGACTGACGGCCGCTCTTGAGCGTAAAGCTGCCGAACTTAAGGACGTCGGACTCGACCATAAACTTGATGAACTCTTGCTTGTAAGCCTCCATGCGGGCTCCTCTCGTAATCGCGTACGTGCCTTCCAGTTTAGCGCAGGCGAAGCGTCGGTGCGGGCGCGCTTTGGGGCCACGGCATTCTGTAAAGGCTTTGTCAGGGGGAATGGTTTTCCGAACAATGGGGTTGACATGTCAAACCCCCTCATCAAGAATACGGGCGGATTAAAAAGGGGTACGAGATACCCAAAGCGCGCTGCGCTCAGCCTTTAGGAGGTGTGCCATGGAAGGCAGTCCTAGTCGAAAAACCTGCATGTCGCCCTCGGCACGCCGCGAGGACTCCGCACACGCATAAACGCCACCGGCAGATCGCCAAAACCACCGCAAAGGCGCGCTGCACCCTTTGTGGGCTCAAGAGCTTGACGTGAGCGACATCTAGGTTTTTTGAAGCAAATACGACACGTACGCTAACTCCCCTCAACAAGGAGGACCCTATGCTGATGCTCAAAACCGTCACGGTACTCGAAGCCATCTCCAAGCGCCGCCGCACGGCGCGCCCTGCCGCTCATACCGGCCTGTCCAAGAACACCATATTCGCCGCCACCCATAGTGCCGAGGACGCCCTCGTACTGCTTGACGCCACGGCAAACGGCCTCACCGTCGAGCAGGCAACTGAGCGCCTGAACGCCGTCGGCCCCAACACCATCGAGGCAACGACCAAAACGCTCGCCCGCCGCATCGCCGACGCGTTCATCGATCCCTTCGCCGGCATCCTCGCCGCGCTCGCACTGGTCTCGCTCTACATCGACGTGCTCGCCGTGCCCGAACCGCAGCGCGACCCCTCCACGGTCATCGTCATCGGCACCATGCTGCTGGTATCGGGCGGCATGAAGTTTATCCAGGAAGCCCGCAGCGGCAATGCGGCCGAGGCCCTCAAGGACCTGGTCTCCAACACTTGCACCGCCCTGCGCGACGGCGAGCGCATCGAGATCCCCTTCGACGAGCTCGTCCCCGGCGATGTAATCCGTCTCTCTGCCGGCGATATGGTGCCGGCAGATGCCCGCATCATCACCGCGCGCGACCTGTTTGTGATCGAGTACGCACTCACCGGCGAGAGCGAGGCCGTCGAGAAGACCACCGCCGTCACCGTCGTCGAGGGCGCCGACGGCTCCGCACTGCCACTCTCTGCCTGCAAGAACATCGTCTTTACCGGCACCTCCGTGCAAAACGGCGCCGCCATGGCGCTTGTCGTTGCCACCGGCTCGGACACCTACCTGGGCGGCATCGCCAAGATGCTCAACGGGCGCGGCGAAAAGAGCGCGTTTGACCGCGGCGTCTCGAGCGTCTCCATGCTGCTGGTGCGCCTGATGCTCGTTATGGCGCCGGCCGTCTTTGCCATCAACACCGCCACCAAGGGCAACGTCATCGACGCGCTGCTGTTCGCCACGAGCGTGGCCGTGGGCATCACGCCGCAGATGCTTCCCGTCATCGTGACCACGAGCCTGTCGCAGGGCGCCAAGGACCTCGCCCGTCGCCAGGTTATCGTCAAGGAGCTGCCGGCGATTCAAAACCTCGGAGCGATGGACGTCCTGTGCTGCGACAAGACCGGCACCCTCACCGAAGACCGCATCGTGCTCGAGCGCTACCTCAACACCGATGGCAACGAGGACGCGCGCGTGCTGCGCCATGCGTTTTTGAACAGCTTCTTCCAGACCGGCCTCAAAAATCTTATCGACCTGGCCGTAATCGACCGTGCCGATGTGACGCCCTCGACCGTCGCACCCGATTCCATGCTGGGCCAGAGCCTGCGCGACCGCTACACCAAGGTCGACGAGGTTCCCTTCGATTTCTCGCGCCGTCGCCTGAGCGTAGTTGTCGCCGACGCCCAAGGCAAAACCCAGATGGTTACCAAGGGCGCTGCCGAGGAAATGCTCGAGATCTGCTCCTTTGTCGAGATCGATGGCATCGCTCAGCCGCTCACCGACGAGAAGCTCGCCCAGATTCGCAAGCAGATCGCCGGACTTAACGCCGAGGGCCTACGCGTAATTGCCGTGGCGCAGAAGACCAATCCGCGCTGCGTGGGCGAGTTTGGCATCGCCGACGAGTGCGACATGGTGCTGATGGGCTTTTTGGCCTTCCTCGATCCGCCCAAAGCAAGTGCCGCGGGCGCCGTCGCCACCCTCGAGGCCAAGGGCGTGGCGGTCAAGGTCCTAACCGGCGACAACGACCGCGTCGCCGCCACCGTCTGCGAGCAGATTGGTATCGATGCGAGCAACGTCTTGCTCGGCTCCGAGATCGATGCGCTCGATGACGCCGAACTTGCCAAGCGCGCCGAGAAAACCCACCTCTTCGCCAAGCTCTCGCCGCTGCAGAAGGCGCGCCTGGTACGTGTCATGCGCGAGATGCTCGGCCACACCGTGGGCTTTATGGGCGACGGCATCAACGACGCCGCCGCCATGCGTGCGAGCGATTGCGGCATCTCGGTCGATTCGGCCGTCGATATTGCCAAGGAATCCGCCGATATCATCTTGCTTCAGAAGGACCTGGGCGTGCTCGAGCGCGGCATCATCGAAGGCCGCCGCACTTACGGCAACCTGCTCAAGTACCTCAAGACCACGGTGAGCTCCAACTTTGGCAATGTGCTGTCCGTGACCGTCGCGAGCCTGTTCTTGCCGTTTTTGCCCATGAGCGCCCTGCAGCTGGTACTGCTGTCGCTGGTCTACGAGATCGTGTGCATCGCACTGCCGTGGGACACCGTCGATGACGCCTGGACTGCCCGCCCGCGTGCCTGGGACGCCGCGTCCATCAAGGGCTTTATGCTCGAGCTGGGCCCCGTGAGCTCGCTGTTTGACATCGTGACCTTCGCCGCGCTCTTCTTTGTCGTGTGCCCCGCCGCCGTGGACGCAAGCTGGTCCGAGCTTGCCGCCGCGGGCGACGTCGCGGGTATGGCGACCTTTGCTGCGCTCTTCCAGAGCGGCTGGTTTGTCGAGTCCATGTGGTCGCAGACACTCGTGGTCCACATGTTGCGCTCCCCGAATCTGCCGAGCCCGCGCGACCACGCCGCGCCCGCATTGTGCGTTCTTACCGTGCTGGGCCTGGCGCTCGTCACCTGGCTGCCGGCAAGCCCCATCGCCGATGCGCTCGGCCTCATGCCGCTGCCCACGAGCTTTTTTGGGCTGCTCATTGGCATCGTTACCGCCTATATCGCGCTCACCCAGCTGGCAAAGCGCCGCTACATTGCCCGCCACGGCGAGCTGCTGTAGCAAGTAGACGGAAAACACCCTGCCAGCTGCCGTTGCCACTACCGCAGCTGCCGACGCCGTTGCCGTTGCCCCTGCCGCCGCCGCAGTCTATCCCCTCAGCAGTTGCGGTGGAATAGTTCCTGTTTAAAGCCCCATGACTTTAATTTAGGGACTATTCCACCGCAACCTATTGGGGGATTAGCTAGTCATTTGGTGTCCAGGACCAGAAGAAGTTGATAAGGGCCACACGTGAGGTGGTGCCGGTCTTTTTGTTGATCGAGGAAATGTGACGGTTGAGCGTTGAGCGCGGAATCGGAACATACGGATGCAAAATCCCCACCAAGATCGTCGGTAGCAAGTGCCAGTCCATCCCGCATCACGACACCATCGGCTCGTCGCCCCAATTGCCCCAGTAGCGTACGTCCCCAATGAGTGGCCCCCAGCGACTAGTCAAAAATGGGCCATGTGTCCCAGTTGTGGAGACTCGTTGAGCCGCCTAGGTATCGTGAAAGATCGCGCACTCCCCCATCATCAAAAGTGACACACGCTACCTGTTGATGGGAGGCAGCCATGGGCTTCTTTGACAAGATGTTCGAGAAGAAAGAGTGCGCGATTTGCGGTACCGAGCTGGGGCTTTTGGGGAAGACCAAGATCAACGAAGGCTACCTGTGCAAAGAGTGCGTCGGCAAGCTCTCCCCCTTCTTCCACGGCTATCGCTCCAGCACCGCGGACGACATCCGCGAGCAGCTCGCCTACCGCGAGGCCAATGCCGAGCGCCTGGCCTCGTTCAACCCCACGCGTACGCTCTCGGCCGGGCGTACCAACATCATGCTCGACGAAGACGCGGGCCTGCTGATCATCACTTCGCAGAGCCGCTGGCGCGATGCCAACCCCGACATCATCGAGTTCTCGCAGGTACTCGGCTGCGATATGGATATCGACGAGCATCGCACCGAGATCTATCGCGAGACCAAGGACGGCGAGCGCAAGAGCTACGACCCGCCGCGCTACGACCTGGATTACGACTTTAACCTGACCATCCACGTCAACACGCCGTACTTTACCGAGATCAACCTGCGCGTGAACGACTCCACCATCGATCAGCGCGGTTCCATCGAATACCGCGAGGCCAAGCGCCAGGCAACCGAGGTCCGCGACGCGCTGGTGCAGCTGCGCCAGGAGACGCGCGACAGCGTCGTGGCCGCCAAGGCCCCCAAGACCGCGGTCACCTGCCCCTTCTGCGGTGCAACTACCATTCCCGATGCCAGTGGGCGCTGCGAATACTGCGGTGGCGCCATCGGCGCATAGCCTCCGGCACGGAAAGGACCGATCATGGCCTTCGAGAGCGTCAACTATCAGTGCCCCGCGTGTGGCGGCCCCCTTCACTTTGCCAGTGCCGAGCAAAAGCTCGTCTGCGACTACTGCGATTCGCGTTTTGAAGTCGAAGAAGTCGAGGCCCTCTATCGCGAGCGCCAGGACAAGGCAGATGCCAAAGCCGATGCCGCAGCCGCGGCCCCCAAGCCTGCTGTCGACGATGCCGTGCAGGAGCTGGCTCAAAACGCCGGCTACATCTGCTCGTCGTGCGGTGCCGAGCTGGTCTCGGACGGCACTGTCGCCGTGACCACCTGCCCGTACTGCGGCAACCCCGCCGTAGCGCCCGGTCAGCTTTCGGGCGACTTCTCGCCCGACCTGGTGATTCCGTTTAAGCTCGGGCGCGACGATGTCACGGCCGCACTCAAGGAACACTACAAGGGCAAGATCCTACTGCCCAAGAGCTTTGTCACCGGCAACCATATCGACGAAGTCCAAGGCGTTTACGTGCCGTTTTGGCTTTACGGCGCCCGCGTGGACGGCGAAGCGTGCTTTGATGCGACCAACGAGACCGTAACCGAGGAATCCGACCGCACCGTCACGACCACCGACCACTACGATGCCTACCGCAAGGGAAACATCTCGTTTAAGCGCGTGCCCGTCGACGGATCGTCCAAGATGCCCGACGGCCACATGGACGCCATCGAGCCGTTTGACTACGACGCGCTGCGCCCGTTCTCGGTCGCCTATATGCCCGGATACATCGCCAACCGCTACGACGAGGATTGCGAGACCTGCAAGGCGCGCGCCGAGCGTCGTATGGAAGAAAGTACGATTTCGGCCCTGCGCGAGACCGTCGTCGACGAGTATGACGACGCCACGGTCGAAAGCAAGCAGCTCGACTACACCTGGGAAGACAGCGACTACGCCCTGTTCCCCGTGTGGATGCTTTCCACCTCGTGGAACGGCAAGAGTTATCTGTTTGCCATGAACGGCCAGACCGGTCGCATGGTTGGCGAGCTCCCCTGCTCCAAGCCCAAGCTCGCTATCGCCTCGGTGCTGTTCTTTGTGATCGGGTTTGTCCTCTCCCAGATTCTCTTTATGGGTGGGAATGCCTTCGATCCGGACTACCTCACCTTTGATGTCGAGGGCATCCTCATCAACATCGTCGCGCCGTTGATCATCGTGGTCATCGCAGACGTGCTGCTGGTGGGCCAGCTCAAGACGGCCAACGAGGCCACCCACGCCGATTGCTACTGTGGCGAGCTCAACCTGACCGAGAAGCACGACACCTTCAGCCACACCGAGACCACCGTTGTCATGAAGGACAACAAGGACGATTAGCCATTCTGACCAATACCACCCGGCCTTTGACGAGAAAGGAAGATCACCATGGGACTCTTGAAAGCTGGATTGGGAGCTGCCGGCGGCGTCATGGCCGACCAGTGGAAAGAATTTATCTATTGCGAATCGATGCCCGCTGACGTCTTGGCCTGCAAGGGCAGCAAGCGCACCGGCGGCCGCAGCTCCAACACGCGCGGCGAGGACAACGTCATCTCCAACGGCTCGGTCATCGCCGTCAACGACGGCCAGGGCATGCTCGTGGTGCAAAACGGCAAGATCATCGAGGTTGCGCTGGAGCCCGGCGAGTTTGTCTTTGACACCGGCAGCGAGCCGAGCGTCTTTAGCGGCAACCTGGGCGACTCCATCAAGGAGACGTTCGCCAATATCGGCAGCCGTTTTACCTTTGGCGGCGACGCGGGCAAGGACCAGCGCGTCTACTTTATCAACACCAAGGAGATCATCGGCAACAAGTACGGCACCGCCTCGCCTGTGCCCTTCCGCGTGGTCGATAACAACATTGGCCTGGATGTCGACATCTCCGTTCGCTGCAACGGCGAGTATTCGTACCGTATCACCAACCCGCTGCTGTTCTACACCAACGTGTGCGGCAACGTGACCGATAGCTATACGCGCGACAAGATCGACAGCCAGCTTAAGTCCGAGCTGCTCACCGCCCTGCAGCCCGCCTTTGCCAAGATTTCGGAGATGGGCATTCGCTACAGCGCCATCCCCGGCCACACCACCGAGCTCGCCCGCGCGCTCAACGAGGTCCTCTCTGCCGACTGGCGCGACCTGCGCGGTGTCGAGATCGTGAGCTTTGGCGTCAACTCCATCGCCGCCTCGCAAGAAGACGAGCAGATGATCAAGGACCTGCAGAAGGCCGCGGTCATGCGCGATCCCACCATGGCAGCCGCCAACATCGCCAGCGCCCAGAGCGATGCGATGCGCGCAGCAGCCGCCAACCCCAACGGCGCGATGGCAGGCTTCATGGGCATGGGCATGGCGGGCGGCATGGGCGGCATGAATGCCAGCCAGCTGTTCGCCGCCGGCCAGGCACAGCAGCAAGCTGCCCCACAGCCGACTCCGACACCCGCCCCCGCACCGGCTCCTGCCGCTGCCCCCGCGGCCGGCACGTGGACCTGCAGTTGCGGTGCCACCAACACCGGCAAGTTCTGCCCCGAGTGTGGCAGTCCCGCACCCGCCCCGGCACCGACCAAGTGGTTCTGCCCCAACTGCGGCAGCGAAAACGGCGGCAAGTTCTGCAGCAACTGCGGAACACCCAGGCCCTAGCCCCTCTATCTGGTAATTGGCGGGGGTCCGCCACCCCCGCATTTGCTTCTATGGGTTTCGTTCGATAAAGGAGGACACCATGAAGACAACGTTCAAAAAGTCCGTACTCGCATTTCTGACATGCGTCCTGGCGCTCGCCTTTGCCCTGACGGGCTGCAGCGGCGGCGGCAAAGACCCCAAGGCCAACTTCGTCGGCAGCTGGCAGTACTCGGGTGGAACCTTGGACGGCGAAGAGCTCACCGATGAGTACATGGATATGCTCAAGGAGTGGGGCCTCAACTGTATCCTGATCCTCGACGAAGACGGCACGGGCGTCCTCGACATGTTCCTTGAGGTCGCCGACCTGAAATGGGAGGCCAAGGACGCCACCACCGTAACGATTACCGCCGAAGATGAGTCGCACGACCTGAAGCTCAAGGACGACAAGCTCGTCCTCGAGGTGGATGGCGACAAGCTTATCTTTACGAAGTCCGACAAGGATCTGTCCGGTACGGTGAAGAAGGATCGCGAGGCGGCCGAGAAGGAAGAGGAGATCGATGAGGCCGTCGAAGACGACGATGTCCAGAGCGTCGAAATCTCCCCCGCCGTCACCGTCGCCGATGACGATCTGTGCACCATCACCATCACCGAGAAGTTCAAGGACGACTGGGGCGACATCGGCTTTGTCGTTAACATCACCAACAAGAGCGACAAGGACCTGACCTTCTACGCTCCCTCCGGCAAGACCAATGTCAACGGCACCATGAAGGACCCCTGGTTCTCGGCTCACCTGATGCCCGGCACCAACGCCACCGAGGAATTCACGTTCTCGAACGGCGAGCTTGGCAGCCTTGACGACCTGGTCAACACGACCATCGGCATCGACGCCTATCTGACCGATTCCTACGAGGACGTCGCCTCCTACAGCGCAACCATCGCGTAGCGGCATGTAACATTAGCCGCGGATTGGCGGACACATCCGCGCACACCAGACGGGGCCGCAGGAGATAATCCTGCGGCCCCGCCGCTTTATGCCGATGAGTAACGAGCGCTAGCGCTCCATGTTGGGAACGATGCTGCCCTCGGTCACCGCATGCACGGCAAGGCGCATGATGTTGTCGTAGCCGGTCTTGCTTAGGATCTCCGAGATGCGGCGCTTGATGGTGCCCTCGCTCATAAACAGCTCGGCCGCGATCTCGCGGCGGCTCTTGCCCTCGCAGGCAAGGCGCAAGATCGATAGCTCCATGTCATCGGGCGCCGCCGTACCCGAAAAAATGCTATCGGGCGGCTTGGGAAACGTGCAATAGCCCGCCAGCGTGGAGCGCATCACGGCGAATAGCTCGTCGATACCGACGTTCTTGTACACAAAGCTATCGACGCCCGCCTCGCGAGCCTGATCGACAAAGGTGATCTCGGGCATGCCGGTCATGATAATGATGCGACACTCGGGAAGCTGCTCTTTAATGCGCGCCGCCGCCACGATGCCATTGGAATCATGCTCGGTGCACACGTCCATCAAAATCATGTCGGGACGCTCCTTGAGCACAACGTCCAAGGCTTCGGAGGCATCGGCAATGGCGGCGACAACGGTCATATCGGGCTGGTCGCCAACGGAGCGTGCCAGGCTCTCGCGCAGGATGGCCTGGTCTTCGACGATCAAAACGCGGATCATGAGCTTCTCCTTTGAACCGTGGCGTTGGAACTCAGCGGAATGGATACCGCAAGCGTGAAGGGCGGAGTGGCGTGAACCTCCAGGCTGCCGCCCAAATCTTGTGCGACATGCCTCATGCCTGGGATACCCGTTCCCTCTCGATACGATACGGGAGCAGGCGCCCCGTCGTTGGATATCGTCATATGCGCAATGGCACCGGCGACCGGTCCCTCCTGCCACAGACGAACATGGACTTGGTGTGCCTGGGCGTGCTTGGTGGCATTGGTCGAGGCCTCGCGGATAATCTGCAAAAAGGCAGCCGCAACGCGCGTGTCCCGAGGGAGCACGCCCTCTACATCGATCTGCACGCTCACCAGACCAAAGGCATGAACGATATCGTCCAACTGCTCTTTGGGCTCGCTGGCACCATCGCTACGCAGATCGGCAGCGATTGAGCGAAGCAGCGGGTCGATTTGTTCGAGGGATTCGTCGTCCAGACGGCCTTCCTCCAAATAGCGATGGAGGATGGACAGACGCTGACCGATTACGTCGTGCACACGGGCGCGCATGCGCAGGTAGGCCGCATTGTCGGCAACCTTCTTCACTTCTTCGATCTGCGTCTGGAGCTCCCGGCCCGCAAGCTCGAGCAGGTGGTTAGCCTGTGCCAGGCGATCATAGGCGTGCGCGTATTCCGTCACGTCTAAGCCGATAACGCGCTCGAACGGACGACCCGAAACCATAACGGCATCGCGTGCAAACAGGCGGATTTCGGACGGGGATACCTCGACCACAGCGCGATCTTCGCCAAAGCGACCCAAGTCAATCAGGGCGCGGTCTTTGCTACTCTCGGGCGGCTGCATGCCCAGCTGGCGCAAGCTGCCCCACGTACCGCTCATATCGCGCAGGTCGGTGGGCATATGAAGCTCCAGCAGGTTTTTGCGCATGCAGCGATTCATGAGCAGCGGGCGACCCTTTGGGTCCAGATACAGAATGCGCACGGGAATCACGTTGATGGTCTCGATGGTCGAAAACGCGGTGATGTCCTCTTGGCGGTTGCGGACGTCCATCAAAAGCGCCGCGATGGAGCGGAATAGGAAGAACGCGGCTCTGCGACAAGAACCGCCGTCCATGCCGGACCCATGGCGCGGACGGCAGGCGGCGTCGCGGCGGCAGCGAGCAGCAGCTCGACTAACATGACGGGGCGACGATAGTGCACCATAAGCACCACGCCATAGATAACAATTGCAGCGTTGATCCACAGCAGCGCACCCGCCGCCTTGGCGACGACGTAGGGCGGCGCCACCAGATATGAGCCGCTCGATGCGAACAAGATAAGCGCCGAGATGATCAGGTGAAGCACCAGGCTCGCCTCGTAGGCACAGATTACCTTGCGGTTATAGGATGAGCGGCGCGACACGATGAGCGGAACGTGAATCATCTGCAAGCACGCAGTCAGGGCAGAGACGACGTCGAGCGCGACAATCTGGGGAAGAATGAGCGGTATCTGCATGGTCACTCACCTGCCCGCGGCATTAAGACGATCATGCGCAGCTGGCCAGGCTCGCCCTCAAGACGATACGCGACGTTGCGACCCTGCAACTCGCGCTCGAGTTCATGCGCGGCAGGCGCCCGTGACAGGTCTTCCTCGTCATCGGAGAAGAGCGTGGCACGCAGCTCAACACTGCACGGATCGTGATCGCTCAAGTGGTACATGAGCGCCGGATGATCGGTGGTGTAGGCGAAAAACGCAAAGTCGTACACGCAGTCATACAGCGCGCTTACCGCGCTGGCATGCATCGGGCGTCGTATGGCGATAATCGAGGCGCAATCAACATCGATGGTGCGCAGGTCACTTGCCAGCTCGTTAGCGATCAGCTGGATGCGGTCGCGATCAAAGCCGCTCTCCCCGTGCTGTGCCAAAGTAAGCGACCCCTTGCGCTTGCAATAGGCGACGAGCATTTTGGCGCATTGCAGCATGCGAAAGCGCTCGCGCGAAGACGCCTCGTCGGCCAGCGGCGGCAACGAGCTCAGCACGCCATACATCTCATCAAGCGCACGGGCAAGCGCTTTGTCCACGTCTTGCACCAGTAGGGTTTCGGCCTCCTGGTCCGCCAAGTGCGTCTTTAAGTCGTAGTCGGCCGCAAGCAGCTCGTTTTGACGCTGCAGCTCCATGCGGCGATGGGCCAGCTCGCGGTTGAGCCCGTTGAGCTCCGACACATCCTGGGCAAGCAAGGCAGATCCGCCCAGCAGCGAAAAGGCTCGGTACATAACGTCGGGGGCAGACGGCACGGTAAAGGCATGGGCATGCCCGTGTTCTTGAGCCCGCAGCTCCTCGCGCACGCCCTCCGGCATCGGCTGCGACGCCGGCGTGGCGTAGACTTCCTGCAAGTCGCGCGTCAACACTTTGAGGTCGAGCGGCAGGGTATCGAAGATGCCGGCAATACCGTGATACGACGGGATAACGCCACAATCGAGGCAGATTTCCATCGCCACCACGCACAAGACGCAGTAGACGAGTGAGAAGTTGAGTCTCCATGCCCATGGCACACGCAAGGCATACGAGATGGCAAAGAACGCACCGCCCATCAGCACGAACGCCGCCGTAAACGTAAAGCGCTGGATTCGAAAGGACGAGGAGCGCCCCACCAGAACAAAATACGCCACGAAGTTAAATGCCGTCCAAACCAGCACCACAGCGTAGCCCCAGCCATATGTATAATCGTTGCTCCAGGTTCCACTCGAACGATCAAAGTGAAAGACCTGCCGATGGAAATCATTGGTAAGCACAAAGCCAATAAGCAGGAAAGCCGCGATCCATAACGCGGTACGGTACCGGTGTCCCACGCGATGCTGTTCCAAGCCCGCAAGACGAAGGCCGCACAGCTGGTAGAGCAGCGGAATGAGCGTCATGGGCACGTAGTACAGGTACCACAGGATTGTGGCGTAGATGGGCGTGAACGACTTGTACTTAAGAATGACCTCGATCATCCACAGGGTACAAATGGCGGCGATGGCAACAACGCGCCGGCGCAAGACGAAATCTAGGCAGCGCAGGTACGCCAGCCCGCCCCAAATTGAGAATGCAATTGCGACAATGAGCAGCGGGAGGTAGCTCGAATGGATGAGCCTATCCACGACCTCCTCGCACACCTTGCTGTTGACGGGCACGGTGTTGGAAAGACCGGGGTCCGAGGCAAACAGTGCCGGTAAGGCTACAAAGAGTACGAGAAAGAGCGCCGCAATGACGCCGGCAACGGCAAGCACGCGGTGACGATACGCATGGTGCGTTATGTCGACGAGGAATCGCGGCATGGCGAACAGCCTGCCGCCCCTGGGATCCACGACCGGCGCGGACCGGGCGGCCGCATGGCCGATATGTCGCTCACGGGCACCCATAGTGCTTTTAGTGTACCGACAGATGGGCTCAAAAAACGGGCCACATGTCCCAAAATCCGCAGACGGCAAGGCGCCCGGCGAGCATGAACTGCTCGCCGGGCGCCTTGGTTAGGAGACTACGATTGTTGGAGAGGCCTAGGACAGGTCTTCACCGTTCGAGGCGATGACCTTCTTGTACCAGTCGAAGCTCTTCTTCTTGGAGCGCTTGAGGGTGCCGTTGCCCGCGTCGTCGCGGTCGACGTAGATAAAGCCGTAGCGCTTGGACATCTCGCCCGTACCGGCGCTGACCAGGTCAATCGGACCCCAGGTAGTGTAGCCCAGCAGGTCAATGCCGTCCTCGGTCACCGCGTCGCGCATGGCCTGGATGTGCTGGCGCAGGTAGTCGATACGGTAATCGTCGTTGATGGAGCCGTCCTCCTCGACAACGTCCTTGGCGCCCAGGCCGTTCTCGACCACGAACAGCGGCTTCTGGTAGCGGTCGTACAGGTCGTTGAGGGTAATGCGGAAGCCCAGCGGATCGATGGCCCAACCCCACTGGCTCTGCTGCAGATACGGATTCCTGGCACCAGCGAAGGCGTTGCCCTGGGTCTTCTCAACCTCGGGGTTGTCGGCCCCGGCAGAGCAGCGGGTGGAGTAGTAGCTAAAGCTGATGAAGTCGACGGTGTTGGCGGCCAGGATCTCGCGGTCCTCGTCGGTCATGTCCACATCGATACCCAGGCGCTCGAGCTTCTTAACGGCATAGGCCGGGTAGTAGCCGCGGCTCTGGACATCGACAAAGAAGTAGTTGTCCTGATTGTCGAGCTGAGCCTGGCGCACATCGCCCGGACGGCAGCTGTAGGGATAGTAGCTACCCGCGGCGAGCATGCAGCCGATCTTGACCTCAGGGTCGATCTCGTGGGCGATCTTGGTTGCCCACGCGCTGGCGACGAGCTCGTTGTGGGCGGCCAGGTACTCGACGGCCTCCTTGTTCTCGCCCTCCTCAAAAACCAGGCCGGCACCCATAAACGGCAGGTGCAGGATCATGTTGATCTCGTTAAAGGTGAGCCAGTACTTCACCAGGCCCTTGTAGCGGGTGAAGATCGTGGTCGCGAGGTTCTTGTAGAAGTCAATGAGCTTGCGGTTGCGCCAGCCGCCGTATTCCTTGATGAGGTGAATCGGGCAGTCAAAGTGCGTGATGGTCACGAGGGGCTCGATGCCGTACTTTTGGCACTCGCGGAACACATCTTCGTAGAAAGCCAGGCCGGCCTCGTTGGGCTCGGTCTCGTCGCCGTTGGGGAAGATGCGGGTCCATGCCAGGCTCATGCGGAAGGTCTTAAAGCCCATCTCGGCAAAGAGGGCGATGTCCTCCTTGTAGTGATGGTAGAAATCGATGCCGGTCTGTGCGGGATAGTAGTAGCCGTCCTCAAAGTCGAGCATCTTACGCTGGCCGGAGACCACCGCGCGGCGCTCGGGGCCGTGTGGGGCTACATCCACGTTAGCCAGGCCGCGGCCGTCCACGTCGTAGGCACCCTCGCACTGGTTGGCAGCCGTCGCGCCGCCCCACAGGAAGTCTTTACGGAAAGCCATACATCGATCCTTTCACACGCTGTTTGTCGTGATTTCAGTATCCCTGCAAACAGCGCGTCTCTCAACGGCAACGGCGCAGGTCGACACTTCTTTTCGCGCGCAGGCGCCCGGGAGCCACCCCCGTCTGACACTTTTTGATACCCGCCTGCCCAAACCACCAACCGCCACAAAGGGGACAGGCACCTTTGTGGTGGTTGGGGGCGGTTTGTCTTGATCTGTAACAGGTAGAAACGATTTAGCCCGCTAGATGTTACAGATCGAGACAGAAGATTCTAGTCGCAGGCGATGTCGAGGTTCTTGCCGATGAGGCCTACGTAGCCGCCTTCGCCGGCGGGATATTTGACTGAATAGGAAAAAAAGGAAAAAATAGGAAAAAAAGGAAAGGAGACTCATGACTCAAACCATCTTCTCCCCCTCATTTGGAAATCGCCCGTCCTATCTGGTGGGGCGCGGGAGCGTGATTTCGACATTCATCTCCGGCCTTGAGCAGGAGCCGGGCAATCGAGACCGAGCCATGCTCATGCTCGGCCAGCGAGGCAGCGGCAAAACGGTTCTGCTGTGGGA
Organism: Collinsella aerofaciens; assembly: GCF_020709435.1. Taxonomy (GTDB): domain Bacteria; phylum Actinomycetota; class Coriobacteriia; order Coriobacteriales; family Coriobacteriaceae; genus Collinsella; species Collinsella aerofaciens_AU. Next base: position 49,192 of record NZ_JAJFDP010000008.1, read on the forward strand.
ACTTGCCGATCGCGCACGCAAGCTCGGCTTTGTTGTCGCCACGCCCACCGTAGCCTCCGAGGATATGCTCGAGCGTATTGTTGAGAAGATCCAGGAAGCGGGCGAGCCCTACGCCAACAAGCATCGTCTCCCCAAACTTGCGGGCGGCAGCCTGAGCGTCTTCGGCTTCTCAGCCGGCCTTGAGTTCACGCGCGATGTGCAGGAAACCAAAAGCTTCCAGTTCAAGCTCACGCAGCTGGCGCGCAAGCTGACCGAGCAGGGACACGGCATCCTCATCCTCATCGATGAGCTCCAGGCCAATTCGCCCGAAATCAGACAGCTCGTCACCGCCTATCAAGAGCTGGTCGGCGAGGGGCTCAACGTCGCGCTCGTCATGGCGGGCCTCCCGGGAGCAGTCTCCGCGACACTCAACGACCGCGTACTGACATTTCTCAACCGCGCACGCAAGGTCACGCTCGAACCGCTTTCAGTTGGAGATGTGGATGCCTACTATCAGCGAGCTTTCGAAGAGCTCGACCTTGATATTCCAGGCAATCTTCGGCTGGACGCTGCTCGCGCAACTCAGGGCTCGCCCTACATGCTGCAGCTCATCGGCTACAACATCGCCAATCGTTGCCAGGCAGGAGAACACGTAACGCCAGAGCAAGTCGACGGAGCAATCGAAGCGTCAAAGGCCGATTTCGAAAACGATGTGTGCGAAACGACGCTCGCCGCGCTATCGGACCAAGATGTTGCGTTTCTCGCTGCAATGACCGATGACGAAGACGGCGTGTCGCGCATTTCCGATGTGGCCGAGCGCATGTCAGTCACACCCGACTATGCGCAAAAGTATCGCCGGCGCCTCATCGACGCCGGCGTAATCGAACAGGCGCGCCGCGGTTACGTGCGCTTCGCCGTACCATATATGGCTGACTACCTGCGCAGCCAACTCTAGGCAGCCACCACAATGGGGACAGGCACCTTTGTGGTGGATTGGGGGCGGTTTGTCTCGATCTGTAACAGTTAGGCCGCCAAAACCGGGTCTGGTGTTACAGATCGAGATTTTTCGGGCGGCCCCTGCAGTTTGTTTAAATCTGTAACAGGTAGAGACGATTTGGCACGCTAGATGTTACAGATCGAGACAGAAGATTCTAGTCCACGGCGATGTCGAGGTTTTTACCGATGAGGCCTACGTAGCCGCCCTCGGCAGCCTTGGGGCTGTCAGCATGGCAGAGGACCCACTTGTCGGCCTTCCAGTAGCAGTAGCTGTCACCGGCGGCAGGCATGTCGGTTGCGGCCTCGGGGCGCGGGCCGTTGGTGCCGGCGGGCAGCGCCACCATCACCTGGAAGCCGCCGTCGTCGACCATGCAGGGCGTGTAGTGAAGCGTGGTGTTGAAAACCTCAACAAGCGTGCCGGCCGGCACGCGGAACGCCTTGACGCACGCGGTATCGAGCTTGCCGTCCTCGATCTCCCAGCGATGCGCCACGAGCAGGATAAAGTCGCGGGCGCCCAGGTTGAACTCGCTCGCGCGGTGGTACTCCAGGCAGTTGAGACGCGTGTTGTGGCCGTTGCACCAGCCCAGCTGGAAGGGACGACCGCCAAACATGAGAAAGCCCAGCTTATCGGCATCCATGACACCCTCGAGCTCGGGCGCGGAGGCCACATACTTGCTGCCCTCGGGGATGGGCGTGGAGGCAAGTGCCTCGAGCACGGGCGACGTAAGCTCGGACGGAACGTTATCCCAAACGTTGCCATAGGACTTGAACTCGGGATCAGAGACAGAGTAGATATGCATGTTCGCTCCTGTTCGTTTGTGTGACAGTATGAACATTCTAGAACAATCTCATTCTGTTTTGAGCACTCGGTATAAAAAGCGCTCCGCAAAGAGCGGGAGCGCTTCTGGCGCAAACGCTATTCCTGCCAGCAGCCTTACGCCTGCTGATAGTGCAGGTGCTTCTCGTCGATATCGGCCAGGTCGCGGTCAAGGTAGCGGCGTGCGAGCCAGTTTGCCATGGGGAGGTTCTGGTCCAGGTAGTTACCGCACTCCTCAGGAGCAGCACCGGGGACATCGCCCTCAAAGCTGGCGACAAACTCGAACAGCTCACGCACGAGCGGCAGAATCTCCTCGCTCGTCAGCTCACCAAAAACAACCAGGTAAAAGCCCGTGCGGCAGCCCATGGGACCAAAGTAGACAATGCGGCTCGACCACTCGGCATGATTGCGAAGGAACGTGGCACCCAGGTGCTCGATGGTGTGGCACTCGGCCGTGTTCATGACCGGCTCCTTATTGGGCGTGGTCAGGCGCAGGTCAAAGGTGGTGACGGCGGCGCCGGTCGCCGGATCGCGGTCGATGCGGCTCACATACACGCCGGGCTCGAGCAGCAGATGGTCAACGGAAAAACTCGCGATACGCTCCATGGCAGATCCTCTCGGTAGTTAAATTGGGACGGGGCTCTTTTAGCTGGTTCGAATGGTCGCACCAATCATACCAGTCAAAAAAGCCCCGTCCCAAATGAGCTACCCGGGACGGGGATCAATGAGTTTTAAATCCCCGTCCCAGAAAAATCATTCTAGGTAATCTAGAAGGACTTTTCCGCTCTGGGGTCTGGCGCCGTTCCGACTAGATCTCGCGCACGCTTTGGCGCTCGACAAAATAGGTCGATACGGCCGTCTTGCAGGTATAGCTCTTGGGATTGCGGATGTTGCCCACCAGGCGGCGCACCGCGATCTCACCCACCTCGTGTTTGGGAACGTGCACCGTGGTGAGCGGCGGGTTGGAAAAGGCGCCCAACGACAGGTCGTCAAAGCCGATGATCGAGACATCCTCGGGCACGCGAATACCGTGCTCGTTGAGCGCGCGCATGGCACCCACGGCGAGCACGTCGTTTTCGGCAAAGAAAGCCGTCGGCAGGTCGTTGTGCGAGACGCTGTCGAGCCACGCGCCCATATCGCGATAAGCGCCCTCGAGCGTGGTGCCCAGCGTGACACGCCATGCCGGATTGGCCTCGAGGCCCGCATCCTCAAGCGCTTGGCGATAGCCGCGCTCGCGGTCCTTAAAGTTGCGGATCCGAAGGTCGCCCGCCAGATAGCCGATTTGCCTGTGGCCTTTCTCGATAAGGTAATCCACGGCACGCAGCACCGAATCGGTGTTGGCGATGACTACGGCATCGAAGTACTGGCGATCGCTCCAGCCGTCGAGCACGATCAGGTGGGCGGCAGCGTCGGCGAACAGGGCGTAGTCCTCCTCGCCCAGCTCCGTACCCATCAGCACGATAGCGGCTGACGGATCGGCGATAAGGCCCTCGACCTGCGGGCGCACGGCGTCCAGGTCGCTAAAGTCGAGCGAGACAAAGCTCGTGCTCATGCCGTGGCGACGCGCCTGGCGCTCCACGCCCTCGATGACCGCGGGATGGAAGGTGCTCTCGTCCAGGATGGCGCCCGTCTTGCGCGCAAGCACAAACTGGATGCTCTCGAGCTGCGTCGACTGCTGATAGCCAAGCGACTGCGCGCACTCCAGGATGACCTTGGCGGTCTCCTCGCTCACGCTGCGCTTGCGGTTGAGCGCGTTGGACACGGTTGCGGGCGAAAAGCCGGTAATGCGGCTGATCTCGCGGACGCTTGCTTTAGCCATCGTTCCCCCTAGCATCGGTCGCGGCCGAGCATCGTGGCTTGACCGCCCCGTGGCTCGGCAACTAAACGACCGCAAATTCAATCTAAACAGAATAGTAAATGTTTAATAGCTAGTTTAGCCTGTTGTCAAGCGAAGTGGCACGACTATTCCCCCAACGGGCGCATTTGTCCATCTTAACGTTATTACGCAAGGTCTTCGCCATTGCTTGCTATTACGCGTCGGTACCATTCGAAGCTTTTCTTTTTACGTCTCTCAAACGAGCCCGCACCGCTATCGTCTCGATCGACATAGATAAACCCGTAGCGCTTACGCATCTGTCCTGTGGCGACCGAAACCAAATCGATCGGGCCCCAACAGGTATATCCCATGAGTTCCACCCCGTCGAGCTCGACGGTCTCCCTCATCGCCTCGATGTGGGCCCGCAGGTATTCAACTCGATAGTCGTCTTCTATTTCACCCGAATCTTCCGGCACATCAGGAGCACCCAAACCGTTTTCGACGATGAACAGCGGCTTTTGATAGCGATCCCAGATTTCATTCATGGTGACGCGCAGCCCTTTGGGGTCGATAAACCTCCCCCAAGGCTCCTGTTTTAGATACGGATTAGGCGCCGAGCGAAGAAGGTTCGAATCGAGCTGACCTTCCGCATGCGCTTTTGCGACGCGCGTCGAGTAATACGAAAACGAGACGAAATCGACCAGGTTTGCAGCCAGTACTTCGCGGTCATCATCCCGATAGGGCACCTCAAAACCATGGCGGGCGTATTCCTTGAGAACATAGCTCGGGTACGCACCGCGCACCTGGACGTCGGTAAACATGTAATGGCTGCGATTCTCAGCCTGCGCAGCCAGCACATCGTCCGGATCACATGTAGCCGGATAGAAGACACCTGCGTTGAGCATGCAACCGATCTTCGCCCCAGGGCACAGTTCATGACACGCCCCGACCGCACGGGCGCTCGCAACCAATACATGGTGCACGGCCGTGTGAACCGTTGCATAGCGATTCTCCCCTTGCTCGAAGATGATCCCCGCCGCCATAAAGCACGCCTGCGTCATGATGTTGATCTCGTTAAAGGTCAGCCAATAATTGACCAATCCCCGATAGCGCTCGAACACGGTACGCGAATATCGCTCGAACAGGTCGACCAACCTGCGATCGCGCCATCCGCCATACGCATCGACGAGATGCATGGGGACATCATAGTGGTTGAGCGTCACCAAAGGCTCAATGTCATGCGCGCGACACGTCCTAAAAACATCCTCGTAAAAGGCAAGGCCTTCTTCATTGGGCTCGGCTTCGTCTCCTTTGGGAAAAATGCGGCTCCAGGCGATTGATAAGCGCAGGCATTTAAAACCCATCTGGGCAAACAGTTCAATATCCTGCTTGTACCTATGGTAAAAATCAATGCCCTTGCGAGCGGGATAGAAGCTGTCGGGTGCCAACGCACGCGGATCAAGGTCTCCCCGCATGACGTCCATGCGTTGATCGCCAAACGGCAGCATGTCGGAATTGGCTAAACCGCGACCGCCTTCGTTCCATCCTCCCTCGCACTGGTTTGCAGCCAGAGCCCCGCCCCATAAAAAATCTTCTCTAAACATTATGGTGTCGTCCTTTCTATCAAATTCCCGGCCCACACTGTCGAACGCAACGGACTCGGCAAGTGCCGCGCAACAGCACAGTACCGTTGCGCGGCCAAGGGGTCGGACCGCGCAACGGCTGGGGAGCATATTTGTGCAGTAGCCTCTTATGCCTCGACGGATTCAACGGCCTCAGAATCGCCGCTCTTGGACTTCAACGGCATCTTCTCCTGTCCTTCAAATCCAAAAACCATCGCCAACGCAAACGTCACGGCACCGCCAGCAAGACACCCGATGGTGCCGGGGATGATATCCTGAGCAAACATGAGCACGTTCATCCATGGGAAACCAACGCCAGTGAAGATATAGACGTTGGCATGAAGAAGGCTTACCAGCAGACCACCGACAGCACCACCAATCATGTTCCAGGCAAGAGCTTTCTTGTCGCGAAACAGGATGCCGTAGATGATGGGCTCACTCACGCGACCGAAGGCATAGGTGATGAACAAGTTCCAGCCCGTGGCTCGATTCTCCTTGTCCTTAGCGCGCAGGCCATAGGCGAGCGCGATGGCAAGCGTGGTGTAGGCTACAACCGCGGCGCCGGGGTATAAGATGGCGTCGTAACCGTTCTGGAGCGCGGCGGGCAATATGGCGGTATAGATCGGCACGTGCATGCCGGTGGCGATGATCAGATTCCAGAATGCGCCGATAACCGCGGTCGCAGCGGGACCGGCAACAGAGGCGAGCCAAATGATGAAATCGGCCACAAGGCCCATGACAAATTGGACGGCAGGGCCGCAGAGGCACAGCGCGACCGGCAACATCACGAGCACCGTACCCACGGGTACGATCAGAACGCGCAACATATCAGGCGAGATCTTCTTAAAGAAGCGCTCAACATAGGACTGGGCCCAGGTGATCAAGATGACCGGAAGAACAGCCTGGGTGTAGTTGACGAGCTGCATGGGGATGCCGAAGACGCTGAAAGGCTTTCCGTCCTCAACAATAGCGAGCATGTCGGGGTAAATCATCACAACGGCGATGAGCAGTGCCAGCACAGGGCTCGTTTTGAACTTCTTAGCCGAACTGTAGGCAGCAAATACCGGGAAGTAATAGTACGCCGCATCGCCCACCAGGGAAAGGATCCGATACAGGTCGCTCGTTTCGGACATAAAACCGGCGCCTTCGGGCCCAAACAGAATGACGAGCATCTTGAAGATACCGGCGACACAAAAGATCGGAAGGATCGGGGTGATAGCGCCGCTCACGGCATCGAGCAGCTGATTGAAGAGGTGCTTGGGTGCCAAGCGCTCCTTCCAGCTAAGCTGAGGGCCATCGAGTTCCTCGTCAATCGATACCGTGACCTCGAATCCGCCCTGCTTACAAACCTCGTCGTAGACCTTGTCGACCGTGGGCCCGATCACCAGCTGCACCTGCCCTCCGGCGTGCACGACGTTGATGATAGACGAGATGTCCTCAAGCTTCTCATCATTCGAGAGGCTTTCATCCTTGAGGTTGAAGCGCAGGCGCGTCATGCAATGCGTAACCGAAGCCACGTTTTCCGCCCCGCCCACAGTGGAGAGAATCTGTTCTGCCACCTTTTTGTAATTTGCCATCATTGGCTCCTTTGCACAATCTTGGCTTACTGTTCGAATCGGCAAAGGTCATGCCCCGAATGGCTACGGGTTACAATCCTTTTTTGGAGATGATCCGGTTGAGATGGATCATCAGATAGAGTTCCTCCTCCTCGGAGAGCGTGGCGTCCCACGTTTCACGACAATAGGAACCGATATGCTTCACGCACTCTGCCAACTGCGGAAACTCCTCACGAAAGTTCTTGTACATCTGCATGTTGGCGCTGTTCAGCGACTCGCCGGCTTGAATGCGCTTGAACAGGTACCGCAGATGCGTGGCATAGCGAGTGAAATCGTAGGAATCGCGGTCAACGATGATGCGAAAATCACTCTCGACGATCTCAGTGACATCTTCTAGCATATCGTCAAACTGCTTGGTGGGTTTGCTCGCGGTCTCGATGGCCTGAACAACCCGCGCATTGACGAGATTCATGGCAATGCTGGCAATCTCTTCTTTGGGAAGTCGTTCACCAAGCTCCTTTTCGAGCCTCATAACGATAAACTGCGCCGCTTTGTATTCCTTAGGATATGTCTCGCGCACTTCATAGGCGAGAGGCATCGCAATACGAAAACCCTTTTGCGCGCGCTCCACCGCAAATGACAGGTGATCGGCCATGAACAATGTCGCCTTGGTCGACAGATCATAGGGCAGCTCGTTGGCGACGATGTCCATCACCTTGGCCGTGAACATCACGATCTCAGAAGGAAGGTCGCGCATGACGTCCCGCCCTTTGGGGTCGATGTCATAAAACGTATGCTCAATCTTAGAGAGCGGCAGCTCGCGGGGAAATTCTCCCCCAAACCCGACGCCCCTGCCCATGGCGATCACGTCGCGCCCCTGCCCGTCGCGGCAAAGAACGGCATTGTTGTTGAGCTTTTTAATCGCAAGCATTATTGAACCTCCTTTCGGAATTATCAAAAAGAAAAGGCATGACTGCAAATAGCCGAGCTATCGCGGTCATGCCTTACCAGTAACAATCCGTTGTATCGAGGCGCGGGCATGCCTCCCTAGAAGTAACAATCCGCGCAGCAAAGAATGATAGCCCATATCTTCGCGGGGAGCACCGTCCACAGCCGACCAACGGTAGCATATCGTCCGTGAACGGTTTTGGAAGCGTTGAAACGATTGGGGGGCCGTCTCAATCTTGCGGATCAGCCCAGGACGAGGGCCATGCGTGTCTTGAACTCGGACAGGAAGCGCGGGGCATCCACGGTCAGCGCCACAAGCGCGCTCTTGTCCGGATCGGATAGGCGGCGCTCGTCGCAAATGGTGCGGCCGCGATACTCGCCTAGCAGATCAACACGCAGATTGCAGCCGAGCGCACCCACGAACGTGGGGTCAATCGCCACAGCGACGGCAAGCGGATCGTGCAGCGCGCAGCCACCCAGGTAGGGGGCGTTCATCTCGTACGAGCCAATGTAGTGCTCCACCATGCTCGCAAACGTGCAACCGGCCATGGTGCCCGAGCCCGTCCAGCCGGCAATGTCGCGACGCGTGAGCACCACGCGATGCGTCACGTCCAAGCCCACCATGGTGAGTTTGCGGCCCGAACGCAGCACGGCATCGGCCGCCTCGGGATCGCTTGCCATGTTGGCCTCGGCACCCGCGCTCACGTTTCCGGGCACGGTAAGGGCGCCGCCCATCACCACGACGCGACCGATAGACATCATCGCCGCCGCATCGCGCTCCAAGGCAAGTGCCAGGTTGGAGAGCGGACCGGTCGCCACGTAGATCAGATCGGGGCCATAGGTGCGCGCGGCATCAATCAGATAATCGACCGCCGCGTTACCGTCGGCCGACGTCGCCCCCACCGGTTCATACGGCGACGCGGGCACGCTCGCCCCGCCAATGCCGTTCTTGCCGTGGATGAGCGTGGTGGACGCCGGCGGCGTATAGGGCTCAGTCGCTTGCAGAGGACGGTCGGCACCCAGGTACACCGGAACCTCGGGGCGACCCAGCAGATCGAGCACCGCCAGGCAGTTGTGCGCCGATTGCTCGACGCGCACGTTGCCAAAGCACGTGGTGATGCCCACGAGCTCCACCTCGGGGCTCGCGATGGCATAGGCCAGCGCCATCGCATCGTCCACACCCATATCCAGATCAAGGATCAGCTTCTTGATTGCCATTGTTCTACTCCGCTTCTCCGTCTTTATCGTTTAACCAAACCAATGTTCAACTTCGGCGCGCGTGGGAATCGATTGCTGAGCGCCCAGGCGCGACACCGTCACTGCCGAGGCGCGAGCACCCGCAGCCATGCACTCAAAGAGCGGCAAGCCCTCTAGGCGAGCCGCCGCCAACGCGCCGATAAACGTATCGCCGGCGGCCGTGGTATCGACTACCGTACTCGAAAGTGCCGGCATGCGCAGCAGCTCGCCGTCATCGCCGAGCGTAACCGACCCGGCGCCGCCCAACGTGATGACCGCAGCTCCGGCGCCCTTGTCGAGCAGCGCATTGAGCGCGGCGACGCAACTCGCATCATCCGTGGGCAGAATGCCCGTCAGCACCTGGCACTCGGTCTCGTTGGGGCAGACCAGGTCGACCGCGGACCAGGCCTCCGCAGGCACATCGCAGGCAGGCGCCGGATTAAAGACTGTATAGAACCCGAGCTCGTGAGCGCAAACAAGCGCCTCGGCCGTCGCTACAAGGTCACATTCACCCTGGGCGATAAAGACGCTTCCGGCAGCCGGGGCAATCTCGCTGGCGTCGCCGTCGAGCTCATGGGCCACCAGACGCCTCAACGCGCAGGCAACGTCCGCGCCCGCAAGCGCATGGTTGGCACCCGGTGACAGCACGATGCGGTTATCGCTCTCGCAGCGAATGATGGTCGCGGTACCGGTCTCCACGTCATCGCGACGCGCCACAAACTCAACGCCCACGCCGGCATCCTGAAGTCCCGCCACCAGCGCATCGCCAAACGTATCGCGCCCAACCACGCCGATCATGCACGTGCGCGCACCCATGCGCGCGGCGGCGACGGCCTGGTTAGCGCCCTTGCCGCCGGCGTTGGTGATAAAACCGCTACCGCCGACGGTCTCGCCCGCGCGCGGCATGCGCTCGCACGCCACCGAAAGGTCCATGTTCATGCTGCCGAACACCGCAACGATGCCGCGATCTGCCATGGAAACCTCCTCATCTGCGGGCCTTATACCCACCGCCAGTCGTCGATCGTGCACTCTCGCACCCCCTATAACTTTAGTTCACTTTGATGTGGACGCGCGCTTGAGCTTGCGCCAGCAGCAAGCATTCACAGGAGCAGGCAGCTACAATGAAGGCGTGCTGATTATTCTCGTCATTGGATGATGTTTTATGGAACAATTCTCGCAATCGGGCTCGCGCGGTCGACGCCGCACGGGCAACGAGCCGGCGCCGCACGAACGCGTGAAGAGCGAACGCCGTGCCAACGAGCCGCGACGCACCGCGAGCCCCCATCGCGCTTCTGCCAACAACGCGGGCCGCGCCAACACTCCCGCCGCGGAGCAGACGCCTGCTCGCCCCAAGTCCCGCTACATCCCTGCCCTTGACGGCCTGCGCACGCTTGCCGTCGTCGCGGTGGTGCTCTATCACCTCAACCTCACGTGGGCGCAGGGCGGTCTGCTCGGTGTCACGATTTTCTTTGTGCTTTCGGGCTATCTGATCACGCGCCTGCTGCTCAACGAAGTCGCTAAGACCGGACGCATCGACCTCAAGAGCTTCTGGATTCGCCGCATCCGTCGCCTGGTCCCCGCCGTGGTGACCGTCGTGGTGGTGACCTGCGCGCTGTGCACCATCTTTAACCACGTGATGCTCACCAAGATGCGCCCCGACATCCTGCCGTCGCTGCTGTTCTTCAACAACTGGTGGCAGATTGCCCAAAACGTCTCGTACTTCAATGCTCTGGGCGACCCCTCGCCACTCACGCACTTTTGGTCGCTTGCCATCGAGGAACAGTTCTACCTGATTTGGCCGCCACTGCTGTTTGCCATGGTATCCATGCATGTGAGCAAGCCCAACACGCGCCGCGTGGTTCTGGGCCTAGCTGCTGTCTCCGCCATCGCCATGATGGTGCCCTATAACCCTGCCGCCGACCCCAGCCGCGTGTACTACGGCACCGACACCCGTGTGTTCTCGCTGCTGCTGGGTGCCTGGATGGCCTTTATCCCCGATCGCGACCTGGCGCCGGTGCGTCTCGCTCGTCGTTTGGGGCTCAATCGCCTAGCTGGCGCCGCCAAGCACGGCAAGAACGCCGAGGGCAAGCTTGGCGAGAAGGCCGACGAAGCAGCCGAGACCGCCCCGGCACAGCCGAGCGCCCTCGTGCGTTTTTGGTCCTCGCCCGCATCCATCGATGTGTTGGGCGTCGTGGGTCTGGTTGGCCTTGCCGCCATGGTCGCGCTCACCAACGGCTACACCGCCTTCCAGTATCGCGGAGGCACGCTGCTGTGCTCGATCCTCACGCTCATGGTCATCGCGGCCTGCGTGCAGCCCCAGGGAATGGTTGCCCGCGCGCTATCCGCCGAGCCACTCGTGTGGGTTGGCAAGCGCTCCTACAGCATCTACCTGTGGCACTATCCGCTGCTGCTCCTCATGAACCCGGTCGCCAACATCAACGATACGCCGTGGTGGCAGTACATTTTGCAGGTGTTGTTGGTGGTCGCCGTGGCAGAGTGCTGCTATCGCTTTATCGAGACTCCGTTTAGGAAGGGCGCCTTTGGGCGCACCGTCGCCGAATTCCGCGATGGCACCACCACGCCCGCCAACTGGGCACGCACACACATCCCTGTCTGCGCAGCCTGCGCTGTCGTGTTGGTCGTTGCACTGGGCGGCCTGATCTTTGTGCCCGAGACGTCTGCGCTGAGCGGCGAGGGCGCCGAAGTTCTGAACAAGGAAGCCAAGAACACCGCGCCCACCGACCAGCAGGCGGCCGACGACACCGACAAGGACAACGACGGCTTCCCCGATGGCTCCTACGATCTGCTTATGATCGGCGACTCCGTGTCGCTGCGTGCCGTAGACACCTTTGACGGCGTGTTCCCGCACAGCCATATCGATGCCGAAAAGGGCCGCCAGTTTGATGCGGGGCGCGCGACATTTGAGGGCTATATCCAGCAGAACCTTGCCGGCAAGATCGTGGTCTTTGCCCTGGGCACCAACGGCTTGGTAACCGACGACCAGATCGACGCCATCATGGCCGATGCAGGAGATAAGCGTATTGTGGTGTTTGTGAACACGCGCAGCCCGCAGCCGTGGGTTGGCTCTACCAACCAGGCCATCGCCAACGCCGCTACGCGCTACAAGAACGTGCGCGTTATCGATTGGTACGGATACAGTGCCAACCGCAACGACCTGTTCGATGGCGATGGCACGCACCTATCGACCACTGGCGTGACTGAGTACCTCAACTTGATCCACGATGCCGTCAAGAAGGACCTGCCCGTACACCCCGAGGATCACGTCAACGATCCGCAGCCGGCAGCCGTCAAGTCTGCCACCGACGCACTCGTCAATGCGCTCGCTCTCAAGCCGCACAAGCTGGGCACCGACAAGTAACCTGCAGCGCAAACTTCCCACATCCGGAGGGGGTGTCTGCCACGGCAGACACCCCCTCCGGCAGTTAGGGACACTCCTGGCGCAGCCAATGAAGACCTCTACGGATGAATTCCAGGCCGCTCCGTCGCTCCAGACATCGTTTCCGCGCCTCGTGCCTGCCCCAAACAATCAAAACAAGCCCTTTTCGCCGCACCCTCAAAGGTCTGTGGGCAAAAAAGGGCAAATATGAGTACTGTTACCATTTTAGTAGCAGGCAAAACCACCCAAAATGACGTCCGAGCGACCCCTACAACCCCCTAAAGCAGCCAACCTGACTGGTTTAAGGCGTATTGGAGCCAATTTTAATGAACATACTAAAGGCTATGTTCATTATCTTTTAGGATGTAAATGCTATTCACTTAGCAACAGTACTCATATTTGGCATTTTTTGTCCATTGCTATATAACTAACACCCTATAGCAGACAAAAAACAGGCCGCAGCCCATCGCTGCGGCCTGTTCGGAAGCAAAAGTGGGCGTTAAGCGCTGTAGCCCATCGCCTGCAGAACAAACATGACGACCGTGAGCACCGTAATCACACCGATAGTCGCCCAAGTGAGCACATTCCACACGCGGCCGTTGCGGTTGGCACCCATAATGTGACGGTCAGCGGCAATAACCACCTGGAACACCAGAACCACGGGCAGTAGCACGCCATTGATGACCTGCGAGGTCATCATAATCTGGAACAGATCGACGCCGGGCATAAGCACCAGCACGGCAGAGATACCGATGATGGCCGTAATGATGCCGCGATAGACCGGAGCCTCGTCCCAGCTGCGGTCGGCACCGCGCTCCCAGCCAAATGCCTCGCAGATAGCGCTCGACGTAACGCCCGGCAGCACACAGGCAGCCAAGAAGCTCGCCGCGACCAGGCCCGAGGCAAACAGTACCGTGGACCACTGACCCGCAATAGGCTCCAACGCGCGGGCGGCATCGGCAGCATCGCTAATCTGAATACCCGCCGGGAACAACACCGTACCGGTCGTGATGATAATAAAGCCGGCAATGACATCGGCGGCAAGCGAGCCGCTCACGGTATCGATGCGCTGCAGCACGATATCGTCCTCGCCCGCGTTCTTATCGACCACGTTGTTCTGCGCCAAGAAAATCATCCACGGCGCGATGGTGGTACCGATCGTTGCGACCACGAGCGACACGTAGCTGGGGTCATTTTGAATGTTAGGCACGACCAGGTCGACCGCGACCTCACCCCAGTTGGGGCCAGCCATAAACGCGGCGACAATATAGGTCACGAACACGCAGCTCACCAGCAGCAGAATCTTCTCGATGCGCTGGAAGCTGCCCGACATGGTAAGCATCCACACCAGCAGCGCCACCAGCGGCACCGAAATGCTCGCCGGCACGCCAAAGAGGGCAAGGCCGCTGGCGATGCCCGCAAACTCCGAAATGGTCACAGCCGTGTTGGCGATCAACAGCGCCGCCATAGCAAGTACACTCTTGCGCACGCCAAAGCGCTCGCGAATGAGCGATGCCAGGCCCTTGCCCGTGACGCAGCCGCAGCGCGCCGCGGTCTCCTGCGTCACGATGAGCAGCACAGTCATGACGGGAAGCATCCAGAGCATCTTGTAGCCATAGCTGGCACCCGCGCTGGAATACGTTGCAATGCCGCCGGCGTCATTGCCCGAAAGCGCCGCCAGCAGACCGGGACCCATAGCGCCAAAGATGGCCGCGATGGTCAACTTTTGCTTGGTGCCCGACTTTTGCTTGGTATTTTGCACGCGACCACCTAACCCATGACCGACATGGTGAGCAGCACCGCAGCGGCGCAGTACGCTACGCACGAGATCATGACGGCAATAACGTTCATGGCGGTGCCCGACGTGTTGAGGTCATGCTCGTCACGCCAGAACAGCACCATCAGGTAAATCACGGCGCTCATGTTGCCAACCAGGCAAATGATGGCAGCGATATTAAAGCACCCGGTAAAGAGTTGCTCCTCAAACATGGGCGCATCGGGGAACGCGGCGGTGCGCACCAGCTGGGCGCACAGGTAGGTCACGAGTGACAGAATCAGGCCCATGCCCGTGCTCTGGAAGAAGAACCCCAGATACGGCTTGGGCTCGTCGTCGTGACCGTCATACTCCAAGAAGTAGTTCTTGACGAACGACACCATGCGCGAGGCAGCAAGCAGCACGAGCGGCATGGCGCACATGGGGAACACCACCAGATGCGCGGAGCCGAGCGCCGTCCCCAGCACCGTTGCCATGATGCACGAGGCAATGCCCCACACGACAACCCAGTACTGGCGATGCACAAACCAGCTGAGCACGTTCGTCGAGTCGTCCGACGCGCTATCGCCCGAGCCGACACCGGCGATCTGCAGGTCCTCCTGATGCTCCTCGGCGATAACGTCCATGGCGTCGTCGAAGGTCACGATGCCCAGGATATGACGGTTCTCGTCGCAGACAGGGATGGCAACCAGGTCGTACTTGGTCATCTCGTCCGTCACGTCTTCCTGGTCCTCGTCGGGCGACACGTAGACCAGGTCGCGATAGGCGAGCTGGCCCAGCGTGGCATCGCGGTCGGCCACGATCAACGTGCGCAGCGAGAGCACGCCGGTGAGCATGCCGCTCGGATCCTCGGTATAGACGTAATAGACACTCTCGAAGTCCTCATCGAGTTTGCGAATCGCCTCGATGGCATCGCCGACCGTCGCCGTGGCGGGCAGCGAGACAAACTCCGAGGTCATGATGCGGCCGGCGGTGTTGTCCTCATAGCCCAGCAGGTTACGAATCGCCTTCTCCTCCTTGACGCCCATCAGGCGCAGGAGCTTCTCGGCCTTCTCGTAATCGAGCTCGTCGATCAGGTCGGCGGCGTCGTCCGGGTCCATCATGGCCAGCATCGACGATGCGTCCGTGTCGGACAGGCCCTCGAGCATCTCGGTCATAAGCTCGTCGTCATCGAACTCCGAGATGGCCTCGGCGGCCTGGGCAGTATCGAGCTGTGCAAACACCTGCGCACGCAGGCGCGGGTCGAGCTGCTCGATAATGTCGGCGATGTCGGCAGGGTGCAGCTCGCCGAGCGTCTTATGCGACACCGAGAGTTGAATGTTCTTGGTCGAGCGATCGAGCAGGTCCATGTAGGACCAAGCGATGATGTCCTCACTGAGCGGCTTGCCCAGGTGCTTCATAAAGCCTTCGACGATATGCTCGAGTGCGGGGCTGATCGCGCGTAGCAGACCGCGGGCGCCCACTTCGGCGCCCAGCAGGCGCAGCTGATTTTCGCCCGACATGGAAAACTTGATGTCGTTTACGCGCACGACTTTCATGCCCTGCGTGTCGACAATCTGCTTGTTGAGCACGTCGCGGGCAAGCAAGAGTTCGGTCGGCTGCAGGTACGAAAAACGGATTTCGGTGGCCGACGTCTTAAGGTGTACACCCGTCTCGTCGATACGGTCGACCCATTTGCGCCAGCTGATCATAAACGGCGTCTTGCCGGGACCGCGGAACGCGAGCGACGTCACGTGCGGAAAAACTTCGCCGGTAGCAATACCAAAATCGTTCACCACGCCGAGCTTTTCTCCATCGACGTCCAAGACCGGCAATTTGAGCATCTCACTCAGATAATTCAATGGTGCTCCCCATCATTATTCCTCCGGACGCGGCCGCATGTGCGACGTCCGGGGGCTTCTGGATATGTATACGCATGCGCGGGCGGCACGCCGCTCGACGCTTACACCCCGTGCATGCGCAAAAAGCACCTGCATGGGGTCATCGACTGTATGGTCGAGGTTTGGATTTCACCTGTAACCTTTCTCTTGACCCTCATTAACCGCAGTAACTATAGCATCAGCATCGCCCTGCGGCATCGAATTAATGCGCTGCACATTGCAGGCATACCAAACGCTGACGCATCCGTGACATAGCCATTCGGGACGTTCTTAAATGACTACCCAATGACTACTCTGTGGTGTCGTCGTCCTCGGCAAGTTGGGGGAACACGGCGCCCTTGGGCATGGTGGCCTTCGTCAGCGAGGTGAGCTTTTTGCTCAACGACGTGTCCGTCTTGACCAGGTCGCTGAGCGTCACGATCTTGTAGCCGTCGGCAATGAGGCCGTCGATAATCTGCGGCAGCGCCTCGAGCGTCTGCTCGGCGCATTCGTCTCTATCGGTGAGCAGCACGATATTGCCCGGCGTCACCGAATCGAGCACCGTCGAGACCTGCTCGTCGGCACCGTTTAGCAGCCAGTCGCCCGAGTCAATATTCCACGAGACCACGGCGGAGACCAGGTCCATCGCATCAATCCAGTTTTGCTCGTCAAAGGCAGCGTAGGGAGCACGCAGCAGCATTGTCTTCACGCCGGTCGCCGACTTAATCGCATCGGTGCCTTTCGTGATCTGTTCGCGTACCGCCTCACGGTCCTGACCCTTGAGCGAATCGTCGCTGTAGCTGTCGGATCCGATCTCGCACCCGGCGTCGACAATCGCCTTGGCCGTGGCAGGCGAGGCCTCGGCCGCATCGCCCGAAAGGAAGAACGTCGCGGTGACGCCCTTTTCCTTGAGCACCTGCAAGATCTGTTTGGTGGCGCCGCTCGGACCCTCGTCAAACGTCAGTGCCACGTACTTTTTGTTGCCCTTGGGCGCCACGCTGGCGCACGCAACAACGCAATCGGTGGCGGGCACAACCTCGCCGCGGTCTTGCGTCTTGCCTGACTGCTCACCAACCCACACCTCGGATCGGCCCTGGACACCCCATGTCTGCACATACTCGATAGCGCCCGTGCCCTCGACCTTGAGCTTGGGCTCGATAACCGTAGCCTGAACCTCGTGCTTCTCGTAAGTGTTACGGCCATCCTTGACCGTCACCTTCTCGCCGCCCTCGAGTTCGCGGCTATCCCATTTGCCCTGCTTCACGCGCTTGCCGTCGACCTTCACCGACAGCTTTTCGCCCCCATGGCGCTTGAGCACGCTGTCATCGACGGCCAGCAGGTCGCCTGCGTCGTAGGTGTCAGTCAACTCCTGGTCGTCGATGAGATTCTGCAGCGTAGAGCCCACACGCACCGCGGTCTTCTGGCCGTTGAGCTCCACGTCCACACTGCGGTTGACGTAGCCCACGACGGCAGCGATAAACAGCACGAGCGCGCAACCCACGGCGATGAGCGCGTAGGGCAGGCGAGACGAACGACGGGGCGTACGGCTGTTGCCGATGCGCGCACTGCGGTCGCTAAAGCCGCGGCTATGGTTGAGGTACATCGCGCCGGGCTTACGGTGACGCTTGCGCTGACCGCTGGGCAGCTGCCCCAGGTCGCGGCGCGCCGTCGGACGCGCACCCGAACGCTCGTTTAAGTTGGATCCGTTTTGGCGCATGTGCCCTCCCCCATAAACACAGCAAGCCGGAGCAACAGGTCTCCGGCTTGCCTCCCATCATTTGGTACGTCGCTATTTTGTAGCTTTTGACGAGCCTCCGCTCGCCTTTTGGTATTCGTCCTTAAAGGCCTTGAACATGCCGCGCGTCTTGCCGAGCTGCTTGCCCAGTGCGCGACTGCCCTTGTCCACGGCAACCGATCCCTTGTCGTCGAGCACCTTGGCGCCCTTTTTGACCTTGTCGCCCACCACGACGCTGGCCTCGGCGGCCTTGGCAGCCGCACCGCCCGAATACCCGAGCGACTTGACCTCGTCCGAAACGATCATTGCGCCGTCCGCATAACCGCGCAGCATCGTCGGCGGCACCTGCGTGTCACCGACCAAAACACTCGAAGCAGCACCGGCGGTCACATAGAATGCCTGCACGATGCCCGAGCGTGGCTTGAACTCCACATCCGAGCAATAGCCCACGACGTCGCCCGATTCCGTGCGCACGTCCATACCGACCCAGATGATGCAATCGTCCAGGTTGATGTCGAGGCGCTTAGCGGCGGCGGCATCGTACGTGTCCTTGACGTCATCGACCGCAATGGCGCCCTCGTAGACACCAATGGCGTCGAGCGCTACGAATCGATCGGGGCGCTCGATCATGCCCGCGATATCGGACTGGCGGACCATAAAGCCGACCACGCGCGTACCACCCGGGGTAAAGACCGGAAAGTGAATCTTTCCGAGCTTTTTAGGGCTGCGCGGCGTGCCGTCCTTTTTGGTGCGCTTGTCCTCGGTAGGCTTGCGATAGATCTTGGCGCCGACAAAATCCCCGGCGCGCATTATGCCTCGGTCGAGGGCTCCGCAGCCTCGGTATCAGCCTCGACGGCGTTCTCGACCACGACGTCGGCGGCAGGCGTCACGTTGCCGCCCGAAATGGCGTCGTTGAGCTGCTCGCGCAGCTGGTCCATGCGCTCGCGGGCCAGGTCGACCTTGGCGCGCAGGTCATCGGTCTTGGCGTCGACCATCGGGCCAAAGTCATTCACCGCAGCACGGGCCTCCTCGGCGCTGTGCTCGTAGGTGTCGCGCATATTGTCCCAGGCGTCGTTGGCGATATCGGCAGCCATGGCGCGGGTCTCGGCGCCCGAACGCGGGGCCAGAGCAACGCCGGCAATAGCGCCGGCAGCGGCACCAAAAAGTGCGCCGGAGACAAAGCTGAAAGTCTTACCCATGATCATTCCTCTCCTGCGGGCACGTCGGTGCCCACTGTTTGAATGCTGTCCATTATACCCGCAGCGCATCACTTGTCGCTCCGCTCATCTGTGTACGGCAAAGGCGCAGGTACGTGATGGTGATAAACGCGTAGGCCTACTCCTGGGGCATAGCCGGCATGGCCACCGTGGCACCCGGGTCCTCGCCGGCGCCGTCCACGAGCGGCAGGCCGCCCTCATGCGCAGGTCCTGCCGGAACCGTCGCCGCACCGCCAAAGACGGCAGCGGAGGCCTCGTGGTTCTCGGCAACCGCACCCTCGGTATCAATCGCCACCTGGGGCTCGTCGTCAAAGTTGGGGACGCCCTGGGGCTCGGTGGGAACGGGCTCGGCGTCGACCGGCGCATCGCCCTCGTCAGCGCCCTCGTCCTCGGCAGCATCTTCGCCGTTCGCAGCGGCGACGGCCTCGTGAGGATCCTTGCCCTCGGCCTCGGCGCGCATGCCCAGCACCAGGTTGCGCAGGCCCGCGACCGTGCCCTCCACGTCGGGGGCAGGCTGGTCGGCGTGCAGATAGGCCCAGTCCATCATAAAGGTGGCCGAAGACAGCGCACCGATGGCCAGCGCGTCGTCGGGGCACGAAAGCTCAACCTCAAAGACGCGCTCGTCGTGCTCGCTTACGCGCGTGCGGCCGCACGAGATGCTACCGGCAAGACCGGTCTCGTTCATGAGCTCGACCGTCACATGCTCAAGCAGATGGCAAAGCTCGGTCTGGCCCATGCAGTCCTGGAACTCGCGACCGGAATCACCCAGGCACAGGTGCTTGGCAATCGCCGGCACCAGGTAATACACGCGCGCCGTAGCCTCGATATCCTCCGAGGTCATGAGCGGCATGCCGGGGTTCACCAGCACGTGCGCGCAGATCTTGTCCTCGCTGACGGTGACCTTAAGGATGTTGAACAGGCCTGCCATAACTCTCCCCTACTCTTCCTTGTCCTACTCGTCGCCGTCGTGCGGATTCGCGGAACCCGCACCCGACGTCGTCGGCTCGTCTACCGAAGACTCGGAATCCTTCTTATCGGTTTCGGCCGGAGCGATCACGCGAATGAGCGAGATGCGCTGGCCACGCATCGACTGAACTTTAAACTTGTACCCCGCGACCTCAAACACCTCTCCGATGTCGGGCACCGAGTCGCAAAGCTCCAAAATCCAGCCGGCGATGGTCTCATAATCATCGCTTTCCTCGAGCGGCCAACCAAGCTCAATCGCGTCATCGCACGAAAAACGCCCATCAACGAGCCACTCGCGGCGCGAAAGGCGCGTGAGATACTTGTTGTCGGGGTCGAACTCGTCCTCGATCTCGCCGACGATCTCC
Source organism: Collinsella aerofaciens (assembly GCF_020709435.1). Lineage (GTDB taxonomy): Bacteria > Actinomycetota > Coriobacteriia > Coriobacteriales > Coriobacteriaceae > Collinsella > Collinsella aerofaciens_AU. Next base: position 69,475 of record NZ_JAJFDP010000008.1, read on the forward strand.
TCGACGATATCCTCGATGGTGATAATGCCGGCCGTGCCGCCGTACTCGTCCACGACCACCACGATCTGGTCGTGCGAGGTCTGCATCTCGGACAGTAGCGGCAGGATGTCCTTGGTGTCGGGCACAAAGGTGGCGTCGCGCAAAAAGCCGGCGATGGGCTGGTCACCCTTGCCGTCGAGCGCGGGTTGGATCAGGTCCTTGATGTGCGCAATGCCGGCGACGTTGTCGGGATCCTCGTGATAGACGGGGATGCGGCTGAAGCCGGTCTGGCGCATGGTGGACAACACGTCGGCGACCGTCTCGTCGTCCTCGCACATGGTGGTGTCCACGCGCGGCACCATGACCTCGCGGGCAACGGTGTCGCCTAGGTCGAAGATCTCGTGGATCATGCGCTTTTCCTCGTCGAGCAGGTCGTCCTGCTCCGAGACCATGTACTTGATCTCTTCTTCCGAGACGTTTTGACGGTCGTCGGCGCTCTTGATGCGCAGGATGCGGGCCAGGCCATCGGAGCAGGCGCCGGTCAGCCACACGAGCGGACGGGCGATCTTTTGGAAAAACGACAACGGTCCCACGACCTGCTTGGACACGCCCTCGGCATTGGCCAGGCCGATGCGCTTGGGGACGAGCTCGCCGATCACGATGGACACGAAGGCGACCGCGACGGTGATGATGACCGGCGCCAGGCCGCGCGCGATGGCGGAGAGCGGCGCGATGCCAAAGCTCATGAGCCACGTGGCGAGCGGGTCGGACAGACTCGTCGAGGCGACGGCGGACGAGGCGAAGCCCACGAGCGTAATGGCAACCTGGATGGTGGCGAGCAGCTGGTCGGAGTCGGCAGCCAGCTTAATGGCACGCTCGGCGCGCTTGTCGCCTTCCTCGGCCTCGTGCTCCAACACGGCGCGCTTGGCCGTGGTGAGCGCCATCTCGGACATAGAGAAGTAGCCGTTGATGAGGGTCAAAACGAGGGTGGTGATAAGGGAGATGGTTATGTCCATCGGGAGTTTCTCGAACCTCCAAGATTCGGGACGTCAGGTCAAAACGTTGATGGCGGATAGGGCAGTTGCACCCGGCGGGCGCCCGGACGGGCCCGCGGGCGCAGGCGCGATCGCTAGATTACGAAGAGGATCACCGCCATGAACTGGAAGATACTGCCGGCGAGCACCCACAAGTGAAACACACTGTGCAGGTAGCGCACGTTTTTGGCGATATAGAACGGCACGCCCGCGGTGTAGCACACGCCGCCGACGGCGAGCAGGGCAAGTGCCACGGGGTTGAGCAGCGCCACAAGTTCGGGCAGCTTAAAGACAACGAGCCAGCCCATCAGCAGGTAGACCAGGCCGCTTACCCAGTGCGGTTGACGCTCGCGTAGGAAGCACTCGAGGGCGATGCCGATAATGGCGATGGCCCATACGGCAAAGAACAGCGCAGGGCCGCCGTCGTTTGCGAGCGTGATAAGGCAAAACGGCGTATAGCTGCCCGCAATGAGCAGGTAGATGCAGCTGTGGTCGATGATGCGAAACACGCGCTTGGCGCGCGCGGGCTGAATCGCGTGGTAGAGCGTGGAGGCTAGGTATTCGAGGATAATGCTGACGCCATAGACAATCGCCGCGGCCATATGGGCCGGGCCTCCGCCGCGCAGGGCGGCGAATACGATCAGGAGCACCAGGCCCGCGATACCCAGCAGGCAGCCGACACCATGGGTGACGGAGTTCATGATCTCCTCGCCCACTGTGTAGTGTGGAACGGCCGCGGTCTTGGGTCGCGGCTTAGAACTGTCGCTCGAATCGGACATGCCGGTTACATCCTCCAACGTAAAGAGTTCTCAACACTATATCAAAGCGTCTAGGTACGTGCGAAATTTGCACCATACGTGACCCTTTGTTTACCCATTCTTTGCCTGTTGACGCATCAACGGCGAACGTCCATAATGCGCTTGCATTAAATGTTGATGTATTAACATCTTATAGGAGAATACCGCATGGCTCAAAACGCACGTTCCCATCGAAAGCTCAAGATAGCCGGCATCGTTGCACTGGTGGTTGTCGTTGCGCTGCTCGGATTTGCCGGCAACTTTCTGTTTGACTTCGCGCTGAATCCCCGCGCGCCATACACCATGAAGATGATGCAGGATAGCAAGAACGACAAAGAAGGTGAGCAGCCGGATGCCGAGGATACCGAGGCGCGGGCATGGTTTAAAGAGAACCGCAAGAGCAGCAACCTCACCGCGGACGACGGGACCGAGCTTGCCGCCTGGTATTTTGCCGCCCCAGAGACCACACACAATTACGCTGTCTGCCTACACGGATACACCGATGAGCCCATCGGCATGGCCCGATACGCTAAACGATTCCATGACCGTGGCATGAACGTACTCGCACCCGCCGCCCGCGCCCACGAGCGCTCCGGCGGCGACTATATCGGCATGGGCTGGCCCGAGCGCCTCGACATCGTCGCATGGATCGAGCGAATCGTTCAGGCTGACCCCAAGGCGCGCATCCTGGTCTTTGGCGAATCCATGGGCGCGGCGACCGCCATGAACGTCGCGGGGGAATCTCTGCCCGCAAACGTGAAATGCATTATCGAGGACTGCGGTTATACGAGTGTTTGGGACGAGTTTTCTCTGCAGCTCAAGGACGTGTTCGGCCTGCCCAGCTTTCCCTTGCTCGATGTAGCAAACTTGGTGTGCAACGTGCGCGCGGGCTACGACTTTCATAAGGCGAGCAGCGTGGAACAGCTCAAGCGCGCGACGGTTCCCATGCTGTTTATCCACGGTGACCAAGACACCTTTGTGCCGTACAGCATGCTCGACCAAAACTACGACGCGTGCGCCAGCAAGGTCAAGCAAAAGCTCACCGTCCATGGCGCCACCCACGCCAAGAGCGCGCAGGTCGACCCCGAACTCTACTGGAACACGGTCGACGACTTCCTCGACGAGTATTTTTAGGCAAATAGTACGGTTTACTGGCCTATCTGACCCCCTAGCACTTCCGAAAAGCCGCCCGTGGGCACTGTGCTCACGGGCGGCTTTTGCTAACAGTTGTGCTACAAAGGCGCTTGTTTTGTCTAATAGCTAGGTGCTACTTGACCTCGATGAGCTCATACTCGCTCGTGCCCAGGCCGATCTTCTCGGCATGCGCGATGCACACGCGCCAGTCGGTGTCGGGATGCATGATGCAGAAGGGATCCTTGGCCTGCTCGCCCTCCAGATGCTCGTGGTTATGCTCCATCTTGGCCGCGCTATCGGTGAGCTCGGTGTTGGGCAGCGGCTCAGACGCCATGACGGCGTCGGCGCAGGCCTGGTCGATGGCGACCGGGTCGAAGCTCGCGAACATGCCGATGTCGTTGACGATAGGCGTATCGTTTTCGGGATGGCAGTCGCAGTTGGGACTGATGTCCATGGCAAGCGAGATGTGGAAGCTCGGGCGGCCGTCGACGACGGCCTTGGTGTACTCGGCGATCTTGCAGTTGAGCACGTCGGCCGCGGCCTCATAACCGGGCTTGATGCAGTCCTGGTTGCATGCCGCAATGCAGCGTCCGCAGCCCACGCAGCGATCGTGGTCGATGGCAGCCACGTGCACCGTGCGAGTAGCGCCGCTGGCAAGCTCGCGCTCGCGGGTGCCGTCGAACGAGATAGCGTTGTGCGCGCAGATCTTTTCGCAGGCATGGCAGCCAACGCAGTGCTCGGTCGCGACGTTCGGCTTGCCGGCGGCATGCTGCTCCATCTTGCCGGCACGGCTGCCGCCTCCCATGCCCAGGTTCTTCATGGCGCCGCCAAAACCGGCCTGCTCATGGCCCTTAAAGTGAGTGAGGCTGATCACAATGTCGGCATCCATGAGCGCCTGACCGATCTTGGCCTCGTGCACGTACTCGCCGCCCTCGACCGGGACGAGCGCCTCGTCGGTGCCCTTGAGGCCGTCGGCAATGATGATCTGGCAACCCGTGGCATACGGGGTAAAGCCGTTCTGGTAGGCGGTATCGATGTGCTCGAGCGCGTTTTTGCGGCTACCGACATAGAGCGTATTGCAGTCGGTGAGGAAGGGCTTGCCGCCCAGCTCCTTCACGACGTCCGCGACGGCGCGGGCGTAGTTGGGGCGCAAAAAGCTCAGGTTGCCCAGCTCGCCAAAGTGAATCTTGATGGCGACGAACTTGTTCTCAAAGTCGATCTGCTCGATACCGGCGTGACGGATGAGGCGCTTGAGCTTGTCGAGCTGGCTCTCGCGAGCATGCGTGCGCAGGTTGGTGAAGTACACCTTAGCGGGTGCTGCGGGTGCAGTTGCGGTCATAGATCTATCCCCTCGGTCTATATAGCGTTACAGACATAGAGGATGGTACCAGTTAAAGCAGAGTTAAAGTCAAGTACGGCACCTAGTCATTGGGAACAGACTTAAATGACTGAAACCACTCATTGGGGACGGACTTAAATGAGTGCCTCGCCACCTGGCAGCTAGGGACGTTCCTTTCCTGCCGGCAGTTGGGGACAGTCCTTGCCAGCACGGCCGGCGAGCCGGCAAGTCAGCAAAGACTGTCCCCGATGACTAGTCGTTTAAGACTGTCCCCAATGACTACTCCTGCACCTTGAGCGCCTCGGCCAGGCCCACACGTTTGATGGAGCGCGTGTGCAGGAGCGCCACGACGAGGTAAGTCGCAAAGCCAATGCCGACGCATGCGACCATGGACCACCAGGGCACATAGATCTCGATATTGCCGTTGTAGGCGAGCAGCATCGAGCGGAAGATGGCCGTGAGCGAGCCAATAATGACCGGCAGGCTCAGCACGAGCGACGCCGCCACGCACAGCGTGATCGAGCGGATGTACAGATGCGAGATCTCGCTATCGCGATAGCCAAAGACCTTCATGTAGCTAATCGACCGGGCGCTGTGGTCGATCACAGCCTTGGTCAGCAGGTACATAAACAGCAGGAAGATAAACACCGCGAGCCCGACCATCATGCCGATCATTTTGCTCATCATGCCGATGAACTGGTCACCCACGGCACGCATGTCGTCGGGCGTGGTGTCGCCGGCAAAGTAACGAGCATCGAAGTCGAGCTTCTCGTCGCTCACATAGCCGTTAAAGTAGGCGCCGTCGTTGTCGAACAGCTCGTTAAAGTCGTCGATGCTCATATAGATATTCATGTCCGACTTTGAGCCCCAGGCACAGTCCTTGCCCGCGTACTCAAGGGAATAATGCTCGCCCTCGTACTTGTCGCCGAGCGTGACCTTCTGGCCCTCGCTCCAGCCAAACTTATCGAGCAGACCGCCGCCAAAGACGACGCGTCCGTCGCCGACGTTGAGGTCTTTCCAGTAGCGCGAATCGGGCGAGATGCCGTAGACGGAAATCGTCTCCTGCCCATTACCATCGCCGCGGTCGTATTGCAGCTGGTAAACGGCGTATTTCTCGGCCTGTGCGATTGCACCCGCGCCGTTATCGGTCGTGTTAACCGGGTGGATATCGTCGTTGTCAGTGTCGACCTTAGAGGCCTTGTCAATCAGGTCGATAGCCTCGTCGCGGTTGCAGCCGAGGGCATCGGCAAGGTCATCGAGGTGCGCGTAGAGCGCATCCTTCTTGTCCTGGACCTTGGCAAGCGCATCCTGCGCCGCGGCCAGGCTCTCGGCAGACGGAGACGCGGTCGCGGCATCGGCTGCCGCCTGCGCCGCATCGGCCGCGTCGTCAAGCTCGTCATCGGCATCCTGGGCGGCGGAAAGCAGCGCGCCGTCAACCGACTGCAAGCGCTCGAGTGCCGACCACTGCTCGCGCTCCTCGGCGGTGCCCTCGAGCTCCAGCGGAGCCTTGAGCGTGTACTGGTGCTCGGCGACCAGGCTCGTCTCGAGGTTGTCCGCGTAGTGCGTCATCGTGGGCAGAATCGCCAGGCCAAAGAGCAGCAGCAGCGAGGCAAACGCAATGCCCACGAAGAGCGTGGCGAAGTTGCCCAGGTTGCGCAGGAAGATGCGCAGGCGGAACCGGGAAACAAAACCCATGCGCTCCGGCAGCTGCAAGCCGCGCTTGGTGCCCGATTTGCCGCTCGCCTCGTGACGAAGGAACTGCAACGGCGTCTTGCCCATTTTGCGAAGCAGACCCACCAGCGTGATGAGGATGAGCGCGACGGCGGGAACCACGGCGCACTTCACAAAGATCTCCCAGCTCCAGTACACCTGGAAGGGCGGCAGGCTGTACGAACCGTAATAGAGGCTGCGCATGGGCTCGGTAAAGAACGCAATGCCGAGAGCGGTGCCCAAAAGCGCCGCGACCACGCCCACGATGGCGGGAAGCGCAAGGTAGTGCAGCACGATCTCGCGACGACGATAGCCGCTGGCGAGCAGCGTGCCGATGATGGCGCTCTCCTCCTCGATGGTGGCGTCGGTGAGCACCACAAAGACAAACGCCATGATCACGATGATGATATCGAGCAGCGTCATCCACATCATGGAGTCGCCGTCCACGTCGTCACGCGCATAGCCAATGCCCTGATTGGAATCGGCATCGATGAGGTCATCCACGCGTGCATCGGCATCGGTGAGCGCCTCTACCATATCCTGCTCCGCATCGATGCGATCCGCGGTGGGGAGGTCGCGATCGGCAAAGGCGAAGGAGTAGGTGTAGGCAGGCGCGCCGCCGGCATCCTCGAGCGCGGCAAAGCCGGCGTCGGTCACTTCGGCCACGCCGTACGTGATGGTGTTCACCGTAAAGTCCGAGTTGTTGAGGAACAGCGCCTGGCTATCGGGCTGGGTCATGATGCCGCAGATGGTGTAGGTGCGACCCTCGAGCTCGACTTTATCGCCCACGGCGAGGTCGTTGTTGGTGGCGAAGACACGGTCGATTGCCACCTCACCGTCCGTCTTAGGCTGCCTGCCCTCACAGTAGGACGCGATATCGACCTTGGTGCGATGCGCATAGGTGCGCAGCGTGCGCTTGGTGCCGTCGTCGCCGGCGGTCTTTTTGATGATGGCGTCGATGGAGAAATTCTTGTAGAGCGTGACGCCGCCGACGTCGTCGGCCGCGTCCTCGGCGGCCTTGAGCTGGTCTTTAGTGGCCTCGAAGGAGGTGGTCACGCGGCCGTCCTCAATCGTGTACGCATCGCGCATGTCGTCGATAAGGCAACCGATGGAATGCGCCGCGAGCAAAAAGCCCGAGGTAAGGGCGATGCTTCCGCACATAAGCAAAAAGATGCCCAGGTACTTGCCGATATTGCGGCGCAGCTCGCGCGGGAGACGTTTTGCGAGAGGTGTCATGGCGCCGCCTACCAATCGAGCTCGGCGGCCGCGATGGGCGACTCGTTGAGCTCATCCTCGACGATGCGCCCGTCGCGCAGGCGCAGCACGCGGTTGGCCATGCGAGCGATGGCGGCGTTGTGCGTGACGATGATGATGGTGCAGCCGTAGGTGCGGTTGACATCCTCCATGAGCTGCAAGATTTCCTTGGACGTCTTGTAGTCAAGTGCGCCCGTGGGCTCGTCGCACAGCAGCAGGCCCGGGTTTTTGACGAGTGCGCGGCCGATGGCGCAGCGCTGCTGCTGACCGCCTGAGACCTGGCGCGGAAACTTGTTGCGGTGCTCGTAGAGGCCCAGAGAACGCAGCAGGTCGTCGACATTGAGCGGGTTTTGGACAGGTGCGCCGTAACCTCGATGTTTTCCTTGATGGTGAGGTCGGGCACCAGGTTGTAGAACTGGAAGACAAAGCCCAGCTCACGGCGGCGATACTCGCCAAGGTCGGTAGGCTTGAGCACCGTGAGGTCGCAGCCGTCCACCATGATGGAGCCGCCGTCAGCATCCTCCAGGCCGCCGATCAGGTTGAGAAAGGTCGACTTGCCCGAGCCCGAGGGCCCCAGCATGACGCAGATCTCGCCGCGGTTGATGGACGCGTCGATGCCATCGAGTACCGTCAGGCGCGCATCACCGTCGCCGTAGTGCTTTTTGAGATCCTTAACCTGGACGTAGGCTTCCTGCGTTGCCATGGTATCCCCCATTGTTAGCCTCGTACTACTTTATGAACGTAATAGTAAACCTTGGCGAACTATTTTGGGGCGAGAGTGGGGATTTGTTTCAGACTAGTCATTGGGGACGTTCTTAAATGACCAGTCACAAGGGACGCTCTTTCGCCACCCGGCAGTTGGGGACGCTCCTTATCTGCCCCCGATGGCTAGTCATTTAAGTCTGTCCCCAATGAATACTTTTGGTCGTTTAAGTCTGTCCCCAATGAGTAGGTGTCTAGGCGTGGGATTTGTTGTGGGCGAGGGCTAGGCCTACGGCGGCGATGGCCGCGGCAAAGAGCACTGTGACGCCCAGATCGCAAGCGATGTCGCCCAGCACGGTGGACGTCAGGTCCGCGGCGAGCGCCTTGCCAATCGCGTCGTTCACCCAATATGTCGGCACAAAGTGCGCCACAGTCTGCACGGCCGAGCCCATCAGCGACAGCGGCATCCAGGCGCCATCCAAAAACGTCATGAGCATGCCAAGCAGGTTGCCCACACCGTTGAGCAGCTCCTCGCGCGCGCCCAGGCTCGACAGCGTAAAGCCAACGGCCAGTGGCGTCAGCGCTAGGGCAAACGTTGCCGCCAGCGCAAGGCACACGCGGCCCACGCCGACCTCGGCAACCGCGCTGGCAAAGCCCACGACGCCCATCATGCTCGACACAAACCAGATACAGACGGTGAGCACGGCGGCGGCCGCAAACACGGCAAGCGAACGCTGGCGATCGGAGATTGGGCCGGCATCCATGCGGCGCACGCGCTCGGGCTCGTTCATGCCCGAAAACACCAAGCCCACCGACACGATGACCGACGAGATAATCGCGTACGCGCCAAAGTTGAAGTACGACTCGAGCGTGGCGGCAGCAGCCGAGTCGACCTTGACCCGCTCGATCTGGACCTCCGCGCGCTTTGCAGCGGCATGTTCGGCGGCCTTGGCAACGTCGCCGTTGGAGGCAGTGGGCTCAAGTGCGGCTGCAGCGCCCGCGAGCGAGATCCAGCGCGAAGCCTCGGCAGACGAAAGCGCCGCCGCCATGGTGCCGGCACCGTAGGTCACATCGAGCTTGGGCAGGGACTCCCCCGCGCGGGCAGCCGCGACCAGGTCGTCCTCGAACCCCTCCGGGATAAAGAACACGCAGTCGGCGCTGCCCTTGGCGCTGTTGCTCTTGGAGAGCGCGTCCGCAAGGTCGTACGTGTCATCGCCGACGCCCGTGACCAGGTCAAACCGCGAACCTAGGTGCTTGGTGAGCGCAAGTGAAAGATCACTGCCATCGCGGTCGACCACGATCACGTTGGCGTCGTAGGGCTTGTACTCGGTGAGCTGCGACGAGTTCCAGCTCACAGATGCCGCGATGAATACGCCCATCAGCGAAATGAACACCGTGTAGATGAGCAGGTAGAACGGGTGAGCGAGCGCCATGCGAAGCGCGGTCTTAAAGGTGCTCATAGCGGCTCCTTCCAAAGATCAGCGTGGCGGCGGCAACGAACAGCAGTGCCATGAGGACCAGCGCGCCGGCGCGAACGGCGAAAGGATCCAGGTCCTCAAAGAAATACAGGCGGTTGAACATGTCGCAGATGAGCTTGACGGGGTTGAGCCAGCACTCGGCCGGACAGGCGCGGGCGACGTCATCGGCAAGCGCCATCGCCGGTTCGCCGTAGAGCCCAGCGAACAAAGCGCACGTGGTGGCAAAGCCTGTGAGGATGCCCGACTTGGATGCCTTGCCGCCCTTAACGGGCAGAGTGCCCACAAAGAGCCCCAGGCCCGTGGCGGCAAGCGCGGAAGCGGCACCGCCCACCAGACACAGCCCCTCGCGCCCGCCAAAGTCGACGCCCACAACCAGGCGCACGTAGCCGATCGCGATCGCCATCGAGACAAAGGAGACCAGCCACGAGCCCACAAAGATACCGGCCAGCGACGCCGTTTTAGAAAGGCCGCCCACGCAGCGACGCGCGCCAAGGCCCGACAGATTGGGCTGCAAGTCGACGACGCTCAAGGCGGCAAACTCGGCAGACATCATCGCGACCAGGCCAAAAAGCGCGTAATAGTAGATGACCGTGCCGTCGGGCGTGGTGCGCGTAAGGCTCACGCGACGGGTGCCGCCCTCGAGCGACAGGGCGCGCGCAACCGCCTCGGGGTCGGCGAGCGCCGCCGGGTTGTCCTGGGCAATCTGAGACATGAGCTCGGCATTTTGTGTATACGAACTTGCCACCGTCTCCAGGATGCTGCGATCGGTGAGCACCGATGATGCGCGCGAGCTGTCGTAGCTCGATAGCAGCGTGAGTTTAGGCGTGCCTTCGGCGTCGACCGTATAGATGCCCGCGACCTCGCCGGCCTTAAGCGCACGGTTCGCATCGGCTGCGTCGTCGCACTCGTGGATCTCGAGCAGCTGGTCGTCGCCTTCCTTGGCAAGCGACGTCGCCACGTCCTTAAAGGTCGAGGCGTCCCAGGTCTCATCCGCTACGACGGCCACCGGCACCGGGTCGACCGTGCCGTCGGAGCTCAGATTCGCAAACATAAACATGAACATCGTGGAAAGTGCGATGGGAAAGAGAGCGCCCCAGACCCACGTGCTCGGCCGGCGCAGCAGCGTCTTGACCGTAGTGATGATGGTGTTGAACATGGCCGCCCCCTAGTCGCGCAGCTCGCGGCCGGTGATCTCGAGGAACACGTCGTTGAGGGTCGGTGGCTCGCTCCACACGCGGCCGAGCGCAACGCCGGCAGCGCGCAGCGTGTCGAGGATGTCGACCAGATTGTGCGGACTCGTCTCGCAGGTGCAGACGAGCTCGCCGCCGGACAGCTCGACGCTGAGCACGTGCTCGAGGGCGCGCAGCCGCTCGACCGTGGCTGGCTCGACGGCGCCCACCTCGACGGTCACGCGCTCGCCCATCTGAATCATGCGTTTGAGCTCGTCGTTGGTGCCCTGCGCCAGCACGCGGCCGCCGTCCATGATCATGATGCGGCTGCAGATCTGCTCGACTTCCTCCATGTAATGGCTGGTATACACCACCGTGGCGCCCTCGTCGCGCAGGCGGCAGATGCCCTCCAGGATGGCGTTGCGGCTCTGCGGGTCGACCGCCACCGTGGGCTCGTCAAAAAAGATGAGCTCGGGCTTGTGCGCGATGCCGCAGGCGATGTTGAGGCGTCGCGCCAGGCCGCCCGAGAGCTTGCCGGGGCGGAACTTGGCAAAGTCGCCCAGGCCGACAAAGTCGATGGCCTCGTCGACCAGCGCGCGGCGGCGCTTGCGGTCGTTGACGTAGAGGCTGCAGAAATAGTCGATGTTCTCGCGCACCGTGAGCTCGTCGAATACCGCCACCCGCTGCGGCACCACGCCGATGCGGCGCTTGAGGTCGTAGCGGGCGGGCGTCATGGGTTCGCCGAACAGCTCGATGGTGCCTTTGTCGTAGGCAAGCAGCTGCAAAATGCAGTTGATGGACGTGGTCTTGCCCGAGCCGTTGGGGCCCAGCAGGCCAAAGATCTCGCCGGGGGCGATGCTCAGGTTAAAGTGGTCGAACGCGATAAGATCGTCGTAGCGCTTGACGAGGTTTTCGACGTGGACGATGTCTGTCATGAGGCGGCCCTTCTGTTGCTTGCGGCCCGGTACGATTGCATCATCGCAGGAGCGGACGGCGCGCACCAGTGAGCTTTGTCACGAGTGCGGGGGCTCGGTCGCGTGGCACGCTGACGCGACCGCCCCACCGTGCGGGAGGAATGTCACGGTTGCGCTAGGCGGCCCCTCCACCACGCGCAGCTTCGCGTACAATACCCGTATGAACAGGCTTTTCGACAAATCGATCGTGCTGGCGTGCTGTATTGCGGCCGCCATGGGTCTTGCTGTGGACGCTCGCCTGGTCGCGGCGTTTTGCCTTGGCGTTATTGCCACCTCGCTGGCCGAGGTCGTACAGGGAAACCGCGCCCGCCGTGTGAGCGAGGCCGCGAGCTACGCCTGCATCATCGCGGCTGTCTTCGTGCCGCCGTTTGTGCCGTTTGCGCCTCTCGCTCTCTATGACATCGCGCGACGCGTTCGCCGTGAACGAATCTGGCCCGCGCTGGCGATTGGCGCCGTGTTTGTCTGCGCGCTTGTCGCGGACCTTCGTGGTGGCGTGCTCACCACCCGAACGCTGCTGTTAACCGCCATCCTTTCGGTTGCCGCCACCTTGCTATCGCTACGCACCGCCCAGTTGGAGCGCGAGCAGCGGCGCATGCGCCGCACCCGCGACGAGCTGCAGGAACGAGCCCTCGCGCTCGAGGCGCGCAACCGCGATCTTGCCGATCGCCAGGACTACGAAGTCGAGCTCGCGACGCTCGCCGAACGCGCCCGCATCGCGCGCGAAATCCACGATAACGTGGGCCACCAGCTCACGCGCGCTTCGCTTCAAGCCGAGGCCTTGCGCGTGGTCCATGCCGATGAGCCCGACGTCGCCGCCGATTTCGCCGACGTCAAACGCACGGTTGACGAGGCGCTCCAGCTCGTGCGCGCCAGCGTCCACGCGCTCAACGACAATGCGACTGACCTCTCCGTGCAGCTCGAGCGCATCGTTGAAGGCGCACGCTCGGACAGCGGTCCGCAGATTGAGCTTGAGGTTTTGGCCGAGCATGCGCCCGCCAACGTCGCCAACTGCTTTGCGGCGGTGCTGCGCGAGGCGCTTTCCAACGCCGTGCGCCACGCCCATGCCAAAACCATTACCGTGCGGTGCATGGAGCATCCGTCGTTTTACCAGCTCATCGTTACCGATGATGGCGCGGACGCGACCCCGGCGAGCAGCAGCAACGTCGTAGAAGGCATGGGGCTCGCCTCCATGCGCGAGCGCGTCGAAGCGCTTGGCGGAACCTTCACCGCCGGCCTGCGCGCCGGCGCCCCCGGCTGGCGCGTGTTTGCCACCGTCCCCAAACAGCAAGGAGATGACGCCCGATGAGGCTCATAGTTGTCGACGACGACCGCTTGGTGGTCGATTCGCTCAAGATTATCCTGGGCGCCCAGCCGCAGATCGAAGTGGTGGGTACCGGTGCCAACGGCGACGATGCGGTGGCGCTCTACGCCGAGCACGCACCCGATATCGCGCTGCTCGACATCCAGATGCCGGGGCGTGACGGACTTTCGGCGGCACGCGAGATCCTCGAGCGCGACCCTTCGGCGCGCGTGGTGTTTCTGACGACATTCTCGGATGACGAGTACATTGTGTCGGCGCTCAAGCTCGGCGCCCGCGGCTACCTGATCAAGACCGATGTCGCCGCCATTCCGCCAGCGTTGGCGCAGGTCATGGACGGCAAACGCATACTCGAGGGCAAGGCGATCGAGGACATCGATTTTGACGGAACGGGCGTCGAGGCGGGCGCGCCCCGCCGGCCCGCAGCCTTCGCCAGCCTGACCGACCGCGAGTTCGAAGTCGCCGAGCTCATCGCCCGCGGTCTCGACAACAAGGAGATCGCTGCCACCGCCTATATGGGCGAAGGCACCGTGCGCAACCACATCAGCTCGATCCTGGCAAAGATGGGCCTACGCAACCGCACGCAGATCGCCATCGCCTATCTGCGAGGGTAATTACCCAACGACCGACCGCCCCGGCATAGCAAAATGGCTGTTATCGATTTAATGCCATTTCAAAACCATGCCGGATTACGGGGCTAAACTCAGGGCCCCATCCATACTTGCGTTTTCTGCAAGATGACGGCTCGTCTACCTGCGGTTTTATTTTCACGAATATCGGCATGGTTGGGGACTCGTGATTCAGCCCCGTAAACCGGCATAGTTTTTTCGGACGGCCCTGTACGAGCGCCTCCGCAAGCCTCGTGAAACCAAGATGACCCGTTTCCCTCAGTCCCCGGGGGATCATTTGACGGTGCCCGCCACGAAATCGGCCCATCTACTACGTTTGACTCGGTACCCCTGACCATGCCTTCGTTTTGAGCAAAACCGCAGGCGTTCTACCTGCGGTTTTGTTTTCGCGTTTTTCGGCATGGTTGGGGGTAAGGGGCCAAACGTAGTAGATGGGCCGATTTCGTGGCGCACCCTCCTCCCCCGGCACACAAAAGTGCCGCCACGGAGGAGGGAGATACCTCCGTGGCGGCCAGGGGTGGGGTGGGGGCTGTGTTTTGGCTCCCCGCTAGCCGCCCGGGGCCGTTTGGCCCCGGGCGCCGCCAGCGTGCCTAGCGCTTACGGATACCCCAGACCAGGGCTCCGACGCCGGCCATGGCGATGACAAATGCCATAAGTAGAGCGGCAGCCTGCTGGTCGCCTGTGGTGGGCAGGAAACCCTTGACCGTCTTGACGATGTTCGTCACGGTCTTAGGCGTGCCGGGATCGGGCGTCGGCACGGGCGTCTCGGGCTTCTTGTACGTGTTGTTGAACACGATACCCTCGACGCTCTTGTCGCCCTTGGTAAAGGCGACGTTCGCCTTGAGGTTGCCCTCGCCGTCATCGACCACGTTGACGGTCACGGTAAAGACGGACTTGTCGTAGGTCATACCGACCTCGTCGCCCTTGACCTCGCTGATGGTGTAGGCGTGCGTACCGGGCTCGTCGTACTCAAACTTGTCAAAGTTGATCTTGCCGTCGGCATCGTTGGTAACCGTAGACTCGATGTCCTCGCCAACGAGCTTAAAGCTAAACTCGTCCTTCTTGAGTTCGCGTCCCTCGAGCACCTTGATAGCGCCGATGGAAACCTGCGTAGGCATGGCGTGATACTTGTTGGTAAAGCCAGCCGACTCGGTGGTTCCCTCGAGCTTGTGCGTCGCGGTCAGCGTGCCGTCGCCGTTGTCGGAGACGGTGGTCACGACGGTGTAGGTCGTGCCGTCATAGGTGACGCCCTTGTACAGGCCGAGCGCGTTGGGGCAAGCCTCGCGCAGCGTGTACGTGTGCGTGCCGGGTGCCTCGTAGCGAATCGGGCTCAGCGTCACGGTGCCGTTAGCGTCGTTGGTGCCGTTAGCGACAACCACGTCGTCCTCGAGCAGCTCAAACGTGAACTCACCTGCTGCAAGGTCGCGTCCAGTCAGGCGCTTGACTGTCTTGACCTGATCGGTCACGGACGAATCGGTAGGTGCCACGCCGTAGGTGTTGGTAAACGTGAAGGCAGCACCGTCGTCGCCTTCGCGCTTGACGCTCAGATGCCCGGCACCGTCGTCAGACACGGTGTAGGAAACCTTGCGCGTGGCGTTGGTGTCATTGGTCACGCCAGGGGCACTACCGGACTCGGTCACCGTGTAAGTAAAGGTGTGCGAGCGCGGAGCGGTGGGGGCTGCGGGCTCGGGCTCGTCGCTGGGCTCGTCGGCGTTGGCATCGGCGTCGGCCTCTTCAGCCTCTGCCTCGTCGGCCTCTGCCTCGTCGGCCTCGGCTTCGTCAGCTTCGTCTGCCTCGGCCTTATCGGTCGCATCGTCCGTCACGCCCAGAGCGCGGTTGAGGTCCTCGAGCGTAAAGTGGATCTTGCCAAAGTCCACGTTGCCAGCCGCGTCGTTGGCTGTGGTCGTGCGCTCGGGCATCGGGGCACCAGCCTCGTCGGCGGTCACGGTAAAGGTGAACTTGCCCGTGATGTCAGCCGGGGTCAGGCCCTCGGCAGCTTGGAGCTTCTTAGTGCCGGTGAGCGCGGCATCGACGGCTTCGGCGCCGTAGACGTTCTCGAACAAGGGCTCGACGCCGCCGTAGTCGACCGTTGCCGTCAGGGTACCGTCACCGTTGTCGACGACGATAACCTTAAAGCCAAAGCTCCACGTTGTAGCGGAAACGCCATTCGGCAGCCCGAATAAATCTTCGTAGGCCGTGTAGTTAATGGTCCAGGCAAGCTTACCGTCCTTATCGGTACGATAAGCAAGCCCAGCAGCCTCAAGATTAGCAAGCATCTTAGTGTCGTAGTGCAGCGTATCAAAGCTCACGTGCCCGCCGATATTGGGCTTGAGGTTTTCGTATGCCACAAGCTCACCCTGATAGGCGATGCCGAACCAGAACTCGCCGTCGGCCATCGGGCGGCCGGTCAGAGTCTTGGTGGCAACGACCTGAGCGGCGGTGCCGCCAGGCGTGTTGGTCGTAGCGCTGTAACTGTTGTGGAACGGCACCAGGGCCTTCTCGACCTTGTTCTCGCCACTCTTGTGGATCGTCTCATGCGTGCCCTCGGGACCGCCGGAAACGGTCGTCGTAGCAGTGAGCGTGCCGGCGGTGTCGTCGGCGATGGCGATCGTCACCGTACGCACGGCGTCGTCGTAGGTGTAACCGGGCTGGCCGTCGTTCTTCTCGGCCACGGTGTACGTAAAGGTCTTGCCGGCGTCAGCCTGCGTAAATATAACCTCATGACCAGCCAGAATGTCGATCAGTCCGACCGTTGCCTCTGCCGCTGCGGGGGACTTGAAGCTATTAGCCCCGGGCAGCAGACCGAGCGCGCGAGCCGAAGCGTCGTCAGCAGGTGTCACGGTAAAGGTGAACTGACCCTCGGTCATGGGGCGGCCATCCAGATACTTGCTGAGCCACAGACCGCCGGCAGCGGTGTAGTTAAGCTCAGTGCGGTACGTGTTGGTAAAGCGTCCGTTTTCCTTCTTGGTGACGTTGGCGGTCAGGCTGCCATCGCCGTTCTCGGTCACGGTCACTTCGGCGGTTGCGACATGCGCGTCATACGTCATGCCGACCGTGCTGCCCGCGTTCTCGCGAATCTCGTACTTATAGGTTCCGGCGGCAGCGTAGTGAATCTTGCCGAACTTGATGGCGGCAATGCCGTCCTTCGCGTCCTTCTTGCTCACGGTTACGGTTGCGGGATCGGGCAGTGGGGCGTCTTCGGGGGCGGTGATGGTAAAGCTGAACTCGTCCCCATCCGTCCAGTCGCGGCCGCTGATGACCTTGCTCAGGTCAAAGTCGAGGTCTGCATCGGTCGGGGTCACGCTGTAAGTGTTCTCGAAGGTCGCAGGCGTGGCGCTCTTCAGCTCGTGCGTAGCGCTGAGGGTACCGTCACCGTTGTCGGTAATGGTGGTCTCGATGGTGTACTTGGCGTCGCTGTACGTGATGCCCTTGCTGGTGGTTCCGCCGTTGACCTCGCGCAGCGTGTAGGGGTACTTGCCGGGCTTGGCGTACTTCACGGCGCCCATCGTGATGTTGCCGCTGGCGTCGTTGGTGCCGGTGGCGACGACCTTGTCGCCCTCGACGAGCTCAAAGGAGAACTCGCCGGCAGCAAGCTCGCGTCCGGTCAGGACCTTATTCGCGGTGATCTGGTCGGTGACGCTGAACTCGTCAGGATTCGGCTTGTAGCTGTTGTTGAACTTCGCCTCGTCGGCTCCATTCAGGACATGCTTCGCCTCGAGCGTGCCGTCGCCCTTGTCGGTGATGGTCGTCTCAATGGTGTAGGTCTTGCCGTCGTAGGTGATGCCGTTGTTGGCGTCGCCCGGGACCTCGCACAGCGTGTAGGTATGCTTGCCGGCAGCGGTGTACTCGATGGGGCTCATCTTGATCTTGCCGCGGTCGTCATTCTTGCCGGTGGCGACAACATCGTTGCCCTCGACGAGCTCGAAGGAGAACTCGCCTTCCTTGAGATCGCGCCCGGTCAGGACCTTGGTCGCCGTGATCTGATCAGTAACACTGAAGCTCTTGGGGGTTACGGTGTAGGCGTTCTCGAAGGTCGCCTTGTCAACATTCTGCAGCTTGTGCTCCACGCTGAGGGTGCCATCGTTGTTATCCTTGACGGTGGTCACAATAGTGTACTCAGCGGTGCTGTAAGTAATGCCGTTTTCGGTGGTGCCGGCCTTGGTCTCGCGCAGTATGTAGGTGTGCTCGCCAGCCGCAGTGTAGGTGACGGGATCCATTACGATCTTGCCGTCGGCATTGTTGGTACCGGTGGCGACCACGTTATTGCCCTCGACGAGCTCGAAACGGAAATCGCCAGCCTTGAGGTCGCGCCCGTCCAGGACCTTGTCCGCGGTGATCAGGTCGGTGACGCTGGAGCTCTTGGGGGTCACGTTGTAGGAGTTCTTGAACTCGGCAACCTTGACGTCCTTCAGAACATGCGTGGCGCTGAGCGTACCGTCGCCGTTGTCCGTGATGGTGGTCTCGATGGTGTACTTGGCGTCACTGTAGGTGATGCCCTTGCTGGTGGTTCCGCCCTTGACCTCGCGCAGCGTATAGGCGTGCGTTCCGGCCTTGGTGTACTCGATGGGGCTCATCGTGATCTTGCCATCGGCGGCGTTCTTGCCGGTGGCAACGACCTTGACGTCCTTGCCCTCGCCCTCGACGAGCTCGAAGGAGAACTCGCCCTCAGCCATGTCGCGGCCGGTCAGGACCTTGGTCGCGGTAATCCGATCCTCGACAGGCTTCACGTTATAGGCATTGGTGAACGTAAATGCCACATCGCCGTCTGGCTTGTGGGATACGCTCAAATTACCCTTGCCGTCATCGGTCACGGTGTAGGAAACCTTGCGCGTGGCGTTGGCGTCGTTGGTCACGCCAGCGACCTCGCCGGACTCAGTCACGGTGTAGGTAAAGGTGTGCTCGCGCTTCTCGGGCTTCTCGCCCAGAGCCTTGTTAAGGTCGTCGAGCGTAAAGGTAATCTTGCCAAAGTCGACCTTGCCCTTGGCATCATTGGTCGCGCTCGCGTTCGTGGGCATGGGTGCGCCCTCTTCACCGGTCACGGTAAAGGTGAACTTGCCGGCAATGTCAGCCGGGGTCAGGCCATCAGGAACCTGCAGATTCTTCTTGCCCACAAGCGATACCTCGACAGGCGCGGCAGTGTAGGCGTTCACAAACTCGTTGCCGGCATCGCCGTAGACAGCCGTCGCCGTCAGGGTACCATCGCCGTTGTCGACAACGGTCACATATGCGTCAATTGCCGCCGTGGTAGTGCTCACGCCCGCAGGCAGCTCGCCGGTCTGCTCGGCAGCAATGTAGCGAATGGTCCACGTGGGCTTGTCTGAGCTAGCGTCAAACGACGCCTTGTCTTCCTCGACCAGCTTGGCAAGCGACTCGGTCGTGTACGTCAGCGGACCGAACTCAACCTTGCCACCCTTGTTGGTTGCATCCAGCAGAACCTCGTCGTGCCCCGCATAGCTCAGCGCAAACTTAAATTCGTCATCGGCCATCAGGCGCCCCGTGAGCGTCTTGGTAGCCTCAAGAGTCAGCGGGGTTTCCGTCTTGGCGCTATAGATGTTCGTGAACTTAGTCTCACCCGAGGTCTTTTCAACGTCGGCCTTAAGCTCACCCTTGGCGTTAACCGTCACAGCCACCTTGAACGTGGCAACGTTCTTGCTGTAGGTAATGCCACCGGCGTCGCCCTTGACCTCGCGGACCTCATAGGTGTACTCGCCCGGCTCGGCATAAGTAATCTTGCCAAAGTTAATGGCTGCCTTGCCCTTGTCGAGATCGGCATTGGTCACAGTTACGGTCGCGGGGTCGGGCATCGGGGCATTGTTGTCGGACGTCGCGGAGAGCTCAAACTCAAACGCATCCGTATCCGCCCACTTGCGGCCCTCGAGCACCTTGGTCAGACCAAAGTCAGTCTTGGTATCCACCGTTGTCGGCTTGGTTGCAAGGCTAAAGATAATCTTGCCGTTGTTGCCCAGGTGCGAATGCACGTGCGTGGAAGTCGCAACGGAGGAAAGGTCATTCCACCTGGGGTTAAGCACGTCGCGCGCGGTCTCGGTCTTGTTACCATTCACCTCCACATCGTCCTTGGTGGTATGCAGCTGGTCGATATAGGCCAAGCGCGCGGTTCCCTTATTAAAGGACCAATAGCCGTCATCTTTGACCAGAGCGCCGTCGTAGCTGGCGATCTCGTGCCCCTCAAACTCCACAACGGCATAGTCGTCCTTCGGCTTGCCGTTTGCGCCCATCGCCACAAACTCGTCCTTGTAGTAATAGACGTCGTTGCCCTGCGGCTTTACCGTCGCGCGCTGGGTGCATTCCTTGTCCGTGTAGATAGGCGTGATTTTTTGGAAGTAATAGTAGCTGTTGGTATCGGCGGACTCAAACTCGGCGACAACATCGCCCAGCTCGCCGCCCGACCACTTGTTGGCCAGGAAGTAGACCGTCTGGTTGTCGGCGTCCTTGTGGTCATCGATATACTTCTTGAGCACCTTATCGGGCGTAAACAGGTTGTTGTGTGCTTCGTCCTTGACGCTCGAGGTGTATTTAATCTAAATAGGCTTGATGTCATTGAGCGACGTGCGCTCAAAGATCCCGTTTTCCATGTCCACGTGATAGCGGATCAGCGGAATCAGCGATGCGGGGATCTTAACCGTCACGATATCGCCCTGCTGCGCATTGGCAGAGCGCTCGACGGTGATGACCAGGTCCTTGGCCACGCCCGAAAACTCGTACGTGTCCGTATTGCCCTTGGTTGTCTTGGTCACTTCATCAAAGGGGACGCCATTAATCTGAGCGCTGACAAACGTATCGACCTGCATAAAGTCGCCCAGCTCATCACTGAAGGTGATGTAGCCGGACTTGCTCTCGTCGTAACCATCCTCGATCTGAGTGGGAGAGCCCTTGCCCGAGGTGATAGAGCTCGAGATATCATCAAACACCTTCTTGAGCTCATCGGCATTCGACGCAGCCTTGTAGAAATCGGAATTCTCGGTGCGCTTACCAAGCTCATTGGTTGTGTAGGACGTGGCGTTTGGATAGTTGCTCGACACGGCGTGCATGAACTTGTTTTCGTCGCTCGTCCAGTAGTTCGTAGGCTCGTCAGCGGGATTCGCATCATCAAAGATGCCGATGGTGTAGACCGTAGCGCCTTTCCCCTTCATTTTCTTGGCGGCGACTATGGCATTATTGGCAACCGTAGGGTTAAAGTTCCTGACGTCTGTGGGCGTGCCGTCCGTAAAGAACACAACTACCTTCTGGGCATCCTCGCGGCCCGACATGTCGCGAGCAAGTTCAAGGCCGTAATCAGCCCGCGTGGCACCGGCAGGTTCGATGTAGCCGACCGTATTCTTAAGTTCCGTCGCAGCGCTATCAACACACGGCGTCAGGCTCTTCATGGTCTGCGAGTAGTTGTGCGTGTATCCCTGACGATCGCGATACGTATCGTTGCCGATCTCGTTTTTCTTTGCACCCGAAAACTTAACGATGGCAACCTGATGCCGCTTATTCGTATCTTTAATGCTCTTGTTTTGCTCGGCGATGGTGTCGATAAAGGAACTGGCAGCTGCCTTGAGTGCGTCGATGCGTTTGGTCGAATCGCTGTCACCCATGTCATTATCCATCGACCCGGAGGCATCAAGCACCATCACGATATCGATCGGTTTAGTGACCAGCGACGTTGTGTCAGAAGTCGAAGACATCGTGGAGAGCGTCGTCACAAAGTCGGACTTTTCGTCCTGCGCTGGCTCGACCGTCTTGTCCGTCCAGATTCGGCCTACATAACGTGTCGTCAGGTCCTGCTCGCCGCCCGACGCCCAGTACTGCCAGCGGCCGGTGGTGTCAGGGTCGACTATCTTTCCGCTCACCGTCGGTCCGTCCATTCCGGTGCTGGACCTGGCGTTGGCCTCGGGCAGCATGGCAAATGCTGCAGCCGGCAACACCAGCACCACGGCCAGTATCACCGCCAAGAGACCCCTCGTGTACTTACTCATCGCGTCTCCCTTCTCGCGGTCTCAGACCTTGCAACAGCCTAAAGTTACGAAATGAGACACAATTTGGGCAGGTGACACATGTTCCAGATTCGGTTTTTGGCGTGAGACAAATGTCTCACCAAAGTTGAGACACGAGAGTTTTCGCAGGAAAACGGGTGCGACTCGGAGCCGACAGGCCAAAATGATCCGTTTTCCTCCGTCTCCGGGGGCCTATTTCGTGGCAGACGGGTCACGCGGCAGCCCTCACAAGGCAAAAATGATCCGTTTCCCTCTGTCCACGGGAGATCAAGGGCTGCTACGGATATGGTGCTATTTCAAAACTATGCCGGATTACGGGGCTAAAGTCGGAGTCCTCATCCATACAGCCTTTTTTTGAAAAACGGCAAGCAGTCTACCTGCGGTTTTGTTTTTGCGATTTTCTGTATGGTCGGAGATTCGCTATCCAGCCCCGTAATCCGGCATAGTTTTGTTCGCGACGGCACAACCGCGCGTTTAAGCGCGGGGCAGGTGGGGCATTTTTGCCCCACCGGCCCCGTCTTCGCGCTACTCCGGCTTGGTTTCTACCGTGGGAGTCTTGTCCGCCGCGACTGGGGTGCGGGCGGTGTCCATAGTCAGGCAGTGTTTGGGGCAGCTCTCGATGCACTCGCCGCACACCACGCAGGCGTACGGATCGATCGACCAGGTACCGCCCTTGCGATCGACCGAGAGTGCGCCCGCCGGGCAACGGCGCGCGCACATGCCGCAGCAGATGCACACGTCCATGTCGTTGACGATATGTCCGCGCAGACGCTCGGGTGCCGCGAGCTTCTCCTGCGGATAGCACACCGTTACCGGCTGCTTGACCATAGAACCCAAGGCCGTCTTGGCAAATGTCAGTAAACTCATGCCGCGCCTACCTTTCCGTGCAGCTAATACAGGGGTCGATGGTCAGGATAATCATGGGCACGTTGGCAAGGAGCACGCCCTGCAGCGCATGTGTCAGACCCGCCAGGTTCTGCGACGTCGGCGTGCGCACGCGGAAGCGATCCAGGTTCTTGGTGCCGTTGCCGCGCACATAGTAATACGCCTCGCCACGCGGCTGCTCAATCACAACCTCGCCACGCGCGCCGTCGACCGGCGTGAGCTTGGTGCGCCCGCCGATGCCGTCGTGCGGGATCTTGCCCACAAGCTCCTCGATGATGTCCATGGCCTGCGTGACCTCGGCACAGCGCACCTGGCAGCGGGCATAGCAATCGCCATCGGTAGCAACGATGGGCTCAAACGCAGCCAGATCCGCATAGGCGCCGTCGCCGAACATGCGCACGTCGTAATCCACGCCCGAGGCGCGACCGAACGGGCCGACCATCGACAGATTCAGCGCATCCTTCTCACTAATCACGCCCACGCCATGCAGGCGCTCGCCGCAGCTGGCATCGTCCAAAAACGTATGCACCAGAGCCTCGTAGTCGGGGCGCATGGCGTCAAGCGTCTCGACAATGCCCGCCAGCTCGGAGTCCTCGATATCGTGCTTAAGGCCGCCGATCTCATTAATCGACAGAATCACGCGGCCGCCGCAAGTGCTCTCAAAGATCTTGAGAATCTGCTCGCGCAGGGTCCACGAACGATAGAACAGCGCCTCAAAGCCAAAGGCATCGGCGAGCAGGCCCAGCCACAGCAAATGCGAGTGGATACGCGACAGCTCGTGCAAAATGGTGCGGATATACTGCACGCGTCCAGGCACCTCGATGTCGAGCATGCGCTCGCAGGCGCTGGCGTAGCCGCAGCTATGGCCCACGGCGCAGATGCCACAGATGCGCTCGGCGATGTAGCCAAACTGATGCATGTCGCGCTTTTCGGTGAGCTTCTCGAGCCCGCGGTGCACAAAACCGATCTGCGGAATTGCCTCGATAACGCGGTCGTCCTCGATCACTAGGTCCAGATGAAGCGGCTCGGGCAGCACCGGGTGCTGCGGGCCAAACGGAATAACGGAGCGACGTGCCATGGACCTTACGCCTCCTTTTTCTGCTTGTCACGGGCGGCCTTGGCAGCAAGCGCCGCGCGGACCCTGGCCGCTTTCTCGGGATCCATGGCGGCGAGCTTCGCTTCCAGCTCGGCGGCTTTGAGCGCCGCCTTTGCGGCAGCCTCGCCATGCTGAGCATCGGAGCCGGCAGCTGCAGCGGGCTGAGCGACGGCAGCGCCCGCAGCATCGTCGGCGCCCGCAGCGCCCTCCCCCGCAGCAGCCGCAGCCGCGGCGGCCTTCTCGGCCGCGGCCTTGCGCGCCTTGGCCTCGGCGGCGGCGCGGACCTTCATGGCCTTCTCGCGCGCGGCCTTCACCTCGGGCGTGATAACGCTCATGGGCTCGGCAGTCGAGACCTGGTAGAAAAAGCCGTTGAAGTCGATCTGCATGTCGGTAATGGCAAGCCCAAACAGATCGTGTGCCTCGTTCTCAAACGGGAATACCGCCGGATAGTACGAGCTGATGGACGGAATCTCCTGGTACTGATCAATTCCCTCGACCGCCAGGTTCTCGATCGCATAGCTGCCGTCCTGAGCGATCCGCTCCTGAGCAGCACGAACGTTGATAAACGTATAGACCAAGCGATACGAGCCGTCGTCGACATTGCGCTCGGCGTGCATCTGCACAAAGCGCGCGCCGACGCCCTTGAGCGCCTGGACATGCGCCAGGAGCTCATCGATCCCGACGGTGGTATAGATAGCCTTTTGCATTACTCGGCCTCCTTTGCAGCGGCGGGCATCTCAACAGGTGCGTCGCCAGCGACGAGCGCAGCGGACTTCCCGGCAGGCGCGTCACCGGCACCGTCAGCCCCGGTCCCCGCAGCCACAAACCCGTCCTCGCCCAACTCGACGCCGCCATCCCAGGTAGCAGCGCCGCCCACGGTAAGCGGGTCACCGCCGGCGCGCATCACGGCCTCCTTCTGATCAAGGATGCCGCACGCCTCCACGATGGCATCGATCACGGTCTCGGGACGAATGGCGCACCCGGGCGCATACACGTCCACGGGAATCGCGCGGTCCACGCCGCCGATCACGTTATAGGCATCGCGGAATACGCCGCCCGAACACGCGCAAATGCCGCACGCCACCACGCACTTGGGCTCGAGCATCTGGCTGTAGATCTGGCGCACGACGGGCAGGTTCTGGGCATTGACCGACCCCGTCACCAAAAAGATATCCGCATGCTTGGGGTTGCCGGTGTTGACCACGCCAAAGCGCTCCGCATCGAACAGCGGCGTGAGCGAGGCCAGCACCTCGATATCGCATCCGTTGCAGCTCGAGCCGTCGTAATGAATGACCCACGGCGAGCGCGACATTTTATGATCCATGGATGCCGCCTCCTAAATAAACACGTCGACGAGGATGGGCATAAGGTTGAGCAGGCCAAACACCAGCGCCACGCCCCATCCGAGCCTAAAGCAGCTGCGCCAGGTGCTACGGGCGAAGGTGTTGTCGATCAGCACCTCGACAAAGTACGTCGCAGCCATCACGACCAGGGCGACCACCCAGCTCACCGGGTTGTCCCAAACAAAGAACATGCCCACCCACATCAAAAACAGCACGGTCTCGCACCAGTGCATAAGGGTCATCTTGACCAGCGTGCCGCCGCTCATCTCGGTGGCGACGCCCTGGACAATCTCCTGATGCGCGTGATGCGAGTACGAAAGGTCAAACGGCGACTTGCGCAGCTTGATGGTAAGCACCGCGAGCAGCGCGAGGAAAATGGGTGCGCTGTACACGATGATGGGGGCCGACTGCCCCGTCACGGCAATGGAATCGAAGCTGTCAGTGGCAAGATACAGGCCCACGCTCATCAGCAGAACGGCGGGCTCGTAGCTCATAACCTGCAGCAACTCACGATCGGCGCCAACCTGGGCAAACGGGCTTTGCGTCGAGGCGGACGCCAGCACCACAAAGATCGCGGCGAGCGTCACCATAAAAGCGCACAGCAGCGTGTTGGAGCCCGACACAAAGATGCCACCGCCCACCACGGTAAAGATGAGCGCGCACGCCATATAGGTATCGTCCATGGTGTTTACGCTGGCAGGGGCTTTGCGCAGCAGCTTGGCAACGTCGTAGAATGGCTGGAGCAGGCGCGGGCCCACGCGGCCCTGCATGCGGGCCGAAAGTTTGCGGTCGAGGCCGTCGATCAGGCCGCCCACAAGCGGCGCCAGCAGGGCAAACGCCACGGTGCCAATAAAAATGCCCACGACACCCGAACCTTCAAAATACTTGCCGCGCAGCACCGAGGGCGCACTCATGGCAAGTCTCTCGGGCCCAATCCATGCGCAACACAGCAGCGCAAACAAGATAATGCTGCAGCACACGACGCTACCCGCGGGGCCAATACGCTTCTCGCCAAGGGCGTCCTCCGAGTACCAATTGCGCTTTTCGGCCTTTACCTCGTGTCCCATCGAGCCGCGGAAATGGCGATATTTGTCGGTTCCCACACCCGAAAGATATACGTTTACATGCGGTTTGTTGCTCACGCGGAATGAAGTCAGCAACACCACGGCAATAAAAGCCACGATAACCACCATCAGATACATGGCGTCCTTGCCAATAACGTACGGCACGCGGCCAAACACCATGGCCAAGTAAGGCGACACCAGACCGCTCGAGATAACCGGGAACGCCACGCAACACAGAATCAGCAGCGCGGCGATGGTGTTGAGGGCCATCCATTCGGTCTTATGGACATTGACCTCAACGTTTTGAGCCGTGGGGTCGACGCCCGAAAGCTTGGCAAGCCACTTGCCCCAGAAGAAGAACGTCGCGGCCGAGCCAAAGGCAAGCACCATGATCATGAGCACGTTGCCGGTCTGCGCGAACGCCACCAGGGCGCCCCACTTGGACACGAGCATGCCAAACGGCGCCACAAACATGCCCATGATGCCCAGCATCATCAGGCGCGTCAGGTGCGGCATGCGGCTGAACATGCCGTCCATGTCCTCGATATCGCGGCTGCCGATATGATGCTCGGCCGTGCCCACGCACAGGAACAGCAGCGACTTTGCCACCGTGTGGAACAGGATCAGGAAGATGGCCGCCCATACGGCCTCGGGCGCGCCGACACCCAAGCAGGCACTGATGAGGCCCAAGTTGGAAATGGTGGAGTACGCGAGCACGCGTTTGGCGTTGCTCTGCGAGATGGCCATGAGGGCAGCGAGCAAAAACGTGATGGCACCCACACTCGTGACCATAAAGCCGGTCACAGGATAGATGGCATAGAGCGGGCTCAGCTTGACCATCAGGAACACGCCGGCTTTGACCATGGTTGACGAGTGCAGCAGGGCGCTCGTGGGCGTGGGGGCAACCATGGCACCCAACAGCCACGTGTGGAACGGCATCTGTGCGGCCTTGGTGAGTGCGGCGAGCGACAGCAGGACGACCGGCATCACCAGCAGCGCGGATTGCGCGGTTCCGGCGCCGGCAAGCTCGATCATGCCCGAGATGGTCAGCGGCATGCCGTTAACGTGCAGATACATGAGTCCGGCCAAAAACGCGATGCCGCCCAGCATGTTGAGAATGATCTGGGTAAAGGCGTTCTTGATGGCCTCGGGCGTGCGCGTGTAGCCAATCATAAGGAACGAGCACACGGTGGTGATTTCCCAGCCGCAGAACAGCCACTCAAGGTTGTCGCTCGTCACGATGACGAACATGGCCGAGAGGAACAGGAACATAAGCGCCAGGAACTGCGGGCGACGGTCGGGCGCGGTCTGCCCGCACAGCGCGGCCTCGTGCTCGTCATGGGCCTGGAAGTCCTTCATATAACCCAAGGCATACACGCAGATTAGGCTGCCGACGATGCCGACGGCGAGGACCATGATCACGCTCATGTAGTCCAGGTAGAGCGGTGTCGCCGTGACGGCCTCGGCCGCGGGCAACGTCATGGCCGCAAAGGCGAGCGAACCCACCAGCTGGACTATGCCGAGCACCGTGGTGAGCGCGTTCCTATATTTGTACGCGTTGTACAGGATTACGGCGCACAGGATGACGTCGATGACGGAGCTGATGATCGAGAGCACATGCGAGGTGTCGGGGGCAACCTCAAAGCTCTGCGGACCCGTGCCAAAAAACATGACGGCGACTACAACTGTCACCGCCATAATAATGCCGGAGCCTATGAGTCCCACCGCATCGCGGGCGCGGTCACCGCGCGCGAGCAGCATGCCCAGCGCCGGTACCAGCGGAAACAGGGTAAGGAAATACAGTAGCGTCATACCATCACTCCCCCATGCAAAAACGCTGCAATTGTTTAACGTTATAGCTCAATTGAGGAGCAGCAGCGGCAGGTTTTCGGTCAACTGGGGAGTTTTAGGTGTACGGGGTAAGGAGTCTGTCTGCATTGGAGCAGAGGGGCGGCAAGAAAAATGCGCCCCTGTGGGCGCACCATCCCGTTTGCTATTCCGCCTTTTTAACGCGCGGCTTGCGACCGCGCGGCTTATCGACCAGTGCGGACTCACCGCTCTCGCGGTACTGACGGCACCAAGCCTTGACCGAAGACTCGCTGGGAATCTTGTGCTTGATCATGGCCTCGCGAACCGTCAAGCCGTTTTCCAGACGGTCCTTAACCACAGCGAGCTTTACGTCGTACGAATAGGTGTGATGATGCGAACCGGCATTGAGAACGGCGTCGGCACCGCCCACGGCATACGCGCGGGCCCACTGACGAGCCGTGGCCTGGGGAATGCCAAGCTCCGCGGCGAGGGCGCGATGGCCGACCCCCTCTTGAAGGATCTCGACGGCGCGCTGCCTAACCTCGGGCGCATGCGTGCGAGTCCTAGTTGCTTCCGACATACCTGCCACTTCTTAGCCTTAACCGTTAATCTGCTTTCTTACGTGCAAGTTAGATAGTAGCATTTTACTGTTTGCTCAAAGCAGTTAATTAAAACAGACGCGGCGTTATCTGGGCATTTGGCACCAAATTACGACATTTCTTTATCGATTATTTACGCTGGTAGCTGACTCGCAGCTAATCGTCATTCGCTTGTCAACAAAATTGGCATCTCTTTATGTCCTTTGGTATAGAGGATATAGTTATTAACCCCTCCCTCAATAATTTTAAGTGATCTGCAAGGCAGTAGACGTCCTCACTCCTCATGATTACCGCGCATTGCTATCCATCGGAGCAAAACAAAAAGGGCGGGGCCTGCTGCGCTTGCAGGCCCCGCACCGGTTGACACCCGACGGGACACAGCCGGGCGAGGCGGATCCGTGCTACCGCCCCGCCTAGCCGCGATGTTCAACTACAGCTCGTTGGCCGCGTGATACGCCGTGCGAATGGCGCTCGCGATGTCAGCGGTGCGCTCGCCCGAGCAGTCTCCCACGCAGGTCACGGGCACCGTCACGCCATCCAGGTCAAACGCGTTGGCCTTGGAGCCCACGGCCATCACCACGTAATCGCAGGCGATCTTCACCGGCTCCTCGGCGCCGTCCTCGGTGGTACGAACGGCCTCCACGCCCTCGTCGGTAATGGCGGTCAGGCGGGTCTTAACGTGCTGCTCCACGTTGTGGGCGGCAAAGTCGCTCATAATCAGCGGCAGAATGGTCTCGGACTCGCCTGCGGCAATCTTGTCGAGCATCTCCACGATCGCCACCTCGCAGCCGTGTTGCAGCAGGTACTCGGCAGTCTCAGTGCCCACCAGGCCACCGCCAATGACGGCGACGCGGCCGCCGAGCTCCACCTTGCCGGCCAGCACGTCCCAGCTCGAGACGACCTTGTCCGAATCGGCGCCCGGAACGGGGATGACCACGTCATGCGCGCCCACGGCCACAATCGCGGCGTCGGCGGCGTTGAGGTCCGCGGGGCTAGCGGCATGGTTGAGCTCAACCTTCACGCCCAGGCCGGGCAGAATCTTCTCGTAGTACTCAACCGAGCGCATGATCTCGTCCTTGCGCGGAGGCGCGGCTGCCAGCACAATCTGGCCGCCCAGATGATCGCTCGCCTCATAGACGGTCACGTCGTAGCCGCGCTTGGCCGCCACGCGCGCAGCCTCCAGGCCGGCAATACCGCCGCCCACCACGGCGATCTTCTTGTCGCCCTCGCCCGGCTTGATGGCGATGGTCGCCTCGTCGCCGTTCTCGGCGTTGAGCACGCACGAGATGTACTTGCGGTTTTGAATCGCATCGACGCAGCCCTTGTTGCAGTTGAGGCACTCGCGGATGGGCTCGCCCGTGGCGGCCTTCAGCGCAATGTCGGGGTCGCACATGAGCGAGCGGCCATAGGCGATAATGTCGGCCGCGCCGTCCTCAAGAATCTTCTCGCCGGCCTCGACCGAAACCACGCGGCCGACGGTTGCCACCGGCACGGAGACCAGGGCCTTGACGCGCTCGGCCACCGGCAGCGTCCAGTTGTAGGGCATGGCGCCCATGGGCGGAATGGTGTCGCCCATGTTGCCGGTATGGTTGGCCTGCGCGACCTGGATCATGTCGATGCCCGCACCCTCGAGCAGCTTGGCAAACTCGCAGGCCTCGTCGGGCAGCAGGCCGCCCTTGCCGCGCGGCGTGCCGTCGGGGTTCTCCATGATCACGGGCAGTTTGTACTCCACCATCAGCTGCGGCGCGGCCTCCTTAATGGCGGCGACGACCTCGAGCGCATAGCGAACGCGGTTCTCGAACGAGCCACCGTACTCGTCGGTACGCTGGTTGAGGATTGCCGAGCACAGCGAACCCACCAGACGGTCGCCGTGGACCTCGATGGCATCGATCCCGGCCTGCTGCGCGCGAGCGGCCGAGGCAGCGATGGCCTCCTTGATCTGGGTGAGCTGCTCTACGCTCGCCTCGTTCACAAAGTGCTGCATGTCGTGATGCAGCTTGGCGTAGGCCTGGTTGCGGATCTCGTTGGACTCGGCCATCTTGGCGGCAAAGGTCTCCTCGTCGCCGGCGGCCTTGGCCTCCTGCGCGGCCTTGGCGGCGGCCATGGATCCCATGACCATGCGGCCGACACCGGGCACATCGTACTCGGGGTGGAACAGCTGCAGCGCGACCTTGGCGCCGTGCTTGTGGACGGCGTCGGCCAGCGCCTTAAACGTGGGGATCTGGGCGTCGGTTGCCAGCTTGGGCGTGGGGCTTGCGGTCATGACGGGAGCGACGTCGCCGATGACGATGTAGCTCACGCCGCCACGGGCCAAGCGCTCGTAAAAAGCCAGGCTGCGCTCGCCGATGGAACCGTCACGCTCCTCGTAGCCGGTGGTCAGCGGCGGAAACATAATGCGGTTCTTGAGCTCAAGGGGGCCAACCGTAATGGGCTGGATCAGCTTGGATGCAGGTGTGGTCATGGACATTCCTCTCTTGTAGGCGCGGCGGCGATGATGCCGCGTAGTTGTCTAGAGGATATGGCATGGGAATACAGCAGCGCAACGGAAATCGGCGGACAGCAGGTAGCGGCAGGTGGATGGGGCGGGGCGGCCCGTCGGTTTGCCCGCCGGTTTATCTCAATCTGTAACAGTTGCGCGGCAAAACCGGGTCTTACTGTTACAGATCGAGACATTCCTCTCGGCCCATCCTCAACAATCTAGATCTGTAACAGCTAGGCCCACTTTTGACCCCTACCTGTTACAGATCGAGACAAACCAAACCCGCCTGCTAGAAAATCTAAATCTGTAACAACAACTCGGCAAAATCCGTCCCTCGTGTTACAGATTTAGACAAACACGACCCAACCCACCGGTATATCTCGATCTGTAACACCTAGCCGCCCAAATCGGGTCTAGATGTTACAGATCGAGATTTTGTTTGAGAGGCCGAGAATTGAACCGAAGAAACGATCCCGGAATAACAAAAAAGCTCGCCGGCTAGGCCGACGAGCTGCAAGTTCTTGGTCGCGGGGGCAGGATTTGAACCTACGACCTCCGGGTTATGAGCCCGTAGTTTCTAAACTTGTTGACACTCTTTGAGACTGTTTGACACCGCTATATAGGCAGGTAGATATACATTTCTTTCAAAAACACCAAATAGCGGTTCTGTTCGATTTCGACCAAAATTCGACCACTGAAATCTTGACTTTCGCCACTGCGTGGCATACGCTCGGAGCAGCGCACCCGAAGCGCCCGCTTCACGGGCCGCACGGGCGTGCTGCTCCGAGCGTATGCCACGCAGCCATGGAGTCACATTCGTATTCATTTGACCAAAGGATCGGCGCATGAGCAGGCCTCTTGTCGTTGGTAAGGGAAGCGCCCTTAAAAGCAAGACGCAGAAAAACGTGTACTATATCAGGCACAACATGGGCAAAGACCCCATTACCGGCAAATATAGGTACTCACCTCGCCGAAAGGTCTACGCAAAGAACAAGTCGGAATTGAGAGCCGAGCTCGAAGCATATAAGGCTGAGCTCAATAGCGGACTCACCATCAAAGACCCCGATAAGACCGTTTATCAGTACACCAAAGAGTTCCACAAAGATCGCGTGGACGCCGAGACCATCAGCCCGCTTGCCCTTGACCGCGAAGAGCTTGAAGTTAAGGAAATACAGGAGCTTTTCGGCAATTATCCCGTAAAAGACCTGAGGCCCCACATAATAAACGCCGGCTATGCTGAAGCCCGCAAAAGTGGAAGATTCTCCGAATCTGAGCTGCATAAAATCAGCGTAAAACTGAATCAGATTATGAAGGCCGCCATGCTTGACGACCTGATTGTCAAGAACCCCTGCGCCGGCACCGTCATCCCGCGGCCCAAAGGAAAAGAGAGGCAGGCTCTTTCCCTCGATGAAGCCCGGAGGCTTCTCTCCCTCCTCCTTTCACAGGAGATGGACTCCCACAGAATAGGCACCCTCTTGTTGCTCGATACCGGCATGCGCCGCGGAGAGATGCTCGGACTCAGATGGGGCGACGTCCATTTTGGCGACGGCTATGTCCGCATCGACGGACAGTATGCCGCCGACAAGCTGGTCAGAGACCCAAAGAGCTCAACGGGGAAAAGATCCGTCTCTTTGAGCCCGCTTGCACTCGAGAGGCTCGCCGCCTGGCGCGAGCTTCAGCGCACGCTTCTCGCCGAAGTCGACCTCGAACAGGCTTCCAGCACCCCGATTGTGCACACATTAGTCGATCCCCAAAGAAACACGAGGGCAAAAACTAAAGATGACGAAAAAGGAAAGAGGGGGCCAATCGCCATCGCGCACATGGACCCAAACTGCTTTTCGCGATGGTTCCGCGAATGGTGCTCGGACTATGGCTTTGGGCAGTTCAGAGAAATCACGCACTACATCGAGCGAGACGGAAAGATGTACGCTCGAGGTACAAAGTACTCCGGCCTGACCCCGCATATGCTCAGGCACACGCAGGCGACGTTGCTGATCGGAGAGAACGTCGACATCAAAACCGTCAGCAGCCGCCTCGGGCACAGCACCGTCAAGCTCACGCTAGACACCTATGCACACGCAATTGCCGCCAAGGACCAGGCAGCCGCCAACACGATCGGCAACTTGCTTTCAAATTAAATCAGCTCTTCGCTTTCGATGCGCTTCGCCTCGCGTTCGCCCTCTTCCTACTGTTCCTGGCGTTCTTCGCTCTCGTGCATTCCTCTGAACAGCATCGCGATTTGCCGTTTGCGGTGTCGGCGAACGGCCGGCCGCAGTGCTCGCATATTTTGACGACATCAACCGAATAACTCTTTGCAAGCGCGACCCAAAGGCGCGTAGCAGCATCGGGAACGCAAAGGTCGAAAGAAGAGCCGCGGCCATAATCGATGACGCCATTAGCCATCTGCGTCGGAGTCTGCCGCTTGGGCTCGAGGATTCTCCTCCACCCATAACCCGCGCAGCGCGAGAACCACTCCGTCATGTCCTGCACCAGATGCGAGGCAAGGGATTCCTCGGTCTTGAGAACGCGCTCGGAAGACTCGTCGAACCCCCTGAGAGTATCACCAGGCACCCTTGCAACAAAAGACGGACCTGGAAAGTCAGCTTCTCCAACTGTCTCCATAAAGGACAATGTATCGTTCTTGCACCACCTGACAAACGAACGCTCGACCATGGCAGTCCCGGGCTCAATCCTTTCATTGATCACCGCCCACTTGCCACCGCGCTCAAGCCCGCCCACGAAGCTATCCCTAAACTCATGATCGCTAGGGATTTGCAGGTTGGTGAGAACCACGTACGCGGTTTTATTTGCCTCAACGTTGCCGAAGCAATACACGCGCCAATAGGGATCCAAAACCCCCAGCGAAGACGGCGAACCCATCTCGACCGATGAAGCCAGGGAAGAGATCTTCATTGCCCCGGCGACCGAAAGCCAGGCGTCAAGCGGTTCGTCGATTTCATAGGGGCCGACTCTCCCCACAAAGCCAAACAAAGGACCGGTTACGCGCGCCGCGGCAGCGAACCTCTCCCGAGGGTCGACGCCGGAGGCCTTGTCACCGGGATGCGGCGCGTCGTCGACGCGACAAGCCGGTGCCGGCACTTCTGACAGGGCGAGCAGCATCGCATCAACGCTTCCGTAATCTTCCAATTTACAAGACGGCAGAACGCCTTCCAGAAGACCGTCAAGGGCCACGGAGCGAATCAGGCCGAAAGCAAGGTCCTTGTCCGCCCCCGGTGCGTCTGTTTCAACGCTTGACGGCCTGTTCGGCATACCGATTGATTCTTCGCGATAAGTGAAGTTCATGTGGTCGCCTGCACTCTCGCCCGCTACGTCCGGAACGAGACGACCGTTCTCGTGAAATTCAAGCCCGTCCTTCGTCTTATAGCCGACCTGAACCTGACCGGTCGCGGGATCAAGCGGCATGATCGGCCAATATCGACGTTCATCTTCAGGCGGCAAAGACGGCTCCCCCTCCTCCACAACATCGATAACCTTTGAGTCCGATTCACCGCCCTTGGCATCGGTCAACAGCAATTCAATCTTATTTATCAATTTATCGATAAGCATCATCGCAGGTAAACCCCCGTAATAGGTGATGTAATACCTCGATTTATGCCCGCCGACGGCATTGTGTAGTCACGGAGCAGCTCCCGCCCCGTAACACATACACCGAAGGAGGCATACACATGGACGACAACGACACGCCTGGCATCCAGACGGGCCCGCTTCTCACTCGCGACGAGGTCGCTGACAAGCTTCACCTCACCGCCGACACCGCCGGCCAGCTGATTGCCCGCACCGGCAAGGGCATCTACCTCTGTCGCCGCACGTACATCTATGAGCGCGATCTCGACGTCTACCTCAGCGCTCTGCGCGGCAAAGGCGGCGAATAGGATGATTGACTACGACGGCCTGCCCGCCTCGAAGGAGTACTACGGCGCCATCGGCACCGTCATCACGCCCGAGGCGTGGCGGGCGTTGCGCGGGCCCGGCAACCGCGCTCATCGCGTTCCCGAGCACACTCCCAGGCTCATCGCCGAGCGCGCCTCGGCCATCTTCGCGGCAAAGACCGGAAACGCTAAAGAGAAGGAGGCTGCTCGCCTCTCTATCGGCGCATGGATCTGGTACGCGCACGACGATGCCGACGAAGCGGCAGCGGTGGCTACGGCGGCCGCCATGGCCTCCCACGAGCGCGCTGTATTCATCTCGGCATGTGAGCTTGCAACGGCATGGAACGGCGGCGAACTTTACGGCCCCAACTCGAAGGCCCACACCGTCGATCGCTATCGCGATCTGCCCGTGCTCGTCATCGCGGATCTTGGCGCGAGCGGTATGCGCGAGGAGGCACTCGCGCTGATCGAGTTGCTCGGAGATCGTCGGCGCCACAAGCGCTCGACATTGTTCGCGTCGACCTTTACCGGCAAGAGCATCGCCAGGGCGCTGGAGGCGGCCGGATCGAACTCCGATCAGGTGCGCAAGCTCATCGAACTGATTAGCGCCGGAGTGCGCGAGGGGAGGAGGTCGTGACCGGCGCGAGGGCGAGGGCTCCGCCTTTCAGCGGCATTCGCCATTGGCAACTTTTCTATACATCCCAACATCTAGGAGGTACTTATGCGGCATCAGACTGTCGTAGTCCAGACGGACAGCGGTCCGGCCCTCGTCTTCGACATCGCTAAGAAGCGCTATGTCTACCATGGCGGCCAGGACACCCCCGTCCTCAACCTCGAGCACACCGAAAACGCCCAGAGCGCCTGGATCCTGCAGTTCAAGCACGCGATTGCGAACGTTCCCCGCACCCTCATGGCGTTTAGCCCCACCGACGAGGCCCCCGACGCGGTGGATTGTCTCGCTGCCATCGACGAGTGCTATGGCATCCCCGACCACGAGCTCGTCAAGATCGCAGCTCGCGCCTATGTCGTCAACGGCACTGGCGCGACGCACGACGCGTTCGTCAAACGCTTCGCAGCTCGACTCGAGAATATTACTCAGGAACTCGGTGTCTTCGGCGCAGTCCCCATTGAACTCGCCGATCGCGCCCCTTGGCCTATCTTCACCGTCGAAGACATCGACGACTAGCCCATCGTACGCCGCCGCCCGAGCGGGCGGCGGCCATCTCACATCGAAAGGAAAACCATGCCCAAGAAAAGTGTCGATAAGAACCACAAGCCCCTCACCCTCAACGGCCACTCCTTCCGCATCCCCTCGGACGCCGAATGCCTGCTCGACGGCTGGAGCACCTTCGGCGTCCAGCCCATCGTTATCGAGCCCGCAGAGAAGATCGAGGGCATCCCCGGCGCCTTCGTCATCGCGTCCCACTCCTCCGTCCCCAATATCCCTTACGTCGCGCCCGCCATCGTCGCGGAAATCGCCAGGCGCTGGTCCGGCATCGACCCCCGCGAGCTCGCCAGGGTCATCGTCGGGGTCGCCCGCAGCGGCGATCGCTCTTACACCCCGGACAGCGTCCTCCGCGGTATCGACTGCATCCTGGACCTCGATACGTTGGGAGTCGTGAACAAGCTTGTCGCCTATCCTCCCCTCCCGGCAGACCAGGCGCCCGAGGGCTATCCCAACGTCCTTCTCGAAGACGAGTAGGCCTCAAGCGGGGCGGATCGACAACGGTCGGTCCGCCCCTGCTTTCGGGCCGACGATCACCGCGCATCGAAGAGAGGATCGAATGACAGCAGCAACAAAGAACGTCAGCGTGAAGCTCGACTCAAAGCTCTACACCGCCCTCAAGACGCGGGCAGAGCTCAACGGTTCCAACGTCAGCGACGAGATCCGCTCGCTCCTGCGCTCGGCGC
>NZ_JAJFDP010000042.1:0-1062 GCF_020709435.1 Collinsella aerofaciens
CCGGGCCCTTACGCCAGCACGCCGAAGAACGCGCCGATGATGCCCACGACCATGGTGGCCACGATCAGCACCATGGGGTTGATCTTCTTGGACAGCAGCCAGTAGTACAGCCAGAAGGCGATCATGCCGAGCATGCCGGGCATGATGCCGTCCAGGATGTCCTGGAGGGTCTGGGCGTCCTCGCCCGAGCCGATGGCCACCGGGATGCTGGCCCAGAACATGTCCTTGCACATGGCGCCCACGACCATGACGCCCACGATTCCCACGCAGGTCATGATCTTCTGCATGAGGCCGGTCCTCTGGGCCTCGTCCAGGAAGCCCACGCCCAGCTCGTAGCCCTTGACGGCGCCCCAGACGCGCAGCGCGAAGCCGGGGACGTTGTAGATGAGCAGGAAGGCGATGGGGCCGAAGGGGTTGCCGGCCTGGCACAGGCTGATGCCCACCGCGGCGGCGACCACGCGCAGCGTCGACAGGAAGATGGAGTCGCCGATGCCGGACAGCGGGCCCATGAGGGCGGCCTTGACGTCGTTGACGCTCTCGGGCTCGATCTCGCCGCGGGCGACCTTCTCCTCCATGGCCATCGCGATGCCGCCGACGAACGGGGCGAACTGGACGGTGATGTTGAAGAACGCGCAGTGGCGGTGCAGGGCCTCGGCGTAGTCGTCGGGGCGGCCGGCGTAGATCTTCTTGAGCATGTTGGCGACCATCAGGCAGAAGGCGATGTTCATCTGCTTGTAGTAGGTCCAGGAGAACTCCATGCCCAGGGCGCCGACGTTGACGGCGCTCTTGACGAGGTCGGAGCGCGTGATCTTGTTCTCGGGACTAGAAGTCATCGTCCTCATCCCCTTCCGCGGAGAGCTGGGGCTGGGCTCCGCCCAGGCCGAGCAGGTCGAACTTGTCGATGCCGATGATGATGGCGATCAGGGCGACGCCCAGGACGGGCACGTTGGCGTAGGAGCAAAGCAGGAAGCCCAGGAAGTAGAAGGGCACGAGCTGCTTGGTGAGCACCAGGCGGCCGAGCATGGCGAAGCCCATGGCAGGCAGGATGTTGGCTGCAACGCC
>NZ_JAJFDP010000009.1:0-90829 GCF_020709435.1 Collinsella aerofaciens
ACTTATCGGTCGATGATTTCAATCCTGCGGCTAGCCGATGTTCTTCGCAAATAAATGAGGCTTATAGGACAAAATGTGTGTCTACTTTAGGGGCATCGGCGCAGGTCGATGCCCCTTTTTCAGCCGTTTAAATTCCGTGCCCGCTTTTAACGACTCGGACAGAATGTGTGTCCGGTTGCCTATCGTTCCCTCGGGTGCTTTACCTAATATATCGCCCCGTGCGGACACGATTCTCGCTCACGACACGGCGGCAGCAAATATCACAAAGTCGCAGGTAGACGGTTCAACAGGATTCGATTTACGGGGCGATTGAACCTGGGATGGTTTGGATGTTCGTGACACCCCTTTTCCGTGTCTTAAAACGCATCTGGTGAGGTTGATTTTTCGGCCTTGACCTGCGTGGCGGCACTTTTGGGTGCTTTGGATGTGCCCTTAAGCAGTGCTTGCATCTACCAGCGCGTGAAACATTTCGACGGTAATTCGTGAAACAAATTGCGGAACTATCGCTCCAACGGGTGTTGCCGCCGCTCAACGCGAGCGGTCAGCTTGGCCCCGCAAACGGCTACTCGCCCTTCATGGCCATACAGATGGCCACCTCCTGCTGGATGCGATCGAGATCGAGCGGCAGCGCAACCGGATGATGCGTCAGACGATGGGATTTCGACATGCAGTTGTTGATGCGCACAACGGAGATCTTGTTGCCGTGATGCGCAGTCCCGATGATGCCTATGACTACTGCGACTATTTTGCCACGGTTCGTCGGGACGCTACTGTTCTCGATTTGTGGGCTGAGATTTAGAACATCTCGCCTGTTTCAATGCGTTTTTTGGGTTTATAACTGTTCGCTTTTTCGGTTGTGTCGCAGTTCACTAGTTCATTCATTACGTTCTTCGTATCGTCTGTAAATCAGTTATGCCGCGGTTACACGGCTCTATTGCTGCGTTTTGTCGTAATTCAGCAATGACATAGCCGGAACTCGCCCGCAAGTGTCGTACGCTGCCGTACAAAACTGCGTTTCGGTCGTCCGCGTACTGCCAAGGCTCTGCCCTAGTACCCGGCGCCTGCGGCGGTTGTTCATATCTGAACTGCGACACAACCGAAAAAAGCAATTACGACACTACGCAACTGTGTAATTACCGAACTACGTGATAACGACAAAACTGAAAAACGTAACTGTTGAATTGCAGAACAATGAGCTAACGTCGCGAGTGCCGGGTACTAGGGCAGAGCCCTAGCGTGCGCCGCTTGCGGCGGTACGCTGCCAGGCATTTTGTACGGCAGCGTACGACTCTTGCGGACAGATTTCAGGACCGAATAGTCCGATGTTCAATAGTTCTGTTATTACGTAGTTACATAGTGCGGCTATTCCGCTTTGTCGTTATCACGTAGTTCGGTTTTTCACTTTTTACGCCGTTCACTCATTCATTTGTTACATAGTGCCGCTATTCCGTGGCGTCACTTTTATGCCCACCGCGTGCGTATTCGACGGTGTGGGCGGCGTCTCCGAACACCTCGACTGCTGCCGCCACGAATTGCGGTGTGGTGCGCCTCGGGATATAGAAAGTTTTGTTGCCGAACACGATTGCGATCCAGGCGTTACGGTAGATGAATTGATATGCCGCCTCTCTTGAGCGCTTACCGCAGTATTCCTCTGCAATCTCGTCGATCTGCCAGAGATGGCCGAAGCCGACGATATATTCGGCGATGTACGCGCTCGTCTTGATTCGCACGCGCCGCGGGCGGCGGTACGGAGCATAGCTGCTTTTCCCGGGGTCCGCTTTAACGGGCACGGAATAGACCTCGGCTCGAGCCTTTTCAGCGACCACGCGCCGTGCATCATCGAGGCTATAACGCTTGCACAGGCGCTCGCCGTCGTCGGTCGAGCACTTCACGGTGATTGACTTGATATGCGGCGCCAGATACTTGTACGTCCATGCTCGCGACGCGCCGAACTCCCACCGCAGATCTTCAATGCTCAAGAACTCATACATCTTTTGACCTCGATTTTCTGCCGATAAACGAGAAATCCCGCAAGAGACGCATACTTGTACCCCCCATCGTAAATGTGTGTACAAGTCTGCCGCCGACCCGGGCGGTTCGGCGCTTGCCAGGGCTCCGCCCTTGGACCGGGGGAAGACACTCGCGCGCCTTGTTATTACGATAACGGACAAGGGCGAAAAGGAGCCAGTTTTCAAATTATTACGATAAAAGACACAGGTACGGCGGCGTGCGCGGTGGTGCCTGCGGGAGATTATTACGATAACGGACGCAGCGGCAAACCCTGAATCGCGCCCCTGAGACGGTGCAAAATGGCCTTGTGAGGCCATTTTGCACGCCAGCTTCGTTCGACGTCAGACATTCAAGATGTCAGACGTCGAACCTGCGTCAAAGACGCAGATGGGGCTACTAGTTGCCTACGATCGCTCGCGAAGCTCGCCTGTTCGTGCGTGAATGTCTGACAGCTCCGTCAGACATTGTCGGACATTTGATTGTTCGACAAATGCGCACGTGGTCGCGTTCGCAAAGATTGCTGAACGGTCGATGGGTGCGTTGAGACCGGAGCAAACGGCGGATGCCAGAAAAATGGCCTCACAGAATCGCACCCATGGTTGATAAAATTGACCGCCCGGGCGCAAATACCCGGGCGGTCAATTCATCCCCTCGTTCGCGATTCTGTTGGGTTTTGGGGCTTTGACATGTTGTTGACGGATGGATCAGCCGTACAGCTTGATCTCCCGGGGTTCCATGTGGTCGTCCCCCAATAAGACGTCCCTGATGTGGTCCTGTGGCAGGAACTCGACGGGCAGCACTGGGTCGTCGACGTGGCCGGGTACTGGGAGTAGGCGTGGCCTTTGGACATAGCGTAGCCGCCTGCCGGCGGTCGGACTGCCACTGAAGCCAAAAGCTCAGGCGCGCGCATTAAAATCATGGATATATCGCTTGATGGACTTTTGACCAAGCATGAACATCGCAGGTAAATCCATGTACCAATAATTGGTACATGGATTTACCTGCGGTTTGTTGAAAACTCTGACATGCGCTGCCGACTTCATTAAAATCGATTGCCAATCAAGTCTTCCTATATATGCGAGCCCTGAGAAACTGCGCTGTGAACCTGAGACAGCTATCGATCGGCCCGGTGCACCGGGCCGCT
Organism: Collinsella aerofaciens; assembly: GCF_020709435.1. Taxonomy (GTDB): domain Bacteria; phylum Actinomycetota; class Coriobacteriia; order Coriobacteriales; family Coriobacteriaceae; genus Collinsella; species Collinsella aerofaciens_AU. Next base: position 3,155 of record NZ_JAJFDP010000009.1, read on the forward strand.
GTCCTCGAGCCGGCATCAGCTTGCCGGTCTCAAAACGTATGCGGGAACCGCGGTACCGTCAGAAAATGCAGGAGGAAATTTGACGGTCCCGTTAATAGATTTTGTGACAAGGGCATGACAGGGGGACAGGTCATTCGCCAGGTTTCTGGCAGACGATATGAGCGGGACATGGAAAATGGAAGCCCCTCCTGTATGCATATCCGCTGGTAAGGCCTGGCCCGGTTTTCACCATCACACGCGGTGACCGAGCACCCATCCAACGCCCAAGTCAAAATACTCAGTACACTGAGTGATTTCACTCACTATACTGAGTATTTTCTCAATTTGCTCAGGCTAGTTAAACAGCGGCACCTTATCGAGCAGAAAATCCTCCACGGTGCACGCCCCGGCCGCCGCTCCTCCCACGACGATCCGCTTGGCTCGCGGATACTTTTTTAGGAGCGTCGACATGCCGCTCTGGCCGGACTCTCCACCGCTTTTGACCTCGATGGCGCTCAGTGCATCATCCCTTCGCAGCACAAAGTCGACCTCTTTGACGCCTTCACGCCACCACATAACCTCAAAACCCTCTTCCGGCGCGCGCGCAAGCAGTCGTGCACCCACTGCCGATTCCACCAAATGACCCCGCCGCGCCGAATCCTCCAGCCATTCTGCACGGCCCTTATCGCCGAGCGCCGTCATAAACGCCGTGTCATAAACCATGAGCCGCGGGGTGCTTCGGCGCTTTGCGAGCTCCTTGTCACTGAACTTGGGGATCGCCGTAACCAAACCGGCCTTGCCCAGCAGGTCCAAATACCCGGCGACCGTGACCGTGTTACCGGCATCCTGCAGCTGGCCTACCATTTTTGAATACGAAAGCTCCTGTCCCGAATAGCTCGCCGCGAGCCAAAAGAGCGCGCGCATCAGCGCCGGTTTGCGGATATTCTCCAACGAGAGAACATCGCGCGAGATCGCCGGCTCGACGATCGCATCTCGGATATAGTTTCGCCAACGGGCGTCATCGGAAACCAGCGGCGCCGCACCCGGATATCCGCCGTGATAGAGATAGTCTTCAAAAGAAAAGTCAAAGGCCTCGCTGCACTCGCGATAGGACCAATGCGGCGACCGAATGAGCTCGTAACGGCCCATAAGGGATTCTTCCAAGCCCTTATGCAGCAGCAGCGACGACGATCCGGTCAACATGACCTTGAGCGGCGTCCCCTCCCGGCGATCCCGGTCGTACAATCCCTTGACGACCGTGGACCAACTCTGCACCTTTTGAATCTCATCAACAACGAAAACGGCCGGGGCCTTACCTCCAGACGTGAGGTTTCTTGCCTGTTGCCACTCGATTTGCAGCCAGCTGGCATCGGGATTCACAACATCGTCCGCATTGACCACGTGACAGGGCATGTCTACATGGTGCAACGCCTGCACGAACATGGTCGACTTTCCCGTTTGGCGGGGCCCGATTATAAATTGCATCAACGGATTATTCGTTTCCCGCATCCTCTGGGCTATCACGGCAACTTGATGGCGCTCAAACATGTCAATCTACCTCCTTGTTTCTTAAATACTCAGTATACTGAGTAAAATCACTCAGTATGCTGAGTATTTTTTGAACCGGGAGATCGAACCCGCCAACTTAACTCCCTTCACCAGCGGGTTGCCGCCGCCCCTCCGCGAGTCGAGTTTCTGGCCCTTCGTGCTCACTCGATATATAAAAACTGCCATAGCCATATCGAAAAACCGGTATGGCCGGTCCCATCATCGAACCATCGCGAACTGATACGCATCTTATTGCTCATATTCAAGGCCCTGACGTCTCAAAAGGTATGCCTCTGGGCACTCGAAAATCGAACCCTCGATGCCGTGAACGTCGAGTGCCAAAACCCAGTGTCGAAACCTCCGCGTCAATTCCCATGGGAAAATCAAATACGAGGCAGGAGGATGAAATGACACGTTACGGATATGCTCGCGTGAGCACGAAAGACCAGAGGTTGGACCGCCAGATCGAGGCTCTGGTGAACGCTGGCGTGGCCTATGGCCATATCTACAAGGACAAGGTCACGGGTGCCCAGGACGGCGACCGGACGCAGCAGAAGCGCCTGTTCAAGAAGATGCGGGCGGGCGACGAGGTGGTGGTCGAATCCTGGGAGCGCTTGACCAGATCGACCAGGCAGCTGCTCAACTATGACCTTATGTTTCGAAACCTCGGCGTGAAGCTCACGTCCCTGAAACAGCCCGTGGATCTAGATACCGCATTCGGGCGCTTCGTGCTTGGCACCCATGCTTGCACCGCGGAACTTGAGCGAGATCTGATCAGGCAACGCCAGGCCGAGGGTATCGCCGTCAAACGGAGCCACGGCGGCAACGTGGGTGGCAGGCCTCGCACAGCCGGCGTCAAAGCCGATGCCGCAGTAAGGCTCTATCTTGGAGGAGAGACTCCTATTCCCGATATTTGCGCTGCGACTGGCGTCTCCAAATCAACGCTGTACCGCATCCTTCGTGAACGTGGATTGGTGGGCGTCAGGAAATAAGTCCGTCTGTCGTTTCGCGATTTGCCTAATAGGCCCGAGTGCGGCGGCGTTACTATATAAGAGTGCGGTATTTCTCTAACCGAAAACCTGCGTGAACGCATGACTTGAGACGCCTTTTAGAACTCACCGATCGCAGGACGAACACAACTCAACAGCGGCCGCGTATTTGTTCCCAGCCGTACGGCGTGGCGGAGCCATGCCCATTGTTGATTGGAGTGTCGCACGATGACAGACGAGAGAAAAATCAGGGAGATCTACGGCGTAAAGTCCGTCCACGAGGAGGCCGCCGAACGGGCCGAGGCGACGTGGCGGGAGAAGCTACTGCGCGAGACGGCCGACCTCAGGACCGAGAATGCACTGCTCAGTGCCCAGCTTGACGAATTCAACCGTAAGCTCGTCGAGGCGACGGATCGGAATGAAAAGATTGAGGCTGACTGCAATGAGCGGATTGCCTTTATAGAGGAGAAGTTCGAACTCGATACCGCGAGACTCGAACTTGAGAACAACGAGCTCCACGCCGCGAGCGTCAGGTACCTCTCCCGTGCTAAGGGCCTCGGCAGACAGATTGTCCAACTCCATGCCGAGGCTGAGGCCATGGTCGATGAGATCGAGCGGCTGCGCGGCGAGCGTGACGCCGCACTGAAAGCCCAAGCCGACACATTCCTGGCTCAGCGCGACCTGATGGCCGAGGTCGCCGCCCTCAAGGACCGCCTTGCTGTAGCCGAACAGCGGGCGGCCGAGGCCGAGGCCAAGGTCGAGGTCATGACCCAGATGGGCTGACGGCATACGTGTTCAACGAACAAAAGCAATAGCTCAATCAAGTATTCAGTTTGGAGCAAATCATGAAAAAGCGCGTTAGCAAAAATAGCATCAGCCTGGCTCGAACTCTCGGCGTCGCCGGTCTTTTGGCGGTTGCCCTGGTTACGACCTCTGGATGCATTCGTACAGACAATCGCCAGTCGGAAGGCCAGGTTTCCAATTCCGATAGCTCGCAGGAAGACGGCGCAGTTTACGGCAAGATGGAGTATTCGGTCACTGCCGTCGAGGTGCATGATTCCTCGTTTGGCGATGGCGGGAAGGTCGCCGTTGTTCGATGGCGTGCCACCAACAATCGAACTGCAGATTCCTTTGCCGATGGAAGCTACATTACGGCCTATCAGAATAAGCAGATGCTTTCTCGCGGTTTTGCCGCCGATTTGCAGGAAGACCACTTCTCTTCGCAAGGGCTTGCGCCGGGAGGCGAATGCGACGGTATATCGGTCTTCGAGCTTAAAGACATGTTCCCCATTGAAGTGAAGATCGACGGGGTCGGGGCTGGATCGAACTCTCTCGACCAGACCTTTGAATTGGAGTAGACCGCATAGCATCTCAGTTCTAGAACTGAGAACTGGGCATAGCGTCTTCGATCGGCACGATGTCTCGGTAGATAAGGCGGTGCCTGTCGTCGCGCCATTCGTCGCCGTGGTAGTGGCCGAAGAACCAGGCGCGGTAGCCGAGCTGCCCGTCGAGCTCGGCAAGGAATCGTTGCAGCTGGTCGTCCAGATACTCGCGTTCGCGCTCCCGGCACAGCTTCTCTGCCAGGTCGGCAGGAGCCTCGTGAGTCACCACGTAGTCGACCTTCCAGCCCACGCGGTCGAGCGAGGTGCGGCATTGCCACATCTCTTCCTCGCTCGGCATCTCCTCGGGCCACCAGCTCCTCCCCTCCTTGCGATACTGCCTGTCGTTGCTCGTGGCGCCGCCCATGGCAAGGACTGTGAGCCCGTCGATATCGAACACCTCTCCGCGCATCAGGTGCAGCACGTGCGGTCGCGCCTCATGGACGAGCCCACCGTTCCACTCCCGCACCGGCAGCTCAGCCAGGGCGTGGTAGTTCTCATGATTGCCGTCCACGAAACACGTGGTCCACGGCTTCGACTCGAACCAGTCAAGCCAGTATTTCTCGGCGTTGGATCCAACCCAGACAAAGCCGAAGTCGCCGGCCACGATCACCACGTCATCGCGCGTCAGAGTCCGGCCCAGCGGCCAAGACCTGAAGGCGAACCTGCTGGCCCCGTACTCGGCCCTGCCGTGCACGTCTCCTGTCACATAGATAGCCATCAGTACGCACCCCACGGCAGGAGTTTATCCCCGAGCCTCACGATCCGGTCGTACAGCACGGTATGACGTTCGTCCGGGTTGCCGTCTCGGTGAAAATGGCCGTAATACCAGCGCTTGTAGTCCAGGCGATCCTCGAGCTCGTCGAGGAATCCGGTCAGCCGGTCCACATCAGGACGCTCCCAGCCTGGGCCCGGGTAGAGCGTCGGCGAGAGCATGCGCGTCGAGCAGGTATGGGTGATGACGCAGTCGACCTTCCAGCCGACCTCGTCGAGCCTCGCCCGTGCGGCATCGAAATCGCGCTCGTCCGGGAGCTCCTGCGGCCACCACGAGCTGTACGGGATGCGGTACGCCCTGTCGACGCTCGTCGCCCCGCCCATGGTGAAGACCGTCTTCCCGTCGAGCTCGAAGACCTCCCCGCGCATGAGGCGGCGGATGGACGAAGTATCCGACAGGCGCTGCGTCAGCCCGCCGTGCCACGGCTCCATGGGGCGCTCCGCCCAGTGGTCGAAGCGCTCGTGGTTGCCGTCGACGAAGAGAACCGTGTAGGGGCGCGACTCCATCCAGGCGATATCGGCGCATTCCTCGGCAGAGAAGTCCCACGGAAAGCCAAAGTCGCCGGCGATGATCAGATAGTCGTCGCTGCCAAGGCTATCCCCAAGCTCCCAGTCGCGGAGCTTTTGCATGTCGAGCCCACCGTGGATGTCGCCTGTCACATAGACCGTCATCGGATCGCCTCTTTCCGCTTGTAAGCCGCCAGCTCGCGTTCGACCTGCCTGTCACCGGTCTCGTTGACCCACCAGGGCCATTTCACCCGGCCGCACGGCTCGTCGACCCCGGCGAACCATTCCCTCAGCCCGTCGAGGCTCACCGGGGAGTGCCCGTTGGCGTCGCAGCCCACGTCGTAGCGCAGGAGCCCCTGCTTGCGGTTGAACTCGTTGTACGCGCCGCCGCTGCTGTGGATGTGCCCGTGGAGGTGCCACGATCCATGGCTCATGCCCTGCCAGTCGGCCATGGGGTAATGGCACAGGACGATCTTCTGCCCGTCGATCTTGAGCACGCAGATCGGCGGTTCCACGGTGAACGCGCCCGCGACCGCCGGCTGGGTCCAGTCCTTGTCATGGTTTCCCGGGACGAGGTGGATGCGCCTGCAGGCGATCCGCTTACGCAGCCCGTATGCGTCCTGGGCGGTCATCTTGAATGAGAAATCCCCCAGGATGTAGAGCTCGTCATCCACGGCGACCCTGCCGTTGATGTTGTCGACGATGGCATCGTTCATCTGCCAAATCGTCTCCCACGGCCGGTCCGTGAACTTCAGGACGTTCTCGTGCCCGAAGTGCGTGTCACTGGTGAACCAGATCATTCCATTGTCTCCTTGTCGCTAAATACCGTTCTCCTTTGCGCAATTGAGGAGACGTATTTTGAGCGACATGAGGCGTTCGAACCTCATGTTCTGTGCTCCAATCTGCCGGATTGTTCCAGCTAAAACTTTAAAACCTCGTGCGGGCAGAAAACCGTGTCCCGTTTGTAGGGTCATAGTATAGGCACTGTTAGAACTAATAGCCCAAATCCGTTGCCAACTAGCCACTATTGGCAACTATTAGGCCTTTTAGACAGCCGAACTGACTAATAGCCGCTATTTGTTAGGCCGTTTTGCAACCACGAGCGCTGCCGTGGATTCTTGATACGGCGCATCGACAACAGCAATGTCAAGCGGGTAGAATGGTGCCGACGGCAGCCCAAGTCGTAGGAAGCTGGGCAGAGCCGTTGCTTTGAAGAGTTAGGTCACCGCCTTAGCGACGGTGACCTTTCTTTTTGGGCTTCGAACCCTGCTTGAGTGCCTTGGAAAGGCCGACGAGGGCCGTGAGGAGCGAGACCAGGGCGGTCAGGAGCTTCACGAACTCGGTGAAATCGGTCATGGGCATCACCTCCCATCGGATGGAGGGCTCTGCCCGGCACGAGGACTGCCGACAGCGCTGCTGATTCTAGCAGAGCGTCATTCTTCTTCGATCAATCCGTGCTCCACTCCCTCGCCGGAATCCAGTCTTTCCGCAGCTCGACGAAGGTGTTCTTGATTCCCGCGACCCCAAAACGGATCGTCTTCGCGCTCGTCACGGGCCTTGAGCTTGCCCCTGGCTCTCTCGACGGCCTCGCCAGTCGCTTGCCGCCGAACCTCATCCTTAACTTCCTCGCCGATCTCCCCAAATTCCAACGCCGGCCCGTTCTTGCTCACCGGTCCGTACATGCTCGGCCCTCCCCTGCTCGCGACCTGTTTTCCAGCCAAGACCGTACTCGCTATTGCTTCTAATAGCTTGAACAGCTCTTCATCCGGCCACTATTAGCAACTATTAGTCCAAATCCTCCAGCCCAGCAGCCAATAACCACCATTAGCCCAGCTAAACGACCAAAACAAATCGCCCGGTGCACAGAATCTGAACAGTCACGAGACGCGTTGAACTCAACATGCGCGGCCTGTCCCGCGTGGACAGCTACAGGGTCGTCTGCGTCGCCGGCCCTGTTGCCATTCAATCAGCTGCATAATATACAGGCAGGTCTCCCGAGTACTCCCGTCGCCCTAGTGCGTTGCCATTCAAAGCAACGAGTAACGCTTGGGTAAGAGGGCCCACCTTCACTCTTGGTGAATCACTCGCCGCCCCTGTGCCCTTTTCGGCAATTTCCTGTATCCCTTTTGGAAACTCGAGTGCCTATCTGGCCGACGAAAAGATTTAGCGAATTTAGGTGTACCACTCTGTGTTAGTTTGTATTTTAGACAGTATTTGTGATACGCTTTGTTTCAATCAGTAGTGGTACGATTTCGTTTGTTCAACGAAGGAGGTAATTGTCTATGGCAGTGGCCGAGGAGAAGAAAAGAATCCAGGTTACTCTGCCTCTCGAAATTTGGCGTGATCTCGATGACTACGCGAAGAGCCGCGGTGTAGCTAAGTCGTCTATGGCGGCGATCGCTATCGCCGAGTTTTTGGAGCGTGTTAAAGAGCAAAAATAGATATGAAAAAAGCCCCCTACCGCCAAGTAAGAAGGGCTTTTTCCATGTTCAAATGTGGCTTTCTGGCCTGTTACCTGCAATCCTAGCACACGTATGCTTCGATTTGGGTCCCTATGTTGAAGTACTACCAAAATACTATGGCATCACTTCGACTGATGGCTAGATAGCCTCAATGAGAGGCTAGTTTATGGATACCAGAAATTTAAAACCGGACGCGGGCGGTGGCTATCCGTGGGACACGGATAGCCACCCGTCCGGCCCCGCAAGCCCGTCTGGAATGGGGGCGGCGTCCGATTTCGCGAATCAGGCCGTCACAGATGCCGCCATGCCCAATAGTGAGAGTCACCGCGAAGCACTTCGCCGGGCATCGGATGAATCGTCCCGTGTCGCCCACATGGTGCAGGATATGGTCAGCGAGAAGGTCGCGATCATCAAGCCGCCGTGGATGCTCGAGCTCGGTTTGCCTAGACTTGACACCGATATCATGGGGCGGATTTGGTCGTTCCAGCGCAAGGACGTTTACAAATCCACCTGCTACATCAGCCTTGCCACCATGGCGGCGGACGTCAACTCGGATCGGTCGAACGTCAAGAAGAGAATCGATAAGCTCGTCGAACTCGGTCTTTTGATTAAGTCGCCGCGTGGTAATAACAAATCTGTTGAGTACCGGCTCGATATGACGGCGATCGCTAAGCGCAGGCTCGAAGTCGAGGAGGATAGGAAAAAGCAACGCGCCGAGAATTCGGCGAAACGCAAAGCTCAGTGGGACGCAAAGCATTCTGCCTAGTTTGAAGGGCTATGGGTTGTATGAACCCATAGCCCTATTTCTTTTTCTTACAAACTATGGGTTGAAAGAACCTACAGTATAGCTATGGGTTGTTTTAACCCATAGTTTGGCGAAAAATCATTTTATTGATAGGGGGTTAAATAACGGTTCTTCAGCAAGACTATTGGTTAGGACAACCCATAGTCTTGCTGACAGAGATCGCGGACGCTTTTCCGTGACGGTATAGCTATGGGTTGAAAGAACCCATAGACAATTTAAGCCACTTTTCTGCTATGGGTTAATCCAACCCATAGAAAGCGATCGAAAAATGCCAAAAAGTACCGGAATAGTTATTTCAACCCATAGTTTGAGCCTGTGTTAACCGGGGCCAACTTATCAACTATGGGTTGTCTCATGAGACTATGGGTTGAAATAACCCATGCCAACTATGGGTTCAGTTAACCCATGCACTATGGGTTGAAATAACCACAACTATGGGTTGAAATAACCACAACTATGGGTTCATACAACCCACCAAGTCTGACTAGAGTGAATAAGATTCACTTAGTCTGAGCTCAAGGGAGAAACGGAGAAATCTACCAGAAAGCATTTAATGATCGAACGATATACAAACAAGGAGATCCTTCGTCCTTGCCCTCCGTTCGGCTACGCCTCACTCCGCGTCGCCTGTGGCTCCTTGGCGCTCGCTACGCTCGCACTCCGGTCGCCTTCGGCTCCCTGCGCGTCGGCTGCGCCTCCTTGCCCTCCGCGCGCTTGCGCACGCTCCGCGTCGCCTGCGGCTCCTTGGCATGGCCTTCGGCCAAAAGTGTGGGGGCTCCGCCCCAACTCCCCACCCACGTTCTTGCCAATCCCCGGCGCCGGCGTCGCCTTCGGCTCCCCGGGCGACCTATCGCACTCAGTCGCAACCCGTCCAATTCGGCAATGAATGCCGAATCCGATTCCCGGTCGATCGTGATACCGGTATTCAGTCAACCTTGCACAGAATACCGCTAGAAGGTCACAGAATTGAAAATAGGACGCCTTATTGGTGGGGTTTGACCGTTTTCTCATTGCTATATAAAACGAGGTCTTAAATCGGCTCTCAGTGTCCTAAAAAGAGACAGGAGCACCTTTCGATACCCCTGTCCTGATCCTCTTGGGCTTCCATTTTGTCACAACGTTAAGAACGTTACGTCGTTCTCTTCGTTAAAACCCGTTTTCGGCAAGGTACTCGTCGAACAGCTCACGTGCGATGTCGGAAACGGACTTGTCCTCCTCGAGTGCGGCCTGCTTCAAGCGCTTGCGATAGCTCTCGGGAACGTAGACAGACAGCTGTACAAGCCTCTCAGATGCCCCTTCAGCGCCTTTTTTGGGGCGCCCGGCTTTCCGTACCTGCGGAGCGGGTTTCTGGGACTCAGATGCGCTCTCAACGATTTTCTGCTGCCTCTCCTCGGCCTTCTCCGCGGCGACGTCGAAGTAGGAGGTCGATTTCTTGAACTTTCCGGCCATTACAGGACCCCCTCGATCTCGTCCAGGATGTTTTCGATTGCCAGGGCTGCCTTGCCGCTCTTCGCGATTTCGTACACGGGCTTGCCCAGGGCCGCGCCCTGCTTGAAGGCCGCTGCGGTCGGAACGGTGCCCAGCACGGGCAAGTCATCGGCTTCGAGTAGTTCGAGGAACTGGCGGTCGACCGTCTGGTTTGCCGCGAAGTTGTTGACGATGATTGCGAAGGACAAATCGGGATTGGCCTCGGTGATGACCTTGATCGTGCGTTTCATCGGCTTTAGGCCGAGGGTGCCTGGCTGGACCGGGATGATCGCGATGTCGGCGTTTTTCGCGTACGTGGCCGTCTCGTCACTCAGGAAACCCGGCGTGTCGATGACGTTTACGGCGTTCTCGTCGTCGAGCAGGTTCTTCTCGTGGTTCGCGCCGCCCTGAGGGTCGAGATTGCCGAATCCGACTTTGTGGCCGCGGCGCTCGAGACCCCAGGCGATCTCGTCGGCGAACGTCGTCTTGCCGACGCCGCCCTTCTGATTGACTAGCAGGATGTTCGTCGCCATGTCCTCCCCTTTCTGAAATAGCATAGTCATATATTATCACATTAACATGTGACTATATTAAGCGATTATAAATCGCAGGTAAAAATATATGAGCATGTTAAGCAATTAGTATAGTACTACGCTACCGTGCTCATGACTGTGGGTTGGTTTAACCTATAGTCATGCTAAAGTTGCCAAAAGGGGCACAAAGGCCAATACGTTTGCGCAGTGCCGGCACAGCGACCTAGCATCGTATGCACCGGCGGAATCATCGCAGGCCTGCAAGGAGAGCATATCCACGGGCTCGTGGTCGCCGGAGGCCTCGTGATGCAGCACGCGCCGGGCGGCGACTGGAAGCGCGTCGATTGGGATGCACTTGCTGCCTGGCTCGACAGATACGGTTACAAGGTCGCTGATTGCGAGACGGAGACCCTTCCGACCGCCGACGCGGCGAGGCGGTTACGCGAGTGGGAACACAAGGGTAAAAATGCATCGCGCTGAACCAGTGAGTCAGTATCCTTTAGTGTTAGATGATGGATATTGAAATTAATTAGCGAGATAATGTGCATATCTCATAATGTATGCGTTTCACCATGAGAGAGGGGTCTGTCATGAGCTGGAAACCGAGAAAATGCGTTATCGCCGGTCTCGTGACAACCGGTCCTGGCAGCGGCTTGTTTGCAACCGCAATGACATCGTACCGACTTTTCACTTACATGTTCTAAAAGGCAGTTGCCATGCTGTCGCAAAATCAATCGAGATACTTGGCCACAATCGGCTTTGCCCTGCTTGCATTACTCTTTGCTAGCGACCTTTTGCTGAAACCGCCCAAGGAACTCGTTTCGCTTGCCATATCCTGCATTTCCGCCCTTTACTTTACGGCAACCCTATTCGTCGGACTAAAGGAGAGGAAAAAAGGCGCAGTCGCCGCATCTGCCGTATGCGTGGTCATAGCCATTGCCTCATTCTTTATCTGACACATTGGTGATTTAGGGGCGATATCGTAGGAATACGACCGGGAGAGCCGGGACCAGATTGCCCGGGTCGCCCGGTCGTATTCCGCCCCGCGCCGCAGACGGCGCTCCGATTGCGCCGAGGCGTGACGCGCGTGGGATCTTACCTATTTGTATTACGCGACCGCGAGGTGCCTCTTCTGCATGCGGGACTCCGTCAGGTACATGTTGATGATGACCTGATAGGAGACGTCCGTGCGGGCGGCCTCCGCCTTGAAGTAGTCGATGTTCTCGCCGTCGGTGTTCATGGTGACGCGGTGAGGCGATTCGAGCTCTAATACATAAGGTCCCAGCTTGTAATACGTGAGCATATGACTACATTAACATGGCCATGTATTATCGAGCGTCTGCTGCGCCGGATTCGCCCGTCTGTTATCTTGGGATCGACAGTTTCTTGCGAGGAGGCAGACATGTACCAGAATGTCTTTGGATCCGATGGTCAGATCCATCTTGAGGACCAGGTCGGATGCCAGCGCTTCGACCTAACGACGGGTGAGGTGAAGACGGTCATCCCGACTGCTAAGAATATGAGCAACGTCTTCGGCAAGGATGGCGTGGAGACGGAGATTCAGGTGGGGCAGATGCGCCAAACACTGGGCAAACCAGGATTTGATTGGCTGTTTAATAAGCGCTAACGGTTGAGTTGTCGCAGCATAATCGCAGCTGTAAATAGGTGACCATATGACTATGCTAACATGTGCGTACAGTCATATGGTCACAGTTGTAGATCGGTTTAATCTGTGGCCCTTAAGCTGAAGCCGCCTCAACGAACCGTGACTGACGAAAGGAAAAAAAGGGGAATCCCTTTTGCGGGATTCCCCTTTCCGAGTCGTTATGCGATTTGCCCTTAGACCTGCTCGCGGCGCTTCTTTTGATCGAGGAAGACGCCGGCTGCCACGAGGACGGTACCGCCGATGGCGAACGTCTCGCCGATGAGTCCCGCGCGGTCACCGGTCTGGGCGAGGCTACCGGGCTGGGCGGTATCCGTGCCGGCGAGGTGCTTCGGGGCGTATGCCGCCTGCTGCTTTGCCGCCTCCTCTGCCTCCTGTCGTGCGATCTCATCGGAAAGCTTCTGCTCCGCCGCGATGCGGTCGGACTTCGCCTGCTCGTAGGCGGCGAGTGCCGCATCGTAGCCGGGCTGGAGCTCGTCCACCGCGGCCTGCTTCTCGTCCAAGATGGCCTTGGCGGGCGCGACCTTGGCGCGTGCCTCGACTGCTGCGGCGAAAAGCGCGTTGAGGGCGTCATCCGCGTTCACATCATGGCCGGAAGCGATCGCCGCACCGGCATCGATGGAGTTCAGCTTCGACAGTTTGGCGTCTGCCTGCGCCTTCGCCTGTTCGGCGGCGGAGACCAGGGACTCGGCGGCGATGGTATCCGCCTTCGCGGCATCGAGGGCGGCCTTGGTGTCATTGACGGCCTTTACTGCATCCTGCTCGCGCTGCTGTGCCTCTGCGAGCTTCGCGGCAAGACCGGTGAGGATGTCGAGGTTCGACTGTGCGTCATCGAGATCGGTCTGGGAGTCGGTAAGCTTGTCGGCGGCAACGCCGGTGTCGACCTTTGCGGCATCGACGGCACGCTGTGCATCCGCGAGGGCGCGTGCGGTGGCGTCCGCCTTTTGCTCGGCGGCGGCGAGGACGGTCGCCTTCTCGACCTGATCGGCTGTCGCCGCGTCATGGACGCTCTTTGCTGTATCGAGTGCCTTCTTGGCGTCGGCGACGTCTTGGAAGAACTTCGCGAGATCGGCGTTCGCATCGTCCACGCCCTGCTGCTTGGATGCGGTGTCCGCCTTGGCGGAGTCCAGCTTGGACTGTGCGGTCGTTACGGCTGCGTTGGCGGCATCAAAGGCGACCTGCTTCTGCTGGACGGTCGACTTTGCCGTATCGACTGCCGCGTTGGCGGCATCGAGGTCCGATTTCGCCGCATCAAGCTCGATCTGGGCATCCGTGACGCCCTGCTGCTTGGCGGCGACATCAGCCTTGGCTACATCGACGGCACGCTGGGCATCGGTGACATCCTGCTTCGCGGCATCGACACCTGTCTGTGCGGCATCGAAGGCATCCTGCTTCTGCTGGACGGTTGCTGCGGCGCCGGCGGCTGCCTGCTGCTTGGCTGCGAGATCGGCCTTGGCTGCGTCGAGTGCGCTCTTGGCGTTCTTCAGGCCGTTGATGTAGGAGGTCAGCTTCTGCTCGTACTCGTCGACGGAGATAGCTCCGGTATTCCAGCCCGAACCGGCCCAACCGCCGTATTGCAGCGTGAGCGAGAACGTCAAACGGGTGTCATCGTTCAGACCGCATCCCATGACAGCATAGTCAGGGTTGATGATGTTCATGTAATGACCGATACGGTAGTAATCGAACTTGTCCTGGTTGGCGTACCAGAAGTCGTAGGCGTCCTTTCCGGAAAGATTCGTCGCACCAAGGGATGCTGCAGTCTTGTCAAACAGATCCTTTTCCTGATAGATCCAGGCCTTGCAGGGGTCGCGATAGCTCCAGGCAAGGTTTTCACCGACATCGAACTGCTGGGCATGCTCTACATTTTTCGTCGAATAGTTTGCATCTGCAATCGCTGCCGCAATGAGCTTATAGCTTACCTCAAGCTCGGAAAGACCGACGGACTTACGGTAGGCGTTCACGTTCTTCATGACCGTGATGGACGAAAGCATGTTTTCAAGGCCCGTTGCGTCGAGACTGTTTCCGATCTCGGTGTAGTCTTTGTACGTGCAGTTCTGGATGATCTCGATGGCTGAATCGGCACCCATGGCACGGAAGAAGCCGATGGCTCCCTGCTTGAGCTGCGCGTCGGCGGAATCGAGTTTCGCCTGGGCCTCGTCGACCTTCTGCTGCGCGGCGGTCACGGCGGCGTCAGCGGTATCCTTTGCGGTCTTGGCGTTCGCGAGCTCTACGTCGGCGGCTGCCTTGGCGGACTCAGCGTCCTTGACAGCCTGCTTCGCTGCATCCAGCTTGGCGACGGCGTCGACGTTCGCCTGCTTGGCGGCATCGAGGTCGGCGTTCGCGGCATCGAGTGCGGACTGGGCGGCGTTCACGCCGGATTCGGCATCGGTCGCGGCCTGCTGCTTCGCGGAGAGGGACGCCTGGGCATCATTCAGTTCGGTCTGTGCCGTTGCTGCAGCGGACTGCGCCTGCTCGAGCTCGGACTCGCACTGGGACTGTGTCGCTTGTGCGGCAGCGAGGGCTGCCTCTGCGTCCGCGACCTTCTGTTTTGCCGCATCGTACTCCGGGCCGCTCGCGCCTGCCTCCGCTGCGGCGAGGTCTGCTTTCGCCTTCTCGTAGGCGGCGCTGGCGGCTGCGGCCTTCGCATCCGCCGCGTCCTTGTTCTGCTGGGCTGCGGCGAGGACGGCATCGGCGGAATCCTTTGCAGACTGGGCCGCAACCAGCTTGGACTGGGCATCGGCAAGCGTCGCGTTGGCGTTGGCGAGGCCGGCCTGTGCCCTTTCCACGGCAGCCTGGGCGTCGCGCACGGCCTGTTCGGCGGCACTGATTGCCTCCGGGGTGGCGCCTACGGCATCGGCCTTGGCTTTATCGAGGGCGTCCTTGGCATCTTGGGCCGCCTTGAGGGCGGACTGGTACGCTTCGTCCTTCTCGGATGCATCCGCCTTGGCGTCTGCGAGACCTGCCTTCGCCTGCTCGAGGTCCTTGCCGGCGGCATCGGCGGCGTCCTTGCCCTCCGCGACCTGACGGGCGTACTCGTCCATTGCCGCTCGGTCGGCTGCCGCGCCGGCGCTGACTGCCGAATCGTAGGATGCCTTGGCCTGGTCGCGGGCGGAAGCCGCCTCGTTGTAGGGGCCGGCGGCCTCATCGTAGGATGCCTTGGCGGCGTCCTCCTTCGCCTTCGCCTCGTCGACTGCCTTCTGCAGGTCCGCGATGGTCTGTGCGGCGGATTTCGCGCCGGTACCGGATGCCGCGCCGGCGTGGGCGGCGATCGGCGACATCACGGCGGGGTGCTGCGTGCCCCCGTCACCGGTCTGGGCGAATGCCGTGAACGGTGAGATGAGGCTCGATCCGGTCATGGCGGCCATGGTCGCCGCGGTGACGGTCAGACGCGCGATCCCCTTCGGAGTGTGAATCTTTTTGCTTGGCAGTGCGGCGAAGTGATCTCCACCGGCAGCGAAGTGCTTTCCCTGAGTCATTGCTATTCCATTCCTTTTCCGTGCCATATCCGACTAGGCATCAGAGCTCTTTCCAATAGAGATAATTATGCGCCTTAACTGGGATTATTGTATATAGTCCGTTGGCATAAATACAACAATCCATGACTCTTTTTGTCATGGATACGAAGACGCTTCAGAAATCATTCGGCATGAGATGCAAAGAGCTCCGCGCTGGACTCGGGTGCAGCCAGGAGCAGTTCGCCAATTTGATTGAAATGGATCGATCCTACTACGCGAGCATTGAAGTCGGGCGGCGTAATGTCAGCCTCTCAAATCTCAAGAAGATTGCCGACGGATTTCAAATCAGCATTGCTGAACTCATGAGAGGCGTCAGCTAAATTTATCCGTCTCATAGTTCACAGTGGGTCTCGTTGATTAGTGCCTTAAGAAAATGGAAATCGTCCCAACGAACTATCGTCAATCGTCCCAATAAATTACCGTCAATCGTCCCAATAAGTAATCGTTATTTGTCCCAACGACGCAGATAGACGCTATAATTTCAAATGAATGATTGGAGGGAAAGCCGATGGATAGGTATATAGGACGTTGTGTTGACTGCTTGGTCGAGCGCGACCTTGGCATTTTTGGTGCAGTGCTCATTCAGGGGCCGAAATGGTGTGGAAAGACAACGACAGCTCAGAGATTTGCCGAGTCATCGTTATCTCTCTCCGACCCATCTGGCGGTTTTGCGGCCCTCCAGCTCGCTCGTCTCGATCCGGCCCAAGCAATTGTCGGACCGACCCCGAGGCTTGTCGACGAATGGCAGGAAGAACCGAAGCTATGGGATGCCGTGCGATTCGAATGCGATGTCAGGGGAGGGGAGCCAGGACAGTTCATTCTCACCGGATCTGCGACGCCGCGAGCCGAGAACCAGCCGATGCACAGCGGTGTGGGTCGAATCGCCCGTTTGCGGATGGATACCATGACGCTTTTCGAGCTCGGTATTTCGTCGGGAGCGGTCTCGCTTGGTGCGCTGCTCGATGGCGATTCCGTTGCGGCGTCACTCGGATCCATCGCCGGTATCGCCGGTATCGCGGATTTGCTCTGCCGCGGCGGTTGGCCCCAAGCGGTCGGTAAGACAACTGCCGACGCAATGCGGATAGCCGCCGCCTATATTGACGGTGTTTGCGAGTCTG
The DNA here is from genome assembly GCF_020709435.1 of Collinsella aerofaciens. Classification (GTDB taxonomy): domain Bacteria; phylum Actinomycetota; class Coriobacteriia; order Coriobacteriales; family Coriobacteriaceae; genus Collinsella; species Collinsella aerofaciens_AU. The sequence continues at coordinate 19,894 of NZ_JAJFDP010000009.1, forward strand.
ACGTTTCGAGGGCGGATGGAGTGAAACGTGACCCGGTTAAGGTAAGGGCCTTGCTCTCGTCGCTTGCACGCAATGAATCGACTCTTGCCGGCATGAGGTCCATCGAAAGGGATTTGGGCGTTGACGTCTCAAAGAATACGATTACCGGCTACATGGACGCGCTGCGCCGTATCAATATCGTCGACGATGTCCCCGCGTGGCATCCGGCTCTCAGGTCGCCGGTGAAGTTGCGGCAGGGCGCGAAGCGGCACCTTGCGGACTCATCGCTCGCCGTCGCCCTCATCGGTGCGGATCCGGAGTCGTTGTCATCCGATCCGAAGACCCTTGGCTTGCTCTTCGAATCCCTTGTGCTGCACGATCTCAAGGTTTACGCGGCGGCCAGCGATGCGACCGTATCTCACTACCACGACGCTGACGACCTAGAGGTCGACGCGATTGTCCATCGTCGTGACGGCTCGTGGGTTGCCGTTGAGGTTAAGCTCGGGAGCCCCCAAGTCCCAGAGGCAGTGGAAAATCTGCTTCGACTTGAGCGAAAGCTGGTCGATCGCGGGGAGAGGCCGCCTGCGGCGAAACTCATCGTCATCGGGTTTGGTATGCCGGCTCACGTAACTAGCGAAGGCATCGTTATCGCTCCGGTCGATACGCTTGGTGTCTAAAAACAGCGCATCGCTATTCTGAGATCTAAAGCCTGAAGCTCAAAATCTCATCGCCTGGTTCTTCGTTAAACGGACGTTAGGGTGCCACCATTACACCAACATTTTCGACGCGATCGCGCTGGAGCTGGCGTCGGCATCCGTGTAGTGGAAAGCCGGGACCGCCTTGCGCGGAGAGGCAGTACCGTTCTTGTAGAACGACAGTACTAACTATGTTCAGTACTCAAAACCGACACCAAGGTAGAAAAACAGCGCCCCTTTTTGTTATAGAGCCCCAACGTTTAATCCCTTTCTTTATCTGTTGCTTTCCATATTTTCGAGCCTTCTGCCATTCCTACGGGCGAAGAACAAGGTTTTTTCAAGCCAATGCTTCACAGGGATTTTTTACAGAATTCGTATCATTCTCGCTGCCTACCCTCTTGTACATCAAGCCCTTAAAGTTCATGAAGGAGCAGAAGCATGTATGTTGATGCATGGGGCTCGATCCTATACAAAGATATCGGTATATCTCCATTGCCAGCGCAGTTCCCACGAGAGTGTTCGTAAAACAAATTGAACCCTTTGGCACGGGCATGTGGACTATGTTTTCTTCGGCTTGCTGGAGGAAAGAGAGATAGGATTTCATATCGTTCTTCTTTTCGAGAATAGGCCCAATTTCTCCATCAGCTACTCCAACAGCACAAAATGCACAGGGAATGTCCTTTTCTATACATGCTTCAAGAACTATTGATCTGGGATTGACCCCTTCCCCACAGTCTGCTGCGCAAACAAGCATTGAAGTCCTCGAAGGAACGCAACGCATGAGATCTTCGGCAGAGCGGACGTAAGACGCAACTGGATTAAGCGAAAGATCCGGATAGCGATTGACAAGTGTTTTGGAAACTGCCTCTACTTTTGCTTCTCCTATTTCGTCGGGACCAACAAGAAACTGACGATTTACGTTTGACCTCTCAACTCGATCCCCGTCGATTAATGTAAAATGCCGAACTCCAGCAGCAGCCAAATGCTCCACCACCACCTGCCCTATGCCGCCCATACCAACGATGGCAAGATGAACGGCACCGATTTGCTTAAGTAATGTCAGCGGAGCGTCGGAATAATAAGACAAAAAGCGAGCTGTCCTCGAGCGGGGTGATTCTAGCTCGTATTCTTCAGTTTCTAGAAAACCAAGTTCGTTGAGCCTTAGCAAGAATCGTTGCTCGCGAGCTTCAAGGTTCGTCTCATCTATCATATTTTGTTTGGCGAGCTGTTCAAAAAGATTCGTACTCAAATCAGAGATTTTGACCCTCACTCGCGATTTTAATCCTTGCAATATAAGTTCGTTGGAATCTCTCCTGATATAAGCACTATCGTTCCAATAGAACATTTAATATCCTTTCCCTCAAGCCTTCTTCTGGAAAAGTGTTTCGCATGAAGAAGGCGCTGGAGAGTCGTCCGATCGGCAGAAAACACGCAGCCTCGCCAAACAGTTCGACGGCTCTCTCGTTAAACGCCTGGCGCGAAATCATGCCAGAAAAATACCTGCTCAAAACCGATAAATACTTTTGGAGACGCATTCGGTTGCCCAAGCCCGTCAGTAGTGCGAGTTGATAGTAGATAAAAATAGGGTCATTGAAAGTATTCGGAATTAAAAGCAGGTGCACATCCGCCCGATCCGATTGAGGAGAGAAATAATCACTCGACATGAGCTTTGGATAATACCTGCCTGACGATGATAATTGAAGCGCTATAAGTTTTACAATCTTTTTATTGGGGTAGTATTTGTCGCATGAAATTGAAAATTTCGCAGCCATCTCTCTTTGTTCATCGGATTTATTCACGCCGTAATCGAAGGAAGGGTCTTTCAGTTTCGGCGACAGAAGTCTTCTGATTGCCTCTGTGTCAATGAGAGAGAGGATGTTCCTACGTCCTTCTTCGTCAGCGAAATAGGGAGAGTGCTTGTTTGAAAAAACGATAAAAGCCTCTATGCCAGATAATCCATGGTGCAGCCGCGCGCTCTTGCAATAGCGCTCAATTAATAAGGGCATGTTTGTATTACAGCTTGCCATGGTTCTTCCGAGAAGAAAACACAAGACGTCAATCCATCTATTCTCGATGCGCTTTATCGTCATAGTCTGAGTGCACGCAGCGCTGCTCAGTTTGACTTCCTGCCTTCCGATTCGCGTAACAGAAAAATCATTGACACAAAAATAGTGAGAAGAGAGGAGATGTAAAAATGGTCCCACCCTTCCTCCGGTCCGGAATGCAATGGACAGCGACTTTGCATGATTGCTTAGCGAATAGCAGTGACCATCAATTACATCTATTCTCAAAAAGAAAGTCTTTAGAAAGCCGCTGCAATTGTGATGGACGTAGTCAAGCTTCCTCCCCAACTCGACAATATGCTCATTATCATGTCGACTTGTAAACCTAATCGTCCTGTCATCATATTCAACTTCGAAAAAAGGGGAATGAGGGCATCCCGATGCATCGAGTATTACTGGAACCCCGGCGATACGCTGAATGATTTGTGACGAATAGTCATGTCCATCAAGAAGGCTCGACGCTTCGGGCAGCTCGTCAATCGATATATCAATTCTTGGAGACATGTATTCCTACCATTTTTAAAGAAACAACGGCGGTAATTGCTATCGCGATTGCGCCAATAACACCGAGCGCTATCTGAATGGGATATAACCCCAACACATATCCAAATATGGAGAAAAACATTGCAGAAAAGAGAGCCCTTACCAGAGACGCGACGGAAAGGATCGTCGCGCGGAGATCGTCCGCTATCGCGTCTTGGATTAAGTTTTCCGAAGTGATGTACACCACTTCTGGGAGGAAACAAAGCACCATGCTAAGGCCAAACAAGCACAGAGGATTTGAAGCGAGCCACGGAAGAATCAAGAAAAGGCCAGCCTCGATTAGCATCGAGCCGAGCATGGTATTTCTTTTCCCGAAACGCGATGAGAAGAAATCTGCTGCAATGTAGGCCGTTGCATTTACTGCATAGGATGCACCGAAAAAGATTCCTATTATGGAGACGGGAGCATGAAACGCATCGAATACCAACTGATTCAAGTTGTAATAACTCCCGTAGAATCCGTCGAGCATGCTTGTGCCGATTAGGAGAAGCAATATAGCAAAAGCGGATTCTCCAACGCACCAGGTTTCACGTCTGAAGATCTTGGCTACGTCAAACCTTTCCTCCCCAGAGCTTTCAGAACGGGTCGTTTCCGTCCTCTCAATGGGATACAGAAGGGAAAGCTGCAGAAGATAGAAAACGGAGACGCATACGTAGAGGGCACTCCAAGATACTTGGGCAATGAAAGATCCGAGTACGATTGCCGCTCCCGTCGCGATTGATTGCGCGGCAAGCAGCCGAGCATTGATGGTGAGAAAGCGCTCTTCTTGACCGGAGTTTCGGACAATTTCATATAAAAGTGCTTGTTCTGATCCCGATTGAAGGGAGTAGGCGAGTGCCTCAACAAGGGAAAGCACGACGAGAAAAGGGCCTGAAAGCAACAGCATGCCAGCTGTATGGAAGAAAAGCAGCAGCACGCCCACTTGAATCGAAAACTTCTTTCCAAAGAAATCGCCTACCAGCCCTGTTGGTAGCTCGAGGACGACCGTTGCGATGTTGAACAGGGCTTGATAAAGCGCGATTTCCGTGACAGACATTCCTTTCTCCGCAAGGAAAAGTAGAAACACTCCCCGATTTAAAACAAATCCCGCGAGAACGAAAAAGGCGGAATAGATGTGCAGCTGCGCAGTGGCATCCTTATTCATTTGGCACTCCTAACGACTATTTTTGTCGGGGTGCTCGCCACTGATTCGAAGCCTGAAATATTCATAGTCTCAATGAAGAGCTGATAAAGCTTTTGAACAGGGTATCGATAGAATAGGACATCCTGCGCTCTTTCTTCTCGACGAACTATTGCCAGCCGGTCGATTTCGAAACAAGAAACCGCATAATACACCCCAGCTTGATCTAGAGTTGCCGTATAGCTTTCTGCAACGGCAAATGCATCACGATCGCGACACATTTCAAAAATATCTTCAATGCTTTTACCATCTCGATGAATCATAAGGTAGGTTGCGAATTTGAAATGGTTTATCAAATCAAAATACGTATCAGCACGCGCGAGCACGTCAAGAATGTCGTAATTTTCATTCCTGACTGTGTATAGATGATTGAAATGAAGAGGTGACAGGCTGTTCGGGTCAATTCCGGCAGCAAGTAAATCTAAGTAATACTGAGATTCTTTTACGATGATATAATCATCCTCATTCAACCCTTGAGCAACATCAGTAAGAGGCTCTGGGCTCATATAGGAAAAGTCAACGTTTGACATAAAACTGGTCGACGCGACTTCTTGAGCAAGGGCAAGGGTATCGAGTACTTCGGAATATGTTTCTTCTGGAAAACCGATGATAAAATTGGTTTCGAATCTCAAGCCAGAAGAAATGATGGATTTTACCGTAGGAACTACTTTTTTAAGATTCAAGTTCTTCCGGCAGATTCGCTGCATTCTTTGCGAGCCAGTTTCCAAGCCAACAAATACGGAGATACATCCGGTTGCCTTAAGTAGGCCAATGATCTCGGGAGTTATCGTATCGATTCGTCCCTCACAGTTGTATTTGAAATCATAATCCATTGCATATTTTTTGACTGCAAATTCAAAGAAGTACTTGTGCGATGCTAAAAAGTTATCATGATTATAGTTAATTGAAGAAAGAGTGCCGGTTTTTGCCATGCAATCGTAGACATGCTGCGAGGTTTCGAGCAGTTTGTCGACATTAAGAAATCGCGCTTTCTGACCGAGAAGCACTCGGGATGAGCAATAGTAGCAATTAAACGGGCAACCTCTACCTGCCTCAATGTTGACCACGTTCATGCCGTATGAATTGGAGTAGTCGAGTTCCGGAAGGTTGTTAATGTCGTATTCAACCAACTCGCATAATCCAGAATCCCCGGTTTTAGAAATCGAATTTTTAGGTAAATCGCCCTGAGCGCCGCAAGCAATATATTCGAGTAGAAGCGGGAGGGTTTCTTCCCCATCAAAGATCAATAGAAAGTCAACCTCGGGACAATCCTGAAAAACCATTTCTCGAAGTGAAGTGATCTGGGGACCACCAAAAATAATAACCGATTCGGGGTGCACCCGTTTAATGATCTTCGCTATCATGATGCCCCAGATATAAGAGGCGTTCATGATCGAAACACCAAAAACAGGGGATTCGATTGCTTTTATTTCGTCGGAGAACCACCGATAGATTTCTTTTGAAAAAGTCTTTTCCTCTTCGAGGAACTTGCGTTGAAAGTCAATAACGTGAGTTGAAAATCCCGCTGCTTCAGAAACGGCCCTTAGATTCAAGATAGCCAGATTGTCAACAAGGGTCTTCCTGTAGTGATTCACCGGATTGATCAGAGTGAAATCAACCTTCAACTTGAGTCCCTTTCTTTCGGGCGAATAGGAATCGCCTCCGTCACATTAAACGGAGGCGATTGTGTTCTCAGACCTTAGCAGCGGCGCTGTATAACCTGATCAACATCAATGCCGAAGTCCAGAAGTTCTTCAACAGTGATCTCGATGTCGGAAGCCGATTTATTGCTGGTCTGCTCGATTTCCTCCTTCTCCATTTTCGTCACCTCCTTTTCATGTACGAGTTAACAAAAAGACTAGTGGCTTTCCGGAAACAGCCAGGCTCAATGCTAAACGATGATTTTAGATTCAACGTCGGGATCAGTTGTTTTTATGAATATGATGCCAACGCACGAACAAAAGCAGTTAGCCTTTTCAGCACTGTTGCGGCTTATGCAATCACATGAGTCCTAGGCCCTTTCGACACCACCTGTATTGCGAATCAGCACCGCTGTCTTCCCGACCGAATATTGCCGTCAGGCACCGCTATTAAATGCATCTCCAGGCACCCCGTTGCACTCGCGCCGCCATGCGGTCGACTGAACGAGGAGGTTTCATATAGACGCGATCTGGGCCGACATGGGAGAGACCATCATGCGGCAGTGCTGCAGATGGAGCGCTAGCAATAAAAGGGCACAAGGACCCGCGTCTGCCCAGATGCCCACACATGATGATGCCGTCACCGAGGAGATCGAGGTCCCCGCCTGGCGGTTGCACGGCGCCAGGCCGCAGTACGACGCGAGCCTGTTGTGGCTTGACTCGTCATGTTTAATCTGTTTCGTTAACTGAAATATGAAAATCTGGTTAATCGAAAAAGCAAAATTTGGTTAAATGAAAACAGTAAATTTAGTTAAACGCGCTGGTAAACAATGGTGAAAAATATGCCAAAAAAGTACTACACTAGAATTATCGAAACTGAGCTCGACCAGATGCTAGGGATATTCGGTGCCGTTCTCATTGAAGGACCGAAATGGTGTGGAAAGACAACCACAGCCGGGACCCGTGCGGCGTCCAGGCTCCTTCTCATGGACCCGTCGCGCAACTTCGAGAATCGTCTGCGTGCCGAGACGGACCCGGCGCTTGCCGTTTCCGGTGAGGTGCCGCGGCTGATCGACGAATGGCAGGAGGTCCCGAAACTTTGGGACGCGGCACGGTTTGAGTGCGACAACCGCGGCGGCGAGCCTGGCCAGTTCATATTTACGGGGTCGGCGACGCCGCGAGACAATGAACGGCCGATGCACAGTGGCGCTGGAAGGTTCGCTAAATTGCGCATGGACACCATGACGCTTTTCGAACTTGGGAAATCTAGCGGTGCGGTTAAGCTATCGAGCATTATTTCTGGCGAAAAGTTCAATGGCGCTTTCGGATCGTTGGATTCTGCCTCGATTGCCGAGTGCGTTGTTCGCGGCGGATGGCCCGCGGCGGTCGGGCGCGATGTGCTGGCTGCATCGGCGATGGCAAAACGTTATATCGGCATAGTCGCCGAAGAAGATTTGTCCCGTGTCGACGGCTCTCGCCGCGACCCTGAAAAGGTCAAAGCTGTTATCGAATCGCTTGCGCGTAATGAATCCACTCTGGCGACACTCAAGACGCTTGTGGCCGACCTTGGTGGAGAGGTGTCGAGACAAACGGCGGCATCGTATATATCTCTTCTCGCACGGGTCAGCTTCGTTCGCGATATTCCCGCGTGGAATCCAGCAATGAGATCTCCTGTGCACCTAAGAGAAGCAAAGAAGCATCATCTTGCTGACCCGTCGCTAGCGGCCGCCGCACTCGGGGCGACTCCGGAGACCTTGCTGTTAGATTTCAAGACGCTTGGACTACTTTTTGAATCGTTGGCGCTTCATGATTTGTGGGTTTATGCGCGAGCAAACGGAATGAGCCTCTATCACTATCACGATTCTCGTGATCTAGAAGTCGATGCAGTCATTGCGGCTCCCGGCGGAACGTGGATTCCGGTCGAAGTTAAACTCAGCTCTGCTCAAATCGAAGAGGCGTCTGACAGCCTTGTTGCTGTCGAGAAGCGCATGGTTGCCGCCGGAAACAACCCGCCGGTTTCGAAAGTTGCAATCATTGGATTTGGTGCACAAGCCTATGTTACCGACCGCGGCGTCCAAGTTGTTCCGTTGGATGTGCTCGCGCCGTAATGCTGTGGGCGAAGTGAAATCAACGCCGCAGTTCTTAGACCTGGTTTCTGAGATCTAAAACGCGAAACTCAAAATCTCATCGCCTTGGTTTTCATTTGATTCGAATCGCGCCCGCGCAAAAGTCAAAACGACTCGCGCGGGCGTTTCGTTTTTTCGCCTCGTTTTTCATTTCGGATTTCGAATCGATTCAAAACAAAACGGTAGTTTTGAAAATCGATAGCGACCGGAGGGAGCGATCATAGGCGGCTTGTCCGCCGCATGAAAATCGAATCGTTAATTCGGACTGCAAAGCGAATCGCGTCACCTTTCGACAATCCAACAACGCTTCGAGTCTCACTAAAGACTCTTCGCGTCATTGAAATGTCGAAAGCTGCCTCAACTTTTTCGCTGGCGTTACGAGAAACGATTCGGCAAATCCGAATGTTTGCGTCGCAAGCGCCGCAAACCCGCTGCGCGATATTGCAAATACTCGGCATCCCTCGCATTCGCATTACCGCTCCGCTCTCGCTGCAGCGAATTTCTAACACTCAGCATCCTTCGCGTTAAAAATTCGCTTCCGCTCACGGTCTTCACGCAGTTACAACGCCGCGAGGCCTCTCGCTTGGAATGAGGCCTCTCATTCCACGTCTACACTGCGTTTCGCCCAATCACCGTTCCGGAGATTGCAAGATGTACGTAAATCATGATAACCGGGCCCGTAGTCCCTGTTATCATGATTTACGAATCTTGCTTTTCTCCTGTCACGGAGAAAAGGGAAAGAGCGAACTGCAGCACGCTTTTTGCGTGTTGGTTTCACTATTTCTAAAAAATTAGGCAATCATAGCAAGAGGTGACGGATGCCAATCCTCAATTTCTTGCTTACTTTTCCGGAGGCCACTCCGGAGAAAGTAGGAAAATGGCACGAAATGAATTCGTAAAGGCTCGTGTTTCTCCTGAAGAGAAAGAGATCTATCAACAACTTTGCGAACAAGCCGGTTGTACGGAAGCTGAGTTGATTCGATCTGTGCTGATTCATCGGGAAATCTCACTTGATGATCTCGATGATGAAATGCAAGTTCTCGATCGGAAGAAAAAGGCCCTCCATAAGCAACAGGAGGATTACAGGAGAGCACGGGCTTCGCGCGAAACCGATGAACGTGGCGAGCCGATTTCTGAAAAAAGAAGTGTTCCGTTCCAAGTAATGCTCACTGCTCCAGAAAAAAAAGGCAATTGAGCAGCGTGCGGCGGCGCTCGGTATTTCTGCAAGCGAACTGGTTCGCCGCAGCGCAATTTACGGAAAGATCGAATCATTCAATTTTGACATCGCGGAAGTTGAAAAACTCCATCATGAGTTATTGAAGGAAGGAACAAACCTCAATCAGCTGATGTACTTTGTGAACGCCCAGGGGCTTCCCGCGTACAACGAGAAAGCTGTTTTCCGCACACTCGAAAAGGTTTACCAAAACGCTCGAAAGGTCGACCGGTTTATCGAGGAGCTTGAAAAGCGTTATCACGTCGATTATGTTCCACATGATTATCTGGCAGATGAACCTGACAACAGAAATCTTTAAGTCGGAGCGCAATTGGATAAGATTCAGAAGTGAGTGCAATTACTCGTTTAGCTATTTCTGATATTTCATAAAACGGCTTTCGGAAAATGGAAGGAATGATTTTATGTATCTGAGAACGTTCAGCTATAACTACTGAGTAAAAGTGAAAGGAGATAGCAGAAGAGATTGACAGTCATTAAACAGAAAGCGGTCAGCTCGTACCCCGCCTCGCTAGCTTGGCCCTGCCCTGGCGCGAGGCGGGGTACGAGCTGACCGGTGGTGATTGACGACTCTGCTAGGATTGCTTCAGCGCGGCGGCGCGCTGAAGCCCTGCCCGAGTTTTCGGGGAGGTGGTCGCTATGTCCGAGTTCCGTCTTACGATCGTCGCTCTTCCTCCGGTGTCCATTCTGGCCATTTTGGGCTAGGGTAAAACTTGGCCTTTAAAGACCAAAGCCGTCCTGCCTGGGACGGCTTTGTTTCCTCGATTATCAACTTCATACGGACGCTCCCCGCATTCATCCGCGTGTGTACGGATGAATGCGGGGCTCATACCCCGGCGGCCTGATCGGCAGGCCGCCGGGAACTCTCACTCCTCGATAAAGGCCGGCACCCGGTTAGTTCTGCGCATCTTGAAATCGCCATTTTCGTGGGAGACGTAGAGAATGCCGTCCATCCCGTCTCGCGATGCATATGAAAGGTGAACAGAACCGCAATCCGCTCCATCATTGTCGAGAAGATCGAACGAATTCGGATCGCTCGTTGCGGCCAAACGACCATTCATGCAAGAGCCATCGGCATTACAGATTTGCCATTCCATATCTTCGCCCGCAAGAATCGCCATAGACGGCCTGGTCGCGCCATCGCTGACATACATCCCGTCTATGCCAAACCCGTTTTCAGCGCCATCGATAAACGATTGCTCGGACCTATACCTCGCAAATGATGCACATAGCACCATTGCAAGACAAAGTGCAAAGCCAGCAATCGCTATCTTTGCATAGCTCTTGCCCGTCATGTCATCCTACTTTTCGCTTGCCTAAGGAAAGACGGAAGAAGTTATTCGTCGCTGCTTTTTTGTACACCTTCTTGACGCCGTTGACGGTCTCGTAAACAACAAACGGCTGAACCTTGTGCTCGACGTTCGCCGTCGCTTTCCAAAAGCCGGCACCGTCGATGTGAATGGAATACCCAGTCGCCGACAGATTGCGCTTTGCCAGCGGTATCGATACGCCTATGCTTCCGAGACCATTCGGGAGCGGCACCGATACACTCACCGAACCGCCGCCAGACGGCTGGACGTTTATGGAACCGCCCCCGTCGATGTGAACGCCTCCCGGGGGCTGCCCAGCAACGTCGTGCCATCCGCTGGCTTTCGTTTGCACGCTCCCGTATACGGTGCTGTAGCTTGGGCGCCCGCGTGTCGCATAGGGCTCAACATCATCAGATGACAGCGCCTCTTCTATGATAAGGGCCGCTTCTTGCTCTGCACGTTGACGCACAATCGCCTCGACATCAGATTCACTCAGATCCGGGAAAGCTAGGAATTCTACGGTTTCAGAATCGTAACCATCAGCAAATGCACCATTTGGGGTGATTAGCGACAGTCCGCCCAATGCGGCTGCCGTCAGGATTGACCTGCGAGTAATAAACAGGTTTTCCATTGTACTCATCTTCGCCTCCAAACTTCTCACCGGGGTCCTTCTTGCCAATTTTTGCCCCGGCTCGGTTACTTCGGTTACTTGAGAGCTCCCATATACGCTTGTTACCCATGCGCGTAATATTAATTTCGGACATATCGAAATTAATCAATGGTTGCGGGAGTTTCCGACTTCAGTGAAATGCCACCCTATACCCACAGAATTAGTCTGGCTTGACATGTGCTTTGCGCATGAAAAAGGGTCGAACCGAAGTGTCTGGCCGAACGCCAATTGTCCGGGAACTGCTTCTGGTTCGACCCTCTTTTACTTTAGCCCACTCGGTGGACTTCGGGTTTGATGCTTAGGGGTCGACGTTTTACCAAGGTGACAATTTAATGAAAAGAAACCTGGCTGCAACAGTTGCCATGGTGAGGGCCAAATTGGCCATATAGATCTAGAATAGTCACAATATAAAAATGTCGAGAGACGTTGGGGATAGAGATGAATAGATCTAAGGGTTTTCTTCTATTGGCAATGATGTTGCTCGGACTGTTCTGCCTGAGTGGTCCTTCTTGGGCCGAGGCTGCCTGTCCTGAAGGTGAACTTCAGCAGTCTTATACGGGCAGCCTGCTCATAAGCGCTAAGGAGGGCGATGCCGACTCTCAGTCTGGAGTAAATCCCCTTGCCACTTTTGAGGGGGACGGCGGAACGGTCAAGCTTGACCATATTGGTAGCGGGATTTTGAGGTGGCAAGTTCTTCCGGACAAAATTGCGAACGATCCCTTCTCTTTTGCTGGAACGATATATCTATACAAGGTTGTGAGCGGAAAACAAAAATACGTCGATTGCTATCCGACAAACGGGTCTGGAATTGCATTCACCGGCATTTCGGGGCAGATTGATACACATGTACGAAAGGGAACCTATGTGGTGCGTTGGGTCGGAGCTGCTGCAGGCCCGATATGGATTGCGGTCTTGCGCCCCGATGTCCAGATAGGTTTCTCTCTCTAGACGGGAAGTTGCTCATGGACGCCATATATGACGGAGATGACTGGGTCGATCATTATGCTTGGCGCCTGGTCGGCTCGAACGACAATGGGGATGTGGTGTTTGATGGACTATGTCCAAAGCATCTCCATCCTTTTGTCTCGTCGTTAATTGAGAGTTCCGCTCGTGTTGCCCCCTACAGCTCGGCATCGCTTCATGATACGGACGTTTTGAAGATCATAAGGGAATCAATTGACGAGGGCACGATGAGCGGCTCGCTGTTTTCTCGGCTTGTGGGGCTAGATGAGATTGGCTCGAAACGACTGCTTGCGGGCGAAAAAGTGGAACTCACTTATCGGTCGATGATTTCAATCCTGCGGCTAGCCGATGTTCTTCGCAAATAAACAGCTTCCCTATTCAAAAACAGAAAACCCCGCCAAACGTGATTCCCCTAGGGAAACACGTTTGGCGGGGTCCTAGCGTGATATCCCTAGGGGAATCACGCCATCAGACGAACAGCTCAGCCGAGCAGCGCGTTACTCTTCCCAGTAAGCATCTGCAAGCAGCTTAAAGCAGATCTTCTTGACCGGCTGTGCGCCATCGCCCGGGAACTCGAGCGTGGGCATGTGAGGCTCGCCGGCAACGAACAGGGCGAACTTGTCGTCGGCCAGATCGCCGGCGATCGAGGCGTCGGAATCGACCAGATCGTAGTCGTCCTTCTCGTCAAACTCCTGGACCAGCGTCAAGCTGCCCGTAGCGACCTTAAAGGCCTCGCGACCCTCAATGTCGATCTGCAGGTCGTGATAACGCTGATGCGTCTCATAGTGAGCCTCGGCCTCGGGACGCGTCGTGGGAGCCATGACGTTCGCAAAGACCTTGTCGCCCAGAATCGGATGGCTGCCGACCTCGAGCTGCGCCGGATCGTTCTCCTCGAGCCAATCGATCAACACGTCGAGGCCCTTGAGCATTCCGCGGTACTCCTCGATATCGCCCAATGCACCGTAAATCATCTAAATCCCCTCTCGGATCGCTTCTTTGGCGGCTACTCGGCAAACGCGTTACCGACGCTGTTGCCACCCACATACGTCTCGACCAGGGTAAGGTCGGGATTGAACACGACAACGTCGGCGTCGCGCCCCGACATAATGCTATCGCACTTGTCGTCGACATGAGCTAGCAATCGATGCCGGGGCCGACGCCCAAGCCCTTACAGCTCGGTCACGACAACGCCGTTGTAGACCTCGTCCCAACGATCCATAACCAAGTGGCCAGTCATGGGATCCATGGCGTTGAGCTTGCCGCAGGTGTTGGCGGTACGCAGCACCGTCTCGTCGTCTGCGCCAGCAGCAATGGCATGCGCGAAGCCTGCGATAGTGGAGTCACCAGAGCCCGTGGCGTTAACGGCAGGGATATCGGGCGTCTTTGCGCGGAATGCACGGCCGTTGTGGAAGCCAACGGAGCCGGCAGCACCCATGGACACGACGACCCAGGGGATATCGGAGAAGCGGGCATCAGAGGCGAGCGCGGCGCGGAGCTCGTCCACATCGTCGGTGGTAAAGCTCGTGCCCAGAAGGCCGTTGATCTCGGTCAGGTTGGGCTTGACCAGCTCGGGCTTAATTTCGGACTTAAGGGCGGCCTCGAGCGAGGCACCCGAGGTATCGAGCAGCACCTTGGCTCCGGCGTTCTCGGCAATGCCCGTGATCTTGGCGTAGTAGTCCGCCTCGACGCCGCGGGGCAGCGAACCCGAGATGGTGACGACGTCGGCCTTACCTGCAAGCTCGGTAAACTTGGCGGTAAAGGCATCGAGCTCCTCGGGGGCAATTGTCGGGCCGCTCTCGAGCAGCTCGGTCTGGTTGCCGGCGTGGAGAATGTTGAGGCAAATTCGAGTCTCGCCCTTGATGGGCACAAAGTCGTTGTTAATACCGTTGGCGTCCATGAGCTCAGCCATGTAGGCGCCCATGTGGCCGCCGAGCAGACCGGTTGCCACAACGTCGTCGCCCAGCTGACCCAGCACGCGGGCCACGTTGAGGCCCTTGCCGCCGGCGGTCTTTTCGGGCGTCACACGGTTGACGTCGTCGATAATGAGCTCATCGAGCTGATAGCGCGTATCGACAGACGGGTTCATCGTAACGGTGAGGATCATTTTTAGCTCCTTATCTCGCAGGCTCCTTGTGCCTCGCGATACGAGTCGACAAAACGGAATTACAGAATCTCAATCGTGAACGAGCGAACGACGGTCTCCTTGAGCTTGGCGACAAGGCAGCCGCGCTTATGCTCAAGCACGTCGTCCTCATCGGAGCAGGTCGAGAGACCGCCCCAAGGCTCAACCGCCACAAAATCGCCCTCGGGCTTGCTCCACACAATGAGATATGGGAAGCCCTCAAAGCTCAGGCGGACGCCCTTGTCCTCGCCCTTTTTGGAAAGCGTGACCTGACGGCTCTCGAGCACGTCAAAGATGGTCTCCGCAAAATCGAAGAGCTCGTGCGACAGGGGCAGCGTCTTTCCCACCATGGGGTTCTTGGAGCGGTTTGCCACGTCAATCAATCCAGTCGAGGGAACGGCGGTGCAGAGCTCCGCAGCCTCGTCTTTCTCAAAGCGCAACTCGTAGTCCGTATAGGCCTCGCCCTCATCGAGCGGACACCTAAAGCCGGGATGACCGCCGATAAAGAACGGCATGTCCTCGGTGCCCTCGTTGGTGACCTCGTAGGAAACGCGCACGGCAGCGTCCTCGAGCGTATAGCGGGCGACAAGCTTAAACGGATACGGATAATCGCTCAGCAGCGCGGCGTTATCCTCCGAAGCCAGGCACATCGCCAGCTCGCTCTCGCTCTGGCTCAGCAGCTTCCACTCCTGTTTGCGCGCAAACCCATGGCGAGCGAGCTTTACATGATGCCCGGCAAACGTCATGGCGTTGTTATCGCGCAAGCCTCCGCAAATCGGGAAGCAAATCGGTGCCTGGCCGGACCACACGGCGGGATCGCCCTGCCACAGATACTCGCGACCTCCGGCCTCAATCGAGGTAAACGAACCACCAGCCGTGGACACCTTAATAGAAATCGAATCGTTGGAGAGAGCGTATTCCATTGCCCATCCTTTCGAACAACTGCTTTTTGCTCGCAAGTACCCGTCTCGGCCCTAACCAAAGGACAAACCCGCACGTTCATCGATGCGTCCGGTATCCCAGCCATGTAACGGGGTACCATACAGACATTGATGCAATTACAGCTGAAAGGCCTTCTTATGCGAACCATCATCCTCTACGCCTCGCGCCACCACGGCAACACGAAAAAGCTCGTGGACGCCATCGTCGAGGCACACCCCGAGATTGACACCCTCGACGTGAAGTCACTCGGCAAAAATGAGTACCCCGACCTGCACGAATATCATCTGATCGGTGTCGCCACGGGCATCTATTACTCCGAGATCGACAAGGACATGGCACGCGTGCTCACGAACGTGCTGCAGCCGCAGGACAAGGTGTTTGGCCTTATGACCTACGGTGGCAAAAACAAGTGGTACGGCAAGGATATCGATGGCATCTGCCGCATGAGGCAGGCCATCTTTATGGGCGTCTACGGCTGCCCCGGCTTTGATACGTGGGGGCCGTTCAAGCTCACCGGCGGTGTCCAAAAGGGACACCCGACCGCTGAGGAAATTAAGGGCGCCGTCGACTTCTTCGACAAGATCGAAGACGAGTATGGCGACATCATCGTCGAAGAGTACGCCAAGCGCGAGAAGCGTCTAGCATACGAGAAGGAGCATCCTGCGGGAGGCCTGGTGGCCGGCGTCAAGCGCACGGCAAAGAAGATCGCTAACAAGCTGTAACTGTGAAGGTGCTTTTGAGCGTTTAACCCATACGGCGGGTCCGAGCAGATTCGGGCCCGCCGTCTTTTTCTATCGTTACTCGGTAAAGGCGTTGCCGACGCTCTGGCCGCCAACATACGTCTCGACGAGGGTGAGCTCATGGTCGAACACGACAAAGTCGGCGTCGCGACCCGGCATGATGCTGCCGCACTTATCCTCGATGTGTGCAGAGCGAGCCGGCACCTCGGTTGCCATGCGAATGGCGATATCGGCGCTGGCGATGCCCCAATCGACAATGTTCTTGACGCCCTGGGCAAGCGTGAGCACCGAGCCGGCAATGCTCTTGCCGTCGGCGAGCCAGCACAGGTTGTCCTTCATGATGACGTCCATGCCGCCGCTGGTGTAGCTGCCCTCGGGCATGCCGCCGCAACCCAGGCAGTCGGTGATGAGCACAGTGTGCTGCCAACCCTTTGCCTGCAGCAGCGCCTTGATGGCGGCAGGGTTCACGTGCTTACCGTCACAGATGATCTCGGCGTAGGTCTCGGGCGTGGACATGGCGGCACCCACGACACCAGGCTCACGGTGATGCAGCCCGCGCTGTCCGTTATAGGTATGCGTAAAGCAGCTGGCACCGGCGTTGATGGCGGCGATGCACTCATCGTAGGTGGCGTCGGAGTGACCGATGCTGGTCACCACACCCTTGGCGTTCAGAGCAGCTGCATAAGCAGCGGCACCGTCGCGCTCGGCCGCCATGGCGCTCTTGACGATGCGACCACCCGCAGCCTCCTGCCACTGGTCGAAGACCTCCTCGGAGGGATCGATCAGATAAGCGGGGTTCTGCGCGCCCACGTGCTTCATGGTAAAGAAGGGACCCTCCAGGTAGATACCCTGAATGCGAGCGCCGCAGAAGTCGGGGCCGCGACCCTCGTCCGCCTGAGCGATAGCGGCGCAGGCGTCCTTGATCTGCTCGACGCCATCGGTGAACGTCGTGGGCAACCAGCTGGTGGTACCGCGACGGGCGAGCTCGGTCGAGCTGATATCGATTCCCTCGGGATCGTTATCGGTAGTTGAGTGGTTATAGAAGCCATGGATGTGAGTATCGACCATACCCGGTGCGATCCACGATCCCGTGTAGTCCTTAATCTCGCAAGAGGGCTCGTCGGCCTGCCAGGCGCCAAAAACGCCATCCTCGACCATGAGATAGCCGCCCAGCTGCGGGCCTGCCGGCAAGAAGAACTTGTCAGCCTTAATTGCGTACGTGCTCATATGCACTCCTTGCTTCTAAAGCAGTTGACTGTGGTGATGCTTATACCCAGCTCACGTAAAACAAAAAGCGCCCGCCCGCCGTTATGAGCGGACGGGCGCCCTTACAGGGGGACGCGATTAAGCGGTGAAGGGGTGAATCGTCACGCCCTTGACCACGCGGTTGACCGTGCCGGTGGGGCTCGGCGTATCGGGCGTGTTGCCCACGCGCACGGAGTTGAGCAGGCTGATGGCCTGGGCAAACATCACGAACGGCAGAGCAAGGTAGCCCTCGGGAAGCGCCTCGTAGCCCTTAAAGGTGAAGGACTCACCCTCATAGACGGTGGCACCTTCCTGCTGAACGGCGACGGTGTGCCGTGCAATATCGTCGCCACCGATCTCGTTAAGGATGTCGATGTCGTACTGACGGGTGTAGGCGTCGTTATTGACGAACACGAAGACGAGCGTCTTATCGTCGACGAAGGACTTGGGTCCGTGACGATAGCCCATGGAAGTGTCGTAGGAAGTAGCGACCAGACCGTGAGCGAGCTCGAGGATCTTGAGCTGGCTCTCCTGGGCAAGGCCACCGAAGGAGCCAGAACCCAAGTAGGTCACGCGGTTGAAGTCGCCAGCCAGGTAATCGGCGATCTCGGGCTCACGAGCGATAACCTCCTCGCCCATCTTGGCGATGGTCTCGACCCACTCGGCCTTCTGCTCGTCAGAGGCAGTGTCGAAAATAAGGGTGGAGAGCAGGGTCATGCAGGAATAAGAACCGGTCATGGCGAAGCCCTTGTCGTTGGCGCGCGGAATGAGCAGCGTCAGCGCGTTGGGATCATCGGCAGACTCGACGGCGAGCTTGCCCTCGGGAGCGCAAGTGATGTTGAGGAACTTGACGTTGTGGACGAGCTCCTTGGCAACGGCAACGGCGGCAAGGCTCTCGGGGCTGTTGCCAGAGCGGGCAAAGGAAACCACGAGCGTGGGATCCTCGGCGCGTAGGAAGTCGCGCGGGGCGCTCACGATGTCGGTCGTGGCGATGGGCTTAAAGTCGTAGAGATCAGTGTTGCCAGCGTGACGCAGGTACGGGGCGCAGGTATCGCCAACGTAGTCGGACGTACCGGCACCAGTGAAGACAACGGACAGACGGCCCTCGCCCATAGCGCGAGCCTCGGCCAGGAAGGCCTCGATGGCCTCCTTGTTCTCGCGATAGATGTTGAGCGTATCACGCCAAAGCTCGGGCTGCTGAGCAATCTCGGCCGTGGTGATCTGGGCGCCGAGCTCGGTGAGCTCCTCGACACTCTTCTCGAACATTTCTAATACCTCTCTCTAGAAGTAATCCTCTGACGTGCAATTATACACTTCAGTTGGTTATCTGGTAGTAACCAGTTAAATGCAAAGAATCATCATATGGAAACGATGCGAACACTAGTCGCTACGCTGGTGGTAAACCTTGTATTTAAACTGATCGGCACGAGCAACCGAGAGTGTATACTCCACAACCTCGTTTGACTCGTTATACGTAGTCCTGACCAAATCGAGCACAGGCGAGCCCTCGACAATTCCCAAAAGGTGAGCGTCGGTGGGACGGGCTATGCTCGCATAGAACTCCTCTTCGGCCACGCGTATCTTTTGCTGAAAGTCTTGCTCAATCACATCGTAAAGCGGCTTACGCTCCAGCAGCGGTCGCTTTAGGGACAAAAATTGACGAACTGGTAGATAGCTGCGTTCGACCATCATGGGCATGTTGTCGGCAGAACGAAGGCGCTTGAGCTTAAAAATGCGATCGCCGATACGCAATCCCATATGCTCGGCCAGATTCTTATCGGCCTCCATCTCGCAAAACTCGAGAATCGTGGTCTCGGGGTCGCGACCCATCGCGCGCATCTGCTCGGTAAAGCTGTAGGACTGCATAAGATTGGTTGCCTTTGCCGAACGGTCGGTCACAAAGGTACCGCGACCGTGCTGCCGAACCACCAATCCTAAACGCTCCAGTTCCTGCAGAGCCAGGCGTACCGTAGTGCGCGAGAGACCATAGCGCTCCGATAGTTCGCGCTCGGAAGGAATCATGTCACCGGCGCGATATTCATGGTCGATCTTTTCGGTCAGAATATCGACCAGCTGATCGTACAGCGGTTGCTTACGCGCTCCGATCGCCATCCTATCCTCCCATTTTCTCAAACTCGGCTACTACCTTGGGTGTTTAGCATTATCTGTCTGCCACACCCGAATCAACAAGAAAACAAAAGCCGCGCGCTCTTTCGAGCACGCGGCTTTTAACATACACATGGCTTAAGGGGTCGGGGTGTGAGCCGCGTAGGGACACACCCCTCAAGCTAGAGCCTTACCAGATGCTCGGCCAGAGACCAAGCGGGCCAGCGCCCAGGATGCCGAGGACGAAGAGCAGCAGAATGCCCTTGGTCGGGGTCCAGCTGTGCTTAGCGAACATGTAGTAAAGCAGAAGCGTAAGCATAAGCGGGACGAGCTTCGGGACGATGGTGTTGAGGGTGTCGGCAACAGAGAAGTTGACCGGATCCTCGGTAACGGTGCCGTAGGTAACGGACTCCATGCCGTTGCCCAGATCGGTGACGCCGCACTCGACAGCGTTGCCGTCGGCATCGGAAGCGGTGAGGGCGTTGCCGTCCTCATCGGTCATGGCGATGGTACCGGCCTCAGCGGTCTCGGTATCGATGCCCTCCATACCGGTGAAGTTCTCGGCCTCCTTCTCGGAGACGATCACGGTAGTGGCGGAGAGGCCACGGGTGGTGCCGTTGGGGATCTGGAGGTTGATCTGGGTGCCACCCATGGTGACGACCAGGCAACCGACGACGAAGACGCCCATGATGGAAGCGGCACGCGTGAAGGCCTGCATGTTGGCGGTCAGAGCGTCAATAGCGCTGGTGCCAAGCTTGTAGGACCAGTTCATGAGCCAGAAGCGCAGAGCGAACTGGACGGCGTTGAAGATCACCAGGAAGATGATCGGCGCAGCGGCGTTGCCGTTGATGGCCATGTTGGAGGTGATGCCGGCCGTGATAGGCACGAGCGTCAGCCAGAACAGGGCGTCACCGATACCACCGAGCGGGCCCATTGCGGCGACGCGGACGGCGCGGATCGTGGGGATGTCAACCTTGTTCTGCTCGAGCGAAAGCACGATGCCCATAACAAAGGTGACGAGGAACGGATGGGTGTTGAAGAACTCCAGGTTATGGCTCATGGAAGCCGCGAGGTCGTTCTTGTTGGTGTGGATCTTCTCCAGACCGGGGATGATGGAGTAAAGCCAGCCAGCGGCCTGCATGCGCTCGTAGTTGAACGATGCCTGCAGGAAGCAGGAGCGCCAAGCCATCTTGTTGAGGGTCTTCTGGTCGAGCTGCGGAGCAGGAGTGAGATCCTCGTAGTGCTCCGGGATCACATACTCATTAGATGCCATCTTCGAAGTCACCTCCGTCAGAAACAGCTGCACCCTTCAGCTCGGTCTGCTGCTGGAAGTCCCAGAAAGCGATGCCGAAGCCGATGAGAGCGAGGATGAGCAGAGCAGGGGTTGCCAGCGAATCGTTGGCAACGGTGATGAGCGCGAGGCCAAAGCCCATGAGGAAGAAGCCCCACATATCGCGGTTCATCATTACCTTGAGCAGGACGGCGAAGCCGACGAAGCGCATCATGCCGCCTGCAGCGGACAGACCGGTCTGCAGCCAAGTCGGGATGGCGGAAGCGATGGTCTGACCGATGGTAGCGCCAGCGATGAAGAACAGGGTGACGACGACAGCGAAGATCAGGCCGAGCAGAGCCATGGCGAAGTAGTTCAGGCGCTCGATGCCCTTGGTGTCCGCGTTGTGAGCCATGTTATCGGCCGTGGACATAAGCGGGGACATAAGCGTGAAGACCAGGGTAACGCCAAGCTGGCCAAGCAGAGCGAACGGAATGGCGAGGCCGACTGCCGCGTTGGGCTCGAGGCCCGTGGCGATAGCGAGAATGGCTGCCATGATGCCGCCGATGACGGCGTTAGGCGGCTGAGCGCCTCCGATCGGCATGTTGCCGATCGTCATGAGCTGATAGGTACCACCCACGAGAAGACCGGTGTTGAGGTCGCCAAGGATAAGACCGATGACGGCGCCGGTGACGATGGGCTGATAGAGAGACTCGAGGAAGTCAAACTGGTCGATTGCCGCGATGAACGTAACAACGAAGACCAGAGCGATCTGGATGATCGAGTATTCCATCTTGCTCCTCCTTTCAAAATGTATGTACGCACTTTGGATATCACGTACAGAACGTCAGGGTTTCACTCCTGACAACGTGGATCACGAGGATTACGAGAAGAGCTTGCTCGTGTCCTCAACAGGCGTGCTCGGAACGCGCCTGATCTCCAACTCCACCCCCAATTCCTGCAGCTCTTTAAACGCAGCGACATCCTCGTCGTTAACTGCGACGGAGGTGGCGACTTGGCGCTTTCCTTCCGACATGTGCATGTTGCCGATGTTTACCTTCTTTATAGGCACACCGCCCTTGACGAGCGTAAGCACGTCTTCCGGTGTTTCGGCCACGATGAAGATCTTCTGGCGCGGGCTCGCCTTGCCAATGACGTCGATGGTCTTCTGCAGGGAGAAGAAACGCGTAGCGACGCCGGCGGGAGCGGCCATCTTCATGAGGTTCTGGCGCATGGTGTTGGACGCCACGTCGTCGTTGGCGACGAGGATGAGGTTGGAGCCCAGAGTGGAGTTCCACTGGGTGGCAACCTGACCATGAACCAGTCGGTTATCGATGCGGGTAAGAAGAATGTTGGGTTCTGCCATGTTGATCAGCTTCCTTTCGATATTTGCTGACGACAGTTACTTGATCTCCTGAATCGCGTAACGCGAAACATCTACGACGGCTCCGGATCGGACTTTGATCTGGACCTTCTCGCCTTCGATGCCTTTGACGGTTCCGTAGATACCGCCGGCGAAAAGAACCTCCTGACCCGGCTTGAGCTCGGTGTGCAGCTCCTTGAAGTACTTCTGCTTCTTCTTCATGTTGATTTGCGACCAGATGGTGTAAATCAAGCCCATGATGACAAGCAGGCCTAAAAGGGCGACTGAGGAGCTCAGGACGTTGGCTCCGAAATCGGCCATTAGATGCCGTCCTCGTCGCCGAAGATATCCTCTTCCTCGGAGCCGGCAACGGATGCGACCGTCTGGGCGGTGATGCCCGTCTGGCCAACGGTCACGGCCTGCTCGCCAAGCTCGGCGAGCGTGGCATTGCCGCGGAGGAACAGAAGCTCAATAACCATGGGAAGGTTGGTGCCAGTCAGAACCTCGACGTTGTCGACATCCTGGGCAATCATCATCGACTGGTTGAACGGGGTACCACCGAGCAAGTCGGTAAAGACGAGCACGCCATCGCACTCCTCGCGCATGGCGGTAATAGCGGCGCGGAGATCTTCACCGTAGGATGCGGCCTGGTCGCCCTCAAAAGGAACGACGGTAAAAGCAGGCTGGTCGCCGGCAACCATAGCGATAGCGCTTGCAAGGCCGGGTGCGAACTGTCCATGACCGGTAAGAATAAAGCCAACCATTCAAATTTCCCTTCCGAAGGTGTGTACGATCTGAGTCCGATGATTTTCGGAAGCCAGCGGGCGCTCGCCCTTAAAGCTTCTTAGAAAGCGTTCTTTGAAGACCAGTGGTTTCTAAACTGGTAGTAACCACGTGACGTGTTGTTGTCACTATATCACCCCAGAAGAGGTCGCTTTCGTTGATTCATACGGTAAAACGTTTTTGCACCGCTCACGGTGATAAATCGACCGTTTACCGGTCGTTAACACTTCTACCTGCGGTTTTGAAACCGTTTCGAAATGCTTTGGCAAAAAATCGGATCTTTTCCTGTGTCTAAACAACGCAGGGCGGCTAAAAATAGCGTGAAGAAAAATTGCAGGTCATTGTGAAGATATGTGAATTGGTCTTTTTGACTTAATACCAGTTAGAACCAGTTTTGAGATTATCGGTGAACGGTAGTTTTCGACCGTTCACCGGTTACTTGCAATCGTTTGCAGTTGTTTTCCCAGATGAATTAGGGGAACCCGATGGAGCGCTTGTGCGGGCGCGAGGCCTATCCTATTGATTTCGGCAACAAAAAGCCCGCTAGAACGTTGTCCGTTCTAGCGGGCTCAATCAGGTAGATCGGTTAGCGCGCAGTAGTGCAGGCAAACCTTACGCAAACAGGCCGTAGATGCTGATGTTGGCCTTGGCGTAGAGGCCGTTCGCATACTCGGTCCACTTGGAGCTGGCGCTCGAAGCCTGCGAGGAATACTGCTGGTAGGCGGTGTAATAGGCGGTCATGGCTTGCTTATAGGTAGCGCTATCGGCCGTAAAGGCATCGTCAGCGAAGGCCTTGGCATAGGTGCTGTCGGCATCCTTCCAGGTGCCCTTCTCGCTATCCCACTCGTCACCGGCAAGGTTGATGATGTAATCGGCGTAGTCCTTGCTCGCGGTCTCCTCGTTGCCGTCAGCAGGCTCGGTCGGGGCGGTCGGCATGCTTGCGGAGCTATCGCCCACCTTCTTCTTGTAGAGCTTCTGCAGCGTCGCGGACTGGCGGACGATCTGCTTGGCCTGGTCCTTGGACACGCCGTACTGCGTGGCCATGGTCTTGTAGTCGGAGGTGCCGATGGAATCCTCGGCATACTGCTTCATTTCCTTGGAAGAGACGGTAATGCCCTCGTCCTCGGCAGCGTCCAGCAGGATCTTGTTGCGCACGTAGGACAGGATGACGTCGGCAGAGGGAGCGGTGTAGTTGCCATCGCCATCCTTGACGGTATCGAGGCTGTACTGGCTCTCGATGGCCTCGCGCGCGGTGATGTCACTCTTCTTGCCGTTGTAGCTGTAGCTTGCCACGGTCGAATCGAGCTGGTCCTCGGTGAGGGTCGCCGAGCCGACACCCTTGCCGCCAAAACCACCGTTGCCGATAAAGAAGCCGACCACAGCAGCGATCACGATAGCGACCACAAAGGCAGCAATCATCGTCTTCTTGTGCTTGGATGCATGGTCGTCCGCGTCGGAGTCGTCGTCCTCGTCCTGTTCCTCGGGCATGAGGTTCTCGTCGGCGGCATCTGCGGCAATCTGAGCCTCCAGGCGAGCGTCCTCCTCCTCGGCCGTCGTACCGGCAGCAATGTGCTCGGCAGACGTACCGGCGACCAGATCGATCTTCTCGTCCTCGTCACCGTCGGGGCCTTCGCCGCGCTCGATGATCTGGATGCCGTCGATCTCGTCCTTCTCGTCCTTCTTTTGAATCAGACCCATATCAGTTACTCCTTGTTAGGAAACATAGTCCGCAATAGAATACGCCCGACAGAGCGCCGGGCGTATTGATTCTCAGGTTATACGCAAACACTTAAGTACTATTTAGGCGTTTGCAGCGTGCATACCTTAGGCCAGGTGCGCGATAACGGCATCGGCAAAGGCCTGCGTGCCCACAGCGCCCTCAACGGAGCCGGTCTGGGCACGACGAACGTCGCCGGTAACCTGCTCACCCTCGTCGAGCGTGGCAGAAACGGCGGCGCGAATGCGATTGGCCGCGTCGTTCTCGCCCAGGTGATCGAGCATCATGGCCGCAGACAGAATCTCGGCCGTGGGGTTAGCGATATCCTGGCCAGCGATATCGGGCGCGGAGCCGTGCGTCGCCTCGAAGATGGCGCAGTCGGCACCGATGTTGGAACCCGGAGCCATACCCAGTCCACCTACCAGGCCGGCGCACAGGTCGCTCACGATGTCACCGTACAGGTTGGGCAGCACCAGGACATCGAAGTCGTTGGGGTTCTGGACCAGGCCCATGCAGGTGGCGTCGACAATCTTATCGTTGAACTCGATATCGGGATAGTTGGCGGCCACCTCGCGCGCAACGCGCAGGAACAGGCCATCGGTCGCCTTCATGATGTTGGCCTTGTGCACGGCCGTCACCTTTTTGCGGCCGCAGCGGCGGGCGTACTCAAAGGCGTACTCCACAATGCGGCGGCTCTTGGCGATGGAAATCGGCTTAATTGAGATGGCGGAATCCGCGGCGAAGGTCCTCTGGCCCGAGCGCTCGACGAGCTGCGAGAGCTCCTCGACCTCGGCAGCGCCCTCATCGAACTCGATGCCGGCGTAGAGGTCCTCGGTGTTCTCGCGCACGATGACCAGGTCGACGTCGCGGAAGCGCGAGCCGTCGCCCGGCTGCGACAGGCAGGGGCGCACGCAGGCATACAGGTCGAAGTGCTTGCGCAGGGCCACGTTGACGCTGCGGAAACCCGTACCGACCGGCGTGGTGATGGGGCCCTTGATGGCAACCTTGGTCTCGGCGACCGCATCGAGCACGTGCTGGGGCAGTGGCGTGCCAAACTCGTCCATGACGCCGGCACCGGCCTCCTGGACGTTCCAGTTGATCTGGACACCGGTGGCCTCGACCACGCGGCGCATGGCCTGCGTAATCTCGGGACCGATACCGTCACCGGGGATCAGGACTACATCGTGCGCCATAATCTGTTACTCCTCGTCTTCGGCGTCGTCAGATTTTTTAACGCTAGCACGCTTCTTCTTTTTGGAGAGATCCAGGCCAAAACGTTTAACAAGCATTTCGCAAATCTCACTCGAACGGGCCTTGAGATAGCTGCCCTTGCCGTTCTCGGCATCGAACTTAAGGCGCAGCGCGAGCTTCTCGGCGACCTCGGCGTCGATCTCGCCCTGGCCAAACTCGTACAGGCAACCGAGCATGTCGCGATACTCGAGGTCGCCGTGATAGCACTGGATGGCCTCGTCCAGGATGGGCCAAGCCTCGCGCGAACGCTCGACGCTCGTGGCACCCCACACGCACAGCAGGCGGAAGGCGGCATAGCGCAGCGTGGACGAAATCTCGTCGAACAGCGCGGTCTCGGCGCCCTCAAAGGCATCGCCCAGCTGCTCGGGGCAGGTGGTGGCGAGCGCCGCCAGGGCATCGAGGGCCTCCCAGCGGGTCTGAGCCTCGGGGCGGTCGAGCGCCTCGATCAGCGCGGGCACGCAGGGCACGACGCGCTGCGGATCGCGCTCGGCAAGCAGGTGCAGCACGCGGGCGGCAAACTGACGAATGCGGCGCGTGGGGCAGCCGAGCTCCTTGACCAGGCGGTCGACGGCGTTCTCGTTCTCCTCTGCCAGCTGAAGCTGTGCCAGCTCCTCGTCGGTGAGCTGTTCTTCCTTGTTTTCTGCCATAGTTACCTCTTCTTACTATTTCTTAGCGTGCTTGCCAGCACCCTTGCTGTCATCGGTGACCGAGATGAGCTGTCGGTCGGCCGCGCCATTGCGACGCGCACGGCGGCGTTCCTCGGCGTCGCCCGCGTCGGCGGCGGCGCGGTGAGCCTTGTTGACGTTAAAGACCTCGTCGTGCTTGCGCCACGGACCGACGGACTCGCCAAAGCTCATCTTAAGGCCGGCGATAAAGCCGCCGAGCCAGCCGATCGGCGCAAACTGCACCAGCGGGAACAGCGAAAACACCCAGGTTAGCAGGACGACTGCCGCCGCGCCTACAAAATTGGCGATCCAGTAGTCGCGTTTGGTGATGACGCGCTTTTCGCACGCCCACTGGCCGCACAAAAAGCCGATGTAGATCGCAAAGAGAAAGAGCACCAGCGCAAGCACCACGAACGTCCAGCTCATGGTCGCTACTCCTCGTGATGGTGGCCGCAGCAGCACTCGTGGCCGTCGTCATGGCCGTGGCCGCCGCAGCACTCGTGGTCCTCGCCGTGATGGTGGCCGCAACCGCACTCGTGGTCGTCGCCGTGCTCGCCGCAACCGCAGCCTTCCTCGTGAGCACCGTGCTCCTCGGGACGATACTGCGACCAGTCCAGACCGGCGGCGATGGCGTCGGCCTCCTCCTTGTAGAGTACCGTGATGGCCTGGGTGCCCAGCTTGGCGCCGCCAATGGCGTCGAGCATGTCGTAGAGCGTAAAGGCCACGTCGGCGCCGGGCAGCGCAAGCTCGCGATCGTCGGCATAGGCGAGCGCCAAGCGCAGGTCCTTGATGAAGTGCTCGACCATAAAGCCGGGCTTGTAGTCGCCGTCGAGCGCTTTGGGGGCCAGGCTCTCCATGGCGCCGGACTTGCCGGTGCCGCCCAGGATCATCTGGCGGGTCTTCTCCAGGTCAAGGCCGCTCAGCTCGGCAAATGCCATGGCGTCTGCCATGCCAACCATGCAGGCGCCCAGCGACACCTGGTTGGCGAGCTTGGCAGCCTGGCCCTTGCCGGCGCCGTCAAAGCAGCAGATGGTTGCCGCAAAGGTGGAAAGGATATCGCGGACCGGGGCGATGTCGTTCTCGGTAGCGCCCACGATAGCCGTGAGCGTGCCGGCGATAGCACCCGACTCGCCGCCGGTGACGGGGCAGTCAAACGCCATGCGACCGGAGACCTGGGCGGCCTCGGCAATGTCACGGGCGAGCTCGGGCGAGCTCGTGGTGAGGTCGATCAAGACCGCGCCCGGCTTGGTGCACGCGAGCAGGCCGTCGCCCGCCAGGTAGAGCTCCTCGACCTCGGAGGGATAGCCCACCATGGTAAAGACGACATCGGCGTTCGCCGCGGCATCGGCCGGCGTATCTGCCCAGACGGCGCCGCGCCCGATAAGCGCTGCGGCCTTGGACTTGGTGCGGCTGTTGACCGTGACGGGATAGCCGGCGTCCAAGATGTGGCCGGCGATGGGGGCACCCATGATTCCGGTGCCGATGAATGCGACGGAGAGCTTGTTTGCCATGAAACCTTTCCTTTTGGGTTGGGTGTTGTTACCAGGTTAAAATACTCGGTGCCAGCGTTTGGGCTGTGAGTTGAGGGCACTTGCAGCCGCAGCGCCTACCTACTCGCCTCGCACACGGCGCGCGATGCGGTCGGAAAGCGAGGCTTTCTCGGCACGATTCTTGCCCCAAAACGCGCAGGCCACCATGCCGGGGCCCACGTGCGAGCCAATGGTGGGACCCACAGAGCTGCGAATAATCGTGACGTCGGCGCAGCCTTCCTCCTTGCGGATGGCGGCCTCGAGCCAGTCGCCGTCCTTTTCGGCATCGGCCGTCATGATGGCGATGGGCATGGTGCGGTCGGGCACGTAGTTCTCGCGGAACGACTTGAGGATGGACTTGAGCGCCTTCTTGCGGCCGCGGTTGACGCCGATCAGCGACAGCGAGCCGGCCAGGTCGTAGGACAGCTCGGGTTTGACATCGAGCTTTGCCGTGAGCTGTGCCGCCGCGGGCGGAATGCGGCCGCCGGCAGCCAGTGCGTCGAAGCTCTCGAGCGTAAAGTAGCCGTGGACGTAGGTCTTTGCCTCGTTTGCCCAGTCGACCAGCTGCTTGGCGGTGAGTCCCGCCGAGCGTTGACGGACAGCCTCGAGCGCCAAGAGCGCGCCGGTCGCGCAAGGCAAAGCGTTGTCGACCACGTACAGCTCAAAATCGGGATACTCGGCGCGCACGGCATCTGCCGCCTGGCACGCGGAGTTGTAGCTCGACGACAGCGCCGAGGTAAAGCACAGGTAGACCGTGGGCGTGCCTTCTTTGGCGCACTCGGTAAAGAACTCGATATAGCGACCGAGCGACACAGCCGAGGTGGACACGCGGGCACCGGCGCGCATGCGGTCGTAGAACTCCTTAGGGCTCATGCTCGACCAGATATCGTCCGTGCGCTCCTCGCCATCGATAATGAAGGGGAAGCCCAAGATATCGACATCGAGGTTCGCGGCGACCTCGGGGCTAAAGTCGCAGCAGGTATCGACGACGATGCGGCAGCGGTCAGAATGGCCGGTAGATGCAGCCTTGTCCATCAAAGCGACTCCTTACGTAAAAAAGGCGGCCATCCGCATGGGATGACCGCCGGCCGTTAACTCATGCAAGTTAACGTATTTTACTCGTCAAGTGTTTCGATGCGGGGCTTGATGATGCCATATCCACCATTCTTACGGTGATACACCACATTGATGAGGCCAGTCGTCGCGTTCTCGAACACGTAGAAGTCGTGGCCGAGCAGATCGGTCTGCACCAGCGCCTGCTCCTCAGTCATCGGGGTGACATCAATGACCTTCTCACGGACGAGCAGGTCGTCCTCCTCCTCGGGCAGCAGCAGGTCGGCCAGATCCTCAACGCGCTCGACCGGTGCGACATCCGCGGCGCTGGCACCGCCCTGGCGGTTGTCCACAACCTTGGTCTTGAACTTGCGCAGCTGGCGGGTGACCTTATCGGCGGAGAGGTCGATGGCGGCGTACATATCTGCACCGTGCTCGGCAACGCGAATCACCGAACCGCGGGCACGAACCGTAACCTCGACGATTGCCGGGTTGGGGTTCGAGGGGTTCTTCTCATAGCGAAGTACAACGTCGACCGTCATGGGCTCGATATCGAAAACCTTGAGCGCCTCGCCGATCTTCTCATCCACATGCGCACGCAGAGCATCGGTTACCGTCGTCTTGCGTCCAGAAACCTTGATATCCATACGTGGCTCCAATCTGCCTCGGGGACTTACTGTACTGGCTATGTACCCATTGCCGTGCATTTAATCACGCGGATTCCTAAAGACCCGAATAACGATTGCTTGATACCGCATACCGAAGTCTCGTACTTTTCCATGGCAAAGTGCGCTATAGGAGGGAGCCCACAGATTTGTATTTGGTCTCGAAAATTGGCTTTGACCTGCTGGTTTTATAGGGATGAAAAAGCCGGGCTCCCCTATTGGGGAAACCCGGCAGTGCGTGTTGAAACCGTGAAGAGGTGTCCTTTCCAACGTATAGGAGACACCACCCCTAGCAATAACTAGCTATTGAGTTTGTTAATGTCGTCGTCGGTGATGGCGCCTTCCTGGCTGGACGATTTGTCCTCGGAGGATGCGGTCTCATTGTCGGAATCGGAGGACTCGCTGCCGGAGGACGTGGTCTCACTGGACTCAGAGTCGCCCGGCTGCACGTTAGCGCCCGAAACCGTCTTAGTGGTGAGGTCGTAGGGCATCGTGCCATACCAGACAGAGTGAACCGCCTCGAGCGTGCCGTCGGCCGTAATACCGTCGAGGACATCGCTCACGGCACGGCACAGTTCGTCATTGGACGAGAGGCCCGCAACACCAAGCGTCGAGGGCGCCTCGAGCGCACCGGCATAGGAGACCTCGCTCATCAGGCGTGCAAGGTAGCCGCCGGCCGTGGAGTCGCAGATCACATAGTCGACCTCGCCGGACTCGAGCGCCTCAAAGCACTCGTTGATGTTGGAGTAGGTCTTTTGGTTGGCGGTGATGCTCTGCTTAGCAAGCGCCTCCTGCGAGGCCGAGGACGTCTGAACGCCCAGGGTGGACGTGTTAAGGGTATCGGTGGAAACGCTTAGCGACCCACCATCGCTAGTTTTACCGAACACGGAAGTGGCATCGTACAGGCAGGTGCCGAGCGAGCTAATGTCCCCGTCCGTGGAGTTAATCTCGCCGATAAAGATATCGGCCTTTTTGTCGCCGAGCGCGGAATCTGCCGAAGACGCATCGACAAAGGCGACCTTAAGGCCCATGCGGCTTGCGAGAGCGCGGGCGGCGTCAACCGCATACCCCGTGAGCTCGCCGTCGGCGTCCTGCATGGCCTGCGGCGCATCGGAAGTATCGAGGGCGACCGTCAGGGTTCCGGGAGTGACCAAGGCATCGTCCGACACCGCCGGCGTGACGGTCTCGTACTCGATCTGGTCGATCGTGGGAGTCGTGAACGTAGACAGCGGGTTGAACGCGCATCCGCTCAGGCCCAAAACGGCAATGACCGCTGCGGTCCCAGCACCCAACCGAGCCGCGTGCATCAAGCTGCCCCTCACCATGTCCACTACCCCGCCTTCTGTGTCGTATACAATCCGTGCGTTGCGCGGAATATCAGGTTGTTCCCACCAGCTGACCTGGTATTTGACCCCACACTTGCGCACCGGGGTGTTTGCTCGGGAGGCCGCAGCCACCTTCACGACTGACCCGCTCGCCCGCGAGGCGGTATTGCCCCAAAGAAAGTAGAACGGACGGTGCGGCTTACATCTAGGACGCGCCATGATCGCGCCGCGCGCACGCGGTCGCTTACGTGGATCCCTTTGACCGCGTCTGTCTTGGACTAGGACGGGCATTTCGTCCGTCCGCAACCACAGCCTGGTAGGAACGAAGCGCATTATAGCTAAGTTCAAGCTAAAGTTTAAGGTTAGGGGCGTTATTCGCATCGCGAGTACAGATTTCGCAGGTCAGGACGGGCCGCACGCGCTCTGATTAAGCCCGTCGCTCCCCTATGGAAAGCCCCAACACACCCGTCTTAGGGCGCCGTGGCCAAAAAATAGCAAATATGAGTACTGTTACCAATTTAGTAGCAGGAGTTTTTGGCTCTGCAAGCTGTTTTCACGCTCTATAACGTCAGATTGATGCCAGGATATTCCACATTTGTTTAATAATTTTCTAATTTACGCCATCTTCCAGTCCCAAAATCCCTGATTTTGCTGTTACTGAATTTGTAGCAGTACTCATATTTGCTATATTTTGGCCAAAGCATATATCCAACCCCCTGTTTCAGAGCATTGTTAGGCGGGTTTAAGCCCAAAACACGCCCGCAACGTGTTAAATAGCGCCTCTTGTTTCTTTCTGCGAGCGTCAACACGGTTGCGATATCGCTTACTCATGCGCTGGTGGATGCGCCATGCGAGCGCTTCCATCGCTTCCATGTCGCAGAGCATTTCGTTGTTAACCGTCGCGACCTCGATTCCCATAGTAATCAAGCCCGTGTTGCGTTTTTCATCATGGATACGTCCCCTCCGGGAGGAATGGCCCAGCTCACCGTTGTATTCCAGGTCAAACTGGGCTGCTTCCTGATACGCATCGCAAACTGCATGCGGCATCCCCGAGATTGCCTGCGCACGGTCATCGAACTCGATCTTGTAGTCGGTCTTAAAGGGACCGCAGGCAAATCCGCCATAGGAAAACGGAAGCGAAAACAGAGCGAGCATGATGCACTCCATGGGCGAGCGCAGATTTTCTGACAGGTAGGGACACAGGCGCAGCAGCTGTTTGGCCACATTCCCCTTGCATGCCGCGAGGTAATCTACCAGGCAATCGGGTGTCAGCACGGACTCGACCTCAAAGTAACCGACATCTGGCGGCTGGTCTTTGTCCTTTGCCAATTTGTTCACGACAGGCGATGTGTAGGGAGGTAGATACTGCCCGCGGTCACTCAGCGAAATCTTAGAGCACAGCTCCTGGGCCAGGGCAAATGCCTGGATACAGCCGACCTCGCGGGCGACGGCAACACAAAGGGCCTCGGGAGATAGACTGTACACCCCTGGTTCCACCTCTAGAATCGAGCCGGCGGGCAACCCAGAGCATACGGACCAGCCCACGCCAGGCATGCGGCGGCGCTGCGCCGCAGATCCCACCAGCAAGCAAAGATCTTCTTGCACCTCGCCGCTTGCGGCCCCAATCCGCACCAAGTCGGGAAGATAGATGTCCTCGATCGAGGGCGACGACGCGCGCAGCACACGGCACTCTTCATCGGGATCGAGGTCCCTCCAGCTGATGTAACCCATTTGTCGGCGCTCGGCGCGCATCATGCGTAGCGCCGAGGCGCCCGTCAGAATTACGGAAGCAGCCAGCTGCTCGCTTGCAGGCTTGCCACGCTGCCCGATCTTTATTGCCATCTGAACCACCCCTACCAAACGCGTGCGATAGCGAGGCCATCAACGGCCGTGGCACCGGCGCGCTTGAGTTCCGCCGAAGCCGCTGCCATCGTCGCACCCGTGGTGATAACGTCGTCGATAAGCAGCAGGCGGCGGCCGTGCACGTCCTCAACCGTCTCGTACATACCTCGGGCACGCTCGCGGCGCTCCTCACGACCGAGTTCGCGCTGGTCGCCATGCCCGTACTTGACGAGAGCATCGAGCAGAGGAACGCCCGACAGCTCGCAAAATGGGCGCGCAATAGCCTCCATATGATCAAAACCACGCCGCCGAAACGCTGCCGCCGTCGCAGGCACAAACACCACCGCATCCGCACCGGAAAGCACGCCTCCGTAGCGATCGGGAGCTACGACCTGGGCATGCAGGGCGGTGTCGTAGAGCAGCTCCGCCAGATACGGAGCCAGACGTCGCTCGCCCGCATCCTTGTACGCTTTAATGATGCGCGGCAGCGGATGCGCATAGACGGCGCACGCCAGGCAGCGGTCGAGCGCCTCCGCCATTGCCGAAGACGTGCCCTCGACCGAACACTCAGTGCACAGCAAATCCCCAAACGGGGCGCCACATCGGGTGCAGCTATGACGTGGGTCGATGAGCGTGAGCGCGGCCAGGCAGTCTTGGCAAATAAGCGCACCGGCGCGCTCGCAGCCGGTACATCGTGTTGGCGACAATGCCTCGAGTGCCTCGTACGTCGCGCGCTCGGCAAACGGTAGCAATTCGTCCGCAAACGGTAGGGCACCGGCACTCTGCAGACGGCTCAATATGTTCAGATGGCTCTTCAAGACACAACCCTCCCTACGCTCGATCGCAGGGAGGGTTGTTGATTCGGCGCTATGATACCCCGATGCGCTCGGGGCAAGGCGGGTTAAATCCGCTCGCGGGCGTTATTCGCCGGCGGGCGGTTGTGGTGCGGACGAAGACGGGGTCGAGCCCTCGCCACCATCCTGGCGCGGCTTGCGGGAACGACGACGGCGACGGCGCTTTTGACCCTGGTCGGCCGAGCCCTCGCCACCGCGATTCTCGCGCGGCTCGCGCTCGTCGCGAGCGGCGCCACGCGAAGCCTTGGCAGCCGCTCCCCCGCCATCCCCGGGACGACGGCGCGTGACCTTGACCTCGCCATCCGAGACCTGATCGGCCACGGAGGGCACTGAGGGCTTCTGTTGCGCGCCCGAGGAATGGCGACGGCGCGGACGCGGCGCGCGCTCCTCCTCGCCACGTGACTTGCCGCTCTTGTCGACAGGCGCATCGGAGGCCGAGGCGCCCTTGGAAGCGGCACCGGCCTCGCGAGCAGCTGCGGCGCGGAAGGCGTCCTCGCGCTCCTCGCTCGACAGATGACGGCGGCGGCGACGTGTGGGGTTCATGCCGCCGCCGCGATTCTGCTGCTGGGGCTGCTGAACCTCGCGCTCGCGAGAGGCGCTCTTGCCCGCGGCTGCAACCTCGGTAGCATCGCCCGAGCCCGCGCGCTTGCGACGGCGACGGCCATCGGCCGCCCCCTCGGCCTCAGGTGTCTCGGCCTTACCGCGGCCTTTTCCGCGGCCACGGCCCTCGCCCTGGCCCTGACCGGCGCGAGCATCGGATTCGGCATCGCGACGACGGCGCTTGGGCATCGATATGCCCGCCAGGCGATCGGCGTTCGACAGGCCATCGCCCACGTCGACGCCGTTCTCGCGGTCGAGCTCCATGAGCGCCAGGCGCATCTCGGGCGACTCGATGCGCTCGAGCACGTCGCGCGTCACGCAGTCGGGACGGCAGTTGCAACCCTGCTCGGCTGCCTTCTTTTTGCAGCCCTCCGAGCAGGTCATATCGGCCAGGTTGACCTTAAAGACCTTGCCGTTCTCCAGGCGCAGCACCAGCTGCTCGCGCGGCGTGTCATATTCTTGGATACGCGCCTTGCCAAGCGGCGTATCGATAAGCGTCTTCTTTTTGGGCGCGCGGCTCTTAAAGTCCTTATACGCCTCGAACTCGTAGCGCAGGCAGCACATCAGACGGCCGCATACACCGCTGATCTTGGACGAGTTAAGCGGCAGGTCCTGCTCTTTTGCCATGCGGATCGAGACAGGCTCAAACTGTCCGCCAAAGCGCGTGCAGCAGAGCTCCTGGCCGCACTGGGCATAGCCGCCCACCAAACGGGTCTCGTCGCGCACGCCGATCTGGCGCATGTCGACGCGAATGTGCAGCGCCGAGGAAAGGTCCTTGACGAGCTGACGAAAATCGACGCGCTCCTCGGCCGCAAAATAGAACACGGCCTTCTCGCCGCCAAACAGGTACTCGACGCCGACCGGCTTCATCTCGAGGTCGAGCTCCTTGACCAGGCGACGGAAATCGACCATGGCCTCGTCACCCTGGATGGCCAGATCATCGGCAAGCTGCAGGTCGATGTCGCTCGCCACGCGCAGCACGGGCTTGAGCGGCTGGCCGATCTCGTCCTGCGGCACCTCGAAGGGGTCTGCCGTGACCAGGCCAATCTCGGTTCCGCGCTCGGTGGAGCAGATAGCATAATCGGCCTCGAGGATATCCAGATCCTGCGGGTCGAACCACAGGTCGCGCGAGGCGTAGGTAAACTTAACGGGTACGACTAACGGCATTTCAGTGCCTTCCTGATATCGAACAGCATGACCTCGATGGCCAGCTGGGGAGTAACGTTTCTGGCGATGTTGCGCTCGGCGGTCGCGACCGCTTCGAGCGCCTGAGTGGCACCCGCAACATTGGTCGCGGCGGCAAGCCGACCGATCGTGTCGCGCACATCCTCGTTCACGACGTCGGCCGCCTCATCCTGAAGCGTCAGCAGCACGTCGCGCATGAGCGTCCGCGCGCTCGCCAGCACTTCCATGATACCCGAACGCTCGCGCGCGTTGAGTTCGCGCTTGTTGCGGTCCTCAAGCTGCTTCAATGCTCCACGCGACAGGTAGTCGGCATTTTGCTCGAGCACCTTTTCCTGCGTGGACTTGACCTCGGCGAGCGGCGCCTTGACGGTGACGATAAGCGACTTGGCGCGGCTGAGCACGTCGGCCTCGTCGGCGGCAATGAGTGAGTCGATGGCACGAACCATCTGACGGCGGGCGTCCTGGCGCTCGGCACTCTTAAGGAACTCGATACCGCGTGTGGGGCTGCCCGCCACGGCGACGGCCATGCGACAACGCGCGATGTCCTGACCGGTGGCGCGGCTCACGGCCTGCGCGGCCGCGGTGGGCGACACCAGCCGAAACGGCACACACTGGCAGCGGCTCACGATGGTGGGCAGCATCACGTCTGCCGAGGTGCCCAGCAGGATGAACATGACGCCCTCGGGCGGCTCCTCGAGCGTTTTGAGCAGCGCGTTGGCGGTGTTGGCGCGCAGCTGCTCGGCACGGTCGATGATGTAGACCTTGGCCTTGGCACGGATGGGCGCCAGGGGCACGTCGTCGAGTAGCTCGCGCGTCTGGGCGATGAGGTAACCCGTGGCGCTCTCGGGCGTGTAATAGTGCACGTCGGGGTGCGTGTGCCGCGCAACGCGCACGCAGCTGTCGCATGCGCCGCAGCCGTCCTGCTCGCACAGGAAGGCCTGGGCGAGCGCCCACGCGGCGTCGAGCTTGCCCGCGCCGGGCGCGCCCAAAAACAGGTAGGCGTGCGATGCGCGACCGCTGGCGACGGCATTGGTCAAAAAGTCGCGCACGCGCTCTTGGGTGTCGAGCTTGGCCAGCAGACTTGCCTGAGCGGGGGCCATGCTACTCGGCCTCCTGGGCAAGCGCAGCGGTGACGGCGTCCTGGGAAATGTCGAGGCCGTAGGCGCGAACCCGCTCGACCGTCTGCGCGAAGACTTCCTCGATGGACGCGGTCGCGTCGATGAGCTTTACGCGGTTTGGCTCCTCGGCGGCAATGGCGCAAAATCCCTGGTAGACGCGCTCCTGGAAGGCCATGCCCTTAGCCTCCATGCGATCTGCCGCACCACGGGCTGCCATGCGCAGCGCCGCCTGCTCGGGCGTGATGTGGTAGACGAGTGTGAGCGCCGGGTGCGTACCCGCGACGGCCAGGTTGTTGGCATCGCGCACCATCTGACGATCGAGGCCGTCGGCAAACGCCTGATAGCAGGTCGTGGAATCGTAGAAGCGGTCGCACAGGACCACCTTGCCGGCCGCGAGGGCGGGCGCGATAACCTCATGCACTAGCTGGGCACGGGCGGCCTCATACAGCAGCAGCTCGCAAGTGTCGCCCATCGCCGTATTGGCGGGGTCGAGCAGCAGAGCACGGATCTTTTCGCTGATGGCGGTACCGCCCGGCTCGCGCAGGCTCACAACCTGGTAGCCAGCGAGCTCGAGCGCACGGGCAAGCAGGCGCGCCTGCGTAGATTTACCGGCGCCATCGACACCCTCGAGCGTAATGAAGCTATGTTGAGCGGGCACAAAAGCCATGGGCGCAGCCCCTTCCTACAAGGCGCGTAAATGCAGATATATCAACCAAGCCATGATACCCCAGTGCTCGGTGCGTCCCCAATGGCTAAAGGCGCCTTTCCAAAGTTGCGGTGAAATAGGGACTGATTGAAGCTCTGAGACCGCCAAACAGTCCCTATTTCACCGCAACTTATGATGGGGAATTTTGGACGCTGGGTATAATCGTCGTATTGCATTGAAATGTGGCGAAAGGAGTGGCAATGTCTCGGTATTGCGCCTCGTGCGGCAAGCTTCTTGCAGATAATGCCAAGTTCTGCACCTCGTGCGGTGCACCCGTTGAGCAAACAGTCGCGAGCGATAGCCAGCCCGCTTTTGAGCAGACCGGCTCCCTTGATACGCCGCAAGCCAAGGCGGACGACCCCCTCGCCTATCGCCCCGACCCCGCCGCAAGCCCTGCGGCCGTCGAGACCACGCAGCGCATACCCGTCGCGAGCGGCTCGCCCCAACAGGAGCCGGCTCCCGCATACACGCCCGCTTCGCCACAGACCCCCGCTCCCAAAAAGAGCGGCACCGGGCCGCTTATCGCCGTTATTGTTGTGCTGGTGGCGATCATCATCGCCCTGGTCGTTTTCTTTGTGATCAAGCCTTTCGACAACGCCGCCACGCAGACGACTGCCGAGGTAGCTAAGCTGCACCATGACGTCGACGACGATGACCTAAAGCCTCTCGGCGATCCCAACAGCCTGTACGACGATGATGACGATGACGACGAGGATGGCGGCGAAGCAACGCTCTCCGAGCAGAACCTCTACCGCCGACTGAGCGAATACTACGACTTGCTCGAAGACCTCGACAACTACGTCCGTGGCTGCGCGCAGAACTTCAACGGCAGCTATCTGGAAGAGGATCGAACCACCCGTCAAAATCTCGCCGACGTCGCCGAGCGCACGGAGGACACCATCGAGCAGTATTACGACATCGTCGAGGACCTAGACGTCCCGACGAGCTCTAAGAACTACAGTTCCTGGAAAGACATCGTTGCCCTGTATGACGACCTGGATCACCGCATTGACGCAATCTGTGATGCCTGGGAGATCAGCCTGAAATACACCAAGCCTGCGGATCACAAGAATGAGATCGTGGCGCCGCTGTCGCGCGACAACGTGGCGGGCACCAATGACAATAAGTACCGCCTAGACTTTGAGGAGCGCTACCCCGGCGCCAAACCCGTCGAAGTGAACTAGCGCTTTGTCGTTCCCGAGCCGGCAGTTAGGGACGTTCCTAAACTGCCGGCAGAAAAGGAACGTCCCTAACTGCCAGATAAAAAAACGAGCGAGGATCGTGGGGTCCTCGCTCGTTTTTTAGGCAATGTTTCGACCGCGCCGTTACTTGTCGGAGGCTACTTTCTTGGCAGCCGACTTCTTCGCGGTCGTCTTCTTGGCGGCAGTGGCTTTCTTAGCCGTCGTCTTCTTGGCCGCCGTCGTCTTCTTGGCCGTGCTCGCCTTAGTCGTGGTCTTGCGGCCGCGGGCGGGCTTCTTCTCCTTGGTCGGGCAGTCCATGTTGACGCAGATACGCCACGGACCGCGCGCCGTGTTGACCACCACGATGGGAGCGCCGCACTCGGGACAGGTCTCGCCCGTCGCCTCGAGCTTGCCACGCGCCGGCAGCGGATAGCTCACGCCGCAGTCGTCATAGTTGGTGCAGCGGATAAAGCGCTTGCCGCTCTTCTCGCTCTTGTGTGCGATCAGGTCGCCATGGCGTCCTGCCTCGGCGCACACCTTGCACTCGCCCACCTTAAGGTCAGGCTCGTAGTTGGTGGGGCATGTGGGGTTCACGCAAATCTCGAAAGCCTTTTGGCGGAACGGCTGGCACTTAATGCGCGGCGCACCGCATTCGGGGCACACAGCAGCCTCGCCCTCGAGCGGGCTCACCTTGACGCCGCTCGGCACCGGATAGGTCACGTCGCAGTCGGGCCAGCCCATGCAGCCAATGAAGCTGCCACGGGTCTTGGCGCTCGTCTTCATAACCAAGTCCTTGCCGCACTTGGGGCAGGCGCCCACGCGCGCATCGGCCGTGACGGCGTCGCTGATGGCGTCGCCCAGTTCCTGCGTATGCTTGAGCAGCTCGTCGAGCACACCGGCCAGCAGCGCGCGCGAGTGCGTCACGACATGCTCTTCGGTGTCCTCGCCGCGCTCCACGCGGGTCATATCGCCATCGAGCTCGCTGGTCATATCGGGGCTCGTGATGCGCGGGGCAAACTGCGACAGTGCATCGATGATGGCGATGCCCAGCTTGCTCGGCTCCACGGGATCGTTTTTGAGATAGCGCACGGCGTACAGGCGCTCGATGATGCTCGCGCGCGTGGACTTGGTGCCCAGGCCGCGCTTTTCCATCTCCTGCACGAGCTTGCCCTGGCTGTAGCGTGCGGGCGGCTCGGTCTGCTTGGCCTCGAGCTTAATGTCGAACACGTCGACCGTATCGCCCTGCTCCAGCGGCGGCATCTGCTCGTCGCGCTTGAGTCCATACGGATACGCCTCGCGGAAACCCGGGGTCACGAGCAC
Source organism: Collinsella aerofaciens (assembly GCF_020709435.1). GTDB lineage: Bacteria > Actinomycetota > Coriobacteriia > Coriobacteriales > Coriobacteriaceae > Collinsella > Collinsella aerofaciens_AU. The sequence goes on from NZ_JAJFDP010000009.1 coordinate 59,876, forward strand.
ATCGCCCGAAGCCACGAACGGCTCACCATTGACGTCGAGCTCGAGCTTGGTGTTCTCGATGGTCGCGGGACCCATGAGCGTTGCCAGGAAGCGACGGGCGATGAGGTCGTAGAGCTTGCGCTGGCCACCGTCGAGCGCGGACGGATCGCCCTCGCCCGTGGGATAGATAGGCGGGTGGTCGGTGGTTTCGACTTTGCCGCGCGTGGGCTTCATGGGGCCGGCGAGCACCTTTTTGCACACGGGCGCCAGCGCCGGGTTGATCTTTGCAAGGTCGCTCACCACGGCGCCCAGATCGAGCGTCGCAGGGTACACGGTATTGTCGACACGCGGGTAGCTGATGAGACCGGCCATGTAGAGGGACTCGGCGATGCGCATGGTACGCGCAGGTGAGATGCCCTCGGCTGCGGCGGCAGCCTGCAGCGAGGTAGTCGCAAACGGTGTGGGCGGCTGCTGCTTGCGCGAACGCTTGGTCACCGCGGCGACGGTTGCCGTCGCAACGCCGTCAACGTGGCCGTACGCCGCCTCAGCAGCATCCTTGTCGGTAAAGCGCGCCGTCTTGTGCGCAATCTTAAAGCGGTCGTCCTCGGCAGCGCCCTGTGCGGCGCCCATGCCGCGGATCTGCCAATAGTCCTCGGGCACAAACGCCATGCGCTCGCGCTCGCGCTCGACCACCAGGGCAAGCGTCGGCGTCTGCACACGGCCGGCAGAGCGCACGTTACCAAAGCCGCCAAACTTGGCGAGCGTCAGGTAGCGCGTGAGCACCGCACCCCAAATGAGGTCGATGTGCTGGCGGCTCTCGCCGGCGTCGGCCAGATTCTGGTCGAGCGAGACGAGATTATCGAAGGCCTGCGTGATCTCGGCCTTGGTAAACGAAGAATACTGGGCGCGGGCGACCGGCAGGTCGGGCGCAACCTCGCGCACCTTGTTGAGGGCGTCCGAACCGATCAGCTCGCCCTCGCGATCGAAGTCCGTGGCGATGATGACACTGTCGGACTTCTTGGCGAGGTTCTTGAGCGAACGAATGAGTTCCTTCTCGGCCGGTAGCTTAATGACGGGCGCCCAGGTGAGGTAAGGCAGGCTCTCGAGTTTCCAGCCCTTGATTGAGATGCCATCGGCAAGAAACGGCTTGCGCTTGGTGTCGTAGGGCGGACGCGCCAGGCCATCGGGTATGTCGGCCGGCAGCATCTCGCCGTCCTCGGTGACCGAATACCAGCCCAGCTTTTTATCGAACAGCACGCTGTCGCAAAAATCGGGCGCTAGGATGTGACCGGCAAGGCCGATGGTCACGCACTCCTCGCCCTTCCACTCAAAACGGTAGATGGCGGTGTTGTACACCTTGTCCTTTTTGGGCTTGCCCGTGGACAGACGCTCGGCAATCTGACGCGCGGCGTCGTTTTTCTCGGCGATGATGAGCTTCAAAAGAGGCTCCTATCTCGTATCTCTGCGGCTACGCCCGCCCGTATGGCGGCCGACTTACGCCCTTGCTTGCTCAATCTGCCCGATGAGCCAATCGCACCAGGCATCCATGCCCTCGCCCTTGCGCGCGCTCACGGCAAACCGCGGCGCCTGCGGATTGAGGTCATCGAGTGTCTTAGTATACCTATCCATGTCAAAATCGAAAGCCGGGGCCACGTCTACCTTGTTGAGCAGCTGTGCGCCGGCGTGCTGGAAGATGCCCGGGTACTTGATAGGCTTGTCGTCGCCCTCGGGCACCGAGAGAATCATGATGGACAGGTTCTCGCCCAGGTCAAAGTCGACCGGACAGACCAAGTTGCCCACGTTTTCGATAAAAATGACGTCGATGTTATCGAGCCCAACGGCCTGGTCAAACGCGTCAACGGCCTCCATGATCATGTTGCCCTCGAGGTGGCACAGGCCGCCCGTGTTGATCTGGATGGCGGGCATGCCGGCTTCCTTCATGGTGATGGCGTCGACATCCGAGGCGATATCGCCCTCGATGACGGCACAGCGCAGGCCGGCCTTGTCACGCAGGCGCTCGTTGGTGCCCAGGATCGTGGTGGTCTTGCCCGAACCGGGGCTCGACAAGACGTTGATCACATAGGTGTTTGTCTCATTAAATCGCTGACGCAGCTGATCTGCCAGGCGCTCGTTGCGCGACAGAATCGGCGACGCGATATCAATCGTTTTCTCAGCCATACTTAGCGCTCCTTACTTTGGCCCCTTTATACCCCATCACCAGATGGCTAGCGGGCTAATCGTCGGGGGTTTCGATTTCGATACTCGCGATATCGAGCTCGCGGCCGTGCAGTAGGCGCACGTTGGCACCACCACACTGGGGACAGCGACAGTGGAAGCGATCGTGGTCGAAGACCTCGCCGCAGTCCAGGCATTCACTTTGTGGGTGAATCTCCTCAACCGCGAGCTCGCAGCCCCGCGTGAGCGGGTCCTCGTCGCGAAACGTCTCCCACGCAAAGTCGAGCGCCTCGCGCACGACCTCGGTCATATCCCCGATACGCAGCGTTACCAAAACGGCGCGCGAGGCCCCCGCCCCACGCGCCGCGCGAATCACTGTATCGAGTATGCCGTTGACAATGCCAACCTCGTGCATACCGATTTACTCCTCGTCGTCCTCATCGTCCGAGAACAGGTCCAGACGGCTCACAAACAAGCCCTCCTTGCCCTCGCGCGCGGTAATGACCACGCGGGCAATGGCGAGCGAAATCTCGTAGAGCGAGAGCAGGGCACCATACATGAGGCCCAGCGTAACGGGCGAGCCGTCGGGCGTAATCACAGCCGAGCCCACAAGCAGGCCCACGTACACGTAGCGCCAGGCGCCGCGGAAGGCCGCGTAGGACACGATGTGGAAGACGGACAGGTAGAAGATGATGAGCGGCAGCTCAAACGCCACGCCAAAGCCGATCATAAAGAGCAGCTCCATGTTGACGTAGTTCTCCAGATCGGGCAGCGCCGTAGCGACGGCCGAGGTCTCGCCGATGAGCCACTCAAAGCCCGCGGGAATGATGATGAAATAGCAGAAGATGGCGCCCAGGAAGAACAGCACCGTCGAGGCGAGCACCGTGGGCACGACCCACTTGCGCTCGTTGGGGCGAAGCGCCGGCAGGAAAAACGCCAAGATCTGCCAGATGATCATGGGCGTGCACATGACCACGGCCATCTTGATGGCCAGCGAAAAGCGCAGACCAAAGCCGCCCAGCGTGGTGGTGATGTAGAACTTACCGTCCGGCACAAAGGAGCGGATAGGGTCTTCCAAGATGTCGAGCACCACGGGCGTGGCGAAATACAGCACGATGGCGGCGGCAAACACCGACACGACCACGATGGTCAGGCGGCGACGGAGCTCTCCCAAGTGATCGAAGAGCGGCATGCGCGCAGGTCCGATAGGCATTACTCATCGCCTCCCTTCGGGGCATCGGCGGCAGCGGCGTCGTCCTCGGCCTCGAGCTCGCGAGCGAGCTGGTCGACGACGGCCTTGCGCTTGCGGGGACGACGGGCGTAGAGGTCAGCCGTCGTGGGCTCTGCCGGCTCGGGCTCGGGCTCCGGCTCTGCAGTGGAAGCGGACTCGGCGGCGGCATCGGCGGACCCGGCGTCGGCGCCCTCGGTCGCAGGCTCCTCAGCAGCACCTTCGCCCTCAGTGGCGCCCTCGCTCGCGGCCTTCTCGGCGGCAAGGCGGGCGCGACGCTCGGCAAAGGTCTCCTTCTTGGCGGGCGCTGCCGTCTCGGCGGCATCCTCGTCCGCATCGGAATCGTCGTCGGTCGCAGCAGCCTTCTTGGGCTTGACCGGGGCCGACGCGGCCTCGCTCACCGGATCGATAATCTCGGACTGAACGACGGCCGTCATCTTTTCCTGCGTCTCGCGGAACTGACGGATGGCACGGCCGATCGTGCGGCCCATCTGCGGGAGCTTATCCGGGCCAAACAGCAAAAAGCCGAAGACCACGATGATCGCGAGCTCACCCTCTCCAATACCAAACACACATACCTCCAAGGCTCGATGTGAGTCGAGCCCGCACCGCGCCATTCGGCCGGAACTCGTCTATTCATTCGGTCAAGTATAGCGCCCGGACGCCAAAACGTCCGAGCGCATCACAAACATATGCCAAACGGCACGCCCTTTTGGGGGCAAAGATTATGCAGCGGTGATCGAAATCTCCTGGTCGACACCCAACAGCTGAACCACGCGCATCACCGGGGGCTGCACGTTGACGCAGCCAAAACGCTTGCCGTGGTCGACCGCGTGGTGCGCGGCGCCCACGAGCACGCCAATGCCCGTCGAATCGATGTAGCTCACCTGGGCAAAATCGAGCTCAACGGCCTCGGTGGGCTGCTCGAGCGCCAGGTCGATGGCGTTGCGCAGGCTATCGGCGTTAGAGATATCGATCTCACCGGTCACCTTAATGGTGTAGAGCTCTGGCGTGGGGTTGGTGGAAATACCCAAATCCATGTATACGCTCCTTTACGTATCGAAAGTGCGGATAGTACGGGAAGCCGCGCGTTAGGCGCGCTCGGCACGAGCAAGCTCGGCAGCGACAAGCTTAACGGCCAGCACCAGCACATCGAGCGCGGCCTCCAGGTCCTCGACCGTGGGATAGCTCGGCGCGATGCGGATGTTGGTGTCGCGCGGGTCCTTGCCATAGGGCCAGGTGGCACCGGCCGGCGTGAGCTTGACGCCCAGGTCGGCGCAAAGCGCGGCGACCTTTTGGGCCGAGCCCTCGGGACCATCGAAGCTTACAAAGTAGCCGCCGCGGGGGTGCGTCCAGGTGGCGCAGCCCGTGTCGCCCAAGCCCTCGGTGAGCTTGCGCTCGACGGCCTCAAAGCGCGGACGCAGGAACTCGGCATGCTTTTTCATGTGCTCCTTAACCGCCTCGATGGTGGGAAGGAAGCGCACGTGACGCAGCTGGTTGAGCTTGTCGGCGCTGATGAGGCCGGCCTTCAGGCGCTTGGAGAACTCGGCGATAACCGCGGGGCTCGCACCGATAAAGCCGATGCCGGCGCCCGGGAAGGTGATCTTGGACGTCGAGGCAAAGGCCACCACACGTTCCTCGGTGCCCGCCGCGCGAGCGAGGTCAAAGATGTTGGCAAGTTCGTCGGTCTCGTCGTACAGGTCATGCACGCAGTAGGCGTTGTCCCAGAAGATGCGGAAATCGGGCGCGGCCGTGGGCATCTCGACTAGGCGGCGCACGGTGTCCTCGCTAAAGGTGATGCCCGTGGGGTTGGAATACTTGGGCACGCACCAGATACCCTTGATGGAGTCGTCGGCAGCAACCAGGCGCTCGACCTCGTCCATGTCGGGGCCGTTGTCGGCCATCGCAACGGGGACATTCTCGATACCCAGATCGGCGGTGATGCCAAAGTGGCGATCGTAGCCGGGAACGGGGCACAGGAACTTGACCTTCTTGCCGTCGTGCGCGGCCTCATAAGCCTCCCAGGGCTCGCTGCCGCACGAACCGCAACGCCAGAACATACCGGCAATATCGTGCTCGATCAGCAAGCTCGACGAACCCAGCACGAGTGTCTGCTCGGCGGGGCAACCCAGGAACTCCCCTGCCAGTTTGCGTGCCGAGGGAATGCCCTCAAAGCAGCCGTAGTTGGAGCAGTCGACGTTGCCGTCGTGCAGATCGGCGTCGGCATTGAGGATATCGAGCATGGGGCGCGAGATGTCCACCTGGGAGGGCGACGGCTTGCCGCGGGCCATATCGAGCGCCAGGCCCTTAGCCTTGACCTCGGCGACCTCGGCCTTGAGCGCCTCGATGGCGGCATCGAGTTCGGTGGTTTCCATCTTCTGGTAGATCGTCTGCATGGGTGCGACCTTTCACGAAGCGGTACGTTGCAATTCTTCTAAGTATAGACCGCCACCGCCGCAACGTTATGAAGCCGTGATAGATTAAGTCCATCGCAATAAATTACGAATCGCCGCGCATGCCGGCGTGGGGCGCCCAAGGAGGCACTATGGAGTATGGATCGTTCCAGGCCGAGGAATTCGGCGACCTGCAGCGCCTGGTCGACGGACTGTTTTACGACCGCCACGCCATCGACCGCCTGGATCTGATCGTACAGGCCGAAATCTTGGACCTGGCACCCGATCTCATGGAAATCGTGAACCTTTTGCCGCCCGGCTATTACGACCGCCAGTCACTTTGCGACCAACTCAACTCCGCTTTGGCCGCCCACGGCTGGGGCGCCATCTACGGCACCGTGGAATGAGTCTCGAGGCCGACGATTTGGCCCGTTTCCCGACCCTGGCGAGGCTTGTTTTAGGGCTTGTGGCCAAAAAAGGGCAAATATGAGTACTGTTACCTTTTTAGTAGCAGCGATTAAGCCCCCAAATCGGCGTTTTTTCGCCTGGATTTTCTTTCCGAGTAGTAGCTATCGCCAAATTGGAGTCAAGCGATTACTCGTTAACATACAGATAGCATGATTGTGTTCATTATTTTCCGCACCTAAAATGAAACGCCGTTTGTGACAGTACTCACAAACGGCGTTTTTTGACCACTGGCGTGTCTGGCAGGCGGCAAGCACCACCCGAATCCGCATTTTGAACGCGCCCGAATCGGTTCTGGAGCCGGTTTTCGCGCTCTTACTCGTCCTTGGGCGCGGGGTGCTTGCAGATCACACTCATGTAGATCATGCCAAGTACGGCCGCGGTAACAGAGCCGGCGAGAATAGCGGCCTTGGCGGCCAGAACCTCAAACTGGGCCGTCGGGAAGGCGAGGCCGCTAATGAGAATCGACATCGTAAAGCCGATGCCGCCCAGAATGCCCACGCCGGCAATCATGTGCCAGTTAACGTTATGCGGCAGCTCGGAGATCTTGAGCTTGACCAAGGCGAACGTCATGCCAAAGATACCAATCGGCTTGCCCAGCAGCATGCCAAAGTACACGCCGAGCGTCACCGGGTCGGTGAGCAACGTGCTCATATCCACGCCTACCAGGCGAACCTGTGCGTTCACGAACGCAAAGATCGGCAGAATCACAAAGTTGACCGGTGTGGAGATCAGACGCTCCATGCGGATGAGCGGCGGGGTCACGCGGTGCATGACGCGCTCGACCCTGGTGGTCGAGACGGTAAAGTCATGCTGGCCCAAGATGTGCGCCTCGTCGTCGTAGCGGTCATCGAGCAGCGGCAGGCACTCGCCCAACCAATCGGTGAGGCTATCGAGCTTGACGCCGCACTTGGCCGGGATGGTAAAGGCCAAGATAACGCCAGCAAGCGTGGCGTGCACGCCGCTCTTGAACATACAGAACCACAACAGCAGACCCAGTACCGAATACGGGGCAAGGCGGTAATGCTGCGTCTTGTTGAGCCACACGAGCGCGCAGGTCACAAGCGCGGCGGCGCCCAACCAAAACGGATTGGGGCTCTGACCGTAGAAGATGGCGATGGCGGCGATGGAGATGAGGTCGTCGGCGATGGCGAGCGTCGAGAAGAACACGCGCACGCCGTTGGGAACGCGATTGCCCAAAAGCGATAGCACGCCCAGCGCAAAGGCAATATCGGTTGCCATGGGGATGGCCCAACCGTTGCGGGCGCCGGAATGGTTGAAGATCAGGTAGATACAGGCGGGAACGACGACGCCGCCCACGGCCGCCAGCATGGGAAGCATGGCCTGACGCGGATTCTTGAGCTCGCCGACCGTCATCTCGTACTTAAGCTCAATGCCCACCAACAAAAAGAAAATCGCCATGAGGAAGTCGTTGACGAAAAGCTCAACGGTGAGACCGGCCGTAAGGTTGCCCAGACCCACATACAGCGGGGTCTCCAAAAAGTGATGGATGGCCTCGTAGGCATCGGTATTGGCGCAAATGACGGCGGCGATGGCGGCGAAGACCATGACGGCGGCGGAAATCGTGCCGTTCTCGGTGATGCGTTCCCAAATGTCGTGACGTTCAAAGCGCTTGCGCTCACGAACGTTGAACAGCTGCTCAGTTGCTGCCATGGGCGGCTCCTTTCACGGGAAAGCTCCCGTCTTAAAAAAGCACGGCCCGCCCAAGTGGCGGCGCCGCGCTCTAACGTATTACGCTTGCATCTAGCCTACCCTGCACGACAAGCACGCAGGCGTGGCCGAAAAGCGGAACCACAGGTTGAACATTATTTGCTCAACGGCACGGGCACACCTGTCCAAGAGACGACGCGGCGCCGTGCACAAAAAACGACCGGAGCGCGGGGCGTCCGCGATCCGGTCGTGGCGTTTAGTCAACTAAACCTAGCAGGCGGCCATGATGGGGGCAGCGACCTGCTTCTTACGGGAGAGGACGCCCGGCATCCAGACGCCGTCGTGCTCGTCGGCAATGCCCAGGCCCTTCTGAGCAGCCTCGGTCTCGCCCTCGAGCAGGACCTGCGAGCCCTCCTCCATGATGTCAGTGATGCACAGGACAATGCCGTCGGCACCCTTCTCGGCGGCGTAGGCGCGCATGGCCTCGCGAATCTCGTCGATCATGCCGAGTGCGCGGGTCTTGTCGACAGTCTCGTACTGGCCGATGAGCAGCTTCTTGCCGGCGGGCTCGAACATCTTGATGTCGTTGCCGACCATCTCGGCTGCGGTGAAGGAGCCGGACGGACGGGTGAGGAAGACCTCCATGCCAAACTTGACCGGGTCGACGCCCACCTGCTCGCCGAGCTTGGCGGCGACGGCGCGGTCGACATCGGTGGTGGTGGGGCTCTTGAGCATGAGCGTATCGGTCATCATGGCCGAGAGCAGCAGCTTGGCCTGGACGTCGGTAAGCTCAACGCCGAGCACGCCGGCGAGCTTGGTGACGATGGTGCAGCTGGAGCCCCAGGGCAGGCAGATGTAGTGCAGCGGGCCGGCGGTCTCGAAGTCGCCGATGCGGTGATGGTCGACGACACCAAAGACCGTGGCGTCCTTAAGGCCGGCGACGGACTGGGCAGACTCGTTGTGGTCGGTGAGGACGACGAGCTGACCGGCCTCGACGGACTCGATCACGCGAGGCTCGGCGATGCCGGCGTCGGCGAGCAGCTTGGCGGACTCTGCCGGAAGCTGACCAAGGGCGCAGGCCTCGTAGGTGTTGCCGGCATACTCAACCTGGTTGAGCAGCTGGGGCAGGACGACGGCGCTCATGATGGCGTCGTTATCGGGGTTCTGGTGACCAAAGACAAGAACGTTTGCCATGGGTTTCCTCCACTTGATATGTGTACTTAGACGTAGCTATGGTAGCACGCCGATGCCGAGCCTTCGCAGGCGGAAGGGCCACGGCATATTTTGGGGCAGGTATGGGGCCAAGGCTGTCCCTTTTGCACCATGTTGGTGCAAAGTAACTTGGCCCTCCTGCACCAGCTATTTGCCGGCGGCGCGCAGGGCTACGTAGGCGGCACCGATGATGCCGGCGTCGTTTCCGAGCGAGGCGACCTTAATGGGCGTCTCGCGCGAGGCGGAAAGCGCGTAGTGCTGGAAGTGCTCGCGAACCGCGTCGAGGTAGACATCGGCCGAAGCGGAAGCACCGCCGCCGATCAGGAACATCTCGGGATCGACCACGTTGGCAATAAGCGCCAGGGCGCGGCCGAGGTAGTCGGCCATGGTATCGGCAGCTGCCAACGCGAGCTTGTCACCCTCGCGGCAGGCCTGGAACACGTCCTTGGAATCGGAGGGGCCGGTGAGCTCGATGGGCTCGACGCCCGCCTTCTTGCACTCGGCAAGGTAGTTGCTCACCACGCCGGTGGCGCTGGAATACTGCTCCAGATGGCCATGGCCCCCGCAGCCGCAGGTGCGCTCCTCAGCCGGGTTCAGGCACATGTGGCCAATCTCACCGCCAGCACCCACAACGCCCGATACCACGTCGCCGTTGACGATTACGCCGCCGCCCACGCCGGTACCGATGGTGACCATCACGACGTTCTGCACTCCCTTGGCAGAGCCGAGCCAGGCCTCGCCCATGGCAGCGGCGTTGGCATCGTTCTCGTACTTAACGACCGCATCGGGGCAGTGCTCCTGAATGGCGACTCTCAGCTCGGGCAGGTTAATGGCAATGTTGGCCTTGACCTTGGCATCGCCCGATGCCGGGATGGGGCACGGAACGGCCAGACCAATGCCCGCCACAAAGGCACGCGGAATCTGAGCCTTGGCGACCACCTGGTCGATAGCCTCGGTCACCGCGGCAAAGCCCGCAGCGTCAACGATGGGAGGCGTGGGCACGCTGGCCTTGGCCAGCAGGTTACCGTCTTCGTCGAACAGGCCCTCCTTAACCGAAGTGCCGCCGACGTCGATGCCGATGTAGTACTGCTTAGGTTCCATGGGAGCCCACCTTTCTCGTTTAAACATTGCCTGTATGGTACCGCTCCCAAGGCAAAAACCTACCAAAAAGGGACAGGTTTGTTTTGGTAGGTTTTATCTGGGAAAACGCAGAGTACGAGATTCGGTTCGCTGGCCGTTATATCGGTTCGGTCCCGTCCTCGGACCGATCATTCCTCAACACGACACTACTCAGATGTTTATCATTTAAAACGCTCTGATTTTACAAGCGGGGCGTCTTTTGATTTTATCGTTCTCGAACTTTTCAATAACTCAATAGAGATGCTTAGGCGTTGACTATACTTTCTTTTATTCTCAATCAAGTTGGAAAGGAGGTTCCTTGATTCCCAAATACGAGGCGATAGCTGCAGATATTCGCCGAAGCATCGAGGATGGCGCTCTTAAACCGGGCGACAAGCTTCCCACCGTCGTTGAGTTCTGCGAGCTCTATAGCGTTTCCAAAATCACCGTCAAACGAGCTATTGAACAAATCACCGAGGAAGGCCTTATTACCAGCCGGCGCGGATCGGGTATCTACGTTAAGGACACGGCGGGACTTCCCGGCCAGGCGTTTTTCCAGGGCAAAAACGACCGTGCCCAGGGTTTTTCGTATGAGCACCGCGGGGAGAAGGTGACCTCGGTGGTCTACGATTTCTCGATCGTTAATCCACCAGCGGACATCGCAGCCCAGCTGGGAATTGCCGAGGATGACTTCGCCTATCACATCGTGCGCGTGCGTCAGGCCGACGAGAAGCCCATCGTTATCGAGTACACCTACATGCCCCTCGAGCTGATTCCGGGCCTTAAAAAGAAGGACCTGTACGAATCGCTCTACCGCTTCATCCGCGAGCAATGTGGGCTGAAGATTTCGAGCTTCCACCGTACCATTCGCGCCGTGGCAGCAACCGAGGAAGAAGCCGAGCGTCTGGACACCAAACCTGGCTCTCCCCTGCTCGAGCTCACCCAGATTGGCTTTTTGGACAGCGGCGCCGCCTTTGAGTATTCGACCTCGCGCAACGTCGGCGACCGCTTTGAGTTGCACAATGTAACGTTGGCGTAGGTTTTTGTAGTCATGCGGGCGCTCGTTTTGCGCTGCTTTGCGCGGCGCCCGCGCAACACAATGGAGGTATGAATATGTCCGATTTGATTAAACTGACGCCGTTCTTCCGCAAGAAGATCTGGGGTGGCCGCCAGCTCGAAACCGTATTTGGTTACGACATTCCCGAAGGTCCCATCGGTGAGTTCTGGGCTATCTCGGCCCATCCCAACGGCGACTGTCAGATTGCTGAGGGACCGTACGCCGGCCACACGCTGTCGTGGCTGTGGGCCGAGCACCGTGAGCTTTTTGGCAATTGCGAGGGCAAGGAGTTCCCGCTGCTCATTAAGATTCTGGACGCCAAGGACGACCTTTCGATCCAGATTCATCCCAACGACGAGTACGCCGCCAAGCACGAGAACGGCAGCCTGGGTAAAACCGAGTGCTGGTACGTGCTGGATTGCGAACCCGGTGCCACGATCATCGTCGGCCAGCGCGCTAAAGACCGCACCGAGGCCGCACAGATGATCAAGGACGGCCGCTGGGACGACATGCTCAACGTAGTACCGATCCACAAGGGCGACTTTTTCCAGATTGATTCCGGTACCGTTCACGCCATCAAGGCCGGCACGCTCATTTTGGAAACGCAGCAGTCGTGCGACGTGACGTATCGCCTGTACGATTACGACCGCCCCGGCACCGACGGCAAACTGCGTCCCCTGCACATTGAGCAGAGCCTCGACTGCATAAACTTTGATGCTCAGGCTCCGACCGACGGCACGGTGACCGCACCCGAGGTGGATGGCGTGACCGAGCTCGAGTCTTGCCCCTGCTACACCGTCGATCGCGTGCGCGTCAACGGCAGCAAGACCCTCGACCAGCGCTGGCCCTTCATGTGTCTGTCGGTCATCGACGGCGAAGGCACCATCTGCGGCGACCCCGTCCACAAGGGCAGCCACCTGCTGGCACCGAGCACCGTCAGCTCCATCGACCTCGAAGGCAAGATGGAACTGATTATCAGCCACCTCTAGGTCACCGGTCCCCAGGGGCTCGCCGGGGCGGGGCGCGGGGTTTGGTCGCCTGCTCGGACAGTCCTGCTCGCACGGAGAGCACATTAAGTGCTCTCCGGCTCGTGCGGAACTCGCGATCGACCAAACCCCGCGCCCCGCCCCGGCGAGCCTCTGGCTAGTAACGACAATCAAAACGAAACAAGGGGCTCCCCCCGTTCATCAACGGAGGAGCCCCTGCTCATATCTATATATCAGCCCACCCGGCTCTCCAGATCAAAAAGCGAACGAGCAGAGCGACGTTCGCAAGCAACGTTATCTAAGGACCTGGGCGGGCGTATGGGGCCACATCGATCGCGAGTTCCGCACGCAGAGGAGGCCACTTAATGTGGCCTCCGTCTTGCGCAGGACTGCCCGAGCAGGCGACCAAAGCCCCCGGCGCGCCCGCCTAGCCGGATGTACGGGTTTTCCAGGTGCGGCAGATCGGCCTGAAAGAGGAGGGCATAGACCTTGAGGTCATGCCCGACGATTGAAGGCCGAGGTGCCGTGCCTGGGAAAGCCGCCTAGGTCAGTTTCACTATAGGCGCAAAGCCCTTCATGAGCTTTTTAGTCTGGCCGGTCTTTTCGAACTGGACCTCGATCATGTCTCCGGCGACCGAGATCACGGTACCCGTGCCAAAGGTCTTGTGGCTCACGGTATCGCCCGCGGCAAAGTCCTGCGACGCGCTGGCGCGATCGACCTTGCGCTCCACCGTCGGCGACACCTTGGACGACGGCTTTTTGGCTCGCGGCGCGCCCGAGCCAAAGGTCGAGGCAACACGGCCGGCGTCGGGCGAGACCCCACGATGGCGCTCGGTCCCATAGCTGCTGCCGCCAAAGAAATCGTCGAAGCTCGATCCGCCGCGCGAACCGGAACCGCCGGTCGAGCGCGTATGCGAGCCAAACACCTTGCCGCCATACATATCCGAGCCCATGCCCGAGCCAAAGGTGCCGTGACGGTCGCCGCGCTTCTCCCAGCCCGTGCCCTCAAAACCGGCAGAGCCGATACCGCTAAACTCGATATCCTCAAACGGAATCTCGTTGAGGAAGCGCGAGCGCGGGTTGGCAGAAGTCGAACCGTAGGTGCGACGTGTGGCCGCATAGGTCAAGAACAGTCGCTTACGGGCACGCGTGATGGCAACGTAGGCCAGGCGACGCTCCTCCTCGAGCTTGCCCGGGTCATCGCTGCCGCCAAAGTCGTGCACGTGCGGGAAGATGCCCTCCTCCATGCCGGCCACGAACACCGCGGGGAACTCCAGGCCCTTGGCGGAGTGGATGGTCATCATGGTGATGGCATGCGTCTCTCCGGCCAGGGAATCCAAGTCGGAGCGCAGGGCCAGCCACTCCATGAGTGCCGGCAGCGCCTTGCAGGTGAGCGGACCGTAGGTGCGCTCGATCTCGTCGGCATGCACGGCGCCCGCCGGCAACTCCGTCGGCGCGGCATACGCGTTGCCCGCGATGGCGGCGGCCAGGGCATCCTGCGGAGAAAGCGCCGGGGCCGCCAGGCTATCGAGCGGATTGGAACCCGCGGCATCACGCGCGCCAACGAGCGCCTCAAACGAGGATGCCGGGGCAGACGGCCCCGGTTCAGGCGCAGGCGCGCTCACCACGACGGGCTCGGACTCGGCGCCGGCCGGTACATCGGCAACGCCAGCCGCGCGCAGCTCTTCCAAGCTCTCGAGCGTACCCTCGATATCCTCGTGCGTCTCTTCAAATTCGGCAGCAACGCCCAAGAATTCCTGAATGTTCTCGGCGCGGCTCTCGGACTCCATGGTTCCCTCGGCGCGGAAGGCCTGCAGAAGGCCCGTTTTATCGACGATCATCTCGACAACGTCCTTGAGCTCGCCGTCCATGCGGCGACCTTCGCGCACCAGCGACACAAAGCTCGACAGGCCGTTGCGGACCTTGGCGCTAAACATGCCGGTCTCGGCGCACGCGATCTCGCAGGCCTGGAAGAACGAGCAACGGTTGTCGCGTGCCAGCTGCTCAATCTTTTGAATCGAGGTGGAGCCGATACCGCGGCGCGGCGTGTTGATGACGCGCTTGACGCTCATCTCGTCGGCCGGGTTCACGATCATCTTGAGGTAAGCCATGACGTCGCGGATCTCGGCGCGGTCGAAGAATCGCGTGCCGCCCACGATCTTGTAGGGCACGCCCGCGCGCAGAAACATATCTTCGAGAATACGCGACTGGGCGTTGGTGCGGTAGAACACGGCGATGTCGTCGTAACTCGTGCCCTTGGCGTGCAGCTTTTCGATCTCGCCGGCAATCCAGCGGCCCTCGTCGCGCTCATCGCTTGCCTGGAAGGCCTGGATCTTCTCACCATCGCCCTCGGCCGTAAACAGGCGCTTGTCCTTGCGCTGCGAGTTGTGACGCACCACGGCGTTGGCGGCGCTCAGGATATGGCCCGTGGAGCGGTAGTTCTGCTCCAGCTTGACGGTCTTGCAGTTTTTAAAGTCCTTCTCAAAGTCCAGGATGTTGGTGATGTCGGCGCCGCGCCAGCTATAAATGGACTGGTCATCGTCGCCTACGACCATGAGATTTTGGTACTTGGCGGCCAATAGGTTAGCGATCTCGTACTGGACGTGGTTGGTGTCCTGATACTCGTCGACGCTAATGTAGCGGAAGCGCTCCTGGTACTTGTCGAGCACCTCGGGGCGGGTGCGCAGCAGCTCGAGCGTGCGCACGAGCAGGTCGTCGAAGTCCATCGCGTTGGCGGCGCGCAGGCGGCGCTCCAGCTCCAGGTAGACCTGTGCGGCCTTTTTGTCGTTGGGGCTGTCGGCGGATTTGAGCATGTCCTCGGGCCCGATCATGGCGTTTTTGGCCGAGCTGATCTTGCTGCGGATCATGTTGATGGGAAACTGCTTTTGCTCGATGCCGAGCGCCTGCATAATGTCGCGCACCATGCGCTTTGAGTCGTCATCATCGTAGATGGTGAACTGACCGGTATAGCCCAGCAAGTCGGCGTCCTCACGCAGCATGCGCACGCACATGGCATGGAAGGTGCACACCCACATGCCGCGGGTGCCGCTGGGAATGAGCGCCGCCAGACGCTCGCGCATCTCGGCCGCGGCCTTGTTGGTAAACGTGATGGCAAGAACCTGCCAAGGCTTAACACCCAGGTCGCCGAGCATATGTGCGATGCGGAAGGTCAAGACGCGGGTCTTGCCCGAGCCGGCGCCGGCGAGCACCAGCAACGGACCCTCGGTGGACAGGACCGCCTCGCGCTGGGCGGGATTAAGGCTGTCAATGTCGACGAGCGGCTTGGCGGGCTTGGGCGCCGGCGCGGGAGCGTCGTAGATGTCGAGCGGGACGAGCTCGGGCTCCGGCGCTGCAGGGGCGGTGTATGCATCGAGCGGCACGGGTTCCGGCGCGGGCGGCACGGGTACCGCGGCGTTCTTTTCCCAGGGCAGGGGCTGGGTCATGGGCGACTCCTCATCTGACGGACGGCGCGCCTGCGGGCAGCGCCATAGTTTGAGCCGTACCAGTATACCGAGCCGCGCGGACACCGACGCAAATCACACCACGACTCCGTGCGCCACTGTCAGGCCCGCCCCAGCGGATTTGGTGCAAGGGGGTCAGGTTGCTTTGCACCAATCTATTGACAATCACGGAACCGCCGATGTCATGGCAGCAGCAGCGAGCGGCGGCCAAGGCGAACAAATTGGCATGAAAAGAGGGCGGCATAGACCTTTTGGTCATGCCGCCCCCTTTGAATGACAAGTTGTCGCTCTGGCCGCCGCTCAGCGTCAACCAAGTTACAGGCCGAGCATCGGCTCCAGGACAAAGAAGTACGCGAGCACCACGATGCCCAGGATGATGCGGTAAACACCGAAGCACTTAAAGTCGTGACGGCGGACGAAGCCCATGAGCCACTTGATGGCGATGAGCGAAACCACAAAGGCCACAACGCAGCCCACGCCCAAGATAGCGACCTCGTTGGCGCCGAACGTGCCGCCCTTGATGAAGTACTTGACCAGCTTGAGCGCACTCGCGCCAAACATGACAGGGATGGCCAGGAAGAACGTAAACTTGGACGCCACCGAACGCGTGCAGCCCAAAAGCAGGCCACCGATGATGGTAGAACCGGAACGAGACGTACCAGGCACCAGCGAAAGCACCTGGAAGCAGCCGATACCCAGCGCAGTCTTCCAGCTCAGGTCCTCGAGCGTGGCGATGGAGCCAAAGTCCAGGCTATCGTCATCGCCCTCATCCTCAGCGGTAGCCGCGGCGGGCGCCGCAAAGTGCGCACCGGCGGGGCGTCCACCCGGCGCCACAGCACGAGAACCAAACGAACCGGCAAGAGCGGCCCGGTCGCGCTTGTTCGCGCGCCAGTTCTCAATCACGATAAACAGCACGCCGTACACAATGAGCGCCAACGCCACGACGGGAGCATTGTAGAAATGCTCCTCCATCCAGTCGTTGAGCGGCAGACCGATCGCCGCGGCGGGAATGCAGCCGAGCACAATCTTGCCCCACAGCACCCAGGTGTCGCGACGGCCCTCCTTGCCCTTGCTGGGAGAAAACGGGTTAAGGTCGTAGAAGAACAGGACGCAGACGGCCAAAATGGCGCCAAGCTGAATCACGACCAAGAACATATTCCAGAACGTCTCGCTCACGTTCATCTTGACGAACTCGTCCACCAAGATCATGTGACCCGTCGACGAAACAGGCAGCCATTCGGTGATGCCCTCGACCAGGCCCATGAAGGCAGATTTTAGAAGCTCGATGATATCCAAAGGGACCCCCTCATTAGACACCCGCCGGTAGATGTTCTGCGGACGATGCGGGCGAGGTCCCATTATCAACCGTTGGCGGTGCGACCGCGCCTGCTCTTACCAAAAAACTCGCCCGTTCACAGAATTGCGAGCGGTCAAACCGAAATCCTTGGGTATAACTGCAACAAGGTAAAGTGTCTGGCGGCCAACGCGCCCGCGCCCGCCCGACGCACGAGCCCCGCGCCCGTGCGATAGACCAAGGAGGAAACCATGAACGAGGGCTATACCAAGGTATTTGTTTCACTCGACGGTACTGAGCAGCAGGATTTTGTGCTCGCACGCGCCATCAAGGTCGCCGCGAACAACGGCGCTAAGCTGATCATCGGCCACGTTATCGACTCCACCGCGCTCGAGAGCGCCGGTTCCTATCCGGTCGACCTGGTCAACGGCTTGGAGGAGGCCTTTAACAACTCCATCGCCAAGCAGCTCGAGGAGGCCAAGGCCAATCCCGACATTCCCGAGGTCGAGGTCATGATTCGCACCGGCCGCATTCGTGAGACGCTCAAGGATGAGATGCTCGACGTGGTCAAGCCCGATCTGGTGCTCTGCGGCGCCCGCGGCCTGTCCTCAATTAAGTACGCGCTACTGGGCTCGATTTCGACATTCCTGCTGCGCAATACGGACTGCGACATCTTGGTCGTGAAGTAGCGTTGCTCCCACCGGCCGCGGGGCCTGCGGGGTTTCCACGGGCACGTCCTCGCCGCGTTGCGGCTGCGGGATGTGCCCTTAGGAAACCCCTCCCGGCCCCGCGGCCTTCGCAGCCTTGCTTCAACGAGTTGTCTGATGGAAAAATGGCGTGCCGCCCCGTTTGGGGCGACACGTTTTTGTTATGGGGGATTCATTTGAGCCCCCATAGTTGTGTTCACGTTCGGGAACATAGCGCCAATTGCCTTAGCTATGTTCACGTTCGGGAACATTGCCGTCCGCACCGCAAGACGGCCCGACTACTCGAAATATTGGAACTTGTTGGTTGAGAAGGCGAATGTTACGACGAAGCCTTCGCCCGGCTCCGATGCCGCGGTGACGTCGATGCCCATCTTGGAGCACAGGCGCGCCACCAGATAGAGACCGATGCCCGTTGCGCGCTTGGTGGTGCGGCCGTTGTCGCCGGTAAAGCCCTTCTCGAACACGCGCGGCAGGTCTGCCGCACACACGCCGCAGCCGTTGTCCGCGACGGTAAGCTCGATGCGCTCGCTTGCCAGACCCTCGTCCAGCAACGCACCCGAAAACACGATCTTTGCGCCGTCCTCACGCGCATATTTAATGCTGTTCTGAATGAGCTGGCCCAGAATAAACTCGAGCCACTTCTCGTCGGTAAAGACCTCGAAGTCGAGGTTCTCGCACACCGGGGCCACATGCGCCGCAATGAGCTCGCGCGCGTTGGCTTTAATCGCGCCCGTCACCAAGGTCTTGAGATCCCAGCGGCGAATCAGGTAGTCGCGCTCCACGACTTCCGAGCGCGCGTAGTACAGCGCCTGGTCGATATAGCGCTCCACGCGGGCAAGTTCGCGTGCCAGGTCGTCCACGCGCGACAGGTCGTCTTCGCTGCTGTCCAGGTTTTCCAAAATCAGGTGAGCCGCCGCCAGGGGCAGCTTGGCCTCGTGGACCCAGCTCTCGATATAGTCGCGATAGTCATCGGTCTGACGCCTGCCTTCGGCAACCTCGTCGCAGGCGGCTTTGCCCAGCCGGCGCAAGACCTCGTATTCGAGCTCGCCCTCGGCATAGGTCGGGCATTGCACCATCTCCTGCACCCATGCGGGACTCTCGAGCTCCTCTGCCGCGCGCTCCAACTGACGCAGAAAACGGCGACGGCGAGCGTACTCGATCACGATGCCGAGCATACCAAAGATAAAGGACACGCCAACCGCCACGACCACGATAGAAACGGGTGCACCGGCGACCGTCAGCACAAAGCAGCTCAGCAGCACGCCGCACGTCCACACGGCAACGGGAAGCAGCGCGTCTTTAAAGAACTTGGCAAACGACATAGCCGGCCCCTAGACCGAATAGCCTTGGCCGCGGTGCGTCGTCAAATACCCCTTGATGCCGATTTTTTCGAGCGTGGTGCGCAGGCGGTTGATGTTGACGGTGAGCGTATTGTCGTCCACGAAGGCGTCGGAGTCCCACAGGTCCTGCATGATGGCCGAGCGCGAGACGATCTTGCCCGCACGGCTCAGAAGCAGCGAGAGAATACGCAGCTCGTTTTTGGTGAGCTCGGTGCTGGTGCCCGTTTGTGTGTTGGTGACCATGGAGCGTGCGAGGTCGAGCTCCAGTCCCTTGTGGACGAGCGTGCTGCGCTCGCCCGCCGTCGCGGTGCGACGCAGTAGTGCGTTGATGCGCGCCACGAGCACACGGGCGCTGTAGGGCTTGGGAACAAAGTCGTCCGCGCCGAGCGTCATGGCCATGACCTCGTCGATCTCGGTCGTACGCGACGTGAGGACGATGATGGGAACCTCGGATTCGCGGCGAACCTCATGGCAGATATGCTGGCCGTCCTTGACGGGAAGCGTCAGGTCGAGCAGCACCAAGTCGGGCGCGGCGGCGAGAATATCGCGCGAAACATGCTCGAACGATTCGCAGGCCTCGACCTCAAAACCGGCACGGGCAAGGATGTCGGCAAGCTCGCGACGAATGGGTTCGTCGTCCTCAACGATATAGATCAGCGCCATGGATTCCGCTCCCCTCTTGGTTGTCTTGCCCCATTATGACCGCGGAGCCGCAGGTACGTGCCACGCACGTCGCCAAGGTGACAGAACTGTTCGCGAGCGGGGGCGTTTTGTCCGCCTCGCACTCGCAGCGATGGCGGGGACCAAAATGATTTTTTAATCCCCGTCTCAGAACAATCATTTAGCGACGGGCGCGGAGCTTTTCGTAGCCTTCGGCGAAGAAGGCGACCGTCGCGGCGTCCGTCGCGGCGGCATCGGTATCGTCGGCAGGGACCACGCCGTGCTCGTCGCTCACCAGGAACAGCGCGCCCTTGAGCTGAGCGGGGATGTCTACGCGCGTGACCGGGATGCCCTTGGTCTGGGCCAGCTGCTCGATGAGCGTCGCCGTGCCGCACAGGCACTCGTCCGCTGGCGCCACAAAGGCAAGCTCGCCGTTATCGACGGCGGCGAGCAGCTCGGGCGCCACGCCGGTTTCGTCGGCCTCGGAGCGGGCCTCGGCGGAGCGGGCACGTAGCGCCTTGGCCGACGTATCGGTTAGCGGCTCGTACTCCCCCACCGTCATGGCGGCGTTGCCGTTGACGTCGATCACCAGCATGAGCACGCCGTCGCGTGCGGTGTAATCGCCCTCGGCAAGCGACCACTCAACGTGCTGCTTGGCCCAGCTGAGCATGTTATGGGTAAGCGGCTCGCCCTGCACCAAGCGCTCGGACAGTGCGCGAATGTGGCGGTTGAGCATGGGTACCTTTTTGTTGGACATGCGCCAACGGCAGACAAGCGCGGGCTTGTCGAGCGTAAACTTCTCGACCGCCTCCTGATTGGCGCAAAAGTCCTCGTACGCACGCTGATCCTCGGCATTGCCAAACAGCTCGGCATCATCAATCTGGGGCATGGTCATACCTTTCGTGTTAGTCATTCCGTCCTCTTATACCAAAAAGACGGCCCTCCAAACGGAGCAGCCGTCTTTTGCGGAGATTATTTTGTCCCAAGGCGGAACTTAGTGGCGGAAGTGGCGAGCGCCCGTAAACACCATAGCAATATTGTGCTCATTGCAGGCCTGGATGCTCTCATCGTCGCGCTTGGAGCCACCGGGCTGGATGATGCAGGTCACACCGTGCGCGGCGAGCACGTCAACATTGTCGCGGAACGGGAAGAACGCGTCGCTTGCACAGGCAAAGCCGCCCTTCTCCACGCCCTCGCGCTCGCAGAAGTCCTCGGCACGCTCGCAGGCAAGCAGCGCAGAGTCAACGCGGTTAGGCTGACCCGGGCCCATGCCAATGCCGGCCTTGCCCTTGGAAACCAAGATGGCGTTGGACTTAACGCCCTTGCAGACCTTCCAGGCAAACTCGAGCTCGGCCATCTCGGCGTCGGTGGGCTTGCGGTCGGTGGGGAACGTAAAGGTCGCGGGATCCTCGGTCACGTGGTCGACTTCCTGCACCAGCATGCCGCCGTCGATGGAGCGCAGCTCCACCTGGGCGCCGTGGTCCACGCCGCCGGTGGCCAGCACGCGCAGGTTGGGGCGCTTGGCCATGCGCTCGAGCGCCTCGGCAGTGTAGCTCGGGGCGATGATGACCTCGACGAACTGCTTGTTCTGATCGGCAAAGTGCTCGACCAGCTCATAGGGAACCTCGCGGTTGCAGGCGATGATGCCGCCAAAGGCACTCTTGGGATCGCAGGCAAAAGCGCGGTCGTAGGCAGCCGTGATGTCCTCGGCAACGGCGGAACCGCAAGGGTTCTGGTGCTTGAGGATCACGCAGGCAGGCTCATCGAACTCGCGGACCAGGTTCCAAGCGGCGTCGGCATCCAGATAGTTGTTGTAGCTGAGCGGCTTGCCCTGGATCTGCTCGGAGCCCACGAGCGGGAACTGCGAGCTCGCGGTGTTCTCGCAGCCCTCGGCAAAGCGGTAGACCGTAGCCTTCTGCTGAGGATTCTCGCCATAGCGCAGGTCGTCGACCTTCTCCAGCGAGATCTCGAGCTTGGCAGAGGTGTCCGCCACGTCGCTTGCCTGGGCGGCAAGCCAACGGGAGATAGCCGTGTCGTAGGCGGCGGTGGTCTGGTAGACCTTCACCTGCAGGCGACGACGGGTGGAAAGCGTGGTGCAGCCACCGGTCTCGTGCATCTCGGCCAGGACGGCATCATAGTCGGCCGGGTCGGAAATGACGGTAACGCTCGTGGCGTTCTTGGCAGCAGAGCGCAGCATGGAGGGACCGCCGATGTCGATGTGCTCGATGGCGTCCGCGAAGGTGACCTCGGGGTTGGCAACGGTCTTCTCGAACTCGTACAGGTTGACGACGACCAGGTCGATCAGCTTAATGCCGTGCTGAGCGGCCTCCTGCATGTGCTGCTCGGAATCGCGGCGGGCCAGCAGCGCGCCGTGAACCTTGGGGTGCAGGGTCTTAACGCGGCCGTCCATCATCTCGGGATAGCCCGTGAACTCCTCGATGGGGGTTACGGGAACGCCCGCGTCCTCGATGGCACGAGCCGTGCCGCCCGTAGAGATGATCTCGACGCCAAAGTCATCGACCAGCGTCCGTGCGAAATCGACGACACCCGTTTTATCGGTAACCGAGATCAACGCGCGTGCGATCTTCACATCAGATCCCATGCAGTCCTCCTGTCTGGTACGCCGCCGTGCTCTGTGAGTCGGTGATACGTCGATCTGCAGCGCTCGCGCAGCGGCAATGAAAATACTGATTCAATGTAGCGCATCGAGCGCATCGATGCACCCCGCAACGGGCGCATGTGCAGAAAAAGTTTGCACGCGGAGGGGATGGGCACAGCACCGGGCACGGTGAGTTCATGGAACACAGGGGCACCATAATTTGATGCCAATGGCGTGGTAGAACTGTGCTCGATATGCATCCGCAAAAGAAAGAGGCACTATGGTCTCGCGGGTTCTTTACCGACCGTTTGATACCGAAGACTTCGACGCCATCGCGCTGATTCTGCAGCAACTTTGGCATAACAATTCGGATAACGATGAATACAACCGCCTTGAAGCCGCATGCGACCTCGCCTATTGCCTTTCGTCATCGACGTTTTCGCAGGTAGCGGTGATTGACGGCGAGGCGCGCGGCATTGCACTTGCACGAGCAGGACAGAACTCCGGCGTCACTATCAACGAGCATTGGATGGATACCGAACGCGCGCTGCTATCGCAGATGCGTGAGCTGGAGCCTGATGCCTGCGCCGAGTATCTCTCGTTTGTGCGCGCAACCATCCGAACCAACAACCGCCTGCTCGAGAGCAGCCCGTTGCCGCACGACAACGAGGTCACGCTGCTTGCCGTGGATCGCGATGTCCATGGCCTGGGCGTTGGCACGGTTCTGCTCGATGCCGCGGTCTCGCACCTGTCCTCGCTTGGAGCGACGAGGGCGCACCTGTACACCGACTCCAACTGCTCGTGGAAGTTCTACGAGCTGCACGGCTTTAAGCGCACGGCCACGCACCGCGCCAACCGCGAAGAGCGCCGTCACGACATGCCGCGCGAAAGCTTCCTCTACGAACTCGACCTAACAGCCTAAACCCGGCAGCCATACCTAGTCATTTAGGAACGTTCCCAGTGACTAGTCGTTGGGGACAGTCTTCGTAGGTAGCGCATAAAAATGGGATGGATCCGTCGGCAGTCGCCGGAGAAGATCCATCCCAAAAATCAGAACTCGCTAGAACGTTCCGCCGCCGCCTCCGCCGACGCCGCCTCCGCCGCCGCCCGAGAAGCCGCCACCACCGCCGCCGTTCGAGCTATCGGAACTCGACGCCAGCTCACGGATGCTCTCGTGATACACGTCATCGAACGAATCGAGCGGAGACTCGATACCGTAATGATGGTAGTACCACCAGTAGCAGGGATAATTGTCATAGAAGCCGTCGGCCTCGCGCACCTCGGGCGGCACGGCCTCGGCAAGCTGACGCAGCACTTCCTTGGAAACACCCAGCGCCACGCCCATCACCAGCAGCTTGTTCCACAGCACCAGATCGCCGGGGACGGCTTCCTTTAGACGAGTGAAGTCCTCGAGCCAATGCTTAAGTGCCTTGCAGCGAGCCGCCACCTCGGCGCCCTCCGGCGTAAAGCGGCGGAACGTAAGGCCCACGCCGATACCCACCAGCACAATCGGCACCGAGATAACCGCGGCGGTAATGTTCGCCTGCGCGCCATCGGTAAAGAAGATGGATCCCACGGGAACAAAGGCAATCAGGATACCAAGAACCAGGCAAAACACCATTGCAACAATGCCGTCCGAGGCAACGTACTCGCTATCGGCCAGCTTGCCCTTAACGGTGTTCTGATAGTCCTCGAGCTTGTCGCCCACGGGCGTAGCGTGCTGCTTGACGTAGTGCTGCAGCTCGTCGAACGTGCGCGAGCGATCGCCGTTCTCGTCAGGCTTAGCACCGGCAAAGAAGACCTTGAGCACCATGTGGTCAATGCCCTTGGCCGACTTCCAGCCCGCATCACTCACCGTCACGCGATACGTCTGCTCTTCTTTTTCACGCCCCAACAGACCCTTCTTGGCCTTGGTCACGGTCGCCTGCTCCAGCTTGATCACACGGTCGTCAGTGAGCTTCATGAGCGTGGCGATATATGCCTGATCGGGCACCTCATTCCAGCTCATGAGGGCCGAAAGCACGGCGGGATGGTCGGCCGAAGGCACATCGCGGAAATATTCGTCCTGGAAAAACGGCTTGGGCTTGCGCTTGCGCAGCTTGAGCATAACGATTGTGCCGGTAAAGGCCACCGCCGCAACAACACTTAGCACGGCAAGTGCATTGGCAATCATGCGAGCGTGAGCGCGGCGGGCGTTAGCTTCGTCGGCCCATTCCTTCTCTTCGCTCAGGATCGTTGACATGCGCTCTTCGCCCGAGGCGGCAAGCTGCGGCACCCAGTCGCTAGGGAAGGCGATGCGTGCCTCGGCGAATTCGCCCTGATGCACGCAGGGAATGCTATAGGTGACCATGGATTCGTCCGCATCGAGCGATACATCGCCCGTCAGCGGGCCGTGGCCCCATGCGCGGAAGTTATCGCCCTTGACGGCCGCCGTCCCGGCAGCGGCATTTGCGAAGTACACTTCCATCTCAACGTCATCGGAGTCCGCGGACCAGCCGTCGCCCACAAACTTCCAGTAGAGCTCGGCGGTATCGGCCCAGTTCATGACCGCACCGGTCATGGTGTAGCTCACGTAATAGATCGCGCTGTCGCCGCTCTCGTGGGGGCTGAACACCTTAATCCTTACGCCGTCACCGGTCTGCTCGACCGTGTAGACGCCAGAATCGCCCTTGTTCGCGCTATCGACTTTGTTAAACGCGGTGTCCTCTTCCTCGACACTCAGCACGTCAACGCCCGCCGTGCCGCCCTGCTGGTTGGTGCCCGTATTGATCTCCCAAAACACGCCGTTGATGTCGTCGTCGAAATCAAACTGGCGTCCCTCGACAACGGTCAGCGATCCATCGGCCTCAACCGTGGCACTGATGTAGGTTTGGGTCATGGAGTAGCCGTCGGCGTGCGCGGCGGCAGGCAGCAGCAACAACGCAAGCGCAACGAGCGCGCAGACGGAAGCGAATCGCGCAAACAGGCGGCGCTGCCGACAGGTTTTGGCAACGGGGGCGTTCATAGGCACATCCTTTGTCTGTGATACCAGCAACGCCATTGTCCCACGTTTGCGGGTACGCATGACAAACATCTAGGCGACCGGAGCGCCAAACGGGATGAAAGTCACACCCGCACCCCGGCAGCTAGTCATTGGGGACGTTCTTAAATGACTAGTCATTAGGGACACCCTTGGCATAGCCCGCCCCGGCAATAGATACCACTTCACAGCTCCGTCACAGGTGTAGCGGCTTTGTGTGGGCGCGGCACGCGCTGATTGAGCCGCCAGCTGAGGGGCATAAAGCAGTTGAGCGAAAACGGTTTGCCCCTTTGCCGTTCGCTCGAGGATCATGTCCCCCTTTTCCGCGGAAACCCCGGCAGTTGCGAAGAGCTGCCGGGGTTTCTGTCGTTTGAGGGGTTGGGCTGGCGGGCGGCGATCGAGCTGTCGAGCCGGTGGTCCGGCACGCGCAACGCGCGGCCTCGGCAACTTGCAGGCCACGGCAGCGTCTCCCCCACCGCGCCCCGCGCTATACTCGTCCGCATGGATATCAACGCACGCAACATAGCAACACACGCCGCGGACGCACCAGCAACGGCAGTGCCCACCCCCGTCGTGGGCCGTTTCGCCCCGTCGCCCTCGGGCCGCATGCACCTGGGCAACGTGTTCAGCTGCCTGTGCTCGTGGCTTTCGGCCCGCAGCCAGGGCGGCAGCATCGTGCTGCGCATCGAGGACCTGGACGATCGCTGCAAGCGCCCGGAACTTGCCGCTCAACTGATTGACGATCTGACCTGGCTGGGGCTCGAGTGGGACGAAGGCCCCTACTACCAGCACGATCGCCTGGATCTGTACGAGGACGCCCTGCGCCAGCTGCAAGACGCCGGCCTCACCTATCCCTGTTTTTGCACGCGTGCCGAACTCCACGCCGCGAGCGCACCGCACGCCAGCGACGGCACGCCCATCTACCGCGGCGCCTGCAGAGGTCTTTCTGCTGATGAAATCACCCGCCGCAGTGCCCTGCGTGCTCCGGCCACGCGCCTGCGCGTGCCCACCGTCGACGACCTCGCCAGCGACGTGATCGAATTCGTGGACCGCACGTACGGAGCCCAATGCGAAGCACTCGCCACCGAGTGCGGTGACTTTTTGGTGCGCCGCAGCGACGGCGTGTTTGCCTATCAGCTGGCCGTGGCGGTCGACGACGCTGCCATGGGCGTCACCGAGATCGTACGCGGATGCGACCTGCTTGGTTCCACGCCGCGCCAGATCTATCTGCAACATCTGCTGGGACTGCCCACGCCGCACTACGCGCACATTCCGCTGCTCATGTCACCGGACGGCCGCCGCCTTTCCAAGCGCGATCGCGATCTGGACCTGGGCGAGCTCCGCACCCGCTTTGGCACACCCGAGGCACTGTTGGGATGGCTCGCCGGGCAAACGGGCATCGCGCCGGACACCACGCCGCGTACCGCCGAGCAGCTGGTCGAGCACTTTAGCTGGGACGTCATCCGCGCGCATCGGGAGAACATCACTGTAACGGTCGAGTAGCCAGCCACCCCGCCTCTACGCAACATCCCAGGGCTGGAGTTCGTCGCCCAAGCGAACGATGCAGTCGTAGAGCACGGTGTGACGCTCGGCCGGGTTGGCGTCACGATGAAAATGCCCGTAGTACCAGCGCTTGTAGTCCAGGTGGTCCTCCAGCTCGTCGAAAAACGTGGTGAGTCGATCGACATCGGGATAATTCCAGCCAGGTGCCGGGTAAAGCGTGGGCGAAAGCATGCGCGTGGAGCAGGTATGGGTGATCGCATAGTCGACCTTCCAACCCACGCTGTCGAGCTTTGCCCGCGCCTCCTCAAAGTTGCGCTCGTCCGGCAGCTCCTGCGGCCACCAGCTGGAATACGGAATGCGGTATTCCTTATCCACGCTCGTGGCGCCGCCCATGGTAGAGATCGTTGGGCCGTCGAGTTCAAAAACCTCACCGCGCGTCAGGCGTCGGATGGGCGAGGTGTCCGACAGGCGCTGCGTCAGGCCGCCGTGCCACAGCTCCATGGGGCGCTCCGACCAGTGATCGAAACGCTCGTGGTTGCCGTCGACAAACAGCACGGTATAGGGGCGCGACTCCAGCCAGGCGATGTCGGCACATTCCTCGGCAGAGAAATCCCACGGAAAGCCAAAGTCGCCCGCGATGATGAGATAGTCGTCACTTGTCAAACCATCCCCAAGATCCCAGTCGCGAAGCTTTTGCATGTCGACGCCGCCGTGAATATCGCCCGTCACATAGACCGTCATCGGATCACCACTTCCCTGTAAGTCGCTAGCCCACATTCTGCACGATCACTAAGTCAACCGTTCCAGCCCTTCCATCCTTTGGGACCTACCCTCGCTCTTCCATCCAAACGGGTCAAACACCCAAAAGATCAAATCGAGCACGCCGCCGGTCATCATGGCGCCGGCAAGAGCCATGCAAGCATGCAGAAAGCTGGCACTTCGGAGCACGTCGAACGGCCCCAGAACAGCCAGCAGCGCGACCGCTGCGCCGGCTACGCACAGCGCGAGGCACGGCCCCGCGTCCTTAACGCACTTCTTTGCGAGATGCTTTGCGTTGTCACTCATCGGTATCGAACTCCTTAGAGGGTCGTTGTTCAGACGCATGCCGCCGCGGCAGAGCGGGGCGGCAGGGTAAGTGTCACATGCTGTGCGGACATCAATGGAGAAACCGCCTGCTCGACCAACCTTTGACGCCGTTTTGCACCGACACCACATCCCCCGCTATCGAGGTCTAATACTTTTCCCACCGCTACCCAAAAACTCATCCAACATTAATCTTGGATCAAGAATCGCTTAATCTATAACCTGCACTATAGAGTTCGACCAAGGGCGAGGCGGCGCCGCGCAACGCAGGCCGCCGAACGCAACGCTCGCGCCCATCGAACGAAAGGACAGGTCATGGACGACCTCGAAAAAGTTGAAACCATCCGCACCAAGTGCAACGTGAGCTACACCGATGCCAAGGCCGCGCTCGACGCCGCCGACGGCAACGTTTTGGACGCCATCATTTGGCTCGATTCGCAGGGCAAGACGCAGACCACATCGGCGCACGCCGCCACCGAGTCCGCGCCGGTCGACGAGCCCTCGGCCGAGATGGTCGCCGCGCAGGCCGCCTACGAAAAGTCGAGCGAAAAGACCGACTTCTCCAAGAAGATGGACAGCGTGTGGGAGTACCTCAAAAAGCTCTTCCGCCTGAGTTTGGACACCAAGTTTATCGCCACGCGCCGCGATGCGATCATCCTCAACATTCCCATCCTGATCCCCATCGTCGCGCTGTTTGCCTGGGGCGCCACGATATGGCTGATGCTGATTGGCCTGTTCTTTGGCATGCGCTACCGCATCGACAGCGACGGCGACGTGCCCGGCAGCATCAACAACCTTATGAATCACGCCGCCGACGCCGCGGACGACATCAAGCAAAATCTGAACGACGACAAGTAATCGCAGACGGGGGCACGTATGGCACGAATCCTGATCGTAGAGGACGAGGAGAAAATCGCCCGCTTTGTGACGCTCGAGCTGGAGCACGAGGGCTACCAGGTGGAGCACGCCGCCGACGGCCGCACCGCCGTGGACCTGGCGCTGGAGCGCGACTACGATCTGATTCTGCTCGATGTGCTGTTGCCTCAGCTCAGCGGCATGGAGGTGCTGCGACGCGTCCGCAAGCACAAGGATGTGCCGGTGATTATGGTCACCGCGCGCGATGCCGTGATGGACAAGGTGGCCGGGCTCGATGCCGGCGCCGACGATTACCTGACCAAGCCGTTTGCGATTGAGGAGCTGTTCGCACGGATCCGCGTGGCGTTGAAGCGCTCGGAGGCCGTGCGGGCTGCTTCGGGCGTTGGCGGCATCGGGACGGGCGCGGCAGGCGGCACGGGTGTCGGCGCCACTGCGATGCCCCCGGTCAGTGACTCGACCCAGGTTTCCGCCTCGCTCTCCCCCGCCACGCTCGCCGTGGGCTCGGTTGCGCTCGACCCCGACCGCCGCGAAGTCACGGTCGGCGGCTCGCCCATTGCGCTCACGGCCCGCGAGTTCGATGTCCTCGCCCTGCTTATGGCGCATGCCGAGACCGTGCTCACGCGCGAACGCATCGCGCACGAAGCGCTGGGCTACGAATACATGGGCGACACCAACAACGTCGACGTGCACATCGCGCATCTACGCGCCAAGATCGAGGACGCCGGCGGCGCCCGCATCATCCAAACCGTGCGCGGGGTGGGCTATGTCTGCCGCGCGTAACGCCGAGGCCAAGCGCGTCACCTCCATCGCCCGCGCCATCAACTGGAGCTATATGTGGCGCCGTCTGAAGAGCTATGTCTGGCTCGATCTGCTGCTGATGGTGATTGCGGCGGCGATCCTCGTCTATGGATACAACCAAACGCTACCTGACGGCGCGCTTACCGCAGGATGGATCCCCGGCGCCGCCGTTCACGGCATGTCGCTGGCGCCTGCGCGCGGCTGGGACCTGACAACGCTCACCTATACCGTCGAGCTTGCGCGTACCACCAAGACCTTCCCCCTCGCGCAGGACCTCGTCGCGCTATGGCCTCTCTACCTTGTCGTTGTGGGTTGGCAGGTCATCAGCGTACTCAACATGCTCGGCGGCGCGAGGCGCGTACGCCGCACCATGGCGCCTCTCAACGATCTGGCCTTGCGCGTGGACGAGCTCGGCCGCATGCAGCTCTCCGGCGGCAAGA
This sequence comes from Collinsella aerofaciens, assembly GCF_020709435.1. Classification (GTDB taxonomy): domain Bacteria; phylum Actinomycetota; class Coriobacteriia; order Coriobacteriales; family Coriobacteriaceae; genus Collinsella; species Collinsella aerofaciens_AU. Next base: position 89,941 of record NZ_JAJFDP010000009.1, read on the forward strand.
TGGAAACGCTGGAGCAGGCCATCGTGCGCGCAAGCGTCGACTCACCAAGCGTCACCACCGGCGATGCCGACCTGGCAAGCATCGAGGTCGCACTCAACCGCCTGCTGCGCCAGATGCAAGAGGCCAAGCTGCAGCAGATGCGCTTTGTCAACGATGCAAGCCACGAGCTGCGCACGCCCATCGCGGTGATTCAGGGCTACGTAAACATGCTCGACCGCTGGGGCAAAGACGACCCGGACGTACTGGCAGAGTCCATCGCCTCGCTCAAGGCCGAAAGCGAGCACATGCAGGAGCTCGTGGAGCAGCTGCTGTTTTTGGCGCGCGGCGATGCCGGACGCACGGTCCTGCGGCGTGCGGATACCAACCTGGCCGCACTGGTCGGCGAGGTATGCGAGGAATCGCAGATGATCGATGCCGCGCACACGTATCGGCTGGCATACGACGCCGCGCTTGTCAGCGACCCGCGCTGCGATGCGCCCGTCGACGTGGCGCTCGTGAAGCAAGCCCTGCGTGTGATCGTGCAAAACGCCGCCAAGTACTCGGATGCGGGAACGACCGTCACATTTGGCATAACGCCGGATGCGGGCGCGGGCACGATCGACATAAGTGTTGAGGACGAGGGCATCGGCATGAACCAGGAATCCGCAGCTCACGCGTTTGAACGGTTCTACCGCGCCGACAACGCACGCGATGCCGGCGCGCAGGGCTCGGGTCTGGGGCTTGCCATTGCCAAGTGGATCGTCGATAGCCATGGCGGCGTCATCGGCGTGACCTCGGTCGAGGGCGTCGGCAGCCGCTTTACGATTCGCCTGCCGCGGTAGGAAGTCCCTCGGCATCAAAACCACCCCTAAAAGGGGTGGTTTGCTCTTAGGGTATAACCCTTGGATTT
>NZ_JAJFDP010000043.1:0-874 GCF_020709435.1 Collinsella aerofaciens
GTCCCAGTCGCCCTCGCGGTCGATCGTGAGGATGTGGACGTGGTGGCTCGTGCCGTTGATGTGCATCGCCGCGTAGAACTCCACGCGGCTCTCGGGCACGCCGGTCATCTCGGAGAAGAGCCTCGGCCACTCGGACCGCACCAGCGCCTGCCAGGCGTCCAGGCGGTCGAGGCCGGCAGCTGGGGCGATGTCGTTCGGGACCGTGACGACGGTGGTGAGCACCGCGCCGCCGTTTTGGGCGATGGCGCGCCTGGCCTCCGCCACGGGGACCGGGCCGTCCGCGCCCCAGAGGCCGCCGGTCGAGCCGGTCCTGTTCGCGGCGTAGGCGGCCAGGCCGTCCACGCCGAGCCTCCTGCCGTCGGCCTCGCTGACCTCGATGACGACTCCGCGGCGTGTGCCGGCGTATGCCGCCAGGCCCGCGGCGGACGCCCTCGCGGACGTTCCCGCGCGGACGACGGAGTGGTTGACGATGACGGGCGGGCTAGCCATCGGCGCGCTCGCGCGCGCGGAGCTTCACCTCGTCGATTCGGCCGAGCCCGGCGCGGCTGAGCTCGCCGGCCTGCGCGAGGTAGTTCTTCCAGATGTCCGCGACGGGGACCTCGTCGAGCGAGGCGTAGGAGGCCTTGAGGACGTCGGCCGACATGAGGCCGGCCATGATGGCGGCGGTCATGGGCCGCGAGAGGACCGCGGCGATGCGGTCCTCGGCGGCGTCGAGCTTGCGCTCGATGTCGAGTGCGGCGACGTCCATCCGCGCGTCGACGACGCCGCGGATGAAATCTGCGACCTCGTTGCCGTAGAGGTCGAGCCCCTCCGTGGCGAGCGCCGAGCGCAGGAGCGAGCGGATCTCGTCGCTGACGTTGGAACCGTTGAGCTC
>NZ_JAJFDP010000058.1:0-323 GCF_020709435.1 Collinsella aerofaciens
GGGTCGCGGCGATGAGCCGCAGCGCCCTCTCGCCGGCCTCGTCCCCCATGTCGCGTCCTCTGGCGTCCCGTGTGGCTTCCCTGGCGACCAGGGTCGCCATCGCGGCGGCGCGCCCGAGGGCCGGACCGGGCGACGGCGCATGCCTGAAGGCCCGGTCTGCCGTGGGACACCCCCTGAGGTCTGCCGGCTCGAGGGTCCGGCCGCGCGCGGCCTTTAGCGCGAGCTTTTCGAGGCGCGTCTTCGGGATGCAGGCCCGGGCCTCGGTGGTGAGTCCGGCCTCCCGCCGCCTCTCCACCGCCGGGCCGGTTGCCGGGGCGCCGCGC
>NZ_JAJFDP010000044.1:0-843 GCF_020709435.1 Collinsella aerofaciens
TTGAGCAAATAGGCCATTCCCGCAGTTAGCTGAACGCCCCCGCGGCCCCTCCTGGGGTCCGGGGGCGCCGTTTTCCCAGTTGATGGAACGGTGGAGATGTGTTTCGATAGGTCCGGTGGCCATGCTCCGCCCGCCGCCCGGCACCTCTTCCCAGACTCAGCCGGACGGTCGGTCCGTCTATTCCGTTTTTCCTTCTAGGCTAGGCCAGCGGGGCATCGCCCCTCTCGGCGCGCGCCCTCTCGATGAGTCCCGGCGTCAGGTCGAGGTCGCCGAGCGGCACGTCCCACACACCGTAGGCGTCCAGCAGCGCCGCCGCGTCCTCCCCGAGCATCGCCCTGAAGGCGCGCGCGGGCGTCGCGAAGCCGAGCGCGCCGCGGGGCTCGGAGTTCACGTGCGACATGGCCAGCGCCAGGTCGGCCGGGGCGAGCCGGTCGAACCTGATTCCGGCGCCCTTGGGCAGCAGCTTCCTGATCTCGACGTGGTTGCGCTCGCAGGCGCCCTTCTGGTCGCTGCGCCCGGGGTCGCAGTAGAACAGCCTCGTCTCGCCCGGCCCCTCGCCGAGCAGCGCCGCGATCGCCGCCTCGTCGGAGAACTCGGCGCCGTTGTCGGTGAGCACGGCGCGGAAGACCCTGCCCATGCCGTCGGCGCCGAGGACCTCCCTGATATCGCCCAGGGCGTCCGCGACGCACCCGGCGGTCTTCTCCTCCAGCGGCAGCGCGAGCTGGAGCCTGCTGGGGCGGTGCAGCAGCGTGAGCAGGCAGGCGGAGTCCTCCCGCGCGCCCTCGACCGTGTCCATCTCCCAGGCCGCGGCGCACGCGTCCTCCCCGAGGGCGAGGAACGCGG